>NZ_JBEPKQ010000002.1:0-1108028 GCF_040544795.1 Ralstonia sp. 1138 | reverse complement strand
TTCTTCGCCTTCATGATGTTCGGCAGCGTCACGTAGCGCGGCTCGTTCAGGCGCAAGTCGGTGGTGACCACGGCCGGCAGCTTGACCGACAGGGTTTCCAGGCCGCCGTCCACTTCACGCGTGACCGAAGCCTTGCCGTCAGCAATCTGCACCTTCGAGGCAAACGTGGCTTGCGGCAGGCCAGCCAGTGCAGCCAGCATCTGGCCGGTCTGGTTGGCATCGTCGTCAATCGCCTGCTTGCCGAGGATGATCAGTTGCGGCTGTTCCTTGTCGACCAGCGCCTTGAGCAGCTTGGCGACCGCCAGCGGCTGCAGCTCTTCAGTGGTTTCGACCAGAATGCCGCGATCGGCACCGATGGCCATGGCGGTGCGCAGGGTTTCCTGGCACTGCGTCACGCCGCACGAAACGGCGATCACTTCGGTAGCGACGCCCGCCTCTTTCAGGCGAACCGCCTCTTCCACGGCGATCTCGTCGAACGGGTTCATGCTCATCTTGACGTTGGCCAGATCGACACCGCTGCCGTCCGTCTTCACGCGAACCTTCACGTTGTAATCGATCACGCGCTTGACTGCGACCAGGACTTTCATCGTGCTTCCCCTCTTGCTGTTTATAGAATCCGGCCGCTGTTGAGAATCGAATTCGGGTCGAACAATGCCTTGAGGCTGCGCATCAGCGAGATTTCCTCCGTGGACCGGCTGTTGTGCAAGAACGCCTTCTTGATGACGCCGATGCCATGTTCCGCAGAGATGGAGCCGCCCACGTCCCGAACCGCGGTGTAGACGATGTCCTCGACGCAATGCAGGTTCTCGTCTGTCGAATGGGGGCCCGACAGAACGTGCAGGTTGCCGTCGCCGATGTGTCCGAAGAACAGATGCTGCTGATCTGGGAACCTTCGCGTCAAAACCTCTCGGGTCGAACTCACGAACGTCTCCATGGCGGCCATCGGGATTCCCACATCAAACGCAGCGTGGGGTTTCATCTGCGCCAGAAGTTCGCCGACAGTTTCCCGGTATTGCCACAGCCGTTCCTTGTCATCGAGCGACTGCGCAACGATGACGTCCATCACCGTCTCCGCTTCCAACGCGTCGCCCAGGAAGGTCTCGAGTTGCCGACGCTCTTCATCCTCGTTGGCACCCTGCGTTTCAATCAGGACGTAGACGGGCGCCTCTGCTGTAAATGGCTGGCGAAAGGATGCAATCTGGATAGCCGCTGCCATGAAATCGGCCCACATCACCTCAAATGCCGAGAGGCTTGGCAGCGCCATACGCGCTTGTTTAAGGAGTCGAGCGGCGGACGAGAATGAAGGCAGTGCGCACAACGCGGTGCACGAACTGGTCGGCTTGGGGGTCAGCTTCAAGACGAGCCGCGTGATGACACCCAGCGTCCCCTCACTGCCAATGAAAAGATGCTTCAGGTCGATGCCGGTGGTGTTTTTCTCCACTCGGTTGAGCATCGTAAGGAGGGTGCCGTTGGGCAACGCAACCTCGATGCCCAGCACCATCGCGCGCATGGTTCCGTAGCGGATGACGCGGTTTCCCCCCGCATTGACGGCCGCGTTTCCGCCCAGTTGGCAGGATCCTCGCGCACCGAGGTCCAAGGGGAATGACCACCCGTGCTCTTCAACGCTCTTCTGCAGCGCTTCAAGGACCACCCCAGCTTGTACGACGGCGATACCGCCAACCGCATCGATCTCTTCAATGCGGTTCAGCCGCGAGAGCGAAAGCGCAATCTCGCCCGGGCGCGGCGTGCCTCCACCGGCAAGCCCGGTCAGGCCGCCTTGCACCACAACAGGCTGCGAAAAGCGCGAACACACGTCGAGCGCCGCCGCCACCTGTTGCGGCGTTTGCGGCAGCAGAACCAGTCCGGGCAACTGCCTTGGCGCTTCGCTCCAGTCGCCGGCGTACGCCGACACGAGGTCCTCGTCACGGACGATGCAAGCCTCTCCGAGCACGTCGACCAGGGCGGCGTACAAGTCTTCTAGGTGGTGTTTCATGATGCAGATTCCTGATTGAGCAGGCTGGCAGCGGCCTTGTGCGACTGGTCTCGAAGCGCGAATACGATGGCGCCCGACGCAAAGAGACATCCGGCAATGACGTAGAGCGCCAGGTTCGTACTGCCGGTGTGATCGACAATCCAGCCGACCATGTAAGGGCTCAGGAAGCCGGCGAGATTGCCCACTGAGTTGATCAACGCGATGCCAGCAGCGGCTGCAACGCCGCCCAGCAGGGAAGTTGGAATTCGCCAGAACACAGGCGCAAGACACTGCAGACCCATGCAAGCCAGCGTAAGCGCCACAATTGAGACGGCTCGATGATCGCTATATGCAGCACTCAAGGCCAACCCGGCCGCTCCCGCAATCGCCGCCACCAAGTAGTGCCAACGATGCTCGTTTCGATGATCGGCACTGCGTCCGACAACGAGCATGGCCGCAATACCAAACGCATACGGAATCGCGGACAGCAGCCCGACTTCAGAGGGCGACTTCACACCCAGATTTTTGATGATGGAAGGAAGCCAGAACCCGAATCCGTACTGGCCCATGGCTGCCCCGAAGTAGACGAGTGCCAAGACCCAGACAAGGGGTCGTCGAAACGCAGCAGACAATGAAACCGTCGTTTTGCGTTGGCTATCCGCTTGAATGTTGGCAACCAGCAGTTGCTGCTCCGCCGGGGTCAGCCATTTGGCGGCATGAATGCTGTCGTCGAGATAAAAAAGGGCGGCGATGCCAATGACGAGCGAGGGAACGCTTTCGACAAGAAAGAGCCACTGCCAGCCGGCCAACGCGTGATAGCCGTCGAGCGCAGTCAGGATCCACCCCGATAGCACACCCCCACTGACCCCAGCGATCGGGATGGCCGTCATGAAGATGGCGATCACGCGGCTCCTTCGGTTGGCGGGATACCAGTAGGTCAGATACAGGATGATGGCGGGAAAAAACCCCGCTTCGGCCGCCCCGATCAAAAAGCGCACTACGTAGAACGCCGTGGTGGAGTGTGCGAACGCCATGACGCCTGTGAGCAACGCCCACGTGATCATGATCCGCGCGATCCAGCGCCGCGCGCCTACGCGATGCATGACGAGGTTGCTCGGAACCTCGAACAGGAAATAGGCGAGAAAGAAAATGCCGGCACCGAAGCCATAGGCCTGCTCGCTCCATCCCAACTGGGAGACCATCTGAAGCTTGGCAAAAGCAACATTGACGCGGTCTAGAAACGCGATCACGAAGCACAGGCAAAGAAACGGGACCAACCGCCACGTGACTTTTCTGTAGGTGCGTTCTTCAGAATCGCCCGTCGTGGCGAGGGCCGCAATGGTGGGGGGCGCCATGGTGTCTCCTTGGGTGGAATCGCTTATTTTTTCTTTGGACTGGCGCGAGCATGCGGCACGACATAGAACAACACAATCGATGAATAGTGGCCTATTATGAAGCTTGTCTTATTAATCGGTCGAACATGTCTCAAGCGCGTTTCACCCCGCGACAACTCAGCGCCTTCCTGACCGTTGCCGACGTTCGTAGCTTTGCCAAAGCGGGTGAGCGAATGAGTCTGTCAGCCTCGGCGATCAGCCAACTCGTGGCGGAACTCGAGGCGGCGGTGGGTT
The DNA here is from genome assembly GCF_040544795.1 of Ralstonia sp. 1138. Lineage (NCBI taxonomy): Bacteria > Pseudomonadati > Pseudomonadota > Betaproteobacteria > Burkholderiales > Burkholderiaceae > Ralstonia > Ralstonia sp. 1138. The sequence goes on along the minus strand of NZ_JBEPKQ010000002.1, from coordinate 1,104,428 downwards.
TTCGACTGTTTGATCGGACGACCCGCAGCGTGATGCTGTCCCCAGCGGGACGCGAGTTTTTGGCGCCGGCCAGAAGCGTGCTCAAGCACATTGAACTGGCCCAGTCATCCGCGGATGACATCCGCAATCGCGCGGCGGGCATCGTGCGCGTCGCTGCGCCCCTGGTGGTTGCCAGCACCATCCTGCCCGCGGCAATCAAGGCCTATGTGAAAGATCACCCTAAGGTCGTGATTCGCATCCGCGACGCGGCGGTGGACGATCTCATCAACATGGTGGTCAATGCTGACGTTGATCTCGCCATCGGACCTGACCAGGGGGTGTCGGAGGATGTCGCGAGCGTCGGCCTATTCCAAAGTCCTTGGGTGCTTTGGTGTGCGCGCAGCCATCCACTCGCCAAGCGGCGGGAAATTGCATGGGCAGACTTGCGTCATCAGCCGCTCGTTGCGGCGGGGCGGGACTACGAACGCAACGTATCCCTGATGCGAGCCGGCGCAGACGAACACGAGCGCATTGCACCCATGGATATCGTGGACAACATCAGTACAGCGCTGGGGATGGCGGCCGAGGGGTTGGCGCTTACGCTTGCACCGGCCTATGTTGGCCTATTGGGCCGCCCGCTTGGTCTGGTGATGCGACACATCGTCGATCCAGAGGTGATGCGGCAAGTGTGTCTCTACCATTCCACTAGCCGGACAGTGTCGCCTGCGGCTGAAGGGTTTCGCGATCATCTAGTCGACTGGCTCATGGGCAAAGACGATCTCGGGATGGCGGCGAGCAAAGCTAAATGATCTTTCGCTAGACGCTGGCAGCCGAGAATCTTCCAGTTATGCGATCGTGTCGCCGCACCCGGACGATTGCTGCACTAGGCACTCTCCCGATCAATGATGGAGAAACCGGTATCGATGCACACCGGGCCTCGGGCGGCGGCCATCTGGAACCGTTCAAGCAAAGCTGCTGCCGTCCGCTTGCCGATATCCGCACCGCCGACCTTGACCGTGGATAGCGCGGGGTGCAGTTGCGCCGCCATGGTCAGATCGCCGAAACCCATTACCGCCAAATCGTCAGGCACGTGCATGCCCCGGCTGGCTGCTTCCATCAGGACGCCCTCAGCAAGCGTGTCGGAGCTGCAGACGATGATGTCAGGCCTTGTGTATTCGAGCATGCGCCACAGCCCGCGCCGCCCGCCCTCAAGCGTTGCCGGTGCGGGCAGTGTTTCGAACGGACAGTCGCTGATGCCTTGTCTCGCAAGCTCTGCCTTGAAGCTTTCACATCGCCGCAAGCCGCGTGGGTCGTTGACCGAGATGACGCCGAAGCGGCGATAGCCCTTCTTCACTAGGTGGCGAGCAACGTCCCGTCCGACCTGTTCGTGTGAGAAACCGATGGCCATATCGATGGGCTTCTCGGTCAGATCCCAGATTTCCACGACGGGGATGCCGGCCCTGGTCAAGCGGTCGACAGTCGTGCTGGTGTGGTCGGTTCCCGCGAGAACGATGGCATCTGGCCGACGCCCTAGCAGTGCCTCGACCAAGGCTTCTTCACGACTGGCGGAGTAGCCCGTCAAACCTATCAGCGTCTGGTAGTTCGCCACCGACAATCCATCCATCAATGCCTGGACTGTCTCGGCAAAGATGGAGCTGGCAATGGTAGGCAGCAGAACAGCCACCAACCGGCTGCGGCTGCTGGCAAGGCCGCCGGCAAGCATGTTTGGCACATATCCCGTTGCCCGCACAGCCGCCAATACCTTCTTCTGCGTCTCCTCTCGGACGAGTTCAGGACGATTCAGAGCGCGCGAAACCGTCATGGGCGCGACGCCGGCCATACGAGCCACATCGATGAGTGTCACGCTGGACGTCCCGTCGGCAGACGTGCCTTGCGACCGGCTTTTCGGCTTTCTGGCCATATTGCCCTCCCGGCAGAGTCAGTGGGGGATGGAGGGAGGACGTTTTCGTCACCCTCGGTAACCGCAGGGTAAACGAGGATGATTGCGCAATCAATTCCGCTTGAATGATTGCGCAATCATCTAATAATGGCTTCGTCGGGTGCCGTATTTCACATGACACCGAAGGCGGCCCCGCAAAGAAAGATCTCGCTCAATTAGAAGCGAGCCTGGCATCCCACAGGAGACCCGTATGACCGTGCCAACTCAACTCGCGCATCGAACCCGGGTGCGATGGTTCATCTTGTCGATGATCTTCATCGTGACGGTATTCAACTATGTGGACCGCGCCACGCTGTCTATCGCGGCACCCGCGATGCGCCACGACCTCGGCTTTGACGCAATGGCCATGGGCATCGCGTTTTCGGCTTTCGGATGGGCCTACACGGCAATGCAGATCCCCGGCGGCCTGCTTCTCGACCGGTTCGGTGCGCGAATCGTGCTTGGAGTCAGCCTGCTTACATGGTCTGCCCTGACATTCCTCCAGGGCTACGTGCACCTGTTTGCTGCGTCAGCCTTCATCGTCCTCTTCGCGCTGCGCTTCCTGATGGGAATAGCCGAATCGCCAGCGTTCCCTTGCAACAGCCGGCTGACGGTGATGTGGTTTCCCACGCAGGAACGGGGGCTAGCGACATCAGTGTTCCAGTCAGCCCAGTACTTCGCGCTGGCAGCATTCACGCCCATCATGACGTTCACCGTCAGTACATGGGGATGGCAGTACGTCTTTTTCACTACGGGCGCCGTAGGTGTTTTGCTCGGACTGGTATGGCTACGCGTCGTCCGTGAACCATCCAGGCATGCCCGGGTGAACGCCGCAGAACTTCAGTACATCTCCACCGGCGGCGGCCTGCCCACCATGACAGATGGTCCGAGTCCGTTCAGCTGGCGTCAGTTGAAAGCGATCTCGGCCAATCGCATGATGGTGGGCATCTATATCGGTCAGTTCTGCCTGACGTCTATTACGTGGTTCTTTCTGACATGGTTCCCGACCTACCTCATCGAGGCGAAGGGCATGTCGATCTTGAAGGTGGGCGTGGTGGCCGCGATTCCCGCCGTTGCCGGTTGCCTGGGCGGAATGATCGGGGGCCTGTGGTCTGACTGGATGCTCAAGCGTGGCTTCAGTCTGACCGCTGCCCGCAAGATCCCGATCATTACCGGGCTGGCCCTGTCCAGCAGCATCGTCATTGCCAACTACGTGCAGTCGACCGCCATCGTGGTGCTCGTGATGTCGATCGCCTTCTTCGCCAAGGGTATTGGAAATCTCGGCTGGTGCATCGTGGGCGATGTCTCGCCCAAGAAAGCCATGGGCGTCAGCGGCGGCATCTTCAACCTGTGCGGCAATCTCGCAAGCATCGTTACGCCGTTGGCCATCGGTTGGATGATCAAGCAGACCGGTTCATTCGAGGCTGCGCTCACCTACGTTGCAGGCGTCGCTCTGGCGGGTGCGTTCTCTTATCTCTTGGTGGTCGGCAAGCTTGAGCGCCTTCCCTCCGAAGCCGCACCCGATATCAATTCGATTTCATCAACGGCTGCCGCGAAATCGTTGCCCTGATCTCGATGTAGCAGCAGTCAAACTTTCCATTTCTTCTCTTTAGCAATCACCATGAATCATCCTGACAGCCTTCTTACCCGCCAGCTCGCTCGCGACCGCATCGAGCACATTCGCATCAGTTCTGTTTTCCTGCCCCTTGCTGCCCCAATCAGCGACGCGAAAGTCCTCACCGGCCGCCAAAGGCCGATGACGGAAATCGCCATCCTGTTTGTCGAGATCAGCACGGCAGACGGCCATCGCGGTCTGGGCTTCAGCTATTCCAAACGTGCAGGTGGGCCAGGCCAGTTTGCGCATGCCAAAGAGATCGCGCCAGCACTCATCGGCGAAGATCCGAATGACATCGCGCGCCTGTGGGACAAGCTCGCTTGGGCTGGCGCATCGGTGGGCCGAAGCGGCTTGGCTGCCCAAGCTATCGGCGCCTTCGATGTCGCCTTGTGGGACATGAAAGCGAAACGTGCCAATTTGTCGCTTGCAAAGCTACTGGGTGCGCAACGTGATTCCGTTCGCTGCTACAACACCTCGGGTGGGTTCCTGCATACCCCACTTGATCAGTTGCTCGTCAATACCGACATCTCGCGCGCCAAGGGCATCGGGGGTATTAAGCTCAAGGTTGGTCAGCCGGATCGCGCCTTGGATGTGAAGCGTGTCGAAACGGTGCGGAAGCATCTCGGCGATGACTTCCCGCTCATGGTGGACGCCAACCAGCAGTGGGACCGACCGACTGCACAGCGTATGTGCCGCACCTTCGAGCAATTCAACCTGGTTTGGATCGAAGAACCGCTTGATTGCCATGACGCAGAGGGCCATGCCGCCCTGGCCGCACAGTTCGACACGCCGATCGCCACGGGGGAGATGCTGACCAGCGTGCCAGAGCACTGGGAATTCATCCGACAGCGCGGGGCGGATTACCTCATGCCGGATGGCCCGCGCGTTGGAGGCGTCACCCCCTTCCTCAGGATTGCCGCGTTGGCGGACCACGCGGGCCTCATGCTTGCGCCGCACTTTGCAATGGAACTACACGTTCACCTTGCGGCGGCATATTCCCGGGAACCGTGGGTCGAGCATTTCGAGTGGCTGGAGCCCCTGTTCAACGAGAAGCTGGACACCCGCGATGGGCGGATGATTGTCCCCACGCGCCCGGGCCTTGGGTTGTCCTTGAGCGAGCGGGTCGCAGGTTGGACCGCTCAGGCGACTGAAATCACAAATTGACAATAGAGGAAGTAGGACCCGCGTTCTTCCGGAATGGAAACGACGCCATCCTGTGAGCGCGGGGAGAGCGATATTGTTGCTAGAGGTCTTATCGATCCGATCTTTTGCCATAAACGAAGAAAGGCAGGGAAGCGACGGGAGAAGATTCCGCCCCGCGAAGCACTCTTGCAAATGCTCGCGATGCAACAGTCAAAGACGGTTCAGCGCGAGTGTCGGCGTTGTCGGGACTGTAAATGTGACCCCTTCGAGGACTTGCCACGACTGCTTACGCGGCGCCAACCTCGCTTGGCATAAGTTGACGAACGTTATCGCCAAGCGATGAAAGCCAGCAAACTGAAACTTACGAAGGCGAAATGCGCTTTCGTCGCGTCAGATACTCAGTATCCGACGAATGCGAAGAAATTCGACCCTGAATGGCAAAGACGCCTCCACCGACGGGCGGAGGCGTTTTTGTTAGTCCAGCCATCCCCGAATCGTGGATGCCATGACATTGGTGGAAATGCCGTAGCGGTCATGCAGCGTCGGCAGTGCACCGGCATCCAGGAACGCATCCGGCAGTCCCACCTGGCGGAACGGCACGCTGACGCCGGCGCGCATCAACGTGCCTGCGACCGCCTCGCCCAGCCCGCCGATCACGGTGTGGTTCTCTGCCACCACCACGAGCCGGCCTGAGCGTCGTGCCTCGCGCAGGATCGTCTCCGTATCGAGCGGCTTGATCGTCGGCACGTGCAGGACGCCCACGCCAATGCCATCGCCCTCCAGCGACTTGGCCACTTCGAGCGCGCGCATCGTCATGATGCCCGACGAGATGACGAGCACCTCGGCGCCGTCGCGCAGCAGCTTGGCCTTGCCCAGCTCGAACTGATAGCCGTATTCGTCAAGCACCACCGGCACGTTGCCGCGCAGCAGGCGCGCATAGACAGGCCCTTCATGCGCCGAAATGGCCGGCACCATCTGCTCGATCTCCAGCGCGTCGCATGGGTCGATGACGGTCATGTTCGGCATGGCGCGCATCAGCGCGAGGTCTTCGGCGGCCTGGTGGCTCGGCCCGTAGCCGGTGGTCAACCCAGGCAGCGCGCAGATGATCTTTACGTCGAGGTTGTCTTCGGCAATCGTCTGGTGCATGAAGTCGTATGCGCGACGGGTGGCGAAGACAGCGTAGGTCGTCACAAACGGCTGTGCACCTTCATTGGCCAAGCCGGCGGCGGCGCCCATGAGCAACTGCTCAGCCATGCCCATCTGGTAGTAGCGGTCCGGAAATTCCTTGGCGAAGATGTGCAGATCGGTGTATTTGCCCAGGTCCGCGGTCATGCCGATGATGTTCGGCTTTACGCGCGCCAACTCGGCCAGCGCATGCCCAAACGGTGCTGGGCGGGTTGCCTGCCCTTCCCCGGCGATCGACGCGATCATGGCCGAGGTCTTCAGCTTGGGCTTGTTGATGACGGTGCTGCTCATGCGGTCCTCCCGGCTTCCAGTGCTTGCAGCGCGAGCTGCCATTCGTGCGCATCAACGCGGATGAAGTGATTCTTTTCGCGTTGCTCCAGGAACGGAACACCGCAACCCATGCGGGTATCGCAGATAATCATGCGCGGCTGCGCACCCTTGTGTGCGCGCGCTGCATCGAAGGCGGCCTTGACCGCATCGATGTCGTTGCCATCCACGCGCTGGGTGAACCAGCCGAACGCTTCAAGCTTCGGCAGCAACGGCTCGAACGCCATGATCTGCGTCGACGGGCCGTCGGCCTGCTGGTTGTTCACGTCCACCACGGCGATCAGGTTGTCCAGCTTCCAATGCGCGGCGGACAGCAACCCCTCCCATACGGCACCCTCGTCCAGCTCGCCATCTGAGAACAGCGTGTAGACGAACGCGTCGGAGCCCTTGCGTTTGAGGCCGAGGCAGCGGCCGACTGCAATCGTGAGCCCCTGCCCCAACGAGCCACCAGACATCTCCATGCCGGGCGTATAACTTGCCATGCCGGACATGGGCAGCCGGCTATCGTCACTGCCGTACGTCGCCAGCTCTTCGGCCGGCAGGATGCCGGCTTCGAGCAGCGCGGCGTAGAGCGCAATCGCATAGTGGCCGTTGGAGAGCAAAAAGCGGTCGCGGCCCTCCCAGTCGGGGTCTTCGGGCCGGTAGCGCATGGCGCCGAAGTAGGCGACGGCCAGCACGTCGGCAATGTCCAGCGCTTGTCCGATGTAGCCCTGGCCTTGCACTTCGCCCATCAAGAGCGCGTTGCGGCGGATGCGGTAAGCGCGCTCGGCCAGGGGCACGGCGTCGGTTGGTGGCAATGATGTGGAAGTCATGATTGTTCCTGGATTGATGCGGAAACATGAGGCACAGACAGCAGCCAACTCAGCGGTTGACGGCCTTGGCCGGCACAAAGAACACCAGCACGGCGCCGAGCACGATGGCCGAAGAGATGAAGATCAGCCCCGCTGTTGATTTGCCCGTCAGATCGTTGAGCCAGCCGACAATGGCCGGAGAAAAGAACCCTGCGAGGTTGGCGAAGCAGTTGACTGCAGCGATGCCTGCAGCGGCCGACATGCCGCCCAACATGGCGGTGGGCAACGACCAGAACTGCGATGACGAAGACAGGATCCCAGCGGCAGCAATGCTCAGGCAGACCAGCGCGGCGCCTACGTTGCCAATCAACGGCAGCGCTGCGAACCCGGCGGCGGCCACCACCATCGGCACGGCAAGATGCAGGCGGCGCTCGCGGTGGCGATCAGCGCTCATGCCGATCAGCGGCAGCGCGACGATGGCGCATACGTAGGGCACGGCGGTGAACACGCCCACCAACAGCGGATCCGCCACGCCAGCCTTGCGGATCAACGTCGGCAGCCAGAACGTTAGCCCGTATTGCCCAAGCACCACGCAGAAGTAGATGGCGGCCAGCAGCCACAGGCGGCGGTCTGCGATGAAGGCGCCCACCGAACCATGTGCGGTTTTCTGTGCGTTGTCGCCGGCGACGTTGCGCTCGAGCAGCGCCTTTTCCGCATCGGTCAGCCACTTGGCGTTGGCAATCCCGTTGTCGAGATAGAAGAGAATCGCCACACCCAGCAGCAGCGAAGGCAAGGCTTCGATGAGGAACAGCCACTTCCAGCCGGCCAACCCCGCCGCACCGTGGAACGTATGCAGGATGTAGCCCGACAGCGGCCCGCCGACGATGCCTGCCAGCGGGATCGCCATGAAGAACATCGACAATGCCTTGGCCCGGCGCTGCGACGGGAACCAGTACGTCATGTACAGAATGACGCCCGGCGCGAAGCCCGCTTCGGCGACCCCGAGCAGAAAGCGCAGCACGTAGAACGACGTCGGCGTGCTCACGAACGCAAAGCCCGCTGAGATGACGGCCCACGTCAACATGATGCGCGCCAGCCAATTGCGCGCGCCCACCTTGTGCAGGATCACATTGCTTGGCACTTCAAAGAGAAAGTAGCCGAGAAAGAAGATGCCGGCGCCCAAGCCATACACCGTCTCGCTGAACCGCAGATCATTGAGCATCTGGAGCTTGGCGAAGCCCACGTTGACGCGGTCCAGATAGGCGCCTAGGTAACAGATCATCAGGAAGGGAATGAGCCGACGCGCAACCTTGGCGTAGGTGCGGGACTCGAACGTGGCCGCATCCGCGCGCGCCGACTCGTCGCCCGGCAAGGGCGATGCAAACTTCGTGGTCATGGTGTCTCCTACCATGTGCCCCGGGTGGGCCCGGGTGCCTGTGTCTCGAAGAAGTCCACGGCCGGTATGCCAGCCATGGCGGTGTGGGTCGTTCAGTGGATCAGCATGCCGCCGTTCACGTCGAGCGTGATGCCTGTCAAGTAGGCAGACAGATCGCTGATGAGGAACAGGCACGCGTTGGCAACGTCGGCCGCATCGCCAAGCCGGCCGAGCGGAATGCCCTTGATGATCTCCGCGCGCATCTCGGGTGTGAGCTTGTCCCCGGTGATGTCGGTCTGGATGAGCCCCGGCGTGATGGAGTTGATGCGGACATTGTCGCCACCAAATTCCCGTGCCATGGCCTTGGCCAGCCCCAGCACGCCCGCCTTTGCGGCGCTGTAGTGCGGGCCACCGAAAATACCGCCGCCACGCTGTGCGGATACCGACGACATGCAGACGATGCTGCCGCCCTTGTGCGCCTTCATGTGCGGCAACACAGCCTGCGACATATAGAGCGTGCCGCGCAAGTTCACATCGACCACAGCGTCGAAATTGCCGGCCTGGATGTCCAGCGTGCGCAGCGGCTGCGTGATCCCGGCGTTATTGATGAGACCGTCAATGCGGTCGTATTTGGTGAGAGCGGCTTGCACAGCGGCATCGCAGGCGCTGCGATCGGTTACATCGCAGGCGAGGCCCAGATGCCCTTCCCCCAGATCGCGCGCCGCCTGCTCTGCATCTTCAAGCCGCAGATCCAGCACCACCACCCGTGCACCGTGTGCAGCAAGCGCCTTCGCCGTCGCCTTGCCGATACCGCGGGGCGAGGCCGCCCCGGTCACGATGACTACCTTGTTCTCGAGCAACATCGTTGTCTCCTGCTTGTTGGAATCTTGTTGGCTGCAGTGTTGTTCCCGCAGGCCATTCGATCAACGCAGTTGGATTCAACTATGGCTGAGAAATTTTCAGATATGGGCCGCGGCGGCCTTGGTGCGCGGCACCAGACAAGCCCGCGGCGCTATGTCGTCGGATGCAGCGTCAGTTGCCGGTCGACCCAGGCAAGAAAGCGCTTCACGCGGGGCAGGTCGGCGTTCTGTGGTGGAAACACGATGTGGTGTCCAGCGACCTCAAGCGCGTGGTCGTCGCCAAACACTGGCGCCAGCCGTCCCTGCGCCACGAGGACCGAGGCCAGCAACGTGCTCTCCAACGCCACGCCAAGCCCGAGTGCCGCGGTCTCAAGCGACATGTATGAGCGGTCGAACGCAAAGTCGAACGCCACATGCATGTGTTCAACGCCCACACGCGCGAACCACTGTTGCCACTGCACAAGCGGCGTTTCGGATCGAATGAGTCGATGCGCGAGCAAATCCTCTGGGGATGACACCGGGTGTTTGTCTAGATATGCGGGCGACGCCAGCGGGACAATGCGTTCGCCGCGCAGCGTCTTGATCTGGACGTCGCGCCAATGTGCGTGTCCATAGCGGATATCGATGTCGTAAAAGCCGCTGGTAAACGAGACATCCTCATACGAACACGAGACATTCAAGCGGATGTCGCTGTGGTCCTCCTGGAACGCCGCGAGCCGGGGCAACAGCCACATCAGGCCGAAGCTCGGGCTGGAGTGCACGCGCAAGATCTCGACTTCGGCGCGGCTGGAGGCGCGCTCAGTGGCACGGCCCAAGTCGGCAAGCGCCCCCGTGATGTCACGCAAGTACTGCTCGCCTACGGGCGTCAGTACTAAGCCGCGCCCTTGCCGGAAGAACAAAGGCTGGCCAATCGCCGCCTCCAGATTGCTGATCTGGTGGCTGACAGCCGAGGCTGTCAGGCCAAGCTCTTCGGACGCGCGATTCACGCTCTTCGTCCGCGCGACGGATTCGAATGCGATGATCGCCTTCATTGGGGGAATACGCATGTTTGGCATCGCGGGCCGCGGCGAGCAGTTGACGAAATACGAAGCCTAGCCTCTTTTGCTGTGCGGCATGGACAGTTCCACACTCGGTTGTCGGCTAATCCCTGCTCTCTTCCACTGTTTCGATCCCGAGAGCGTGCCAGACAGCTTGGGACTTGTGCTCGCCTAGTGCGTCGGATTTCCGGAGAGGTTGTATCAGGACGTCCGGGGCCGACGGGCACCCGCAAAAATTCAGAGTTGCGTGAACGTCCGGCAACCGCTTCAAAAATCCAGGGGGAGATCCGATCGGGATCCGTTCGGGCCGAACCAGCGGCACGGATTCCACTGTCGGAACGCAACCTTGGCGCAAGCAAGACCTCTATTTCCGCTTGCTTCGAACCCGCGCCGCAGCTGCACGCTGATGCGCCAGCGCCGCAGCCCGCTCCACCAGAAACTCCACGAACACCCGCACGCGCAATGGCAACAAACGGCCATGCGGGTACACCAGACTGACTGGCCGAGACCTGCCTGCATACGCCTGCAGCACTTCCACCAGCGTGCCATCGGCCAGGTCTTTCTCGACGATGAAGCGATAGGTCTGGAACAACCCCGCACCGGCCCTGGCCAGGGTCACGCCGGCCAATACGTCTTCGGCACACAGGTAATGGCCTTCGGTGGGCAGCACCTCCCGATCCCTGCCTTCATCCGAAAACAACCACGCGATCGGCCGGCCGCTGCTGGGCAGATCGAACTGGATGCACTCGTGCTGCTTCAGGTCCTCCAGCGTGTGAGGGCGCCCCGCTCGCTGAAGGTAGGCGGGACTGCCGACCACGACGAGTTCGGCGTCCTCCAGATGGCGCGAGACCATGGTCGAATCCGGTTGCGTGCGAAACCGGATCGCCACGTCAAAATTTTCCTCATGAAAGTCGATATTGCGGTTGCCGATGTGGAGTTCGAACTTGAGCAGAGGAAATGCCTCCCGCAGTGCGGGCAGCAACGGCAGGAGCCGGTAGTGCCCATACGTGGTCGGCGCACTGATGCGCAGGGTGCCCGACGGCTGCACCTGTTCGCCCGTCACCTTGCGCTCCGCCTCGATCAGCTGGTTGAGCGCGGCGCGGCATTGCTCGAAGTAGTCTCTGCCGCCTTCGGTCAGACGGAGACTGCGCGTCGAGCGCACGAACAGACGTACGCCCAGGCGTTTCTCCAGACGCGCGATCGAGCGGCTCACCGCTGCCGGCGTCACCCCTGCGGTGTTGGCCGCCGCAGTAAAGCTGCCGGCCTCGGCGGCCAGGCAAAACAGCTCGATGCTGCCAAGCAGGATGTCGTCGAATTGCCGGTGCATATTTGTTACCCCATGTAATAGGACAAGTGTAGCCGACCCTATTTTTTGCTTTCCAAGGCGGCAATACAGTGCATTCCACCGGCGGCGCTCTTCCAACACGGCGCCGGCCCCATCACCCCATGCACTGGAGATTCATCATGAGCAACGCACATCCCACCGTCATCATCACGGGCGCGACAAGCGGCATCGGCCTTGGTCTGGCCGAAGCTTTTCTCAACGAGGGTTACAACGTCGTCGGCTCGGGTCGCTCGGCGCAACGCCTGCAGTCGGCTGCCGACCGCCTGAACGCCGGCGATCGCTTCCTGGGTGTGGCTGGGGATGTCGGCAAGCCCGAATCTGCGCGCGAGCTTTTTGCCCAGGCCATCGCCCGCTTCGGGCAGGTCGATGTGCTGGTGAACAATGCCGGCATCTTCGCTGCCAAGCCCTTCGTGCAGTTCACGCCCGAAGAAATCGAGGAGCAGATTTCCACCAACCTGAAGGGCACGTTGTACGCGTCGCAGGAAGCCGCCAAGCACATGAGCGAGCGCAAGCGCGGCAAGATCATCAACATCACCGCCTCGCTGGCCATGCAGCCGCACGGCAGCGTGCCGGCACTCCTGGCGGTAGCCCTGAAGGGCGGCATCAACCAGGCAACCCGTGCCTTGGCGCTTGAGTTGGCGCCCCTCGGCGTGACTGTGAATGCGGTGGCCCCTGGCGTGACAGACACGCCGATGCATCCGGCCGATACACATGCCGCACTCGGCAGCATGCACCCACTGGGCCGCATCGCACGCATCGATGAGGTCAGCGCAGCCGTGCTCTACCTCGCCAACGCAGAGTTCGTGTCGGGCACCGTGCTGCCCGTAGACGGTGGTTTCAGCGCCGGCCGCTGAGGCCTTGCACCTACCACTGACTGAAGACCGAGGACTGCCGTGAAGGTATCGCGGCAGCCCCGATCAACAAGGAGTCGCGTCATGAGCAACGCAACCGCTTTTGAGTCGTCCGTACAGCAACGGCTTGCAGCGCGCGGGCTGGCCTTGCCCGATCCGCCCAAGCCGTTGGGCAGTTACACGGCCGTCGATCAGGCAGGCCATCTGCTGTTCATTTCTGGGCAATTGCCGCTGGCCGAGGGCAAGGTCGTCTGGCAAGGCCAAGTCGGCAACCATCTGACTCTGGATGAAGGCCGACGCGCGGCCGAGCTTGCGGCGTTGAATGTGCTGGCGCAGATCCATGCCCATCTGGGCGGTCTCGAACGACTGGACCACATCGTGCGGCTGGAAGGCCATGTCACAAGCGCTGAAGGCTGGCTGCAGCAGCCCGCCGTCATCGACGGGGCATCGGATTTCCTGGCGGACGTGCTTGGCCCCCGGGCCGGCCATGCACGGGCGATCTATTCGCATTTCCAGCAGCCGGCCAACGCAGCCGTGATTCTGGTGGCGATTGCACAGGTTCGCGGCGCTTGAACCTTCCATAACTTCGGGGCTGCACGGCTGCCGCCATCGTTGCGCCACTCAAACTCTGCTGACCGGCTCTTCCAGCCGTGTGCAGCTGAGACACAGGCCTACGCTTTCCCCTTGAGGAGCGGCTCAGCAACCAGCTTGAGCGCCTCGAGAACGGTACGCAAAGGCTGCCCCATCTGAGCGTGGATGATGGCGCCATCCACGGCCAAACTCAGCGCTCTCGCCCGAGCCGGTCGTCCTGCTCCGTGTAGCAGAAGCGTCTCGAACGCCGCGGTCATTTCCTCTTTGTGGCGCCTCGCCAATTCAACCGCTTCTGGAAGTTCGACGGCGGCGTTGATGAACGCGCAACCGCGAAAGTCCGGGTGACGCCACCACTCATTGAAGGTCGCCAGCAAGGCATCCAGCGGCGGGCTTCCCGAACCGAGATGTCGCTCCAACGTTGCCCGAAGCCACCGCATCCAGTTGTCGTGGCGGAAATCCAGATAAGCCGTGATGAGGTCGTTCTTGCTCGGGTAGTGCCGATAAAACGTCGCTTTCGCAACCTGGGATACCTCAATGACGCGGTCAATCCCGGTTGCACGAATGCCTTCACGATAGAAGAGGTCGTGCGCAGTCAACAGGATGCGCTCACGGGCAGAGAAATCGCTGGGGGCACGGGTTTCAGAGGTCATAGGGGCATTGTAGACAAGTTTGTCTGCCCCAACCGTGTAGCGGCAATCTCGACCTAGACAGATCTGTCTCTATGCGCTACCTTCGCACATAGACAGATCTGTCTACATCCACCAACAACCGCATGGAGTTGCCATGGAAGCGCGCCCGCCCCTCCCCCCCTTCACCCGCGAGACCGCCATCCAGAAGGTTCGGCTGGCAGAAGACGCGTGGAATACACGTGAACCCGCCCGCATCGTCCTGGCATACAGCCTGGATACCCGCTGGCGTAACCGTACGGAGTTTCCTGTCGGTCGAGAACAAGCGCAGGCGCTCCTCGAGCGGAAGTGGAAGCGCGAACTCGACTATCGCCTGATCAAGGAGTTGTGGGCGTTCGAAGGAAACCGTATCGCCGTGCGCTTTGCCTACGAGTGGCACGACGACGCTGGTCAGTGGTATCGCAGTTACGGCAATGAGAACTGGGAATTCGACGAACAAGGCCTGATGACGCATCGCCATGCGAGCATCAACGACCTCCCTATCAAGGAAGCCGACAGGAAGTTCTTCTGGCCCCTTGGGCGCCGCCCGGAGGATCATCCCGGTTTGTCTCAACTGGGGCTCTGAGTTTCGCGAGGGCGACGATCTTGCCGAGTGTGGCCGCACTGGTAGGGCGGCCAGCGCATGTTGTGACGATGGTCGGCAACTTCACTCCCAAACAGTGAAGTTCCACTCTCAAACACTGGCGCTTCACCCTCAAACACTGAAGCTCCACCCTCAAACACTGAAGCTCCACCCTCAAACACTGAAGCTTCACCCTCAAACACTGAAGCTTCACCCTCAAACACTGAAGCTTCACCCTCAAACACTGAAGTTTCACCCTCAGACACTGAAGCTTCACCCTCAGACACTCGAACCCCACGGTCCAAGCCTCGCGTTCCACGCTTAAACACTGGCGCAGCGAACGGGAAGCCCGTCACCCATTTCGTCTTCAAGGCCGGCGTCTCCTGGAACTGCCGTGGCAGCTTGCCACCCGCGTTTTAAGGCGACGAACGGATAAAGGCCGCCAGCTCTTGCGGCTCGCCCGTCGGGAACGCGTCTTTGAGATGGTCGAGAAAAGCGGAAACGCGGGCGCTCAGCAACCGTCTGGACGGATACAGCGCCCAGACCGAGATATCAGAACCCTCCACATCGCCCCAATGCACCAGCGTGCCGGCCTCCAGGTCCTGTGCGACCAGTGACACCGGCAGGCAGGCGGCGCCCACGCCCAGACGGACCGTGTCGCGCACCATGATGAGCGACGACAACTGCGCGATCGGCCTGATGCCGATGCGCGACTTGCCCTCCGGCCCAGTGATGTCCCAGGCGGCGGTCCCACTGCCCGGGCCACGGACAACGGCTGGCGTCACGGCTTGCCCCGACGGGCGCTCCAGTGCGGGCGCGGCTACGACGACCAGGCGGTCATGCAGGAACACGCGTCCGATCAGGCTTTCGTCCGGGTCCGGGTTGACACGGATCACAAGGTCATACCCCTCTTCGATCATGTCGACGCTGCGGTCTTCGGTCGTCACCTCCAGCTGCACCTCGGGATACTTCAGCGCAAACGTGGCCACCAGCTTGCCCATGGCGACCTGCGAAAACAGCATGGGCGCGCTGATGCGCAGACGTCCGCGCGGCTGTTCGCTGCCCGATGCAATTGCCGCGGCGGTTTCCGCGATCTCGGCGAGCAGCGTGCCCGTGCGCTCATACAGCGCATGGCCCTCCTGCGTCAGCTTGAGCCCGCGCGAACCGCGCTCGAACAGCCGCAGATCGAGACTGCCCTCCAGCTCCGAGACCCGGCGAGAAAGCGTCGCCTTCGGCCGCCCCGTCGCCCGGGCGGCCTCGCCAAAGCTTCCATGTCGGGCAACGAGGTTGAAATCCGCAAGCGCCAGCAAATCCATGTGTTCCACCTTTGAGACACGCTGTCTATTTATAGCATCTTCCGGACCATAGATGGATCACCTACCTTAGCTGGGAACCCAACCCACTCAAGGAGTGAACATCATGACCATCCTCGTTACTGGTGCTACGGGCCGCGTCGGCCGCCAAGTCGTGCATCAACTGGCCAACCGCGGTGCGGACGTGCGCGCGCTGGTTCGCGACCCCGCAAAAGCCGACTTCCCGGGCGGCGTGAACGTCGTGCAGGGCGACATGCTCGATCTGGACTCCCTGCGGCGTGCCTTTGCCGGTGTCCGGACCCTGTTCCTGCTCAATGCGGTCGCCGGGGACGAATTCACGCAGGCCTTGCTTGCGCTGAACGTGGCACGCGAATCCGGCGTTGAGCGCGTCGTCTATCTGTCGGTCATGCACGCCGAGCGTTTCGTGAACGTGCCGCACTTTGCAGTGAAGTCCGGCGCGGAACGCATGATCGAGCAGATGGGCTTCAGCGCCACCATCCTGCGTCCGGCCTACTTCATGGACAACGAACACATGGTGAAGGACGTCATCGTCAACCATGGCGTCTACCCGATGCCGATCGGCAGCAAGGGCGTTGCGATGGTCGACACGCGCGACATCGCAGAAGTCGCGGCCATCGAGGTGATCCGCCGGGATGCGGCGCCGGGCAAGCTGCCGATCGAGACCATCAACCTTGTGGGGCCGGATACGCTGACGGGCCCAGAGCTGGCCTCGATCTGGTCAGAAACGCTCGGCCGCCCCGTGGCCTACGGCGGCGACGACCCGACCGGATTCGAGCGCAACCTGACGAACTTCCTGCCCAAATGGATGGCTTATGAGATGCGCCTGATGGCCGAACGGTATGTCAGCGACGGCATGGTTCCGCAGGCGGGCGATGTCGAGCGTCTGACCACCCTGCTGGGCCGGCCGCTGGGCTCGTATCGTGATTTCGCTGCAGCGCTCGCAGGTTGAGCCGGGTGCGGATGTGGGCGGACCGACGCCGACTGGCGAGCGGCGGATGCCCCGCCCGCCTCCGCACTTTGTGTCCGGCGGGCTGGGCTTCCAACAGAAACCGGTCGCTGGACTGCAGTTTTGCTGTCTTGTGCCGATAACCAGCGGTGACGGCGTGCCCCACACCTATCAATACCGTCCCCAAGATCGACCGCACGATGCCCCGTCGACCCGGCAGCGTTGCGGTTTGTCGTCGCCCAAGACCACGACATGCCCCTTCGTCCCTTTGCCCAACGGCTGGCCACATTGGCAGGCCACCATCCCCTGATCGTTGGTGCACTTGGAACGTTGCTGACATTCATTGTCCTGGCAATCAGTGTGCTGACGCTGTGGGCCAATCGGGAAACGGCCATCGAGCATGCTCACGACACCTCGAAGAATGTCGCCGCCGTTCTGGCCAGCCACATCTCGCGCACCGTTGAGTCGGCTGATCAGTCATTGCAGACGCTGATCGCTGCGCTCGATAAACCCGGCATCCGCAACCTCGATCCGGAGGTCCGGCACGATCTGCTGTTCAGCCCGACGGCTTCTGCCCGGTACGTCACCGGCATGGGCGTGACCGACGACAAGGGCCGGCTCGTGGACGGCTGCTGCTCCTTGACGCACCGGTGGGATTTCAGCGACCGCGACTACTTTCTCGTCCATCGCGACCACGCAAACGTTGGCCTCTACGTGTCCGCCGTCTACAAGGCCCGGTCACGCGCGGGGGTGGAGGCCATCGCCTTGAGCCGAAGGATGAACCGACGGGATGGGACGTTTGCCGGCACCGCGCTGGTGGCGATCGACCTCGACTACTTCCGGCAGCTTCTTGAAAAGCTCGATGTCGGGCCGCGCGGCGTCACGGCCATCGTCCGCACGGACGGAACGCTGGTGGCGAGAAATCCGCCGCCCAGCGCAGCGCGCGCGCTCAATCTCAACAAGTCGCTGACGTTCCCGCGCATGGTCAACCAGGAGTCCGGCTTCTATGTGGCGCCGTCGGCCAGCGACGGCGTGCTCCGCCTCTATACGTTCCAGCGCGTGCCGGGCACACCGTTCATCGCCGTGGTCGCGCCGGCCATGAGCGATGCGCTTGCCCCCTGGCAGCGGCTGTCGTGGATCGTGGGGCTGTCGTCGCTGTCGGTGAGTCTTGCGTTCTGTGCAGGTGTCTGGCTCCTGGCTTTTGCGCTGCGGGGCCGCGTGATGGCGGAAGACCACCTGCGGGAGCTTACGCAAACCGACCCGCTCACCGGGCTGAAGAACAGGCGCGCTCTGGATGTCGCGCTGGAAAACGAGTGGGATCGCCTGCAACGCAATGACAGTCGGCTCTCCGTGCTCTTTGTCGATGCCGATCACTTCAAACGCTATAACGACGAGCACGGCCATGCTCAGGGCGACATCGCGCTCCAGTACCTCGCCCAGTGCATCTCCAAGCATGCGCGACGACGCGGCGATCTCGCGGCCCGATATGGCGGTGAGGAATTCGTGGTGCTGTTGCCCGATACGGGCGAGGCCGGCGCCACGCGCATCGCAGAAGCCATCCGTGCCGAAGTGGAAGGCACAGGCGCGTCCGTGGGCAACACAGGCTTGGCCCCGTTCACCGTGAGCGTCGGTTGCGCGACCGCGCGGCGCTCGAGCTTCCCGTCGCTGGCCGCATTGACCAAGGCTGCGGACGATGCGCTCTACGAAGCCAAGCGCAAAGGCCGCAACCGCGTTGACTACGCCACGGTTGCCTAGCCTCGCATGAGCGCCGCCCGCCCGGTTATTGCAGGGTGGCGCCGCCCCCACCGAGATACAGACCGAGCAGCCGCGCGAACTGGCCGCCGTCGGTGTTGATCGTCGTCTGGTACGTGCCGCCCGAGCCAAAGACGATGGCAAAGGTATGGCCGGTGCCGTATTCCTGCGTGTTGCGCAGCATGTAGTCGACGCGGTTGTCGCGGTAATGCTGATTGGTGCCGCCCGGCGTGCTGGACGGCACGCCCAGCGGCGTCTGCCACCACAGAATGGGCAGCCCATTCCCCAACGCAGTCCGATAGTCCAGGTAGCTGGTTTGCGACTGATGGAAATTGGGCGTGTTGACGTTGTTCTCATCCCAGTAGAACGTACCGCCGCGGCCCGTGCACTCCGACACGGCGGCAGCTTCCAGGCAGCCGGCGTCACGGTCGCTGGTCTGGGCGACGATGAAGTCAGCCTGGTGCGCGGCCGCAGCGCGCATTTCCCCCGCAACCGCAGTCGGCGATCCCGACCAGAACGCGGGCGGGAATCCGATCAGCGCCTTGGGTGCAATCTGGCGGGCCATCTGCACCAGGCACTGCCCGATGCCGGCGGCCGTGTTGGGCAGGCTGCTGCATTCCGGCTGGCTGTTCACCACCGCCGCCATCTGCGTTGGATCATGGCTCGGGGCCTGCGCCCACACATAGCCCCAGAAGTCGGGCTCGAGGTTGATCAGCACGGGCGCATTCAGCGCAGCGATGCGTTGATACATCAATCGCGCCTGGCTCCAGTACGTGTTCATGAACGTCGCATCGGTGATGCCGCTCAGGTTGCCGTCCCCGTTCTGCGCCATCTGATAGAAGGTGAACATCGGGGTGGCGCCATAGGTCTGGGCAGCTTGCGCGGCATACGTGATGTACGCGCCGTCAGGGCTGTTCCAGTAGGGCCACGAACCCGGCCCGGCCCCGACGAGGTAGACGTCGATGATGTCAGGCCGAATGCCCTGGCTCTGCATATCCGAAATCGACTGGCCCGAACCCAGGCCGACGAGCACGCGCGAAGGCTTGCCCATCTTGGCGACGAGCGCGGCGCTTGCCGACAGGCTGGGCGTGCCGCCGCCGGTGTTTCCGCCGCCATTCCCGCCGGTCTGGCCGCCAGGGCTGCCTCCGTTAGTGCCCCCGTTGGAGCCGCCTTGCGTCCCCGTGCCACCACTCGCGCTGCTGGCCTGCGTGCTGTCGGATCCGCCGCCACACCCCGCGAGCGCAAATGCAATCGCTGCGACGGCAATCCATCGTTGAGAAAACACGATCATCAAAGACATCCTTGAAAGAAGAGATCCATCTGGTATCTGGTTGCTCGGCCTCATCGAGCCCGCAGTCGTCAATTCGCCATGCGCAAGGCCGTCTGTGCAACGCTCTCTTCCAACAGTGGTGCCCCGGACACCCGCTTGTTTCGCATACACCCTCCCAACGTTTTTGTTGTCGTCGAACCGTGCGCAAGGCTGCACGAACCGTGCCATACCCCCCTACGAAAGAGGGGTGACGTGGCTTGGTGCGACATGTGACACGAAGCGTCGGCGCATTTCAACGCATTGGCAGGTTTGATGAGCTTTTTTGATAAAGCGCTCGCGCGCTGTCGGGCGTGGCCGCTTGCAATCTGCACCCCGTTTCGGTGCCCAGCACGCAACTGATCGAGCCATGCCGTGCGCCGCTGGAGACGTGTCACCCCTGCGATAAATCGCGCAAAATGCTGCGCATCTGGGATGTGGAGGCTGGCCGGTGGGCATCAATTTCGATTTGACGGACTTGCAGGCGTTTCGCGCGGTGGTGGAGTTGGGCAACTTCCGCAAGGCCGCCGAGGCGATCAGCATTTCCCAGCCCGCGTTGAGCCGTCGAATCGACAAGCTCGAAAGCGCGCTCGGCGTGCCCCTGTTTGAGCGCACCACGCGCAGCGTCACGCTCACCACCGTCGGCCGCGTGTTCGCCCGCAGTGCCGAACAACTGCTCGACGACCTCGACGTCGCGCTGCTGGGCATCCGCGATGTTTCATCGAGCCGCCTGGGGCAAGTGACCATCGCCTGCGTGCCGTCAGTGGCCTACTACTTTCTGCCGAACCTGATTGCGCGCTATCACCGCCGCTTTCCGCGCATCCGTGTCAAGCTGCTGGATGCAAGTGCGAACGAAGTGCTGGGCGCCGTCATCAGCGGCGAAGCCGACTTTGGCCTGAGCTTCATGGGCAGCCAGGAGCCCGAGATCGAATTCAAGATGCTGCTGCAGGAGCGGTTTGTTGCCGCCTGCCGGCGCGATCATCCGCTCGCCCGAAAGAAGCGCGTGACGTGGAACGAGCTTTACGCGCACGACTACGTGTCGGTGGACAAGACCTCGGGCAACCGGCTGCTGCTCGATCAGGCGCTGTCGGCTGTGGCTCCGCGTGCGCCCAGCGTCTGTGAGACGCGGCACGTGACGACCATGCTGGGATTGGTGGAAGCGGGGCTGGGTGTCGCCGCAGTGCCCTCGATGGCCATGCCGGGGCATGACCATCCGATCCTCACGAGCGTGCCTCTGGTGGAGCCTGTCGTGAAGCGGCGCGTGGGCATCGTGAAGCGGCGCGGCCGGGCATTGACGCCCGCCGCGGAGGAATTTCACCAGATGATCATTGAAGCGAAGCGCAGCGGCGTGACGGCAGGCGATGCATGAAGAACAAACAAACGCGCTTGGCTTGACCCGCCGCGCGGGCGCGCCATCTCAATGCGCCGGCACGGAATCGAGCCCGGTTGATTTCACATCGGCCTGCACGGCGGGCGAAGCGAGGTAATCAAGAAGCGCCTTGGCTTCCTTCGGATGCTGTGCGCCAACGGGGATGCCCGCAGCAAAGCGCGTCACAGATTGGAGCGACTCGGGAATCTTCCCGACGAAGGTTGCACCCGGCACCGGCAGCAGTTCGCTCACTTGCTGGAAGCCGATTTCGTAGTCGCCCGTCGCCACCACCGACGCCACCGGAATACGCGGAATCATCTTCGCCCTTGCCTTGACCTGCTCTTCAATGCCCAGCTTCTTGAACAGCTCGCGCTCGATATAGACGCCGCTTGCGCTGTCCGAGTAGGCGATCGACTTGGCATGCAGCAGCACTTGCCTGAGGGCCTCGGGTGAACTGATATCGGGCTTGGCGGCACCTTCGCGCACCACCATGCCGATGCGCGAGTCGGCCAGTTCCACGCGCGAATCCGGGATGACCTTGCCTTGCTTGATCAGATCGTCGAGTGCGTAGCCGACCATGATCACGGCATCGGCAGGTTCGCCGCGTGCGAGCCGATTCGGAATCGCTTCGGGCGACTTGCCCATCGACGGGCCGAGTGCAGTGTCGAGCGTGTTGCCCGTCTGCGCGGCGAACTTGGGCCCAAGCAGCTTATAGGCGGCCGTAAAGCCACCGGAACTCATGACGTGCAATTCAGCAGCGTGGACGGTGGCTGCCACCGCCGAGGTTGCGACGAGCGCGGCTGCGCACAGGTTCCGAAACAGAGTCTTCATGGTGAGGGTCATGCCAGGTCGTACGTGTTTGTGAATAGGCGGGGCGCGGGATACGTTGGGCGTCAGTGCGCCGGCACCAGTGTCACTGCACGGCGGCGATAGAGCATCAACGTCGCCAGGAGCGCGCACGCGGCGGCAAGACTCATCCAGTAGCCGGGAGCGGCCTTGTCGCCGGTCATATGGATGGCCGCTGTGGAGATGGCCGGTGTAAAGCCGCCGAACACCGCCGTGGCGAGGCTATAGGCGAGCGAGAACCCGGCAACGCGCACCTGCACGGGCATCACTTCGGTAAGCGCGACGACCATCGCGCCGTTGTAGATGCCGTACATGAACGACAACCACAGCAGCACGAGCAGCATGTTCATGAAGCTGGGCGCGTGCGCGAGGAACGAAAGCGCCGGGTATGCCGTGGCGATGGTCAGCACCGTCATGCCGATCAGCAGGGGCCGACGGCCGATCCTGTCGGAAAGCGCACCGCCAATCGGCAGCCACACAAAGTTCGACACCCCGACGCACAGCGTCACGAGCAGGCTGTCGGCCGTACTCAGATGCAAGACGGTTTTGCCGAACGTCGGCGCATAGACAGTGATGAGGTAGAAGCTCGTCGTGGTCATTGCCACCAGCATCATCCCGGCGAGCACGACGCCCCAGTTTTGCAGCAGCGTGCCGAACACCTCCTTCATGCTCGGACGATGCTTGCGCGCCTTGAACTCCTGCGTTTCTTCAAGATTGCGGCGCAGCACGAAGATGAACGGCACGATCATGCAGCCGACGAAGAACGGCACACGCCATCCCCATGCGGCGATGGCCGGTGCGCTCAGCCATTGGTTGAGCGCGAAGCCCAGACCTGCCGCCACGACGATGGCGACCTGCTGGCTGGCAGACTGCCAGCTCGTGAAAAAGCCCTTGCGGCCCGGCGTGGCCATCTCGGCCAGATAGACCGATACGCCGCCCAGCTCCGCACCAGCCGAGAAGCCTTGGAGGAGACGCCCCAGCAACACGAGCGCCGGTGCCAGGAGACCAATCGTGGCGTAGCCGGGAACGAACGCGATCAGCACCGTCCCGCTTGCCATGATGGACAGCGTGACGATGAGCCCCTTGCGGCGGCCAACGTCGTCAATGTAGGCGCCGAGCACGATCGCGCCCAGCGGCCGCATCAGAAAGCCGGCGCCAAAAACAGCGAACGTCATCATCAGCGAGGCGAACTCGCTTTCGGTCGGAAAGAAGACGTTGGCGATCTGCGTGGCGTAGAAGCCGAACAGGAAGAAGTCGAACTGCTCCAGGAAATTCCCGGCGGTGACGCGGAAGACCGCAGCGGCCTTGGATTGCCCGGTCGACAGGCTGGACGGGGGGTGCATCGAGGTGTCTCCTGGAAGCCAAAAAAAAGAATACGCCGTTGGACGGCGTTTGTCGTTTTGGCAATGTTCGCCGGGAGACCGACAAACGAGAAGTGCAATTTTCGGAAGGATTGATGTGCTTTGGTTATCAATCTATCCATCGATTGGGGCAGCGGTGCGCCGCGCTTGCCGCACGCTGAAGCGCTCCCGATACAGACCTGGCGTGATGCCAAGCCGCTTCTGGAACACCCGGTGCAATGCGTGGACGCTGCCAAAACCGGCGCGCTCGGCGACACGCGCCAAGGGCCAGTCGGACGTTTCGAGCAGGGCCTTGGCACGCCCGATTCGTGCGGATTCGACGAACTGGGCCGGCGTCATGCCGATTTCCTTGCGGAACGCGCGAGAGAACGTCCGCTCGCTCATATCGACACGCGCCGCAAGCGCGGGACCCGACAGATCGCCGGTCGGATCTTCCACAATCCTGGTCGCCAGATTGCGCAAGCGCGGCACCGCTGCAGCCTGCATGGTCAGCGCCGAACTGAGCTGGGACTCGCCGCCCGGCCTGCGCATGAAAAGCACCATTTGCCGCGAGACCGCCAACGCTGTTTGTGCATCGCAATCCGCTTCGACCAACGCCAGGCACAGGTCGATGCCGGCCGTGATCCCTGCCGAGGTGTAAATGGGCGGTTCGGCCACGAAGATGACATCCGACTGCACGTCGATCTGCGGACGCAGTTCCTTCAGGAGCGCGAGCGAGTTCCAATGTGTCGTAGCGCGCTTGCCGTCCAGGAAGCCGCCTGCAGCAAGGACAAAAGCGCCCGTACAGACACTTGCAAGGCGGCGGACTTCGGGCGCACGCGATTTCAGCCACGGAATCAGTTCGGTTTCGAAGATGACCTTTCGGAGCCCCTCTTCGCTTCCGCCCGCGACGATGACCGTATCGATATCGCTCGGCAGGTCGGCGAGCGCCACCGTATCGCCAAGACAGAGCCCGCCCGCTGAACTGCAAGTCACGGCACCGCCTGCAGGAGAAGCAAGAGCGATCTCATAGGGCGCGACGTGCTGCGGCTTGTGATGGTTTGCCATCGCGAAAACTTCCATCGGCCCGACAACGTCGAGGGCCTGCACCCCGTCGTAGGCAATGACGGCGATGCGCCTTGGCTTGAGAGTCCACGCGTGCATTGGCGAAAAATGCGATCAATTTGTCGTTTCGGGCGGCAGTGCTCAGCCGCTAGAGTGGCGGTCCTGCTCTCCGGAATCTTTCCATGTACCGCAGACTTCTGAAAGCCGCTCTGCTCGCTCTCATGGTCATGCTGACGCTCATGCATGGCACGAAAGCCGCGCCTGCCGTGACCAATGACCTCCGGTTACCACCGCTCAAGGCAGGACGAACCCGGCCGCTGATTGCGATTGTGGCCGACAACGCGGGCACGGAGACCACTGATCTTCTTGTTCCTTACGGCGTGCTGAAAGAGGCGGATGTTGCGGATGTCGTCATCGTGTCGACGCACCCGGGAGCGGTGAACCTGATGCCCGCGTTGAGAATCGAGACCGAAAAAACCCTGGGGGCATTCGACTCGGCACATCAAACCGGCGCGGACATTGTAGTCGTCCCCGCCCTGCACGATGACCGGAATGAAACCGTCATCCGCTGGGTCCGCACGCAGGCAGACAAAGGCGCATTCGTGCTTTCCATCTGCGAAGGTGCGTGGATTCCGGCGCGAGCGGGCCTGCTTGAAGGACGCTCGGCCACGACGCACTGGTACGCATTCGACAGCATCTCCCGAGCCTTTCCGCAGGCACGTTGGACTCGAGACCGGCGCTATGTTGTCGACGGCAACATCATGACGACAACCGGTGTCTCGGCCTCCATTCCTGCAAGCCTCTCGCTTGTTGAAGCGATGGCCGGACGCGCGAAGGCGGCCGCAGTGGCATCAACGCTGGGCATCGACGGTTGGGGGGCTGAGCACGACTCCAGCGCGTTCCATCTCACGGCCGGGCGCATGGGGTCCATTGCCAGAAATGCCGTCTTGTTCTGGAAGCATGAAACGTTGGCCATCCCGATCGCAGACGGTGTCGATGAAATCGCCTTGGCGCTGACCGCAGACGCATGGTCCCGGACATATCGGTCACAGGCGATTGCGGTGTCCCCTCAGACGATCGTTCGATCGCGCCAGGGGCTCACGCTGCTACCAAGCGACACGTCTGCGAATATGTATCGTCAACTTGCGCTTCCGAAATCCGCATCGGCGGGCGCGTTGCAGGAAGCGTTGGGCGCAATCGCCAGCCGGTACGGCAGCGCGACCGCCGACATTGTCGCGCTCCAGTTGGAGTACGGGCGCGAGGCCCAGACGGCGGCGAAGTGACTGACCCTTTGCGGATCGCTCAGCACGCCGGGCGCTGTTCCTTGACCCACCACAATGCTGGCTGGCGTGTCGCTGCTGGCCTGTTCGCAAAAAAAACGCCAACCCGCAATGGGTTGGCGTTGTGCTTTGGGTAGGACCTTGGCCGTGAATCAGTGGAACTGGTTCATGGTGTTGTCTTTACCTGCCGCCTTCAGCGCCGCTTCGCCGCTGAAGTATTCCTTATGGTCGTCGCCGATGTCCGAGCCCGACATGTTCTGGTGCTTGACGCAGGCGATGCCTTGGCGGATTTCCTTGCGCTGCACGCCGGCCACGTAGCCGAGCATGCCCTGGTCGCCGAAGTATTCCTTGGCCAGGTTGTCGGTCGACAGCGCGGCGGTGTGGTACGTCGGCAGCGTGATCAGGTGATGGAAGATGCCGGCTTCGCGCGATGCATCGGCCTGGAACGTACGGATCTTCTCGTCGGCGAGCTTCGCCAGTTCGCTGTCGTCGTACTCGGCGCTCATCAGCTGGCCGCGCTCGTAGGCCGACACGTCCTTGCCCGCTTCCTTCATCGCGTCATACACCTGCTGACGGAAGTTCAGCGTCCAGTTGAACGACGGGCTGTTGTTGTACACCAGCTTGGCGTTCGGGATGACCTTGCGGATTTCCTTGACCATGCCGCCGATCTGGCCGATGTGCGGCTTTTCGGTTTCGATCCACAGCAGGTCCGCACCGTTCTGCAGCGAGGTGATGCAGTCGAGCACGCAACGCGCTTCGCCCGTGCCGGCGCGGAACTGGAACAGGTTGCTCGGCAGGCGCTTCGGACGCAGCAGCTTGCCGTCGCGCTTGATGACGACGTCACCGTTGCCGAGTTGGTCGGCCGACAGTTCTTCGCAGTCGAGGAACGAGTTGTACTGGTCGCCCAGGTCGCCCGGCGTGTTCGTCACGGCGATCTGCTTGGTCAGGCCGGCGCCCAGCGAATCGGTACGGGCGACGATGATGCCGTCGTCCACGCCCAGTTCCAGGAACGCGTAGCGGATCGCGCGGATCTTGGCGAGGAAGTCCTCGTGCGGCACGGTGACCTTGCCATCCTGGTGGCCGCACTGCTTTTCGTCCGACACCTGGTTTTCGATCTGAATGCAGCAGGCGCCGGCTTCGATGAACTGCTTGGCCAGCAGGTACGTGGCTTCTGCGTTGCCGAAACCAGCGTCGATGTCGGCAATGATGGGCACGACGTGCGTGACGTGGTTGTCGATCTTTTCCTGGATGGCGGCCTTGGCAGCGGCGTCCTTGGCGGCGTCCAGCTCGCGGAACAGGCCGCCCAGTTCACGGGCATCGGCCTGACGCAGGAAGGTGTACAGCTCGCGGATCAACGCGCTGACCGACGTCTTCTCGTGCATCGATTGGTCCGGCAGCGGGCCGAACTCCGAGCGCAGCGCAGCGACCATCCAGCCCGACAGGTACAGGTAGCGGCGTTCGGTGCTCTTGAAGTGCTTCTTGATGGAGATCATCTTCTGCTGGCCGATGAAGCCGTGCCAGCAACCGAGCGACTGCGTGTACTTCGACGGATCGGCGTCGTAGGCGGCCATGTCGGCACGCATGATCTTGGCGGTGTACTTGGCAATGTCCAGACCCGTCTTGAACTTGTTCTGGGCACGCATGCGGGCCGCGTACTCGGGGTTGATCGCATTCCATGCGCTGCCGTGGGTTTCTTTCAGACCGGCAACTGCCTTGATGTCGTCTTGATACTGGGCCATGTCAATTTCCTGGAAATAAAGCGCGTTTGAGAAGAATCGGTTGCGTGTGCAGCTACGGATTTCGAAGCGAGCAGCATGGATTTATTGTAGGTCGGCTTTGACGCGTCGCAGCAAGGTCTTATATAAGACATAAGAGTTAGTTTTTCTTTATTTATCAATGAGATAGACCACTTATTTTGCGATGCGGAATGGTTTTTCAGCAAACGGGACGGCCGGAGCGAAGAATTTCCAGCCAAATTCCACAATGTGAAACGACCTTTCAGGTGCTGGAGGCGGCCAAATTTGGCGGCGCAGAAGAAGGTAGCGGCGGGATCGCCTAGCAAGGCGAGGCCCAGGCATGCAGTTGCTCGTCGGGCTCAGCCCCTTCACTATTTGCTGCCGGTAACGCCACAAATGGCGCAGGCCAGCACCCTCATCCGCCCACACAAAAAAGGGAGACTCCATGCCCGCTCCGGACTATGACGTCGTCGTCTTTGGCGCCACCAGCTTTGTCGGTCAGATCCTGACCCGCTACTTGGCCGAACACTTTTCGGGGGATGCGGAAACGCTGCGCTGGGCCATCGCCGGACGATCCGAAGCGAAGCTCCAGGAGGTCAAACGTTCGCTGGGTGCGGCAGGCGGGTCCGTCCCGATCATCGTGGCGGATGCCGCCAACGAGGCGCAGTTGCAGGCCCTGTGTGCGCAGACGCGGGTGGTGGTCTCCACGGTCGGCCCCTATGCCCTATATGGCGAACCGTTGATCAAGGTCTGCGCCGAAAGCGGGACGGACTACTGCGACCTCACCGGCGAGACGCAGTGGATCAAGCGCATGATCGGCAAATATGAAGCGACGGCGCAGCAGTCCGGCGCGCGCATCGTGCATTGCTGCGGGTTCGACTCGGTGCCGTCGGACATGGGCGTCTACTTCCTGCAGCAACACGCCATGCGTCAATGGGGGACGCCCGCCACGCAGGTGAAGTTGCGCGTCAAGACGCTAAAGGGCGGCGCATCGGGCGGCACGATCGCCAGCCTGATCAACGTCGTGCAGGAAGCCGCAGCCGACCCCGCCTTGCGCAAGGAGCTGGCCGATCCCTACGCGCTCTGCCCCAAGGGCCACGGCTTCACGGCACGCCAGCGCTCTGTCCGGGGCGCGGCGTTCGATGCCGATTTCGATGCGTGGATTGCGCCGTTTGTCATGGCCGCCATCAACGAGCGCGTGGTGCACCGCTCCAACGCCTTGTCCGGCAACGCCTACGGCAATCGTTTTTTCTATGACGAAGCGGTGATCACCGGGCACGGCCTGAGCGGCCGCATGAAAGCCATGACCATGGTGGCCGGCCTGGGCGCATTCATGCTCGGCATTGTCATCAAGCCCGCTCGCATCGTGATGCAGCGCTTTCTGTTGCCCAAACCCGGCGAAGGCCCCACGCCGGCGGCGCAATTGGCAGGCCGCTACGACCTGCGGCTGTTCGGCCGAACCGATCAAGGCAACACCTTGCGCGTGAAGGTGACCGGCGATCGCGACCCGGGCTACGGCTCGACCGGCAAGATGCTCGGTCAGGCCGCTGCGAGCCTCGCGCTGGACCACGTGAAAGACGGCATCAAGACCGGGCGCCCGGGCGGCTTCTGGACGCCGGCCACGATGTTCGACGAACGCTTCATCGAGCGCCTGACCCGCCACGCAGGTCTGCGTTTCGAACGGATATGAGGGCAATGGGGCATCCGACGGCCCGAAGCCTCATTCGTTCTGCCCGCGCGCAAAGATGTCCCAGCTGGCCATGAACAATGCGGCGACCAGCGGCCCAATCACGAAGCCGGTGATACCGAACAGCTCCATTCCGCCCAGGGTGGAGATCAACACGACCCAGTCGGGCATCTTGGTGTCCTTGCCGACCAGCAGCGGGCGCAGCAGGTTGTCGACCAGGCCGATCACGCCGCCGCAGAACGCGACGAGGATCACGCATTTCCAGATCGCCCCCACCATCAGGAAGTAGACCGCGACCGGAATCCACACGAGGCTCGCGCCAATCGCCGGCAGCAGCGACAGGAACGCCATCAGGGCGCCCCACAGCACCACGCCGTCAATGCCAAGGATCCAGAAGATGAGCCCGCCGAGCGCGCCCTGCACCAGCGCCACGGCAATGTTGCCTTTGACGGTGGCGCGCACGACGGTCGTGAACTTGCTCAGCAGCAGGCGCTTGTGCTCTTCGTCCATCGGCAGCGCGCGGCGCACGCGGCGGCCGATCTCCGTGCCATCGCGCAGCAGGAAGAACACCATGTACAGCATCACGCCAAAACCCACCACGAACTGGAACGTGTTCTGCCCGATGCTCAGCGCCTTCGTGGCGGCAAACTGGCTGATCTGCGCAGCGCCATCGGCGAGCTTTTTCTGGATGCCGGGAATGTTCGTCAGGCCGGCTTTGGCAAGCATCTGCTGCACCCAGGTCGGCAGTGCATGCACCGCTTCAGACAGGTATCTGGAGTAGTTCGGCTGCGCGCTCTGGACCTCCTGATAGGCGACGCCGATTTCCTGCACGATGGTCGCCGCCACAAAGATCACGGGCAGGATCACGATGAGGATGATCAGCGTGAGCGTGGCGAGCGCAGCCAGGTTGCGCCGCTTGCCCATCCGGGCGACGAGCGCGCGCTGCACGGGCTGAAACAGGATCGCCAGGATGACACCCCAGAAGACCGCGCCAAAGAACGGCGAGAGGATCCAGCAGAGCCCGAGGGTGACGACAAACAGCAGGAGGTAAAAGAATTTCTGGTGGCCGTTTCCGCTATCCATGGATTGCTTTCGCTTGAAGGTGACGTCTGAAGAGCCCGAGCAGGATCCGGGCCAAGGCAATGAAATCCGAGTATGCCCGCGCAGCCGCTGTTGTCATAGGGGCCGCGGGCGGGCAGACAGACGTTTGGAAGCCACCCCAACGTGGGCGCCGCGCGTCAACAACCCCGATACAGGCCAGGCGATGGCGAAACCGATTGCCGGCTATAGTCTGCTCACCCATCCAACCGAACGGAGCACAACGTGGTATTCGAAATGGCCCACATTGAAATTCTCGCCGGCAAGCAGCGCGAGTTTGAAGCCGCTGTCCAGCAAGCCCTGCCGCTGTTTGCGCGCGCCAAGGGCTGCCACGGCGCCGAGTTGCACCACATCGTCGAGCGTGACACCAGCTACGTGCTGCTGGTGCGCTGGAATACCGTGGAAGACCACATGGTCGATTTTCGCGAGTCCGACGACTTCCAGGAATGGCGCAAGCTGGTGGGGCCGTTCTTTGCCAAGGCACCGGAAGTCGTGCACTCCGAGATCGCGGTTAGGTAATCAGCCGCACAGTCAATCCAGCACCCTCCTGGACCGGGGATGCGCAGCGCTCTGCAGGCGCGTCCCCTTTCCACCCATGCCGAGACAATCGAATTGAAGGGTCTCGTTTCGATACCGCGGCCTGAACATCCCGTAAGAATCCTTTTTCATTTGTTTGCAGTCTGCCCCGCGGGCGAGGGTCCAATGGCGCGGTAAAGATGCGCCCGATGCTGCCGTTAGCCAGACATGCGTGCTGCGCGCGGCGACGCGCGTGGGCGCGTGTGCAATCCATTCACAACTGCCCGCCAAGACGCTCCACCCCTCCGTTCATGTCTTCAGAAACGTCGATGGACCGGCGCTTTGGTGTCGGCGTCGCCATCGTCCTCGTTCCGGTGCTGTCGTTGTCGTGCTGGCTGTTGGGCTACGCATGGCTGGGCTACGGCCGTGCCGACGATGCGGCGCGCAGCGTCCAGGCATTGCGCCTGGCGTTGCTGACCATGGAGAAGGTGTCGGCCGAGCGCGGCCCGACCAACGGCGTACTGGGCGAAGACCTACCGCTGCCGCCCGAGCGCAGCGCGGCCCTGCAACGCATGCGCGCCGCCAGCGACGAACACGTCGCCCGGCTGCTCGACGCGCTGGGCCCTGAACATTGCCCCGGCTGCGAGGCCGACATCAACGCAGCGCGGCGCGCCCAAACGCTTCTGGCCGCTGCCCGCGCCAACATCGACCGCCTGACCGCCCTGCCCCTGCGCTCCCGCAGCAGCGACGAACTGGCCGACGGCGTCAACCGCATGATCGCCGTGATCCCGGAATTCCTGCCCATCGTCAACGCCCGCACGGCCAACATCACGCGCGGCGACCCAGATGTGCTCAACTGCCTGACGCTCGCCCGGCTGGCGGCCGATCTGCGCGAATATGCGGGCCAGCTCGGCTCGCGCTTCACCGGTGCGCTGGCCATGCACCGCGCGCTCACGTTTGAAGAGCAGCTCGCCATCGAACGCACGCAGGGCCGCATCGACCAGCTGCGCAGCATGATCGAGACCCGTGTGGCAGCGCCGTCCACCTTGAACGAGCGTGCCGTCGCCACGCTCGGGGCACAGTACTTCGGCGATGGGCTGCGCTACGTGGCCGCCGTGCGCGCCAAGGCCAGCCAGGCCGGCGGCGTCGATATCACGCCCGCGGCATTCGCCGAGCGCTACGTGCCCACGATGCGCGCCATCACGGATTTCCGCGACATCGTGCTGGGCCTGGCGGATAGCGACATCCGCGAACACCGGCGCGAAATGCTGCTGGTGCTCCTGGGCTCGGCGGCCGCGGTGGTGTCGGTCCTGGGCGCGCTGGTATGGATGACACTCTCGTTCCGCCGCGACGTGGTGGGGCCGTTCGTCAACGCTACGCGGCTCATCGACGGGATTGCGCGCGGCAATCTGAGCGTGCACATCCCGACCAGCTTTGCGCGGCGAGAAATCCGCGCGATGTTTGAAGCGATCCGCGTGCTGCGCATCAACAGCATCGAGCGCCGCAGGCTGGAGGTGGAACGCGCGCACCTGATGCAGGAACTCGCGCGCATGGCCGAGACCGATCCGCTCACCCAACTGCTCAACCGCCGCGCGTTTGAAGACCGCGCCAGCGCAATGTGCAACGCCCCGCATCCGAAGGCGCGGCTCGTGGCGCTCGTCATGTTCGACATCGACCACTTCAAGCGCATCAACGATACCTACGGCCATGCCGTGGGCGACGAGGCGTTGCGCACCGTTGCCGGCCTGTGCCGCACCGAGGGCCCGTCCGCCGACATGGTGGCGCGCATCGGCGGCGAGGAATTTGCGGTGATGGTGTGGGCGGATAGCCTCGCACAGGCGCGCGCGGTGGCCGAGCACCTGCGCCAGCGCATTGCCGAGGTCGCCGTGCCCACCGGCACCGAGTTGCCCTGCCGCATGACGGCCAGCTTTGGCGTGGCGGTCGCGCCCGCCGCCGATGGCCCCAAACTGGCATCGCTGCTGCGGCGGGCAGACCACCTGCTCTATGCCGCCAAGCTGGCGGGACGCAACTGCGTGATGACAGATCGCCCGCCCGGATCGCCAGACCTGACCGTCGCGGCCGATTGATCCGAGGGGCCGCCAGGCCTCCATCGGGACGACATGGCCAGCGCGGCACCCGGCTGGTCATGATTCCGCGTCAGAAACCCTGCCGCGATGATGCACCGCCGCAGCGGATTTCCAAGACGGACGCGGCTCCACCGCCTAGAGTGGCAAGCTGTCATCCACCCATTGACCGCACACCGGAGCCGACGATGCCGCAAGACCGCCACCTGATCCTCTATCACTCGCCACGCAGCCGCTCGCGGGGCGCGCGCATGCTGCTCGAAGAACTCAGCGCCGACTACGAGGTGCATGCCTTCGACCTGACCATCGGCGAGCACAAGAGCCCGGCGTTTCTCGCCGTCAATCCGCTGGGCAAGGTGCCGACACTGCGCCACGGCGATGAAGTCATCACCGAGCAGGTGGCGGTGTATCTGTATGCCGCGGAGCTGTATCCGGAAGCCGGGCTGTCGCCGGCCGTGGGCGATCCGCTGCGCGGCGCGTACCTGCGGTGGATGGCGTTTTATGGTGCGTGCTTCGAGCCGGCCATTGTGGATCGCTCGATGAAGCGCGAGCCGGCTGCGTATTCGATGTCGCCGTATGGCAACTTCGACACCATGCTGGGCACGCTCACGGCCCAACTGGAGAAAGGTCCCTACCTGCTGGGCGAACGCTTTACCGCGGCGGATGTGCTGTGGGGTGCCGCGCTGGGCTGGACGACGATGTTCAAGCTCATCGAGGAAACGCCATTGATACGTGGCTACATTGATCGCGTCATGGCGCGGCCTGCCGTGCAGCGCGCACAAGCCGCGGACCTCGCGCTTGCCGAAGCGCAGGACAAAGCAAAGGCCGAGGCAACCAACGCCGCCCCGGCCTCTTGACGCTGCTAATGCGTGCTGTTGGCGTCGTACTTAGTGCGACAGGCGGAATTGCCCCACGGCCTCGTTCAGGTTGTGGGCCTGCTCCTCCAGCGATTCCGCTGCGGCGGCCGCCTGCTCCACCAGCGCGGCGTTCTGCTGCGTCACCTGGTCCATCTGGTTCACGGCCTGGTTGACCTGCTCGATGCCGCTGCTCTGCTCTTCCGACGCTGCGGAGATCTCGCCCATGATGTCGGTCACGCGCTTCACCGCATCGACGATCTCCGCCATCGTCACGCCGGCCTGGTCCACCAGCGCCGTGCCGTTGGACACGCGATCCACCGAGTCGTGGATCAGCGCCTTGATTTCCTTGGCCGCGCCGGCTGAACGCTGCGCGAGGCTGCGCACTTCGCTGGCCACCACGGCAAAGCCGCGGCCCTGCTCGCCGGCACGCGCCGCTTCCACCGCGGCGTTCAGCGCCAGGATGTTGGTCTGGAACGCGATGCTTTCGATCACGCCGATGATGTCGGCAATCTTCTTGCTGCTCTCGTTGATGCCGCCCATGGTCTGCACGACCTGGCCGACCACATCGCCGCCGCGCGTGGCAACGTCAGACGCCGTCACGGCAAGCTGGCTGGCCTGACGCGCGTTGTCGGCGTTCTGCTTCACGATGCTCGTCAGCTCTTCCATGCTCGATGCGGTTTCTTCCAGCGAGCTGGCTTGCTCTTCCGTGCGCTGCGACAGGTCTGCGTTGCCGGCGGCAATCTCCTGCGCGGCCGAGCGCACCGAATCGCTGCCCAGGCGGATCTGCTGCATGACGGCCGTCAGCTTGTCGGCAAATGTGTTGAACGAACGTGCGATCTGGGCCACTTCGTCTTCGCCGTCGGACGGCAGGCGCTTGGTGAGGTCGCCGCTGCCCGAGCCGATGTCGTCCATAGCATCGCGGATCATCGACAGGCGGCGGAACGCGCGTGCCGTCATCGCACCCACGATGAGTGCCGCAACGATGGCCACGCCCACCAGCGCGCCAATCGACGTCATCACCAGCGAGCGCATGCCAGCCGTGGCGTCGGACTTATCGAGTGCCACGACCAGGCCCCAGTCGGTGCCCTTCACGCCCTGGCGGTAGAGCAGCTTGGGCGCGCCATCCACCGACACTTCCACCGGCTTCTCAGCCTGTGCCAGCGATGCCAGCGTGGCCTCGTTCAGCCCGGCCGACAGATCGGTCGCCGGCTTGAGCGTCAGCTTGTCATTCGGATGCGCCACGATCTTGCCGGCCGCATTGACCAGGAAGCCGAAGCTGGCCTGCGTCGGATGAATGGCCTTGACGTTGGCGATCACGCTGTCCATCGCCACGTCGCCGCCGATCACGCCCTTGAGCGTGCTGCCTTCCAGGATGGGCACGGCGAAGGTCACCACGAGCTGGCCGGTGCTGGCGCTCACGTACGGCGGCGTTACAACGGGCTTGCCCGCATCCACGGCTTGCTTGTACCAGGGGCGGGCGGTCGGATCGTACGTCGGCGGAATGCCTTCGGGGTTGGAGAATTTGTACGACTTGTCGGGATAGCCGACGTAGACGTTGATGAAGCCGCCAGCCTTGTGCACGGCCTTGAAGACCGGGATCGGGTCGGCGGACACCGCCACGTCCTGCAGCGAGACCATCATCTGTGTCTTGGAAGCCACCCAGTCGTCGATGCCGGCAATGTGGCCACGTGCAACGGACTGTAGGTTCTGGCGAATGGACTCTTCGTTGTACGAACGCGTCACGAGATAGTTAAGACCGCCAGCGAAGGTCAATGCGCCGACCACGATGGCAACGCAGGTCAGCAAAATGCGAGTACGGATGGATGCAAGCACGGTATGGTTTCCTACGAAGCCCATGGCGGGGGTTCCGCCATGTAAGGCATGCGGCACGCGGCCCTGTCGGCCTGCCGTCGCACAAGAAACGGCCGTCGTAAGAAAATCTGAAGTCTGATGTGTGGAACATGACGTGGCTGTCACGTTGCCCGAGCAGCCAACGTTCTACAATCGCCCTCCCTACGCTGCCCAGGTCGGGCAGGCTCCACTTCAAGAAAAGGAATGCGCATGAAAACGAAAGCCGCCATCGCCTGGAAAGCCGGTGCTCCGCTCACCGTGGAAGAAGTCGACCTGCAGGGCCCGCGTGCCGGCGAAGTGCTCGTCGAGATCAAGGCGACCGGCATCTGCCATACCGATTACTACACGCTCTCGGGTGCCGACCCGGAAGGCATCTTCCCGGCGATCCTCGGCCATGAAGGCGCGGGCGTGGTGCTGGAGGTGGGCGCGGGCGTGACGTCGTTGAAGGCGGGCGACCACGTGATTCCGCTGTACACACCGGAATGCCGCCAGTGCAAGTTCTGCCTGTCGCGCAAGACGAACCTGTGTCAGGCGATTCGCGCCACACAGGGCAAGGGCCTGATGCCGGACGGCACGTCGCGCTTCTCGCTCGATGGCAAGCCGCTGTTCCACTACATGGGCACGTCAACGTTTGCGAATCACATCGTAGTGCCGGAAATTGCGCTGGCGAAGATCCGCCCCGACGCACCGTTCGACAAGGTCTGCTACATCGGCTGCGGCGTGACGACGGGCGTGGGCGCGGTGGTCTACACGGCCAAGGTGGAAGCCGGCGCCAACGTGGTCGTGTTCGGCCTGGGTGGCATCGGCCTGAACGTGATCCAGGGCGCCAAGATGGTCGGTGCCGACAAGATCATCGGCGTGGACCTGAACCCCGCGCGCGAGGCGATGGCACGCAAGTTCGGCATGACGCATTTCATCAACCCCAACGATGTGGAAAACGTGGTGGACCACATCATCCAGCTCACCGACGGCGGCGCAGATTACTCGTTCGAATGCATCGGCAACACGAAGGTCATGCGCCAGGCGCTGGAGTGCACGCACAAGGGCTGGGGCCAGTCGATCATCATCGGCGTGGCCGAGGCCGGCGCGGAGATCAGCACACGCCCGTTCCAGCTCGTGACGGGGCGTGAGTGGAAGGGTTCCGCATTCGGCGGCGCGCGCGGCCGCACGGACGTGCCAAAGATCGTCGACTGGTACATGGAAGGCAAGCTCAACATCGACGACCTGATTACGCACACGCTGCCGCTGGAGCGCATCAACGAAGGCTTCGACCTGATGAAGCGCGGTGAGTCGATCCGCTCGGTCGTGCTGTATTGAACGTTGAAGACGGAGCCCGACGATGACGATTCCCGTACCGCCACTTGAACTGCTCTCGGAGCATGCCTGCTTTGGCGGCGTGCAGCGCTTCTATCGGCATGCCTCGACCGCGATCGGGCTGCCGATGCGCTTCTCGGTCTACCTGCCCCCGCAGGCGCTGGCCGGCACGCGGTGCCCTGCGCTGTTCTATCTGGCCGGGCTGACGGCCACGGAAGAGACGTTCGCCATCAAGGCCGGCGCGCAACGCGTGGCCGCGCGCGAGGGGCTTATCCTGATCGGGCCCGACACCAGCCCGCGCGGCGCAAACGTCCCCGGCGAAGCCGACCACTGGGATTTCGGCGTCGCCGCCGGTTTTTACCTGGACGCGACGCAGGCCCCGTGGCGCGAGCGCTACCGCATGGAAAGCTACGTCGCGGACGAGCTGCACCACATCGCGCGCGTAGCGTTTCCCGTGGCACCCGGACGCATCGGAATCTTTGGGCATTCGATGGGCGGCCACGGCGCGTTGACGCTCGCCCTGCGCCATCGGGAGCGCTTCGCTTCGGTGTCGGCATTTGCACCCATCGCGCATCCGTCGGTGTGCCCGTGGGGCATCAAGGCGTTCACCGGATATCTCGGGGAGGACCGCACCGTCTGGGCGGCGCACGACGCTACGCAATTGATGCGGCTGGCCTCATGCCCGTTTCCGGGCGGCATCCTGATTGATCAGGGCGAGGCGGACAAATTCCTCGCAGAGCAGTTGTATCCGGAAGACTTTGCCGCCGCGTGCGCCGCAGCCGGGCAGCCGCTGCAACTGCGCCGCCACCCCGGCTACGACCACGGCTACTACTTCATCGAGACCTTCATCGAAGATCACCTGCTGCATCACGCAGCGCAACTGCGTTAGCAGCGGGTTAGCGCGCGGTTAGCGGCCGCTCCCACCGCCGCTGCCGCCCGCGGCCCCGCCGGCGCCCCCGCTGCCTGCTCCGCCACCGACGCCGCCACCGACACCGCCCGAGCCGGCAGCACCGCCGCCATTACCGCCGCCCGGCGCGCCCATCGAGCCGCCGGTACCAGGGGCGCCGACCCCGACCCCACCCGAACCGCCGCCGGTCGTGCTGCCCATCGAATCGTTCGCACTGCCGCCATAGCCGCCGCTGGAACCCGAGCGCGACGATGTATTGCCGGAGCGCCCTTGCTTGCCGGTGGCATTGCGATTGCGGGTGGCGTCCCGGCCGTTGCCCGTCGAACCGCCATTGACGGCGGCGCCCCCCGTGCCCGTGGCGGTTGCGTCGGTGCTGGTACCGCCGGCCGGCGACAGGGTGCTGCCCCCCGCCGTGCTGTTGGATTGGGCCGCCCCCGTCTGGGCATACGCCGCCGCGGTACCGCCTGCCAGCGCCAGCGCGACTACAAGAGAAGATGCACGGAGATACGTCATGAATGG
The DNA here is from genome assembly GCF_040544795.1 of Ralstonia sp. 1138. Taxonomy (NCBI): domain Bacteria; kingdom Pseudomonadati; phylum Pseudomonadota; class Betaproteobacteria; order Burkholderiales; family Burkholderiaceae; genus Ralstonia; species Ralstonia sp. 1138. Next base: position 1,066,335 of record NZ_JBEPKQ010000002.1, on the reverse strand, counting down.
CTCCTTTGAGGTTGAGGATGTGCCCTTCCAACTCAGCAAGGGCCGTTCCGCCATCACCCGGCGCCATCGTCGAACGCGCTGATTGGCGGGATATTTGCTTGTGACCGTGCGTCAAAATGCGGAAGCCGGCACTCAGCTATACATTCAACCCTGTATGTATAATCGCCTGCCCGACTGTCGGTGCGCCGTCCCGCGTGAATTCAACGCTGCCGCTGCGCCTTCAGCCCGACGATGGAGCTGTTAACCGTGAAATTCCCCTTCCCGCTGCCGCGATCATGGCGTGCGGCGGGCGATGCCCTCAACGCCAAGGCCGCCCCGGTCGCGCAACCGCTGCCGGGCGATCCGGATGCCTGGATCGCCTGCGAGCATTGCGACACCCTGCATCGCCACGAAGTCATTGCGCTCGATGAAGAGGCGCACTGCACGCGCTGCGGCGTGAAGCTGTACCGCAACCAGAGCGAGCGGCTGTCGGTACTGCTGCCGCTGGTGGTGACGGGCCTCATCGTCTACATCGTCGCGAACATCTTTCCGATTGCCGAGATGAACGGCGGCGGCAACCGGCACGCCACCACGCTGTGGGGTGCCATCGTGGCGCTGTATGACTACGACATGCTGTTCGCTGCCGTGCTGGTGGCGCTTACCACGGTGTTTTTCCCGCTGATGTACATGTCGGTGCTGGCGCCGCTGCTCATCGCGCGCTTGCGCGGGCGGCGACATCCGGCCGCCGCGCTGGTGCTGCGCGCGGCAGCGTTGATTCGCCCGTGGGCGATGGTCGAGATCTTCATGCTGGGCGTGGTGGTGGCGCTCATCAAAGTGGCACGCATGGTGTCGCTGGAAGCCGATGCGGGCTTGTGGGCGTTTGCCGCGCTGACCGTGTTCCTGACGGTGGCGTTGTCGATCGACCTGCGGCCGTTCTGGCGCGAGATCGGCCTGACGCTGCCGCCGGGCTCGCAAGTCGACGCGCCCACGGGCGTGGATGCCGCCGCGCGGCCTGGGGAGAAGCGCTCATGAGCAGCGCCACCACGCCTGCCTCTGCACAGCCGGCGCAACAAGCCCGCCCGCTGCGCGCCGCCGCACACGGCCTGGTGACATGCGAGCGCTGCGGCCTGCTGGCGCGCATGCCCGAATCCGAGGCCGCCACGCGAGCGGTGCTGACCCACGAAGACGCGCCCGACGAAACCGCCCCAGCGCCAGTCTGCCCGCGCTGCATGTCGCCCCTGCACGTGCGCAAGCCCGACAGCCTGGCGCGCTGCTGGGCGCTGCTGATTGCGGCGGCCGCCATGTACCTGCCGGCCAACCTGCTCCCGGTGATGATTACCGACACCCTGCTCGGCACGCAGCAGGACACCATCATGAGCGGGATCGTCTACCTCTGGACGTCGGGCTCGTGGCACCTGGCCATCATCGTGTTCATCGCAAGCTTCCTGGTGCCGCTGGCCAAGCTCGGCATCCTCGCGGTGCTGTGCCTTTCGGTGCAGCAACGCTGGCACTGGAACCCGCGATTGCGCACGCGCCTGTATGCGCTGGTCGAGATCATCGGCCGGTGGTCGATGCTCGATGTGTTTGTGGTGACGCTGCTCGCGGGTCTTGTGCACCTGTCGACGCTCGCCATCATCAAACCCGGCCCCGGTGTCGGCCCGTTTGCCGCCGTGGTGGTGCTGACCATGTTCGCCGCCCGCTGTTTTGATCCCCGCCTGATCTGGGACGTCATCGACGAGCCCGATCCCGAAGAGACCGATGTATGACCGACCCCGTCGATAACGAAAACATTCCTGCGCCGCGCCGCACGAAGCGCAAGCGCTGGCTGCCCTCGCTGATCTGGCTGGTGCCGATCGTGGCGCTCGTGGTGGGTGCCACACTCATGGCGCGGGTGATCCTGGCGCGCGGCGCGCAGGTCACCGTCACGTTCAGCTCGGCCGAGGGCATCGAGGCCGGCAAGACGCGCGTCAAATACAAGAGCGTCGATATCGGCGTGGTCAAGGCGGTCGGGCTGACCGACGACCGCTCCGGCGCCGTGGTGCTGATCGAACTGACCCATGACGGCAAGGCGTTTGCCGCATCGGACACGCGCTTCTGGGTGGTGCGCCCGCGCGTGGCGGCCGGCAGCATTTCGGGGCTCGGCACGTTGCTCTCCGGCGCCTATATCGGCGTGGACGGCGGCCGCTCGCAAGAGAAGAAATCCGTCTTCAGAGGCCTCGACACACCGCCGGCCATTTCGGCCGACGCGCCCGGCAAACAATTCACGCTGCACGCACCCGACCTGGGCTCGCTCGACATCGGTGCGCCGGTGTATTTCCGCCGCGTGCGCGTGGGGCAAGTCACCGCCTACGACATCGACGCCGACGGCAAGGGCGTGACGTTGCACATCTTCGTCAACGCGCCGTTCGACAAATTTGTGGCACGCGGCACGCGGTTCTGGAACGCCAGCGGCATCGACCTCAAGCTCGACGCCAATGGGCTGAAGGTCGATACGCAATCGCTGCTGACCGTGGCCCTCGGCGGCATCGCGTTCCAGACGCCCGAAGAGGCCGATCACGAACCGGCTGCCTCCGATGCGCAGTTCCAGCTCGTGCGCAACGAAACCGCGGCGCTGAAGGACCCGGAACACCTGTCACAGACCGTGGTGATGTACTTCCACCGCTCGCTGCGCGGGCTCAACGTAGGGGCGCCGGTGGAGTTCAAGGGCATCAACGTGGGCGAGATCAAATCGATCGGCATCCATTACAGCAAGAAGCGCCACGAGTTCGTGCTGCCCGTCACGGCCACGCTGTACCCGACCCGCTTCGGCATGGACATCCGCGACGACAATCCGCAGCACGCCGCCGAGGACGTCCGCACGCAGTTCGACGTGCTGGTGAAGAACGGCATGCGCGCGCAGCTGAAGAGCGCAAGCCTGCTGACGGGCCAGCAGTTCGTGAACCTCGACTTCATCGACGCGGCCGATCGCGACAAGACCCCGCCGCGCTTCGGCATGCGTGATCGAGACGGCGCGTACGTCTTCCCGACCGCCGACAATCCGACCGACGACATCGAAGCGCAGATTGCGGGCATCGCCAAGAAGCTCAACAAGGTGCCGTTCGAGCAGATCGGACAGGACGTTCACCGCACGCTGACCACGCTCGACGCCACGCTCAAGCAGACCGAGCAGCTGGCCAAGACCGTCAACAGCGATCTCGCTCCGCAGATGAAGGAAACGCTGGCCGAGGCGCGCCGCACGCTGGATTCCGCGCGCCAGGTCTTCTCTGACGATGCCCCGCTGCAACGCAATGCGCGCGATACGCTGGAACAGGTGGCCAAGGCCGCCGCGTCCGTGCGCGTGCTGACCGACTATCTGGACCGCCACCCGGAAGCGCTGATCCGCGGCAAGGCAAAGGACGCGCAATGATGCCGATGCAAACGACGATGCTGTCTTCCTCTCTTCGCCTGGCGAGCGCCGCTACCGTGGCTGTGCTGCTTGCAGCCTGCGCTTCGCCCGAGCCGACGTTGCATACGCTGTCGGTGCGCCCCGAAGCCACGGACACCGGCCGCTTCCAACGCGCCTTCCGCCTCTCGGGCGTGCGGGTGCCCGATCGCCTGGACAAGCCGCAGATCGTTTTGCGTACGTCCGACAGCGAAGTGGTTGCGCTTGAGCAGCAGCGCTGGGCCGCGCCGTTCGGTTCTGAACTGCGCGATGCGCTGTCTGCGAACCTGGCGACATCGCTGTCGGCTGTGGACGTCGGGAGTGCTGCCCCGCCGGCGGGCGTACCGCTCTACCGCATCGGTGCCGAGATGCGCAGCTATGACGCGCGGCCCGGACAAGGCGTGACGGCGCTGGTGACGTGGCGCGTATCGCGCGACGCGGCAAACCAAGGGGCGGCGCCCGCAGCCCTCACCTGCCAGACGACGCTGGCCCTGCCCGTCAATGGGCAAGCCGCGGGTACGGATTCAGAGGCTGGCGTGAACGCGGTGGTGTCGTCCACGCAACGCCTCGTGCAGCAGTGGTCGCAACAGATTGCGCAAAGCGTGCAGGGTCTGGAAACCCCTTCCGCGGTGCCGGCGTGGTGCCGGTGAGGTGAGGCGATGCGTCAGCGCTCGGCCAGTTCCTGCGTGAGCCGGCCGAGCGTGGCCAGCGCAGCTTCAAGGTTGGCCGAAGGCGGTAGCCCGAAGCAGATGCGGAAGAAATGATCGAAGCGGTTCAGGTTCGAGAACATCGTGCCCGGCGCAATGCGGATGCCCTGTGCCAGCGCCGCATCGAACAGTTCCATCGACGACACGTTCGCGGGCAACTCCACCCACATCGCCAACCCGCCTGAGGGCACCGACAACCGCGTGCCGGCGGGAAAACACCCCGCAATCGATTCAGCCATGCGTTCGCGCTGTTCGCGCAGCGTCTGCCGCAGCGTGCGCAGGTGACGGTCGTACGCGCCGGACGCGATAAAGCGCCCCGCCAACACCTGCGACCACGAATCGTTCGGCCGCGACTGCGCAAACTTCAGCATCTGCACGCGCCCGTGCCAGCGGCCCGCGGCCATCCAGCCCAGGCGCAGGCCGGGCGCCAGCACCTTGCTCAACGACGCGCAATAGATGACGTTGCCCGTGCGGTCCCATGCCTTGAGCGCCTTGAGCGGCGTGGGGCTGTCGCCCAGGGCGCTATACGTATCGTCTTCAATCAGCGCGATGCGGTTGGCGTCACAAAAGGCGGCCATCCGGCGCTTGGCGGCGTCGGGCATGATGCTGCCGAGCGGATTCTGCAGATTGGGCACCACCACCACGGCGCGAATGTTGCCGTAGGCCTGCACCGCCATCTCGAGCGCTTCCAGCGACATGCCGGTGCGCGGGCTGGTAGGAATTTCCACCGCGCGCATGCCCAGGCTTTCTAGCACCTGCAGCAGCCCGTAGTAGGTCGGCGATTCCACCGCCACCGTATCGCCCGGCTGCGCCACGGCGCGCAATGCCAGGTTCACCGCCTCGATGCAGCCGTGGGTGACGATCACATCGTCCGGCGCGACCTGCACGCCCATGTCGAGCGCACGCCGCGCCACGGCGGTCTGCAGCTCAGGATGACCGTTCGGGATGACGGCCTGCGTCAGCAGCAACGGATACCGCCGCAACACCTGCGACGCGATCCGATTGAGCGCCGCTGCCGGATACAACGCAGCCGCCCCGCTTGCGCCGGATAGATCGACATGCACGGTGGCTTGCTGCCCGCGCGCCACGATGGCCGACACGCGCGCATGCACGCCCACGTAGGCAGCCGGATCCGGCGTCGACACTTCGGGTTCCTTGACGGGCGCCAGCAAGGCTCGGCGCGGCTGGCGCACAAAGTAGCCGGAACGCTCGCGCGCTTCGAGCCAGCCTTCCGTCTCCAGATGCCGACATACCTGCAGCGCGGTCGACAGACTGACGGCGTGCGTGCGCATCAACGTGCGCACGGATGGCATGCGCTCGCCCGGCGCCAAGACCCCGCTGCGGATCGCGCCAAGGTAATGATCGGCAAGCGTCCGATACAGCGGCTGCGCGGGCGGTGGAGTCAACTCGGTGACGGACATGGCGGCGAGGGGCGGCGGGGGCGGCAACAAGCGGCAAGGAAACGTGTCCAGCACATCATGCCGGCAAGACCGCGACCGCAACAGATACAGACGACGTCAAACTGTACCGCAACAGATTGTCACGAACGCAGCGGTGTTGCGGCCCATGTTGCGTCGCTCTGTGTCTGTTGGGAAGGGCGGGAGGTGCCTACGCTGAAGCCATGTTCAGGAGATCGACATGACTGCGACGACACCCACATCCGAACCGGAATGGCTGGCGCTGGGCTCTGGCCAAACACGCCTGCATTGGCTGGGCGCCGGCACCACCCTTGTGGCACTGAAAGGCACCTTGCGCCTTGAGCCACCGTCGCGCTGGGGAGCCGTGGCGCGTTATACGCTCGGCGCTGGCCACGCGCATGTGGTGGAAACCTCGGGGTGGTGGCGCCTGCATGCCGATGCCGGCATCGACGCGCACTTGCGCATCGTCGTGCCGGCGCTTCGCCCACCGCACCGCGCATGGCCGGGAATGTGGCGGTGGCTGGCACACTGGATTCAGCCGCGCCAGACATCGCGCGGCTGAATCCACGGCGGAACCGTCAGCCACGCTCCCCCGGCTTTGGGCTCGGCGCGCGGGGGCGTTTCCCGTCGTCGGGGCGGATCGAAGCGTTTTCGAAGTCGCCCGGGTCCTCCTCGCCTACGCCACTTTCGCTCGGGATGGCCGGTGCAACGGGCCGGGCGGCGTCGCCCGAAGGCGCCTTGGCTTTGTCGTTATCCCGGGGTGAATGGGTGCCGCTCATGGCTGCTTCCGGCTGTTCTGGTGCTGCCCCAGGCGCTGCTGGTTTTGCGGCATCTGCCCTTCCTGTGCGGCGGCACGGCCATCTTCGGCCGGCACCGGCATCGGGCGCTTGGCCGACTGGTCGGTGCCGTGCTGCATGGAGTTGCGCTCGGCGCGGTCCGATTCGGCGCGCTCCCGGTTGCCGCCGCGCCCTTGCTGCGCCTGCGCGTTGTGCTCGCCCTTTTTGCCTTCGCTCTGTCGGTTCCCCGCCTTTTCTCCCGCCTGCGCTGCGGGCTTGTGCGGTTGCTGTGCGTCTTGCTTCATCGTCAGCCTCCTGGTTTCGGTTACGGGCAGCTCGCCCGCGTCGAAGAGGGTCGCAACGAGCGTGCCGCAAACTGCTGCGCGCGCGCAGGTATCCGCCTTGCTGCATTCGCTGTGTCGCGCCTTGGCGCACAAGCACGCATGGAGAATCCACATGGCAACAAGCAACCTGTATCGCACGGGCGAAGCACCCGCACAAACCGGCAAGGGGCACGGCACCGATGCACTCGGCCCCTCCGACAGTTCGGACTCGGGCAGCGACGTGGTCGGCGGACCGGGCCTGGGCAGCGACGTTGAAGATCGCTTTGACGACGATCCCGCAGTCCACCCGCACGGCAACGCGGCCAACCGCACAGCCGGCGCGGACCTTGGCGACGTCAATCTCGACAGCGACACCGACTCGACCGGCACGGGCGAGCGCCGCGCGGCCGGGCACGAACCCGTCATACGCGAAGGCGGCGACCTGATGCCCGACGCCATACATGACCTGCATGACCCGGAAGTCGACACTCCCATCGACGATGAGAACTTCGAACACGCCACAGGCTTGGCCGGTGAAAACGATGACGCAGATGCCCCCGACGCCGTCGAGCTGGACGAAGCGCCGATCGACCCGCACCCCGGCAGCCGTGATGTGCCGGTGCAATCGCCCACCGGCGGCGGCACCGACTGGTCTGACAACATGCGCCGCAGCCGCCCAACGTACAAGGGCAAGCGCGTGCCGGGCCAGCATCGCAGCTGAGGGGGGGTCGGATGCATGCGGACCGCGCCTGCACGTCAGCGCGGTCCGGTCTAGACTGGCGGCTGCCCAGCGCGGCGCAGAGATGCGCGCATGCTGGCCCGCCGCGCCCACGTTTGGGTGAATCTCACGCGCTTGCTCAATGACACGTCTACGCTTTTCCGCCCGTACTGCCGCAGCCGTCGCTCTTGTGACTGCGGTCCTTCCACTCGCCGCGTCTGCGCAAAGTACCGCCGCGCCCACGCGCGTGCGGGCCACCATCAACGCGGTCCACAGCACCGCTGTCGACGTGACCGACACGTCCGGCAACAAGGCCACCGTGACGCTGCCGGTGGACCTCAGCGTCACGCAAGTCGCGCCGATCGAGCCGTCGGCCATTCGCGCCGGCAGCTATATCGGCACGGCCGCGGTCAAGGAGCCGGACGGCACGCTGCGTGCGCTCGAAGTGCACGTGTTTCCGGAAGCCATGCGCGGCACCGGCGACGGTCACCGGCCTTACGACCTGGGGCCGAACAGCAGCATGACGAACGGCACGGTCGAGCAGGCAGGCGCTGTCACCGGTGCGCAAGGCCGCACGCTGTCGGTCAAATACAAGGATGGGGAGCAGCGCATCGTGGTGCCGCCGCAAGTGCCGATCGTGACGTTCGAACCGGGTCGGCGCGATGACCTGAAAGCCGGCGCGCACGTCGTCATGTTCGTGCGCGCCGATGCGCAGGGCACGCTGGTCGCGCAGCGCGTGCTGGTCGGCAAGGACGGGATGGTCCCGCCCATGTGACGACGATTTGATGGATGGGACATCGGGCCAGCCACATGTGCTGGCCCGATTTGCTTAGAACGGCTTGCTGACCGACAACAGGAACGTACGGCGCGGCGCAAACTGCGGCGCCCCCACGCCGATGCCCGTGCCATCGCGCAGCTGGTAGCTGCGATCGAAGATGTTCAGCACGGTCAGGCGCGTCTTGAACTTGCCCAGCGTCGGCAGATTGAAGTCACGCGCGGCACCCACATTCATCTGCCAGTAGGCCGGCAGGTGCTCCGTATTGGCAAAGCCATTGCGCAAGCCCGTTCCGAACAGCACATCACTCGTATACGTCGTGCCGGCATACCGATACGACACGCCGGCCGATGCGGTCAGGCGCTGGTCGTGATCGAGGTTGACCCAATGGTTGTTGATGTAGGCCAGCTCGTCGGCATCAAAGTTGAACTGGCCGGTCTCGATACCCTTGCCTTGCGCGCGCGACACCGCCAGGTTCAGGTAGGCCCCGAAGTTGCCGTTGCGATAGTTCGCACTGCCTTCCAGGCCGTAGATGCGGCCACGCTCGTAGTTGAACGCCGAGTACAGCAGCGCGTTGCCGAACTGCCCTTCGTCCTGCAGGTGGCGCACGTCGCGGTAATACGCATCCAGGCCCAACGTCAGGTGCGGCGTGAGCTGGTGCGAAATCCCGAGGTCAAAGTAGTTCGAGCGCTCCGACTTGACGGCCGTGTTGGCATCCGACGGCAACGCGTTGGTCGTGCCGGCAAAGGCCTGCACCGACGTGGTGTCGAACTTCTCCGTGGGCGGCGGCGTGAAGTAGCGCGCGTAGCCGGCATGCACGCGGGTGCGCGGCGTCAGGTCGTACGTCAGGCCAAGGCGCGGGCTTAGTTGCTGCTCGCTGACGATGGTGTTGACGCGGTCGTAGCGTGCGCCGTAGTTGACGGTGAGCTTGTCGGTGGGCTTCCACTCGTCCTGCAGGTAGACGCCCAGGGTCGTTCCGCTGCCGCTGTGGTTGTCGACGATGGTGAACGGCGTGGTGCTGGTCTGGGCACCGGAGTCGTCGGCGGCAAACACGCTGGAGGTGTTGTTGGCCACATAGCGCTCGCGCTGGACGAACACGCCGGCACGCAGCGTGTGCTTGTCGGTCAGCTTGTAGCTCGCATCGCCCTGCAGGCCGTAAGCCTCGTTGCGGCGCGTAATGTCGGCGGCCACGCCGTTGTAGACCAAATCTCCGATCGGATCCGGCATGTAGTCGATGCGGCTTGCGCGGCGGAACACCGACACCTGGTAGTCGAGCTTGGGCGACACCTTCTGCTGATACGTCAGGATCTGGAAGTCTGTCTTCTCGCGCTGATTGGCGTTGAGCGCCTCCGACGCCGGCGGCACCGCGCCATCGAGCGTGAACTGCGGCGTCAGGCCCGGGCGCGTCGGAATCTGGAAACGGCCGTTCGACGTGCCGAACATGAAGCTCACGCGGCTGTCGTTGTCGAGCAGGTACGAGAGCATGCCGAACGACTTGTTTTGCGTGGTGTGGTCGTGCGTGGCGTTGCGGTTGCCCGTCGGGTTTTCAATGCCGAGGTTGTTTTCCAGGAACACGCCCGACAGGTAATAGCTGAAGCGGTCTTTCGTGCCCTGAATCTGCGCATTGACCTCGTGCGTGGCATTGCTGCCCAGCACCGTGCCGATCTCGCCGCCGAAGGCCTTCGGCTCGCCGTCCTCGTCGGCAGACGCGCCCTTGGTGGTGATGTCGACAATCCCGGCTGTGCGGTAGCCGTATTGCGCAGGCAGCGCGCCGGTCAGCACGTTGATCTGGTTGGCGAAGCGGGTATCGAGCATCTGCCCGAAACCGCTGATGGGCTCCGGAACGATCACGCCGTTGATGCGGTATTGCAGGTTGGAGTGGTCTCCGCGCACGTGCAGTTGCCCGTAGGAATCCTGCACCACGCCCGGCGCCTGCAGCAGCACCTGGTTCAGCGGCGTGGCATCGCCCAGCGGCAGGCGGGCGATGTCATCGGTGTCGAACTTGTAGACGGAGCTGCCGGTATCCGGCGACAGCGCATTGCGTGCAGCATCCAGGCGCTTGGCCGTGACGCGGGTTTCGCTGAGATCGCGCACGTTGGTGGCGGGTGCCGTCGTGGCGGGCGTGGAAGGCGTGGCGGCCGGCGGTGTGGCCTCCTGAGCCAGGGCGGAAACCGAGGCGACGGACGGCAGGACGGCGGCAAGCGCCATCACCAGCTTGCGGGGCTGGAACGGAATCATGGAAAAACCTTTGAATCGAGCGGATGCGTTAGACAGCGGCACGCGCATGCATCAACACAACGCGCGCGCCGAGGGGCAAGGCAGGAATCAAAGGCGGATGGGAGGATCGCGCGAACACACGGCCACCGGAAACACCGGTGCGCCCGCATGAAAGCCGATGCGCGGAAAGTGCCAGCGCCGCGTATGCGCCAGGCGCAGCGACACCAGCATCGGCAGGGCAGCCGCCAGGGCGGCATAGGCCGCGCACTGCAAGCACGCGGCGTGTTCCTGCGCGGGCTGACTGCGCTCGGCGCTGGCCGGCTTGGCCGTGGCAGCGGCGCTGAACTCGACGCCGGTCGCTTCGCTGAATTCACTCCAATGCGAGAGCGCATGCCGCAGCGCGCCCTGCTGACCGAACAGCAGGAACACGGTCAGCAGGCAAGCCAGCCAACGCGGATGGAGGAAGGAGGAGCGGAAGGAACGCAAGATCGGGCGCAGGTGCCGGCGCACAATATCACCCGACATTGTGCGCCCCAATGCAACTAAGTTGCGAATTCTGACACCAGCCGCCTGATTCAGCAATCCGTCAGGTGGAGGGGCAGAACAACCCCTGAGCGTAGCGCCCTAGTATTACAAGCGCGTGTGCGCAAAACCCGGCATGAGACCCGTCGGCACGCCCAGGGCCGGCACCGGCACGCGCTTCCAGTTCGACCGCGTCTTGCGGGCGGCCTCGGCGCGTTGGGCGGGAGCGCCCACCTCGGTGGCATCGTGCAGGCTGGCCAGCCAGGCGCCATAGTCGAACCAGCCGTCGCGCACGAGCTGTTCGCCCACGCAGTTGGCAAAGCGATCCGACTTGGGCAGGAAGCACAGCTCGAAGCCTTCGGCCTCGCGGCGACCATGCATCCAGCGGTGCGGCACCTGGTGGCTGGCCAGCGCTTCTGACAAGCGCGTGCCGTAGCGTTGCTGCCCTTGGCGCCGCGCACCGATCACGTAGAAGCCGTCAAGCAACCGCCGCAGCCCCAGCGCAGAACGCGCGTGGCGCACCTCGGCATCGACCAGCAGCTCTCGGTTCTGCGTACGCGCCTGCAACGCCAGCGCGGCGAAATGGTGCGCGCCCCACTCGTTCATGTAGAACAGCTCGCCGCCAGCAAAGTCGTAGGCACGGAACACGTTCGCCTGATCTGCGTAACGGAAGACGTGGCGCCGGTTGGCAGCAAAGTCGGCGTCCGTGCTGTGCGGAATGCGGCGGCAATGCTGATGCGCAAATACCAGCATGCTCGGAAACGAATGCACCGAGCACGGCGACTGCGCCAGCCCGGTCACCGCGCGGATATCGATCTTGCAGTGCTCGCGGCGCACGCCCACCAGCTGGCTGAGATGGTGGTGCAGCTCGTCCACCCAGTCGGCATGCGCAAGATGCTTCGGAAACAGCTGGTGCGCGGGTTCGGCCAAGCCGCCCTCGAGCAGGAACGGCACGCTCTTGTGCCAGATATCGAGTTTCCAGTGCGACAGCGCATCGCTGGGCGTGCGATGGTGTGCAACCGATTGCGTGACATTGAAGGCGCGCGACTGGACGACCCAGTTCGACGCCGCATGCAGCAGATTGGAAACGTTCATGTCACCCCCCGGAAGACTGAATCGTTTGTTTGCGGATTGCCGACGTCGCTCTAAATGTGTGGCGATTGTTCAGCAATGTAAAAACCAACGACTCAAACGTACCCCACTTTAGAGGGGTGTGCCATGAAGTTTGTTGAAGTCCGTGTTAAGAAAAATACACATGAAACGTAGGGGCTTGCCCGGGCGCGCCGCATGCTGGAAGAGAGGCATCTGCTGATCAGGAGACCGCGATGTCCACCCAGCCAGGCCGTTCCGAAACCGATACGACGCAGCCCGAAAGCCCGAAAAGGCAACCCGAGCCCGCCCAGCGCAAGCCCGGTGAAGCGGTGCCACGCGACACCCGCCCGGACCCGGCGGAGCAGAAAGAGCCGCCGGTGGAAGACTTCTGACGTCGTCTGACACTGGGCCGCCGCGTCAGACCAGGCACATGTCGGACACTTCCTCGTCCGACAAACCCCACGTGGTGGCGTCTTCCACGGTGACGATCGAATCGTCGGACTTGCCCAGGCTGATGCGCTCCGGGCGCACGCGCGTCTTGGTGTTGCCCGAATAGAAAACCACCACATCCGGCTTCAGCGCAGACGCCTCGTTCTGGTGAACGACCACGGCCAACCGGTTGGTCCGCAGCTTGACCAGCGTGCCGACCGGGTAGATGCCCACGCTGCGCGTAAAGGCCTGGAAGACGGTGCGATCGAATTGCGTGTCGGTGCGCGCCATCATGTATTTCAGCGCCTGCGCCGGCGACCACGCATGGTGGTAAGGGCTGCTCGACGTGAGCGTGTCGTACACGTCGCAAATGGCGCCCATCTTGGCCCACAGGCTGATGCCGTCCGCCTTCTGGGCGTCAGGGTAGCCGCTGCCGTCGATGCGCTCGTGGTGGTGCAGGCAGATTTCGCGCGCGATCTCGCTGAACTGCCCGGTGCCCTGCAGCAGATGATGGCCGCCCACCGCGTGCGTCTGCAGCAGCGCCAGTTCGTCCTTGGTCAGCGCCGTGCTCTTGTCGAGCAGCGTGCGCGGCATGGCCGATTTGCCGATGTCGTGCACCAGCCCGCCCAGCCCGCATTCGCGGATCTCGTCTTCAGGCAAGCCCAGCGTCTTGGCCAGCGCCACCATCAGCGCACACACCGCAAACGAATGCAGGTAGGTGTAGTCGTCCTTGTTCTTCAGCCGCGCCAGGGCAATCAGCGCATAGGAGTTGCGTGCCAGCGAGTTGGACACGTCGTCCACCAGCAGCAGCGCCTTTTCGGTTTCCAGCGCACGGCCCATGCGCGCTTCGGAAAACATGTGGCCGAGCGTCGCCTTGCCGTTCTGCATCAGCTGTTGGGCGTGCTTCCACTCTTCCTTGAGCGACGTCGGCGTGATCGGCGGTCGGGCGGCCACGGTCTCGCGCGTGAGCGGCTCGGGTGCGGGCGCCGGAGCCGGCGTGGGCATCAGGGTCTCGGACATGACGTCTTCGCCGCGCTCGGGGTCGATCCAGATATCGGTGATACCCGCTTTGCGGATGTCGTCGATCTGGCCCTGGTGCGACAACTGGAATTGCGCACGCCAGAACGGATGCTTGAGCCAGGACCCGCCCAGCTTCATCACAAACATGCCGACACGCAATTGGCTCGCATCGATTCGCTTCATACCCTGCCTACCTCGGCTCAACGTCCGGTTTTTTGATTGAATGAGGGGAGCGGCGTGCCAGCCGACACTGGCTCGTGTTTCGCAGTCTAGGCGTTTTAAGCTGCTGGATGCTCTGGTCCTTCAGCGCGCCAAACCGCGCTTGGCTTATCGGCAAGCCTGCGCAAAACTTGAGGCGGATGTGGATTGGGCGGCGCGCGGCATACCGCAGCCGAGGCAAACAAACGGCGGGACACCGGCTGTGGCAGCGGTCGAATCAAACAGGTGGTGCGTCAAGACCCTCGCCGGTCGGGCTGGCGGCCCGGCGCGGGAGGGGTACACTAGACCTCAAGGATGCGCATCCGATATGACCCAAGATCCCACCTCTCAACGCAAGCAGCAGAACGCCGATGACTTCGCGCTCAACCGCGACGCCATCCGCTGGCTCGCGTCCCTGCCCGACGAGGTGCGGCCGATCGAACTCGGCCGGAAGTTTCCGCGCATCATCAACACGATCGCCGCCAAGTGGGCGGATTTCATCGGCTGCCGGCGCTACCTGAACAGCCTGCAGATCGACGACCGGGGCGGCCGCCAGGGATTTCCGTTCGAGATCGTCCAGGAAATCTGCACGCTGCGCGAGTACTTCGACTCGCTGTATCCGCCGGACAAGGACCTCTGGCAGAAGGCCATCGACGCCAACAAGCGCTGACGCACCAGCACCTCCACCAAAGCAAAGCGGCCCACCTTCGGGCCGCTTGTCATTTGCACGCGCAGTCTGCCGGTCAGCCGGCGGAATCCGGCCCCGATGCCAGCTTGTTGAGCAGGGCCAGCAGCGTGTGCCGCTCGTCCGGCGAAAGATGCGCTGTCACGCGGGCGTCGTGCGCGGTGACGGCGCGGGTGATTTCGTCGAGGGTGGTGGCGCCCTTGGCCGTCAGCACGAGCCGGAACGCGCGCTTGTCCTTGGGCGACGGCTGCCGCTCGACCATGCCCATGTCTTCCAGCGTATCGACCAGCAACACCGCACCGGAGCGCGCCACGCCCAGGATGTTGGCCAGTTCGGTCAGCTTGAGGTTCGGGTTGTGCGCGATCACGGTCATGGCCGAGAAGCGCGGCGGCGTGATGTTCCACGCCTGCAGAGACCGCACGAAATCTTCGTAGATGTGCAGCTGCGCCCGGCGCACCGCATAGCCGACGAGGCCGTCAAGCGCGCCATACTCCACGTCCGCCAGATGCGGGTTGAAGTGCCCCGAGGGGGCTACGGCGGGATACAGGTCGTCGGCTTTGGGCGTGCGCGGCATAGCGGTGTCGATGGTGAAAGACCCCTCGATTATCGTCGGCGATGCGCCCGCCGGCCACGCACGCGCGCGCGTTTCAGTTCAACAATTTCCACTTGCCGTGGTCGATGGTCAGCAGCACGCGGCCGCGCGCGTCAAAGCCGAAATGATCCGCGGCCGTGTAGTTGAGCACGCCATGCGAAACGACGATGTCGCGCTCCGATTCCAGCGCGCCCTTCAGCGCCTGGCGGAACTCCGGCGTGCCCGGCTTGGCCTTCTTGAGCGCCACCGGCACGATGCGCTGGAGCACCTGCAGCGCATCCCACGTGTGAGCACCGAACTGCGTGCGCGTGTCGGGGCCGTTGGCTTTCTCATAGCGCGTCACGTATTCGAGCGCGGTCTTCTTGCTCGGGTGGCTGTCGGGCAATTGCTCGGCCACGATCACCGGCCCGGCCGGCAGGATGGCCCCGTCGACCGTCTTGCCGCCAATGCGGATCAGGTCTTTCGTGGCCGCACCGTGCGTCTGGTAGATCAGGCCCGCATAAACGCGATCGCGCAATGCGGTGTGCGGCAGCGCTGCGCCGGTGCCCGCGCCGGCCACCAGGATCGCATCGGGCTTGATGCTGACCAGCTTGGCGACCTGCCCGGTCACGCTGGTATCTGCACGGGCGTAGCGCTCGACGTCGACGATCTTGATGCCGCGCGGCGTGGCGGCAGCCGTGAAGTCCTTCAGCCAGCTCTCGCCGTACGCATCCGAAAAGCCGATGAAGCCGACGTTCTTGACGCCCGACGCCGCCATGCGCGTGGCAATCGCCTCGGCCATCAGCGAGATGGGCTGCGCAAGCCGGTAAGTCCAATCGCCCTTGCCCGGCTTCAGCTCCACCGGCGCCAGCGCCAGTTGCGGCGTGTGCGATTCGGTGGCGACTTCGGCAATCGCAATCGACGGTGCCACGGCCGATGAGCCCACGATGATGTCGACGTGGTCTTCCGTGACAAGCTTGCGCGCCAGGCGCGTGCCGGTGCTCGGGTCGGAGGCGTCATCCACCACCACGAGGCGCAGCTTTTCCCCGGCGATGGCATCCGGATAGAAGGCCAGCGAATTCTTCTGCGTGATGCCGAGCGACGCTGACGGCCCGGTCGTTGACAGGCTCACACCCACGACGATGTCGGCATGGGCGGCGGTGGCAAGCAACAGCGCGGCAGCGGCGCAGATGGTGCGGCGGATGATCATGGGTCCCCTCTTTTTTTTGGCGTTTGAACGTACCGGCGTTTCAGGCGCGGCGCGGCATGGGCGGCTGATCGCGCAGCGACTGCGGATCGAAGCCGGCCAGTTTTTTATAGCGCATCGCAATCCCTTCCAGTTCGGCGCGCGGGATCACGTCGTCGATGCGCGAAAAGCCTTGGGGCGCGCGTTCATGCGCGAGCTGCATGACCTGCTCCGGCCCATTGAGGCGGTTGCGCAGCACGATGCCCGCGGTGCGCGGCAGGCGATCGGCCTCGTACTCGCGCAGGGCAACGCCGGTGTCGCGTGTGGCGAGCAGGCAGTCGACCAACGCGCGCGCATCGAGAATCGCCTGGGCGCTGCCGTTCGAGCCGATCGGATACATCGGGTGCGCAGCATCGCCCAACAGCGTGACGCGGCCGAAGGTCCAGCGCGGCAGCGGGTCTTTGTCGACGAGCGGGAATTCGTACACGGCCTGGGCCCCGTCGATCAAGGCCGGAATGTCGATCCAGTCCCATTTCCAGTCGGCAAAGGCGCTGCGGAAGATCGCGCGGTCGACCTCGCGGTTCCAGTCGCTGCGCGGCGGCGCCTCGTCGGGCACGCGCAGTTCGGCAATCCAGTTGATGCGCGAGCGGCCCTGCTGGCGCAGCGGTTCGGAGATCGGATAGGCGACGAACTTCTGGTCCTGGTGGCCGGCCATGAACATGGTGCGGCCATCGAGATACGGCGCGGCCTCGGTGACGGCGCGCCACAGCATGCGGCCCGCAAAGCGCGGTGCATCGCCCGTCGGGTAGAAGTGCCGGCGCACGGCAGAGTGGATGCCATCCGCGCCGATCAGCACGTCTGCCGAGGATTCGACCACAGCGTCGTTGGCACGATCACGCAGGGTGAAGCGCACGGGACCGCCCTTCTCCCCCGTCGACTGGACCGCCTCGAAGCTGTGACCCAGGCGGACGCAGTTCGCACCGAGCCGCTCAATCACGGCATCGGCCAGGGCCATCTGGAATTCGCCGCGATGGATGGAGAACTGCGGCCAGTCGTACCCGGCGGCCAGCCCGCGCGGCTCGTGCCAGATCGGCTGGCCGAAACGGTTGTAGTACGCCAGGGCAGAAGTACGAATCGCCAGCGCGCTCAAGGTGTCTTCCAGCCCCAGTTCGCACAACTGGCGCGCGGCGTGCGGCAGCAAATTGATGCCTACACCCAGCGGCCGCAGCGTCTGCACGGCCTCCCACACTTCGACCTCAAAGCCTTGGCGCTCGGCCATCAACGCGAGCGTCAAGCCGCCGATGCCCGCCCCGATGATGGCGATCTTCATGGCTGTCTCCCTGAAATTTGTTGCAGTCTATAACGAATTGCGAGGCCCTCCCGCCGGGGGCATATCAGGGCAAATACCTAGACGAAGACGGCTGAATGCGGCGCGTTGACCGCTTGACGCTCTGTGAGATATCACAATACCATCACTCGACTTTTACGAGATTCGAGGCCGCCCCATGTCGCGTCCCATCAAGCTGGTTTCCGGCGCCGCCAAGCCCGCCCCTGCACCGTTTGCCGTTGAGCCCGCAGCGCATGCGCCCAAAGGCGCCGCCATGCGTGAACTCGCCTACAGCGAGATCAAGCGCCGCATCATGGCGTGCGAATTCCGCCCCGGCGAGCCGCTCAACGAAGCGCAGCTCGGCACGATCCTGGGATTGGGCCGCACGCCCATCCACCAGGCGCTGCATCGGCTGGAGGTGGAAGGGCTGGTGCAAATCCTTCCGCGCAAGGGCGTGCTGGTGACGCCGCTGTCGCTCAACGACGTGCTCGACATGATCGAGGTGCGCGCCACCAACGAGATCCTGTGCGTGACGCTGGCCGCCGAGCGTGCCCACCCGGCGGATTTCGAAGCCATGCGTGCCATCGTCGATGCATCGCCCGCGCTGATCGAACACCGCGACATCGCCGCGCTGGCGGCGCTGGACCTCAAGTTCCACCTCGCCATTTCCGCCGCGTCGCGCAACCGCGTACTGGCCGAATTGCTGCGCGGCCTGCACGAGAAGCAGGCGCGCTTCTGGTTCCTCTCGCTGTCAGAACCGCAACACCTGCAGAACGTGTACGACGAGCACCTCGCCGTGCTCGATGCGCTGGAGCGCCGCGATGTGCCCGCAGCGCGCGAAGCGATTCGCGAGCACATCGACGAATTCCGCCGCACGATCATCCGCACGCTCTGATCCGAGCCCGATTTCCCCGTTCGTTTTACCGCCTCTTCCGGATTCCGCATGACCACGCTGCACCTGAACCTGATCGGCCACGGCCCCATCGACGTGACCGTGGACCACCTTGTCATTGCCGGCTGGACCGGCCGCGATGCCGACGCCGTCGAACACCACATCGCCGAGCTTGAAGCGATCGGCGTGGCGCGTCCGGCGCGTGTGCCATGCTTCTACCGCGTGTCGGCCTCGCTGCTGACCACCGATGCCACCGTGGAGATTCCCGGCGCCGACTCCTCCGGCGAAGCGGAGTTCGTGCTGTATTCCACGCCGATGGGCCTGCTGGTCGGCATTGGTTCCGACCACACCGACCGTAAGGTCGAAGCCTATGGCGTGACGGTCTCCAAGCAGATGTGCGCCAAGCCCGTCAGCCGCGACGTGTGGCGCTTTGAAGCACTGGCCGACCACTGGGACAGCCTGCAGATGAAGACCTGGCGCACCCGCGACGGCCAGACCGCGCTGTACCAGGAAGGCGGCGTGAAGCGCATGCTCGACCCGCGCGACCTCATCCGCCGCTACACCGGTAACGACACGCTGCCGGTCGGCACCGCCATGTTCTGCGGCACGCAGCCCATCATCGGCGAACTCGGTTTTGGCGAGGCCTTCGACATGGCCCTGATCGACCCGGTGTCGGGCACTGAATTGCGCCATCGCTATGCTGTCGACACGCTGCCTGTTGAAGGCTGAAGCGCCCCACCTCACGGAGACCACCGCATGATGACGCCCCGCCCGAACATGATCCGCGCGCTGGCCGCTGAACTGGCCGCCGGCCGCACCACCAGCGTCGCGCTGACCGAGGCTGCCCTGGAGCACGCCGCAGCGCACCGCGCCGCCGGCGGTGCTGCCTACGTAAGCATCGACGAGCAGGCGGCGCTGGCCATGGCGCGCGCCGCCGACGCCGCGCGTGAGGCAGGCAACGTGCCCTCGCTGCTGGCGGGGCTGCCGGTGTCGATCAAGGATCTGTTCGACGTGGCCGGCCAAGTGACGTCTGCCGGTTCGCGCGCCCTGGCCGATCAGCCACCCGCCACCGCCGACGCTGCAGCGGTGGCGCGCCTGCGTGCTGCCGGCGCCGTGCTGCTGGGCCGCACCAACATGAGCGAATTTGCGTTCTCGGGTCTGGGCCTGAACCCGCATTACGGCACACCGCGCACGCCGGCCGATGGCGCACGCGCGGCAGGCGGCTCCACGTCGGGCGGTGCCGTCACCGTGGCAGGCGGCATGGCCGTGGCGGCATTGGGCACGGATACCGGCGGCTCGATCCGCATCCCCTCGGCGTTCTGCAATCTGACGGGCTTCAAGCCCACCGCCCGCCGTGTGCCGATGACGGGCGGCGTGCCGCTTTCCACGTCGCTCGACTCGGGTGGCCCCCTCGCCAACTCGGTCGACTGCTGCGCAATCGTCGATGCCGTGTTGAGCGGCGAGTCCGGCAACGATGCGTTCGACACCACCGCAGTACCGCTGGCAGGATTGCGCTTCGGCATCACGCAGGACTTTGTCGGCGCGGATCTCGACAGCACAGTCGCCGTTGCGTTCGAGCGCGCTGTCGAGCGGCTCGAACGTGCCGGCGCGCACATCGTGCGTTTCGAATTTCCCGAGCTGCTGCAACTGCCGGACATCAACAGCGGCGGCGGCTTCTCGGCCGCGGAATCCTGGGCATGGCATCGCGCGCTGCTCGCGCGTGCCGAAGCGCAGTACGACCCGCGCGTCGCCACGCGCATCCGCCGTGGCGAACAGATGAGCGCAGCCGCCTACATCGACGTGATCAACGCGCGCGTGCGCATGATTGCCGCCGCACGCAAGCGCCTGGGCAACTTCGATGCATGGCTGATGCCGACGGTGGCCATCGTGCCGCCCGAAGTCGCACCGCTTGAGGCTGACGACGCGGCGTTCTTCCGCGTCAACGCCCTCGCGCTGCGCAATCCGAGCGTGATCAATTTCCTGGACGGCTGCGCGTTGACGCTGCCGGTACACGCTTCCGGCGAACTGCCGGTCGGCCTGTCGCTCTGCGGTCTCGCCAACGACGACGCGCGCATCCTGCGCGTCGGCCGGGCGGTGGAGGCTGCCCTGCGTTGATCGACTAGCCAGAACATTCGCCGCCAGCGTCCGGGCCACGCAGGCGGCTCCCCAAGCCAAGCCAAGCCAAAAAAAGAAAAGGCGCGCTGTAGACGCGCCAGGCCCAACGCATGCCTGCGTTTCGTAAAACAGAGCAGCACACGAAGCGCCGGCGCCCTCACACGCTATTGGAGGAAACCATGTCGCAAACCCAAGCCCTGCCGGCCAACCCGACCGACCCGGCCAGTCGCCCGCTTCCCAGCACCGAGCTGGATGCCACCTACCGCCGCATTGCGTATCGCCTGGTGCCGTTCCTGGTGGTGTTGTTCATCCTCGCGTGGATCGACCGCGTCAATGTCGGTTTCGCCAAGCTGTCGATGCTGCAGGACCTGCAGTTCAGCGAAGCGGTGTACGGCCTGGGCGCCGGCATCTTCTTCATCGGCTACTTCCTGTTCGAAGTGCCGAGCAACCTGCTGCTGGAAAAGATCGGCGCACGCAAGACGCTCGCGCGCATCACCATCCTGTGGGGCCTGGCCTCAATGGCGATGATCTACGTGAAGACGCCGACCTCGTTCTACGTGATGCGCTTTCTGCTGGGCATCTTTGAAGCGGGCTTTTTCCCGGGCGTGGTGCTGTACCTGACGTACTGGTTTCCCTCCGCACACCGGGCGCGCATCAACGGCCTGTTCATGACGTCGTTTGCGATTGCCGGCGTGGTGGGCGGCCCGATTGCCGGTTTCATCATGAGCCGCATGGAAGGCGTGGGCCATCTCGCCAACTGGCAATGGCTGTTCCTGCTCGAGGGCATTCCGTCTGTGCTGGCCGGCTTTGCCGTGCTGGCTTGGCTGCCCGAAACGCCGCGTCAGGCGAAGTGGCTCTCCGCCGCCGAGCAAGACGCCGTCGTGCGCGCCGTTGAAGTGGAAAACCGCGACCCCGCCAAGCACGCCTCGTTCGGCGCCGCGCTGGCCAACGCCCGCGTGTGGATCTGCGCAGCCATCTACTTCTGCGTGGTCAGCGGCAACGCCACCATCGCGTTCTGGACGCCGTCGATCATCAAGGAGCTGGGCGTGCAGGGCAATTTCCAGATCGGCCTGATCGCAGCCATTCCGTTCATCGCCGGCACGATTGCAATGGTCTGGAACGGCGCGCATTCCGATCGCACGGGCGAGCGCCGCATGCACTGCGCCATCGCCGCCGTCATCGCAGCCGCCGGCCTGGTCGCAACAGGCGCACTGCTCGGCTCGCCGGCGCTCGCGCTGATCTCGCTCACCGTCGCCGCCATCGGCATCCTCGCCGCGTTCCCGGTGTTCTGGTCGATTCCCGCCGTGTTCCTGGCCGGCACCGCAGCCGCAGGCGGCATCGCCCTCATCAACTCCATCGGCAACCTCGCCGGCTTCGTCGCGCCGTACATGATCGGCTGGCTGAAGACCAGCACCGGCCACCTCTCCGCCGGCCTCTACTTCGTAGCCGCGCTGGAGCTAGGCGCCGCCGTCCTGGTCATCCTGGGCACGCGCAAACACTAAGCCCCAACAGCAAACGAACCATCGTGGCGCCAACCCCCGCGCCGCGACGGTTTGGCCGTACCCTGCCCTAGATGGCGCCTTGAATTTCTGTAAGCGGGCGGAACAAAGACGGGGAACTGTCTGAGCGAAGCGAGTTTTCCCCGTCTCCGCCCGGTTACAGAAATTCAAGGAGTCTTTCGCCATCTCGGGCGCGCCTTTCTTTGCTTACCTTTCTTTGGCCAGACAAAGAAAGTAAGTCGGCCCCGCCAGGGGACGAAACAACGGATGCACCATCAACAAAAAAACCCCGCCAGCAAGGTCCCAAACCCCACCCCCACCGTCACGAACCTTAACCGGCCACCTTGTAACCCATCCGGAACCCACCCCAGTGGCGGCCCCTGACGTAAATCGGCGCCGACACATCCTTCATCATCGCGAACGTCCCGTTCCCCATATCGCGACGATAGGTCTGCAACAGGAACGCCTCGGTATTGCGCGCCGCCCCCAGCCCCGTGCGATCGGTAAACAGCCGGCGGTTCCGGCTGTTGGCCGCATTCCAGACGGGGTCGCTGCCCTGCGGCTGCGAGAACTTCAGGTTGTGCGTCGGCAGATAGCCATTGGTGTCGACCGCCGCACAGAACACCACGCGCGGATCCAACTGGAGCAGCGGTTCCTGCACCGCAGGCAACACGCGGTCCGTGAACGCCGTGAACCGCGCCATATGCTGCGGCGGGTCGGTATTCGGCACGGGCACATAGGCGCGATCAAACAAATCGCCTTCGCTGATATCGCCGCGCGCCAGTGCCGATTCGAACAACGCGCTGATCTTGCCGGCCGCCGCTTGCACCGCTTCGATGAACGGCGTATCGGCACTCTGCACACCGGTTGAAGCCGTCAAGCGGATCAACGTTTCCGAGGCGCCCAGCAACCCCGAGAGCTGCCGCTGTGCGTTGTCGATGTTGTGGCTCGATTGCTTCACGCCCTCGGCCATGGCATCCACCTCACGCGCGAGCGACGCACATTCGTCTTCGATGGCGGCAGTGGATTCCGCAATGCTCGTCGCCTCGACATCGAAGCGCGCGATCGCCTCGCCCGCCACGCCGATCACCGCACCAATCGCCTGCGTGCCGGCATCCACGCGCTGCGCGCGCGCCACGTTGGCGCTGCTGTCGCCGATGAGCTTGTCGGTCTGGCCGGACAAATCCGCCAAGGTGGTTTCGATACGCTGCGTCGCTTCGGCGGTCTGCCCGGCGAGCTGCTTCACCGCACCCGCCACCACGGCAAAGCTGCGGCCCGATTCCCCCGCACGGGCAGCTTCAATGGCCGCGTTGATCGCCAGCAGATTGGTCTGCTTGGCAATCTGCGAAATCTGTTCGGACGCCTGCGCCACCTGGATCAGCGCTTCACGCAGTGCAGCAATCTGCTGCTCCATGCTCGCCACCCCAACGGCCAGCTCGCGAATGTCGCGCAGCGATGCGTCGACCGTTGCGCGCGACCCGCTCACCTCTTCGCTGGCATGCGATGCGACTTCGCGCGCATGCCGCGCGGCGACAGCGATGTCGTGGTTGCCGCGCATGGTCACATCGGCGGCGTTGCGCAACTGGTCGAATACGCTGGCCTGCCGGCGCAGGCGCACGGCCACGTCTTCCACGTTGCCGGAGACTTCACAGATGCCCATGCCGACGCGGCCGGCCTCTTCGGCAATGCGGGCAACAAGGTCGGGGGAGGCTTTCGGGCCGCGGCCCCAGGCGAATGGCTTCACGTGCGGTTGTCTCCGGTTGTCGTTGTTGTGTGTGCCTTCGCACGAATGGCGAAGCGGCCCTCTACGGGGTGTATCGGCACGGGTGAATGCGCGCTTGAGCGACGCTAACCGCACTGACTTACGCGGGCATTACAGGCGCTTTGCGCGCCACGAGGCCTAGGCCTAGGCCTGCGCGGGTCGGTTGCGGCGCAGCCGCGCCTCATAGGCGCCGGCCGTCATGGGCGGGCCAAACAGGAAGCCCTGCAACTTGTCGCACCCTGCGGCTTGCAGGAACTCGGCCTGCTCCAGCGTCTCGACCCCCTCGGCGGTGACCGTCATGTCGAGCGATGCGGCCATGGCGACGATGGCGCGCGAAATCACCACTGAATCGCGGTGGCGCGGAATGCCCGAGACGAACGAGCGATCCACTTTCAGGTTGTCGATCGGGAAGCGCTGCAGATACGACAGCGACGAATACCCCGTGCCGAAATCATCGATCGAGATGCGGATGCCCAGTGCCGTGAGCGCGTCGAGCACCGGCATCACAGCCGCGGTGTCGCGCATGAGCAAGCCTTCGGTAATCTCCATCTCCAGCGCGCGCGCGGGCAAGCCGGCTTCGGCCAGGCAGCGCGAGATGGTCGGCACCAACCCCTCGCCAAACTGGCGCGGCGACAGGTTCACGGCGACGAAGAAATCCGGCATGCAGGTGGCGCGCCAGTGCGCGGCCTGATGACACGCCTGCGCCAGCACCCATTCACCGATGTCGCCGATGAGCCCGGCGTCTTCTGCCACCGGAATGAACTCGGCGGGCGACACCTCGCCCAGCTCGGTGCTGTGCCAGCGCAGCAGCACTTCAGCACCGACGATGTCCATCGATGTGGCGTCGACGATGGGCTGGAAGCGCAGCGACAGCTCGCCCGCCGCCAGGGCACGGCGCAGGTGGTACTCCAGCTGGAAGCGCCGCTGCGCCCGCTGTGACAGCCGCGCGGTGTACACGCGATGCTGGTTGCGGCCGTTCTGCTTGGCGTTGTACATGGCGGCATCGGCGCAGCGCAGCAGCGTGGCGGCATCGTTGCCGTGTTCCGGGTACACCGCAATGCCGATCGACGCGCCCAGGTAGTACTCGGTGCCGCCCGTCGAAAACGGCTGCGCGATCGAATGGACGATGCGCTTGGCCAGGCGCTCCGCCTCGCCCAACGAGCGCACGTTGTCGAGCAGCACGACGAACTCGTCGCCGCCGAGGCGCGCCAGCGTATCGCTCTGGCGCACGCAGGCCGACAGGCGTTGCGCGACGATGCGCAGCAGGTGGTCGCCCGCTTCGTGGCCGGCCGTGTCATTCACCTTCTTGAAGCCGTCCAGGTCCAGGAACAAGACAGCGACCTGGCGTGCCTCGCCGGCCTGGCTGGCGGCCTGCTCCATCACCGCCTGCATGCGCTGCGAGAAATACGCACGGTTGTACAACCCGGTCAGCGCATCACGCTGCGCAAGGAACGTGAGCTGCTGCTGTGCGGCACGCGCCGGCCCGATGTCGTTGAACGAGATCAGCACGGCGGAGGGAGCATCGTCGCCAGGGCGCACGATGGGCAGCACGTTTTCATGCACCCACACCACGTCGCCGTCCACGAGTTCCAGGCCGACGGTCAAGCCGAGCAGCGGGCGGCCAGTGGTCAACACGACGCGCGTGGGGCGCTCGTTGAGCGGGATCTCGCTGCCGTCTTCGCGCAACGAGCGCCGCATCAGCGCCAGGTGGCTGGTGCCCACGGGCGACAGGTTGCCCGCCCGCAGAATGCGCCGCGCGCTCGGGTTGCACGCAAGGATGGTGCCGTCGGCGGCCTGCACGACGATGCCTTCGGTCAGGTTGTCGACGGCCAGACGGTAGCGTTCTTCGCTCTCCTGCAGATCGCGCGCGATATGCGCCTTCTGCACGGCCACGCCGATGATGTCCGTAATGCCGTCGAGCAGCCCCATGGCGTCGCGCGTGGGCGCACGCGGCGTGTCGTAGTAGATGCCCATCGCACCGATCATCTGCGCGTTGTCGCCGCGGATGGGCGTCGACCAGCACGCACGCAGGCCCAGCGGCGCGACGATGTCGCGGTAGCCGTCCCAGAGCGGGTCGGCGTCGATGTCTTCCACCACCACGGTCTTGTTCAGGAACATGGCCGTGCCGCACGAACCGACCGCAGGGCCGATCGCGATCCCGACCAGCACCTGCGAGAGCATGAACGGTAGCGACGGCGCCACAGCCTGCGTGATGTGCTCGCCGTCGCTGCTCAGCAGGACCGAACACATGGCGCCGTCGTCGAGCAGTGCCTCGACGAGCCGGCACACCTCGGCCAGCAAGTCCGGCAGCGGCACGTTGCGCGAACTGAGTTCGAGTACGGTCTTTTCGCAGCGCAGCAATTCTTTGGCGCGTGCGGTTTCGGCGGCCAGGGCGCGGTAATTGGCTTCGGAATCGCGCAGCGCCTGTTCGGCCTGCTTGCGCTGGGTGATGTCGCGTGCCACCACCTGGATGGCGGTGCGCCAGCCAAGCTGCACCGGGGCGGAAAGCACCTCGACTTCCACGGGCGTGCCATCGCAACGCAGCAAGGTCTGCTCGACAGGCGGCAAACCGGCCCCGTGCGTGACCATCCACTCGCGGCGCTGCCGTGCGAGGTGCATCGAGTTGTCGTGCACAAACTCGTCCAGCTCGTGGCCGACGATATCGCGCGCGGACTGCGCCCCAAACAGACGAACGCCGGCCTCGTTGACGAAAACGATGATGTCGTCCGCCACGATGTACAACGCATCCGGCATTTGCCGGACGAGCGCTTCGTAGCGGTCGTCAGCGAGCGGCAGCGGCCGTGGGCTGTCCTGTTCGATCACATCCGGTTCAGGACGGTCAGGCCGCTCAGCAGAGGTGGCGTCCATATTTGGGGTGTTTTTCACGATATCGACCATCGTGTCGGGAAAGTTAAGGCGTTTGGCTGCCTTTCCCCACTTCAGAGTGGGGCAAATGGCCGATGTGCGGATCAGCGGCACGCAGGTTGCGGCACAATGCCCGCACAACGTTCCTGCGCATCTGATCGCACATTGGCCTTATGCAATCGTTTTCGTCTTCCGTCGGCCACGTGGCTGGCCTGATTTCGCGACGCACCCTTTTACCCGGGGGCGTGGCGGAGGCTGCCGTGCAATTTCGCGACGGGCAGATCGCCGCGTGTGACGCCAACCCGACGCCCGGCATGATCGACTGCGGCGACCTGCTCGTCCTGCCCGGCATCGTCGACCTGCACGGTGATGCCTTCGAACGCGCCGTCATGCCGCGCCCCGGTGTGGCCTTTCCCTACGAAACCGCCCTGGCCGATGTTGACGGCCAATTGCTTGCCAACGGCATCACCACCGAATTCCATGGCGTGACGTATTCGTGGGAAGGCGGCCTGCGCGGCCGCGCCTATGCGGTGCGCATGTTGGACACCCTCGACGCGATGCGCCCGCACCTCGGCGCGCAGCACCTGATGCACCTGCGCTTCGAACTGCACCACGCCAACGGCGTTGCCGATGCGCTGGCCTGGATGGACGCCGGCCGCGTGCATTTCCTGTCGTTCAACGATCACCTGCCGGGGATGCGCAACAAGCTGGGCGACGCGCGCAAGCTCGCACAATACGCCGATCGCGCCGAGTGCGACATCGACACATTCCTCGCGCGTTTGAATGCCGCCGCAGCCAACGCGGCGAAGCTCGCCGAGGTGACCGGCACGCTCGCGCGTGCGGCGCAGCAACGCGGCATCTGCATGGCTTCACACGATGAGCCCGACATCGCCACGCGCAACACCTTCCACGCGCACGGCTGCACCGTCACGGAGTTTCCGTTGACCGAGGAGGTTGCGCGGGCAGCGCGCGCCCATGGCGGACATACCGTCTTCGGGGCGCCCAACGTAGTGCGCGGCGGCAGCCACAACGGCGCACCGAATGCGGCGGCCATGGTGGCGGCGGGGCTGGGTACCGTGCTGGCTTCGGACTATTACTACCCGGCGCTGCTGGCAGCGCCGTTCAAGCTGGCCGAGCGCGGCGTGGTGCCACTGCACGAGGCCTGGGCGCTAGTCGCAGCCAACCCCGCCGAAGCCGCGGGCCTGGCGGATCGTGGCACGCTCGCGACCGGCCTGCGCGCCGACGCCATCGTAGTGGATGATCGCCGCCCAGGCCTGCCGCGCGTGGTGGCGGCCGTGGTGGGCGGACGGCTGCGCCATGCCGCCGCACAGCTGCCGCTGATCGGCTGAGCCGCGCCATGGAGCAGGCGCCGGCACCCTCGCCGCAGTCGATACCGGCCGCCTGGCGATACGCGCTGTACCTGCTGCCGCCCGAGCCTTGGTACGGGCTCGGCACACGCTGGCTTGGCCGCTGCGCGCGCACCAACACCGCCATCTCCGCAGATCAACGCGAGGCGTTTGTGCGCGAAGCCGGCATCGACCTTGCCACGCTCGACCGCTGGACTGAAGCGCCGCGCCAGTACGGCCTGCACGCTACGATCAAACCGCCGTTCCGTCTGGCAAGCGATCGCACGGTCGATGAACTCGACACCGCGCTACGCCGTTTTGCACTGCAGCAGCA
The DNA here is from genome assembly GCF_040544795.1 of Ralstonia sp. 1138. Taxonomy (NCBI): domain Bacteria; kingdom Pseudomonadati; phylum Pseudomonadota; class Betaproteobacteria; order Burkholderiales; family Burkholderiaceae; genus Ralstonia; species Ralstonia sp. 1138. Next base: position 1,038,158 of record NZ_JBEPKQ010000002.1, on the reverse strand, counting down.
CGCCTTCACGATCGAGCCGGCCCTGCAGACACTGCGCGGCTTCCTGGCCTGGCGGCTGCGTCATGGTGATCCTGCCCGCGACACGCTGCATGCATTCGCCGATGCATGCGTCAGCGAATTCGACGGCTTCCGCGCGCCGCCACCGCCTGCAGAACTCGCGCGACGCCGGCGCGTCGGCCTGTCCGATGCGCAGGAGCGTCATCTGCAGCGTTGGGGCTATCCATATGTGTTTGGCACGTTCACGTTCCACATCACGCTGACGGGCCGGCTCGACGCTGCCGAGCAGCTCGCCTGCTATCGGGCGCTGGAGGCCACGCGCGTGGTGCTGCCCGCCGCCATGCCCATCGACCACATCGCATTGTTTTCGCAGGCTGCGCCGGAAGCGCCGTTCAACGTGGCACGTGTGTACCGGTTTGATGGCAGCACCGAAGACTTGGGCCCTGCCGGGGCGACGCCTAGCGCTTGAGTTCGACCACGTCGATCACCTGCGTCTGGCCGTGCTGCTCAACCTCCTGGCGCATCACGACGGCCGCTTCGGGGCAATACCAGTCGGTGATGTGCGCCACGGTGGGATCGGGCTCGAGCGTTTCATTGCCCAGCCGCAGCACCCCCAGGCGCGCCGTGCGCGTGTAGCGGATCGGTCGGCACTGCAACTGGCCGACCACGGTGTTCATCGGCTGCGGCGGTCCGACCTCGCGCTCCGACACCTCCACCTTGGCGCGCTCGGCCCGCATGCGCCCGACCGAAATGCCAAGCCGCGGCGACACCACATCGAAATCGAAACTGGATTCGTACGTGTCGCCCGGCAGCATCTGCGCTTCGGGCGCCAGGCCCGCCCCATACAGGAACATGCCCGAGATGGCGGTGCTGACGGTGCCGACCAGATCGGCATGTTCGCTTTGCGCAAATACGCGGCCATTGATGCTGACAATGCGCGTGACCACGCCGGCTTCGTCCACCAGCAGCTGGTGCTCCTGGACCGTCTCGATGGGGCGGCCACCCAGCGCCACGAGGCCGGATTTGGCGTAGATGTGTAGGCCAATCTCGCAGCCGTCCTGCATGTCGCGATTGACATCGTGCAGCGTGAACTCGACGATCATCGGCGTCTTGCCGTTGCCGTCCAGGCGCACGCGGCTGCCGTCATGCACCCACGGCGCGGAGCACAGCCCCGCCGCATGCGCGGGTAGCGCCAGCGCAAACGCCGCCACAGCGGCGGCGTTCCACAAAGAAAAACGCCGATGCATCGGGCGATGCATCAGCGTCTTCATGAACCCGATCGGCACGGGCTTACTGCTTGGGCGCGTCCTTCTTGTTGGCGCCCTCGCTGTACGGGTCGAACTTGCCGCCAGCCTTGGCACCCTGGCTATACGGATCGAACTTCTCGCCGGCCTTGGCGCCCTGGGTGTACGTGTCGTACTTGCCCTTCTCCACATTGGCAGGCTGGGCGCCCGGGTTGAGCGCGCTGGCAGTGCTGTCGTTCTTGTTGGCGCCTTGCGAATACGGATCGAACTTGTCGCCGGCCTTCGCACCCTGTTGGTACGGATCAAACTTGTCGCCGACTTTTGCGCCTTGGCTATAGGGGTCGAACTTCTTTTGGTCGGTCTGCGCGTAGGCCGCGGTGCCGACGGCGGCTACGACAGCGACCGCTGCCACGAGGGTAAGACGTTTGTACGGCATCTGAAGCTCCTTTCCTATGGGTCGTTTGGGCTGATCAAATCAAATGGTGCAGCCTCGTTTTGAACGCATCCCGATGCCGTGCGCAACTGGCACATTGGCGCCGACGCCGGGAAACCCCCTCTCCTCGTCGTACGCTATGGCAAGCGCACAGGAAAGTCAACGCACAGGAACTGCATATTTTTTGGGCAGACGCCTGCTGCAGCGCGGGGTAATCAGCGACGTTCCGGCGGGCGGATCGCCCGAGGCCCCGCCACCGCAATCAACGCCATGGTGAGCGCCACCACCGACAGGCCCCAGCGCAGGTCTGAGCGATGCGCGATCAAGCCGATGATGACCGGACCGATCAGCAGGCCCACGTAGGCAAAGCGCGCCACGGCGGCAATGCCTTCGGCGGCCGGCACCCCCGGCAAGCGCGACGCGGTAATGAAGAAGATCGGCACCATGTTGGCGGCGCCCACACCCATCAGCGCAAAGCCTGTCAGGACAGCCATCGGCGCGGGCCACAACAGCGCAAGCAGGATCCCGCCCGTGGCCAGCACGCCACTGGCGCCGAGCACACGCATGTTGCCCCAGCGCCCGCGTGCAAAGTCGCCGCCGAAACGCGCCAGCGCCATCCCGCCCGAAAACGCTGCGTATCCCGCGCTGGCAACGGCTTCGGGCGATTGCGCGATCTCGCGCATGTACACGGTCGTCCAGTCGTACATCGCGCCTTCGCCGACCAGCCCGAAGAACGCCAGCACGCCCAGCACGAACAGTGTGCGGCCCGTGGTCGGATGTGCGGATTCGCCTTCAGCATGCACGTGGTCCGGCAGCATGAACGGCCCGGCACACAGCGCTGCCGCCATGGTGACGAGCGCCATGCCGCCGCAATGCACGGCCGGCGGCACGCCCAGTTCCAGCAGCACGCCACCGACGGCCGCACCCACCATGCCGCCCAGGCTGAACATGCCGTGCAGCGAGGAAATGATCGGCTTGTGATGATTGGCCTCGACCGTGGCCGCTTGCGCATTCATGGCGACATCGAAGCCGGCGTTGGTGATGCCGAACAGCAGCAGTACCGCCAGCAGTGCCGGGTAGGTCGGCATCAGCATGATGAGCGCGGTCATCACGCCAAATGCCACGCCGCCCTGCACGCTCGCGCGGCGCGTGCCGACGCGCGCGGCCCACTGACCCGCGAACTTCATCGCGACGATGGCGCCGGCCGCCACCATGAACATCGCCAACGACAGCGACGCCTCGGACAGCCCGAAGCGCGCTTTCACCGTCGGAATGTGAATGCCCCACGTCGCAAACGTTGCACCGTTGGCGAAAAAGAGAGCCATCGTCGCCGCGCGGGCCGACAGGGGAAGCCGGCGGGGCCGCAGCGCGCCGGCAGATTGGACGTATTCGGAAGACATGAAGGACAGCTGGGAAAAACGCGCAGCGCGAACGGGTCACGCCGCAAAGGTCTCATGCTACCGCGCTCTGCTGATGAACGTATGACGCCGCCCCGCGCCACGCAGGTATGCGGCTTGCGTCACCACGCTCGAATCCACCGCATCGGGAGACCTGCCATGCCCCGCGTGATCTGGAAGGGCGCCGTGAGCTTCGGCCTCGTCCATATTCCCGTTGCGCTGTATCCGGCCACCCGCAGCGACGACCTCGATTTCGACTGGCTCGACCGTCGCACCATGGACCGCGTCGGCTACAAGCGCATCAACAAGACCACCGGCAAAGAGGTGCCGCGCGAGCAGATCGTGCGCGGCTATGCCTACGAGAAAGACCGCTACGTGATCCTCACCGACGAGGACATCCGCGCCGCCAACCCGGTCTCGACGCAAACCGTCGATTTGCTGACCTTCGTGGATGCGGCGGAGATTCCGTTCCTCTATCTCGATACGCCGTACTTTCTTGCGCCCGACCGGCGCGGGGAAAAGGTCTATGCGCTGCTGCGCGAGGCGTTGACGCGCTCGCAGAAGATCGGTGTCGCCAACGTCGTGCTGCACACCAAGCAGCATCTGGCTGCGCTGATCCCGATGGGGCCGGTGCTCGTGCTGCATACGCTGCGCTGGTCCAACGAAGTGCGCGACTGGTCCGAACTCGACTTGCCGGAAGAAGGCGCCAAGGCGGCCAAGCTCACGGCCAAGGAAATCGACATGGCCGAAAAGCTGATCGACGACATGAGCGGCAAGTGGGACCCCGCCGAGTATCACGACACCTTCCGCGACGACATTCTCACGCTAGTCGATCGCAAGGTGCGCGAAGGCCGCACGGAGTCCGTCGAGCCGATGGAAGCCGAAACCGCCGCACCGCGCTCCGGGAACGTGATCGATCTGACCGACCTGCTGCGCCAGAGCCTTGCCAAGCGCGGCAAGGGTAAAGCCGCGTCAAACGACGAAGCGGAAGACGAACCTGCCCCCCGCAAGCGTGCACCGCGCAAGGCCGCCGCCAAAACCGCGCGCAAGACCGCCACACGCAAGCGCGCATGACACGACGGAGCCGACGCCATGCCACGCCATCTCGCCGACTACCGCCGCAAGCGCGATTTCACGCAGACACAGGAACCCGCCGGCGCGCGCCGCAAAGCCGACGAGCGGCGTGACAACGGCGCGCTGCATTTCGTGATCCAGAAGCACGACGCCACGCGGCTGCATTACGACTTCCGGCTCGAGCTTGACGGCACACTCAAGAGTTGGGCCGTCCCCAAGGGCCCGAGCCTGGACCCCGCCGACAAGCGCCTCGCCGTGCATGTTGAAGACCACCCGCTGGACTACGCCGATTTCGAAGGCCACATCCCCGAAGGCCAATACGGCGGTGGCGACGTGATCGTGTGGGACCGCGGCACGTGGCATCCGCATGGCGATCCGCGCAAGGCGTACCGGGAGGGCAAGCTCAAGTTCGATCTCGACGGCGAGAAGCTGCACGGCGCGTGGGCGCTGGTGCGCACGCACCTGCATGGCACCGGCCGGCATCCGAAAGAACAGTGGCTGCTGATCAAGGAGCGCGACGATCAAGTCCGGCCATCCAGCGACTACGACGTGACGCAGGCCTTGCCCGCGAGCGTGATCACCGGCGAGAACGTCGGCGTGAAACCCAAGGCCAAAGGAAAGGCGAAGCCCGATGATGGCAAGACGGAGCGCTCCGAACCGGCGCAAGTCCAACCGCCCGCCGGCGCCGTGCCCGCCACGTTGCCCAGGACGCTGGAACCCCAACTCGCCACGCTGGTCGATGGGCCGCCTGCACAAGGCGAGTGGGATTACGAAGTGAAATTCGACGGCTACCGCATCCTTGCGCGCATCGACGGCAACACCGTGCGCCTGTTCAGCCGCAACGGCCGCGACTGGACGGCCAAGCTGCCCCGTCAGGCGCGCACGCTGCAGGCGCTGGGCCTGCGCGAGGCGTGGCTCGACGGCGAAGTCGTGGTGATGGGCGAGCGCGGCGTGCCCGACTTCCAGGCGCTGCAGAACGCCTTCGAAACCGCGCATGCCGAGCACATTGCCTACTACCTGTTCGACATCCCGTTCTGCAACGGCATGGACTTGCGCGGTGTGCCGTTGCGCGAGCGGCGGGCGCTGCTGCAACGCATTCTGCAGGCGGCCCCGGGCGATCTCGACCGCGAGGCGGTGCTGTTCTCAGGCACGTTCAACGCGGCGCCCGAAGACCTGCTGTCTTCCGCGTGCAGCATGTCGCTCGAAGGCGTGATCGGCAAGCGCGCCGATGCGCCGTACCGCGCCGGCCGCAGCCCCGCGTGGATCAAGCTCAAATGCGGGCAGCGGCAGGAGTTCGTCATCGGCGGTTACAGCGCACCCAAGGGCAGTCGCAGCGGCTTCGGCGCGCTGCTGCTCGGCGTGTATGACGACGCGGGAAAGCTGCGCTATGCGGGGCGCGTCGGCACCGGCTTCAACGAGACAAGCCTGCACGCTTTGCATCACGAATTGACGGGGCTGACCGTCGACACGCCGCCCTTTGCGAACCCGCCTACCGGCAGCGACGCGCGCGACGTGCAATGGGTCAAGCCGGAACGCGTGGCCGAAATCGCCTTTGCCGAATGGACGCGCGAAGGCATCGTGCGGCAAGCCGTCTTCCAAGGTTTGCGCGACGACAAACCTGCGCGCAACATCGTGCGTGAACAAGCCAAGCCGCCCAGCGCTGCCGCTCGCAAGGAGACCCGCGCCGTGAATGCTGCCGAACGCAAGGTGCGCCCCGGTGCCGAACGCATCGCCGATGTGGACGTCACGCATCCGGATCGCGTGATCGAGAAAGCCAGCGGCACCACCAAGGCTGACCTCGCACGCTATTACGCGAGCGTGGCCGAGTGGATGCTGCCGCATCTGCACAACCGGCCGACGTCGCTGGTGCGCGCGCCCGATGGCATCGACGGCGAGCGCTTCTTTCAAAAACATTCCGCGGCGCTCAAGCTGCAGGGCATCACGCAACTGGACCCATCGCTTGATCCGGGGCATCCGTCGCTGCTGGCGATCAATTCGGCGGAGGCGCTGGTCGGCGCAGTGCAGATGGGCACGGTGGAGTTCCACACGTGGAATGCGCTGGCCGATCGCATCGAACAGCCTGACCGCATCGTCTTCGACATCGACCCGGACCCGGCGCTGCCTTTCGCGCGCGTGATCGAGGCCACGCAGCTCATGCTGGCCATGCTCGATGAACTTGGCTTGAAGGCCTTCCTGAAAACCAGCGGCGGACACGGCATGCACGTGGTGGTGCCGCTCACGCGCCGCGAGGCTTCCGGCTGGGACACGCTCAAAACCTTCGCGCAGGCCGTGGTGCAGCACATGGCCGCGACCTTCCCCGACCGCTTTGTCGCCAAGATGGGCCCGCAGAACCGCGTGGGCAAAATCTTCATCGACTACCTGCGCAACAACTGCGGCGCGAGCACGGTGGCCGCCTATTCGGTGCGCGCGCGGACGGGGTTGCCGGTGTCGGTGCCGATCCGGCATGACGAACTCGAGGGGCTGCAGTCGTCTGCCCAGTGGACGCTGCGTACGCTGCCGGATCGGCTCGCCAAGCTCAAGGGCGACCCGTGGGCCGACTATGCCGGCACGCGCCAATCGGTGACGGCCGACATGCGCAAACGCGTCGGCGCCAATGACTGAGCCGTCACACCTGCGGGATTCGCAAAGAATTGGGCGGTGAACGCCCCATTGCTTGTCGGCCGAAGTGTGGGGTCGCTGCGTTAACATGCCTGCGTCTGCACTTGGCGCACGCGTGTGCGCCCCACTCTGCCCCCCGCCGATGGCCCGAATTCGTCCGACCCGTTTGCTCAACCTGTCGCGCAGTGCGCTTGCCTGCGCGGTGCTTCTCGCCATTGCGGTATCGCCGCTGGCGCATGCCAAGAAAGCCAAGGCCAACGCGGCCCCGCGCGCAAGCGCCGCGCAGGCACGCCAGGCGGCGCACAACCCTGCCGGGTTGCCTGCCAACGTGGCACTGGCCTTTGCGCGCGCGCATATCCCGCTGGATGCGGTGAGCGTGTTCGTGATCCGCACCGGCACCGCCACGCCCATCCTGCAATGGAATGCCGACGCCGGAATGAACCCGGCGTCGACCATGAAACTGCTGACCACCTTCGCGGGGCTGGACCTGCTCGGCCCGGATTTTCGCTGGAAGACCACCGCCTATGCCGACAGCGCTCCCGTCAACGGCACGCTCAACGGCAACCTGTACCTGCGTGGCCAGGGCGATCCGAAGCTGATTCCCGAAGAACTCGTCAAGCTGGTCACCGACGTGCGCCGCGCCGGCGTGGATGAACTGGCCGGCAACATCGTGCTGGATCGCACCTACTTCGAGGGCGGTCTATCGGAAGCGCCGCCGCTGGACGGTGACAGCGCACGCGCCTACAACGTTGCGCCCGACGCGCTGCTGTATTCCTTCAAGACACTGACGTTCACGCTGTCGCCGGATGCCGGCAATGGCGCGGTCAACATCGATGTCTCTCCACCGCTGGCGCAATTGCAGATCGACAACCAGCTGCGCACCACGCGCGGCGGCTGCGGCGACTGGAAGACCGCCTCCGGCGCCAACATCTCCACGCAGACCGACGGACGCGTGCTCGCCAGTTTCGATGGCCGCTATGCCGCCGCGTGCGGCGAACGCGTTTTCAATATCGCCGCGCTCACGCATGCCGACTTCATCTGGGGCGGCTTCCTCGCGCTGTGGCAGCAGGCCGGTGGCACGACGCGTTTCACGCCGGGCCTGCGCGAAGGCAAGGTGCCGCGTCAAGCCGTTCTGCTGGCCACGCACTACGGCCCGCCGCTGTCGGAAGTCGTGCACGACATCGACAAGTATTCGAACAACGTGATGGCGCGGCAGCTCTTCCTGACCATCGGCGCGGAAATCGGCCGCAAGCCGGCATCGGTGCGGCAGTCCACCGAGGTCATCAACCGCTGGCTCGCCAAACAGAACCTGACGATGCCGGAGCTGGTGCTGGAAAACGGTTCCGGCCTGTCGCGTGTTGAGCGCATCAGCGCACGCAACATGGGGCGCCTGCTGCAGCAGGCTGACGCCAACCCGAACGGCGGCGTGCTGCGCGATGCGCTGCCCGTTGTGGGCGTGGACGGCACCATGCGCAACCGCCTCACGCGTGCAGGCGTTGCCGGCAACGCCGAGATCAAGACCGGCACGCTCAACGACGTGCGCGCCATCGCCGGGTATGTCGAAGGCGAAGGGGGCCAGCGCTTCGTGGTGGTCAGCATGATCAACCATCCGAACGCCAGCGGCGGCCAGGCCGCACACGATGCACTGCTGCAATGGATTTACCAGGGCGCACAGCGATGATTTCACGCAAGGCATTGCTTGGCATCACCGGCACGTCGGGCAGCGGCAAGACCACGCTCATCGAGCAGCTCATCTCGCGTTTTGTGCGCGACGGGCGCCGCGTAGCCGCCATCAAGCACACGCATCACGGCTTCGATCTCGATTCACCGGGCAAGGATTCGCACCGCATGCGAGAAGCCGGCAGCGCCGAAGTCGTGCTTGTGGGCGGTGAACGACTCGTGCTGATGCGCGAATACGCCAACGCGCTGGAACCTGAACTCGACGACGTGCTCGCGCTGCTGTCACCGGCCACCGACCTCGTCATCGTTGAAGGCTACAAGCGCAGTACCTTTCCGAAAATCGAGGTCTTCCGCCCTTCGCTTGGCCGCCCGCCGCTGTGGCCGGAGATTGGGGGCGTTGTCGCTGTCGCAACCGATGGCCCCGATGCCGTACACCCCCCGGAAGGCGTGGCCGTGCTGGATTTGAACGACATCGATGCGGTCTATGGATTTGCCGTACAGCAACTCGCCAGCGCGGCCATATGAAGCGCTCTTAACCTCCGGGCGAGGCAGCTTGGCTATGATGGGGCGATCCAGTTTTCGCCAGCCCCCTCCCAAGAATATGTAGTCCCGTCGATCGGCCGCGCTGCTTGGCGCGGCTTTTTTTTTGCGCCTCGCCATAACAAAAACGCCCGCTTCGCGCGGGCGTTTTGCTCGGTGGTGCTCGATCAGTGGGTGACGCCGTCGGCCAGCAGGCGTTGCAGCACGTTGCTGGAGATCAGACGATGGCCGCCGGTGGTGGGGTGCACGCCGTCGGCGAACAGGTAAGTCGTGTCTGCACCTGCAGTCACCAGCGTGTTGGCAGAGCAGAACAGCGAGCTGCCGCCTGCACCCGGGACGAGCGTGTTGATCTTGGTCGCATCGCAAGCCGGCACGCTGGTATTGCTGAAACCGAACGTCGCACCGTTCTGAATCACGGCCGTCAATTGCGAATTGAAATCGATCACGCGAGCACCGGTACCGGCAAGCCCAGCCTGCAGCGTGGTGTTGAACGCGCCCACCAGCGCATGCAGCAACGCCTGGCCTGCCGCACCGCCCGCCACGCCTTGCGGCGTCAGGCTGCTGTCGGGCAGGTTGAACACGTAGAGCTGCGTCGCGTTCTTGCTGATCATGTCCTTGACGTAACCGACCAGCTCAGTCGCGGCCTGCTGCACCTGTGCGGTGGCGATGGCGGGCGTCACTCCCGAATTGGGTGTCGCAACGGCGGCAGCCCAGTAGAAGATGTCGTTGTTGCCGCCAAAGACGAACACCACGTCGTTGTTGCCATTGAACGTGTTGTTGCTGGCCGCGTAGAAGTTGGCGAGCTGCTGCTTGACCGGGTACGTGAGCGCCCCGGCGCCACCGTTGTGACCGATACCGTTCGGGTCGGTCACACGCGAACCGCCTTGCGCGTAGTCGAAGCAACCGGGTTTCGGGCAGCTCTGCACCGAGTTGGCATAACCCATCACGGCCGGTGTGAGCGCCACACCGAGTTGCGCCGCCACCGTTTCCGCCCAGACCGGGCCGGGGTTGGTGGTGAACTTGCCGCCGCCCACGGCAGCCGCTGCCGGGGTGTAGGTACCAGCGTCGCTCAGGCTGTCACCGAACACCACCATGCGCTGCACTTTGGCGACGTTGGGGTTGCCGCTCTGATCGCTTTCACCGCCGCCGCAAGCGGCGAGGCTCAAGGCCAGGGTCGCCGATGCGACGACGCCCATCCATTGACGCAACTTCATGATGTCTGTCTCCGTGTGGAATTTTTATGGTTTGTGGTGCCGCGGTGCGTAACCTCGCCGTGCGCGTTTGAAGCACGCGGAACGACACAACGCCCAAGTGTAGCGAGGTTGCCGGGCGCACGGCGAACGCGCGGCCCGTAAGAATTAGAGGTCCGACTCGAACTACGCGGTGAACGCGGCGGCCGCGCGACGCAGGCGATCGTTGACCGCAGCCCAGGCGGGCGTGTCGGCTAGGGTTTCCACCCAGATGGCGTCGTAACCGCCGCGATCGAGTTCGCGCAACAGCGCATAGAGCGCATTGGCATAGGCGGCGGGTGTGGAAGGGGCGACGCGCTGGTCGCAGCCGTCACGCAGTGCCACGGGGGCACCGAGCCACACGACGCGCTTGTCCGCGGGCAGTGCAGCGAGGCGCGCAGGCACCTCGGCGGCCGACAGCAGATACAACGGCGTGCGCGGCGCGTAGTGCGCCTTCAACGTGCCCGAAGCACGCGGTGCAGCGGCATCAGGAAGCGCCGGCAATTCGCCTGTCACGCGCTCGATGTCTTCAGGCGTGATGGCGCCCGGGCGCAGCAGCACGGGGCCAATGCCCTGATCCAGCCGCGACAGATCGATGATGGTCGATTCAATGCCCACATCGACGCCATCACCTTCGAGCACGAAGACGGCATCGCCGAATTCATCGCGCACATGCTGCGCGGTGGTCGGGCTGACCTGGCCGAACTTGTTGGCCGACGGCGCCGCAATGCCGCCGCGCCCACGCTTGAAGCGCGACAGCAACGCCTGCGCCACCGGATGCGAGGGGCAACGCAGCCCGATGCTGTCTTGCCCGCCTGCCACGGCGGCCGGGATGTGCGGCGCACGCTTCAGGATCAGCGTCAGCGGCCCCGGCCAGAAGGCTTCGATGAGCTGCAACGCGATGCCCGGCACCTCGTCGGTCCAATACGAAATATCGGCGCCATCCACCACGTGCACGATGACGGGGTGATTGGACGGCCGGCCCTTGGCCGCATAGATCTTGGCGATGGCCTGTGGGCTTTCGGCATCGGCGCCGAGTCCGTACACGGTCTCGGTCGGGAAGGCGACCAGCTCGCCCGCCTCCAGCCTGCGTGCGGCCTCATCAAGGCGTTCGCGCGATGGCATGACGTAGGGGGTGGTCGACTTGTGCATGATGACGCTCGCAATCAGTCCGGCTGCAAACCGAGCACGTGCGCGGCGTGGCGGAACGCTTCGTCCACCACTTCCGGCGAGGTGCCGACGCAGTTCACGTGGCCCATCTTGCGGCCCGGGCGCGCATCGGCCTTGCCATACAGGTGGACCTTCGCACCGCTGTGTCCCATCACTTCGTGCCACGCGGGCGTACGTTCCAGGCCGTATTCGAACCACACATCGCCCAGCACATTCAGCATGCGCCCCGGTGAATGCTGCCGCGTGCTGCCCAGCGGCAGGCGGGCCATGGCGCGCACCTGCTGCTCGAACTGGCTCGTCTCGCACACATCCATGGTGATGTGGCCGGAGTTGTGCGGACGCGGCGCCATTTCGTTGGCAACCAGCGAGCCGTCCTGCAGCACGAAGAACTCTATGCACAGCACGCCGACGTAGCCCATTTCTTCGGCGATCATGGCGGCGGCGGCGCGGGTGCGCGTGGCAATGTCGTCCGACACGCTGCGCGACGGCATGATCGTCGAAAACAGGATGCCGTCACGGTGCACGTTCTCTGCCAGCGGCCACGTGGCCGTGCTGCCATCGGCGCCGCGCGCGGCCAACACAGACACTTCGTAGGCCAGCGGCAGCATCTTCTCCAGCACGCACGGCACGTGCTGCATGGCGGCCCAGGCTGCGCGCAGCTCGTCAACCGTCGAGACACGCGCCTGGCCCTTTCCGTCGTAGCCCATGCGCGCAATCTTCAGGATGCCGGGCAGCAGGTCGGCGGGCAGTTGTTCGATGTCGGCTTCGTGCTCGATTACCCAGCTCGGTGCGGGGTGGATGCCGGTGCGCGCGGCGCACAGCGCGAAGAATTTTTTCTCGGCGATGCGGTTCTGCGCGATCGAGACGCAGTTGGCACGCGGCGCAACGAACGCGCCGAGCTGCTCCAGGCGGTCGAGCGCCATGGCCGGCACGTTCTCGAATTCGGTCGTGACGGCCGGACACAGTGCAGCCATCTCGGCCAATGCGGCTTCATCGGTATAGCCGGCGCACAGGTGGCGCTCGGCGATGGTGCCGGCCGGGCTGTTCGGGTCCGGATCGAGCACGCAGACCTTGTAGCCCATGGCCTGCGCGGCGTGCGCGAACATGCGGCCGAGCTGGCCACCGCCGAGCATGCCAAGCCAGGCATCGGGCAGGATCGCGTTGGGAACGTTCAGCGCGCGGGATTCCGCGGTGTGGGCTTGCGCCAGGCGCGGGTTCAGGTCGTCGGCCATGAATCGGGTCGTAGGTTACTTAGGCGCCGTGCACAGGGAGCGTCATGCCGCGTGCGACTTCGGTCTGCTGGGCGCGGAAGGCTTCGAGCTTGTCGGCCAGGGCCGCATCGGTGGTGGCGATGGTGGCGATGGCGGCCAGCGCTGCGTTGGCCGCACCGGCTTCGCCAATCGCGAATGTCGACACCGGAATGCCCTTGGGCATCTGCACGATGGAGAGCAGCGAGTCTTCGCCGCGCAGGTACTTGGACGGCACCGGCACGCCAAACACCGGCACGATCGTCTTCGCGGCAATCATGCCCGGCAGGTGCGCCGCCCCGCCGGCACCGGCGATGATGGCGCGCAAACCGCGGCCGCGCGCGGCTTCGGCGTAACGGAACATGTCGTCCGGCATGCGGTGCGCCGAGACGACCTGCGCCTCGAACGGAATGCCGAACTGCGTGAGCATGTCGACGGCGTGGCGCATCACTTCCCAGTCGGAGCTGGAGCCCATCACCACGCCAACGAGCGGAGCGGATTGCTGTGCGGTCATTGTCATCGCTCCGGTTTAACGCAGGGATTCACCGGTCAGGCGGGTCAGCGCTTCGCGGTATTTGTCAGCGGTTTTTTCGATCACGTCGGCAGGCAGCTGCGGCGCCGGCGCGGTCTTCGGCCACGGCTTGCCGTCAATGCGCACCGCTTCGAGCCAGTCGCGCACGAACTGCTTGTCGAACGACGGCGGGTTCGTGCCGACCTGGTACGAATCGGCCGGCCAGAAGCGCGACGAGTCTGCGGTCAGCGCCTCGTCCATCAGCGTCAGCGTGCCGTTTTCGTCCAGGCCAAACTCGAACTTGGTGTCGGCGATGATGATGCCGCGTGTGGCGGCAAAGTCGGAGGCTTCCTTGTACAGGCGGATGCTCACATCGCGGATCTGCGCGGCGAGGTCCGGGCCGATGCGGCGTTCGACTTCATCGAAGGAGATGTTCTCGTCGTGCTCGCCCATCTCCGCCTTGGCGGCGGGGGTGAAGATCGGCTCGGGCAGCTTCTGCGCGTTCTGCAGGCCAGGGGCCAGATGCACGCCGCAGACGGCGCCGGTGGCCTGGTAATCCTTCCAGCCGCTGCCGGCCAGGTAGCCGCGCACCACGGCTTCCACCAGGATCGGCTTCAGGCGCTTGACCACGATCGCGCGGCCGCGCACCTGGTCGACTTCATTCGGGGCCACCACGGTTTCCGGGGCGATGCCGGTCTCGTGCGTCGGCACGATGTGGCGCAGCTTGTTGAACCAGAAATCCGACATCTGCGCGAGCACACGGCCCTTGTCCGGAATCGGCTGGCCGAGAATCACGTCAAACGCCGAGAGGCGGTCGGTGGTGACCATCAGCAGCTTGTCGTCGCCGACAGCGTAGTTCTCGCGCACCTTGCCACGGCCGAGCAACGGCAGGCTGGTGATCGACGATTCGTAAAGGGCGGACGATGCAGGGTTGTTAGTTGCGGCGGACACGGCGGAACCCGGAGGAGATAAGAAAACGTGGAAGGCCAGCATTATACGTGGCCCATGCAATGCAAAACGGCTGGCGCAATGCCAGCCGTTTGCTCAATGTGACGCCAAATGCTTATTGCACCACTTGGGCCAGATCGCCGCTTTGGTACTTCTGCGCCATCACCGACAGGCCGATCGGCTTGATCTTGCCCGCCTGGCCTTCGCAGCCGAACTGGATATAGCGTGCCTTGCAGATCTGCTTGGCGGCTTCGCGCGCCGGCTTGAGCCATTCGCGGGCGTCGAACTTGTCCGGGTTTTCGGCCAGGAACTTGCGCACCGCGCCCGTCATGGCCAGGCGGATGTCGGTGTCGATGTTGATCTTGCGCACGCCGTACTTGATGGCTTCCTGGATTTCCTCAACGGGCACGCCGTAGGTTTCCTTCATCTTGCCGCCGTACTGGTTGATGATGGCCAGCAGCTCTTGCGGCACGCTCGACGAGCCGTGCATCACCAGGTGGGTGTTCGGGATACGCGCGTGGATTTCCTTCACGCGGCTGATCGCCAGGATGTCGCCGGTGGGCTTGCGCGAGAACTTGTAGGCGCCGTGGCTGGTGCCGATGGCGATGGCCAGCGCGTCGAGCTGCGTCGCCTTGACGAATTGCGCGGCCTCTTCCGGATCGGTCAGCAGGGCCGAGTGGTCGAGCTTGCCCTCGGCGCCGATGCCGTCTTCCTCGCCGGCCATGCCGGTTTCCAGCGAGCCCAGGCAGCCGAGTTCGCCTTCAACCGTCACGCCGACCTTGTGGGCCATCTCGACCACGCGGCGCGTCACGTCGACGTTGTAGTCGAAATCGGCGGGCGTCTTGCCGTCTTCGCGCAGCGAGCCGTCCATCATGACCGAGCCGAAGCCCAGGTCGATGGCGCCCTGGCAGATGGCCGGGCTTTGGCCGTGATCCTGGTGCATGACCAGCGGGATCTCCGGATAAGCCTCGACAGCGGCCTGGATCAGGTGCTTGATGAACGATTCGCCGGCGTATTTGCGGGCGCCTGCGCTGGCTTGCAGGATGACGGGTGCGCCGGCTTCCTTGGCGGCTTCCATCACGGCCTGGACTTGTTCCAGGTTGTTCACGTTGAAAGCCGGCAGGCCGTAGCCGTTTTCAGCGGCGTGGTCCAGCAGTTGGCGCATCGAGACGAGTGGCATGGTTTTCTCCTATGGATCGATCTGTATTCGGTCTCTGGAACGCGTGGTCGTCTGGAAGAGCTAGCAAACGGCGTTCCGTCGTGGGCGTCAGTGCATGCCGACGCGAACAATCTTGAGCGTGTTGGTGCCGCCGGCCTGGCCCATCGGCTCGCCCACGGTCAGGACGATGAAGTCGCCGCGCTGCACGACGCCGCGCGCGACCAGCAGTTCTTCGGCCTGGTGCAGCGCTTCGTCGCGATCGGTGCTGTTGGCCAGCGGGAGCGACTGCACGTTGCGGTACAGGGCCATCTTGCGCTGCGATGCCACGTTGGGCGTCATCGCATAAATAGGAATGTTGATGCCGTGACGGCTCATCCAGAGCGCCGTGGCGCCCGAATCGGTGAGCGCGGCAATCGCCTTGACCTGCAGGTGGTGCGCCGTGAACAGCGCGCCCATGGCGATCGACTGGTCGATGCGGCTGAACGTCTGGTCGAGGAAGTCCGCATCCAGATGCACGGTTTGCGACTTCTCGGCTTCCACGCAGATGGCGGCCATGGCTTCGATGGTTTCGACCGGGTAGCGGCCGGCCGCCGTTTCTGCCGACAGCATCACGGCATCGGTGCCGTCGAGCACGGCGTTGGCGACGTCCGACACCTCGGCGCGCGTCGGCACCGGGTTGACGATCATCGATTCCATCATCTGCGTGGCGGTGATGGCCAGCTTGTTGGTTTCGCGGGCCAGCTTGATCATGCGCTTCTGCAGCGCCGGCACGGCCGCGTTGCCCACTTCCACGGCCAGGTCGCCACGCGCGACCATGATGCCGTCGGAGGCGGCCAGGATCTCTTCGAGCACGCCTGGGCGAATGGCCTCGGCACGCTCGATCTTGGCGATCATGCGGGTCTTGTGGTTATGCGGTGCGCCGGCCACGGCGGCCAGTTGGCGCGCCATTTCCATGTCGGTCGCGTTCTTGGGGAAGCTGACCGCGACGTAATCGGCGCCCAGCGCCATCGCGGTCTTGATGTCTTCCATGTCCTTGGCGGTCAGCGCCGGCGCCGACAGCCCGCCGCCCTGGCGGTTGATGCCCTTGTTGTTGGACAGATCGCCGCCGATCTTGACGATGGTCTCGATCTCTTCGCCCACCACGCGCTCGACTTGCAGCACGATCAGGCCGTCGTTGAGCAGCAGCAGATCGCCGGGGCCCACGTCGCGCGGCAGTTCCTTGTAGTCGAGGCCGACGCGCTCCTGGTTGCCCAGCTCGCAGCGGGCGTCGAGCGTGAAGCGATCGCCGGGTTCGAGCGTGATCTTGCCGTTCTCGAACTTGCCGACACGGATCTTCGGGCCCTGCAGGTCGGCCATGATGGCCACCTCGCGGCCCACCGAGCGCGCCACTTCGCGCACCAGCTGCGCGCGATCGATGTGGTCTTGCGCCGCGCCGTGCGAGAAGTTCAGCCGCACCACGTCGACCCCCGCAGCGATCATGCGGGTCAGGACTTCCTGCGTGCTGGACGCGGGGCCGAGCGTTGCGACGATCTTGGTAGCGCGGGTCATGGGCGGCGGTGTCTCGTTGTTGTGGTGGGGATGTTGGCGGCGTTTGCGTCAGGCCACAGCGGCCTGGTTCTGCGCGCGTTGCTCCAGGATTTCGACGGCCGGCAGCGTCTTGCCTTCCAGGAACTCGAGGAACGCACCGCCGCCGGTGGAGATATAGCCCACCTTGTCGGCAATGTTGTACTTGGCGATGGCAGCCAGCGTGTCGCCGCCGCCGGCAATCGAGAAACCCGACGAGGCAGCAATCGCCTCGGCCAGCACCTTGGTGCCATTGCCGAACTGGTCGAATTCGAACACGCCGACCGGGCCGTTCCAGACGATGGTGCCGGCGCTCTTCAGTTGTTCGGCCAGTTGCGCAGCCGTCTTCGGGCCGATGTCGAGGACCATGTCGTCGTCGGCCACATCGGCCACGTCCTTGACGGTAGCGGCCGCGGTGGCGCTGAATTCCTTGGCGCACACCACGTCGACGGGAATGGGTACCGACGCCCCGCGCGCCGCCAGCATGTCGATGATGGCCTTGGCGTCGCCCACGAGGTCGGCTTCGGCCAGCGATTTGCCGATCTTCAGGCCGGCAGCCAGCATGAACGTGTTCGCAATGCCACCGCCCACGATCAGGTTGTCGACCTTGTCGGCCAGCGATTTGAGGATGGTCAGCTTGGTCGACACCTTCGAGCCGGCCACGATGGCCACCAGCGGACGCGCCGGCTGACCCAGCGCCTTGCCCAGCGCATCCAGCTCGGCAGCCAGCAGCGGGCCTGCGCAAGCAACGGGAGCAAACTTGGCGATGCCGTGCGTGGTGGCTTCCGCACGGTGGGCGGTGCCGAAGGCGTCGTTGACGTAGATGTCGCACAGCTTGGCCATCTTCTGGGCCAGTTCGTCGCTGTTCTTCTTCTCGCCCTTGTTCACGCGGCAGTTTTCCAGCAGTACGACCTGGCCGGGCGCGACCTCCACGCCATCCACCCAGTTCTGGACGAGCTTCACGTCACGGCCCAGCAGTTCGGACAGGCGCTTGGCAACCGGTGCGAGCGAATCTTCCGGCTTGAATTCGCCCTCGGTCGGGCGGCCCAGGTGCGAGGTCACCATGACGGCGGCGCCCGCGTCCAGCGCGGCCTTGACGGCCGGCACGGAAGCACGGATGCGCGTGTCTTCGGTGATGTTGCCGGCATCGTCTTGCGGCACGTTGAGGTCGGCGCGGATGAACACGCGCTTACCGGCAAGCTTTCCTTCGGAGATGAGATCGGACAGACGCAGGACGTGAGGCATGGCAGCTTCGGAAGAAATCGCGGAAAACAGCGATTTTACCCGATGCGCCTGGTCAAAACGTGCGTTTCTCGGCGGAGTCCTCCGGGCTCGGCCGTCTTGCCGAGGCCGATCGGCGGGGACTACGCCGGCAGCGGCGTGCGGCGGCGCAGTTGCATCCAGCTTTCGGCCGAATACACGGCCAGACCTGCCCAGATCAGCACATAGCCGGCCACCTTGGGGCCCGCAAACGGCTCGTTATAGAGCCAGACGCCGAGCAGCAGCTGCAGCGTCGGGCTCACGTACTGCAGCAAACCCAGCAGCGACAGCGGAATACGCCGCGCGCCGGCACCAAACAGCAGCAGTGGCAGCGCCGTCAGCGGGCCGGCCAGCGCCAGGAGCAGCTGCGTGCCCGGCGATGCGGCCAGGAAGGCGTTCTGATGCTGCGAAGCCAGCCAGCCGAGGTAGGCCAGCGCCAGCGGAAACAACAGCAGCGTTTCCAGCGTCAGCCCTTCCAGCGCACCCAGCGGCGAAGTCTTGCGCAGCAAACCGTAGAACCCGAACGAAAACGCCAGCGCCAGGGCTATCCACGGCAGCGTGCCAGCCTGCCACGTCAGCCATGCCACGCCCGCGGCGGCCAGCGCCACCGAGACCCACTGCACCGGCCGCAGCCGCTCGCCCAGCACCAGCGCGGCGAGCATCACCACCACGAGGGGGTTGATGAAATATCCGAGGCTGGCTTCCAGCACATGATCGTGGTTGACCGCCCAGATGTAGGTCAGCCAATTGGCGGCCAACAGGCTGGTGCTGGCGGCGTAGCGCCCCACCACCCGCGGTTGCTTGCGCAATGCCCACAACCAAGTGCCGTGCCGCTTCACGAGCAGGATCACCACCATCACCGCCAATGACCAGATCACCCGGTGCGAAAGAATCTCGACCGGCGACACCGCCTTGAGCAGCTTGAAGTACAGCGGAAACAGGCCCCACATCGTGTAGGCCAGAAACGCGAAGATCACGCCGTTGCGATTGGAAGCCGACATGTTCATCCCCAGAGACGCAGCACGGTAAAGACGCCCATGCCGACGAAGATCATGCCGAGCATGCGCCGCGTGGCAACGTAGAACGCGGTGGCGGCAACGCCGGCCATCAGGCGCGGGTTGGTCCAGCTCGCGTCGAAGTGCCCCTGGTTCCAGAGGAGGTCGGGCAGCACGATGGCGACGAGCGCGGCAGCCGGCGCAAAGCGCAGCGCGTGCTGCACGCGCGTGGGCAGGGTCATGCGGTTGCCCACGATCAGGAACAAGGAACGCGTGACGATGGTCACCAGGGTCATGCCGGCAATGACCAGCCAGATTTCCAGCGCGCTCATGCGTCGTCCTCGTCAGCTGTTGCCTGCGCGGCCCGTCGGCGCTGCCATTGCAGGCGCGCGGCCGCTTCGTCTGCGGCCAGGCCGGCGGCCATCGCGCCGGTGACGGCAATCACGAGGCTCAATCGATACGGCAGCTTGAAGGCAACCAGCGCCAGCACCGCCGCCACAGCCACCGCCATGAGCGTGGCACGGCTACGAATGGTCGACACCATGACAGGAATGAGCGCAAGCGTCCCGGCCAGCGCCAGGCCCCACGCATCCGGAAACAGGCTCGCCGCGACGATGCCCAGGATGGACGACACCTGCCAGCCCACGAAGCTCAGCAGGACCATGCCCCAGTAATAGCCCTCCTTGCCCCCCTGAGGCGCGGCCGAGGGGTACTGCTGGGTGAACAGCACGAACGGCAGATCGCCGTTGAACACACCCAGGACCACCCGCCGCATGAACGGCAGGTGCCCGAAATGCTGCATCAGCCCGGCGCTGAAGATGATGAAACGCACGTTCACGATGAAGGCCGTCAGCAGCGCCGTCCAGATCGGCAACCCCGCCGCCAACAGCGGCAGCACGGCCAGTTGCGACGACCCGGCATACACGAAGATCGTCATGCCGATGGCCTGCGGGATGGTGAGCACCGACTTGCTCATCGCCACGCCAGTCACCAGCCCCCAGGTCAGCACCGGCGGCATCGACGGCATATAGGCGCGCACGCCGGCAAAGAAGCCCGCGCGTTCTGTTGGATCAATAGCCTCCCAGCGGCGCTGCAATGCCGCCGCCCAGCGGACTAGCGCCATGGCGCCCCCAGAAGTGGCGAATCAGACTCTTTTTGATGCGGCGGGCAGAGGCAGCCGGCAGCGCGGGCGCGCAGGAACGTCGGGGGCGACATGGGTGGCTCGTAGGAAACACACGATTATACTTTTGATGTTAAGCATCCGCTTAACGACAAAGCGGGCGCGTCCCACGATTGAACGATTCATGCCGGGCGCCACGCACTGCAACAATCGGCGTTGGCGCGCCTGCGCCCACCCCTTACAATTTCGCCTTTGTCGGTTCTTGAACCTGCGGCCCATATCACGGCGTGGCTGACTGCTCAGACCGCGCCGGCATTCCTCACTGACCATGACCACGCAAACCGCACCCACGATCGAAATCGGCGCAGACGACCTGCCGCTGCACTGCCCGACCGCCAAAACGCCGGCCTGGAACTACCACCCGCGCGTTTTCCTCGACATCGCCGACACTGGCGAAGCCAAGTGCCCGTACTGCGGCACCATTTACAAGCTGGCCCCCGGCGTTGAACTGAAGGGCCACCATTGAGCCCGATTCACCTGCAGTACACCGGTCGCCGCACTCGCCTGGCGATTCGATGATGCGCAAGATCCTCGTCGTCGCCCCCAACTGGATCGGTGATGCGCTGATGGCGCAGCCGCTGTTCGTGCAGCTCAAGGCGCGGCACCCGCGCGCGCAGATCCACGCGATCGCCCCGAAATGGGTGGCGCCCGTGCTCGCGCGCATGCCGGAAATCGCCCGCGTGCTGCCGACCGAACTCGCCCACGGCAAGCTGCAGCTCGGCAGCCGCACGATGTTCGCCCAGCAGCTCAAGGGCGAAACGTTCGATGCAGCGTACGTCCTGCCGAATTCGTTCAAGAGCGCGCTGATCCCGTGGCTGGCCGGCATTCCGCTGCGCATCGGCTACAAGGGCGAGTCGCGCCTGGGCGTGCTGAACGTGCGCTACCCGAATCCGCCCAAGAACGCGCGTCCGCCGATGGTGCAGCACTACGCGGCGCTGGCTTTCAAGCCGCACGCCAAGCTGCCCGACACGCTGCCCGATCCGAAGCTGGACGTCGATGTGCAGCGCGTGGCCGCCACGTCCGCCAAGTTCGGCATTCCGGGCAACGCGCGGCTGATTGCCTTCTGCCCCGGCGCGGAATACGGCCCCGCCAAGCGCTGGCCGGCCGAGCATTTCGCAGAGCTGGCGCAGATGCTGCGCCGCTCGTTCCCGTACGCGCAGATCGTTGCGCTCGGTTCAGGCAAGGACCGCGACATGGCCAACGCCATCGTCGAGCGCGCGCCGTTCGTGCGCAACCTGTGCGGCGAGACCTCGCTCGACGAGGCGATCGAACTGCTTGCCCGCGCCGAAGCCGCCATCTGCAACGACTCCGGCCTGATGCACGTGACGGCTGCCCTGGGACGCCCGCAGGTGGCCGTATTCGGCTCCAGCGACCCCCGCCACACGCCGCCGCTGTCGCCCGCTGCGAGTATCATGTGGCTCCATCTGGAGTGCAGCCCGTGCTTTGCGCGCGAATGCCCGCTGGGCCACTTGCGCTGCCTGCGCGACATCGGCCCCGAGATGGTGTTTCATGAATTGCGCCGGCTGCTGCAGCCGCAGTAACACGCTCTCCTCAACTTTCATCGCCATGCCACGATTTGCCCGCCTGTTCGAAGCCGCCGAGGACATCCTCGAAGCCTATCGCGATGCGCTCAAGCGCCGCGATGCCGATGGCGCGCTCAAGCTGTGGCTCGACGAGGATTCGGTGAGCTTCATCCTGCCCGACGGCCAGCGCCTGCACGGCCACGAGCAACTGCGCGGCTGCCTCGATGCGCTGGTCGAGAAGAACCCGGTCTGGATCGAATGCCTCTCGCAGCAGGTGCATTCGTCCCTGGGCGTGTCGATCTTCGAAGCCACCGAAGCGCTGCGCTTCTCGGCCACCGCCACCGAGGCCGATCTGTACGTGCACACGACCTACGTGCTGATGCAGAACCACGAAGGCTGGCGCATCGCCCATGTGCATTCCAGCCAGGCCGCCGAAGAACGCGTGGCTGCGTCCATCGCCAGCGTCACGCACTCTCTGCACTAAGCTGCCGCGCTCGGCGTGGCCGCCGTCTCTTTCGATGACCCATCCGTCTCGCCACGCCACTCCCCTTGAACTGAATCTGAGCGCCCTGCTGGCAGGGCCGTTCGAGCCGCACGCGTTCCGCTCGCCGTGGTGGCTGATCGGCGGCAATGCGCAGACGATCGTGCCCGCGCGCCTGTGGCGCTTTCCGCGGATTGCGTATCGGCGCGAACGCTGGGACACGCCCGACCACGACTTCATCGACCTCGACTGGACCACACACGAGACCGACGCGCACGCGCCGCTCGTCGTCATGTTCCACGGCCTGGAGGGCGATTCACGCAGCCATTACGCGCGGCTGCTGATGGACGCGCTGCGCGCGCGCCGCTGGCCCGGCGTCATTCCGCACTTTCGCGGGTGCTCGGGCGAGATGAACCTCGCGCCGCGCATGTACCACTGCGGCGATGGCGCCGAGATCGCGTGGATCCTCGAACGCCTATATCGGACGGTTTGCCAGCCGCAGGGCCGCAAGCTGCTGGTTGTCGGCATCTCGCTGGGCGGCAACGCGCTGCTGCGCTACCTGGGCGAACACGGCGCCGATGCCCGCTACGTGACCGCGGCTGCGACGGTCTCCGCACCGCTGGACATGCGCGCCGGCGGCGCAGCGCTGTCCAAAGGCTTCAACATGGTCTACACGCGCATGTTCCTGCGCACGCTCAAAGCCAAGGCCAATGCGAAGCTCGACCAGCACCCCGGCCTGTACGACCGCGACGCCATGATGGCCACGCGCACGTTGGGGCAGTTCGACAACCTCGTCACCGCGCCGCTGCACGGTTTTCGCGACGTGCTCGACTACTGGACGCGCGCGTCGTCGAAGCCCGTGCTGCGTGACGTGCGTGTGCCGGCGCTGGTGCTGAACGCACGCAACGATCCGTTCCTGCCCGGACAGCATCTGCCGGGCGTGGCCGACGTGTCACCCGACATCACGCTGGACCAGCCGCTGCACGGCGGCCACGTCGGCTTCCTGCTGCGCCATGGCAAGACGGGCCGCGTCGATTGGATGCCTGCACGCGTCCTGCGCTTTTTCGATGATGTGCTGGGCCGCCAAACCAACGCGGAGGATGCTCATGGATGACATCGTCCGCCAGGCCATGGCCAAGTGGCCGAACGTGCCGAATTGCTTTGGCTGGCTGGCGCTGGATCGGCGCGGCCAATGGCGCATGCGCAACGAATATGCGCAGGCCAACAAACTGTCCGGCGAGCCGATTCGCCACACGGCGCTCATCGACTTCATCGTGCGCAACTACGCGCATGACGATGCTGGACGCTGGTTCTTCCAGAACGGGCCACAGCGCGTGTTTGTCGAACTCGATTACACGCCCTGGGTGGCGCGGCTGTCGGCCGATGGCGCACCGCCAGCGTTCACGACGACCACAAGCGCTGCGTTCTCACCGACCGGCTGCTTTGTCGATGAACAAGGTAGCGTGCTGCTCTCGGGCCGCGTGGCGGGATTCGAAGCAGAGGAAACCATCGCCCTGCTGCACGATCATGACTTGGAGCCGTTTTCTTCGTTGGCCAACTGGCACGGAGAGGCGTGCGGAGCCGCGCTGGGAACGCTGACGCTGAGTGACCGGACATTCGACATTGAGCCGATTGCGCGCGCGGAAGTCGCAAAGCGCTATGGCTTTGTGGCCCAGCCAGCGGAATAGGATCGACTGGGCGCCCTACTTCGGCAGCGCCTTGTCTTCCGCCTTCTCTTCCCGGTATTGCCGCTCCATCTGGTGCAAGCGCGCATCGACTTCGGATAGCGTGTAGAAATCCGCATCCCCCGCATCGCGGGCGAGCTTCAGTTGCTCCACAGCCGATCCCCACGCCCCATCCCGCGCGTATTTCTCCGCCAGCGCGCGATGCTGCTCAACGCGCTTGCCCTTGTCGGCGTAAGCCCGGGCGAGCATGTCCCACCAGATCGGCTGGGCAGTGTCTTCACGGGTCTTGTCTTTCAGATACGGAATCGCGTCATCGGTCCGACCGGCCGAGAGTAGCGTTTGCGCATAGGTGATGCCCACCGCGCGCGACAGCGGATACGCAGCCAGCGCCGCGCGTGCCAACGTCAGCGCCTCGGGCGCACGGTTACGCGCGCGTGCCAGTTCGATGGCGGTGACATCCAGCTCGACGCTGCCCGACGTGATGCCGGGAATGTTGCCGTACAGGCGTCGCGCTTCCTGCAGCGCTTGTTCAGCGTCGTCCAGCCGCCCGGCCATCTGATTGGCAACCGCCACGCCGTACCACAGCGCCGCGCGCTTCTCGACCGGCGCATCCGGCGCTGACGACAGCTGCGAGCGCATCGCATTGCGCACGTCGATATAGGCGCTCGTCGACGTTTCCTGCAGCACGCGCGCGCGCACCTTCGCAAAGCCAAATTCCGGGCGACGCGGTTGGCGCGGATGCGGCAAGCCACGCGCGCGGTCCTCCATGTCGGCGATACGCTCGCCGGTCAGCGGGTGGGTGCGCGCATAGCCGGGAATCACGCCCGTATCGGCAATGTTCGTGACGCGCTGCAGGCGACGGAAGAAGTCCGGCATGCCGTCCGGGTTGTAGCCCGCGCCCGTGAGCAGCGTGAAACCGACGCGGTCGGCTTCGCGCTCCGCGCCACGCGAGAACGCGAGCTGGTTCGACACCGCCGCCGCCTGCCCGCCCATCGCCAAGGCCTGCGCGGCGTCCCCGCTCTTGGTGGCCGCCAGACCCGCCAGCAGGATCGACGCCAGCGCAATCCACATCGACTCACCCGATTTATCAATGCCGCGCGCAATATGCCGCTGCAGCACGTGACCGATTTCGTGGCCCAGCACCGAGGCCAATTCCGATTCGCTCTCGGTTGCGACCAACGTCCCCGTGTTCACACCGATGTAGCCGCCCGGCAGCGCAAACGCGTTGATGCCGGGATCACGCACCGCAAACAACTCGAAGCTCGACGCCGACGTGCTGCCCGCCACATGCTGACGGCGGGCCGCTTCGATCAGCTTGTAGCCGATGGTGTTGAGGTAGTCGGTAATGAGCGGATCGGGCACGAAATCCGGATCGCGACGGATCTGGCGCATCACGCGGTCGCCCAGGCGGCGCTCCATCTCGGGCGACAACGACGCCGTCGACGGATCGCCCATATCGGGCAACTCGTACGTCGGCGCGTCAATGACGCTCGGCTCCTTCGGCAAATACGGCGACTGCCGGCCGATCTGCACGCTGCGATTCAGGTTGCTCTGCACCTGATCGGCAGCCGCGGCGGAACCCAGCCCAGCGTTGATCGAAGCCGCCGGTGCGGACGCCTGCGCCAGCACAGGCAACGGCAGGGGCGCCAGCCACGTCGACAACAACACAGCGGCCGTCAGCTTGCGGACGCGCGGCCGAAAAAGGGAAAGCGTCATACGGAAAGCACGGAGAGCGGAATCAGCGCGGCAACATCGCCGCAAGCCGGGTGCTTGCTATCATAAAACGCTTCGTACCCTGCCCCGCAAAACGCGCTGTCACTCATGTCGCAACTCACCCACTTCGATTCCGCCGGACAAGCCCATATGGTCGACGTCGGCGACAAGGCCGTCACGCACCGCGTGGCCGCGGCCACCGGCACGATCCGCATGCTGCCCGAGACATTTGCGCTGGTGCGCGATGGCAACGCCAAGAAAGGCGATGTGCTGGGGATTGCGCGCGTTGCTGCGATTCAAGGCTCCAAGCGGACGTCTGATTTGATTCCGTTGTGTCATCCGTTGGCGTTGACCAAGGTGGGGGTCGAGTTTGCCTTGGATGAGGCCGCAAGCACTGTCCGCTGTACGGTTCGCGCGGAGACGCGTGGGCAGACCGGCGTGGAGATGGAAGCGCTGACTGCGGTCCAGGTGGGGCTGCTGACGATCTACGACATGTGTAAGGCTGTGGATCGGGGGATGGTGATTGGGGATGTGCGGCTATTGGAAAAGCATGGGGGGAAGTCGGGGGATTGGGTGGCGGAATAATCCTGTCCCGCACAAAAGAAAAGAGCGTCTTTTTGACGCTCTTTTTCATCTCCCGCCGGTATCAGCGACACTCGCTCGGCGCAATTCGTGGATCCAGGGTGGGAGTCGACGCCGGTCCCACTGAGTTCGTGCGAGCGGCGACGCCACTGGCATAGCAATCCCACCGAATTGCCCCAACGGGCCGCTTATCGGTGCTCAGCGCAACACCGTTCACGGTCGGCTTGAGCACCAGCGTATTGGCACCGTCATCCGCCACATTCGACGCGTAGGCGATCTCGATCTCCCCGTTCGCTTGGTTAATCCTGACACCGC
The DNA here is from genome assembly GCF_040544795.1 of Ralstonia sp. 1138. Lineage (NCBI taxonomy): Bacteria > Pseudomonadati > Pseudomonadota > Betaproteobacteria > Burkholderiales > Burkholderiaceae > Ralstonia > Ralstonia sp. 1138. The sequence goes on along the minus strand of NZ_JBEPKQ010000002.1, from coordinate 1,011,613 downwards.
TTGCAACGACGTTACGGGTCGCCCCGTTGGCTGTGTAGCCCTGGTCCAGCGAAACGCCGGCAGCGGCATTCTCCGCCACCGCTGTCTTGGCGGACGCGGCCAGGGCCAGCCCTTCTGTTACACGCGAGCGGGAAACGTAGTCTTGATACGCCGGCACGGCAATCGCCGCAAGGATGCCAACGATTGCGACGACGATCATGAGTTCGATCAGGGTGAAGCCCGCTTGGGCCCGATTCCGTACACTGCTCCTCAACCGCATTGATTTCTCCTCTTTCGTTGCTCCAGATATTCAATTGCCGATTTCTTCTGCAATTGAAAGAGAAGACTAAGCGAGTTGAGGAGACCTGATAGCCAGCGCAACGATTTTTGATTCTTCTAATAAAAAGCGCCCAAAATGGGCGCTCAAATTATTGCGAGGCAGGTAGCTTTTTTTCAGCCGACGGCTTTACCGTCGATACGAGCAGATTTTCCGATTTAAACCGCACACAAAGCGTCTTCAGCTTGCCATCGCCTTGCTTTTCACAGGCTTGCGTGAAAATCCAAGTCTGTGAGGCGTAGTCGGCGGGATAACTGGCCCGCATACGGCGCGCATAAACCATAGCGTCATCGGTCCGCCCTAAATACGCCAGCGCCAGCACGTAGCGTTGGACCGTCAGAGACCCGGGATAAAACTGCATGGCGTGGAATTCGAGCTTCTCCAAGGAGGACGCCATCTCGGGGGTCACGTTCCATTGAATCGCGAACGCTAGATTCTCGTAGGGCAGCAACAACGTCGGCCCGTGCCCACCGTACCTAGCGATTTCTTTCTTCCCGCCGTCGGGCGAGTAGTGAAGGCGCTCCACGGCCTTGTAATCGCCCCAAAGATGGGCCATCAGCGCGACGCTGCCGATGGAAATGGCAGCAGTGGACACGAAGACCATGCCACTGGACGGCGCCCGCAAATTGCGTTCGTCGGCATAACCGAGGGCAAAAGCCAGTGGGAGCAGGAAAAACAGGTAGTGCAGCGGATACTCCAACATGGAATGCACACCCATTACCGCGGCAATGGAAAGCAGAAATGCCAACTCCGGCGTCATCCGGCGCTTTCGCAAACTCCACAGGAAACCAAGCATGGGCAGTGCAATGGCAAGCAGGCCGAGCAGACCCACCTTGGCGAGTTGATCCAGCACGATGTTGTGCGCATTCAGCGACATCGTGACGGGGCCCAGAACGTCGGTCTGTACAAACTGATTCCAAGCGTAATCACCCCAGCCACCACCCAGCCACGGATGCACGACGAACATATGCCACGCATGCAGCCACAACTGCGCCCGCCCCGTGCCTTCTCCCAATCGGTCCACCGTCGATGCGGACAACTCCAGATGCCAGAGCGCGTTGGCGTATTCGACCATCCAATTGCAAAGTTGGTAGGTCACGACCAGCAAAACAACCGGCAGGCACGCTCGCATCCAGCGATGTCCGCCGCACTGATCCGCAGTCCAGGCCATCCCCATCAGCCCGCCCACCGCGATGATGTGCAACCACGACATCCGGGAGAACGTCAGCGATATCCCGATCAGAAGGAGCACCGCGACCACCGCAAGCGGCCATCGCGCGCGGCGATAACGCAGAGCCAGGAATATGCTCGCAGCTAAACCGAACGCAAGATACGAGGCAAGATGGTTGGGCTGATTCAAGTTGCCCCACAGGCGCCGGCGAGGGGGTTCGGGAGGCGCGGCAATTAACACTGGCGACAAATCCGGCACGCGAAGTAGCTGCACAAACTCAATTGCCACCGTTGCAAGGCCGCCGACAATCAAGCCGATGGCCAACGCCTCCAGAACACCGGGCAGTTCCCGGCTGCGGGCGCCAAGACCACACGCGGCAGCAGCGGCCAACAGGAACACCGTTGCAGCGAGTGAGAAGAACGGGTTGAGCGGTGGCGCGAGCAGCAGCTGCGCGAACAAGGCTGCAATCAACCCGAGTGGCGCCAGCGCGATGCGCGGCAGGCCGGCCTCGCTTCTCCATGTCACCGCCAGTACGGCGATCACGAAGATTATCCAGCAGATGGCGGTGACATATTCCGCATAGAACGTCGGCATCGGCAGCGTATGCGGTGCGAACAGGAAGGGAACCGCGCCACAAATGGCCAGAGCAAACCAGAGCGGGATGTACTGAAGACGAGATCGAAGCATGCGCAAATCAGCGAGAGAACGGGAGTCGGGCGACGCAACCGAGGCGCCGCTTGCAACGTCCGCGAGTGTAGTCGAACAAACGGTAAGTTAAGCTTGATGGCTTTCCCACGTGCCACGCGCTCCGAGCACCCGCTCCGAGCACCCGCGCAAAGCAAAGGGCGCCCAGAGGCGCCCTTGCATTTGTTCATAGTAGACCAGCCGTTACACGCAACTGGCCTAACAAAACTATGACGATCAGTTTTGGCAAGCAGCCGGCAGGAACGGATACATGGCCGTTTGCGATGCAGCCGTCAGCGCACCAGAAGTCGCCGTACCGCATTGCCACGCAACCGTACCGTCAGTTTGGCCAATACCGAACATACCCAGATATTTGCCGTCGATGGCTGCAGCCCCCGTGCTGTTCAGCTGCAGGACCACGCTCACCTGAGAGCCCGAGGTTTTGTAGGCAACGGCTGCGATGTATTTCGTATTCGCCGGCACGGACGTGCTGATCGGAGCAGTGGCCGGGAACGAACCGGTCCCAAGGTTTGCATATGCCTCGGCAATCGCGGAGCGGTCAGCATCCAGCAGCGTCGTCGCTTCTGTCAGCTTCGACTTGACCATGTAGTTGTTGTAAGCCGGCAGCGCGATGGCAGCCAGAATACCGACGATCGCAACCACGATCATCAGTTCGATCAGCGTGAAACCCTTCTGGACACGCTTGTTCAGACGCAGCGACTTCATAAATTCCCCCGGATGTTTGGTTAAAGGTGAAGCGGTGGATGTAGAGCAGGGATCGTGCCAAGTCCAAACCTACGTTCTAGCCCTTAAAACGCGCCCACGATGGACAACTGTGGGCAATATCGAATGACAATTATTGACACTTCGTGACAGAAGTCGTTAGTTTTGTGATTTTCTATGCACAAAATTATCCGCGTCCTGATACGTTTCTAAACGGGGCTTCCGGTGGTGGGGTCGCGATGTTTTTCGACTCAAAAAGCGATACGGGCAACGAGTCACACACCCGTTGCCCGCTTCAACACATGTGAGCCCGTGCGGGCCTTCGTTCTCTCATGTCGTCAGTTCTGGCACGCCGCCGGCAAATATGGATACATGGATTGCACGGCGGCTCCCGAAGCAGAGTCATTCGCTGTTTGCGCGGTCGCGCAAGTCCAGGCCACCGTCCCATCAGCCTTGCCAGTACCGAACATCCCCAGGTAGTGACCATCGATTTGAGGGTTACCCGTGTTGCCAAGCGTCACGACGACGCCGACGCCGGACGTCGTTCCAGGGTTGTTGTACTTGATTCCGGTCACATACTGGGCGTTGCTCGCCACAGCCTGCGTAATGATGGGCGGCGAACTTGCACTCGGAAAGATGCCACTGTTGGACGAATACGCCTCATTGACTGCAACCCGTGCCGCGTCCAACGTCGTTGTTGCCTCGGTCAACTTCGACTTGATCATGTAGTTGTTGTAGGCCGGCAGTGCAATCGCCGCCAGAATCCCCACGATCGCCACCACAATCATCAGCTCGATCAGCGTAAAACCGCCCGCCCGACGCCTTGTTCCCTTGCTGTGCTTGAAGCCCATGACCTCTCCCCAAAAGGCATTTTGTTGTTGGGAGGGCACCGTGCACGGACTATGCCAAGGCACACACCATATTTCGGGGAAAAAACTGGCGCGCTTTGTCGAAATTTCTGGCGCGAATCTGACCGTTCTTGACAGAATTCCGGACAGAACCCGTCATCACCTACTTTCGAGGGGATTCGTTCGGACTAGGCCTGGCGCAAGGTTCGTCGGCTGAGCCAGCGGCCCACGCCCACCACCAGCAGCGCGCCAACGCACCCCACCACCACATCCGCATACGGCACGGCGCGCTCGAACCACGCCGCATCGATCGGATCGGTGACGAGCATGTCGCCGGCCAGATAGCCGAGCAGTGCCGCGCCGAGCGTGATGATGACAGGGAAGCGCGCCATGACGCCCACCAGCAGCGTGCTGCCGAACACGATCAGCGGTACCGACAATCCAAGCCCCAGCACCAGCAGCAGAAACGTCGTGCCTGGCGGCCCCTTCTCAGCGGCGGCGGCCACGGCGACGACGTTATCGAGCGACATCACAAAGTCGGCGATGAGGATAGTTTGGATGGCCGCCCATAGGCCGACACGCTGATGGCGGTCGGCGGCCTCCTCGTCGGCTTCCGTCAGCAGCTTCACGCCGATGTAGACCAGCAGCACCGCACCAATCGTTTTCAGGTATGGCAACGCAAGCAGCTTGACGGCCAGCACGGTCAACACCACGCGCAGCACAATGGCGCCGGCGCTGCCCCAGAAAATGGCCTGCTTCTGCTGACGCTTGGGCAGGTTGCGCGCGGCCAGCGCGATGACCACCGCGTTGTCGCCCGACAGCACGATGTTGGTCAGGATGATGGAGCCAAGTGCGAACCAGAATGCGCTGGAGGTGAGCGCCATAGTGTTCTCGAAGATGTCCTTGCGGGTTGGCGGGGAAATCGGTTTGCAGCGTCTTGTGTGCTTATACACATGTCGTGCCTGGATCGCATGCTGCATCGCGATCAAACAAAAACGGGAGCCGAAGCCCCCGTTCTCGCACAACCTCAAACCTTGCCGATTACAGCATCGCCTTGAGCAGACGCGCCATTTCCGACGGGTTCTTGGTGGTCTTGATGCCGCACTCTTCCATGATGTCGAGCTTGGCTTGCGCGGTGTCGGCACCGCCCGAGATCAGCGCGCCGGCGTGGCCCATGCGCTTGCCCGGAGGCGCGGTCACGCCAGCGATGAAGCCCACCACCGGCTTCTTCATGTTGTCCTTGATCCAATAAGCCGCGTTGGCTTCGTCCGGACCACCGATCTCACCGATCATGACCACGGCGTCCGTTTCCGGATCATCGTTGAACATCTTCATCACGTCGATGTGCTTCAGACCGTTGATCGGGTCGCCGCCGATACCGACTGCCGACGATTGGCCCAGGCCCAGCGCGGTCAGCTGGCCCACGGCTTCGTACGTCAGCGTGCCCGAGCGCGACACCACGCCGATGCGGCCCTTGCGGTGGATGTGACCCGGCATGATGCCGATCTTGATTTCGTCCGGCGTGATCAGGCCCGGGCAGTTCGGACCCAGCAGCAGCGTCTTGCTGCCGGCCTTACGCATCTTGTCCTTGACCATCATCATGTCGCGCACGGGGATGCCTTCGGTGATGCAAACCACCAGGTCCAGCTCGGCTTCGACAGCTTCCCAGATGGCGTCAGCGGCGCCTGCGGGCGGCACGTAGATCACCGACACGGTTGCGCCGGTCTGTGCCTTGGCGTCCTTGACGGTTGCGTAGATGGGAATGCCTTCGAAGTCTTCGCCGGCCTTCTTCGGGTTCACGCCGGCGACGAAGCAGTTCTTGCCGTTGGCGTAGTCGCGGCAGCCGCGGGTGTGGAACTGGCCGGTCTTGCCGGTGATCCCCTGGGTGATGACCTTGGTGTCTTTGTTGATCAGAATCGACATGCTGTAATCCTTTTATGCAGCGAGCCGCGCCGTCGTACGGTTGCGTACTTCGAGGCGCCGCCCGCGTTCGCGTATGGTTGGGTCAGCGGGCGGCTTACTTGCCGGCGGCTGCGGCCACGACCTTCTCGGCGGCCTCTGCCATCGTGTCTGCGGCGATGATGGGCAGGCCCGACTCGGCCAGCATCTTCTTGCCGAGGTCTTCGTTGGTACCCTTCATGCGCACGACCAGCGGCACCGACAGCGACACAGCCTTCGACGCAGCGATCACACCTTCGGCGATCACGTCGCAACGCATGATGCCGCCGAAGATGTTGACCAGAATGGCCTGCACGTTCGGGTTCTTCAGCATCAGCTTGAAGGCTTCGGTCACCTTCTCGGTGGTGGCACCGCCGCCCACGTCGAGGAAGTTGGCCGGCTCGCCGCCGAACAGCTTGATGGTGTCCATCGTGGCCATGGCCAGACCGGCGCCGTTCACCAGGCAGCCGATGTTGCCGTCGAGCGAGATGTAGGCCAGGTCGAACTTCGAGGCTTCGATTTCGTTGGCGTCTTCTTCATCCAGATCGCGGTAGGCGACGATTTCCGGGTGACGGAACAGCGCGTTCGAGTCGAAGTTGAACTTGGCGTCCAGTGCGATGACCTTGCCGTCGCCGGTCAGGATCAGCGGGTTGATTTCAGCTTGCGAAGCGTCGGTTTCCCAGAACGCCTTGTACAGGCCTTGCAGGGCTTGGCGAGCTTGTGCGATCGAAGCATCCGGTACACCGATCTTGCGGGCGATGTCGTCAGCCTGCGCGTCTTGCAGACCGGCTTGCGGATCGATCAGCAGCGTGTGGATCTTTTCCGGGTGCGATTCGGCGACTTCTTCGATGTCCATGCCGCCTTCGCTCGAGGCCATCAGGGCCACTTGCTGCGACACACGGTCCACCACCAGCGAAACGTACAGTTCCTTCTTGATGTCCGCGCCTTCTTCGATCAGCAGGCGGTTGACCTTCTTGCCTTCCGGACCGGTCTGGTGCGTCACCAGCGTCATGCCCAGGATGCTGCTGGCGTATTCCTTGACCTGCTCCATGCTCTTGGCAACCTTCACGCCGCCGCCCTTGCCACGGCCACCCGCATGAATCTGTGCCTTCACGACCCACACCGGGCCGCCCAGGGTTTCAGCAGCCTTGATGGCCTCGTCGACCGAGAAGGCCGGAATGCCGCGCGGAACCGGCACATTGTATTTGCGCAGGATTTCCTTGCCTTGGTACTCATGGATATTCATGCGTGTTTCCTTTGCTAGGCAGAGTGAGTGTGATGAGTATTGAAAACGCGAACGGCGCGGTGCCCTTCAGGACGAGGGCTCAGGCGCGAGTTCGGTGGGTGGCGGTTGGATCTTGGCTTCGGGCTGGTATGCAAACCAGCGCGGGTAATGCTTGCGGACCACCTCGCCCTCAAGATGCAGGGCATGGCAGCCATGGAGTTGGTAAGGCGGCTTTTCGCCGGGCTCGATCGGACGCAGGTCGTTGGAGTTATCGCGCACCGGAAAGACATCGCCGGCGAAGGCCTGGATGGCGGCAGTCGGCAGCACGCCACACAGCTCGGTCAGGTGCGTACAGCCCGCGACGCCGCCGAGTCTCTCACGCGAGGCCTTTCGAAAACCCTTCATCAGGTTCAGGCCGATGAGTTTGCGGTAGGCCGGGCCGATCGTGTCGCAATGTGTGGGGTACGGCACCCAGTCGGAACACGCTTCGGCATCCACGACGTTCATGCGGGTATCGATGGTCACGCGCAGCCACAGGTCATGCAGCGGCTGGCCTTCGGGACGCACGCCGCCGCTGGCCAGGGGGATATCGCGAGGCTTGGTGTCGGTCAAGCGCGCTTCAATGTCCCACAGGCCGTCTTCCCGCAAATAGGCCTCCACCGTGATGGCACGGCGGTGGCGCATGACGCGCGGGACGGGGGCAGACAGAGGCATGGACCAGACAGACCGATAGGACCGATGGAGGCGGCACACGCGGATCGCGCGCATCGCCTACGGGACGTATGCGACAGCGCATCAGCCGCCACACACGAACATACCGCCCTGCAACCAGAATTGAGGTTAGGGGCGGTATCAAAGACCGGTATTTTAACACGTCGTCACGACCAAGCCGGTCACCTGCTGCAATGCAGTGTGAAAGCGGTTGCAACAACCGCGTGAGGTGCAACCAACGCGATTCATGCGCAGCCGAATTGTCCGCGCGAATTGTTGGGAGATCGACGGCATTCAGGCCGACTCGTCACCATCTTCCAACAGTTCATCGGCCCCAGCGATGATGCGCGACACGACAGAACGGGAGAAACCGCGGGCCATCATGTAGCGCACCTGCTTGGCGCGTTCGGCCAGGTCGGCCGGCGGGCGGCCGAAGCGCTTTTCCCACAGGGCTCTCGCGCGGGCGGCTTCCGTGCTTTGCAGTTGCGCCTTGACCTCGCCCAGCGTCTCTGCGCCAAGCTGATGGGTTTTCAGCTCCTGCATCAGGCGAGCCGTACCGTAGCGGCCAGCCCGGCGGTGCACCATGCTCTCGGCAAAGCGCGTGTTGGAGAGCCAATTCTCGCCTTCCAGCCAATCCAGCAGCGCGTCGACCTCTTCGACAGACTCGGCGTGCGGCACCAACTTACGGCGCAATTCGACGCGACTGTGCTCGCGCCGAGACAGATAGCCCAGCGCACGAGCCTTCAGCGATAACGGTGGGCGCGGCAACGGCATACGATTTCAGGCTCAAAAAGAAAACGCCCGCCGTTGGGGGACGGCAGGCGTATGAAGCTCGATAGAGCCGTCGATCTGCGCCGACGGCCAACCCAATTACTCTTCTCCGATTTCCTCGGCCACTGCGACGGCGCCCATCGGCGTCACGCCCAGTGCTTCGCGGACCTTGTTCTCGATGTCACGGGCGAGGTCTGGGTTCTCGCGCAGGTATTCACGGCAGTTGTCGCGGCCTTGGCCGATGCGCTCGCCGCCGTAGCTGTACCAGGCGCCGGACTTTTCAACGATCTTGGCTTCCACACCGAGGTCGATGATTTCGCCTTCGCGCGACACACCCTGGCCATAGAGGATGTCGAAAATGGCTTCGCGGAACGGCGGCGCCACCTTGTTCTTGACGACCTTGACCTTGGTTTCGTTGCCGACCACGTCGTCGCCCTTCTTGATCGAGCCGATACGGCGGATGTCCAGACGCACCGAAGCGTAGAACTTCAGTGCGTTACCACCCGTGGTCGTTTCCGGCGAGCCGAACATCACACCGATCTTCATGCGGATCTGGTTGATGAAGATGACCATGCAATTGGTCTTCTTGATGGTGCCGGTCAGCTTGCGCAGCGCTTGGCTCATCAGACGGGCCTGCAGGCCGGGCAACGCGTCGCCCATTTCGCCTTCAATTTCAGCCTTCGGCACCAGCGCGGCCACCGAGTCGATGACGATCAGGTCAACCGAGCCCGAGCGCACCAGCGCGTCGGCAATTTCCAGAGCCTGCTCACCCGTGTCCGGCTGGGAGATCAGCAGGTCCGGCACGCTGACACCAATCTTGTCGGCATAAGTGACGTCAAGCGCATGTTCTGCGTCGATGAAGGCACACGTGCCGCCCAGCTTCTGCATCTCGGCAACCACTTGCAGTGTCAGCGTGGTCTTACCCGACGATTCCGGACCGTAGATTTCAATGACGCGGCCGCGCGGCAGACCGCCAACGCCCAGCGCCACGTCCAACCCGAGCGAACCCGTCGACACGACCTGGACCGGCTCGACCTCGGCGTCGCCCATCTTCATGATGGAGCCCTTGCCGAACTGCTTTTCGATCTGCGCGAGCGCGGCAGCCAGCGCCTTCTGCTTTTCTGCGCTCATCGCGGCTGCCTTCTTACCGTCTTCCATGGTCGTCCTTCGTGCAAATTGGTGTATAAATGGGCCGCAAGGGCTTGCGATTCCAGCGGTTGCCTGCAACAACGGGCCGCTGGCTGATTGCCCCGACGCGACCCATTCCATGACTTTAGCGCCGCCAAGACTACAGCACCGCGAATTCGGAGTACTGTATAAAAAACCAGTGGTTTTGACAAGTCTCCAGATCAGTTGTCGCGCGAAAACAATGTAGCGGGCGGGATGGGCAAGACATCTTGCCCGGCATCGCGGGGAGACACGCATGCGCATCCTGATTGCCGAAGACGACGCCACGCTGGCTGACGGGCTTACACGCTCGCTGCGCCAGGCGGGCTATGCCGTCGACCAAGCCTCCGACGGGGCGACTGCCGACGCGGCGCTGTCCGCGCAGACGGCGCAGACCTATGACCTGCTGATTCTTGATGTGGGCCTGCCCCGTATGTCGGGGCTGGAGGTCCTCAAGCGCCTGCGTTCGCGGGGGGCCATGCTGCCGGTGCTGATCCTGACCGCCGCCGACAGCGTGGAAGAACGCGTCAAGGGCCTGGACCTGGGCGCCGACGATTACATGGCCAAACCGTTCGCGCTGTCCGAGCTGGAAGCCCGCGTGCGTGCGCTGGTGCGGCGCGGCACAGGCGGAGGCGCCACGCTCGTGCGCCATGGGCCCTTGGCATTCGACCAGGTCGGGCGCATTGCCTATATCCATGACCAGGTGGTGGAACTCTCGGCGCGCGAGATCGGGCTGCTGGAGATTCTGCTGGCGCGCGTCGGCCGCCTTGTGTCGAAAGAGCAGTTGGTCGACCACCTCTGCGGCTGGGGCGAAGAGGTCAGCAACAACGCCATCGAGGTCTACATCCACCGGCTGCGCAAGAAGATCGAAGTGGAAGGCATCCGCATCGCGACCGTGCGCGGGCTGGGCTATTGCCTGGAACGCATGGCCACCCCAGCCACCACCACCGCAACCGCCGCCCATGGGTGATCGGCTGGCCTGGCCGTGGCGTCGGCATCGCGCATCGCTGCGCGAGCGTGCCGGCACGGCGCCAGCGCCAGACGGCAACGATGACGGAGGCGATGGCGACGGCAGCCTCACCGACACCCTCCCCCACCTCGAAGACGACGCCACGCGGCCCGTCGCCCGATCGCTCTTCGGCGAAATTCTCGACTGGATGCTCGCGCCGCTGCTGTTGCTGTGGCCGATGAGCATTGCGGTGACGTACCTGGTGGCCAAGTCGATTGCGAATGCGCCATACGACCGCGCGCTGGAATCGAGCGCGATCGTGCTCAGCCAGCAACTGCGCGAGGTGAATGGACGCGTGACGCTGCAGCTGCCGATCTCCGCGCGTGAGATTTTGCGTGCGGACGAAACCGACAATATCTACTACCAAGTGCTCGGCACCAACGGCGAGTTTGTCTCCGGGGACCGCGACCTCCCGCTGCCGCCGGAAGAAGACGCCAACGCGGGCGGCCTCGTGCAACTGCGCGACGACCACATCCACGGCACAGAGATCCGGGTCGCGTATACCTTCGTGCAGCGGCCGGGCTCCGGCGACAAGCCCGCGCTGGTGCAAGTGGCGGAGACGCTCGACAAGCGCGCGCAACTGGCCAACGAAATCATCAAGGGCGTGATCCTGCCGCAGTTCGTGATCCTGCCGTTGGCGGTGATCCTGGTGTGGTTTGGGCTCACGCGCGGGCTGGCGCCGCTCAACGCGATTCAGGAACGCATTCGCGCGCGCAACCCGGGCGACACCAGTCCCATCGACGAAGGTGCCGCGCCGCAGGAACTGACGCCGCTGGTAGCGTCGTTTAATGACCTGCTCGGGCGGCTGGAGCAATCGGTGCATACGCAGAAGCGTTTCATTGCCGATGCCGCGCATCAGATGAAGACGCCGCTGGCCGGTCTGCGCATGCAGGCCGAACTGGCGCAGCGCGAACAGTCGCCCGACGAACTGCGCCGCACGCTCGCGCACATCGCCGACAGTTCGGATCGCACCGCGCACCTCGTCAAGCAGCTGCTTTCGCTCGCGCGCATGGAAAACATGGGCACCACCGACGGTATGGTGCCGCTGGATATCTGCGCGCTGTCGCGCCAGGTGGTGGCCGACTGGCTGCCCAAGGCGTGGGCCAAGCAGATCGACCTCGGCTTCGAGGAGCCGGGGCCGCCCGTTACGATTTCCGGCAATGCGACGATGCTCGCCGAGATGCTCAACAACCTGCTCGACAACGCGATCCGCTACACGCCGGACGGCGGACATGTCACCGTGCGCGTGACCACCGCGCCGTTCGAGCCGTTCGTCTTCATCGACGTGGATGACACCGGCCCCGGCATCCCCGTGGCCGAGCGCGAACGGGTGATGCAGCGTTTCTATCGCATCCTCGGCACGCAGGCCGAAGGCAGTGGGCTGGGCCTGGCCATCGTGCGCGAAATCGTGCAGCAGCACGGCGGCGACATCGAAGTGCTCGACAACGTGTATCAGGCATCGCCGCGGCTGGCGGGGGCGCGCTTTCGCATCACGCTGCATCGCGCCTCGTCCGGCGAGGAGGCCACCGCATGAGCATCACGCCCGGAACGCCGGCGCGCCGCCGGTGGATTGCCAACATGCGCTGGATCGCGGCGCTGCTCGCGGTGTGGTTTGCGGTGACGTTCGTGATCGCGTTTTTTGCACGCGACCTATCGATGCACGTCTTCAACTCGGACTGGACCTTCGCGTACTGGGTCGGCGCGCAAGGTGCGCCCATCGTCTATGTGCTGATTACCGTGCTGTATGCATGGCGCACCAACCGCGCTGCAGATGCGGCCGCCGAACACGACGAAGCGGTGCAGCGCAACGCGTCGGAACCCGCCCAGCCGCCGTCCATCTGACACCGCGCGTTACGCTGCTCCCAGATGGCGCAGCTTCACAAAGGCCAACCCGGCCATTACCGCGTCGTTCAGCGCGTCGTGTGCGTCCCAGGTCGGTAAGTCCAGTTCCTTCATCACGGTGGCGAAGCGCAGGTCGAGATCGGGGTCGCCCTGCTGCCGATACGGGGGCAACTGCTGGAATTGATGGTCGTAATAGAGGGCAGAGACTTCGATCTTGGGCTGCGGCAGGCCGATGCCCAGCATGGGCACCACCACCCGATTGAGCATCGCCACATCGAACTCGAGGTAGTAGCCCACCAAAGGTCTGCTGCCGATGAAATGCAGCAGTGTGTGGACGGCCTGCTCGATCGACACACCGCTGTCCAGGTCGCGATTGCGCAGACGATGCACGCAGATGCTGTCGGCACGCATCTCCCCTTGCGGCCGGATCAGCAACTCCAGGCTTTCGCTCGTCAGAATGCGATTGCCGATGATGCGGACGGCCCCGATGGAGATGATCTCGTCGGTGCGCACGTTCAGGCCGGTGGTCTCGCAATCGAGCGCCACCCATTCGTCGGTGGGCGGCGCCTCGAGCAGGAATTGGAACGCCGGATCGCGCAACCTGCGCAACAGGCGGCGCCTTTGCAGTGCCTGCAGCCAGTCGGAGAGCCGTCCGCTCATGACTGCACGCTCATGATCACATCCACTCGGTCCGCCAGCGTTGCTGTAGCAGCGCCTTGAACCGCTTGACCGCGCCGAGCGTGTCCTTGAGCAGGTCACGCTCCAGCGACGACAGGCGCGCCAGATGCACGTCGCACGACAGCGGTTGACGCGCATCGACCTCCGCCAGCCCGGCCTTGAGCCGCAGCGACATCAGGAAGTGCAAGCTGTCGCTCAACTCGGCGGCCATGTGGGCATCGACCGCTTCGGCGCGCACCAGCGCATCCAGGCGCGGCACGGTGCCGGTTTCGTCGAGTATCTGGTGGGCGAGCGCAAGACTGCGCACCCCATGGACGATCGGGAAGATGCCCTCCTTCTTTACGTCGATGACCGGATCGGCATCGGCAAACGCGAGCAAACGATCGCGCCAGCCCGGCGCGGCACTGAAGGCTTCAACGGCAGCGGCAAATCGGCTCAGCACGGCGTCATTGTCGATCATGAGTTCCAGCAAGGTCCGCCGCAATTGTTTCAGCAAGGCGGCATCGCCGGACACCGCATGGGCGTCGAAGAAGATGGCCAGATGCATCAACCCTTCGGGGCTCGGCAGGATCAGCCATTCGCGAATGTGCCGCGCGAAGTCGCTTGCGGACATGCACCACTCCGGACGGCTCAGCATGATGCCGCCGGGGCAAGGCGGGTAGCCGAACGCGGCCAACGCATCGGAGAAGCGCGTGACGATGCACTGCAGATCTGCCGGAGGCACGTAGCCATCGCGCAGCACCAGCGCGTTGTCCTGATCGGTCTTGAGCAGTTGCTCGCCACGCCCCTCACTGCCCATGACGAAGAGGCAACTGTTTTCCACCAGCTCCGGTGGCGCGATCATCTGCCAGGCACGCTCAAACAGGCGCGCGTTGATTTCGCGTACGAGGCTGGCAACGTGGTCAATGCGCGAGCCGCCACGCGTGAGCAGCGCGACCATCCGCGTGATCTGCGCCGCTACTTGCGCGAGCGCGTCCAGATCTTCGGCCAGGTTGATCTGCACGGTCAGCAGATAGGAGTGATTAGCCAGGAAGCTGAACACATCCAGGGATTCGAGCAGCCCGAGAATCTCATCTCCGTGCGTGACGACCAGCCGGTGAACGCGATGGCGCAGCATCAGCGTCAGGGCGTCGCCGATCTGCGCGGAGGCCGGCACGGTGATGAGCGAGAACTGGCTCATCTGCCCCACCGGCAGACGATCCAGCGGTGTGCCCTGCAGGACGGCGCGCTGCAAGGAACTGCGCGTGAAGATGCCCACGCGCGGCGGGCTGCGGCCATCACGCACGAGCACGTTCGACGTGTTGTGAGCCTGGAACAGCTTGACGACGGAGACGACGTCCGTGTCGGCATCCACAAAATGGGCGGGCCGGATGAAGGCATCGCTCACGTGCGAGACGGCCAGCGACTGCATCGTCTCCATGTTTTGCCGCTGCGCAATGGCGCTGAGCTTGCTGCCCAGGTCGGAAAACAGCAGCGCACCAAAGGTTGTGTTGGCGGCAATGAGGTCGCGCACAGCTTGGCGCGCGATCTGATAGACAACGACTTCTTCAGCCGCGACGAAGCGACTGCTCGCCTTGCCGGCCACCAGCGCTCGGCCATCAAAGCAATCCTCGGGGCCATAGGTGGCGACCAATTCGTCGCCGTCGTACTGGGCGACGTGGCCCTTGATGATCAGGAACAGATGCAGCGGTGCGGCACCTGCATCGAGGAGGTTCTGCCCTTCCGGGTAGTAGCCGATGTCGACGGCTTCGCGCACCAGGCGCTGCTCGTCCTGGTTGAGGCAGTCGAACGGCCAGACGTTGAAGTTGAAAGCGCTGGGCATGGTTGCCTTGGAGGCGGGCGATGCAACGCGTCACCCGCCTCCGATCAGCGTGGCCAGTGGCCGATCAGTGACCCGATGCGCCAGCCGCACCGAGGCCGGTTTCCGAGCGAACCTGCTGCGCAGCAAACGACGCCTTCTCGTTCTTGGCGCGAACGCTGCTGTCCAGCACCGAGAACAGCCACACGCCCACGAAGCCGATCGTCATCGAGAACAGCGCGGGCGACGTGTACGGGAACCATGCCGAGCCCTTCGGATAACCGAGTGTGGCTTCCCACACCGACGGCGAAACGATCGTCAGACCCACCGACGAGATCAAGCCAAGGAACCCGCCAATGACGGCGCCACGCGTGGTGCAGCCCTTCCACAGCATCGAGAGGAACAGCACCGGGAAGTTGGCCGATGCCGCCACCGCAAACGCCAGCGACACCATGAACGCGATGTTCTGCTTCTCGAAGGCAATGCCCAGCAGCACGGCAATCACGCCCAGCACCAGCGTGGTGACGCGCGACACCTTGAGTTCGTCGGCGCTGTTGGCCTTGCCGTTCTTGAAGACCGTGGCGTAGAGATCGTGCGACACGGCCGACGCACCCGACAGCGTGAGCCCCGCCACCACCGCCAGAATCGTGGCAAACGCCACGGCCGAGATGAAGCCGTAGAACACATCACCGCCCACCGTCTTGGCCACCAGCACCGCAGCCATATTGGCCGTGCCCGCACCGCCCTTGATGACGCCCTTGGCCACGTCGGACAGTTCCGGGTTGGTCAGCACCAGCGTGATCGCACCAAAGCCGATGATGAAGATCAGGATGTAGAAGTAGCCGATCCAGGTAGTCGCCCAGAAGACCGATTTGCGCGCCTCCTTGGCATCGGGCACCGTGAAGAAACGCATCAGGATGTGCGGCAGCCCGGCGGTGCCGAACATCAGCGCCATGCCGAACGAGATGGCCGAGATCGGGTCCTTGATGAAGCCGCCCGGCGCCATCACGGACAGACCGATCTTGGCGGCCTCATCGGGCGATTTGCCGGCGTTGGCCGCAATGGCGGTCTTGACCTGCACAGCCTTGGCGAACAGCGCCTCCAGGCTGAAACCGTACTGCGCCAGCACCATGATGGCCATGAACGTCACGCCCGCAAGCAGCAGGCACGCCTTGATGATCTGCACCCAGGTGGTTGCGGTCATCCCGCCGAACAGCACGTAGACCATCATCAATGCACCGACGATGACCACCGCGATCCAGTAATCCAGCCCGAACAGCAGCTTGATGAGCTGGCCTGCACCCACCATCTGCGCGATCAGGTAGAACGCCACCACCACCAGCGTGCCGATGGCGGCAAAGCTGCGGATCGGGCCTTGCTCGAAGCGATAGCCCGCCACGTCTGCAAAGGTGAACTTGCCGAGATTGCGCAGCCGCTCGGCCATCAGGAACGTAATGATCGGCCAGCCGACCAGGAAGCCGATCGAGTAGATCAGGCCGTCGTAGCCGGAGGTCATCACGGCGGCGGAAATGCCCAGGAAGGACGCCGCCGACATGTAGTCGCCCGAGATCGCCAGGCCATTCTGGAAACCGGTGATGCCGCCGCCCGCCGTATAGAAATCTGCCGCGGAGCGCGTACGCTTGGCCGCCCACTTCGTGATCCACAGTGTGCCGGCCACAAAGAGTGCAAAGAGCACGATGGCCGTGGTGTTGGTTTCCTGCTTGGCGGTCTGCCCGACATCGCCGCCGGCAGCAAAGGCCGCTCCGCAGGCACCTGCGGCCAATAACGCCGCCAGCAGGATCGAAAGCATCTTCTTCATTTGGCGACGTCCTTCAGGATGTCCTGCGTCAGTTGATCGTATTCGCTGTTGGCCCGGCGCACATAGATGCCGGTGATGACGACGGTGAAAATGATGACCGCCATACCGACGGGCACGCCCACGCTCATCACGCCGGCGCCCACGGGCTTGGCGAGAAACGGCTTATCGAATGCGATCAGCGCGATGTAGCCGTAATACACGGCCAGCATCAGCACTGTCAGAACCAGGCCGAGCCTGTTGCGCCGCTGTTTGAGCTGCGCATATTTCGGATGCGCCTCGATTTTTCCTACCAATCCATCCTGCATCGCCTGTCTCCTGGTTTGCTCTTGGAATGTGTGCGGCGATTCTGGATAGTGAAACTGACTGAACTCTTACTCACGCTCTCAGGGGCGCTTTTACTGCGATAGTGGTTTTCCCTAGCGCAGCAAAACAACGTCAGGCACATGGGCGAGCTGCAGTGGCGAAGGAGAGCGAGGCAACGCCCGTCCCTTGACACCACGTTGGCAAACGTCGGCAACTTGTGCGTTTGCACATTCGCTGCAGGTACGCATACCGTTTGGCACGGCACGCTCCCAGCGGCTGTCGGATGATGCAGCGCACGCAGCCGGGCGACAGGGCAGATCGGTGCACCATTCCTCCACTCCGACAACCAAGTGCTTGATTTCTTTGGGATCTCGACGGCCGATCCGGTGCATCGACAGGCACATGCTTGTCAGAACGCCGTAAGTTTCGGCTCCCACAATCCTTGACACTTCCGCGGGCGAAAAGCGTTTGCGTTGTCATGTCAGTGCCCAGCGGGACGACCTACGAAAAGAACAGGAGACAACATGGCAACCGTGCAAAGTGCACCGAACGCGCCCGCCGGGCGTGTGCAGCCCGCGCCCATGACGAAGGAGGAGAAGAAGGTCATCTTCGCCTCGTCGCTGGGGACGGTGTTCGAGTGGTACGACTTTTATCTCTACGGCTCGTTGGCGGCCATCATCGCCAAGCAGTTCTTCTCGGGGCTGGACCCCACGGCGGGCTTCATCTTTGCGCTGCTGGCGTTTGCCGCCGGCTTCCTGGTGCGTCCGTTCGGCGCGCTGGTATTCGGCCGGCTGGGCGACATGATCGGGCGCAAGTACACGTTCCTGGTCACCATCGTCATCATGGGTACGTCGACGTTCATCGTCGGCCTGCTTCCGTCATACGGCACGATTGGCGTCACCGCGCCGATCATCCTGATCGCGCTGCGCATGCTGCAAGGCCTGGCGCTGGGCGGCGAGTACGGCGGCGCTGCCACGTATGTCGCCGAGCATGCCCCGCACGGCCGCCGCGGTGCCTACACATCGTGGATCCAGACGACGGCCACGCTGGGCCTGTTCCTTTCGCTGGTCGTTATCCTGGCGGTGCGCGAGCTGACCGGCAAGGCGTTCGATGACTGGGGCTGGCGCATCCCGTTCCTGGTCTCGATCCTGCTGCTCGCCACGTCGGTGTACATCCGCCTGTCGATGAGCGAATCGCCGGCATTCCAGAAGATGAAGGCCGAGGGCAAGACCTCCAAGGCCCCGCTGACGGAAGCGTTCGGCCAATGGCGCAACCTGAAGATCGTGATCCTGGCGCTGATCGGCCTGACCGCCGGCCAGGCTGTGGTCTGGTACACGGGCCAGTTCTACGCGCTGTTCTTCCTCACGCAGGTGCTGAAAGTCGACGCCTTCACGGCCAACGTGCTGATTGCCGTGGCGCTTGCCATCGGCACGCCGTTCTTCGTGTTCTTCGGGTCGCTGTCGGATCGCATCGGTCGCAAGAAGATCATCATGGCCGGCTGCCTGCTGGCAGTGCTGACCTACTTCCCGCTGTTCAAGGCGCTCACGCACTACGCCAACCCGGCGCTGGAGCGTGCCCAGCAGACCGCGCAGATCACCATCACGGTCGATCCGAAGGAGTGCTCGTTCCAGGGCAGCCCGATCGCCCGCGAGGTGGACTTCCGCTCGTCGTGCGACATCGCCAAGCGTACGCTGGCGCAGGCGTCGGCCAGCTACGAGACGGTCGAAGGCCCGGCCGGCACGGTGGCCTCGGTGTCGATCGCGGGTAAGCAGATCAGCTCGCTCAACGCTACGCGCACGGCAGACGGTCAGAGTTTCGACGCCGACAGCAAGACGAAGATCGCCGACTTCAAGAAGCAGGTGAGCGAGTCGCTCAAGGCGGCCAATTACCCCGCCAAGGCCGATCCCGCGCAGATGAACACGGTCATGGTGCTGGTGATCCTGGTGATCCTGGTGATCTACGTGACCATGGTCTACGGCCCGATCGCGGCAATGCTGGTGGAGATGTTCCCGACGCGCATCCGGTACTCGTCGATGTCGCTGCCGTATCACATCGGCAACGGCTGGTTCGGGGGCCTGCTGCCGACCATCTCGTTCGCCCTGGTGGCCCAGAACGGCAATATCTATCACGGTCTGTGGTACCCGATCTGGATCGCGGCCATCACCTTCGTGATCGGGGTGCTGTTCGTGCGCGAGACCAAGGATGTGGATATTTATCGCAACGACTGACGCAGGGGGTTGACATATTCGCCGAAGACGGTAGAATCCCGCTTCTTCGGCGAATTAGCTCAGTCGGTTAGAGCGACGGAATCATAATCCGCAGGTCCGGGGTTCGAGTCCCTGATTCGCCACCAAATACCAAAAAGCCCTGCTTCGGCAGGGCTTTTTGCTTTCTGCTGCATCCCCGGCGCCACCGCCAGGGCCATCACATTACGCAAGCGCCTCGGCTTGCGCAGGCGTCTCGGCAGCCACCGCCAACACCCAATCCGTCGTCAACGCCGGCTGCGTCACGGGCAGCATATGGCCGCCGTCGATGATGCGCAGGTTCACACGATCCAGCTTCTGCTTGAGCGCTTCGCCCTGGCGTTTGACGTTCAGGATGCGGTCCCCGCGACCGTACAGCACGTCAACCGGCACCGTCATCGAGGCATAGCGGCGCTCCATGTCGGGCAGATCTTCCGGGGCAGCGACCAGATCCGACGATGCCGCATAGAACACGTGCGGACGCAGCCCCAGCAAGCCACCGCCCTTGAACGGGAAATCCTTCGGCATGGTCTCAGGCGCGAACACTGCGGCAATGGCCTTGCGGGAGTTGATGATCGACAGCGGAATCGCAAGCGTCCATGACACCAGCCTGCGCACCAACGGCGACGGCAACACCAGGCCCCCGAACGCACCCGGAGGCGCGCTCTCTGCATGCGTGAGCGGCGCGATCAACGCGAGCCGGCGAATGACCTGCGGATGGTTCAGCCCCACCGCCAGTGAAATCGCCCCGCCAAGCGAATGCCCCACCAGCACCGGCTTGTCGAGCCCGAGCTTCTCGATGCACTGGGCGACCATGCGCGCTTGCGCGTAGATATTGGCCGGTGAATCCGCACCGCGCACCGATCGCCCTGCTCCCGGCCGGTCGATCACGATCACGCGGTGCGAGCGCGCCAGCCGTTCCATATCCAGGTAGGCAAAGTTGCGCAGATTCCCGCACAGGCCATGCACGAACACGATGGCCGGCCCCTTGCCCCGATCGGTGTAATGCACGCGATCGGCCCCGACATCAAGGAACTTGCCTTCGGGCGGAAACCCCTTGGTGACGCGGCGAGCGATGAAAAACGTGAACGCAACAGGCGCCAGGATGGCAAGCGCGATGACGCCAAGAACGATGCTGGTCATAGTGTCCCCAAAGCGGGAGGCGGTTAGGCGGGCTGTGCCGCGCCGATCGGCTGAGCGCGACGCTCGAACTGCATGGCGCTGTCGGCCAGTGTGCCGAACTTCAGCATCATCAGATCGCGCGCGTAGTTCTGATACGACTTCCACGGCTGCTTGTCACCCTGTTTGGGCAGGATGGCGGCCGCGCGCTGGATGTAGCCGGACGTCAGATCGACGGCGGGCTCGCGGCTCATGGCTTCGTCATCAAGACGCGGCACGCAGGTATCGAAACCGTTGGCTTGCATGTGGTTGAGCAGCCGGCAGACGTACTGCGCGATCAACTCGGCCTTCAACGTCCACGACGCATTCGTATAGCCGAACGACGACGCCAGGTTCGGCACGCCGCTGTACATCATGCCCTTGTACGACACCGTCTCGGCCAGATCCACAGCACGCCCGTCGACGGTGATGGCCGCGCCGCCCAGCACCTTCAGCTTGAGCCCCGTGGCCGTGACGATCACGTCGGCGTCGAGATGTTCACCGCTCTTGAGCTGCAGGCCCGTCGGCGTAAAGCGTGCGATTTCGTCCGTCGCAATCGAGGCCTTGCCCGCGCGGATCGTCTTGAACAGATCGCCATCCGGCACGAGGCACAGGCGCTGGTCCCACGGGTTGTAGCGCGGGGTCAGGTGTTTGCGCACGTCGAAGCCGGGGCCGATCTGCTTGCCGGCCATGCGGATGATGAAGTCTTTGAATGCCTTGGGCTTGCGACGCGCGAGGCTATAGAAGTACATCGTCAGCAGCACGTTCTTCGTGCGCACCAGCCGGTGAGCGAGGCCCGACGGCAACCAGCGGCGCAACGTGTTTGCGACGGCATCCTGCTCGGGCCGCGACACGATGTACGTGGGCGAGCGCTGCAGCATCGTCACGTGCTGCGCGGTGCCGGCCATCGCGGGCACCAGCGTGACGGCCGTGGCGCCGCTGCCGATCACCACCACGCGCTTGCCGGCGTACGACAGATCGTTCGGCCAGTGCTGCGGATGGACGATGCGGCCCTGGAACTGATCCATCTCGGGCCACGTCGGCGCGTGGCCCTCTTCGTAATCGTAGTAGCCGCTGCACATGTAGAGGAACTTGCAGGTGAACTGCACCGGTTCCTCGCGCGTGCCATCGCCGCGCAGCGCCTGCACGGTCCAGCGCGCGGCGGAGGAATCCCAACTCGCGCCCGTCACCTTGTGGCGGAAGCGGATCGACTTGTCGATGCCGAACACGCGCGCGGTGTCGCGGATGTAATCGAGGATCGTCTGGCCGTCAGAGATGGCCTTGTTGCTGTGCCACGGCCGGAAGCTGTAGCCGAGCGTGAACATGTCGGAGTCCGAGCGGATGCCCGGATAGCGGAACAAGTCCCATGTGCCGCCGATGGTTTCGCGCCCTTCGAGGATGGTGAAACGCGCCGACGGGCTGCGCTCGCGGAGGTGATACGCCGCGCCAATACCCGAAAGGCCCGCGCCGACGATGAGCACGTCGAGGTCGGTATCCGGCGCGGCTGCCCGGTTGCGGGGCGCGGCCCGGCTGGCGCTGTGCTCCATCGTGGTGTCCATGCGGTCTCCTGTTCGCGGCCCGGCTGCGGGCGTGGCAAAGTTCGCCTTAAATGTGGTGTGATTCGTCACCACTTTAATTTTCGGGCGTCCTGACGTCAAATAGCGAAATGGAGAAAACACTTGAAACAGCCGACGCACCCGTCAGGAAAGGCCGCCCGTATGGCGGTGTGGCGCCGGAAGCACGCGCAGCAGAGCGCCGCGATGCGTTGATCCGCGCTGGCACGCGCGTGTTCGGCACGGTGGGCTTTCGCAAGGCCACCGTGCGCGCGATCTGCCAGGAAGCGAAGCTCAATGACCGGTACTTTTACGCCGCGTTCGACAGCACCGAAGCCCTGCTGCGTGCGACCTACCAGCAACATGCCGAAGACTTGCGCACACGGGTGTCGGACGCCACCGCCGCTGTCAGCAACACGCTGGAAGCGCGCGTCGACGCTGGCCTGCACGCGTTTTTCGCGTTCTTGCGTGACCCGTGCGCGGCGCGCGTACTGCTGCTCGAAGTGATGGGCGTGAGCCCCGAAACGGATGCGACCTACCAGCGCAACCTGCTGGAGTTTGGCAGGCAGATCATGGCGAATGCCCAACTGCCTGTCGTCCACAATGACGACGACGCCGAGCTGCGCGCCGACCAACGCATCATCGGCCTGGCGCTGGTGGGCGCCCTGACCAACGTCGGTGCAGCGTGGCTTCTGACCGGCTATCGAGACCCCGAAGAGAAGATGGTGCGCAACTGCCGCCAGGTCGTGCTCGGCACGTTGCGCGCCATGCTCGACGCTTAAGCCCCGCCTTCCGGTTTGCCCAGCCGGACCACGGTCACGCCGGGCCCCAGGTGCCGTAGCGACGGCTGCAGCAGCACGCAGTTGTCATATGGCGTGACGATGTTCGATTCACCATCGGTGGCGATGACGGTGCCGGCGCGCGCGATGGTTTCCATGCCGCGATAGTCGTCCACAAAGCGGAACGCCGTGGAGTTGGCGACGACCGGATCGGTCACGCGAATGCAGCGCACGTCCAGCGCAGGCGCCACGCCCAGCCATTCCGATACCGCAGATGCATCGACGGTGCCCAGCGCCACCAGGAAGCGCGCGCACGCATCCAGCGCCACATCGCGGCTCACGCGCTCGAAGTGCTGACCGCATTCGATCAGCAACGCGTTCTTGGGACTGGCGGCATCGCCAAAGCCGCCGTAGTCGCGCAGGCGGCGGCCGGCAGCATGGCCGGCATCGATCATCAGATGCGAAGGCGCACCGACCTGGCGGCCCAATGCGACACCTTTCGGATGCGGACCGGTCAGCATCAGCGGCTCGGCCTTCTCATGCATCGAGTGGATATCGAGCAGGTAATCCACCGTGTCGATCACCGGGCGCAACTCGCGCGCGCGGCGCAGTTCCAGCGTGTTGCCCGGGCCATCCAGCTTGTCCGCAGACCACACGCGATTCAGGTCTTCGTCGATGAAGCGCGTGGCATCCGGGTCGTTGATATCGAAGCGCTCATACGCCTCGACGTTGGCGAATGACAGCGTGAGCATGCCATGTGCCGGACGCACGCCGGCAGCCAGCAGCGCATCCACCGCAATCGCGCCGCACAGCTCGTTGCCATGCGTGAGCGCGTTGATCATGACGTGCGGACCGGGCATTCCGCTGTCGAACGTATGGACGTAATCGATGCCGTGCGTGCCGGTTTTCCAACGGCGGATATCAGGCTTGTGCAACTCGATCGGGTAGACCGGCAGCGTGGCGCGCAGCGCCTCCAGGGTCATCATGCGAAATCCTTCGGTGTGACGAGAAGTCTGTTCAGTTGCGAGCCGCACGAACGCGCCCGCGCAGCATCCACAGCGAAGCCAGGCTGATCAGCGTGGTCGCAAACACATAGAAACTTGGCGACGTCTTGATGTGCGTGACACCGATCAGCCACGTGACGATCAGCGGCGAGAACCCGCCGAAGATCGTTACCGACAGGTTGTAGCTGAGCGCCAGACCCGTGCCGCGTGTACGCGTCGGGAAAATGTCGGCGAGCAACGCAGGCAGCGGCGCCAGGATGGCCGCGAGCAATACACCAACGATGGCCTGCATGACCAGCAGCGTCCAGAACGTCGGCTGTGCGACCAGCGTGGCAAACATCGGATACGTCGACAGCGCAATCACCACCATCGCAATCGACACCACGCGGATGCTGCCGAAACGATCTGCCAGAAGGCCGAACGCCGGTGCCATGATCATCAGCATCGCGCCCGTGATCATCGTGCAGACCAGCGATGCACTGGTCGCGATGTGGAGTTGATTGATGGCATAGGTCGGCATGTAGACCTTCTGCACGTAGTTGAATGCAGTGACGGCGACGACCACGCCCGCGCCCAGCAGAAGCCCCGGCAAACCCTGCGTGAGCGTGTCGCGCAGCGGCGAGCGCGCTTGCAGCGCGGCCGGCGCTTCCGCCTGCATGGCGACGAACTCCGGCGTTTCCGGCGTATGGCGGCGGATATAGACGCCGATCGGCCCGATCAGCAAACCGAACAGGAACGCCACGCGCCAACCCCATGACTCCACCTGTGCCGGGGTCAGCGCGTAGGTGATCCACGCGCTCAGGCCTGCCGCCAGCAAGGTGGCCAGACCCTGCGTGGCGGCCTGCCAGCTCGCGTTGTAGCCCATGCGCTTGCCGTTGGCGTGCTCGATCATGAACGCCGTGGCCGAGCCGAATTCACCGCCGGCCGAAAAGCCCTGCAGCAGTCGCGCCACGATCACGATGGCCGGCGACCACAGACCGATCGATGCGTATGTCGGTGCAAACGCGATCATCGCCGTGCCCAGCATCATCAGCAGGATCGACCAGGTCAGCGCGGCCTTGCGGCCCACGCGGTCGGCATAGCTGCCGAGCACCATCGAACCGAGCGGGCGCATGATGAACGACACGCCAAACGTGCCGACAGAGAGCATCAGCGAACTCCACGCATCGCCCGTCGGGAAGAACAGCTTGCCGATGGTGATGGCGAAATAGCCGTAGATCAGCAGATCGTAGTATTCGAGCGCGTTGCCGACGCTGGCAGCCAGAACGGCACGCCAGGGCGCGGGGTGTCGATGGGTGTCGGCGGCGCGTGCTGCTGCGCCGCTCGCGTTGAGGGTGTGGGCTGGCATGGTTGTCTCCCCGTGGTCTGTGCCGATCCGCCTGTTTTGCCGAACAGCGCTGGCGGGCGAAGGTTGCGGAGGAGTCTAGGTGCCGCGCCGCCGCGGCTTGTGCCGTTTCGGCACAAGGTTGGGCTTTTTTGCGATGCGCGTCAGGCGAGATCGGCGCGGACGTTGGCATTGGCGTTATCGACGGCCCGTTGCCACACCTCGTCGAGCAGCGCGCTCTGGTTGCTGCGCACGCGCATCATGCGGATGTTGACGTGGATGTGCCAGGCGTCGTCGCTGGCGGGGCGCAGTTCACCCGCATTCAGGTGCGGCTTGGCCAGGCGATACGGCAGCCACGCCATGCCGAATCCACGTAAGGCCATCTCTTCCACCGCTTCGTAAAAATCGGCTTGGAACACGGGTTGCAGATGCACTTTGCGATCGGCGGCGGCCAGATGGCTGTCGAGCATCTGCCGCAACGTCAGCCCCCGCGCAAAGGCCAGCCACGGCAGCGGTGCGGCGGCCGAACCCGGCAGCGTGAAGCGCGGGCGGCCGCGCTTGTCGGGGGCGCTCACCGGCACGAGCGTCTCGCTGCCCAGCAGGCAGTGGTCGTATTTGCGCGGATCGAGCAGCGCATCGGCCTGCGGGCTGGCGTAGGCGATCAGCAAATCGACGGTGCCGTCCGCAAGTGCCAACACGCCTTCCTGCGTGCCGCCCGTCGTCACGCTGAGCGGAAACACCCCGCGCTGGCGCGCCAGCGTCTCATACCACCCGGGGACGAACGTGCGCGCCAGCGTGCGTCCCGTGCCGATCTTGAGCGCCACGGGCAGTTGCGCCTCCCGCAGCAGCAGGCGCGCATCGTTCAGGCCGTCGACGGCATTGGCCGCTGCATCCAGAAACAGGCGCCCCGCCGCCGTGAGCGTGACCGGATGCTCGTTGCGCTCGACCAGCGCGGTGCCCACCCATTCTTCCAGCGCCCTGATCCGGCGGCCGAATGCGGGGTGCGTGACGTTGCGGTTTTCGGCGGCGCGGCTGAAGCTGCGCGTCTTGGCCAGTTCCTTGAAGTCTTCCAGCCATTTGATCTGCATGGCGCGTCCGGTTTTGTGGGGTGGGCGGGAGGTCTGCGCATTATCTCCGCAGCCTGCGCGAACAGCCTTAACGTGCGTGCCGTATCGTTATCATCTTGAGCAAACGATCCACCACGCCTCATGTCCGCACCCCGCCCGCTGTCCATCGGCATTGCCGGCGCCGGTAACGCCGGCCTCGCCGCCGCCATCGCGTTTGCCCGCCAGGGGCACGATGTGCACGTCTTCGAAAAGCACCCGCAGCTGACCGCCATGGGCGCGGGCCTGCTGATCCAGCCGCAGGGCATCCGCGCGCTGGAGGCGCTCGGTGTGGGCCGCGAGCTTGAGGGCATCGGCGCGCCGATCGACCGGCTGATCGGCCTGAGCCATCGCGGCTGGCGTCTGCTCGACATCGACTACGCCGAGACGCCCGGCCGCGCCGTCACGCGGCACGCGCTGTCGTCCATGCTGTACGACGCCGCCTTGCACGCGGGCGCAGTATTCCACTTTGGTTGCGCGATCCAGCAATTGCTGGGGGATGGCCCGCGCGCGCGGGTCGCGCACGCGCAGGGAGAATCCATCTTCGACCTGTTTGTGATTGCCGATGGCGCGGCCTCTGCGCTGCGTGAGCCCGCAGGCCTGGCCGGCCCGTCAAGCACGTACCGATGGGGCACGCTGTGGTTCCAAGGATGGGTGGATGGCTGGAACCCGCGTGTGCTGCAGCAGCGCTTTCGCGGCACGCGCGAGATGATGGGCCTGCTGCCCACCGACGTGGATGGCAGCCGCACACGCCTGTCGATGTTCTGGAGCCTGCCCAGCGATGCCGTCGACGCCTGGCGCCAGACCGACATCAAACAGTGGAAGGCGCATGTGCTCAGCCTGTGGCCGCAAGCCGCGCCCATGGTCGAGCAGATCGGCTCGCACGACGATATGCCTTTTGCCGTCTATCGCCACACGTGGCCACGCGCGTTGGCCAAACCGCCCTACTGCGTCATCGGCGATGCCGCGCATGCCATGAGCCCGCAACTCGGCCTGGGGACCACGCTGGCCGCGCAGGATGCGCTCGCACTGGCGGCCTGCGTGCAAGTCCATGGTGCCGCCGATGGCGCGCTCGCCTACCACGCCCGTCGTCTGCGCACCGTGCAGGCCTACCAGACGCTGAGCCGCGCGCTCACGCCATGCTTCCAGGCGCAATACGGCGGTTGGATGCGTGACGTGGTGTTTGCCACCGGCTTGCGCGTGCCCGGTGTCGCATGGCTGATGAAACGCAGCCTGGCAGAACCGCCTGCTCGCGATGCTGCATTCGCCCCGGCTGCGGCTTCCACGGCTGCGAGCGAAAAACCCCAGGCGTGACATCACGCCCTCCATCAGCATGAGCCTGTTGCACACCTTCCTTCCCGAACATCAATTCAGCGAGCAGCACCACATACGGGTCAATGCATCGCCGGCGCGCGTGCTCGACATGGCCTCGCAACTTGACGTCACGGATTTCCCGGTAGCCAGGCTGTTCCTGCATCTGCGTGCCATCCCGGCGCGCATCGCCGCCGCGCTCGGCAAGCCCAGTGCGCGACGGATCGACGCCGGATTCGGCCTGCACGATTTCACAATCCTTGGCAGAAATGGAGATCAGGAATTCGCGCTCGGCTTGGTCGGCCGCTTCTGGGAACCGGCCGGCGGGCTCATCCACGTTGAAGCCGGCGCATTTTGCACGTTCGCCGCACCCGATATCGCCAAGCTGGTCATGACGTTCGTCGCTCAGCCCGAGGGCGCCGGCACGTTGCTGACCACGCGCACGTGCGTGCATTGCTCCAGCACCACGGCGCGCCGCCGCTTCACGCCTTACTGGATACTGATCCGCGTGCCAAGCGGTCTGATCCGCCGGATGATGCTGCAGCGGATCAAGCAGCTCGCGGAGTCAGCCGACGCTCCGCTTAGACGTCCAGAATGACCAGCGTGCCGGCGCTGCCTGCGTCCACGCTGTGCGGCACGCCGGCAGGCACCACGTACAGCTCCCCGCGCGAGACCGTCACTGCTTCGTCGCGGATGCGCAACCGCAGCTGCCCATCGATGACCAGCAGCCCTTCGGCATAGTCGTGCACCTCGTTGGGATACGACGTGCCATCCATGCGCAGCACCTTGAAGTTACCGCCACCAAACCGCTCCAGCACGCGAGACGACCAGGCGCGCGGCAGCGCTTCGGCCTCTGCATTGAGATTGACAAGCGGCACACCAGCCTCGCCCAAAGATTGAGAAGCGTTGAGCATACCAGCCGATGATCCCAAAAAAAGAGCGCTCCCGCGTTCCTGCGGTAGCGCTCTTTCTGCACGCGGGTCAGTGCGTGTTTATAGGTCGTACGACGCGATTTCCATCTCGTACAGACTTCCCATGTCGTCCGCAGGCTTCAGGTGGTCCACCCGATAGCCGTGCTTGTACACCGCCACCAGGCGCACCTCGTTCTCCGGTTCGACATTCAGCTTCATGCGGATGCGCGATACGTGACTGTCGATCGTGCGGGTGTACTCCGACGAGTTTCGGCCCCACACCTGCCCAAAGATGTGGTCGCGCGACAGCGTGCGGCCCACATTCGAAAACAACAGCAGCGCCAATTGGAACTCGATACCCGTCAGCGTCACTGGCTCGCCGTGCAGGGTGACCTGCTGGCGCTGGGGATTGAAGTGATAAGGCCCGACCGCGAATGGCAGGCGTCCATACGGGATGGGATATGCACGGCGCAGCAGCGCGTCGACGCGCGCCCGCAGCTCGGCAATGCGGAACGGCTTGGCGATGTAGTCGTCGGCGCCGTGCGTGAGCGCGCGCACGAGGCTTTTCTCGCCCTCTTCGGCCGTGACGAACAGCACCGGCAGCACTTCCTTATGGCGGCTGCGCACGACGCTCAGCACGTCGATACCGAGCATGCCAGGCGTATGCCAGTCGAGGATCAGCATGTCGTACGACGATCGACCCAGCATGCGCAGCAAGGTGGCACCGTCGGTGTAGGTCACCACGTCGTGGCCGGACTGAGACAGGATCTGGACGATGACTTCGCTTTGGAAGGGATCGTCTTCAAGCAAGGCGATACGCATGTTCGGCTCCATGAAAATTCGCACATGCGTCGCGGGCGGGTGCCGGAATTGATGGCGCTTATTCAGGCGCGTTCAGCGCGTTCCGTTGCATGTGTTACGTGGCGGCAATTTTCATGGCGAGGTGTGCTACGGACCATGAGAAGAGTCCTAATTTGTGAAGGCCGTTGAAGCACGGATGCGACGCGCATTGGTCAAACGGGCAAAAAAAAAGCCCGGACAACGAGGTCCGGGCGGCGGTGCTTCCCACAACAGTGTGACGGGATCAGAAACACCCAAGGGTCGCATGTGCCAGACACATCGCAGCGCACCGGGGGGAAGCACTGCAACGCTTACGGGGTAACGTCATGGAGGGTCAGACGTACTGGTCCGGCACACGTGGAGCGCATGATGCCGTGCGATACGTGCACCGGGCGCAGTCGTGACAATATTTAACGTTGCCAGCGTCCGGGCGCGACCTTCAGGTGGGATCGGCGTTTTCCAGCTCTTGCCGAATCGACTCGGTCAGCATGTCGATCAGCAGGCGAACGCGTTTGGGAACGAACCGAGCGGACGGTGTGACGAGGTTGATCGGCTCTCCGCTGGTCGCATAGTCGGGCAGCACGCGCACCAAGCGCGGCAGCGGCGCGTTGGCGCGTGCCACGGCACTCGCATACAGCGGCAGCGGACCGATGCCGGCGCCCGACGCGATCAACGTTTCGAGGTAGATGAGGCTGTCGGCATTCAGCCGAGCGCGCACGGCCACGGTTTTCAGGCCATCGGGGCCGACGAGGCGCCATTGTGTTTCGCCTCGGCCCGTGCCGCGAAAATCGAGGCAGCAATGGTCGGCCAGCCCTTGCACGGTGTCGGGCGCGCCGCGGCGCTGCAGGTAATCGGGCGACGCGAACAGGCCGATGCGCAACACGCCCAGCGACCGCGCCACCAGCGAACTGTCAGCCAGGCGTCCGACGCGGACAGCAAGGTCAAACCCTTCCTGCACGAGATCGACGTTGCGCGGGGTCAGCACGACGTCCAGATCGATCTCCGGATACTGCTGCATGAAGCGCGCCGCCACCGGGGCTACCAACAGACGGCCGACGTCTTCCGAAGACGTGATCCGGACCTTGCCGCGCGGCAGGTCCTGGAGTTCCCCAGCGCAGGTCGTGGCGCGTTCAATGTCTTCCAGTGCATGCGACGCCACCTGGTACAGGCTCTGGCCCGCGTCAGTCAGATGGAGCGTGCGCGTGGTGCGCTGTAACAGTCGCACGTTCAAATCCTGTTCAAGTGCGGCAATGCCGCGGCTGACGGACGATTTCGGCAAATCGAGCCGCGTTGCCGCTGCCGTGAAGCTCCCCGCTTCGACCACGCGCACGAACAGCGCCAATTGATTCAGATCCATGGTTTCCTCGTCTTATCGTGATGCGCGCCGGCCGGTTATTGTTATTGTCTCGCCTGAAGCAACATTTTTTCCCACAATAACCGACTAGTGCAAACGAGGCAACTACCCTACATTCGGCGTATGACAAATGCCGAATTTCAGGAGAACAACATGGAAACCCTCGTGCAACCGCAAGTGCAGCTCGTGCAACGTGGCCGCCGCGTGGAACGCATCATCACCGGCCGTCCCACCTCGGACGGCGCGGGCGTGAAGCTCACTCGCGTGCTGACGAACAATCTGCAGCGCCGGCTCGATCCGTTCCTGATGCTGGACGCTTTCCGCAGTGACGACCCGAACGACTATCTGGCCGGTTTTCCCGACCATCCGCACCGCGGCTTTGAAACGGTGACGTACATGATCGCGGGCCGCATGCGCCACCGCGACAGCGCCGGCCACGAAGGCTTGCTGCAACACGGCGGCGTGCAATGGATGACGGCCGGTAGCGGCGTCGTGCACTCGGAAATGCCGGAACAGGAAGACGGTGTGATGGAAGGCTTCCAGCTGTGGCTGAACCTGCCTGCCCGCGACAAGATGACGACGCCGTGGTACCGCGACATTCCGTCGAACGAGATCCCCGAGTTCACGACGGAAGACGGCGTGGCCGTGCGCGTGATCGCCGGTGAATCGCACGGTGTGCAAGGCGCGATGACGCGCGAAGCGACACAGCCGCTGTACCTCGACATCACGCTGCCGGCGGGCGCGTCGTTTGCGCAGGCGCTGCCGGCCGGACACAACGCGTTCGTCTATGTGTTCCGTGGCAGTGCGCTGGTGGGCGACGCCGAAGCAGCCGGCAACGCCGGGCTGCAGCGCGTGGAAGACAAGCAGATGGCCATCCTCGCCAACACGGAGGGCAGCGACGGTGTGGTCATCCGTGCAGGCGATGCCGAGGCGCGCGTGCTGCTGGTGGCCGGCAAGCCGCTGAACGAGTCGATCGCGCAATACGGCCCGTTCGTGATGAACACGCAGGAAGAAATCTTCCAGGCCGTGCGTGACTTCCAGGCCGGCAAGTTCGCCTAAGCCCTAGCCTCAAAGAAAAACCGCCGCTCGGTGTCACCAGAGCGGCGGTTCGTCCAACAGCGCGATCTGCTCGCGCAATTCCAACACCCGGTCCTGCCAGTAGCGTTGCGTGTTGAACCACGGAAACGCGGCAGGAAACGCCGGATCATTCCACCGGCGCGCCAACCACGCGCTGTAGTGCAGCAAGCGCAGCGTGCGCAGCGCTTCCACCAGATACAGCTCGCGCGTGTCGAATTCGCAGAAGTCCTCATAGCCGGCCAGCAGGCTGGCGAGCTGCGATTGCATTGATGCGCGATCCCCCGAGAGCAGCATCCACAGGTCCTGCACAGCGGGGCCGGTACGGCTGTCGTCAAAATCGACGAAATGCGGGCCGGCGCTGCGCAGCGGATCACCCTGCTTGGCGTCGGCCTCTTCAATCCACAGCACGTTCGAGGCGTGGCAATCGCCGTGCAGGCGCAGCAGCGAAACGTCGCCCGCGCGGTCGTAGCAGCGGCGCACGCCGTCGAGTGCGGCGTCGGCCACGCTGCGCCACGCCGGCAACAAATCGGGCGGGATGAAATCGTGTTCGAGCAGCCAGTCGCGCGATTGCACGCCGAAGGTGTCGATGTCGAGCGCCGGGCGCGCCACGAACGGCCGCTGCGCGCCGATGGCGTGGATGCGGCCAAGGAAGCGGCCCATCCATTCGAGCGTGTCGTCCTGGTCGATGGCGGGCACGCGGCCCGCGCAGCGCGGGAAGACCGCAAAGTGCCAGCGTTCAAACGCATGCAGCGTGCGGCCATCGATTTCGAGCGGCGCAATCACGGGGATTTCCGCCGCTGCCAGTTCCGCCGTAAAGGTGTGCTCTTCGACGATCTGCGTGTCGGTCCAGCGGCCGGGGCGGTAGAACTTGGCCACCACCGGCGCGCTGTCTTCCACGCCAACCTGGTACACGCGGTTTTCGTAGCTGTTGAGCGCGAACATGCGGCCGTCCGGCATCAGCCCGACCTCCGCCAGCGCATCCAGGATGCTGTCTGGCGTCAGGCCGTCGTAGGGCGCGTCAGCTGATGCGGGTGGGCCGTCGTCGTGCATGAACGTCAGGCTTTACGACCGCCGAGCAACGCAGCCGCCTTGGCGAACAAACCATTGAACGGCTGCTTGGCCGGTTGTCCCTTGTGGGCCGGCTGCGCGGCTTGCGTGTTCGATGCACGGCGTTGTTGACCGCCCTGCCCGCCTTGTCCATTGCCCTTGCCTTGGCCCTGGCCTTGACCGTTGCCCTGGCGCTGGCCGCGCGCTTGCGATTGGCCGTTGCCGGCACCGTGGCCGTTGCGCGGCTTGGGCGCAGCTTGACCGTCGCGCTGGCCTTGCGCCTGGCGCTGGCGGCTGCCGCCACCATTTCGACCCTGGCCTTGGCCTTGATTCTGTGCCTGCCCCTGACCGTTGCCGCTCGACTCGCGACGCGGTTCGCGAGGCTCACGCGGAGCACGCGGCTCGCGCGGGGCAGCGTTGCCGCTGGCCTGGCGTGGCTGCTGGCTGCGGCCACCACCCGGACGGCCACCGCGCGCGTTACCACCACGGCCCGCCGAATTGCGCCCGTTCGGAATCGGCTCCGCCGCGATGGTCGGGTCCGGCTCGAAACCTTCCAGCACGGTACGCGGCAGTTCGCGCTTGATGAGGCGCTCAATGTCGCGCAGCAGGCCATGCTCGTCCACGCAGACCAGCGAGATCGCCTCGCCCTGCGCACCCGCGCGGCCCGTGCGGCCGATACGGTGCACGTAGTCTTCCGGCACGTTCGGCAGGTCGAAGTTCACCACGTGCGGCAGTTGGTCGATGTCGATGCCGCGCGCTGCAATATCGGTGGCGACCAGCACGCGCAGCGTCCCGGCCTTGAACTCCGTCAGCGCGCGCGTGCGCGCCGATTGGCTCTTGTTACCGTGAATGGCCAGCGCGGGGATGCCGTCGCGGGTGAGCTGCTCGGCCAAGCGGTTCGCGCCGTGCTTGGTGCGCGTGAAGACCAGCACCTGGTGCCAGTCGTTGTCGCGCACAAGCTTGGCGAGCAGTTCGCGCTTGCGCTCGCGGTCGACCGGATAGATGCGTTGCTCGACCGTCTCGGCCGTCGTGTTGCGGCGCGCGACTTCAATCAGCGCCGGCTTGTCGAGCAGACGGTCGGCCAGTTCGCGAATGTCGTCGGAGAACGTTGCCGAGAACAGCAGGTTCTGACGCTTCGGCGGCAGGATGTTGAGGATCTTGCGGATGTCGTGGATGAAGCCCATGTCCAGCATGCGATCGGCTTCGTCCAGCACCAGCAGTTCAATGTGCGACAGGTCGATGGTGCGCTGACCGACGTGGTCGAGAAGGCGGCCCGGCGTGGCGACGACGATATCGACACCACGCTTGAGCGCATCGATCTGCGGGTTGATGCCGACGCCGCCGAACATCACCATCGACTTCAGCGGCAGATATTTGCCATAGGCGCGCACGCTTTCTTCCACCTGCGCGGCAAGCTCCCGCGTGGGCGTCAGCACCAGCGCACGGATCGGGAAGCGCATGCCCTGCGGCGTCTGCACCTTATTGGGCTGCGATGCAGACAGGCGGTGCAGCAACGGCAGCGTGAAACCGGCGGTCTTGCCGGTGCCGGTCTGTGCACCGGCGAGCAGGTCACCGCCCTTGAGGATGGCGGGGATGGCCTGGCGTTGAATCGGAGTGGGTTCTGCGTAGCCGAGTTCGGCCACGGCACGTACCAGCTTGTCTGACAAGCCGAGTTCGGAAAACGACATGGAAAAGCGATTGGACCGGCGTGTCCCGCGCATTCGTTCGTGCGCCAATCGTGGACAAAGCCTGGGTAGGTGACGGGGCGACTGGACCCCGGGGACTGCAAGAAGGGCGCTAGTTTAACAGGTGATGGTGTTTACCCCACCGGTGCCCGCAATGCCGCCAAGGGCGCATTCACCACATCGCCCAACCGTTCCGCCAGCGAATACCGCGCCATATACCGCCGGAAATGCGCCAGGAACGCTTCTTCGGCCGGGGCCAGACGGCGCTCCCTGTGCCACATCAGGTACAGGTCGATGTCGGCAACGCCTTCTTCTGGCGGCAGCCGCCACAAGCGCTGCTGGGCCAGATCGTCCGCCACGATGTGCTCCGGCAGGCAGCCGATCCCATAGCCCGCAAACACGAGCCGCTTGATCTCGTCCAGGCTCGGCGACGTGGCGACGATGCGGCCGGTGAATCCCTGCTGATCGCGAAACACCGCAAGCGGCGACAGCGCATCGCCCAATTGGTCGCTCATGAACGAGACAAAGTTTTCACCGAGCAAGTCACTGATCGACAGGCCCGTCCGCCCGAACAACCGATGGTGCCGCCCGCAGAACACGGCGTAGCGCTGGCGCAGGAACAGTTGCCGCTCGAGCTTTTCGCTTGGCGTGCGGCACAGGCTAAGCCCAATGCCCGCGCGCTTTTGCGCGAGTGCATCGAGGATGTCCGTGCTGCGCATGACGTCCACCTGCAGATCCACGCGCGGGTGATGGCGGTGAAACGCCGCCAGGCATTCGTCGTACACGCCCGATTGGATGCGGCTGACGGTCAGCAGATGCAGCACGCCGCTCACATCGTCTTGCGGTTCGCCAAGCTCCGAGCCGAGCCGCGCGACATTGCCGTAGACGTCGGTGGCGATGCGCAATACGTCTTCGCCGACGCGCGTGAGGCGAAAGTGCGAGCCACGCCGCTCGATGAGTGTGTGGCCAAGCTGATCTTCGAGCCGCCGCAGCGCGAGGCTGACCGCCGGCTGCGTGATGTGCAGCCGCACCGCCGCACGGCTGATGCTGCGCTCGTGGACGATGGTGAGAAAGGTGCGCAGCAGATTCCAGTCGAGCCGGTCGCTGACGAGGGCGGGATCAAGAGCGGACGGGTCCATGGCGGGGAATATGAGTCCAACTTATACAAACAATAAGTATTCAGAATTTGACTAATACCCGTCAACCGGCAATAAACACGCATCGTCGCCATGAAGCGGCGGGCTAAAAAAAACCTGTGAGGAGCTACACCATGCAACCGTCTCAACCCGGCGGGCGTCAGCCTGCACGCGCGGCCACCGCCGCCTTTGTCGGCACCATGATCGAGTGGTACGACTTCTACATCTACGCTACCGCCGCTGCGCTCGTGTTCGGGCCACTCTTCTTTCCGGGTGGCGATCCGTTCCTCAGCACGCTCGCTTCGTTCGGCACGTTTGCCGTCGGCTTTTTCGCGCGGCCGCTGGGCGGCATCGTGTTCGGCCACTGGGGCGACCGCATCGGCCGCAAGAAGGCGCTGATGATCACGCTCACGATGATGGGCTTGGCGACGATCGGCATCGGCCTGCTGCCGACGTATGCCACCGCCGGTGCGCTTGCGCCGGTGCTGCTGGTGCTGCTGCGTGTGGTGCAAGGCGTTGCGGTCGGCGGCGAATGGGGCGGCGCGGTGCTGATGGCGGGCGAACACGCACCCAAGGGCCGTCGCACGTTCTTCGCGTCGTTCGCGCAACTCGGCAGCCCGGCTGGCTTGATTCTCTCGCTGCTGGCTTTCCGCCTCGTCACGTCAATGGAGAAAGACGCATTCATGGAGTGGGGCTGGCGTCTGCCGTTCCTTGCCAGCGCGGTGCTGCTGCTCGTGGGCGTGGCGATTCGCCTGGGTGTGAACGAGTCGCCCGAGTTTGCGCAGGTGCAGGCGCAGCGCAAGACGGCCAAGCTGCCGATCGCCGAAGTCTGGCGCACGGCGCGCGTGCCGGTGCTGCTGTGCATTGGCGCCAACACCATCGGCATTGCGGGCGTGTACTTCACCAACACGTTCATGATCGCGTACACGACGCAGTATCTGTCGCTGTCGAAAACGCTGATTCTCGATTGCCTCTTCGTGGTGGCGTTCATCCAGTTTCTCGCGCAGCCGCTGGCGGCATGGCTGGCGGAGAAGCTTGGCGGCGCGCGCTTCCTCAAGCTGATGGCGTTGATGGCGATGGCATCGCCCTACCCGATGTTCCTGCTGGTGCAGACGCGCCAGGCTCCGCTGATGGTGCTGGGCATTGCGCTGGCCGTGGTCTGCATGGCGAGCTTCTATTCGGTGATCG
Organism: Ralstonia sp. 1138; assembly: GCF_040544795.1. NCBI lineage: Bacteria > Pseudomonadati > Pseudomonadota > Betaproteobacteria > Burkholderiales > Burkholderiaceae > Ralstonia > Ralstonia sp. 1138. The sequence continues at coordinate 974,897 of NZ_JBEPKQ010000002.1, read as the reverse complement.
CGGGCTTCGTGTCGGGTGTGTTCGAGACGCGCGTGCGGTACTCGGCGATCTCGCTGTCATACCAGGTCTGCGGCGCGGTGGCGGGCGGGCTCACGCCGCTGGTCGGCACCATTCTCGCGCAGCGCTTCCATGGCGAATGGTGGCCGCTGGCGGTCTTCTACACGCTGCTCGCCGGTATCTCGCTGCTGTGTATCGCGGCCATCGATGGGCGCCAGCGCGGTCGCGCAACGGCCGGCGACACCGTCGGCGCATAACGGTTTTCCCCACCCTGTTTCACCCATGCTGACGTTCTTTCATCCTGAACAGCTTCTGCACCATCCGCAGAGCTACTACTCGCGCGGCAAGATGCGCACGCCGCAGGAAGTGCCCGAGCGCGCGCTGAATTTGCTGCAGGCGGCGCGCGATCTCGGCTTCACCATTGCGCGGCCCGAAGACCAGGGCATTGCGCCGCTCACCGCCGTGCACGGCGAGCCCTATCTGCGCTTCCTGCAGGACGCCCATGCCGAGTGGCAACGCCTGCCCGAAGACTGGGGCGACGAGGTCATGTCCAACATCTTCGTGCGCGAGCCGAATGCGCTGCGCGGCGTGCTGGCCCAGGCCGCCCGCTATCTGGCAGACGGCAGCTGCCCCGTCGGCGGGAACACGTGGCGATCGGCGTACTGGTCGGCGCAAAGCGCAGCGGCCGGCGCGCAAGCCCTCCTCAATGGCGAGCGCTTGGCCTACGCGCTGTGCCGCCCGCCCGGCCATCACGCGCGCCGCGAGGCAGCCGGCGGCTTCTGCTACCTGAACAACGCCGCCGTTGCCGCGCAGGCGCTGCGGGGCAAATTCAAGCGCGTCGCCATCCTCGACACCGACATGCACCACGGTCAGGGCATCCAGGAGATTTTCTACGACCGTGCCGACGTGCTGTACGTCTCCATTCATGGCGATCCGACCAACTTCTATCCAGTGGTTGCCGGCTTTGACGACGAGCGCGGCACGGGCGACGGCCTCGGGCTGAATGTGAACCTGCCGATGCCGCACCGCTCGCCCGAATCGGTGTTCTTCGACAAGCTCGGCGATGCGATTGCCGCACTCGAAAGGTTTCAGCCCGACGCGCTGGTGCTGTCGCTCGGCTTCGACATCTACCGCGAAGATCCGCAATCGCAGGTGGACGTTTCGACGCAGGGTTTCGGCCGCCTTGGACAGGCCGTCGGCGCGATTGGACTGCCGACGCTGGTCGTCCAGGAAGGCGGGTATCACCTGCCCACCCTTGCACAAAACGCAGCCGCATTCTTCGGCGGCTTGAAGACGCCCCATCAGCCGGCAGGCTGAGCCCGCACCACGGCGCAAACGCTCCTTTGGCTTTTGGATGTTTGCGCCCACTCACCTCCAGGCCCCGGCGTTTTATACGCTGCCGGGGCAACCTCCCCATCTCTAGAGTCCTTGCTCGAATTGGGCACTTGGCGTTTTCAAACGTCTGTTCCTAACATGCCCGGGCAACCCCATACACACGTTTGAATCGTACGTTCGAGCGCTGCACCGCAGCAATCGACCCCGATATCAGGCCTAAAAAAACGAGGTAGGAGACATGGGACGTCCTGGAGCAGGAGACACCAAGGGCCGCATTCTGGAAGCCACCGAACTGCTGTTCATCGAGTTCGGCTACGAGGCGATGTCGTTGCGGCAGATTACGGCGCGCGCCAAGGTCAATCTGGCAGCGGTCAACTATCACTTCGGCAGCAAGGAAGCGTTGATGCAGTCGGTGCTGGGCCGGCGGCTCGACCCGCTCAACACGCGCCGGCTGGCGTTGCTGACCGCGTGCGAAGAACGCTGGACGAAGGAACAGCTGACCTGCGATCACGTGCTCGGCGCGCTGTTTGTGCCGGCGCTGCAGATGGCGCGCAACCCCGACACCGGCGGCCCCGCGTTCCTGCGGTTGATGGGGCGCGTGTATTCCGACACCTCGCCGTTCGTGCAGAACTATCTGCTCGGCCACTACGCGCTGGTATTCGATCGCTTCTTCGAAGCCTTCTCGCGAGCGCTGCCGCACCTGCCGCGCGCTGAACTCGGCTGGCGCCTGCACTTTGCGCTGAAGGCACTGGCGGGCGTGTTGGCCGGCGACGACCTGAACAACCTGCTGCCGCTGTTCACGCAGGGCAAGACGATGAACGATGCCTCGCTGCTGGCGCGCCTGACGGCGCTGGTGGTGGCCACGCTCAATGCCCCGCTGCCCGGCGAGGCCGGCGCGCTCGACCAGGTGGTCGAACTGGCCGAAGCCCAGGTGCCCACACCCGTGGCCGTAGCGGACGACGCGCCCACCGGCAACGACAGCGGCCACGGCGGCTCGGGTCGCCACGCCGGGCACGGCAACGGCCGCAGCACCGAACGCAGCGCGACGCCCGCCACGGCCTCGCCCTTTGCCGGTGACTTGTTCGGCCGCACGCCGGGTTCTCGCGCCAGCGCAGACGATGCCGCGGACGACCACGACGACCTCAGCGCCGACGAGCACGACGATCACCACGATGCCGACAGCGATAGCGACGGCCCCGCGCCGTCTGCGCGCACCCGGGCATTGGCCATTCGCCGGAGCAACGCAGCACGCGCCATCTTCCCGGCCAACCCGATGCGCCCCTGGCGCAGCCCCAGCGCCTGACAACGCAGGCGCCGCGCGGCGCTCCCGTGTGCAGGCACGGGAGTCGCTCCGGCATTCGGCAGTTGCCGCCGCATGTTCGAGACATTCGGCACATCAACGCATCGAATGGAGACCCTCATGACGACGATCTGGATCGTCCTGCTTTGCATCGGCGGGCTCGCCCTCGCCAGCATGGAAGCCTCGGCATTCGCCTGGCTCGTCGCAACCGCTGTGTGGCTTGTGGCCGGTGCCTGGCTCGGCCTTGTTGGGCCGGTGATGACCACGGTGCTCGCCATCGTCTTTGTGCTGCCCGCGCTGGTGCTAGCGCTCAAGCCGCTGCGCCGGGCGATCATCACCCGCCCCGTGCTGGCGATGTTCCGCAAGATCATGCCGGAGATGTCGCAAACGGAGCGCGACGCCATCGAAGCGGGCACGGTCTGGTGGGATGCGGAGCTGTTCTCGGGGCGGCCGAACTGGTCGCGGCTGCTTTCATCGCCGCCGCCGCGGCTGTCGGCGGAAGAGCAATCCTTCCTCGACGTCGAGACCGAAAAACTCTGCGACCTTGCCAACGATTGGGAAAGCACGCAGATCTGGCAAGACCTGTCGCCCGAGGCTTGGGACTATGCGAAGCGCGCCGGCTTCCTCGGCATGATCATCCCGAAGGAATACGGCGGCAAAGGGTTCTCGGCATACGCGCATTCGCAGGTGATCATGAAGCTGTCGACGCGCTGCTCTGCGGCGGCCGTGTCGGTCATGGTGCCCAACTCGCTCGGGCCGGCCGAGCTGCTGCTGCACTACGGCACCGAAGCGCAGAAAAACCATTACCTGCCACGCCTCGCACGCGGTGAAGAAATCCCCTGCTTTGCGCTGACGAACGCGTATGCCGGCTCCGATGCCGCTGCCATCCCCGACGTGGGCGTGGTCTGCCGCGGCATGCACGAAGGCCGCGAGACGCTTGGCTTTCGCGTGACATGGAGCAAGCGCTACATCACGCTCGGCCCCATCGCCACGGTGCTGGGGCTGGCCTTCCGCGCAGTCGATCCGGACGGCTTGCTCGGCGGGGACAAGGAGCCCGGCATCACCTGCGCGCTCATCCCGACGAAGCATCCAGGCGTGAACATCGGCCGCCGCCATTGGCCGCTCAATGCGGTGTTCCAGAACGGCCCGAACTCCGGCAAGGACGTGTTCATCCCCATCGACTGGGTGATCGGCGGCCAGGCGCAGGTCGGCCGCGGCTGGCGCATGCTGATGGAATGTCTGGCAGCGGGGCGGGCGATTTCGCTGCCCTCGTCCAACGTGGGCATGGCCAAGCTGGCCGTGCGCAGCACCGGCGCCTATGCCGCCGTGCGACGCCAGTTCCGTACGCCCATCGGCAAGTTCGAAGGGATCCAGGAAGCGCTCGGTCGGATGGGCGGCAACCTGTACATGATGGATGCGGCGCGGCGTCTGTCTGCGCTGGCCGTGGACCTGGGCGAGAAACCTTCGGTCATCTCGGCCATCGCCAAGTACCACGTCACCGAACGTGCGCGCGATGTGGTCACCGACGCGATGGACATCGTCGGCGGCAAGGGCATCTGCATGGGCCCGAACAACTTCCTGGCGCGCGCGTATCAGCAGGTGCCGATCGCCATCACGGTGGAAGGCGCGAACATCATGACGCGCTGCCTGATCATCTTCGGGCAGGGCGTGATCCGCTGCCATCCGTATGTGCTGCGCGAGATGACGGCCGCGCAAGGCACCGATTCACCCGAGACGCTGCGCGCGTTCGACGCGGCGCTGTTCGGCCACGGCGCGTTCATCGCGGGCAACCTCGTGCGCGCCTTTTTGCATGCGGTCACGGGTGGCCGCATCGCCAGTGCACCGGGCAATGCCGCACCGGAAATGCAGCGCTATTACCGCGCCGTGAACCGCTTCTCGACGGCGCTCGCTCTGCTGTCGGATGTGTCGATGTTCACGCTGGGCGGCACGCTCAAGCGCCGCGAAAGCATCACCGGGCGGCTGGGCGACATCCTCTCGCAGATGTACTTGATCTCTTCCACGCTCAAACGATTTGAAGATGAAGGCCGCCCTGCAGAGGACGCGCCGCTCGTGCATTGGTCCGTGCAGGACGCGCTGGTGAAGGCACACGATGCGCTCGACGGCGTGCTGGCCAACTTCCCGAATGCGGGCATCGCGGCGCTGCTGCGTGCGCTGATCTTCCCGTTCGGCACACCGTATCGGAAGCCGTCCGATGCGCTGGCCGCGCAGGTGGCCGAGCTGATGCAGACACCGGGCGCCGTACGCGATCGCCTGCTGGCCGACTCGTACTGCCCGACGCCCGAGGTCGACCCGATCGCCTATGGCGAAGCGGCCTTCCGCCTGCAGCCGGCTGTGGATGCAATCGAGCAACGCTTGAAACCGGCCATCCGCGCAGGCAAGCTGCCGCCCGTGCCGCAAAGCCTGCCCGACTTCGAAGCCTGGACGGCGCAAGCGGTGGGACAAAACCTCATCGACGAAGGCGAACGCAAGCAGCTGTGCGACTACGCGCGCTACGGCGAACACGCGGTCGCCGTGGATGACTTCCCGCCCGACTTCAACCTCATGGCCGACCTGCAACGCCGCAAGGATGCGCTCGATGCCCTGCAGGCTGCCGAGCGCCGCGCAGCCTGAAGGTCCGGGCCTGACCAACGACAACAACAACGATGCAAGACAAGTACCTCGATTTCGTCGGCTCCGGTTTCGGCAAGTGGCTGTCGGCCAACCTCGGCCTGCCGCAGCCCGTGCCGTTGCGCCGTTATGTGCCCGGCGAACCGGAATTTGTCGGGCCGTTCCTGGTGGGCGCGGCGCCGGGCGGCTCCATGCGCGAGACGCTCGCCGCGCTGTTTGCCGAGACCGGCGTCCCCACGCGCTTTCATGAAAGCGATCCGGAATGGCTTGGCGCCGCCAACCGGCACGGGCAGATCACGGGCCGTTTTGTCGCCCCCACCGGTAAAGAAGGCGAAGCGTTTGATCGCATTGGCGGCATCGTCTTCGACGCCACGGGCATTGCGACGGTCGACGGCCTCGATGCGCTGTATCACGTATTCCACGATGGCGTCCGGGCCATCGGCCGTTGTGGGCGCGTGGTCGTGATCGGCCGTCCGCCGGAGGGCTGCAAGACGCCCGAGGCGGCAATCGCGCAGCGCGCGCTGGAGGGGCTGACGCGATCGCTCGGCAAGGAAGTCCGACGCGGCTGCACGGCGCAGCTCGTCTACGTGGCCGAGGGTGCGGAAAACGTAGCCGCATCGACGCTGCGCTTCCTGCTGTCGGCACGCTCGGCGTATGTCTCGGGGCAGGTGGTGCGCGTGCATCGGGCGCCAGCGGTTTCGGTGGACTGGCAGAAGCCGCTGGCCGGGCGCACCGCGCTGGTGACCGGCGCGTCGCGCGGCATCGGTGCGGCCATTGCGCACGTGCTGGCGCGTGACGGTGCGCGCGTGCTGTGCCTGGATGTGCCCGCCGCGCAGGAAGCACTGAACGCGGTCGCGCAGGAAATCGGCGGTGAGGCCATGGCCTACGACATTGCCGCGCCCGAGACGCCCGCTTTGCTCGCGCAGCAACTTGCGGCATTGGGCGGCATCGACATCCTCGTGCACAACGCCGGCATCACGCGCGACAAGACCATCGCCCGCATGACCGAACCCGCGTGGCGCAGCGTGCTCGATATCAACCTCGCCGCGCAGTTGCGCATCAACGACGCGCTGCTTGCCGCCAATGCGCTGCTTGCGGGAGGCGCCATCGTATGCGTGTCGTCCATCAGCGGCATTGCGGGCAACCTCGGGCAGACCAACTACGCGACGTCCAAGGCCGGCGTGATCGGGCTGGTGCAGGCAGGCGCGCCGCTGCTGGCCGAGCGCGGCATTACCCTCAACGCTGTTGCGCCGGGCTTTATCGAGACGCAGATGACCGCGGCCGTGCCGTTTGCCATCCGCGAAGCCGGCCGCCGCATGAATGCGATGAGCCAGGGCGGCCAGCCCGTCGACGTGGCCGAGACGATCGCCTGGTTCGCCAACCCCGCGTCGAATGGCGTGACGGGCAACATCGTGCGCGTGTGCGGGCAAAGCCTGCTCGGAGCCTGAGACGACCATGCGCACGTTGGCCCTGTCCTGTCCGATGACCGCGACGCAGACGCTGGTGACCGAGCCGCCATCGCCGGGGACGCTGGCCTGGCGCGCGCTGCTGTCGCAACGCAAAGGCAGGCGCGGCGGCCCGCTGCCGCGCCACACCCTGGTGCGGCAGGAAGTGCCGCTCGAAGCGGAACACATCGCCCAGTACGCGGCGGTGTGCGGATTCTCGCCCGCGCATGGCGTACCGATGACGTATCCGCACCTACTCGGCTTTCCGCTGCAGCTCATGCTGATGACGGAATCGGCGTTTCCCTATCCGGTGATCGGCCTGGTGCATCTGTGCAATACGATCCGCCAGCACCAACGCTTGCAGGCTGGCGAGCGCGTGCGCGTGGAAGTGCGCCCGCGCCGGCTGTTCCAGCACGCACGCGGGCAGGCGTTCGCCATCGAAACCGCGATCGTCAAGGCCGGCGCGGTGGTGTGGGAATCGCTGTCGACCTATCTGCGCGTGGGCGTGCCGTCTCCGCAAGGCGCACCGTTGATCGCGCTGCCCGGTGCGCACAACTTGTCGCCCGACGGCCAATGGGATGTGCCCGCCGATACCGGCCGGCGCTACGCCGGTGTGTCGGGCGACTGGAACCCCATCCACGTGTCCGGCATCGGCGCGAAGCTGTTCGGCTTTGAGCATCCCATCGCTCACGGCATGTGGACGAAGGCCCGTGCGCTGGCCGCGCTGCTGCCGGCCGCACCGCTCACGCAAGGCGAAGTGGTGGCCGAATTCAAGACGCCGCTGTCGCTGCCCGGGGCGGCGACGCTGTGGCAGGCCCACGAGGCCGCGCCCGGCCGCGCATTTGAAGTGCGCAACGCCGCGGGCGACAAACCCTATCTGCGCGGCATGCTGACGTTGCCGCAGGCACAACAACAAGCAAACACGGGAGACTGAATTCATGCTCGTCAACGCGCAGCTGCGCCGCGTCGCCATCCTCGGCGGTAACCGCATTCCGTTTGCCCGCTCGAACACGGCCTACGCCACGGCGTCGAACCAGCAGATGCTGACCGCCGCGCTGCAGGGCCTGATCGACCGCTTCAACCTGCACGGCCAGCGCCTGGACGAAGTCGTGGCCGGTGCGGTCATCAAGCATGCGCGCGATTTCAACCTGACGCGCGAAACGGTGCTCTCCACCACGCTGGCCAAGCAGACGCCCGCCTACGACATCCAGCAGGCATGCGGCACGGGGCTGGAAGCCGCCATCCTCGTCGCCAACAAGATCGCGCTGGGGCAGATCGACGTGGGCATTGCCGGCGGCACGGATACCACCTCCGATGCGCCCGTCGGCCTGAACGAGAAGATGCGCAAGATCCTGCTGGAGGCCAACCGCGCCAAATCCACCGGCGCGCGTGTCAAGGCGCTGGCCGGGCTGCGGCCGTCGATGTTCGTCCGCCCGCTGCTGCCGCGCAACAGCGAACCGCGCACCGGCCTGTCGATGGGCGAACACTGCGAACTGATGGCCAAGCGCTGGGGCATCCGCCGCGAAGATCAGGACGCGCTCGCCCTGCGCAGCCATCACAACCTCACGGCCGCCTACGAGCGCGGTTTCTTCACCGATCTGATGACCGCGCACCTGGGGCTCGATCGCGACAACAACCTGCGCAGCAACCTGACCCTCGAGCAACTGGCGAAGCTGCAGCCGGTCTTCGATCGCAGTGCGGCCGGCACCATGACGGCCGGCAACTCCACGCCGCTCACGGACGGCGCATCGTGCGTGCTGCTCGCGAGCGAGGACTGGGCCCGCGCGCACAACCTGCCCGTGCTCGCCTACATGACCAGCGCGGATACGGCTGCCGTCGATTTCTTCAGCGGCACGCCCGAGCAAAACGAAGGACTGCTGATGGCGCCGGCCTATGCCGTCTCGCGCATGCTGCAACGCGCGGGGCTCACGCTGCAGGACTTCGACTACTACGAGATCCACGAAGCCTTTGCCGCACAAGTGCTGTGCACGCTGGCGGCGTGGGAGTCGCCGGAATACTGCCGCGAGAAGCTCGGCCGCAGCGCCCCGATGGGCAGCATCGACCGCAGCAAGCTGAACGTGAATGGCAGCTCGCTGGGCACGGGCCATCCGTTTGCCGCCACGGGCGGGCGCATTGTCGCGACGCTGGCCAAGATGCTGGCGCAGCGCGGCAGCGGACGCGGTCTGGTGTCGATCTGCGCGGCAGGCGGCCAAGGTGTGGTCGCCATCCTGGAGCGCCCCGAAAACATGTCGCATTGAACCGACGGGCCTACGGGAACGGCCCGCTCATCCCACCCGCGCGGCACATAACAAAACCACGCCGCGTCTTTCATGGACGGAGACACCATGAACACCGTTGCCGACCGCAGCAATCTGACCGATCGCATCTGGCTGAAGTCATACCCCGAAGGCGTGCCCGCCGAAATCAACCCCGACCGCTATCACTCGCTGGTCGAGGTGTTTCGCGAATCGGTGGAGAAGTACCGCACCCGCGTCGCCTACGTGAGTGTCGGCACCGAAATGACGTACGGCGAGTGCGAGCGCCAAGCCAAGCAGTTTGCGGCGTGGCTGCAGTCGCGCGGCGTGAAGAAGGGCGACCGTGTGGCGATCATGCTGCCCAACAGCCTGCAGTACCCCGTGTGCCTGTTCGGCACGCTGCTGGCCGGTGCCATCGTCGTCAACGTCAACCCGCTGTATACGGTGCCGGAACTGGCGCACCAGCTGCGCGATTCCGGCGCACAAACGATCGTCGTGCTGGAAAACTTCGCGCGCACGCTGGAGCAGGCTTTGCCCGGCAGCCATGTGCGCAACATCGTCATCACCGGCATCGGCGACCTGATGGGCGGTGCGCTCAACCTCAAGGGCCGCGCGCTGAACTTCGTGATGCGCCACGTGCAGAAGCAGGTGCCGCCGTACAAGCTGCCCTCGCCGGTCTGGTTGCGCGATGCGCTGGCCGCTGGCGCCTCACGCGCGCTGCAACCGGTGCAGCTGGCGCCGGAAGACATCGCCTTCCTCCAATACACCGGCGGCACCACGGGCGTGGCCAAGGGCGCGATGCTCACGCACCGCAACATCATCGCCAACCTGCTGCAGGCGGAGGAGTGGTCCAAGAGCATGCTCAACGGCGGCGTGGAAACCAACGTCACGCTGCTGCCGCTGTATCACATCTTCTCGCTCACGGTGAACCTGCTGATGTTCATGACGCTGGGCGGGCGCAATATCCTGATCGCCAATCCGCGCGACACCAAGCGCGTGATCTTCATCCTGCGCAACGAGCGTTTCTCGGGCATTGCCGGCGTCAACACGCTGTTCAATGCGCTGCTGGAAGATCCGGACTTCGCCAAGCGCGATTTCTCGGCCATGAAGATCACCATTGGTGGCGGCATGGCGGTGCAGCGTGCGATTGCGCAGCGCTGGAAAGACGTCACGGGCCACACCATCGTTGAAGGCTACGGGCTGACGGAATGCTCGCCTGTCGTGTCGATGAACCCGCCGCACGTGACCGAATTCAGCGGCACGATCGGGCTGCCCGCGCCTTCCACGGAAGTGCGCTTCAAGCGCGACGACGGCACCATCGCGCCGCTGGGCGAACCCGGCGAACTGCAGGTGCGTGGGCCGCAAGTCATGCGCGGCTACTGGCAGCGGCCCGATGAAACCGCCAAATCCATCGACGCCGAAGGGTGGTTCTCCACCGGTGATATTGGCGTGATGGATGCCAACGGCTACATCCGCCTGATCGACCGCAAGAAAGACATGATCCTGGTCTCGGGCTTCAACGTGTACCCGAACGAGATCGAAGACGTGGTGGCACTCCACCCCGAAGTGCTGGAGGTCGCAGCCATTGGCGTGCCCGATCCGGTGGCCGGCGAGCGCGTGAAGATCATCGTGGTACCGCGCACCGGTGCGCTGACCGAGGCCGCGCTGCTCGAACACTGCCGTGCGCATCTGACCGGCTACAAGATGCCGCGCATCGTCGAGTTCCGCCACGAAGAGCTGCCCAAGTCGACGGTGGGCAAGATCCTGCGCCGCGAGTTGCGCGATGCCGACCCCGACATCAAGCGCGCCCGTGCGCAGGCGCAGCAATAACGCCAACACCGGAGACCCGTATGCAATTGCGTACCCTCGCCCTGGCCACGGTGCTGGCCGGCGCCGCGCACGCCTGGGCCCAGCCTGCAGCGCCCGAGGCTTCGGCGCCTGCCGCGGCCGCACCGACCACCGCACCGCAATCGGCGGCCATCGGCAGCTTTGCCGCCATGGACATCGCCAGGCAGACGGCGTGGCTCACCAGCCAGGTCAACGCCAACGCGTTTGCGGCCTGGTCCGACGAAGACGTCCTGGCCATGGCGCAGGCCATGAAGCCCGAAACGCTGGTGCGTTGGCTCAAGGCCGAAGTGGCCAAGCTGCCCGAGTATGAATACCGCATGCGCCGCCAGGAACGCGTGAAAGACCAGTGGCAAAGCCAACCGGCGCTCATGCTGATCTGCTATCGCAACGCACCGCGCCAGGTCTATGCACGCTGGCTCAAGGGCGGTGCGCACGCCGGCCAGGAAATCATCTACGACGAAACCGTGCGCAAAGACGAGATGTACGGCCACCTTGGCGGGCTCGTCGGTTTCGTCGCGATCTGGAGTGCGCTGGATGGCTCGCTGGCCAGATCGCAGTCGAACCACACGGCACGTGAGCTGGGGCTGCAGTTCATCGTCGACACCGTCGAGCGCGACGGACGCGCCCACGTGGCAGCCGGCGGCAGCGGCAAGTTCAACGAAGCCAAGATGGTGACCGAAGACGGCGAGCGCATGCTGCGGCTGACCTGGGATGCGCCAAGCGGTCCGCCCACGTTCTACGCCAAGCGCGTACGCCTGTATTTCGACCTGAAAAACCCGTGGGTGCGCATTGAAGAAGCGTGGGACGAATCGGGCAATCAGCTGGAGAAAATCGTCATTGAAAGCGTGACGCGCAAGACCTGGAACGACCAGACTTTCAACCCCAAGAATTCGGAATACAAATTTTAGAGTGCCGCCCGTAGACCGTTGTGGGCCAAGGCTCCGCCGACCGGTGGAGAGTATGAAACGAGACTAGGGGAAACCCCTTGTTGCGTGCGTACACGCTAGAGGAAAACTTCGGTCATCGCAGCGCAACCGAACAAAAGCGCTGCGTTATGCTGCCGAAACACAAATCGCCACACCAAGGCGTGATAACAATCCAATCCAGAGAGACAACCACATGAACCGCACTGCCCGCCGCTTTGCTGCAGCCCTTGCCTGCGCTGCTGCCAGTACCCTTGCTGCCCCCCTCGCCCAAGCCCAATCCACCGCAGAGGCCAACGTGGCCGCAAGCGCCAGCAGCGGCAGTAGCACCGGCGGCGGTGGCGGCTTCAGCGGCTTCATGGACAACTACGTCTGGGGCCGCAACGTCATGGCAGTGGGCTGGTTCTACATCCGCCCGATGGATTCCGCCACGCCGCTGACGACCACCACCAGCGCGCTCGGCCTTGGCACCTATCAGTCGCCAGGAACTGACGTGAAAGTCAGTAACGCGAATACGCTGTCGCTCACGTTCACGCACTTCTTTAACGACAACATCGCCGGCACGTTCGTGGGTGGTGTTCCGCCCAAATTCAACCTGTATGGCAGCGGTAATGTGATCGCCCCAGTGCCGGTGGTCGGGCCGCTGACGCTCATCAACCTGGGCCTGCCGCAAAACAACCCGGTTGCCACCGTGCGTGAATGGAGCCCGGCGATCGTCGCGCAGTACTACTTCGGCACCAAGGAAAGCAAGCTGCGCCCGTTCCTCGGCGCTGGCGTCAGCTACAACTTCTTCACCAATCTGCGCCTGAACTCGAACTTCGTGAACGCGCTGCAAAACCTCGGGCAGGTGCTGCAGCTCGGCATGGGGCAGGTGCCGACGGGCCCGGCCAAGGTGACGGCGGAAACGTCCAGCTCCTGGACGCCCGTCGCCAACGTGGGGGTGTCGTATGAGTTCGCCAAGAACTGGACCGCCATCGGCACGGTGTCGTACCTGCCGCTGAAGACGACCTCCACCATCACGATCCGCAGCCAGCAAGGCCAGGTGCTGGCAGTCAACAAGACCGACATCAAGGTCGACCCGATCGTGTTCGGGCTGGCAGTGGGTTACAAGTTCTAAGCCGCAGAATTGCTCCATCGCAAAACGCCACCTTCGGGTGGCGTTTTTCATTGGGGCGCGACCCGATATCATGGCGGACTGTTACCCGCCGGTCACCGCGCCGATTTCCGGATTCCTGCCCCGCACCCACGCCACATCCATGACCCAGCCTTCCATCGCCATCGTCGGAGCCGGCATTGCCGGTGTTGCCTGTGCCAACGCGCTTGCCGCCGAAGGCATCGCCACCACGGTCTATGAGCAGGCCGCAGGCGTGGGCGGCAGGCTGGCGACTACGGTATTGCCCGAGGCCGCGCCGGCGTATGCGTTCGATCATGGAGCGCAGTCGTTCAACGTGCGTAGCGAGGCCTTCCGCCGCGCGGTGGACGCCGCTGGCCGTCAGGGCTCGGTGTTGCCGTGGCCCGCGCGCTGGGGCCATCGCACGGCCGATGCGCTGGAAGCCGACTCGCGCGATGAAGCCCGCTATGTCGGCCTGCCCGGCATGGGCGCGCTGGTGCGCAGCCTGGCAGCACCGCTGGATGTGCGCTTCGGCCACGCCGTCACGCGTGTCGCGCACGACGGCCGGCGCTGGACGATCGAGCGCAGCGGCACGGACGCCGCCCACGCCGACATCCTCGCCCTGGCGCTGCCCGCGCCCGAACTGCCGGCGCTGTTTCATGGCACCACGCCGGCTTCGCTGCAGGAGACCATCGCCCCGGTGCGTTACGCCCCCTGCTGGGCATTGATGATGGGTTTTGCGCAACCGCTTAGCTTGCCGTATGACGGCATCCGCATCGACGACGACATGCTGGCGTGGGCCGCACGCGACAACACCAAGCCCGGCCGCGTCATGGTCGATGAATCGTGGGTCGTGCATGCATCGCCGGACTGGTCAACCGCCCATGCCCACGACACCCCCGAGCAGGCGCTCCATGCCATGCACGCCCGCTTTGCGGAGGCATTCCCGGGGACGCCGGAGCCCGACCTGATGGCCGCGCACCTGTGGCCGCATGCGCTGGTCGAGCAGTCTGCCGGCATGCCCTGCCACTGGGACGCGGCCGACCGCCTGGGCGCCTGCGGTGATTGGTGCGAAGGCCCGCGCGTGGAAGCCGCGTTCCTCAGCGGTGTTGCGCTGGCCGCCAAGATTGCCGAAGCGCTATAAGAGTTCGGCCCGGAACGTTACAATATCGGGTTGTCTCGTGTTTCGTGTGCCGGGTCGCTCACCCGGCGGTGGCTTTCTCCTGACGACGCCATGCGCACCCGACGCCAAGTCCTCGCCCTAGCCTTTGCTGCCGTTGCTGCGGCATCGGCGCCGTTGCTGTCTCATGCGCAAGTCCTGCGCAACATTCCGGCGACGGCCCCGGCGGCCCAATTGACCGTCAATTCGGCCAATACCGGCACGCTGAGTACCGGCAGCACCGGCATCGTCCGCATCCTGCTGCTGGGCTTCGGAAGCAGCAGCGCCGATATCCGCTTTGCCCCGGGCGTGCGGATCCTGTCGCTGGACGGGCGGCTGCTGCCGCCGGGTTCGGTGGTCGGCCAGACGTTCAAGGTGCGCTATCAGCTCGACCTGTATCAGCAGTTGTTGACAGCCTGGGTTGTCAGCGATGACGACTACAAGGCTGCGGTGGCCGCACAAAGTCAGGCGCAAGCGCAGTCCCAGTAGTCAGAACACCCCACGAAGCACGTGCCCCCAGGTCAACCACTGTGAACGGCACATGAAAAAAGTCTTCATCAAAACCTACGGCTGCCAGATGAACGAGTACGACTCGGACAAGATGTCCGACGTGCTCAATGCCGCCGAAGGTCTCGTCCCCACCGACACGCCCGAAGACGCGGACGTGATCCTCTTCAACACCTGCTCCGTGCGCGAGAAGGCGCAGGAGAAAGTGTTCTCCGAACTCGGCCGTGTGAAAGCGCTCAAGGCGCTCAAGCCTGACCTCGTGGTCGGCGTGGGCGGCTGCGTGGCCAGCCAGGAAGGCGCATCCATCGTGGCGCGCGCTCCTTACGTGGATGTCGTGTTCGGCCCGCAGACGCTGCACCGCCTGCCCGACCTAATCGCCGCGCGCCGCCGCACGGGCCGCTCGCAGGTCGACGTATCCTTCCCCGAGATCGAGAAGTTCGACCACCTGCCGCCCGCGCGCGTGGACGGTGCCAGCGCCTTCGTGTCGATCATGGAAGGCTGCTCGAAATACTGCAGCTACTGCGTGGTGCCCTACACCCGCGGCGAAGAAGTCTCGCGCCCGTTCGACGACGTGTTGGCCGAAGTGGCCGGTCTGGCCGAACAGGGCGTGCGCGAAGTCACGCTGCTCGGCCAGAACGTCAACGCGTACATCGGCAAGATGGGCGATACAAGCGAACGCGCAGATTTCGCACTGCTGCTCGAATACGTGGCCGAGATTCCGGGCATCGAGCGCATCCGCTACACGACCAGTCACCCGAAGGAATTCAGCTCGCGCCTGATCGAGGCCTATGCCACCAACCCGAAGCTCGTCGACCACCTGCACCTGCCCGTGCAGCACGGCTCCGACCGCATCCTGATGGCGATGAAGCGCGGCTACACGGTGCTCGAATACAAGAGCAGCATCCGCAAGCTGCGCGCGATCCGGCCGAACATCTCGATCGCCACCGACTTCATCGTCGGTTTCCCGGGCGAGACGGATGCCGACTTCGCCAAGACGATGGACCTGATCCACGAAATCGGCTACGACACGTCGTTCAGCTTCATCTACAGCCCGCGCCCCGGCACGCCGGCCGCCAACCTGCCCGACGACACGCCGCAGGCCGTCAAGCTCGAACGCCTGAAACATTTGCAGGCGACCATCGAAGAGAACGTGGCGCGCATCAGCCAAGGCATGGTCGGCAGCGTGCAGCGCATTCTGGTGGAAGGCCCGTCGCGCAAGGATCCGACGGAACTGCACGGCCGCACCGAGAACAACCGCGTCGTCAACTTCGCGCTGCCGGATCTGCCGCAGGCGCGCCGCGACCAGCTGATCGGCCAGATGCTGGACGTGCGCATCGTGCACGCCTTCCCGCATTCGCTGCGTGGCGAAGTGGCGGAACAGCGCACGGCCAGCGCGACTCACTGATCATCAACCCGACCCGATTTGATGAAACCCACCATCGCAGAATTCACGGCGCCCAAGAACGACAACACGCGCCTGCAGAACCTGTGCGGTCCGCTGGACGAAAACCTGCGCCAGATCGAGCAGGCGCTGGACGTGACCATCAACCGGCGCGGCAGCAAGTTCACCGTGCGCGGCGCGAACGCGCAGGGCGCGGCCAACGCATTGGAGACGTTCTATAACGCCGCGCGCGACCCGCTGTCGGTGGACGACATCCAGCTCGGCCTGGTGGAAACGCGCCAGGTGGCTGCACACGGCGCGTATCTGCCGGAATCGAGCGCGGACGTGCCGGACGGCAATGATCTGTCGCCCGTACTGCATACGCGGCGCACCGATCTGCATGGCCGCACACCGATGCAGCGCGCGTATCTGCGCAACATCCTGTCGCACGACCTGTCGTTCGGCATCGGCCCCGCGGGTACGGGCAAGACGTATCTGGCCGTGGCCTGCGCGGTGGACGCGCTGGAGCGCGATGCCATCAAGCGCATCGTGCTGACGCGCCCGGCCGTGGAAGCCGGCGAGCGCCTGGGCTTCCTGCCGGGCGACCTCGCCCAGAAAGTCGACCCGTACCTGCGTCCGCTGTACGACGCGCTGTACGACCTGCTCGGCTTCGACAAGACGCAGAAGATGTTCGAGCGCCAGATGATCGAGATCGCGCCGCTGGCCTACATGCGCGGACGCACGCTCAATCACGCGTTCATCATCCTGGACGAAGCGCAGAACACCACGCCGGAACAGATGAAGATGTTCCTTACGCGGATCGGCTTCGGCTCCAAGGCGGTGATCACCGGCGACACCACGCAGATCGATCTGCCGCGCGGCCAGAAGAGCGGCCTGATCGAAGCGCAGCACGTGCTGCGTGACGTGCGCGGCGTGGCGATGACGCGCTTCACCAGCGTCGACGTGGTGCGGCACCCGCTGGTGGCCCGCATCGTCGAGGCCTATGACGAATTCCATGCCCAGCATAAAGATGCATAAGGACGCCTGAACGTGGCTAAAGCAAAAACCCAAACCAAACCAAAAACCAAAAAGACCCAGGCCGCACCCGCCGAGTCATTCGGCCCGCGCGTTGACGTGTTCGACGCCCAGGGCAAACCCAAGACGGTGGATGCAAGCGCCCTGCGCATTGCCTTTGCCGATGGCCGCAGCCTGATCCTGGGCCTGCCGAATACCGTCGATGGCGCGATCACCCTGGTTGCCGAACACGCCGACGCCGACATGCACGCCATGCTCTCGCTGCGCCCCGAGCACCACGACAGCATCACGTTGCGCATCGAAACCCAGCCGGCTGAATTGGCCGACTCCACGGAAGAAGCCTTCGACGACGACACCGCCGGCGCCGAGATGCTCACGCTGGATCTCACGGTGCAGTACGGCGACGAACTGAAGGCTGCCGCTCGCAAGGCGCTGCCGAAAGAACGCGACATCGAAGCGTGGATCGCCCCCGCACTGTTTGCCGATGCGCAGCTCAACGTGCGCTTTGTCGGCGAAGAAGAAGGCCGCACGCTCAACCGCACCTACCGCGGCAAGGACTACGCCACCAACGTGCTGACCTTCTCTTACGCAGAGAACGCGGAAGACCCGGTCTCGGCCGACATCGT
Organism: Ralstonia sp. 1138; assembly: GCF_040544795.1. NCBI lineage: Bacteria > Pseudomonadati > Pseudomonadota > Betaproteobacteria > Burkholderiales > Burkholderiaceae > Ralstonia > Ralstonia sp. 1138. The sequence goes on along the minus strand of NZ_JBEPKQ010000002.1, from coordinate 957,347 downwards.
GCTGTGCTGCGCGGTGGTGGAAAAGGAAGCGAAGGAACAGAAGAAGCCGCTGCTCGCCCACTACGCGCATCTGATCGTGCACGGCGCGCTGCACGCCCAGGGCTACGACCACGAAGACCCGGCCGATGCGAAGGAAATGGAAGGCATCGAAACGGAGATCCTCGGCGACCTCGGTTTTGCCGATCCGTACGCAGATCGTTGAAGCGCAACGCACTTGCTGCTCAAACGCCGGCCTCGCGCCGGCGTTTTGCTTTTGCATGTTCCATTCGTGCAGCATGCTGTTTCAAGGATGAATCAACCCGCATTGACGCAAACCCAGTCCTGACAACGGTTTGCGGGTTTCCCTCCGCCATTCGGCGCAGGCTCGCGCTGTTCGAACCGCGCATGCACATCGCACAGGCCGTCCGCCATCCGGCACCCCCGCCGCTCTCCGTATGGCGCATGGGTTTTGCCGTAGCGATTTCTATCCTCCACGCATAAGCCGCCGCTCGAGCGCGCTTCACAACATCGGCGCAAACGAGCGCCATTGGCCAGCCCGCGCACAGACGGGCAAGGCCGCCGCGGGGAGGTCATCATGCGTCAACGCTTCATGGACAGCATTCCGTGGGCCACGCTGCTGGTTGGCGTGGGTGTCGGCACGGCGCTCGCGGTCACGCCGCGCATCGCGCACGCTGATCACAAGCAGTCATGCTATGCCGGCATCGTCGTCGTATTCGACGGCGCGTGGCATCCGGGCGCGGTGGTCGGCTGCCGGACCGTCAACATCTCCGACAGCAACAACGTGGTGGGCGCCGAGGTGAACCTGATGATCGCGCAAGGCACCATCCGGCCGCGCGTGCAGGCAGTCGTCGGCAGCACGAGCGTGCAGGCGCTCATTGGCGGCGGTTACGACTTTGCGAGCAGCAAGGCACTGGTGGGCGTCGGCGCCACAGGCGACCACTGGCTTGCCGGTGTCGATATGGAAATCGCCGGACGCTGGACGGCCTACGGCGGCGCGAGCACGCTGGGCCGGTATCACAGCAATTCGCGTCCCGCAGACCCGGCACCGGCGGCAACCACGCCGACCAGCAACAACGAGGTGCCGCCACCGAGCGGGAACAACACGCCGCCGTCCAAGCCCAGCCCGACGCCGGCACCTGCACCCGGTGCGTCGCCCAGCCCTGGCCCCACGCCGGCACCTACACCGAGCCCCGGGCCCAGCCCGTCTCCGACTCCATCGCCGAGCCCGACTCCAAGCCCAACGCCGACCCCCGCCCCGACGCCAACGCCGACGCCGAGCCCATCGCCCGTCCCGTCGCCGTGCGGAAGCTGCCACGGAGGCGGTCACCATCACGGGCACCACCATGATCACGACCACGATCATGACCACGGCGGACATCACGGTGGGAATCATGATCACGGCGGTGGCGGACACCACGGCGGCGATCACGATCACGGCGGCGGAAACCACGGTGGCGATCACGATCACGGCGGCGGAAACCACGGTGGCGATCACGACCACGGCGGTGACGGACACCACGGCGGCGATCACGACCACGGCGGTGACGGAAACCACGGTGGCGATCACGACCACGGCGGTGACGGACACCACGGTGGCGATCACGATCACGGCGGCGACGGACACCACGGCGGCGATCACGACCACGGCGGCGGCGGAAACCACGGTGGCGATCACGACCACGGCGGTGACGGAAACCACGGCGGCGATCACGACCCTGGCAAGCATCACGGCCACGGCGATCATGGCCACCACGGCGGCGATGACAACCACAGCAACAACGGCCATCACTACGGCGAGGGCCACGGTAGCGGCAACCCGGGAGCGGATCACGATCGCGGCGGCGAGGGTGAGGACTCGGGCGGGCATGGTCAGCATCATGATCAGGGCGACGCCAACCCGGGGCAGAACGACAATCACCCAGGCACCGAAGGCAGCAACGCGCACGGCAACGGCCAGCAACGCGGCGGCGAAGGCGGACACGACTGACCGCTTCCCCCTCGGCAGATCGTCCGTCTCAACGCGCCCGAACCCGGCCTCCAGATGTGAAATAGAAGCCACTTCTGGAGGCTGGGCGGCCACCCCACGTCATCGGGACGGCAGGGCTTTTGGTGTATGCTGGCCCGATGTTTAACGACGCGCGACCGCGCCATGAATGATCCGTATCCCAGTCCGAAGCCAGCCGACAAACCCCGCTCGCTGCTGGAACGCCTGACCGACCTCATCTCGCCCGAGCCCGAATCGCGGGCCGAGCTGCTCGAAATCCTCCAAGACGCCCATGCGCGCAGCCTGATCGACGCCGACTCCCTGTCGATGATCGAAGGCGTCTTCCAGGTCTCGGACCTGTGTGCGCGCGACATCATGATCCCGCGCGCGCAGATGGATGCGCTGAACATCGCCGACGCGCCGTCAGAATTCATCCCGTTTGTGCAGGAAGCCGCGCATTCGCGCTTCCCCGTCTACGAAGGCAGCCGCGACAACATCATCGGCATCCTGCTCGCCAAGGATCTGCTGCGCTTCTACACCGACGAAGGCTTCGACGTGCGCGACATGCTGCGCCCGGCCGTGTTCATCCCCGAATCCAAGCGACTGAACGTGCTGTTGCGCGACTTCCGCGTCAACCGCAACCACATCGCCATCGTCGTTGACGAATACGGCGGCGTGGCGGGCCTCATCACCATCGAAGACGTGCTGGAGCAGATCGTCGGCGACATCGAAGACGAATACGACTTCGATCAGGAAGAAGACAACATCCTGCCGACCGCCGATGGCCACATGCGCGTGCGCGGGCTGACCGAAATCAGCCAGTTCAACGAAGCCTTCGGCACGCATTTCTCCGACGAAGACGTCGATACCGTGGGCGGGCTGCTGTCCAACCACCTGGGCCGCGTGCCGCACCGCGGCGAGAAGATCGTCATGGGCACCCTGCAATTCGACGTGCTGCGCGCCGATGCGCGCCAGGTGCAGGTGCTGCTCGTGCGCCGCCTCACCGCGTCGGCTGGCGGCAATGCCACGGCCGACACCTCTGGTTCTCACCCCGCCTGATCCCTCCGTGCCCGCTCAGTTCTCTTCCCCTGCCGCACCGTCCCGTCGGCAGGATGCCCAAGCTGTGCCGCTCGCGCGGTTGCGTTTTGCGATGCCGCTGGCAGCACTGCTTGGCGTCATGCATACGCTGTCGTTCGCGCCGAACCACTGGTGGTGGCTGCAGATCCTCTCGCTGACGGGGCTGGCTGCGCTCGTACAGCGCGCGCCGCGCCTGCGTGATGCGGCGTACGTTGGCTACGCCTTCGGGCTCGGCTGGTTCCTGTCGGGCGTCTGGTGGCTCTATATCAGCATGCACGTCTACGGCGACATGCCGGCATGGATGGCCGCGCTGGCAGTGCTGCTGTTTGCGGGCTACCTGGCGCTGCATCCGGCGCTGGCGGTGTGGGCCTGGCAGTGGCTCACGAGACGCGGGCGGTGGTCCGGTACCGCATCCGCGCTCGTATTCGGCGCGGCATGGGCCGTTACGGAATGGCTGCGCGGCACGGTCTGGACGGGCTTCCCCTGGATCAACGGCGGCTACGCGCACACCGATGGCCCGCTGGCCGGCTACGCGCCGCTGGTGGGTGTCTACGGCATCGTGCTGATCGCCGCCGTGCTGGCCGGCCTGCTGTGCGTCGCAGCCGAGCGCCGACTGCATTGGCTGGCGGCCCTCGCCGGTGCGGTTGTGCTGGTGGCCGGCTGGCCGCTGCACGGCATTGCGTGGACGCAACCGACCGGCAAGCCGATTTCCGTGCGCCTTCTGCAGGGCAACGTGCCGCAGGACGTGAAGTTCCAGCAGACCGGCATCGAGCGCTCGCTGGAGCTGTACACGAAGATGGTCACCGAGAAGCCCGCGCAACTCGTGGTCACGCCCGAGACGGCCTTCCCGATCATGATTCAGGAGATGCCGCAAGAGATCGCGCTGGCCATCCGCACCTATGTGGATACCACCGGTTCCAGCGTGCTGTTTGGCGCCGCCAGCGAGGACTCCCGCGTCGACTACACCAACAGCGTGTTCGGCGTCGGCCCGCAATTCCAGGGCGTGTACCGCTACAACAAGCACCATCTCGTGCCCTTCGGCGAGTTCATCCCCTTCGGTTTCCACTGGTTCGTCAACATGATGAACATGCCGCTGGGCGACTTCCGACGCGGCCTGCCCGTGCAGCCGGCCATGGCGGTGGCCGACCAGCGTGTCGCCCCCAACATCTGCTACGAGGATTTGTTCGGCGAGGAAATTGCCGCCTCGCTGCGGCACGCAGACCAGCCCGCCACGATGCTCGCCAACGTGACGAACCTGGCGTGGTTTGGCGACACGATCGCGCTGGACCAGCACCTGCAGATCTCACGCATGCGCGCGCTCGAAACGGGCCGGCCAATGCTGCGTGCCACCAACACGGGCGCGACCGCCGTGGTGCGGCCGGACGGCAGCGTTCAGGCGCGCCTGCCGGTCTTCACGCTGGGCACGCTGCAGGCTGACGTGCAAGGCACGCAAGGCCTCACGCCCTTCGTGCGGGCCGGCAACGCGCCCGCGCTGGGCCTGGGCGCGCTGGTTCTGCTGGTGGCGTTTGTGCGCCGCCGTCGGGCTTCGGCGGACTGATCGATCTGCGCCCGGAGGGCTTTCGAGCCACTTTCCGGAGTCGCTGACAAAAAACGCTAAAATTCAACGTTTTACGGCGGGCAGGGAGCCAGGCGCTTCCCGTGCCCGCCGCTGCATTCCACCGTCGCGCGGCGCAGCGCATCGTTCCGTGCCGCCGCGGACCAACGGGTACCACCATGCTCACCTTCCAGCAACTCATCCTCAAGCTGCAGTCGTACTGGGACGCCCAGGGCTGCGCCCTGCTGCAACCGATCGACCTTGAAGTCGGCGCCGGCACGTCGCACGTGCACACCTTCCTGCGCGCGATCGGCCCCGAGCCGTGGCGTGCCGCCTACGTGCAACCGTCGCGCCGCCCCAAGGACGGCCGCTACGGCGAGAACCCGAACCGCCTGCAGCATTACTACCAATACCAGGTCGTGCTCAAGCCGGCGCCGGAGAACATCCTCGACCTGTACCTCGGTTCGCTGGAAGCGCTGGGCCTGGACCTGAAGCAGAACGACGTCCGCTTTGTGGAAGACGACTGGGAGAACCCCACGCTCGGCGCCTGGGGCCTGGGCTGGGAGGTCTGGCTCAACGGCATGGAAGTGACGCAATTCACGTACTTCCAGCAAGTCGGCGGCCTGGACTGCAAGCCCGTGACCGGTGAGATCACCTACGGCATCGAACGCCTGGCGATGTACCTGCAGCAGGTCGAAAACATCTACGACCTGGTCTGGACCGAGTGGGAAGAGCCGGGCCCGAACGGCCCCGTGAAGCGCCGCCTGACCTATGGCGACGTCTATCACCAGAACGAAGTCGAGCAATCGACCTACAACTTCGAGCAGGCCGACACGACCGTGCTGTTCCGCCGCTTTGCCGAGCACGAAGCCGAAGCGAAGCGCCTGATGGGCGTGCGCGCAGAAGGCGAAGCCGCGGCCGAGGGCGACGCACCTGTCGTGCAACTGGCCCTGCCCGCCTACGAGCAAGTGCTCAAGGCCGGCCACACCTTCAACCTGCTGGACGCGCGCGGCGCGATTTCGGTGACGGAGCGCGCAGCCTACATCGGCCGCATCCGCAACCTGTCGCGCCTCGTCGCGCAGGCTTACTACGATTCGCGCGAACGCCTCGGTTTCCCGATGTGCGGCACGAACGCGGCCGCCGCCAAGACCACGGAGGCCGCATGACGGCCAACCGAGCACGGCGTGGCCTGGCGCTGCTGACGGCAGCGTCCATCGCCGCGCTGGCGCTACCGGCGAGCGTTGCGCAAGCGGCACGGCATCGCACGTCCAAGGCCGCATCGACTGAGAAGGTTTTTGTCGTGCCCAACACTTTGACGCAGCTTTGCGTGGCCGATTCCAAGCCGCTGCAGCAAGCGCTGAGCACGGCCTGGACGCCGCCTCCGCCGTCGCTCGATCAATGGACGAGCCTGGTGCGCACGATGGCCTGCGACCTGTCCGGCGCGCGTGACCTCGGCTGGCATCGCGTGCCGCTGCGCACCTATGCGACGGCCCTGCGCTTCCCGCTCACGTGGGTGGAGTGGCAAGGCACCGGCGCCAAGGCACAGCGCCGTGCGCGCGTGTTCCGCTCGGCGGGGCAGCTGCCGAGCCGCTTGGAATTCAACGTGTCGGGCACGCTGCAAGAGGTGCGCTACGACGCGCGACGCGGCTTGTTGTCTGCGCGGTTCCTGCGCCGTGATGCGGCCACGCCGGGCACCACGCCTGCCCCGATTGCACCGCCTCCGCCGCCGGGCCAGTGCGCCGGCACGCAATTGCAGTTCCAGCAGCAGAACGGCGTGTGGCTGCTCTCGGGCGTGGAACCCGTGCCCGGCTCGCCCTGCTGATTGCTGACCACTGAACCGAACCACACAACGTACCGCCGCACCTGATCTGAATACCGCGCGGCGCAGAACAACGACGTCACCGATTCAAACGCTATGTCCACCCTCCTGATCGAACTGCTGACCGAAGAACTGCCGCCCAAGGCGCTGGCCCGCCTGGGCGAGGCGTTTGCGCGCGGCCTGTTTGACGGTCTGTCGGCGCAAGGCCTGCTCGAAGAGGGCGCCGCCGTGGAAGGCTTCGCCACGCCGCGCCGCCTGGCCGCATCGATCACCGGCGTACGCCGCACCGCGCCCGATCGCGAATTGCGCGAGAAGGTGCTGCCCGTGACCATCGCCTTCGATGCCGAGGGCAAGCCCGCCGCGCCGCTCGTCAAGAAGCTGGCCGCGCTGGCCAAGACCGTGGGCGTGGACACCATCGCCCCCGAATCGCTCGAACGCGCACCCGACGGCAAGGCCGAAGCGCTGTTCTATCGCTATACCGCGCGCGGCGCCGTGCTGGCCGACGGCCTGCAGACTGCACTGACGCAGACCATCGCCAATCTCCCGATTCCGAAGGTGATGACGTATCAGCGCCCGAACGGCGATAACGTGCAGTTCGTACGCCCGGCGCACAAGCTGATCGCGCTGCTCGACAGCGAAGTCATACCCGTCAGCGCATTCGGCCTGCAAGCGGGCAACGTGACGCTGGGCCACCGTTTCCTGTCGGCCGGCGAAATCGTCATCCAAGACGCTACGTCGTATGCCAGCACGCTGGAATCGCAGGGCAAGGTCATCGCGGGCTACGGCAAGCGCAAGGAAGCCATCCGCGCCGAGCTGCTGAAGACGGCCGGCGCCGATACGGTGGTCATGCCCGAAGCGCTGCTCGACGAGGTGAACGCGCTGGTGGAGTGGCCCGTCGTCTACCCCTGCCATTTCGAGGAAGCGTTCCTCGCCGTGCCGCAGGAGTGCCTGATCCTGACCATGCAGACGAACCAGAAGTACTTCGCGCTGACCGATGCACAGGGCCATCTGCGCAACCGCTTCCTGATCGTCTCGAACATCGCCACGAGCACGCCCGAGGCCATCATTCAAGGCAATGAGCGCGTGGTGCGTCCGCGCCTGGCCGACGCCCGCTTCTTCTTCGAGCAGGACAAGAAGAAGCCGCTGGCCGACCGCGTGCCGCTGCTCTCGCGCGTGGTGTATCACAACAAGATCGGCACGCAGCTTGAGCGTGTGTCGCGCCTGCAGGCCATCGCGGGCCAGCTGGCCGAGAAGCTCGGCGCGGATGTTGCCCACGCCTCGCGCGGCGCGCTGCTCGCCAAGGCCGATCTGCTGACCGACATGGTGGGCGAGTTCCCCGAGCTGCAAGGCACGATGGGCACGTACTACGCCCGCCACGACGGCGAACCCGACGACGTGGCGCTGGCCTGCTCCGAACACTACCAACCGCGCTTTGCCGGCGACGCGCTGCCCAGCACCGCCACCGGTACCGTGGTGGCGCTGGCCGACAAGCTGGAAACGCTGGTCGGTATCTGGGGCATCGGTCTGCAACCTACGGGCGAGAAAGATCCGTTCGCGCTGCGCCGCCACGCGTTGGGCATCCTGCGCATGCTGATCGAGAAGCCGCTCGCGCTCACGATTGACGATGCGCTGCAGATTGCCGCTGCCAGCTTCGATGGCATCGCCGCCGTCAAGCCGGACCTGGCTGCCATCACGGACTTCCTCTACGACCGCCTGCGCGGCTACCTGAAGGACAAGGGCTACAGCACCAACGAGGTGGAAGCCGTCGTCAGCCAGCGCCCGCAGCGCCTGGACGACATCGTCGCGCGCCTCGACGCCGTGCGTGCCTTCGCGGCCCTGCCGCAGGCCGAAGCGCTGGCTGCCGCCAACAAGCGCATCACCAACATCCTGAAGAAGACGGACGCAGCGATTGGCGCAGTGCAGCCGCAACTGCTCAAGGAAGACGCCGAGCGCGCGCTGCATCAGGCCGTGGCGTCGTCGGAGCCGCAGGTGCACGATGCCTTCGCACGGGGCGATTTCACCACCGCGCTGAAGACGCTGGCCAGCCTGCGCGAAGCGGTCGATACCTTCTTCGACGGCGTGATGGTGATGGCCGACGATACCGCGCTGCGCGACAACCGCCTGGCGCTGCTGGCTGAACTGCACGGACTGATGAACCGCGTGGCGGACATCTCCAAGCTGGCCGCTTGATCGGCACCCCAAGCACCGTTCGGAGCCCACCATGCCCCATGTTCCCAAACTGGTGATTCTCGACCGCGATGGCGTCATCAACCACGACAGCGATCAGTTCATCAAGTCGCCTGACGAGTGGATCGCCCTCGACGGCAGCCTGGAAGCCATTGCCGAGCTGAACCAGGCCGGCTACCAGGTGGTGGTGGCCACCAACCAGTCGGGGATCGGACGCGGTCTGTTCGAGGCTGCCGCGCTCAACGCCATGCACGAGAAGATGTACAAGGCGCTTGCCACCTACGGCGGACGCGTCGATGCCGTCTTCTTCTGCCCGCACACCGCCGCCGATGCCTGCGACTGCCGCAAACCCAAGTCCGGCATGCTGCGCGAGATCGCCCGCCGCTTCGACGTGGACCTCACCGGCGTGCCGGTCGTGGGAGACTCGCTGCGCGACTTGCAGGCCGGTGTGGAAGTCGGTGCCGTGCCGCACCTCGTATTGACCGGCAAGGGCGCCAAGACCCGCGATGCCGGCAACCTGCCCCCGGGCACCCAGATTCACGAGGACCTGCGTGCGTTCGCGCGTGCGCTGCTGTCCCCCGTGCCCCAGGGCACGCCCACGCGCGCCCCTTGAATTCGCCCCCAATGGCTTTTATCCGTTCGCTGCTGTACCTGGTTTTCCTGATCGTCTGGACGCCGATCTACGCGGTGGCCTGCTTCATCGTGTTTCCGTTCATGAATCCGGCCCGCCGGTTCTGGATGGTGTCGGGCTGGACCAAATCCGCCATCTGGATGGCGCGCTGGCTGCTGGGCATCCGCTGGCAATACCAGGGCTGGGAACACATCGAAGACGCCGTCGCGACCAACAAGCGCGTGGTGCTGCTCTCCAAGCATCAGTCGGCATGGGAAACCATGGCCTTTGTGGCGACCATGCCTAGGCCGCTGTGCTACGTGTTCAAGCGCGAGCTGCTGTATGTGCCCTTCTTCGGCTGGGCGCTGGGCATGCTGAAAATGGTGCACATCAACCGCAAGGACGGCGCCAACGCATTTGCCTCGGTCGCCCGCCAGGGCAAGGAACGCCTGGCTGAAGGCGCCTGGGTGATCATGTTTCCCGAAGGCACCCGCACGCGTTCGGGCGACCCGAAGCCGCGCTACAAGAGCGGCGGTGCGCGGTTCGCCGTGGACACCGGCGCATGGGTCATCCCCATCGCCCACAACTCCGGCCGCGTGTGGCCGCGTAACTCGTTCCTGAAGCATCCGGGCCTGATCACGCTGTCGGTCGGTCCGGCCATCTCGACGGCCGGCAAGACCAGCGACGAACTCAATCGCGAAGTCGAAGCGTGGATCGAAGCAGAAATGCGTAGAATCGACGCCGATAGCTACCGCGAGCACGCATGAAACTGCTGCGCCCACCGACTTCGCCCACCACCGCCGACAGCGTCCAGCTCGAGCTGCCGCTGCTCGCGCCCGAAGCCGCGTCGCCATCGCAGCCGCCTGACGCGTCCCTCCTCGCCCCGCCCGCACTCGATTTTTCCACCGCACCGCTCGGCCCCAACCAGCGCCGGCTGACGTTGGGCGAGCGCGCGCTGATCTATAACCTCAAGCGTTCGTCGCGGCGCACCATCGGCTTTGTCATCGATGACCGCGGCTTGTCGATCACGGCTCCGCGCTGGGTGACGCTCGCCGAGATCGAACACGCCATCGCCGAAAAGCAGAAGTGGATCTTCGCCAAGCTGGCCGAGTGGCGCACGAGCGCCGCACGCCGCATGCTGCCGCCGATGGAGTGGCAGGACGGCGCCGCGCTGCCGTTCCTCGGCAAGACGATCACGCTCAAGCTGGAATCGCCCATCGGCGCATTGATGTTCGATGCTGACACCAGCGTGCTCCACCTGGGCCTGCCGCCCACCACCACGGAGCAGCAGATCAAGGACCGCGTGCAAGGCTGGCTGCAGACGCAGGCTCGACGCCTTTTCGGCGAGCGCCTTGAGGTGTATGCCGAGCGCCTGGGCGTGCGGCATAGCGCGTATGCGCTGTCCTCCGCCGCCACGCGCTGGGGAAGCTGCACCGCCGACGGCAAGATCCGCCTGAACTGGCGCCTCGTGCATTTCCCGCTGAGCTTGATCGACTACGTGGTTGCGCACGAGCTGGCGCATCTCAAGGAGATGAACCACAGCCCGCGCTTCTGGGACACGGTGGAGTCGATCTTTCCCGAGTTTCGCGAGGCGCGCGAGCAGTTGCGCTCGCATCCGCCGGAATACTTGCCGGCGTTCTGATTCGCCCCGCCGACGCCGCTGCGACGGATGCGTCGGCGGCAGAACATGCCTGCCCTGCAGGCTCCGCCACACCCCCCTACAATATTGCCTTCCCGCAGTTCTCCAGGAAGGAAACCCCCATGCGAATGCTCCACACCATGCTGCGCGTTGGCGACTTGCAGCGCTCGATCGACTTCTACACGAACGTGCTGGGCATGCAGTTGCTGCGCACCAGCGACAACCCCGAATACAAGTACTCGCTGGCATTCGTCGGCTACGGCCCGGAAGCCGGCAACACGGTCATCGAACTGACCTACAACTACGGCGTGAGCGAGTACGAACTCGGCACGGCATTCGGGCACCTGGCCATCGAGGTCGACAATGCCGCGCAGGCTTGCGACCAGATCCGCAACGCCGGCGGCAAGGTCACGCGTGAGGCTGGCCCGGTCAAGGGCGGCAGCACCATCATCGCGTTTGTGGAAGATCCGGACGGCTACAAGATCGAGCTGATCCAGGCACGCTCGATGCCCGATGGCAACCGCCACTGACGCGGTCCGGCGGCCGCTGGACGGCACCGCCATCGGGCTGATGGTGGTGCTGTGCATGTGCTGGGGCTTTCAGCAGGTCGCCATCAAGGTGGCCGCCCATGACGTGGGCCCCGTCATGCAGGCCGGTGTGCGCTCGGCCATCGCGTCGGTCCTGGTGTTCGCGTTTGCGCTCTGGCGCGGCACGTGTCTCTCCTTGCGCGACGGCACGCTGACTGGTGGCCTGATGGCCGGCGTGCTGTTCGGCGTCGAGTTCCTGTGCATCTTCATCGGGCTGGGCTACACGACCGCCTCGCGCATGGCGGTGTTTCTCTACACCGCGCCGATCTTCACCGCGCTCGGCCTGCACTTCTTTGTGCCCGGCGAGCACCTGCGGCCGCGCCAGTGGGCCGGAATCGGCATTGCATTTGCGGGGATCGTGCTGGCATTCGCCGACGGCGTCCTGCACCCGGCGGCCGGGCCGTCGACGTCATTGGGCGACGCGCTGGGCGTGGTGGCCGGCGCGCTGTGGGGCGCGACGACCATCGTCGTGCGGGCAAGCAAGCTTTCCGAAGCACCGGCGGCGAAGACGTTGCTGTACCAACTGGCCGTCTCGGCCGTGCTGCTGCTGTTGATGGCCGCCGGCACTGGCCAGGCCTTTACCGCGAACCTCACACCGACCGCGCTGGCCAGCCTCGCTTACCAGTCCGTGCTGATTGCATTTGCCAGTTACCTGACGTGGTTCTGGCTGCTGCGCCGTTACCTGGCGTCGCGGTTGTCCGTGTTCTCGTTCCTGACGCCGCTGTTTGGCGTGGCGTTTGGCGTGCTGCTGTTGCACGAGCCGGTGGGCCTGCGGTTTGCGCTGGCGGCAACGCTCGTGCTGTCGGGCATCCTGCTCGTCAATCTTCGCTGAGGTCGGAAACGCTGCCGGCGATGCGGCTGGCCGGCAGCGCGTTCGCCACGGCCACGAAGTCTTCCACCGGCACTTCTTCTGCGCGGCGGCCCAGGTCAAAGCCAAGCGCCTCGAAATCAATCACATCGCGCAGTGCGCCGAGGGTGTTGCGCAGCACCTTGCGCCGCTGCGAAAACGCCATCGTCACCACCGTGCCCAGCGCGCGCATGTCGACCGGCGCATACGGCGACTTATCAGCCGGCCACGGAATCATCCGCACCACCGCCGAATCCACCTTGGGCGGCGGGTTGAACGAGCCCGGCGGCACATCCAGCACCAGCTCCATGTAATAGCGCACCTGCAGCATCACCGAGAGCCGGCTGAATGCCTTGCTGCCCGGCGCGGCCACCATGCGGTCGACCACTTCTTTCTGGAGCATGAAATGCTGATCGCGCACGCGGTCGGCAAACGTGGCCAGATGGAACAGCAGCGGGCTCGAGATGTTGTACGGCAGGTTGCCCACGATGCGCAGCGGCCGATCCGCCTCCAGCAGCGAACCGAAATCGAACGCCAGCGCATCGCCTGCATGCACGATCAGCCGATCGCCGAAACGCTTCTGCAAGCGTGCGACAAGGTCACGATCCAGCTCGACCACCTGCAACGTGCGCACGCGCTCCATCAGCGGCACCGTGAGCGCGCCCAGACCCGGGCCGATCTCGACGAGCACATCGTCGGGCTTGGGGTCGATGGCGGAAACGATGGCGTGGATCACGCCGTCATCGACCAGGAAGTTCTGGCCGAAGCGCTTGCGGGCCTGGTGCCCTTGGTGAACGCCCGTCGTGGATCGTGCCATTGCGAACTCGAAATCGAAAAGGTGAAGAAACTCAGGAACGCGCCGTGTGCCGCGCCATGGCGATGGCGGTATCGATCGCCTCGATCATGCTGCCGAACTCGGCGCGGCCCGTGCCCGCCAGGTCCAGCGCCGTACCGTGATCCACCGACGTGCGCACGAACGGCAAGCCCAGCGTGATGTTCACGCCATGGCCGAACGTGCCGTACTTGAGCGGCGCCAAACCCTGGTCGTGGTACATCGCCAGCACGCAGTCGGCATCGGCCAACAGGCGCGACTGGAACAGCGTATCGGCCGGATACGGACCGCGTGCATCGATCCCACGCGTGCGCGCACGCGCGATGGCAGGCTCGATCACTTCGATCTCTTCGCGGCCGAGGTGGCCGGATTCGCCCGCATGCGGATTCAAACCGGTCACGAGAATACGCGGTGCCTTCAGCCCAAAGCGTGCGCGCAAATCACGCTGCACGATGTCGAGCGTCTCGTCGAGCACCGTGGGCGTGATGGCGTCCGGCACCTCGCGCAGCGGCAAATGCGTCGTCGCCAGCGCCACGCGCAGCATGGCGTTGTCGTGCGCCGGTTGAGGGCCAGCCAGCATCATGACCACGCGCGGCGTGTGGCTGCGCTCGGCCAGATACTCGGTGTGGCCGGTAAACGGCACCCCGGCGTCGTTGATCGTGCTCTTCTGCACCGGCGCCGTGACCATCGCGTCGTAACGGATGCCGTCTGCCGTGCCGATCAGGCACCCGTCGATGGCCGCGTCGAGCAGGTCCAGCACATAGCGGCCGTTGGCGGCATCAAGCACGCCGGCGCGCACAGGCGCACCCAGCGGGCGTGCCACGACAGTCAGCGCCGTAGAGACAACGCGCCAGAAATCGCCCTGCCCGATCGCATCAGCGCGCGCCTGCAGCAATGCCGCATCGCCCATCACATGCCACTGCACATCGGCGTAACGCGGCGACGCCTGGCGCGCCAGATGCAGCAGCGCAGCCACGGTGATGTCGGGGCCGATACCGGCAGGTTCGCCGGTGGTGATGGCAATGTTCAGCATGCAGCGCTTTCCTGCGATGGTTTTCGAGGCGATCTAGAAACGCCACGGCCGCCCGCAGGCGGCCGTGAGCGATGCGGATGTCCGTAGCTTACTGCTGACGGTTCACGCGGTATTCCACGTGTGCCGAATCGCGCAGCTCACGCAGCCAGTCTTCATAGGCGGCCTGGACCTTCTGCTCGCGAATCACCGAGCGTGCGTAGTCGCGCTGGCGGTCGCCGGACACCTCGGCTTCGCGGCGGCCTTCCACCTGGATCAGGTGCACACCGAACTGGCTCTGCACCGGCTGCGACACATCGCCCAGCTTGAGCTGGTTCATCGCCTGCTCGAATTCCGGCACCAGTTGGCCCGGCGATACCCAGCCCAGCTCGCCACCCGCACCGGCCGAGCCGTCTTGCGAATACCGGCGTGCCGCATCGCCAAAGTCGTAGCCGTGAACGATGCGATCACGCAGGCCCGTCAACTGGCGGCGCGCGTCGTCAGCAGACATCGTCGGACCGGTCTTGATCAGGATGTGACGCACTTGCGTCTGCTGCACCTTGGCGGCAATCGCGGTGCCCGGTGCGCGCTTCTCCAGCAGCTTGATCACGTGATAACCGGCCGGGCTTTCCACCACTTGGCTCGCCACTTGGCCGGCCTTCATGTCGACCACGGCGTTGGCAAACACCGCCGGCAGGCGACCGATCGGACGCAGCCCAAGCTCGCCGCCTTGCGATGCATCCTGCGCGCCCGAATTGTCACGCGCCAGCTTGGCGAAATCGGCGCCGCCCTGCGCTTGCTTGAGGAGGCTTTCGGCCTTGCTGCGCGCTGCGGCCTTCTCGGCGTCCGAGGCACCTTCGGCCACCGGCACGAGAATCTGCGCGACGTTGTATTGCTGCTCGCCGGCCGGAGCCGCGCCGCCGCCCTGCTGCGCCAGATAGTTGTCGATCTCGCCGTCGTAGACCTGCACCTTGGAGTCGACCTCGCGCTCACGCAGGCGCGCCAGGAGGATTTCCTGACGCAGGTCGTCGCGGTACTTGTCGTACGTCATGCCGGCGTCCTTCAGCTTGCTCTTGAGCTGCGGCACCGACAGGTTGTTGCGCTGGGCCACGCTTTCCACCGCGCGGTCCACATCGGC
Organism: Ralstonia sp. 1138; assembly: GCF_040544795.1. Taxonomy (NCBI): domain Bacteria; kingdom Pseudomonadati; phylum Pseudomonadota; class Betaproteobacteria; order Burkholderiales; family Burkholderiaceae; genus Ralstonia; species Ralstonia sp. 1138. The sequence continues at coordinate 942,063 of NZ_JBEPKQ010000002.1, read as the reverse complement.
GTCGGACACGCGGATGCCGCTCTCCTTGGCGGTCTGCGCCTGCACGCGCTCCAGGATCAGCTGCTCTAGCACTTCACCGAGCAGATCCGCACGCGGCGGCAGCGGACGGTTCTGCGCACGGAACGTGCGTTCGACCAGGTCCGCGCGATTGAGCAGTTCGCGGCGTGTGATGACGTCGGTGTTGACCACGGCCACCACCTCGTCGACGAGTTGGCTACGCGGTGCACCCGGCGCCGTCGGCTCCGGCAGCGTGCCCTGCAGCAACGGCTGGCTCGGCGACGAACCCGGGTTGGCGAAGATGCCGCGCACCGGTGCGGTCTTCTTTGCCGATGGCGCCTGCTGCGCGTGGACGGCGGTCGACAGCGTGGTCCCTGCCAGCAGCGCAACCAGCACGCCGGTGGCAACCCGCAAGCGGCCCAGAGGAGCCACACGCGTGGCGAAAGCGGTCGATTGGAAAGCCATGATGTCGTTATTCATATTGATCCAGCACGGACGGCGTGATCGGCTGCGCGGTCACCGGCTGATAGCCGGGCACGTTCAGACGAATCACGTCGATCGGATTGTTCCCCACCTTCGACAAACCCTTGAATTCGATCTGGGCAAAGATATGCGTCGTATAGCCCGAAACCGCATTGCTGTAGCGCTGCACCGCCAGTCGACCGACCCAGCAGTCCGCCACATATTCGAGGCCAAGCAGCATATCCGACGGCTTGCGCGCATCCAGGTCGTAACCAATGCGACCCAGGCCGTAGAGACGGCGCGTAATCGGCCACTGCGTGGAGATATCGGCCTGTTCCAGCGGCAGCTGACCGGTATTGGCATCTTGCCGGTAATAGCGGTAGCCGAGGTTGATCACCTTGTTGGCTTCGGGCTTCCAGCTGAACGCGACCGTCGAGCGCATGATGCGGTCGATGTCCTGATTGTACTGAAGGTTCGTATCGAAAAAGATGCCGCGGAACATCTGGATCGTGGTCGCGCCCAGAAGGTCCGAATAGCGGCGCACCGACGTCGGCGCCGCACCCGCCAGCGTCACGCGCTGGCCGTCGAGATCGATGCGCTGGGCGATCGTGGCACGCAGGCGCTCGATGCCCGATTCGGCCTCGATGAAACGCGTGGTCACACCTGCCGTCACCTTGTTGTTGTCGGCAATGCGGTCGTAACCGGTGTACGGGTTCTCGGTAAAGATCTGGCCGAGGTTGTAATCGGACTGACCGGTATCGAACAGCGGAATCTGCGACTGGTCGCGATACGGCGTGTACACGTAGAACACGCGCGGCTCCAGCGTCTGGATGTAGCTCACGCCGAACAATTTGGAGACCAGCGGCGCATCGCGCTCGAAGGTCATGCCTGAATCGAGCGAGAACGTCGGAAGCGTGCGATTGATCTGCGTGTCCTGCGTATCGCCCGCTGGGCGGTCCAGGCGGTATGCGGTGGTGTTCAGGATGAACTTCGGCGTGACGTACCAGCCGGGGCGGACGATCGGGTAGCTGATCGTCGGCTGCATGAACAGGCGCTCGCCTTGCACGGTATTGGCCGTCGGGATCGAGAATCGCGTGTAGTCGGTCAGGAAATTGACGTCAAAGCCACCAACGTCGTACCGGTTATACGTCAGGCTCAACTGCGGCAAACGCTCGTAGGGCGCTGCCAGGGGCGTAGTGGCGGTCGACAGCGTCTGGAACTTCTGCACGCGCGCCAGCGCAACCCAGTCGCCGATCGAGTATGTGACGCCGCCTTCCTGCGTGTACTGCCGCTGCGTCGCCGTGACGATGCTGCGGCCGAGGTCATCCGGGTAGGTGTTATCGGAGACCTTGTTGTAGTTGATGTAGCCGGTCAGGCCCGGCGCCAGGCGCTGTGTGTGTACTGCCGAAATCGACCAGCGGTTGCGGCCCGCCTCACGATCATCGGGCAGGAATTCGCCACGCAAAACGCCGCTGTACGACGTATCGAGATAGCGGTATTCGGCGCCGAGCTGCAAGCCGCGCTGGCTCAGCAGACGCGGATACAACGTCAGATCGCGGTTCGGTGCGATGTTGAAGTAGTACGGCAGCGTGACGTCCGCCCCGCTGCGGCTGTTATAGCCGAACACCGGCGCAAGGAAACCGCTGCGCCGATCGTCATTGAGCGGAAAATCCATGACCGGCGCGGCAAACACCGGCACGCCGAAGAAGTGCAGCACGCCGTTGCGGCCGGTGCCGACCTGGCGGTCGCTGTCGATGTCGATGCGGCTCGCGCTGAAGTACCAGTCGACGTTGTCGGGCGAGCACGTGGTGTACGTGCCGCGCGTGATGCGGCTGTTGTCCTTGTCGATGAAATCGATGCGCTCCGCGGTGCCATGGCCACCGGTCGAGTGGAACTCGTACGTGGGCGTGCTGATGGTGCCTTCGTTGGCGGTGACCTTCAGCTTGGCGTCCGGGCCGGTGACGAGCGTGCCGCCCTTGAACAGACGCACGTTGCCGGTGGCGGTGGCAACGTCGGTGTCCTGGTTGTAATCGAGCGTGTCGCCCTTCAGTACCGAGCCGTTGCGGCGCAGTTCGCCATTACCGCGCAGGTGGATGTCTTCGTTGGTGCGGCCGTCCATCTTATCGGCCGCGGTAAATGTAGGGACGGTATTGTCCGGGCGCTGGACGGGCTCGGCCATCTTGGGCACTAGCGGGCTGCCGCCGGGCGTGGTCGGGCCGGACGTCGCCAGCGCCGTCACCGACGAGGCCGGGGTGACAGCGGGCGCCGTCGCTTGTGCGGTGCCCGCGCTCTGCGCCGCGGACGTCGCCGTCCAGACACCGGCCACCGCAAATACCAGCGGGCGCAATGCCAGCGTGCCACGCCGGTTGGCGGGCCGCTGATCGGGCGCGGCAACAGCAGCGCGCTGCCGGTTTTTCCTGGCTCGGTTCGGTTCGGTCATGCAGATCGGGAACAGGGCCGCGCGCGCAACGGCACGCACAGGCACAAAATCAGTCAGTACTGCGGTCAATCCCGCCGCCGGACGCGGCCTGGACAAGGCCGGCGCTCGCTCGCGGCGAAACTCGGTCGGGTATTATACGGGGCTTCCTTCCAGCCTCATTCCAGCATTCTCTCAGCATGGCTTCGACCCCTGGCGCCGCAGCAGGCGCAACCGACGCACGCCTTGGCCAATTGCGCGACTGGCTCGGCACATTGCCCGCCGCCCACGGCCTGCGCATCGATACGCTGCAACCTGCCTCGGCCGATGCCAGCTTCCGCCGCTATTTCCGCCTCGACAGCTCCAACGGCACGCTGATCGTCATGGACGCCCCGCCGCCGCAGGAGGACTGCCGCCCGTTCGTCCATGTGGCTGGCCTGCTCAACGGTGCTGGCGTGCGTGCGCCGCAGGTGCTGGAGCAGGATCTCGCGCAGGGCTTCCTGCTGCTGACCGATCTGGGCCCGCAAACGTATCTGCAATCGCTGCGCGAGCGCAATTTCGACCTCGCCTACGCCAATACGCTGTTCCGCCCGGCCATCCATACCCTGGTGCGCTGGCAGTCGGCATCGCGCGAAGGCGAACTGCCACCGTATGACGAAGCGCTGTTGCGCCGCGAGCTGTCGCTGTTTCCCGACTGGTATGTCGACCGCCACCTGCAACGCCCGTTGGACGCCACGCAGCGCGAATCGCTCGACAAGGTGTTCAAGCTGCTGGTCGACAGCGCCTTGGCCCAGCCGCGCGTGTACGTCCACCGTGACTACATGCCGCGCAACCTGATGATCAATGCGGCCGACCCGTCGCAGCCGGGTGTGCTGGACTTCCAGGACGCCGTCTACGGGCCGATCACCTACGACGCCGCCTCGCTGCTGCGCGACGCCTTCCTGTCGTGGGACGAAGAGCAGGAGTTGGATTGGGCGGTGCGCTACTGGGAAGCCGCGCGCGCCGCCAAGCTGCCCGTCGATGAAGACTTCGGCGAGTTCTACCGCGCGCTCGAATGGATGGGCGCGCAACGCCATCTGAAGGTGGCCGGCATCTTCGCGCGCCTGTGTTACCGCGACAGCAAGACCGGCTACGTGGAAGACACCCCGCGCTTCATCGCCTACCTGCGCCGTGTGTGCAGCCGCTACAACGCGCTGGCGCCGCTGGCCCGTCTGCTCGATCAACTCGAAGATCGCGCACAGCAGATCGGCTACACGTTCTGATGGCCTCCCCCCGCGCCGTTGAGTTTCGCGCAGGCATGCTGGCGCTCGCGCCCATGCTGCTGGGCGTGGTGCCGTTCGGCATGATCTACGGCGTGCTCGCCACGTCGGCCGGCATGCCCGCGTGGCTTGCCGTGGCGATGAGCGCGATCGTTTTCGGTGGCGCCTCGCAGATGATCCTCGTGCAGTTGTGGGCCGGCGGCGCGCCCGCGCTGGTGATTGCGGCGACGGTCTCGATGGTGAATCTGCGGCACGCGCTGTATTCGGCCAGCATTGCGCCCGCGCTCGCACACCTGCCGCGCCGCTGGAAATGGCTGATCGCCTATCTGCTGACCGACGAGGCCTTCGCCGCCATGAACCGCCGCGTTGTCACCGCGCAGCCCGGCAGCGCGGAAGCCGCCTACCGCCATTGGTATTTCCTCGGCGCTGGCGTGGCGCTGTGGTCCAGCTGGCAGGCATCGACGATCGTCGGCGTGGTGCTGGGCGCGCAGGTGCCGACCTCGTGGCCGCTTGATTTCTTCCTGCCGCTGACGTTCATCGCCATCGTGGTGCCGGCGCTGCGCACGCGCGCCCAACTCGCTGCAGCCCTGACCGGCGCCGCGCTGGCCGTGGCCTGGACGGGCTGGCCGCACAAGCTCGGGCTGATGAGCGCGGCGTGCGTGGGCATTGCCGTCGGTGCGCTGGTTGAGCGCTTGCTTGCCCGACCGTCCGACAAGGGGGCTGCAGCATGAAAGCCCTGATCCTCTTCGGCGTGCTGCTGATTGCCGGCGCGGCGACCTACCTGATCCGCCTATCGTTCATCGCGCTGGAAGGGCGCATGAACCTGCCGATGTGGTTCCGCAACGCCCTGCCCTACGTGCCGGCCGCGATGCTGACCGCGCTCATTGCGCCCGACCTGCTGATGCGCGACGGCGCGCTCGCGGTGTCGGTCGACAACCCGCGCCTGCTTGCCGGCATCGTCGCCATCGTCATCGCACGGGTGACGAAGAGCGCGATGTGGACCATCGTCGGCGGCATGGCTGTGCTGCTGATTCTCATGAAGGTGATGGCTTGAATTCGACCACGCGCGCCATGATTTTCGCGGCGGGCCGCGGCGACCGCATGCGCCCGCTGACCGACCACACGCCCAAGCCGCTGCTCACCGTGGGCGGCAAACCGCTGATCGTCTGGCAGATCGAGCGCCTGGCTGCGGCCGGCGTGCGCGACATCGTCATCAACCATGCATGGCTGGGCGCGCAGATCGAAACCGCGCTCGGCGACGGCAGTGCGTGGGGCGTGCGCCTCGCGTATTCGCCGGAAGGGCAGGCGCTGGAAACGGCAGGCGGCGTCGCGCAGGCCATGCCGCTGCTGCATGCCGGTGGCGGCCACAGCGTATTCATCGCCGTCAGCGGCGATGTGTTCTGCGATTACGACTACGCCGTGCTGCGCGACCGGGCGCCCGCCATGGCTGCGCAGGCGACACCGAGCATGCACCTCGTGATGGTGCCGAACCCGCCGTACCACCTGCGCGGCGATTTCGCGCTGGATAACGAAGGCGTGCTCCATGCCGACGGCGCCGAGCGCCTCACGTTCGGCAACATCGGCTTGTACGACACGCGCCTGTTTGCCGGCATCACGCCCGGCACACGGCTGGCGATGACGCCGCTGTACCACCAAGCCATCGCCGAAGGCCGCGCTACGGGCGAGCGCTTCGACGGCCGCTGGGAAAACGTCGGCACGCCAGCGCAGCTGGCCGCACTCGACGCCGAAGTCGCGTCACGCTGAGCGCTTACGCCATCGCGGCGCTCAGCGATTCCGCCGTCATCGGGCGGCCCAGCAGGTAGCCCTGCAGCGAGTGACAGCCGAGCCGCGTCAGAAACGCCTGCTGCTCGGCCGTCTCCACACCTTCTGCAACGATGCGCAGGTTCAGCGTCTGACCCAGCGCCACGATGGCCGAGACGATGGCCGCGTCTTCCGTGTCGTGCGCCAGGTCGCGCACGAAACCGCGATCAATCTTCAGCTCGCTGGCAGGCAAACGCTTGAGATACAGCAGGCTCGAATAACCGGTGCCGAAATCGTCGATTGAAATCCGCACGCCCATCGCGTCGAGTTGCTGCAGGATCTGCAGGCTGGCATCGACGTCGCGCATGGCGGTCGATTCCGTGATCTCCAGCGTCAGGCTGCGCGGGTCCAGCGCGTGGCGCGCGAGCGTATCGCGCACGGTGTCGATGAGCGCGGCGTGGCTGAACTGCAGCGCGGAGAGATTCACGGCGACGGTCCAGCCGGCGTGCCCCTCGCGGTGCCATTGCGCCATCTGGCGGCAGGCTTCGTCCAGCACCCAGGCGCCGAGCGGCACGATGAGGCCGGTCTTTTCGGCCAGCGGGATGAATTCATCGGCGGGCACCAAGCCGCGTTGCGGATGCTGCCAGCGCACCAGCGCTTCGACGCCCATGATCGGCCCGTTGGGCGCGTTGAATTTCGGCTGGTAATGCAGCACGAGTTCGTGCCGCTCGACCGCGCGGCGCAAGTCCTGCACGAGCTGCAACTGCTGATGCACGTTGGCGTTCATCGAGGGCTCGAAGAAGCTGTAGGCATTCCGGCCCAGGCCCTTCGCGTGGTACATCGCCGCATCGGCATTGGTCAGCAGATCGTGCTGGTTGCCGCCGTCGCCGGGGTAGACCGCGATGCCGATGCTGGTCGAGACGCGCAACTCGTGACCGCCGGCCATGAACGGCTCGCGCACGACTTCCAGCAGCGCGTCGGCCAGGGTGCCGGCATCTTCCGGATCGTCCACATAGGCAAGCACGACGAATTCGTCGCCGCCGACACGCGCCACGGTGTCCTGCTGCCGCACCCGCGCGCCGATGCGCTGCGCGACATCGATCAGCAGCAGATCGCCTACGTGGTGGCCATAGACATCGTTGACGGCCTTGAAGCCATCGAGGTCCATGAACATGAGCGCGAAGCGGCGCTTCTCGCGGTCAGCCGTGCGGATGGCCTGCGCCAGGCGGTCTTCGAGCAGCACGCGGTTCGAAAGCTTGGTGAGGTTGTCGTGCAGCGCAAGGTAGGCCAGCTCCTTGTTGGCCGCGGCCAGCGAGTTGGCCAGCAAGGCGGTGCGGGCTTCCATGCGCAGGTCGAGCACCGAGATGATGAGCGCGATAGCCAGCACCGCCAGCGTGACGATGATGATGACCAGCGCCAGCCATTCGGCACTCGCGCCGGTGTGCGCAGCGCCACACACGCTGCCAAATGGAAACGCCGCTGCGGCCATCCCCGTGTAGTGCATGCCGACGATGGCCACGCCCATCACCACCGCCGAACCGGCACGCAACGCACGAACGCGTCGCGACTGCCGCCGCAGGCGAAACGCGATCCACAACGCCACGCCGGAGGCCAGCACGGCAATCAGGATCGACAGCGCAAACTTGGCGGGGTCGTATTGAATGCCCGGGTTCATGCGCAAAGCCGCCATGCCGGTGTAGTGCATACCCGCCACGCCCGCGCCCATCAGAAGGGCGCCGCCCACCAGGCGCGGCCAAGGCAATTCGCGCCGGCTGACGAGCCACAACGCAAACATCGACGCCCCGATGCCAATGGCGAGCGACGTCAACGTGATCCCGACGTCATATCCAACCGGGATCGGCAGGCTCAGCGCCAGCATGCCGACAAAGTGCATCGACCAGATGCCGAGCCCCATGGCCGAGGCGCCGCCGATGAGCCACCACAAGGCTGCGCGGCCTTGTGCGGTAACGACACGTCCTGCCATATCCAGCGCCGTATAGGACGCTAGGATGGCCACGAACAGGGAAAGCAGGACGAGAAGAGGGTTGTAACTGGTGGCGAGCATCGGTTCTCCTGGGCAGGCCGATCCAATGCGGCCAATCCACTGCAGGCGGAGGTCGCAACCGGGATGCAAACAGCTCCGTATTAACGGCGGCGGCCGCCCGAGACTTTAGGAGAGGCCGTTGACACCGCACAAGTCTCCTTTCGGGTGTGGCCATGCCCCTCCCCGAATCCCTGTCAGGCGCGGCGTTACAATCGACGCATCCTTTCTGCTGCTGGAAAACACGCCATGTCCGCCACCGAACTCGCTTTCCTCCAGACCTATCGCCAGCGCCGCGAGCGCGTCGCGCAGTGGCTGCGCACGGCATCGGGCGGTAGTGGCGGGGTCGCCATCGTGCCGACCGCACCCGAAGCGATGCGCAACCGCGACAGCGACTACCCCTACCGGCACGACAGCTACTTCTATTACCTGACCGGCTTTACCGAGCCCGAAGCAGTGCTGGCCATCGTGGTACCCGCGGGCAACGCGCCGGCGCGCAGCGTGCTGTTCTGCCGCCCCAAGCATGAAGAGCGCGAAATCTGGGACGGCTTCCGCTTCGGCCCGGAAGCCGCGAAGGACGCCTTCGGGCTGGACGAGGGGCACTCCGTGGAAGACATCGACGCGACGCTGCCCAAGCTGCTCGCCAACGCCGGTGCCGTGGCGTATCCGCTGGCCGAGAGCAGCGCGTTCGACCGCCGCATGCGCCGCTGGCTCGATGCGGTGCGCATGCAAGGCCGCGCGGGCGTGTCGTCGCCCCACCAGGCGTTGGACGTGCGCGCCATCCTTGACGAGATGCGGCTGTTCAAGGACCCGAGCGAACTCGACATCATGCGTCGCGCCGGCCGCATCTCCGCGGGGGCGCACGTGCGCGCCATGCAGGCCTCGCGTGCCGGCTTGCGTGAATACCATCTCGAAGCCGAACTGCTGTACGAATTCCGCCGCCATGGCGCGCAAAGCGTCGCCTACAACTCCATCGTCGCCACAGGCCCGAATGCGTGCGTGCTGCACTACCGCGCCGGCAACGCCGAACTGCGCGATGGCGATCTCTGCCTGATCGATGCCGGCTGCGAACTGGACGGCTACGCGTCGGACATCACGCGCACGTTCCCCGTGAACGGCCGCTTCACGGGCCCGCAACGCGAGCTGTATGAGCTTGTGGTTGCGGCGCAGGAAGCCGCCCTTGCCGAAACGCGCCCGGGCGTGCCGTACAACGTGCCGCACGATGCCGCCACGCGCGTGCTGGCGCAAGGCATGCTCGACACCGGCCTGCTTGACGCCAACAAGGTCGGCACGCTCGACGACGTGATCGCCGGCGGCCAATACCGTCAGTTCTACATGCACCGGACCGGCCACTGGCTCGGCATGGACGTGCACGACGTGGGCGAATACCGCACGCCCGGCACCGCCGCACCGGCCGAAGGGGAACGCCCGTGGCGCCCGCTGGAAGCCGGCATGGTGCTGACCGTCGAACCCGGCATCTACGTGCGCCCCGCGCCCGGCGTGCCGGAACAGTATTGGCACATCGGCATCCGCATCGAAGACGACGCCATCGTCACGCCGGAAGGCTGCGAGATCATCACGCGCGACGTGCCCGTGGCCCCGGACGAAATCGAACTGGTGATGCGGAGCCAGGCATGACCGACAGCATCACAGCGAACAGCGGCGCGCCGGATTTCGACGTCGCCATCGTCGGCGCGGGGCCTGTCGGGCTGGCGCTGGCGAACTGGCTGCTGCGCGACACCGACTGGCGCATCGCCCTGTTCGATGCGCGCGATAGCGAAGCCGCCGCGCGCGACCCGCGCGCGCTGGCCCTGTCGCACGGCTCGCGCGTGCTGCTGCAGGAGATTGGCGGCTGGCCCACGCGCGCCACGCCCATCACGCACATCCACGTCTCGCAGCGCGGCCACTTCGGGCAGGCGCATATCCGCCGCGAAGACTACGACGTCCCCGCGCTCGGCCACGTCGTGCAATACGGCGACCTGAGCGCCGCGCTCAACGCCGCACTCGCCACGCTGATGGTGCGCTACCCGAACCGCCTCACCCGCTACGACCACACGCCCGTGGAGCGCGTCGAACAACTGCCGCGCGCCGACGGTACGGTCGCCCCGGCACGGGTGCGCGCGCTACGCGAGGGTCGCCATCCGCTGGCCATCGAAACCGAAGTCGTCATCCAGGCCGAAGGCGGGTTGTTCGACGATGCCCGCAAGCAGCAACGCAGCATCGCCCAGGCGCGCCGGCGCGATTACGGCCAGACCGCCATCGTCGCGCACGTGCGCTGCAGCGCCCCGCTGGACGGCTGGGCATGGGAGCGCTTCACGCCCGAAGGCCCGCTCGCCTTGCTGCCGCAGGATGACGCGCAAGGTCCTGGCTATGCGCTCGTCTGGTGCTGTGCGCCCCCCGAAGCGCGCCGACGCGCGGCGTTGCCAGATGACGCGTTCCTCGCCGAACTGGGCGCTGCCTTTGGCGAGCGCATGGGCCGCTTCACGCACGCCAGCCCGCGCCACACGTTCGCGCTCGGGCTGCACGCACAGCGCATTCCGGTCGACCGCCGCGTCGCGGCCATCGGCAATGCCGCACAGACGATCCACCCCGTGGCGGGCCAGGGCTTCAACCTCGGTCTGCGCGATGCGTTCGAAATGGCCCGTGCGCTTCGGGATGGGGCAACGGCGGCGGCCCTCGCCCGTTTCGCCCGCGAACGCGCGTTTGACCGCGCCGTCACCATCGGCCTGACCGATTTGCTGCCACGTGCGTTTGCCGTGCCCGGCCGGCCGTTTGGCCACCTGCGCGGCGCCGCGCTCACGCTGCTGGAATGCCTGCCGCCGCTCAAGCACGGGCTGGCCCGACAGATGATGTTCGGGCAGCGAGGCTAACGGATGGCGCTTGCCGAAGTCAGCGCTGCAGGCGATCGCCAGCAGATCACCGTGGTGGGTGCCGGCATTGTCGGCACGGCCTGTGCGCTGCAGTTGCAGCGGGAGGGCCACCAGGTCACGCTGCTCGATCGGGCCGGCATTGGCGAAGGCTGCTCGTTCGGCAACGCCGGCTGCCTGAGCGTGGCGTCGGTCGTGCCGATGGCGCTGCCGGGCATGCTGAAGCAGGTGCCCAAATGGTTGGCCGATCCGATGGGCCCGCTGACGGTGCGCTGGCCCTATCTGCCGCGCGCGCTCCCGTGGCTGCTGCAATGGGTGCTTGCGGGCAACGAGGCGCAGGCCCGTGCGACGGCGCAACCGCTGGCGAGTCTCTTCAGCGCGACCTTTCCCGGTTATCGCAACCTGCTCGACGCCGCGCAATATGACGACCTGATCCGCCAGACGGGCCACCTGTATGTGTGGCGCACGCTGGCGCGTTCGTCGGGCGACGTGCTGGCGCAGTCCATTCGCGATGCGACGGGCGTGCGCTCGCAAGCCCTGAGCGCCGGCGAAGCGCGCGAACTGGAGCCCGCACTGGCCGCCGACATCCAATCCGGTTTGCTGCTGCCCGACAACGGCTTCACGATAAACCCGGAACGGCTCGTCAAAACGCTGGCAGCCAACTTCATGGCCGCGGGCGGCACCTTCCTGCGCCGCAAGGTGCTGGACGTGGAGTTCGGCCGCAGCGACTACGGCGGCCCGACGCGGCTGCACACCGATTGCGGCACGCTCCCGGTGTCGAAACTGGTGCTGTGCGCGGGCGCGTGGTCGATGCGGCTGGGCGCGAAACTCACCAGCATCCGCATTCCGCTCGACACCGAACGCGGGTATCACGCCACGCTGCGCGCCCCTACCGTGCAGCCCTCCCGGCCGATCATGGATTGCGAGCGCAAGTTCATCGCCACGCCCATGGAAGGCGGCTTGCGCATTGCCGGCACCGTGGAGATCGGCGGGTTGGACGCGCCGCCCGACTACCGCCGCGCCCGCGTCCTCATGCAACAGGGCCAGCAGCTCTTCCCGGGCCTCAGATTCTCGGATGACAGCCAATGGATGGGCCATCGCCCCTCCTTGCCCGACAGCTTGCCCGTCATCGACCGCTCGGAGCGCCACCGCAACGTGTTCTTCGCGTTCGGGCACGGCCATCTGGGCATGACGGGCGCGCCCGGCACCGCTCGACTCGTCGCCGATCTGCTCAGCGAGCGCACGCCTTTCATCGACGCCCGCCCTTACGGCCTGCAACGGTTCCGCTAGCGCCAGCCAGGGCAAGAACCCGGACGCTGACCGCACTGCCGCATAGTTTGTGCACAACATTTAGGCAATCCGGCGGTTTGGCGGTAAAATCCCGTCCTCGCATTTTTCACTCCCGTCGCTCCGCCCGATCGTCATCCGACGCTGGGCGGAAGGGGTGATTTTTCGTTTCTTTCAGCCGCTTCTTCCTCGCCAGCCTTGCAGATCGGACCGCATACCCTTCGCAACAACCTGTTCGTCGCCCCCATGGCGGGTGTGACGGACCGCCCGTTCCGCCAGCTCTGCAAGCGGCTGGGCGCGGGCTATGCGGTGTCCGAGATGGTCGCGTCCAACGCGCAGCTCTGGAAGAGCGAGAAGACCATGCGGCGCGCCAACCACACGGGCGAGGTCGAACCGATCGCCGTGCAGATTGCCGGCGCCGAGCCGATGATGATGGCCGAGGCCGCGCGCTACAACGTCGATCGTGGCGCGCAGATCATCGACATCAACATGGGCTGCCCCGCCAAGAAGGTGTGCAATGTGGCCGCCGGTTCAGCGCTGCTGCAGAACGAGCCGCTGGTCCAGCGCATTGTCGAGGCCGTGGTCGGCGCAGTTGGCGATCGCGTGCCGGTAACGCTGAAAATCCGCACCGGTTGGGACCGCGAACACCGCAACGCATTGAGCGTGGCGCGCATTGCACAGGACGCCGGCATCAGCATGCTGACCGTGCACGGCCGTACGCGCGCCGACCTGTATCACGGTGAAGCGGAATACGACACCATCGCCGCGGTCAAGGCGTCGGTGCGCATTCCGGTGGTGGCCAACGGCGACATCACCACGCCGGCCAAGGCCAAGCACGTGCTGGCCGTGACCGGCGCCGACGCCATCATGATCGGCCGCGCGGCGCAGGGGCGCCCGTGGTTGTTCCGCGAGATTTCCCACTTCCTGCAGACCGGCACGCTGCTGCCCGCGCCGGAAGTGGAAGAGATTCGCGGCATCATGAACGCGCATCTGGAAGAGCACTACGCGTTCTATGGCGAGTACACCGGCGTGCGCACCGCGCGCAAGCACATCGCCTGGTACACGCGCGGGTTGGCGGGGGCCAACCTGTTCCGCCACCGCATGAACACCATCGAGGACACCGCGGCCCAGCTGGCCGCGGTCAATGCGTTCTTCGACGAGCAGCGTGCGCTGTCCGACCGCTTGGTCTACGAAGACCAGGCGACCGGTGGCGACCACCCCACGACGGGCAACAACGACAACAACAAGGAACTGCTTGCCGCATGAGCCGCAACCCGATCGAACGTTGCATCCGCGACAGCCTGGATGCGTATTACCGTGACCTGGACGGCGAGAACCCGTCCAACGTCTACGACATGGTGCTGCAGGCCATTGAACGGCCGCTGCTGGAAACCGTGATGGAATGGGCTTCCAACAACCAGTCGCAGGCGGCCGACTACCTCGGCATCAACCGCAACACGCTGCGCAAGAAGTTGCAGCAGCACGGCCTCATCTGAGGTTGCGGGCCGGCCTTTGAACCGATTTCCTTTCTGACGGCGCCTCCTGCCAGTTCGGCAAACCCAGCGCCACACCCGCCCACCGGCGTTTCCACCATGATCCAGCAAGCCCTGCTTTCCGTTTCCGACAAGACCGGCATCGTCGACTTTGCCCGTGCCCTGCACGAGCGCGGCGTCAAGCTCCTCTCCACCGGCGGCACCGCCAAGCTGCTCGCCGAATCCGGCCTGCCCGTGACGGAAGTGGCGGACTACACCGGCTTTCCGGAAATGCTCGACGGCCGCGTGAAGACGCTGCACCCGAAGGTGCACGGCGGCATCCTGGCCCGCCGCGACCTGCCCGAGCACATGGCCGCGCTGTCCGAACACAGCATCCCGACCATCGACCTGCTGGTCGTGAACCTGTACCCGTTCCAGCAGACGGTCGCCAAGGACGAATGCACGCTGGCCGACGCGATCGAGAACATCGACATCGGCGGCCCGACCATGCTGCGCTCGGCGGCCAAGAACCATCGCGACGTGACGGTCATCGTCGACCCGGCCGACTACGCCACCGTGCTGGCCGAAATGCAGGCCAACAACACGGTCGGCTACGAAACCAACTTCATGCTGGCGAAGAAGGTGTTCGCGCACACCGCGCAGTACGATGGCGCCATCACGAATTACCTGACGAGCCTCGGCGCCGACAAGTCCCACAGCACGCGCAGCGCCTATCCGCAGACGCTGAACCTGGCCTTCGACAAGGTGCAGGAAATGCGTTACGGCGAGAACCCGCACCAGTCCGCCGCGTTCTACCGCGACCTGAAAGCCGTCGACGGCGCGCTTGCCAACTACACGCAACTGCAGGGCAAGGAGCTGTCGTACAACAACATCGCCGACGCCGATGCCGCGTGGGAATGCGTGAAGTCGTTCGACCCGGCCAAGGGCGCCGCGTGCGTCATCATCAAGCACGCCAACCCGTGCGGCGTGGCCATTGGCGGCACCGCGCAGGAAGCGTATGAGAAGGCCTTCAAGACCGATTCGACCTCGGCCTTCGGCGGCATCATCGCCTTCAACGTGCCGCTGGATGAAGCGGCCGCACAGGTGGTGGCCAAGCAGTTCGTGGAAGTGCTGATCGCCCCGGGCTTCTCGGAAGGCGCGCGTGCGGTGTTCGCAGGCAAGCAGAACGTGCGTGTGCTGGAAATTCCGCTGGGCAAGGGCGTGAACGCGTATGACTTCAAGCGCGTGGGCGGCGGCCTGCTGGTGCAGAGCCCGGACGCCAAGAACGTGCAGCCGAGCGAGCTGCGCGTGGTCACCAAGCGCCACCCGACGCCGAAGGAAATGGACGACCTGATGTTCGCCTGGCGCGTCGCCAAGTTCGTCAAGTCGAACGCCATCGTGTTCTGCGGCGGCGGCATGACGCTGGGCGTGGGCGCCGGCCAGATGAGCCGCGTGGATTCGGCGCGCATCGCGAGCATCAAGGCGCAGAACGCCGGCCTGACGCTGGCAGGTTCGGCCGTGGCATCGGATGCGTTCTTCCCGTTCCGCGATGGCCTGGACGTGGTGGTCGACGCTGGTGCCTCGTGCGTGATCCAGCCGGGCGGCTCGGTGCGCGACGATGAAGTCATCGCCGCCGCCGACGAGCGCAACGTGGCGATGATCTTCACGGGCACCCGCCACTTCCGCCACTAAACGGCGCGGTCGTTCGACCGATCAGCGGGGCAAGGCGTAGACTGGCGCCTGCCCCGTTTTTCTTTTCTGCTCCGCTCCATTTCATGCGCATCCTCGGCATCGATCCCGGCCTTCGCACCACGGGTTTCGGCGTGCTCGAACGGCACGGCCACAAGCTCGTCTACGTGGCCTCGGGCACGATCAAGAGCAACGGCAATGCCGACCTGCCCAGCCGTCTGAAGACGCTATATGACGGCGTCTCCGAACTGGTGAGCACCTACCGGCCGGACTGCGCTTCCATCGAAAAGGTGTTCGTCAACGTCAACCCGCAGTCGACGCTGCTGCTCGGCCAGGCCCGCGGCGCGGTGATCTGCGGCCTGATGAGCGGCAACCTGCCCGTGTTCGAATACACCGCGCTGCAACTGAAGCAGGCCGTGGTCGGCTACGGCCGCGCCAACAAGGATCAGGTGCAGGAAATGGTCGTGCGCCTGCTCAACCTCGAAGGCAGGCCGGGCGCCGATGCGTCCGATGCGCTGGGTGTGGCGATCTGCCATGCGCACGGCGGCGAAACGCTGGCCGCCATGGCCGGGCTGGCGCCGCAGCTTGCGCAAAAGGGGCTGCGCGTGCGGCGCGGGCGCCTCGTCGGCTGACAGCATTCTTAAAGCCGGCAGGTAGCTGCACCCACACACGGCGACTACCATGCGGGGTACCCGTCTTCAGGATTCAGGAGCCCCCCGATGCTGCGCCGTCTCATCCTGCTGAGCCCGTTCGTCTTGAGTGCCTCGCTGGTGTTGTCCGCCTGCCGGCTGGAATACCACCACGGTGGCGGCAACGGCGGTGGCAACACCGCGCCCATCGCGACCGTGCAGGTGATCGGCCATCGCGGTGCCTCCGCATTGCGGCCAGAGCACACGCTCGCCTCCTACCAGAAAGCCATCGACGACGGCGCCGACATCATCGAGCCGGATCTGGTCTCTACCAAAGACGGCGTGCTCGTTGCGCGCCACGAGAACGAAATCTCCGGCACGACGAACGTGGCCGACGTGGCAGCGTTTGCCGGCCGCAAGACCACCAAGACGATCGATGGCCAGAGCGTCACCGGCTGGTTCACCGAGGACTTCACGCTCGGTGAATTGAAAACGCTGCGCGCACGCGAACGCATCCCCAGCATCCGCCCCGACAACGTCGCCTACAACGACCAGTTCGACATCCCCACGCTCGACGAGATCATCGCGCTGGCCCGGGACCAATCCGCCAGGCTTGGCCGCAACATCGGCATCTATCCCGAGACGAAACATCCGACGTACTTCCAGTCGATCGGTCTGCCGCTCGAAGACAGGCTGATCGACGGCCTGCGCCGCGACGCCTTCACGGCCAGCCGCACGGCGGTCTACATCCAGTCGTTCGAGGTGGCCAATCTCAAGGCCATCCGCAACAAGATCGGCAACAGCCAGCCGAACTGGAAGCTCGTGCAGCTGATGGGCACATCCGGACGACAGCCCTACGATTTTGTTGTCGCCAAAGACCGCCGCACCTTCGGCGACATGATGACGAGCCAGGGCATGCGCGACATCGCCGCGTACGCCAACGGCGTCGGCCCGGACAAGAGCAGCATCATGGGCTTCGACGCGAACGGCAAGCTGACCGATCCGACCGACTTGATCCGCAACGCGCACAACGCTGGGCTGGTCGTTCATCCGTACACCTTCCGCCCGGAGAACACCTTCCTCCCGCCGTCGCTGCGCAGCGGTGCCGATAACACGCGCAACGTCAACGGCTCGATTGCCGAGATCCAGACATTCCTGCGCGCGGGCGTCGATGGCTTCTTTACCGATGATCCGGCGGTGGGACGGCAAGCCGTGTCGACCTTCAAGCGCTAGTTGTTGCGCATCGGAACCGTAGCGCGCGGCTGACCCTGGATCGGCCGCGCGGTAGGTTTCGGCTACACTGCGTCCCGTTTGGAGGAGGAACCCCACCCATGATCGGACGCATCGCCGGGACGCTGATCGAAAAGAACCCGCCGCACCTGCTGGTCGATTGCCACGGCGTCGGCTACGAGATCGACGTGCCGATGAGCACGTTCTACAACCTGCCCGCCACCGGCGAAAAGGTCGTGCTGCTGACGCAGCAGATCGTGCGTGAGGACGCCCATCTGCTCTACGGTTTCGGCACCGCCGCCGAACGTGAAACCTTCCGCCAGCTCATCAAGATTTCCGGCATCGGCGCGCGCATTGCGCTGGCGGTGCTATCGGGTATGTCGGTGGCCGAACTCGCGCAGGCCGTCACGCTGCAGGAAGCCGGGCGGCTGACGCGCATCCCGGGGATCGGCAAGAAGACGGCCGAGCGCCTGCTGCTCGAACTCAAGGGCAAGCTGGGCGCCGACCTCGGTGCGGTGCCCGGCGGCCCGGCCGTCTCGGACGACGCGGTCGACGTGCTGAACGCCTTGCTGGCGCTGGGGTACTCCGACAAGGAAGCGGCGCTCGCCATCAAGCAGGTGCCGGCCGGCACGGGCGTCTCCGAGGGGATCAAGCTGGCGCTCAAGGCGCTGTCCAAGGGCTGACGCCCCGGCGCGGCAAGACGGTAGAATGGCCTGCTCGCGCCTTCCCGGCGCCGTCTGCCCGTCATGATCGAAACCGACAAGCTCGCCGCCAAGGCTGTCTCTGCTGAGCGCATCATCTCAGCCTCCCCCGCCTCCCCCAACGAGGAGGCGTTCGAGCGCGCGCTGCGCCCCAAGCTGCTCGACGAATATGTCGGCCAGGAAAAGGTGCGCGGCCAGCTCGACATCTTCATGACCGCGGCCAAGAACCGCAGCGAAGCGCTGGACCATGTGCTGCTGTTCGGCCCCCCAGGCCTCGGCAAGACGACGCTGGCGCACATCATCGCGCGCGAAATGGGCGTCAACCTGCGCCAGACTTCCGGCCCCGTGCTGGAACGCCCCGGCGATCTGGCGGCGCTGCTCACGAACCTCGAAGCCAACGACGTCCTCTTCATCGACGAGATTCATCGGCTCTCGCCCGTGGTGGAGGAAATCCTGTACCCGGCGCTGGAGGACTACCAGATCGACATCATGATCGGCGAGGGCCCGGCGGCGCGCTCGGTCAAGCTCGATCTGCAGCCGTTCACGCTGGTGGGGGCCACCACGCGGGCCGGCATGCTGACCAACCCGTTGCGCGACCGCTTCGGGATCGTCGCGCGGCTGGAGTTCTATACGCCGGCCGAACTGGCGAAGATCGTCACGCGCTCGTCGGGCCTGCTGAACGCCCATATCGTCGACGAAGGCGCGCTGGAGATTGCCAAGCGCTCGCGCGGTACGCCGCGTATCGCCAACCGCCTGCTGCGCCGCGTGCGCGACTACGCCGAGGTCAAGGCCGACGGCGTCATCACGCGCGAAGTCGCCGATGCCGCGCTGGCGATGCTCGATGTGGATGCCGTCGGCTTCGACCTGATGGATCGCAAGCTGCTCGAAGCGATCCTGCACAAGTTCAACGGCGGGCCGGTCGGCATCGACAACCTGGCGGCAGCCATCGGCGAAGAGCGCGACACGATTGAAGACGTGCTTGAGCCCTACCTGATCCAGCAGGGCTACCTGCAGCGCACGCCGCGCGGGCGGGTGGCTACGGCGTCGGCGTACCAGCACTTCGGGCTGGGCGCACCCAAGAGCGGCCCGGTCCCAGACCTCTGGGACGACAACAACAACTGACGAGCCGCCGCCATGACCGTCCAAAGTCCGCCGCGCAACTTCCGCTACTACGACTTCGTCATGGCCGCCTTCGTCACGGTGCTGCTGTGCTCGAACCTGATCGGTGCGGCCAAGGCGGCGCAGGTCACGCTGCCGATCCTCGGGCCGGTCACATTTGGCGCTGGCGTGCTGTTCTTCCCGATCTCGTACATCTTTGGCGACATCCTCACCGAGGTGTACGGCTACGGACGCGACCGGCGCGTGGTGTGGGCGGGCTTCGCTGCGCTGATCTTCGCGTCCTTTATGTCGCTGGTGGTGTTGGCGCTGCCGGTGGCGCCGTTCATGGCCGGCTATCAGAAGAGCCTGAACGACGTGTTCGGCAACACGCCGCGCATCGTGGCGGGGTCGCTCATCGCATTCTGGTGCGGCAGCTTTGCCAACAGCTACACGCTGGCGAAGATGAAGATCGCGACGGAAGGGAAATGGCTGTGGACGCGCATCGTCGGGTCCACGGTGGTGGGCGAGGCAGTCGATTCGTCGCTGTTCTACGTGATCGCCTTCTACGGCATCTGGCCGCACGAACAGGTGCTGCGCGTGGCCATCGCGCAATACATCCTCAAGACCGGCTGGGAAATCGTCGCAACGCCGCTCACCTACCGCGTCGTCGCCTTCCTCAAGCGCGCCGAGAACGAGGATTACTACGACCGCGATACCAATTTCACGCCGTTCCGGCTGAAGGTGTAGCGCGTTCAGGGAACGCGGCGGTCCACCTCGTCAAGCACCAGCAAATCCAGGTGCGCGACATCGCCCCACTGCAGCACGGTCAACTGATGACCGTCGGATGAAAGCCGGTTGATGCTCGCGTTGCGTAGCTCATGCCGGCGTGGCTCCGTGAGCGTCATGGCGTTGGCGTGGCGATACAGGCAATCCAGCACGCCGCCGTGGCTGACCAGCGCGATGCGCTCACCGGGGTGACGGCGAATCAGGCGCAACGCAGTCTCGACAGCGCGTTCATGGAATGCAGTGAGTGTCTCGCCGCCGGGCGGCGCAAATTCCGGCACGCGGTTTTGCCAGGCATCAAACTCCGCCGGATGCTGGGCGGCAACTTCAGCGTACGTCAGGCCTTCGAATTCGCCGTAGCAGCGCTCGCGCAAGCCCGCGTCATCACGCACCGTCGCCCCCACTTCATCTGCCAGCGCCTGCGCCGTCTGCCGTGCGCGCGACAGATCGCTCGCATAGACCGCATCGAACCGCTCGCGCGCGAGTGCCTTGCCCAACTGCGCAGCCTGCTCCAGCCCCTGTGTGTTCAGCGGCACGTCGAGCTGGCCTTGCAGGCGGCGCTCACGGTTCCAGTCGGTCTCGCCGTGGCGGATGAGCACGATGTGCGTGATCTGCGGCATCGGCAGGGGGATGGCGGCGGCGCGTGGCATCTCAGGGTTCCTGGACGGATCAGACGGATTTGGCCGCTTCCGGCGTGGCAGTCTTGGCAACAGCTGCAGCGGCTTGCGGCGCAATCTGCAGCCAGAACGTGACCGGACCATCGTTGACGAGCGACACCTTCATGTCGGCGCCAAACTCGCCCGTCGCCACGATGGGATGCTGGGCACGCGCGCGCGCCACGAAGTGCTCGTACAGGCGGCGGCCATCTTCCGGCGCGGCGGCAGGCGTAAAACTCGGCCGCGTGCCGGACTTGGTATCGGCCGCCAGCGTGAACTGCGATACGACCAGCAAGCCGCCCGCCTGGCCGTTGCCGTCGATGTTGCGCACGGGCAGGTTCATCTTGCCCTGCGCGTCGGAGAACACGCGATAGTTCAGCAGCTTCTCGAGCAGACGATCGGCCTCGGCGGCGGTGTCCCCACGTTCGGCACAAACCAGTGCAAGCAAACCCGGGCCGATCTCGCCGACGACGCGGCCGTCCACACGGACCGCCGCCTCGGACACCCGCTGGATCAGTCCGATCACTTCAGCACCACACGCGCAAAGCGACGCTTGCCGACCTGCATCACGAACGTGCCGGCGTCGATCTTCAGGGCCTTGTCGCTGATGACAGTGCCGTCGATCTTCACGCCGCCTTGCTCGATGTTGCGGTTGGCGTCCGACGTGGACGGGCAGAGCCCAGCCTGCTTCAGCAGTTGTGCAATGCCCAGCGGCGCGCCCGACAGCTCGATCTGCGGAATGTCGTCCGGCACACCGCCGCGTGCTCGGTGGTTGAAATCTTCCAGCGCGCGCTCGGCATCGGCCTGGCTGTGGAAGCGGGCAACGATCTCCTGCGCCAGCATCACCTTGCAATCGCGCGGGTTGCGGCCCAGCGCGATCTCTTGCTTCATCAAGTCGATCTCGGCCAGCGGGCGGAACGACAGCAGCGTGTAGTACGTCCACATCAGGTCGTCGGAGATGCTCATCAGCTTGCCGAACATCTCGTTCGGTGCCTCGCTGATGCCGACGTAGTTGCCCTTGGACTTGGACATCTTCTCGACGCCGTCCAGGCCCACCAGCAGCGGCATCGTCAAGATGCACTGCGGCTCCTGACCGTATTCCTTCTGCAGCTCGCGGCCGACCAGCAAGTTGAACTTCTGGTCGGTGCCGCCCAACTCCAGATCCGATTTGAGCGCGACCGAGTCGTAGCCCTGCATCAGCGGGTAGAGGAATTCGTGCACCGAGATCGGCACGCCGGCCTTGTAGCGCTTGGTGAAGTCGTCGCGCTCCATCATGCGGGCGACGGTGTACTTGGCGGCGAGCTGGATGATGCCGCGCGCGCCCAGCGGGTCGCACCATTCGCTGTTGTAGCGGATTTCGGTCTTGCTCGGGTCCAGCACCATGCTGGCCTGACGGTAGTACGTCTGCGCGTTGGCCTCGATCTGCTCGCGCGTCAGCGGCGGGCGCGTGGCGTTGCGGCCGGACGGGTCGCCAATCGTCGAGGTGAAATCGCCGATCAAGAAAATCACCTGATGCCCCAGATCCTGCAGCTGGCGCATCTTGTTGAGCACCACGGTGTGGCCGATGTGGATATCGGGCGCCGTCGGGTCCAGGCCCAGCTTGATCCGCAGCGGTACGCCAGTGGCTGCGCTCTTGGCGAGCTTCTGCTCCCACTCGGCGGCGATCAGCAGTTCGTCGCAGCCGCGCAGCGACACTTCCATCGCGTGCGCCACCTCCGGGGTGACCGGATACTTGGGTTTGCCCGGCGTGGCGTTATCGGAAGCGGCGGAAGTGGCAGATGCAGTCATGGCAAAAGGAAAGGTCACCGCGCCGCACATGGAAAACGGCGCCAACGGATCAACAATCGGGGAAACGGTGCGTGCGCGATGACCGACATCGATTCAGGCGTGCCGGCCGCGCAATCCCGCGATTTTACCGTGATGTGTCCAGTTGGCCCGGCATTGCGCTGGTAAGCTGTCGCGCATGAGCCATCCCAACCACACCGCACGCGCCGCCGATCGCTACATCGGCCTGATGTCGGGCACCAGCCTGGACGGCGTCGACGGCGTGCTGGCGGACTTTTCCGGCGAACAACCGGCCGTCCTCGCCGACGCCTACGTGCCTTTCTCGCCCGAACTGCGCCAGCGCTTTCTGGACCTTCAACACGCCGGCCACGACGAAATCCATCGCGAAGCGCTGGCCGCCAACGCGCTGGCCGCGGTCTATGCCGAATGCGTTGCCAAGCTGCTTGCCGCCGTCGGCCTGGTCGCGCGCGACGTGCAGGCCATCGGCGCGCATGGACAGACGATCCGTCATCAGCCCGGCGCGCATGACGGCATCGGCTACACCCGCCAGAGCCAGCACCCTGCGGTGTTGGCCGAACGCACCGGCATCGATGTCGTCGCCGATTTCCGCAGCCGCGACATCGCCGCCGGGGGCCAAGGGGCGCCGCTCGTACCGGCGGTGCATCGCGCGCTGTTCGGTCTGCCGGATGCATGGCGCGTGGTGTGCAACATTGGCGGCATCGCCAATCTGACGGTCTTGCCGCCGCAGGCTTCGGACGCGCGCGACGCCGTGCTCGGCTTCGATTGCGGCCCGGGCAACGCGCTGATGGACTATTGGGTCCATACGCACCGCGACACCCGCTACGACGCCGACGGCGCCTGGGCCCGCACCGGGCGCATCGACGAAACCCTGCTCGCGGGCCTGAAGGCCGAGCCGTTCTTTGCGGCGCCGCCGCCCAAAAGCACCGGCCGCGACCTGTTCAACCCGGCGTGGCTGCAACAAACCCTCGGCGATGCGTTGAACGCCGCCCGCCCGGAAGATGTTCAAGCCACGCTGCTCGCACTCACCGCTGACACCATCACCGATGCGGTACGTGCCCATGCGCCACAGGCGGAATCGCTGTTGATCTGCGGCGGCGGTGCGCGCAATGGCGCGCTGATGGCACGTATCGCGCAGCAATTGCCGGGCGTGCGGGTCGCGCCGACCGATGACTTCGGCGTGCCCGCGCATCAGGTCGAGGCATTGGCCTTCGCATGGCTCGCGCGACAGTGCGTGCTGCGCGCCCACGGCAACCTGCACACCGCGACCGGCGCATCGGGTGGCCGCATCCTGGGCGCAATCTACGCGGCCTGAGCGCCCATCCATCTCCAGGCAACAAAAAAGCGCACCGAAGTGCGCTTTTTCTTTTACAGCGATGCGGCGTCAGACCGAGAACGACGAGCCGCAACCACACGTGGTCGAAGCATTCGGGTTCTTGATGACGAACTGTGCGCCGTTGATGTCTTCCTTGTAGTCGATCTCGGCGCCCACCAGGTACTGGTAGCTCATCGAGTCGATCAAGAGCGACACGCCATTCTTGGTCATGGTCGTATCGTCTTCGTTGGTCTCTTCGTCAAAGGTGAAGCCGTACTGGAAGCCCGAGCACCCGCCGCCTTGCACGAACACGCGCAGCTTCAACTCCGGGTTGCCTTCTTCTTCAATCAGTTGCTTGACCTTGTCCGCAGCGCTGTCGGTAAAGACCAGCGGAGCCGGAACCTCGTTCACATCGGGCGTGGCTGCCTGCGCGACTGCGTTCATGAAAATCTCCTGTGGGAACGTCTGAAACTTGCCTGTATTTTAAGCGCAAGCTGCAAATCGTGCCGAAGCCCCGCGTTTCAAGTGGGCATTGTGCGGTGCGCCAGCAACGGCCGGCGCGGGATGTGATCAATCCTGATTGGATGCCAGCTTCAGGTTGGGCAGCAACTTCACATCGCCAGGCGCCGCGTGCGTCAGCGTGCCCATGACGACGGCACCCTGGTGCATTTCCAGCGCCGCATATTGGACGTTGCCCTCGATGCGTGCCTTCGGCTGGAGCTCCAGCAACTCCGCAACATGCACGGGGCCGACCACCGTGCCGTTCAGGATCAGGTGCCCGACGTGCACTTCGCCTTCCACGCGGGCGCTGTCGGTAATCACCAACATGCTGGGCTTGTCCGGATCGCCGTAGATGTTGCCTTTGATCTCGCCGTCGATCCGCAGACCGCCCGAGAAGCGCAAATCCCCCTCCAGCTTGGTGCGGGCGCCAAGTAGCGTTTCGATCGCCAGCCCTTTCTTTTTGCCAAACAGCATCGTCGACTCCTCTGTGTACGGATCCTCGACAGGACAGCGCCCGTCAGATGGAAAAACTCTGGCTCGCTTTGATCTTGCCGTTCTGCAGCACTTTCACCATCACCGATTGCACCGTGGTACCGGGAGGCACGTCCACCCAGCCCTCGAGGCGCTGGTAGTGCGTGAGTTTGACGCGGGCGCTGGCGGCGGGCGATCCGCTGGCCGCTGAACCCGGGAAATCGATCGTAGCAGGTTTGCCACCCTGCACCACGTTCAGCGTGAGCGCCAATTGCCCCTCGAATTCTGAAACCGGTGCGAAGGCCTTGCCGCCGCCTTGCATCAGCAGAACCCGGAAGCGCATGCGCGTCGGTTGCGCCTCGTCCGGTGCGATGCGGAAGCTGCGCACGTAAATCCCGGCGGAATTGGTGGGCGCAGGCAAGAGGCTGTCAAAGAAGGCCAGATCCTCCTTCAACTGTGCGTTTTCAGTCTCCAGCGCCTTGAGTTGCTCGGCCATCTGCGCCTGGGCGCCTTCGGCGATACCCAGACGGGCATCGACCGTGCCGGCGGACGCAGCCAGCTTGTCCCGCTCGGCCTGCACGGCGGCCAACTTGGTGGTCAGCTCGCGGTTCATGGCGCGCAAATCGGCATCGTGCGGACCAGTCAGGCGGCGCCCTTCTTCAAAGGCCCACAGCGCTGCAGCCGCCGCGAGCCCAAATACCACCGCAATCAACAACACCGTGACGGGCCAAGGCAGGCGCGAACGTACGGTAACGTTCGGGGCAAGCACGGAAGCGCGACGCAACAAGCGACGCGCCTTCATGCGCCCGCCTCCTGACTCGCGTTGCGAATCAGAATCGGATTAGGAGAAACAGCGGATTGCATCATACGGGCCGAACGCTAACGAAATGTGAATTGTAGTCCCGCCGACATGTCGGAGCTGTTGCAAAGGGTAAGCAAGGCGCTGAAAACATCACACCGTTTGGTTCGAACGCTCCAAAACAAAAAACCACACCCGAGGGTGTGGTTCTTTGCTGAAGCAGCAGGAAGCAGATTAACGCTTCGAGAACTGCTTGGCGCGGCGGGCCTTGCGCAGACCAACCTTCTTACGCTCGACTTCACGTGCATCGCGCGTCACCAGACCGGCCTTCGACAGGGCGGGCTTGAGCGTTGCATCGTAGTCGATCAGGGCGCGGGTGATACCGTGACGCACGGCACCGGCTTGGCCGGTTTCACCGCCGCCAACCACGTTCACCTTGATGTCGAACGTAGCTGCGTGGTTGGTCAGTTCCAGCGGCTGACGCACGATCATCAGCGAGGTTTCACGAGCAAAGTACTCGTTGATGGCCTTGCCGTTGACGATGATGTCGCCCTTGCCGGACTTGATGAAGACACGTGCCACAGCGCTCTTGCGGCGGCCGGTGCCATAGTTCCAGTTTCCGATCATGGATTAGGCCCCTTAGATTTCCAGCGCTTTCGGCTGCTGAGCTTCGTGCGGATGCGAGCCTTCGGCGTAAACCTTCAGCTTCTTGATCATCGCGTAGCCCAGCGGACCCTTCGGCAGCATGCCCTTCACAGCCTTCTCCAGGGCGCGGCCCGGGAAACGCTGCTGCATCTTGCCAAACGTCGTTTCGTAGATACCGCCCGGGTAACCCGAGTGGCGATAGTACTTCTTGTCGGTCGTCTTGGCGCCCGTCACACGCAGCTTGGCTGCGTTGATAACGATGATGAAATCGCCGGTATCGACGTGCGGAGTGAATTCGGGCTTGTGCTTGCCGCGCAGTCGGTGTGCCACTTCGCTGGCGACACGCCCGAGGACCTTGTCCGTCGCGTCAATCACGTACCAATCGCGCTTCACCTCATGGGGCTTTGCGGAAAAGGTCTTCATGATTTTTCCAAATATTGAGTCAGTGCCCGAGTGGACCCGTATCGCGCTGAGAACTTGCGTTCAGACTGCTCACGAACGGATCGTCTTGCGGACGCCTGCGCAACCTCATGCGAGATCATCGCCGGCCCGCCTTCCCGCTTGTTGGTGCGGGCTCTCTGGATTTCTTTTCCGCGGGCAATCCGGAAAAGATTTCGATTGTACCCCGCAGAGACCCCTTGACACAAGAAAAATGGCGCACCGGAGGCCACGGGGCGAAAAAAAACCCAAGCCATGAAGCTTGGGTTTGAATCCACCAAAGGAGGAGGGTGGAGGAGACACCTGCTGATCGTTGACTTGGTGGGTTGCACCGCATCAGCCGATCCAATGGTGCAAATTATACCCAGTTCTGGGGCACGCGCAAGGAAATTTGCACTACGAAATCGCATTTCGTAATGCGGAATATGAATCGCATGATCCATAGTTCAACATTTCCGTTTTAAATCAACAGGTTACGAAAAATACGGATCCGCCGATCTGGTGCGCACTAGAGATATCCTTCGAATTCTGGCGCGATTTGGGTGCAGAAGAGGCGGGTTGCACCTTTTCACGCGGGTATCACTGTCAAGCCGCGTTCACCCTAGGCTGGCAACGCGGGCGCGGGCCGGTGGCTACAATGTGGCTTTTCGTCGGCGCTGGCCGACCCTCTGCACAAGGATTGGACATGGACTGCACAGTGAGCTGGACCGGCCCGGACGGCATGGCGTTTTTGGCGGAAACCGGCAGCGGCCATCTCGTCACGATGGATGGCGCGCCGGACGGCGGTGGCCGCAATCTGGCGCCGCGCCCGATGGAAATGGTTTTGCTGGGCACCGGCGGCTGCACCGCTTACGACGTGGTGCTGATCCTCAAACGCGGTCGCCAGGACGTGCAGGGCTGCAGCGTCAAGCTGCACGCCGACCGCGCCGACACCGACCCGAAGGTCTTCACGCGCATCCACTTCACCTTCACGGTGACGGGACGCAACCTGAAGCGGGAAACGGTGGAGCGTGCCGTGCAGCTGTCGCACGAGAAGTATTGCTCGGCGTCGATCATGCTGGCCAAGACGGCCGAGATCACACACTCATTGGAGCTGGTGGACCTGGCCAACCAGCCGACGGCATCGGAATAAGAAGCGAAGCGGACCGATAAGCCGGATTCTGTGCGCCGCGTGGCCGAAACCAGCGGCGTGACAACCATTCCTCTAGACCGGCTGTTGCCAGCCGGCTCAAGCTCCCTACCCGCAGACTCAGCGAGCCGCTTCATCGCCTGCTTACTTGGGATTGCTCCGGGTGGAGGTTACCGCGTTTCACCCTTCGCCCTGGCCGAAGCCTGGGCGAAGACTCGTCTCTGTGGCCCTATTCCGCACGTCACCGTGGATGGTCGTTAGCCATCACCCTGCTCTATGGAGTCCGGACTTTCCTCCCCTTCCGCTCGCACGAGGCGGCGGAAGCAGCGGTTGTCTGGTCCGCTTCGCGAGGCGCGAGTCTAGCACTGTTCAGGTAAGAATCGCCGTCGGCCCGGGCGAAAGACTGTCGTGTCCAGATAGAAGCCGGCGTCTTCGTTGGCATCGCACCACCCGGGGATCCCCATGACGGGCAACGGGCGGAAATGGCGGGGTGCGAGATCAGCGTGCAGCAGCGTCTCGGCCAGTGCAGCGTCGAGCGACGGGCGGTCCGCCGGCAACGCCGCCACGTGTACCGGCCACGCATGCGCAGTGATCGACTTGTAAGGCGCGACCAGCTTCTCCAAGACTGCATGGCCGAACGGCAGAACCGCGCACGTGGCGCCCCACGCAGCCCTGCCCTCGACGAACAAGCCGCGCCAGTCGAACGCGGTTAGAGACTGCTCGGGCGCATCTTCGGTGTGCAGGAAGATCAGGGCGTTTTCGTCGAACAGTGTGGCGGCATCGCGAACGGTGCCGCGCGCCGCGCCAATCCCATCCTGCGTAATCGCCCGCGCCTGACGCGCGTTGAGCGCTGCCTTCGCACGCGGCCAATGCAGCCAGATCAGGGCGTTGAAAAAGTCGTGGAGATTGTCCCGCGTCGGCACTTCGCCGGCGGCGGCGATGTGTGCTTCGTAAGCGGTGCCGGCCGGCAGCGCATCTTGCGGGACAAAACGCACGGCATGGCCGCCGCACGTGCGGATCGCTTGCGCGACCGGATGCGCATTCAGTGCGTCTCGAAGATCGGCGCCGCGCGCGATTGCCTCTGCAAGCGGCGCGCCGACTGCAGCGAGCGGTGCGAACGCCGGATGGCCCCAGTCGATCGCACCGAGATCAGCGGCCAGCAACTCAGACAGACTTCCAGCGCAGCATCTCGCCGCCGCGCAACGGCACCAGCGTCTGCTCGCCAAACGGGACTTCGGCGGGAAGCTGCCATTGCGACCGGGTGAGCGTCAGCGTGCCGGCGTTGCGCGGCAGGCCGTAGAAATCCGGCCCGTGCAGGCTCGCAAAACCTTCGAGCTTGTCGAGTGCGTTGGCGTCTTCAAAGGCCTCGGCGTACAGCTCCATGGCGTGCAGCGCGGTGTAGCACCCGGCGCAACCGCAGGCGTGTTCCTTGACGCCCTTGGCGTGCGGCGCGCTGTCGGTACCGAGGAAGAAGCGCGGGTGGCCCGAGGTGGCCGCGGCCACCAGCGCCAGGCGGTGTGTTTCGCGCTTGAGCACCGGCAGGCAGTAGTAATGCGGGCGGATGCCGCCGACAAACAGGGCGTTGCGGTTGTACAGCAGATGATGCGCGGTGATGGTCGCGCCGACGGGACCTTCCGCATCCCGCACGTATTCGGCGGCGTGCTTGGTGGTGATGTGCTCGAACACGACCTTCAACCCGGGGAAGTCGCGGCGCAGCGGCAGCATCACGGTGTCGATGAAGACGGCCTCGCGATCGAAGATGTCGACGGTCGGATCGGTCACCTCGCCGTGCACGAGCAGCGGCATGCCGACTTCCTGCATGGCTTCGAGCGTCTTGGCGCAGCGGCGCAGGTCCGTCACGCCGGCATCGCTGTTGGTGGTGGCGCCGGCCGGATACAGCTTCACGCCATGAATGAAACCGCTGGCGCGGGCCTCGCGGATGACTTCCGGCGACGTGTTGTCGGTCAGGTACAGCGTCATCAGCGGCTCAAACTGCGTGCCGGCCGGCAGCGCGGCGAGAATGCGCTCGCGGTAGGCGCGTGCCTGGGCGGTGGTGGCCACCGGCGGCTTGAGGTTGGGCATGATGATCGCCCGGCCGAACTGGCGCGCGGTGTCGCCCACCACATCGGCGAGCGCATCGCCATCGCGCAGGTGCAGGTGCCAGTCATCGGGGCGGACGATCGTAAGAGTGTCGGTCATGGTGCGTGCGGAAGCGGTCAGCAAAAACGTGAATCAGAGAATGAGGATGACGCGGTAGTCGTTGACGTTGGTGCGCGTCGGGCCGGTGACGATCAGGTCATCGGCGGCGGCAAAGAAACCGTAGGCGTCGTGTGCGTCGAGCGCGGCGCGGGCGCCGACACCGTTGGCGGCAGCGCGGGCGATGGATTCGGGGTCGAGCAGCGCACCCGCATTGTCCTCCGATCCGTCGATGCCGTCTGTATCGGCGGCGAGCGCATAGACGTTGTCCATGTCTTCGAGCGTGACGCCGAGCGAGAGCAGGAACTCCGCGCAGCGCCCGCCACGGCCGCCGGTCAGGCCTGGCGGAATCGTCACCGTGCATTCGCCGCCGGAGATGAGCGCCACCGGCGCCACAAACGGCGTGCCGTGCTGGCGCACCTGCCGCGCCAGCGCGCCGTAGACCTGGGCGACCTCGCGCGCCTCGCCGGTCACCGTGTCGCCGAGGATGGCCGTGTGGATGCCGCGCGTGGCAAATACCTGCGCGCCAGCCTGGAGGCTTTGTTGCGCAGTCGCAATGACGTGATTAGCCACACGCGCAAAACAGGCGTCGCCAGGTTTGGGCGTTTCGGCCATCTCGCCGCGTGCGCCGCGTTCCAGATGCGCGCGCACGGTATCGGGTATCTGGGCGCCCCAGCGCTTGAGGATGGCCAGCGCGTCGGCGTAGGTGCTCACATCCGGTACGGTCGGGCCGCTGGCAATAGCGCTTGGGTCGTCGCCCGCCACGTCCGAGACGATCAGCGTCGTGACCGGCGCGCGCGATGCGGCGGCAAGCCGCCCGCCCTGAATGCGCGACAGATGCTTACGCACGATGTTCATGTCGGTGATCGGCGCGCCGCAGCGCAGCAACTCGCGTGTCACGGCTTTCAGATCGGCCATCGGGATGCCCTCGGCGGGCAGGGACAGCAGGCTGGAGCCGCCGCCTGAAACGAGCACGATCAGGCGGTCGCTCTCGGTCAGCGCACAGACGCGATCCAGGATTTCCTGCGCGGCCTGCTCGCCCGCCTCGTCCGGCACCGGATGCCCGGCTTCGATAACGCGGATGTGCTCGGTCGGCAGGCCATGCGCATAGCGCGTAACGACCAAGCCTTCGATCTGTGCGCGGCCGGCATAGGCCTGTTCGACCGCCAGCGCCATCGACGCAGCCGCCTTGCCGGCACCGACCACGAGCGTCTTGCCCCCGGCATGCGGCGGGGGGAGGAAGTCAGCGACGATCTTCAGCGGGTCGGCCGCGCCCACGGCGGCGGCGTAGCTCTCCAGCAGGAGGGCACGGGCGGCGGTGCGATCAAGCTTCATGGGAAGGGCTTCCGGTTAAGGCAGTTGGGACGCGCCGCGACGGGCGGCGTGCAGCGTGTGCGCAACGGCTTGCAGGCGAGTGCGGCGCCGTGAAGACGAAGGCGCTTGGCACCCCCGGCGGCCGGCTGGATAATGTCTATTTTATTGCATCCGACTTTTCCCCCACCATGTGCCAGCTGCTGGGCATGAACTGCGCCGAACCGACCGATGTGACGTTCTCGTTCACCGGGTTCGCCGCGCGCGGTGGCGTAACCGACCACCATGCCGACGGCTTCGGCGTCGCCTTCTTCGAAGACAAGGCGTGCCGCCTGTTCATCGACAATCAGTCGGCCGGCACCTCGCCGGTGGCGGAGCTGGTCAAGCGCTACCCGATCAAGTCCAAGAACGTCATCTCGCACATCCGCAAGGCGACGCAAGGCACGGTGCGACTGGAAAACTGTCACCCCTTCATGCGGGAGCTGTGGGGCCGGCACTGGATCTTTGCCCACAACGGCGATTTGAAGAACTTCTCGCCGTTCCTTTCGGGCGTCTACCAGCCCGTGGGCGATACCGACAGCGAACTCGCCTTCTGCTTCATCATGCAGGCGCTGCGCAAGCGCTTTCCGGGTTCGCAGCCGCCGCTCAATGAGCTGTTCTACGCACTGTCCGATATCACGAAGGAAATCACCCGCTACGGCGTGTTCAATTTCCTGCTGTGCAACGGGCAGGCGCAGTTCGCGCATTGCTCCACGCGGCTGTATTACATCGTGCGGCAATGGCCGTTCTCGACGGCGCATTTGATCGACGCCGACATGACGATCGACTTCGCGAAATACACCACGCCCGCCGATCGCGTAGCCGTCATCGCCACCGCGCCGCTCACCGACAACGAAGTCTGGACGCAATTCGTGCCGGGCGAACTGCTGATGTTCGAATCGGGCCAGGCGACGATGGCGACCAAGGTGCCGATTCCGGAAGCCGTGCAGATCGCCAACGCAGCGAACACCGCCTGCACCTGAGGCCGCATCGCCCATAAAAAAAGCCGCTCCTGAGAGAGCGGCTTTTTGTTGCCTCCAACCCGGCGCTTAAATCGGTTCACGATCCGTAGCGAGCGGCCCGAGGTTGGTCCGAGAAGCGCAGCCGTACATGGGTACGGCGAGCATCGCAGGGGCAAGATCGGGTCGCGCAGTAGGATCGTGAAGCGATTTTCAGTGCGACAGTATCTTCGACAGAAACTGCTTGGCGCGATCGGAACGAGCGTCGATGTTGCCGAAGAACTCTTCCTTCTCGCAGTCTTCAACGATGCGACCTTGGTCCATGAAGATCACGCGGTTTGCGACCTTCCGAGCGAAGCCCATTTCGTGGGTCACGCACATCATGGTCATGCCTTCCTTGGCCAGTTCCACCATCACGTCGAGCACTTCGTTGACCATTTCCGGATCCAGCGCGGAGGTCGGCTCGTCGAACAGCATGCAGATCGGGTCCATCGACAGCGCGCGGGCAATCGCCACACGCTGCTGCTGACCACCCGACAGCTGACCCGGGTATTTGGCGGCGTGCGCCTTCAGGCCCACACGCTCCAGGTACTTCAAGCCCTTGGCGGTTGCCTCTTCCTTGGAGCGGCCCAGCACCTTTTGCTGTGCGATCGTCAGGTTCTCGGTGATCGACAGGTGCGGGAACAGCTCGAAGTTCTGGAACACCATGCCCACGCGCGAACGCAGCTTCGGCAGGTTAGTGCCCTTGCCGCCCACCGAGGTGCCGTCGACGAGGATCTCGCCCTTCTGGAACGGCTCGAGCGCGTTCACGGTCTTGATGAGCGTGGATTTGCCCGAACCCGACGGGCCGCACACCACGACCACCTCGCTCTTCTTCACGCTGGTGGTGCAGTCGGTCAGCACCTGGAAGCTGCCGTACCACTTGGAAACGTTCTTGATCTCGATCATTGGGTCACCTTCTTCTGAAGTCGCTTCACCAGCACGGAGGCGCCGAAGCAGATCACGAAATAGCACAGGCCGGCAAACAGCAGCAGCTCGACGATACGGCCGTCGCGCTCGCCAATGTTGTATGCCTGCGTAAAGAAGTCCGACAGCGCGCTCACATACACCAGCGACGTATCCTGGAACAGGACGATGGCCTGCGTGAGCAGCAGCGGAATCATGTTGCGGAATGCCTGCGGCAGGATCACCAGGCGCATGGCCTGGCCGTACGTCATCCCCATCGCGTAGGCCGCGAACATCTGCCCGCGCGACACGCTCTGGATACCGGCGCGGATGATCTCGGAGTAATACGCCGCTTCAAACAGCGCAAAGGCGACAAGCGCGGACGTCATGCGCATGTCGGTGGCCGGCGACAGGTTGAAGATTCTCTGCAGCACCTGCGGCACGATCAGGAAGAACCACAACAGCACCATCACCAGCGGGATGGAACGGAAGAGGTTCACGTACCCCTGCCCAAACCACTGCAGCGGTTTGATGCCCGACAGGCGCATCATCGCCAGCAGGGTGCCCCAGACGATGCCGACCAGAATGGCCGTGCCGGTGATCTCGAGCGAAAGGAGCATGCCCTCGCCGAGCACGCGCATGTTGTCGGCGTTGATGGACGAGAAATCGAAGTGATAAGCCATGAAGAGTCCTCGCCTCGATTACTTGCCACCGATGAAGCCAGGCAGCCGGGAACGTGCTTCCACCCAGCGCATCAGGCCCATCACAGTCAGGTTGATCAGCATGTACATCAGCGTCACGGCGATGAACGATTCGTACGGCTGGGCGGTGTAGTCCACCAGTTGGCGGCCTTGTGCGGCCAGCTCCAGCAAACCGATCGTCGACGCCACGGCCGAGTTCTTGAAGATGTTCAGAAACTCCGACGTGAGCGGCGGCACGATGATGCGGAACGACATCGGCAGCATCACATAGCGATACGTCTGCGCCAGCGTGAAGCCCATCGCCAGCCCGGCGTTGCGTTGACCGCGCGGCAGCGAGTTGATACCCGAACGCACCTGTTCGCACACACGCGCCGCGGTAAAGGTACCGAGACACAGCATGGCGCACAGGAACATCGACGTATTGGGGTTCATCTGCTTGATGTAGTCGCCGCCCGGCACGAGTTCAGGCACGACGAAATACCAGATGAACAGCTGCACGATCAGCGGAATGTTGCGGAACAGTTCCACATACGCTGCGGCAAGGCCCGACAGCCACTTGTTCGGCACCGTTCGCAGCACGCCGAGCACGGAGCCGATGACGAGCGCGATGATCCAGGACGAGAGGCCGAGCACGACCGTGGTCTTCAACCCCGCGAGCAGCCAGTCCAGGTAGGTCTGATTCTGGGCGGCTTCCGTAAAGAAGACGCCCCAGTTCCAGTGGTAATTCATGATGGTTCCCTCAAAAAGAAACGGAAGGGAGAAGACCTGTTAACCGGCCTTTGCCTTCCGTTTCGGTGACGCTTGTATCAGGCCCGTTGAGGGAGCCGATCAGTCAAGAGCCTTGTCGTTCGGGTTCTTGATCAGCGCCTTCATGTCGTCCGACAGCGGGAACTCCATGTTCACGCCCTTGGGCGGAACCGGCTGCTCGAACCACTTCTTGTATTCGGCGTTGATCGTGCCGTCCTTCATCATGCCGGCAATGGTCTTGTCAGCCAGTGCCTTGAACGGTGCATCATCCTTGCGGACCATGCAGCCGTAGGATTCACGCGATTGCGGCTTGGCAACGACCACCCAGTCGGCCGGGTTCTTGGCCTTGGCGCGCTCGCCGTACAGCAGGGCGTCGTCCATCATGAACGCGACAGCGCGGCCCGATTCCAGCGTCAGGAACGACTGGCCGTGGTCTTTCGTGCTGATGATGTTCATGCCGAGCTGCTTCTCGTCGTTCATCTTGCGCAGCAGGCGTTCCGACGTCGTACCGGCGGTGGTCACGACGTTCTTGCCCTTCAGGTCAGCCCAGTCCTTGATGCCCGAATCCTTCTTCACCATGATGCGGGTGCCGATGATGAAGATGGTGTTCGTGAACGATGCCTGCTTCTGGCGTTCCAGGTTGTTCGTGGTCGAGCCGCACTCCAGATCGATGGTGCCGTTCTGCAGCAGCGTGATGCGGTTCTGCGACGTGACCGGAATCTCGTTGATCTTCAGATCCTTCAGGCCGAGTTGCTTCTTCACGTCCTCGGCAATCTTGGTGGCGACGTCGTACGAATAGCCGATCGTGCGGACACCGCCGACGTTGTAGCTGAACGGAATCGACGAATCGCGCACGCCCAGCGTGATGGTGCCGGTGTCTTTGATCTTCTTGAGCGTACCAGTCAGCTCTTCTGCGTGGGCAGCGCTGCCGAACGTACCAACGGCGACACCAACGGCTGCAACCACGGTTGCCAGCTTGGCGAGGTTCATGAAAGTCTCCTTTTGACCATGAAAGAGAAAGACGGGACTGTACCAAAAAACGTTTGGCGACAGTATTGGTGTTGCCACTAAATCGTTGAATCCAACGGAGTTTTTCCTCTGGCGCGGACCCTGCCGCAATCGCATTTTCCGAGCAACCGGATACCTTACGTTGTGCTTTTCCGGAAAACCGGAAAAGACGCGCAGGACCAGACATGGCAACGCTCTGCAACATCGGTACGCAGGCGCGGTTGCTTGAGCGGGACGACCGCCAATTGCTAAGGAAAAACCAGGGGAAATAAAGCCCGCCCGATGTGCGCTCTCTGTCGCTTAACGAACCCGACTTGAGGATGGGAAGGACGACGATGCTGCCATCGCCCTTCTCATGGTGCGACGCTCCGGAACGTTATGGTTCGTCCCATGAGCACCGGCTTTCTTCAACCGTCGCGCATGGCCGCCTGATCGGCAGCAACGCGATAGACCGGTGCAGCGCCCTGTTGGAGCACCGCGCCGGTATTGACCAGCGCGTTGCCGATCAGGGGTACAGACCGCGCTCTTGGCGGGCCTGCAGAATCCGCGTACAGGCGATGATGAACGCCGCCGTACGCAGAGTAACCTTGTTGTCCTGCGCCACTTGCCAGACGCCACGGAAGGCATCTTGCATGATCCGTACCAGGCGCTGGTTGATCTCGTCTTCGGTCCAGAAGAAGCTCGAGAAATCCTGCACCCACTCGAAGTAGCTGACCGTCACGCCGCCGGCGTTGGCGATCACGTCCGGGCAGACCAGGATGCCTCGGTCGCGCAGGATGTCGTCCGCCTCGGGCGTCGTGGGGCCGTTTGCACCTTCCACGACAATTTTTGCCTTGATATGGGGCGCGTTCTTGGCGGTGAGCTGGCCTTCCAGCGCGGCCGGGATCAGGAATTCGCAGTCCAGCGCCCAGAAATCGTCTTGCGAGACGGTCTCTGCCGCAAAGCCGGCCACGCTGCCGTTGTGGTCAACGTGCTGGATCAGCGCGTCGACATCCAGGCCGTTGCCGTTGAACACGATGCCCTTGTGGTCTTGCACGGCAATGACCTTGGCGCCAGCGTCGTGGAACAGCTTGGCAGCCACGCTGCCGACGTTGCCGAAGCCCTGCACCACCACGCGCGCGCCCTTGACGTCGATGCCAAGGTTGCGCGCGGCTTCGCTGCCGACCACGAACACGCCGCGGCCCGTGGCTTCGCGACGGCCCAGGCTGCCGCCCAGCGCGATCGGCTTGCCGGTCACCACGCCGGTGGCGGTGGAGCCTTCGTTCATGGAGTACGTGTCCATCATCCACGCCATGATCTGCGCGTTGGTGTTCACGTCCGGAGCCGGAATGTCCTTGTTCGGGCCGATGATGATGCCGATCTCGCTGGTGTAGCGGCGGGTCAGGCGCTCAAGTTCACCGGAAGACAGCTTGCGCGGGTCGACGCGGATACCGCCCTTGGCACCGCCGTACGGCACGTTCACGGCCGCGTTCTTCACCGACATCCACGCCGACAGCGCCATCACTTCCGACAGCGTCACGTCCTGGTGGAAACGCACGCCGCCCTTGCCCGGACCGCGCGACGTGTTGTGCTGCACGCGATAGCCCTCGAAGTGGGCGATGCGGCCGTCGTCCATCTGGATGGGCACGTCGACGATCAGCGCGCGCTTGGGACGCTTGAGCGTTTCAACCCAACGTGCGAGCGAGCCGAGGTAGGGGGTGACCCGATCGACCTGCTGCAGATAGATGCCCCACGGGCCGAGGTTGTCGGCCGGCAGATAGGACGGGATGGCGTGCTGGAGTGTCGACGGAGATGCGACATTGGACATGGCTGTCTTCCTTTTTTGGACCTCGGTAAGGTCCTTCAAGTCCCACAAAATGCCCGCCAGCTTAGGGACCGGCCAGAACGAAATCCAATGCCGTTTTTACATCGGGTTATGCATCTGGCGCATAACCCTCTACTCGAATCCGGTAGTCCGTTCAGTCCGCCAGCGCGCTCCATAACGTGTCGATCAACTCGCGTTTGCGCTTGGACTGGGGGTGCCGACGGTCGTGGGCGCCGCTCTGCGGGTGCTCGCGGTAAAGCCGGATTTCCATCTCGATCGACAACGTGCCGCCGCCCTTGCCTTCCGCGCGCACGAGGCGCCCGGCCGCCACGTCCTCGCGCACGGCACTCTCGGGCAGGAAGGCCACGCCATGGCCCGCCAGCGCCATCACCTTGAGCGCTTCGGCCATGTCGGTTTCGTAGCACTTGTCGAGCAGCGGCGCCACCGGCGAGTTTTCCAGCAGCACATCCACCATGCGCCCGAGAAAGGCGTTGGGCGTATAGCTCAGGTAGGCGATGGGCCTGCGCGCGGTGGGAACGAGCCGATAAATCGGCCGGCCGCTGGCGTCGGGCTTGGAAAACGGCGAGAGTCGCTCGGTGCCCAGCACCAGCATGTCGTAGCGCGTGGGGTCGAGCTGGATCATCTGCCGCGCGTGGTGATACACCATCACGAGGTCGCAGCCGCCCTCCACCAGCGTCATCACCGCATCGTGCACGTTCAGCGCGCGCAGCCGGCATTGCAGCTTGCCGATCTTCTCTTCCACCTGCGCGAGCCACCCCGGGAAGAACGTCAGCGATAGCGTGTGCGGCACGGCAAAGTCGATCGTCGATGCGCTGGCAGGACGCTGGCCGCGCATCAGGGCGCGCGTCTCACTCACTTGGGCGAGCATCGCCAACGCCTGTTCGTAGAACACTTCGCCGGCGGGCGTGAGGCGTGTGGGATAGCTTGATCGGTCGATCAGCTCGTTGCCGAGCCACGCCTCAAGGGATTGAATGCGCCGCGAAAACGCCGGCTGCGTCACGTGCCGCAATTCGGCCGAGCGCGAGAAGCTGCGCGTTTCGGCCAGGCTGATGAAGTCTTCCAGCCATTTCAGTTCCATCGCGTTGTCTCCCCCCTCAACCTGCCCGGGCGTCTTCTTCTGTTTCTTCGGCCACGCGTTCGGGCTCGCGCGCCTGCATGCGCCACATCTGCGCGTAACGGCCTTCCGCGCGCAACAACGATTCGTGCGTGCCGCGCTCGATGATGCGACCGTGCTCCATCACCAGAATCTGGTGCGCACGCACGATGGTCGACAAGCGGTGTGCGATGACCAGCGTGGTGTGGTTCTGCGCCAGGCGCATCAGTTCTTCCTGGATGGCGTGCTCGGTGCGCGAGTCCAGCGCAGATGTCGCTTCATCGAAGACGAGAATCGGCGGACGCTTGAGCAGCGTGCGCGCAATCGCCACGCGCTGCTTTTCGCCGCCCGAGAGTTTGAGGCCGCGCTCGCCGACTTGCGTCTCGTAACCGTCGGGCAGCGACTCGACAAAATGGTGGATCTGCGCTGCGCGGGCGGCTTCGATCACCTCTTCGCGGCTTGCATCGGGGCGGCCGTAGGCGATGTTGTAGTAGATGCTGTCGTTGAAGAGCACCGTGTCCTGCGGAACGATGCCGATGGCGGCGCGCACGCTGGATTGCGTGACATCGCGCAAGTCCTGTCCGTCGATCTGGATGGCGCCGGACTTCACGTCATAAAAGCGGAACAGCAGGCGCGCGAGCGTCGACTTGCCCGAGCCGCTCTGCCCCACCACCGCCGTGGTCGTGCCGGCCGGAATCGTGAAATCCACATCGAACAGAATCTGGCGATTGGCCTCGTAGCTGAAGTCGACATGCGCGAAGCGCACTTCGCCCGCGTGCACCGCCAGCGGTTTGGCGTCGGGCTTGTCGGCCACTTCGCGGTTGGTCTGCAGCAGGTTGAACATGCGGTCCATGTCGGTCACCGCCTGCTTCAGCTCACGGTAGATCACGCCCAGGAAATTGAGCGGAATGTAGATCTGCAGCATCAGCGTGTTGACTAGCACGAGGTCGCCCAGCGTCATGTGCCCCGCCGCGACACCCTGCGTGGCGCGATACAGAATCAGGATGAGCGCCGTGGCGACAATGAACTGCTGGCCGAAGTTCAGCACCGACAACGAGTTCTGCGAGCGGATGGCCGCGGCGCGGTAGTGCTTCAGGTTCTCGTCGTAGCGACGCGCTTCGTAGTCTTCGTTGCCGAAGTACTTGACCGTTTCGAAGTTGAGCAGCGAATCGATCGCCTTCTGGTTCGCGCGCGAATCCAACTCGTTCATCTTCCGACGGAAGTGCGTGCGCCAGTTCGTCACCGTCACCGTAAAGACGATGTAGCTGACCAGCGCGCAGAACGTGATGAGCGCGAACCACACGTCGTACTTCACGAAGAAATACGTGATGACAAGGCCGACTTCCACCAGCGTCGGCAGGATGCTGTACAGCGAATAGGAGATGAGCGACTGGATGCCGCGCGTGCCGCGTTCGATATCGCGGCTCATGCCGCCGGTCTGGCGCTCAAGGTGAAAACGCAGTGACAGCGCATGCAGATGGCGAAACACCTGCAGTGCGAGCGTGCGCACCGAACTCTCCGTGACCTTCGCGAACAGGATTTCGCGCAGCTCCGAAAACAGCGATGTCGACAGCCGCAGCAGCCCGTAGCCGATGATGATGCCCACCGGCACCACCAGCAGCGCGCGGGGGTCGGACGGCGACACGTTCATGGAATCGATCAGCCGCTTCATGACCATCGGCACACCGAGGTTTGCCACCTTGGCTGCGATCAGGAATGACAGCGCCAGCGCCACACGCCACTTGTAGGCCATCAGATACGGCAGCAGGCTCTTGATGGTGCGCCAGTCGCCGCGGGCAGCCCCCGGCGGAGGCGGTTCGGAAGAGGCGGGAAAGCGGCGCATGTGCGGTGCAATAAAATGGCGGATTGTGTATTCTCCCACCGATCACCTGCGCGCGCCCTGGCCCCGCTGGTGGGCCCTCCCTCCGCTTCAATGCTGCCCTGCATCATCATGTCCGATACCCAAGCCACCACTGAAACCGTCACGCTGCCCGCCGACAAGCAGCCCGCCGTGCGTGTGATGCCGATGCCGTCCGACGCCAACGTCCACGGCGATGTGTTTGGCGGCTGGATCATGTCGCAGGTGGACATCGCCGGGTCGATCCCTGCGGTGGTGCGTGCCAACGGCCGCGTAGCCACGATCGCCGTCAACTCGTTCGTCTTCAAGCAACCGGTGTACGTGGGCGATCTGGTGAGCTTCTACGCCAACGTGGTCAAGACGGGCCGTACGTCGATCACCGTGGACGTGGAGGTCTATGCGCAACGCATGCACGCCAACGGCCGACACGCCACCGTCAAGGTGACGGAAGCCACCCTCACCTACGTGGCGACCGACGAGACCCGCAAGCCGCGCGTGCTGCCGCCGCTCTGAACGGCCACGCCCAACAAAAAACCCGGCTTCGCGCCGGGTTTTCTTTTGCAGGGGAACGATTGGCTCAGTTGAACTTGGAGAAATCCGGGCGGCGCTTTTCGAAGAACGCCGTGAACGCTTCGCGCGCTTCCGGAGCACGCAGCATTTCGCCGAATTGCTTGCCTTCCACCGACATGCGCTCGGCGATCTGCGGCGTAGCGCCCTCCTTCATCAGGCGCTTGGTGGCGCGCAGCGACGCGGGCGGCAGCAGCGTCAGCTTGCGCGCCTGCGTACGCACGAAAGCCTCCAGCTCCCCGGCGGGCAGCACGCGATTGACCAGGCCCAGCTCGCGCGCTTCGTTCGCGTCGAACGGCTCGCCGAAGAGCAGCTTGTCCGCCGCACGGTGATAGCCGGCCAGCTGCGGCAGCAACAGGCTCGATGCGGCTTCCGGACAGAGCCCCAGCTGCGCGAACGGCATCGACAGCTTGGCCGTGTCGGACGCATAGACGAGGTCGCAATGCAGCAGCATCGTCGTGCCCACACCCACCGCCGCGCCGCTCACCGAGGCGATCAGCGGCTTGGTCGCCGTGCTGATCGCCCTCAGGAACTGGTGCACGGGGGCGCTTTCGTCCTTGGGCGGATTCTTCATGAAGTCTTCGAGATCGTTGCCCGCCGTGAATACGCTCTCGTGGCC
Organism: Ralstonia sp. 1138; assembly: GCF_040544795.1. Classification (NCBI taxonomy): domain Bacteria; kingdom Pseudomonadati; phylum Pseudomonadota; class Betaproteobacteria; order Burkholderiales; family Burkholderiaceae; genus Ralstonia; species Ralstonia sp. 1138. The sequence continues at coordinate 900,746 of NZ_JBEPKQ010000002.1, read as the reverse complement.
GGCGAGCACGATCACGCGGACGGCAGGATCGGTCTCGGCGGCCACCAGGGCATCGGCCAACGCTTGATACATCGCGGCCGTGATGGCGTTCTTGCGGTCCAGGCGGTCAAACGTGAGCGTCAGGACGCCGTCTGCGGTCTCGGTACGAATCGACATGAAAACTCCAGGTGAAGCCTGCGCACCTAAATCGGCACAGGCGAATCAGATAGATAACCGACGGAGAACGCGTTGGCCCCCACGTTCAACGCCACGGTCAGGCTCATCGGCGCGAGCAGCACTTCCACGCCGTGGTCCTGTGCGGTTCGCATCAACGCCTGCACCGGCTCCATGCGGCGCACGGTGTCGAGCGAACCGGAATACGTGATCGCCACCACGGGCGTGGCCAGACGCTCCTCGGCGATCATGGTTTCGGTATGCGCAAGCAGGCGGCGAATGCCTTCCTCGGAGCCCCGCACCTTGGCGATGGCTTCCGTCTCGCCACGATGCATATGGATGAGCGGACGCACGTTGAAGGCCGTGCCCATCATGTAGCGGCTCCAGGTGATGCTCTTCTCGCCCTTCTGCTTGGCGCGCGTGTACATGTACAGCAACTCGTCGGGGACGAGGTAGACGTGCGAGGCATCGCGCAGGCGGTTTTCGATCACGTGCACCACGTCGCGCACCTCCGCGCCCTCGCGCAGCATGCGGGCGGCCTCGTGCACCATCAGCGCCTGGCCGGGCCCAATGGCGCCGGTGTCCACCACCGTCAATTCGAACAGGCCTGAACGGCCGGCATCCTTGCGTGGCTTGAAGCTCTTGGCCGTGGTGCCCACCACTGCGCCGGTGGCGTGGCTGTAAAAATGGCTGCGCGAGCTGGCAATCGTCAGGAGCAAGGCACGGTCGTGCTGCGTGACAACGTGCTTGAGCAGGAAATCTTCGATCTCGCGTTCGAGCAGCGGAATCGATTCGGCATAGTGATCCTGTTTGTCGACGAGGTACTTGCGATAGAGCTGCGGCAGCGCAGCCTCGTCGCGGCGGTCTTCAACAAACAATTCGCCCGCACGAATGCGGAACGGCACCACGCCCAACCCCAGCTGATCGATCATCGAGCGTGGCATGTCGCATGCCGCGTCGGTCAATACGATTGTGTCGCCGATAGCGTTGCCCATCGCGCGCCCTCCTCTTGGTGCACCGCCGGTGACCCGGTGGTGTGTCTCCTCTGTCGCGGAATCATGGTTCCGCTTCTGTCGCGATACCGGCCAGGTGCCGGCTGCGTTCTTCGGCGCGCTTGTTGATGTAGTACTGCGCGCGCCTGCGCAATCATGCGTGTTGAGACGGGCGATTTACAAGCAGGGGGAAGAACTTAATCCTTCCCCCTGACGTGGGGTCACATGCGTTCGAAAATGCCCGCGGCGCCCATGCCGGTGCCGACGCACATCGTCACCATGCCGTACTTCTGGTTGCGACGGCGCAGGCCGTGCACCACCGTGGCCGCACGAATGGCACCCGTGGCGCCCAGCGGGTGGCCCAGCGCGATCGCGCCGCCCAGCGGGTTGATCTTGCTGGTGTCCAGGCCCAGGTCCTGGATCACGGCGAGCGACTGCGCGGCAAACGCCTCGTTCAGTTCGATCCAGTCGATCTGATCCTGCGTCAGGCCGCCGGCCTTCAGCGCGGCAGGAATCGCTTCCTTCGGACCAATCCCCATGATTTCCGGCGGCACACCGCGCACCGCAAACGACACGAAGCGCGCCAGCGGCACCAGGTTGAACTGCTTGAGGATCTTTTCCGACACCAGGATCAACGCGCCCGAGCCGTCAGACGTCTGCGAGCTGTTGCCGGCCGTCACGCTGCCCTTGTTGGCGAACACGGCGCGCAGCTTGCCCAGGCCTTCGACCGACGTGTCGGCACGCGGGCCTTCATCCAGCGACATGGTGCGCGTCTTGATGTCGACGGCGCCGGTGCCCAGGTTCGGGAACTTCTCGATGATCTCGATCGGGGTGATCTCGTCCTTGAATTCGCCGGCTTGCTGCGCCGCGAGCGCCTTCTGATGCGACGCGAGCGAGAAAGCATCCTGCGCCTCGCGCGAGATCTTCCACTGCTGGGCGACCTTCTCGGCGGTCAGGCCCATGCCGTAGGCGATACCGACATTCTCGTCACGCGTGAAGATATCCGGCGACATCGACGGCGAGTTGCCCATCATCGGCACCATGCTCATCGATTCGACACCGGCGGCGATCATCACGTCGGATTCGCCCACGCGGATGCGGTCAGCAGCCATTGCCACGGCCGTCAGGCCCGAGGCGCAGAAGCGGTTGACGGTGACGCCGCCCACGGTGTTCGGCAGGCCAGCCAGCAGCGCACCGATACGCGCCACGTTCAGGCCCTGCTGCGCTTCGGGAATCGCGCAGCCGACGATGGCGTCTTCGATCAGCGCCGGATCCAGGTTCGGCACCTGGGCGACAGCGCTCTTGAGGATGGTCGCCAGCAGGTCGTCCGGACGCAGGTTCTTGAGCGTGCCCTTCGGTGCCTTGCCGATCGGGGAACGCGTCGCGGCGACGATGTAGGCGTCTTGCAGTTGCTTGGTCATGATGAAACTCCTGTCTCTCTGTCGTCGCGGCAATTAGTTGCGCACCGGCTTGCCGGTTTGCAGCATGCCCATGATGCGTTCCTGCGTCTTGGAGCTGCCGAGCAGATCCACGAAGGCCTTGCGCTCCAGCGCCAGCAGCCATTCTTCGTCCACCAGCGCACCGGCTTCGACATCACCGCCGCACACGGCTTCGGCAATGCGCGCGGCGATCGTGAAGTCGTGCTGCGAGATGAACCCGCCGTCGCGCATGTTCACCAGCGACGCCTTGATCGTGGCGATGCCCGAACGGCCTGCCACCGGAATGCCCACCGGACGCAGCGGTGCGCGGTAGCCCGAATCGGACAGCGCACGCACTTCGTTGCGTGCAACGTGCAGCAGCTCATGCACGTTGAAGACGATGGTATCGGTCGGCTGCAGGTAGCCGATCTTCTGCGCGTCCAGTGCGGAAGACGACACCTTGGCCATGGCCGCCGCCTGGAAACGGTTGGTCAGGAACTGCAGGATGTTCGTGCTGCCGGCTGCCTGCGCAGCCTTGGCTGCCGCCAGAGCCGCCTCCTTCAGGCCACCACCTGCCGGCACGAGGCCCACGCCCACTTCCACCAGGCCGATGTACGTTTCCAGCGCAGCCACACGCTTGGCCGAGTGCAGCAGCAGCTCGCAGCCGCCGCCCAGTGCGATGCCCGATGCGGCCGACACGACGGGCACACCAGCGTACTTCACGCGCATCATGCCGTCCTGGAACTTCTTGACGAACGGCTCGATGCCCTTGGCGCCGCCCATCATGAAGGCCGGCATGGCTTCTTCCAGGTTTGCACCGGCCGAGAACGGACCACCCGGCGCGCCCAGCTTGAGCGACGTCGGCTGCCACACCACCAGACCCTTGTAGCCAGCTTCCGCCAGATCCACCGCGCGCGTCAGACCGTCGATGACGCTCGGTCCGATCGTGTTCATCTTGCTCTTGAACGAGACGATCAGCACGTCGTCCTGGCCGGCCGCGTCGTCCACCCAGATGCGCACGGCATCGGTCTCTTCGATCGTCTTGCCGTACGTGAGCGGATTGACCGTGGTCGCGCCCTTGATCGGTGCACGGAACACCTGGCGACCGTACACCGGTAGCGTGCTGCGTTGCAGGAACGTGCCCTGCTTGGCCGACCACGAACCCTGTGCCGAATGCACACCGCCGTTGTCTGCGACCGGACCGGAGAACACCCACTGCGGCAGAGCTGCATTCGACAGCGCCTTGCCGGCCTCGATGTCTTCCTTCACCCACTCGGCCACCTGCTTCCAGCCGGCTTCTTGCCAATCTTCGAACGGGCCGCTGTTCCAGCCGAAGCCCCAGCGGATCGCCAGATCGACTTCCGCAGCCGAATCGGCAATCTGCTCCAGGTACACCGCGATGTAATGGAACACGTCACGGAACACAGCCCACAAGAATTGCGCCTGCGGGTTGGTGGATTCGCGCAGCAGCTTCAGACGCTCGGCCGGCTCCTTCTTCAGGATGCGCACAACGATGTCGTCGGCCTTCTTGCCGCTCGGGCCGTACTGGCCGCTTTGCGGATCCAGCACCTTGATTTCCTTGCCTTCCTTCTTGTAGAAACCGGCGCCGGTCTTCTGGCCCAGGGCGCCCGCCTCCACCAGCTTGGCCAGCACGGGCGGCGTGGCGTAGACCGGCGCGAACGGATCGTCCTTCAGGTTGTCCTGCATCGTCTTGATGACGTGCGCCATCGTGTCCAGGCCCACCACGTCCGCCGTGCGGAACGTCGCCGACTTGGCACGGCCCAGCTTCGAGCCCGTCAGGTCGTCCACCACGTCAAACGGAATGCCGTACTTGGCCGACTCCGCAAACACCGCCAGGATCGAGAAGATGCCGACGCGGTTGGCGATGAAGTTGGGCGTGTCCTTCGCGCGCACCACGCCCTTACCGAGCGCGGAGGTGAGGAACGTTTCCAGCTTGTCGAGAATGTCGCCGCGCGTGTGGGCAGTCGGGATCAGCTCGACCAGGTGCATGTAGCGCGGCGGGTTGAAGAAGTGCACGCCGCAGAAGCGCGACTTCAGCTCGGCGTCAAAACCATCCGACAGTTCGGTGATCGACAGACCCGACGTGTTCGACGCGAAGATTGCGTGCGCAGCAATGTGCGGCGCGACCTTCTTGTACAGGTCGTGCTTCCAGTCCATGCGCTCGGCAATCGCTTCGATGACGAGGTCGCAGTCGCGCAGCTTCTCGATGTCGTCTTCGTAGTTCGCAGCCTGGATGAGGTTAGCGTCATCCTTGATGCCGAGCGGTGCCGGCGACAGCTTCTTCAGGTTTTCGATGGCCTTGAGCGCGATGCCGCTCTTCGGGCCTTCCTTGGCCGGCAGGTCGAATAGCGTGACAGGAACCTTGGCGTTGATCAGGTGCGCGGCAATCTGCGCACCCATCACGCCGGCGCCTAGCACGGCAACGCGCCGGACGAGGAAGTTGGATCGCTGGCCGGCCTGCGGCTGCGCGCTGGTGGGGAGTTCAGTGCGGGTCATGGTGTCCTCGCGGAAAGAAGAGGAGTCGTCACCCCCGCACAAGCGGGAGCAACAAAAAGAGGCGTTGAAACCTGCTCGCGATCCGTAGCGAGCGGTTCGAGGTTGGCGGGAGAAGCGCAGCCGTACATGGGTACGGCGAGCATCGCAGTGCCAAGATCGGACCGCGCAGTAGGATCGTGGGCAGGTTTCCTTAGAACAGGTCGGCTTCGAGTGCCATCAACGTCGCACCGCCGGCACGTGCCATGCGGATCTGCGAAGCCGTCTCAGGCAGCAGCTTGGCGAAGTAGAAGCGCGCCGTTGCGAGCTTGACCTTGTAGAAGGAGTCGCCGCTGTCTTGCTTTTCCAGGGCGATCTTGGCCATGCGGGCCCAGAAGTACGAGAACACCAGGTGGCCGACCACGCGCAGGTACGGCACAGCGGCGGCGCCGACTTCGTCCGGGTTGGCCATGGCCTTCATGCCGATTTCCATGGTCAGCTTCTGGACCTTGTCGCCAATGTCGGCCAGCGGGTTGATGAATTCCTGCATGGCTTCGTTGGTGCCTTCGGCTTCCACAAAGTCCTGGACCAGCTTGCCGAACTTCTTCATCTTGGCGCCCATGTCGCCCAGGATCTTGCGGCCCAGCAGGTCCAGCGACTGCACGGTGTTCGTGCCTTCGTAGATCATGTTGATGCGGGCGTCGCGCACGTATTGCTCCATGCCCCACTCGGCGATGTAGCCGTGGCCACCGAACACCTGCATGCCTTCGTTGGTGGCGATGAATGCGTTGTCGCTCAGGAAGGCCTTGGCGATCGGGGTGAGCAGCGCGACCAGATCCGCCGCGTCCTTGCGCACGGACTCGTCTTCGTGCGACAGCTCGCGGTCAATCTGCAGGGCGATCCAATAGCTGAATGCGCGGCCACCTTCGGCAAACGCACGCTGGGTCAACAGCATGCGACGCACGTCCGGGTGAACGATGATCGGGTCAGCCGGCTTGTCCGGTGCCTTCGGGCCAGAGAGGCTGCGCATCTGCAGGCGTTCCTTGGCGTAGGCAGCGGAGTTTTGGTAAGCGACTTCGGTCAGGCCCAGGCTCTGCATGCCGACGCCCAGACGCGCCGCGTTCATCATCACGAACATGGCGTTCAGGCCCTTGTTCGGCTCGCCGACCATCCAGCCCTTTGCGCCATCCAGGTTGATCACGCAGGTGGCGTTGCCGTGGATGCCCATCTTGTGTTCGATGGAGCCGCACTTCACGCCGTTGCGCTCGCCCGGGTTGCCGTTGGCATCGGGAATGAACTTCGGCACCACGAACAGCGAGATGCCCTTCGTGCCGCCCGGAGCGTCCGGCAGACGTGCCAGCACGAGGTGAATGATGTTCTCGGCTAGGTCGTGCTCGCCCGCCGAGATGAAGATCTTCGTGCCGGTGATGGCATACGAGCCATCGGCCAGCGGTTCAGCCTTGGTGCGCAGGATGCCCAGGTCGGTGCCGCAATGCGGCTCGGTCAGACACATCGTGCCGGTCCACACGCCAGACACCAGCTTCGGCAGGTAACGCTGCTTGAGTTCATCGGTACCGTGTGCGTGCAGGGCTTCGTACGCGCCATGCGACAGGCCCGGATACATCGTCCAGGCCTGGTTGGCCGAGTTCAGCATCTCGTACAGCGCGTTGTTGATCAGGATGGGCAGGCCCTGACCGCCGTACTCCGGATCGCAGCCCAGCGAAGGCCAGCCGGCCTCGACATACTGTTGATACGCTTCCTTGAAGCCCTTCGGAGCGGTCACCACGCCGTCGCCGTGGTACGTGCAACCTTCGCGATCGCCGGACTGGTTGAGCGGGAAGATAACTTCGGAGCAGAACTTGCCGGCTTCCTCGATCACCTGGTTGATGGTGTCGGCATCGATCTCCGCGTGCTGCGGCATTTGCTTCAGGTGGTCCTCCACGCCGAGAAGCTCGTGGAGAACAAACTGCATGTCACGCAGCGGTGCGGTGTATTGACCCATCTTGCAACTCCTTGGTGTGTACTGCGCGACCGCTAGGTGTGCGATGCCGCGTCAGGTTCGGTAAGACTGAATGAGTTTGTTGAGCGCCACCATGGCCAGTTCGGCACTGTTCGGCAACCGCAGGAAACGCGCATCGTGATGCAGACCCAGCTCCAGGCTGTACATCTCGAAGAGCATCAATTGCGGGTCCGCTTCTGCACGCAGATGGCCTTCTTCCTTCGCCTGTGCAATCGCGCGGGCCAAAGCTGCACGCCAGATCGTCACGCTCTTGACAAGTTCGTCGCGCACCGGGCTTTCGGCACGATCGTCGTACTCCACCGCGCCGCTGATGTAGATGCAGCCCGTGGTCACCTCCTGAATGCGGCGCTCCATCCAGCGTCGCACCATGCTCCACAGGCGCGGCAGACCGCGCGGTTCCGTCAAGCTCGGGTAGAAGACTTCCTGCTCGAACCGTTTGTGATACTCGCGGACCACTTCCACCTGCAGATCCTCACGCGAGCCGAAGTGTGCGAACACCCCGCTCTTGCTCATCTGCATGCGCTCCGCGAGCACACCGATCGTCAATCCTTCCAGTCCGTCGCGCGAGGCCAGTTCCAGCGCGGCATCGAGAATCGCTGCACGTGTCAGCTCGCCCTTGCGCATCGGCGTAGCTGCTGCGTGATTCGATTCGAGACGAGCGGTCGGGTGACGCATGATGATTTCTCTCCGTTCTTTTCTGGGGCGTGACACGCGAGAAAATTGGCTTGCTGCAGGGCGCCTTTTGCGTGCCGGGCAGGACTGTAAACCAGCCTGCGCAAACACTCTAGCCCAAAATCGAACGGTCGTTCAATTATTTACAGAGGACCTTTGAGCGGCAAGTGTTTTATTAGAAAGCGCCATCTAAAAGGCGACATTGAATCGTCACCTTGCGCGACGCAGCGCGAATCCTGCAAACCCTTTAAAGCAAAGGCTTTGCGGGGTGTGCGCCGCACCCATAAGACGGGCTTGGCGCAGCATATCCGACGGATTTTCTAGTGCTACCCGTCAGTAAATAAACAGCCGGAAAATCAGGCTTGCGTGATGCCGGCATGCATGGCGCCGCGGCGGAAGATGCGCGCGTCCATTTCACGCAGGTCGGCTGCCACGGCAACGTCCGCGGCGCATTTATCCAAGACGTCCCGCTGCAGATCGATACCGGGCGCGATTTCCGTGAGCGTGAGGCGCCGGCCGCCGCGGCCATCGTCGCGCATCTCGAAAACGGCGCGCTCGGTCACATAGCGCACCGGAATGCCCGATCGCGCCGCATATTCACCGTTGAAGGTGAGGTGCGACACAGCCGGCACGATCTTCTTGAGCCGTCCTTCGCGCACGATGCGCAGCTTGCCGCCTTCGGCTTCGACCTGCAGGCCGCCGGCGGTGAGCGTGCCCATGAACACAACCGAACGCGCGCTCTGCGTGATGTTGATGAAGCCGCCGACGCCGGCGACGATCGTATCGCCGCCCTCGCCGAACAGGCTGACATTGACGTTGCCGGCGCCGTCCAGTTCTGCCAGGCCGAGGATGGCGAGATCGATGCCGCCACCTTCATAGAAGTCAAACTGCGCGGGTTGATCGACGACCGCTTCGGGATAGGCCGACGCGCCAAAGCTGAGGCCATCTGCCGGGGTGCCGCCAATCGGGCCTGCCTCCACGGTAAGCGTGAAGCCGCGCGCGCCCTCCTGTTCAGCGAGGGCGCCGACGGCCGCGGGCATGCCCACGCCGAGGTTCACGACGCGTGGTTGCTGCGCGATCAGTTCCAGCACGGCGCGGCGTTGCACCAGCGTGCGGGCGTCGAGCGCGCCGTGCTGATTGGCCTCCAGCGCCTTGCTCGCTTCGATGACGTCTTGCTTGAGCTGGATCGCCTCGCCTTGCCAGGGGCGGATGTAGGTCGGGTTAAACGCTTCCCCGAAGGTCATCTGGTGTTCGGCTTCATCGTCGGCAACGACCACGTAATCGACGAGGATGCCCGGCACGTGGATCGCCTGCAGGTTGTCATGCCGATCAACGAGCCGGCGCACCTGGGCGATGACGATGCCGCCCGAGTTGCGGGCGGCCTGCGCCATGGCCAGCAGCTCGTGATGAAAGGCTTCTTCGTGCGTGCTGATGTTGCCGCGCGGGTCGGCAGCGGTGCCGCGCAGGAAGACGCAGTGCAGCGGGAAGCTCGGGTAAAAGAGATAGTCTTCGCCGCGAAAGCGCTCGTACTCAACCCACGACGCCTGACCGGCCGCACGCGCTGCCTTGGCGCGCTGATTGATCGCCCCACCGTGGTAGCGCGGGTCAAGCTCCGTGCGTGGGTCGACGAAGGTGTGCAGGCCCATCTTCGTCAACACGCCGGGCTTGCCGCCTGCGATGGCGCGGTACAGATGCGTGAGCACGCCCTGCGGCAAATTGAATGCATCGCACTGCTCGGCGAGCGCCATGTCCGCGAGCCGCGTGGCGGAGCGCCAATGCCCACCGACAACACAGCGCGTCATCCCAGGATTGCCGAAGTGGTTGACGCCGCGCGTGGCGCGATCGCCCTGTCCGGCCGAGTAGACAAGCGTCAGATCGCGCGGCTCGCCTGTGGTCAGAAACCGGCGCTCCAGCGCGTGCGTGACGGCCTCTGCATGGCCTGCGCCGACAAACCCTGCACATGCCACCGTCCACCCTGGCTGCACCAAGCGTGCGGCTTCATCCGCTGTGATGACTTGCATGTCTCCTCCGTCTTGTTGTGTCTTGTAGGTCTGTAACGCTACCGCTAGTACTGTGCTGCACGCCCGCTGATGACCACGCCAAGGCGCACAAGGCGATAGGCACACCAATCCGCCAAGCGCCACCACCAGCGGCGTGCGGCGTGCGCGTCGGCCAGCACGCGGCGTGCGTGATGGGCGATGGCATCTTCCAACGCGCCACGCAGTTCGCTGGCCACGGTTGCGTCCCACACCACCACGTTCGCTTCACGTGCAAGCAGCAGGCTGAATGGGTCGATGTTGCTGGAGCCCACCGTCGCCCAGCGGTCATCCACCACGGCCACCTTGGCGTGCAGGAAGCTGGCGGTGTATTCGTGGATCTCGACGTTGTCACGCAGCAGCATGTGATACAGCGAACGCGTCGCGTAGTGCTGCAGCCGGTATTCGACCTGCCCCTGCAGCAACAGGCGCACGCGCACACCGCGCCGTCTGCATGCGGCCAGTGCGCGCATGAAACGCACGCCCGGCAAGAAGTACGCGTTGGCGATGATCACCTCGTGTCGTGCGGCGCCCAGCGCGCGCAGATATTCGCGTTCGATCGCACGCCGGTTGCGGACGTTGTCGCGCAGCACCAGCGAGGCCAACACGGTGCCCGGCGCACGCTCACTTTCTCGCCCCGACGCTCCGCGATGTCGGGGCCGCGGCGTGTCCGTCATCACCGGAAACTCGGCGGCGACGCCCGTGACACCTACCTCCCGCATGCCGGCGCGCACGCCCATCTGCCACCAGAGCCGGTCGACGGTCAGCGCAATCTGCGCGACCAGCGGCCCGCGCACCCGCACGGCAAAGTCGTAGCGCGGCCCCAGCGCGGTGTCGTTAAACGGCGCGTGGTTCAGGTCGTCGATGATGTTGATGCCGCCCACGAACGCCACATCGTCATCAATGACGGCGATCTTGCGATGCAGCCGTCGCAAATGGCGGCGTTGCAGGCGGAAACCCCGCAACGGACGATAGATGCGCAGACGCACACCCGCCGCTTCCAGCATCGCGGCGATGTTGGCGGGCAGCACGCCGGTGCCGAAGCCGTCGATGGTCAGGTGGACATCCACGCCGCGCTGTGCAGCGCGGGCAAGCGCTTCCGTCACGCTGTGGGCGGTGGCGTCGTCGGTGTAGATGTAGGTTTCGAGTGCGACGCGGCGTTGCGCGGCGTCGATGGCTTCGATCAGGGCGGGGAAGAACTCGGCGCCGCCGCACAGCAGATCGACGTCGTTGCCCGGCAGGGGCTTACCCCGCCGCCACTCGGAGCGCAGCGGACCCGCATCGCGCGCGACCTTCATGGATGTGCCAGTTCAGCCAGCAGGGGCACATGGTCGGAGCGCTGTGCCCACTCGCGACCGGTCAGCGCGTGCGCACGTTCGATATCGAAACCGCGCACATAGATGCGGTCCAGCCGCAGCCACGGCATATGGCTGGGGAAGGTGCGGACCGGGCGCGCATCGGCAGCCTTGTCGGCCACTTCGGTCGCACCCAGCGCCTGGCAAATCATGCGATCGAGGCGATTGTTCCAATCGTTGAAATCGCCCGCCACCACGAGGGGCGCATCCGGTGGTACGACGGAACGCACGCGATCGACGAGTGCCTCCGCCTGCCGCTGCCGGCTGCGTGCAAACAAGCCGAAGTGTGCGCACAGCAAATGCACCTCGCCAAAACCGAGGTCGGTCACGGCGTGGAGCAGGCCGCGCTGCTCGAAACGGTGGTCGGAGATATCGAGATTTTCCGACAGCAGGATCGGAAACCGCGACAGGATGGCATTGCCGTGATGCCCATGCTCGTACACGGCGTTGCGGCCATAGACCGTGTGCGGATAGACGTCCGTCGCGAGATAGCGCAGCTGCGTGTAATTCGGGTCGAACAGTTCTGCGGCGACGAGGCGGTCGTTGCGGTCCTGCACCTCCTGCAGGAAGACGATGTCGGCGTCCATGGTGTGCAGACCCTGCCGCACGTCATGCACGCGCACACGCCGCGCAATGCCGGTCACGCCCTTGTGGATGTTGTAGGTGGCAACGCGCAAACGCAGCATGTCAGGCCTGGTCCTTTGTCAGCGCCGCTTGACGCGCGTGATAGGCAGCAAGGCGTTCGGGCAACTGCAGAATGGCCTCGGCGTTGCTGCGCGAGAAGCACCGCGCGGCGGCCTCTTGGTAAGGCAGCCATTCGGCCTGCACATGCTCGCGCGGGGACATCCGCACCGGTACCTTGCCGCTCACCAGCAGGCCGAACCAGTGCTCCGTGTTGCGCGTCACGCCCGGCGCGTAGCGATGGCGCCAGCGCGGGTAGATTTCGTATTCGATGTGGTGGCCCCAGTCGATCAGATGATGCTGGGCCGCGTCGATACCGGTTTCTTCCAGCGCCTCGCGGCGGGCCGTATCGGCCAGGGGCTCGTCGAGTGTGTCGCAACTGCCCGTCACGGATTGCCAAAAGCCCGGATGATCGGCCCGCTCCATCACCAACACATGCAAATCGGGCGTGTGAATGACGACGAGAACGGAGACGGGAATCTTGTGCGGCATGGGTGCGTCTTCAATGGGCGGCGCGATCGCGCTGCAAGGCAATAGCTTACCGCAGCCAGAAGCGTGCCACCGTGAGGCTCGCTGCGCTGCCGTGACAGCAATCATGCCGCGCGCAGCGGCCCTTGTCCGGCGCGGGTGCGGGCGAGCCACAGTGCCGTCTCGTCGGTCGCCGTTTCGTGACCCAGCTCTCGGCGAGCCACCGCCAGCAGCGGATCGAGCATCGCAGCATAGTCGTCGGCCGCGCGCTGCGATTGCGCCCACAACGCTTCCGTACGCTCGGCCAGTTGTTGGCGCAGCGCAGCGAGTTGCGCGGTCAACTCGCGTTCGCGATTGCCAAGGGTGTTGAATTTCTGGATGAGAAAGCGCTGCACATCGGTCTGCTCCGATTGCGCGTTGGCCTGGTCGAAGCGCTCGACTATGGCCGAAGTCTCACGCTCGATACGATGCAGTTCGCTGGTGCCCTCACGCTCGGCAGTTTCCAGCGCTTGGAGGGCGCGGCGTTCCGCCTGCAGAACACGCGCGTGATCGGCAAAGCGGCGTTCTGCCGCCAAGTGGGCTTCGGCCAGCGGACGCGACGTGTCATAGACGAGCGGATGTACCGGCATGCCCGGTGCGGCTGGCGGGAGTGCCGCCTCGGGCAAACGCAGGTTGGCGACCGCATGCAGCCATTGCATCCGCTCCGCCGCGAGGTGGCCCAGTGCGCGCATCGCCTCAGCCAAACCGGCAGACACCGCCGATGCGGGTGCACCGGGATGTGCGCTCTGCGCCGCCGCGGCAATTTCGGGCACGCACGCTGCCACCGTGGTGGCCACGGCCTCGGTCATCGCCATGGCGGCGCGCCGGGTGGCGCGGCGGATTTCGATCCACGCCAGCAGTATCACCACCAGCGCGGCGATCAACCACGTCAGCAGAAACTCCGCGTGGGCGACGACCCATGTGCGCGCAAAGTCGATGTAGTCCATCTAAACACTCCTCCTTCGTTGTCACACGACGTGACAGAAACGAAAGATTCGGTTTAGCACGCAATGTTCCCAATGGAAGGCGCTCAAAAAAAAACCGCGCCGCCCTAAATCAGGCGGCGCGGTTTGTTGCGGAGCGTCAGCGCGGGCGCTTAGGCGGTCGTTGCAGCCGTCGGTGCGGCAACCTTTGCCTCGGCAGCGCGCAGGCGGATGTGCAGCTCGCGCAATTGCTTTTCGTCGACCGGGCTCGGTGCCTGCGTCAGCAGATCCTGCGCACGCTGCGTCTTCGGGAAGGCGATCACGTCGCGGATCGAATCGGCACCGGCCATCATCGTGACAACGCGGTCCAGGCCGAACGCGATACCGCCGTGCGGGGGCGCGCCGTACTGCAGTGCATCGAGCAGGAAGCCGAACTTGGCACGCGCTTCCTCATCGTTGATCTTCAGCGCACGGAACACCTTGCTCTGCACTTCTTCGCGGTAGATCCGCACCGAGCCGCCGCCGATTTCCCAGCCGTTGAGCACCATGTCGTAAGCCTTGGCGATGCACTTGCCCGGGTCGGTTTCCAGGTATTCCAGGTGCTCGTCCTTCGGGCTCGTGAACGGGTGGTGCATGGCCACCCAGCGCGCGTCTTCCTCGTCGTACTCGAACATCGGGAAGTCGATCACCCACAGCGGCTTCCAGGCGTCTTCGAACAGACCGGTGCTCTTGGCGAAGTCCGAATGGCCGACCTTCAGGCGCAGCGCGCCCATCGCGTCGTTGACGACCTTGGCGCGGTCGGCACCGAAGAACAGGATGTCGCCGTCCTGTGCGCCGCTGCGCTTCAGAATCTCGGCGATCGCCGCGTCGTGCAGGTTCTTCACGATCGGCGATTGCAGGCCGTCGCGGCCCTTGGCGACTTCGTTGACCTTGATCCAGGCCAAGCCCTTGGCACCGTAGATTTCGACGAACTTGGTGTACGCGTCGATATCGCCACGCGACAGCGAAGCACCGCCCGGCACGCGCAGTGCGACCACGCGGCCGCCTTCAGCGTTGGCCGGGCCCGAGAACACCTTGAAGTCGACGTCCTTCATGGCGTCGGTCAGTTCGGTGAATTCCAGCTTGACGCGCAGGTCGGGCTTGTCCGAACCGAAGCGGGCCATCGCCTCGCGGAACTCCATCACCGGGAACTTGGCGTCCAGCTCGACCGACATGGTGTTCTTGAACACCGTGCGGATCATTTCTTCAAACAGGTCGCGAATCTCCTGCTCCGTCAGGAACGACGTTTCGCAGTCGATCTGGGTGAATTCGGGCTGGCGGTCGGCACGCAGGTCTTCGTCGCGGAAGCACTTGGTGATCTGGTAGTAACGGTCGAAGCCCGACACCATCAGCATCTGCTTGAAGAGCTGCGGCGACTGCGGCAGCGCGAAGAACTGGCCGGCGTTCACGCGCGACGGCACCAGGTAGTCGCGCGCGCCTTCGGGCGTGCTCTTGGTCAGCATCGGCGTTTCGATGTCGATGAAGCCCTTGTCGTCCAGGTACTTGCGCACTTCCATCGCGACCTTGTAGCGCAGGCGCAGGTTGTACTGCATCTGCGGGCGGCGCAGGTCCAGCACGCGGTGCGTCAGGCGCGTGGTTTCCGACAGGTTGTCGTCGTCCAGCTGGAACGGCGGCGTGACGGAGGCGTTGAGCACCGTCAGCTCGTGGCACAGCACTTCGACCTTGCCGCTGGTCAGGTTGGCGTTGGTGGTGCCTTCCGGACGGGCGCGCACAACGCCCTTCACCTGGAGGCAGAACTCGTTGCGCACGCCTTCGGCCACCTTGAACATCTCCGGGCGGTCCGGGTCGCAGACGACCTGCACCAGGCCTTCACGGTCGCGCAGATCGATGAAGATCACGCCACCGTGGTCACGACGACGATGGGCCCAGCCCGACAGCGTAACGCTCTGGCCGAGCAGTTGTTCGGTGACCTGACCGCAGTATTGAGTACGCATTTGCATGTTGTGGTTTTCCGCGAAGCGCGCCGCCACTACAGCGTCGCGCGTGAAAGTTGATTGAGGAGCCGGCGTCGGTTCGACTTGGTTCGGTCGCCGGCTAGGGTGCCGCGATGGCGCCGCCCTCTGCAGGCAGCGCGGTCGGATTCGAAGGGTCGCGCGGCCCTTGAGCCGGCGACCGGTCCTCCGTCTGTTGAGAGGCATCGGGCGGGTCCATGCGGCGCGGCAGCGTTTCCGGCGCCACCACACCCATCGACACGATGTACTTGAGCGCCGCGTCCACCGTCATGTCCAGCTCGATGGTGTCGGCCTTGGGCATCATCAGGAAGAAACCCGACGTCGGGTTCGGCGTGGTCGGCACGTACACGCTGACGTACTCGCCTTGCAGGTGGTTCTCGACATCACCGCCAGGGCGGCCGGTGAGGAAGGCGATCGTCCAGGAGCCTTCACGCGGATACTGCACCAACAGCGCCTTGCGGAACGCATTGCCGTTGGACGACAGCAGCGTGTCCGACACCTGCTTCACGCTCGAATAGATTGGGCCGACCACGGGAATGCGGCCAACGAGCGCTTCCCACCACAGCACCAGTTTCTGGCCGATGAAGTTGTGCGCCAGAACGCCGACGATCAGGATGAACGCCAGCGTGAGAATCGCGCCGACGCCAGGAATGCGCCGGCCGAACAGCTGATCCGGCTGCCATGCCGACGGCAGCAGCGCCAGGCTCTGATCCATCGTGCCGATGATGAGCGACAGCACCCACAGCGTGATCGCAAGCGGGACAAGCACCAGAAGACCGGTCAGGAACCATGTCTTGAGTGCGCTGGTTTTCTGTTTCATGAGGCGATGGACCGAAAGGTGAGCGATGCGATCAGTGGCAAGCGCACGACGTGCCGCAACCACCGGACGCCGCCGGGGTGCTGGCACTGGACGACGCACTATCCGACGACGCGGCCGGTGCAGCAGCGGCTGGTGCTGCGGCATCTGCCTTGGCCGCCGTACCGGTGCCGGCCGCGGCAGCCGATGCGCCACCCGAGCCGCCACGGAAGTCCGTCACGTACCAGCCCGAACCCTTGAGCTGGAAGCCGGCAGCAGTGAGCTGCTTCTTGAACGCCGGCGCGCCGCATGCGGGGCAATCCGTCAGCGGGGCGTCGCTCATCTTCTGCAGCACATCTTTGGCGTGGCCGCAGGCGTCGCATCGATAAGCATAGATCGGCATGGTGTCCTCACCCTGGAACAAACAAATGACAAGAAAGCGATGGATTGCCCGCGCAGGCCGCGAACGCGGTGCGAGAAACGCACACGACAGGCTCGCGGAAGATTGGGGCAACTGCGCGCCGTACAAGTGCTGGCGCGCAAAGCCTTGAATTATAAACCCTTTTGAGGGAATTCCCGACCGCAGATTCGGGGCGGCCGATGGCGATGCGCGACAAAGTGGCACACCGCGCACGCCCTCACAAGAGGCTCAGGCTTGCGTAGCCGCCTTCGTGGTCGGCGCGCGGTTCTCGATCCACTGCGGGCCGAGCGAGCCCAGGACCATGGCGCCAAAGCTGGCCAGGAGACCAACCAATTGTGGCGGAAGCATCGCACCCGACAGGAAGACCTCGCACCAGATCCACGCCGCCAGACCGAAGATGATGGCCAGCAGACCGCCCTGCTTCGTCGCGCGCTTCCAGAACAGGCCGAAGGCCAGCGGCACAAACGCCGCCACCAGCGTCACCTTGTAGGCGCTTTCGACCATGTGGAAGATCGACAGATGCGAGTTCAGCGCAAACAGCGTCACCAAGACCGTGAACGTCAGCACCACCGCCTGCATCACGCGCAGGAAACGCTTGTCGTCCATGTTGGGCAGCAGCGGACGCAGCACATTTTCGGCGAACGTCACGGAGGGCGCGAGCAGCGTTGCGCTCGCACAGCTCTTGATGGCCGAAAGCAGCGCGCCGAAGAACATCACCTGCGCGAAGATCGGCGCATGCTGCAGTACCAGGTTCGGCAAAATCATCTGCGAATCGGTATCGATGTACTTGGCCACCATCTGCGGGTCGATCAGGGTGGCGGAATACGCCAGGAACATCGGCACGAACGCGAACATGAAGTACAGCACGCCGCCCAGCACCGAAGCCGTGCCGGCGATGCGCTCGGTGCGCGACGACGTCACCCGCTGGAATACGTCCTGCTGCGGAATCGAGCCGAGCATCATCGTGATCCACGCCGTCACGAAGCCAATGATTTCGATCGGATTGAACGCCGGCCAGAACGAGAACTTGCCCGAAGCCGCCGCGTGCGCCACCACCGTGCCGACGCCGCCGGCCTGCCCCGACACTTCCCAGCCGATGTACAGCATGCCGATCACGATGATGATCATCTGGATGAAGTCCGTCACCGCCACCGACCACATGCCGCCGAACAGCGTGTAGACGAGCACGCTGCCCGCGCCGATCATCATCCCGAGATCCTGAGAAACCGCGCCGTCAGAGACGGTGTAGAACACCAGCCCCAGCGCCTTGATCTGCGCGGCCACCCAGCCCAGGTACGACACGACGATGCACAGGGTGGTCAGCGTTTCGGCCACGCGGCCAAAGCGGTTGCGATAGAAGTCGCCAATGGTGAGCAGGTTCATCCGGTACAGCGGCTTGGCGAAGAACAGACCCACCAACACCAGGCACAGCGACGAACCGAACGGATCGGCCACCACACCGTGCAGGCCGTCCTTGAGAAATTCTGCGGGAATCCCGAGCACCGCCTCGGAGCCGAACCAGGTGGCGAACACCGTGGCAGTCACGACGTAGAACGGCAGGCTGCGGCCAGCCACGGCGAAATCGGCGGTATTGCGCACGCGCAGTGCAGCCCAGAGGCCGATCCCGACCGAAATCACCCAGTAAACAATGACAAACCAGATCAGCATGGCAGCGCGGAGAGAAGCGGGAAGACCCCATGGCGGCCCGGCTTGCGGCCGCGGGGCGCCGGGCAAAGTGGCCGGATTATAGCGATGGGACCGCGCGCCGGGGCATCGGTGCGACCACGAATGCCGCCCCGTTTGCCAGATTTTTGCGCAGCGGCCCGCAACGGGCGTCGGCAGGCTTTTCGTTGACCAGGGCCCATGTTGCTTCGCACCAACACTGGCCCGGACGACAGATCAATCGGCGCGGCGGCGCCAGACTTGCCAGCGTTCGCGCCCGGCGAACACCGGAATGGAATCCGCCTCGGCAATGGGGATATCGCTGAGGCGCTCGAATGCCGGCAACAGCAGCGCATCCAGTTCGGGCTGCGTGGTTTCGAACGGCGGCCCCTTGGGCACCGCCTCACGGCCTTCCACCACGGCAAAGAAGCCCGCCAGCAACCCGCCCGGCGGAAGCAGCCTCGCCACTTGCGCGGCGTAGTCCGGCCAAAGGCGGCGCGGCATCGCGCACAGGAAAGCGCGCTCGTAGATCCATTGCACCGGCCGGGGTGGCGCAAAGCGGAAGAAATCCGCCAGCTGCACCACGTCGGCGTGCGGGCCCAGCACGGCCTTGGCCGAGGCGACGGCGCTCGGCGCAAAGTCGATGGCCGTGACGGGCCAGCCGCGCTCGGCCAGCCAGCCGGCTTCGTAAGCGTTTCCGCAACCGGGAATCAGCGTGGAAAGCGGCGCAGGCTGCGCTTCGCAAAAATGCCGGAAAGCGGCGGGCACCCCGGCCGCGTCCCAGGGGGTGTGCTCACGGCTGAAGCGCTCGTCCCAGAAGGCAGGATCGGCGGCGTCGCGGGATTGGAAGACGGGCGGTTCGGCCATGGCGCTCAGAACGTAAACAGAAATCAGTAGCGAGCCATCCAGGTCAGCACATGCGTCGCGACGATGCCGACCGCGAAGCCGCCGACGAACAGCAAAGCGGCAGACAGCAGCCGGTTCGTGCGCTTCTGCTCGGCAAGCAGTGCGGTGAGCGCCGCGGTCTGCGCATTGCCATCCTCACGGGAGTGGCGATCCAGAATCTGGTGCATCAGGCGCGGGAAGTCCGGCAGCTTGTTGGCCCATTGCGGCGCCTCGACCTTCAGGCGCTCGACAAAACCGCGCCAGCCGATCTGCTCGTGCATCCAGCGTTCGAGGAACGGCTTGGCCGTCTTCCACAAGTCCAGATCCGGATCGAGCTGCCGGCCAAGACCTTCCACGTTGAGCAACGTCTTCTGCAGCAGCACCAGCTGCGGCTGCACTTCCACGTTGAAGCGGCGCGAGGTCTGGAACAGCCGCATCAGCACGAGGCCGAGCGAGATTTCACCGAGCGGCCGATCGAAATAAGGCTCGCAGCACGCGCGGATGGCGCCTTCCAGCTCTTCGACGCGCGTCTCTTCGGGCGCCCAGCCGGACTCGATGTGCAGCACCGCCACGCGGTGGTAGTCGCGCTGGAAGAACGCCAGGAAGTTTTGCGCCAGGTAATTCTTGTCGAACTCCGACAGCGCCCCGACGATGCCGAAATCCAGCGCGATATAGCGGCCCAGCGTTTCGGGCGCCACGCTCACGAGGATGTTGCCGGGGTGCATGTCGGCATGGAAAAAGCCGTCGCGAAAGACCTGCGTGAAGAAGATCTCCACACCGTCGCGCGCGAGTTTATGCATGTCGACGCCGGCAGCGCGCAGCTCTTCGGTGTGCGAGATCCGCATGCCGTGCATGCGCTCCATCACGAACACTTCAGACGTGCACCAATCCCAGAACACTTCGGGCACCAGCAGCAGGTCGGACTTGGCAAAATTGCGGCGCAGCTGGCTGGCATTGGCCGCCTCGCGCATCAGGTCCAGCTCGTCGTGCAGGTACTTATCGAACTCGGCGACGACCTCCCGCGGCTTCAGGCGCTTGGCGTCGGCCCACAGCTTTTCCATCCACGTCGCGAGGTCCCGCATGAGCGCGAGGTCGCTGTCGATCACGGGCAGCATGCCCGGGCGCAAGACCTTGACGGCCACCTCGCGACCATCGTAGGGGCCGCCGCGCAACGTGGCGAAATGCACCTGGGCAATCGACGCGCTCGCCACGGGGTGATGATCGAAACGATGAAACAGCGCCGAGAGCGGCTTGCCGAGCGATTTCTCCACGATGGCCGCCGCCACCTTCGGGTCGAACGGCGGCACGCGGTCCTGCAGCTTGGCGAGTTCGTCGGCCACATCGGGCGGCAGCAGATCGCGGCGCGTCGACAGCACCTGCCCGAACTTCACGAAGATGGGTCCAAGCTGCTCCAACGCCAGGCGCAGGCGCACCCCGCGGGGCAGCTTAGGCTTGCGGCCCAGCGTCAGCAGCCAGACCAGCGCGCGAATGCGGCGGCTCTTGAAGCCCGACAACGCGAGCTGATCCAGCCCGTAATAGAGGATGACGAAAACGATCTTGCCCAGCCGGAAGAAGCGCGTCATGCCGATTCACCCTGACGTGCGCTCCGGATCGCCGGCTGCGGGCGTTTTTCGAGCCGCTCCAGCCGCTTGATCAGACGCGCTTCGGCATCTCGCAGCGCCGCCACGTCGGCGGCGAACTGCGCAAGGCGCGCGTGGCGCACGAGCGTCGGTTGCTCATCGGTCAGGTAAGACGCCACCGATTCCGCCAGCGAACGGCCCACGCGCGTGGCTTCGGTGCGGGCAGCCAGCGCACCGCTCACCATGCGCTGCGCGATCACATCGCCAAACACGCGCGAGAGGTCTTCCGCGGCATCCCAGCGCAGGTTGCGCAGCAGCGTCGACAGCACGTTGGCAAACTCGGCCTCGCCCTCGATGCGCACGTGCTTGAGCACGGCGGCCTGCCCGCCTGCGGCGTAATCGGCAGCGGCGGCCGCAAGCGGCACGACAACGGTCACGGCCGGTTCAACGTCAGAGTCGGGAGCGGTCACCAGGCCGGCGGCGTCCACCTGCAACGTCAACGACATGGGCGCTAGGTCAAAGCGCGCCACGCGGCCCGCAAACGGGCGCAGCGTCTCTTGCGCCCAGGGCTCCTGACGCAGCAGATGGTTGAGCGCGAGCAGCAGCGGCTGCATCAGCACAAGCGGAAATGGAGACGAAGTGGCTGTCGAAGACATGCGGTGATGGTGCGCAAAAACAGCAGGAAAGCAGCAAGAAGCGGGCTAGCCGCGGGCAACAAAAAGGGCCCGCACCAGACGGTCGGGCCCTATTTTACGGGGAATGTTGAAACGGCCGTTCTGCGCCGCTTCAAGTTGTTACGACATCACTGCAACTGCTGAATACCCGCCAACACCCAGCCGCCAGCCCCCTGCGTCGGCTTGGTCAGGTTCCAGACCTCGGCAAACGGCTGGGCGGGCGCGTTGGCTTCTTCGCGGATCATGCCCGAGAAGCGCACGCTGGCAAGGTACTCGGCGGCCTGCGTTTCGATACCCAGCATTTCGGCTTCGACCGAGACCACGTCGGTCTTGTTGGGCGAAGTGCCGCGGTCAGCCAGGTCCATCTTGATCTCGGCGAACATCTCGGGCGTGGTGAACTCGCGGATGTCGTTGAGATTGCCGGCATCCCAGGCGGCCTGCAGGCGGATGAAGTAGACCTTGGCGTTGCGCAGGAACGCTTGCGTGTCGAAATCTGCCGGCACGCCCCACGGTTGCTGCGGCGCGGCCGCGGCCGGTTGCGCGTTGACAGCCTGCGCGGTCGAGGCGGCCGGACCACCCAGGTTCCACGACTGTGCAGCGGTTGCAGCGCCTGCACCCAACCCCGACGTGTTGCCGGTGTTGAGCGATGCGGCCGCCGGCGCAGAAGCCTGAGGAGCCGGTGCGGCAGGTTGCGGCACGTATGGCTCACGGTCGCCGCCCAGCGACGGGCCACCCGTGGCGTAGGCCGGACCTTGCGGACGGCTACCGCGCACCTTGCGGATGATCCACATCACCACGAAGGCGACGAGCGCGATCAGGATCAGGTTGGACAGCAACGAGGCCAGGCCCGCGCCAAGGCCGAATTTCGACAGCAGATAACCGATGCCCAGACCGGCAGCGAGGCCGCCGAGCATGCCACCCCAGTTACGGCCTGGCTTTGCGGCAGGCGCGGCAGGCGCCGGAGCAGCTGGCGAAGGTTGTGCGGCAGGCGCGGCCTGCTGCGTCGGCGACGGCGTCGTGGCCGGCGGCGTCTGTTGGCGTTGCGTCACGGCGGACGACTGCTTGCCGATGCTGCGGCTGCCACCCATGCGCTTGGCGTTGGCGTCGATTGCCGTGCCCAGTGCGAGCGTCGCGACCAGCGCGCCCGCCATCAATTTTCCACCCCAATGCAAACTCATCGCTGTCTTCTCTCCAGTGGCAGTGACGCCATTAGATGAAGACGTCAATGCCGAAATTCAATGTGAAGGATCGTGGCATATCGCCGCAGCGCGCTACATCGCCCATCTGGTGGAACGACGGAAACACTTAAAGGCGACGGCCGACGTGCAGAGCCACGACACCCGCTGTCAGATTGAAGTATTCGACCGAGTCCAATCCGGCCTGTTCCATCATCTGCTTGAGCGTTTCCTGATCCGGGTGCATGCGGATGGACTCGGCCAGGTAGCGGTAGCTCTCGGGGTCGCCCGCCACTTTGCTGCCCAACCACGGCAGCACCTTGAACGAGTACAGGTCGTAGGCCTTCTCCAGCGGCTGCCACACCTTGGAGAACTCCAGCACCATGACCTTGCCGCCTGGCTTCACCACGCGACGCATTTCAGCAAGCGCGCGATCCTTGTGCGTCATGTTGCGCAAGCCGAATGCCACTGTCACCACGTCGAAGTAAGCATTCGGAAAGGGAATGTGCTCGGCGTCGCACAGCGCGGTGGGGGTCAGCACGCCGGCATCGAGCAGGCGATCACGGCCGACACGCAGCATGGACTCGTTGATGTCGGTCAGCCACACCTCGCCGGTGGGGCCGGCCTGGCGGGCGAAGGCCTTGGCCAGGTCACCCGTGCCGCCGGCGATATCGAGCACCTTGTAGCCAGGGCGCACCGCTGCCTGGGCGATGGTGAACATCTTCCACACGCGGTGCAGGCCGCCGGACATCAGGTCGTTCATCACGTCGTACTTGCTCGCGACGGAATGGAAAACGCCGGCGACCTTGCCGGCCTTCTCCTGCTCATCGACCTGCTGGAATCCGAAGTGGGTTTGGCTCATGACAGAAAAGGATGCGGATGCAGCGCACAGGCGCCGCAAAGTGAATCGGGAATCAGTGGCTGTGGCCGCAGGCGTGGCCAGCGTTCTCTGCCATCGGGGCGTCGCGGTCGACGCCGGCAGCGGCCAGGCGATCGAGATAGGCCTGCCAGAGCGTGGCCTGCTCAACGCCGAGGCGGTACAGATAGGCCCAGTCGAAGATGCCGGAATCGTGGCCGTCGGAGAACAGCGGCCGGATCGCGTAATTACCCACCGGCTCGACGCCGACGATGCCGACCTCGCGCTTGCCGGTCTGCAGCACTTCCTGGCCGGGCCCGTGCCCCTGCACTTCAGCCGACGGCGACAGCACGCGCAGATATTCGAACGGCAGGCTGAACTGTTTGCCATCGGCAAAGGCAATCTCCAGCACGCGCGATTGCGTGTGGACGGTGATGCCGGTCGGGTGCGGCGTGTCGGCGGAAAGTCCGGCCATGAAAACGTCTCGTCGAGTCAGGAAAACGGTGTTTCAGGAAGCTGCCAGCGCAACGTGCGCGGGCTCTTCCACCACCCGATAGCTTACCGCAGTCAACGGGTCGCCTTCGGGGACGTAGCGCAGGCGGCGATGGTGGAATCGTGCCACGGTGCTGCGGTGCGCCACGCTGACGATGGTCACATCGGGCATCGATTCGAGCATCAGGCTGTACATGAACGCCTCGGTGTCTTCGTCGAGTGCGCTGGTGGCCTCGTCGAGGAAGAGGTAATCGGGGCGCTGCAGCAAAGCCCGGGCAAAAGCCAGGCGCTGCTGCTCGCCGGGCGACAGGCGCAGGCTCCAGTTGCTCGCCTCGTCCAAGAGGCCGGCCAGCGCCGGCAAGCGACAGGCGATCAGCACCTGGGTCAGACGCTCCGCGGTGTATTGGGTCGCCAAATCCGGATACGAAAGCGCGTCAGCCAGCGTGCCGGAGGGCAGATAGCTGCGCTGCGGCAGGAACAGCACGCGGGCGTCCTCCGGGACTTCGATGCGGCCGCTGCCATAGGGCCAGATACCGGCCACGGCACGCACCAGCGTGCTTTTGCCGCAGCCCGACGGACCGTTGACAAGCACCCGCTCACCGCGTGCGAGCGTCATGTCGAAGGGCTCGACCAGCACGTCTTCGGGCTTGCGGTTCGGCAGGTTCAGCGCGAGACCGCGCGCTTCGATGGCGGGTACGGCGGCCGTTTCCACCTCGACATCACGCACGCCAGCGCGGTGCTCTTCTTGGCGCTCGGCGGCGCGGATGGCGCGCTGGAATTCGATCAGACGGTTGGTGGAGGCTTTCCACGTGACCAGCGTGCGGTAGTTCGTGACAAACCACGACATCGCATCCTGCACCTGTCCGAACGCGGTGGCGACCTGCATCATTCCCCCCAGCGTGAGCGTGCCGCCAAAGTAGCGCGGCGCCGACACCAGAAACGGGAAGATGATGGCGAACTGTCCATAGCCGGAACTGGCAAAGGTCAGGCGCCGCGTGTAGTCCATCAACTGGTTCCAGTTGGTGCGGATGCGCTCGAAGCGGCCGCGCAGGATGGCTTTCTCGGTCGGCTCGCCGCGGTACAGGGCAATGCTCTCGCTGTTCTCGCGCACACGCACGAGCAGGAAACGGAAATACGCCTCGTAACGCTCCTGCTGGAACGACAGCCCGATCAGCGGCCGCCCCACGAAGTGGATGATGACCGAGCCCACGATCGAATACAGCAGCGCAAACCAAACCATGTAGCCCGGAATGACGAAATCGTGACCGCCCAGGCTGAACGCCAGCGGCCCCGACACCGCCCACAGAATCCCGAAGAACGACACCAGCGTCACAGCCGAATTCAGGAAGCCCAGCGCCAAGGTGAGCGTTGCATCGGTAAACGTGCGCAGGTCGTCGGCAATCCGTTGGTCGGGGTTGTCGGCGCTGTGCGTTTGCTCCAGGCGGTAGAACGCCTGCTTGCCGAGCCAGTCATCGAGGAAGCTGCCGGTGATCCACGTCCGCCAGCGCATCTGCAGCATCATCGAGTAGTACAGCCGCAGGATCGAGCCAATGATCAGCAGTGCGGCAATCCAAGAGAAACGCAGCAACTGCGCCCAGAATTCGCCGTAGTTTTTCTGCTCGAGCGCGTTGTAGAAGAGCCGGTTCCAATCGGTGAACAGCACGTTCATGAACACCAGGAACAGGTTCAGCCCAATCACCAGCGCAAGCAGCCCCCAGGCCTTGCGGCGATCTTCCGAAAACCAGTACGGGCGAATCAGTTGCCAGGTTTCCGAGAGATTCAACCGCCCATGGTGGACGGTCAGTTCGGAGATGGAATCCTTGTGGGAATCGGGCGTAGCGGCGGTGCGCGGTGTCGTCATGGCGAGGGCTTGGTCACGACAGAAATGAGAATCAGACGGCCTATGCGCCACGTGGGTTCCGCACAGGCCGTGGGGACGCGTTACCGGTGGTTACCGGTTAGACATCCGCGAGCGCGGCCTGCAGCGCGTACGACAGCGCCGGCAACTTGGCCGTGATCTCGGCCATGCGCGCGGTATCGGGCGCCCGTTGCTCAGGGCCCCACACGGCTTCCGGGAAATGCGTGTCCCACCGATAGCGCGGGATGACGTGCCAGTGCATATGCGGCACGAAATTGCCGAAGCTGGCGAGATTGACCTTGTCCGGCGCCAGTTCGGTGCGCAGCACCCGCTCAACACGGGCGACGACCTCCATCAGCCAATGGCGATCTGCGTCGGACAAGTCGGTCTGCTCGGCCACGTGGTCATTCCAGATGACGCGGCAGAAGCCCGGAAAACGCGCGTGCTCGACCAGCACCACGCGCGCGCGGCCATTGCGCCAGACGGGCTCGCCGCCGTCCGTCTCGCACAGCGTGCAGCTGGGCGCCCGCTCGCCGGTCGTCGCAGTCGTCACACCAGAACCCGCTCGATGCCGCCGGCGTTGGCCTGCGCGACGTAGTCCTGCAGCCAGGTTTCGCCGAGCACGTGACGCGCCATCTCGACCACGATGTAGTCGGCCTGCACCGAAACATCTTCGGTGTAGCGCGACAGGCCCTGCAGACATGCCGGGCAGCTCGTGAGGATCTTCACGTCGCCGTTGAACGCCTCGCCGCCCTGGCCTGCGGTCTGGCCGAGACTGCGAAGCTTGTCAGCGCCCTTCTGCATCTCTTCTTCCTTACGGAAGCGGACCTGCGTGGAAATGTCGGGGCGCGAGATCGCCAGCGTGCCCGACTCGCCGCAGCAGCGGTCGTTCTTCTCGATCGCGCGGGTCTGGCCATCGGCGCCGATGTTGCCGCCCATCAGCTGGTTGACCAGCTTGGTCGGGTCCATCGTCTTGATCGGGGTGTGGCAGGGGTCGTGGTACATGTACCGCGTGCCTTGCACACCGTCGATCTTCACGCCCTTCTCGAGCAGGTATTCGTGAATGTCGATGATCCGGCAGCCCGGGAAGATCTTGTCGAATTCATACCCCGCGAGCTGGTCGTAGCAGGTGCCACAGCTCACCACCACCGTCTTGATGTCGAGGTAGTTGAGCGTATTGGCCACGCGGTGGAACAGCACACGGTTGTCGGTGACGATCTTCTCGGCCTTGTCGAACTGGCCAGTGCCGCGCTGCGGATAACCGCAGCACAGGTAGCCCGGCGGCAGCACGGTCTGCACGCCGGCATGCCACAGCATCGCCTGCGTGGCCAGGCCCACCTGCGAGAACAGGCGCTCCGAGCCGCAACCCGGGAAGTAGAAGACCGCCTCGCTATCCGGCGTGGTGACCTTCGGGTTGCGGATGATCGGGACGATCTCGTTGTCCTCGATGTCCAGCAACGCGCGCGCCGTCTTCTTGGGCAGGTTGCCCGGCATCTTCTTGTTGATGAAGTGGATCACCTGCTCGCGCACCGGCGGCCTGCCCACCGTGGCGGGCGGATGCGCGGTCTGCTTCTTGGCGAACTTCTTCAGGATGTCGTTGCCCAGACGCTGCGCCTTGTAGCCCCAGTCGAACATCACCTTGCGGGTGAGGTTGATCGTCTCGGGGTTGGTCGCGTTCAGGTAGAACATCGCCGCTGCGGTGCCGGGGTTGAACTTCTTCTGCCCCATCTTGCGCAGCAGGTTGCGCATGTTCATCGACACATCGCCGAAGTCGATCTTGACCGGGCACGGCGTCACGCACTTGTGGCAGACCGTGCAGTGGTCGCCCACGTCGGCAAATTCTTCCCAGTGCTTGATCGACACGCCGCGGCGCGTCTGCTCTTCGTACAGGAAGGCCTCGATGAGCAGCGACGTGGCGAGGATCTTGTTGCGCGGGCTGTACAGCAGGTTGGCGCGCGGCACGTGCGTGGCGCACACCGGCTTGCACTTGCCGCAGCGCAGGCAGTCCTTGATCGACTCCGAGATGGCGCCGATGTCGCTCTGCTGCATGATGATCGACTCGTGCCCCATCAGGCCGAACGACGGCGTATAGGCGTTGCGCAGATCAGCGGCCAGGCCTTGCGGGTCGTTGATATCGCGCAGCAGCTTGCCCTTGTTGAAGCGGCCGTTCGGATCGACGCGGCGCTTGTATGCAGCGAAGTCGGCGATCTCTTCGTCGGTCAGGAATTCCAGCTTGGTGATGCCGATGCCGTGCTCGCCCGAAATCACGCCGTCCAGCGAACGCGCCAGCGTCATGATGCGGGCCACCGCCTTGTGGGCGTCCTGCAGCATGTCGTAGTCATCCGAGTTGACGGGGATGTTGGTGTGCACGTTGCCGTCACCGGCGTGCATGTGCAGCGCCACGAACACGCGGCCGCGCAGCACTTTCTTGTGGATCGCCTGGGCCTCGTCGAGGATCGGCTTGAACTCGCCGCCGTTGAAGATCTTGCGCAGCTCGGCGCGAATCTCCGCCTTCCACGACACACGGATCGTCCGATCCTGCAGCAGGTGGAACAGGTTGGCGTCAGGCTGATTCACCAGGCGATCGTCGATGGTCTGCGCGAGGTAGCCCAGGCCCAGGCCGATGAGGCTCGCGCGCGCCGTGGTGACCGGCGTGTCGAGATGGTCCAGCAGATATTGCCAACGTGCGCGCGTGGCACGCAGCAGTTGCTGCGCCTGTTGCACGCGGTCTTCCAGCAGTTCAGCGCTGGGGATTTCGTTGGCGTCGTCGGTGCGGCCCAGCGGCAGGTTGCTGCCAGCAAAGAAATCGAGCAGCGCGTCGGTCAGCTTGAGCTTGCTCTTGATCGACAGCTCGATGTTGATGCGCTCGATGCCGTCGGTGTACTCGCCCATGCGATTGAGCGGGATCACCACGTCTTCGTTGATCTTGAAGGCGTTGGTGTGCTTGGCAATCGCGGCCGTGCGCGAGCGGTCAAGCCAGAACTTCTTGCGGGCCTCGGGGCTCACGGCCACGAAGCCTTCGCCGCTCTTGCCATTGGCCAGGCGGATCACTTCCGAGGTGGCGCGCGCCACGGCGTCATCGTCGTCGCCGACGATGTCACCGATGAGCACCATCTTCGGGAACGCGTTGCGCTTGCTCTTGGTGGCGTAGCCGACCGCGCGCAGGTAGCGCTCGTCCAGGTGTTCCAGGCCCGCGAGGATGGCGCCGCCGGGCTTCTTCGTCTCGGCGTCGAGGTAATCCTTGATCTCGACGATGCTCGGGATCGCGTCACGCGCCTGGCCGAAGAACTCCAGGCACACAGTGCGGATCGACTTCGGCATGCGGTGCAGGATCCAGCGCGCGCTGGTGATGATGCCGTCGCAGCCTTCCTTCTGCACGCCGGGCAGACCGGCCAGGAACTTGTCGGTGACGTCCTTGCCGAGGCCTTCCTTGCGGAACTTGCGGCCTTCGATCGTGAGCGTCTCGGTGCGCAGCAGCTTGGCGCCGACCGGCGCGTTGCCGTCGAACCACTTCAGCTCGAAGGTGACGACCGGCGCATCGTGAATCTTGCCGAGGTTGTGATTCAGGCGCTGGACTTCGAGCCAGTTGCCGTCCGGGTCAACCATGCGCCACCAGGCGAGGTTGTCCAGCGCGGTGCCCCACAGCACGGCCTTCTTGCCGCCCGCGTTCATGGCGACGTTGCCGCCGATGCACGACGCGTCGATCGAAGTCGGGTCCACGGCGAAGACGAGGCCGGCCTTGTCCGCCGCATCCGCCACGCGACGCGTCACCACGCCGGCGCCCGAATAGATGGTCGCCACGGGGTGATCGACGCCCGGCAGGTCGGTCATCTCGACCGCGTCCAGACGCTCCAGCTTTTCCGTGTTGATGACGGCCGAGAACGGCGTGAGCGGCACGGCGCCGCCGGTGTAGCCGGTGCCGCCTCCGCGCGGGATGATGGTCAGACCCAGCTCGAAGCAGCCCTTGACGATGCCGGCAATCTCTTCTTCCGTATCGGGCGTGAGCACGACGAATGGATATTCGACACGCCAGTCGGTGGCGTCGGTCACGTGCGACACGCGCGACAGGCCGTCAAACTTGATGTTGTCCTTCGCGGTGACACGGCCGAGCACCTTCTGGGCGCGGCGGCGCAGGTCATACACCTGGGCGAACTCTTCCTGGAATGC
This sequence comes from Ralstonia sp. 1138, assembly GCF_040544795.1. Lineage (NCBI taxonomy): Bacteria > Pseudomonadati > Pseudomonadota > Betaproteobacteria > Burkholderiales > Burkholderiaceae > Ralstonia > Ralstonia sp. 1138. Next base: position 870,918 of record NZ_JBEPKQ010000002.1, on the reverse strand, counting down.
CTTGACGGCGCGGCGGGCATGCACAACCAGCTGCTCGACCTTGCTGGCGCGCTCGTCGCCCACGGGGTCGTGATGCGAATCGTGGTCGGCCACACGGCGCTTCTCGATCTCCGCCAGGCGGTGATTGAGTGCGTCGATCAGCATCTGCCGGCGCTTCGGGTTGTCGAGCAGGTCGTCCTGCAGATACGGGTTGCGACGCACCACCCAGATGTCGCCCAGCACTTCGTACAGCATCCGTGCCGATCGGCCGGTGCGACGCTCGGCGCGCAGTTCGTCCAGGATCTGCCACGCAGACTCGCCCAGCAGACGGATGACGATTTCCCGATCCGAGAACGAGGTGTAGTTGTAGGGAATCTCGCGCAGCCGGGGCGCAGCGTCCTGCGCCGTGAGTTTGGCGTCGATCAGAAGTGGGGCATTCATGGCGTGCCGCTGGGGAGGAGGTCGCGGCAAGGAGGACAAGAGCCGCGCGGTCTTTAAAGGGCGATTGTACTGCAACGCGCGCCGTTGATGCGTTGCAGCAACGGTATCCCTGCGGCCGATATGGGCGGGAAAAGCGTCGCGTTTTCAATGGCTTGCGAAAAGCGCGGAGGCCTGCGAGTGCGCCCCACGCCACGCAAACGTCAGATCATTACAGCCTTGATCCAGCCAAAGATGCCGTGCCAGAAGCCGTCGGGCAAGGTCATGAGCGCCGCGGTCATCGCCAGATAGCGCAGGAATTTGCCGATGGCCATGTACATGACGCTGGGCCAGAACTTCAGGCGCAGCCAACCGGCCAGCGTGCAGAGCGGGTCGCCGATGCCGGGCAGCCACGACACCAGCAGCGACACCGGGCCGATGCGGCGCATCCAGCGGAAGTATTTCTTGTCGAGCGGGGGCTCGCGGTGGCGCTTGGGGTGCGGCACGTGCTGGGCGTGCTCGGCGTTGTGCTGGCGGCGGCGGCGCGCCAGGTGGTAGCGCACCAGCGCCAGCTTGGCCGCGTAGCCCATCCACCAGTCGACCATGCCGCCCAGCGTGTTGCCGAGCGTGGCCACCACGATGGCCGGCCAGAACATGTCCGGATTGAGCTTGATGTACGCAAACACCGCCGGCTCGGAGCCCAGCGGCAGCAGTGTCGCCGAAATGAAACTGACGACGAAGATGGCAGGCAGCCCGACCTTGGGCAGGGCGAGCGTGGCAAAAAGCGTGTCGATCCACTGTTCCATGCGATCGATTGTAGAGGGCGGGCGGCCGCGGCGTCGCTTGGGGGCCGCCCTAGCCGGTCAGGCGAAGAACAGGTAGGCGACAAGCACGGCACCGATGAGCCCGATCAGGTCGGCCCACAGCCCGCAGGCCAGCGCGTACCGCGTGTCCTTGATGCCGACACTGCCGAAATACACGGCCAGCACGTAAAACGTCGTCTCGGTCGAGCCCTGGATGATGGCGGCCAGCTTGCCCTGGAAGGAATCGACGCCGTAAGTGGTCATCACGTCGACCATCAGGCCGCGCGCGCCGGCGCCGGACAACGTCTTCATCAGCCCCACGGGTAGCGCCGGCACAAAGCGCGTGTCGATGCCCAGGTGCGTGAATAGCGCAGAAAGCCCCTGCATCAGAAAATCCATGCACCCCGCCGCACGAAACACGGCAATGCCCACCAGCACCGCGACGAGGTATGGGACGATGCCGATGGCAACCTGGAAGCCATCCTTGGCGCCATCGACGAAGGTTTCGTACACGTTGATGCGACGAATTGCCCCACAGACCAGGAACGCCACGACGATGGTGAGGATGGCGCCCGCGCCGATCAGGCCGATCCACGCCGCCATCTGCTGGGGCGGAAACTGGCGCAGCCACGCAAACAGCAGCCCCATCGCCGCGACAAAGCCGCCGAAATACGCCAGCAGCGCCGGCTTGAACAGGTTGATGCGCTGATACCACGCTACCGCCGCAATACCCGCGCAGAAGCCGATGAAGGTGGACAGCAAGGTCGGCAGGAAAATGTCCGCCGCGTTGAAACCCACCAGCCCCTGCTTGACAGCCATGGCCTGGCGGATGGCGATGACGGAGGTCGGTACCAGCGTCACCCCCGCCGTGTTGAGCACCACGAACATCAGTTGCGCATCGCTGGCGCGCTGCGGCTGCGGGTTGATCTGCTGCAGCTCGCGCATGGCTTGCAAGCCGAGCGGCGTGGCGGCGTTGTCCAGACCGAGCACGTTGGCCGACACGTTCATCATCATCGCGCCGTTGGCGGGGTGGCCGGCCGGCACGGAGGGAAACAAGTGCCGCATCACCGGGTTCACGAGCCGCGCAAACAGATCGACCACGCCGGCGCGCTCGCCCACGCGCATGATGCCGAGCCACAGCGCCATCATGCCGGTCAGGCCGATGGCGATCTCGAAGCCGGTGCGGGCAGCATCGAACATGCCGGTCAACATGCGCGAGAAGACTTCCATGTCGCCCTGCACCACCTGCACGCAGGCGGTGACGAAGGCGACGAGAAAGAAGGCGAGCCAGACGAGGTTCAGGGCCACGGGGGTTGCGCGTTGGAATCGGACAAGCCGCTCATTGTGCCTGCGGGGGCGTCTCGATCGGGTGGATCAGGTGGAAGTTGTCGTAGTCGACCGACGTGACGCCGCCCTCGTCGCGGATGAGGTCGGCATAGCGATAGTTCCAGCGGATCTCGTCGTGCCGCCAGGAATAGCGCGCCTGCACGGTCTGCGCGGCGGTCTCGTCTGCGCCCTCGATGGTGAGCAGCAGCAAGGCGTCACCCGCGGCGAGCGACTCCGCGGTGGCGCCATACAGCGGGCTGTTTTCATCGATGACGTGCATCATCACCCAGCCCAGCAGGAAGATCGGGTGCTCGCTGCGCTCCAGCTTCAGGTCGTGAATCTTGTAGATCGAGTAGCCCTCGGGCGAGACCTCGTCCTGCATCAGGCGCAGCCGGGCGGTGGCCTCGGCGATGACATTCTGGCGCGCATTGGCGGCGCGCAGCATCAGCGTGGACTTGCCGTTGAGCGGCCGCACGACAACGTTGCGGGCAAACATGATCTTGGCGCGCGGGCGTGAGAACCGCGCAAACACCAGCCCCGTCGCCATGGCGATGCCCGACATGCCGATGAAGATCTCCAGCGTGGCGATGACGTGGGCGTAGAACGTTTGCGGGTGCATGTCGCCGTAGCCGACCGTGGCCAGCGTCTCGACGCTGAAGAAGAAGGCGCCGACGAAGCCGGGCGGCGACTGGTTCGCGATCGCGCCGTCGCCGAGCGAATACAGCCCCGCGAATACCGCGTTCAGCGCCAGGAACATCGTCGCCAGCAACGCGAAGAAGGTCGGCCAGTTGACCTCCAGCGCATGGTGATAGACGTCGCGCCAGCCCAGCGGCGGCATGCCGTAGGCGATGACGTGCTGCGTTCCGGACCAGACTTTGCGGCCCCGGCGCGCGCGTCCGGCACGCTCGGAGGAAGACGACGGGGTGTTCATGGAGGCCTCTCGCCGATGATGCGCCGCGCCCGCCCGGACGCGGCCGGGGCAGTGTACCGACCGGCACGCCAGTCCGGCAAGGCGGGCCAGGCGCCGCGTGATAGGCTTACGGGCTCTGTTCACGTCCAACCCCGGTCCGCACCATGGCCATCGATTACCTCAAGAAAATCCTGACTGCGAAGGTCTATGACGTCGCGGTGGAAACCGAGCTGAAGTTCGCGCCGAATCTGTCGGCGCGCACCGGCAACCGCGTCTACCTCAAGCGCGAGGATGACCAGCCGGTGTTCTCGTTCAAGCTGCGCGGCGCCTACAACAAGATGGCGTCGCTCGCGCCGGCCGAGCGCAAGCGCGGGGTGATTACGGCATCGGCGGGCAACCACGCGCAGGGCGTGGCTTTCAGTGCGGCGCGCATGGAATGCAAGGCCGTGATCTGCATGCCGGTGACCACACCGCAGTTGAAGATTGACGGCGTGCGCTCGCGCGGCGGCGATTGGGTCGAGGTCGTGCTGCATGGTGAAAGCTACTCCGACGCCTACAACCACGCCGCCAAGCTGCAAGAGAAGCACGGCTACACCTTCGTCCACCCGTTCGATGATCCGGAAGTGATTGCCGGCCAGGGCACGATCGCCATGGAAATCCTGCGCCAGCATCCGCAGCCGATCCATGCGATCTTCTGCTCGATCGGCGGCGGCGGGCTGATCTCAGGCATTGCGGCCTACGTGAAGGCCGTGCGGCCTGACGTCAAGGTCATCGGCGTGCAAAGCGTGGACTCCGACGCGATGGCGCGCTCGGTGGCCGCCGGCAAGCGCGTCGAGCTGAAGGAAGTTGGCCTGTTTGCGGACGGCACGGCGGTCAAGCTGGTCGGCAAGGAAACCTTCCGGCTCACGCGCGAGCTGGTCGACGAGATCATCACCGTGGATACGGACGCCATCTGCGCGGCGCTCAAGGATGTGTTCCAGGACACGCGCAGCCTGCTGGAGCCGTCGGGCGCACTGGCGCTGGCCGGCCTCAAGCAGTATGCCGAGACGCACAAGCTGAAGAACGAATCGCTCGTGGCCGTGGCCAGCGGCGCGAACATGAACTTCGACCGCCTGCGCTTCGTGGCCGAGCGCGCCGAAGTGGGCGAGGCCCGCGAAGCCGTGTTTGCCGTGACGATTCCCGAAGAGCGCGGCAGCTTCAAGCGCTTCTGCGAACTGGTCGGCTGGTCGCGCAACGTGACGGAGTTCAACTACCGCATTGCCAGCAAGGACGCCGCGCATATCTTCGTGGGCGTGCAAATTGCGTCGCGCGCAGAGGGCGACAAGATTGCCGAGAACTTCCGCAAGCACGGTTTCCCGACGCTCGACCTGTCGAACGACGAACTGGCCAAGCAGCACATCCGCTACATGGTCGGCGGCCGTTCGCCGCTGGCGGAAAACGAGCACCTCTACCGCTTCGAGTTTCCCGAGCGGCCGGGCGCGCTGATGAAGTTCCTCTCGAGCATGAGCCCGAACTGGAACATCAGCCTGTTCCACTACCGGAATCAGGGCGCGGATTCGAGCAACATCCTCGTCGGCATCCAGGTACCGAAGAACGAGAAGCGCGAGTTCAAGGCGTTCCTCGCCACGCTGGGCTATACCTATTGGGACGAAAGCGAGAACCCCGTCTACAGCCTGTTTTTGTGATGAGCAACCAACCCGAACATTCGCCGCTCGGTAAGACCTCCGCCTACAAGACGGAATACGACCCGAGCCTGCTGTTTCCGATTCCGCGCCAGGGCAAGCGCGACGAGATCGGCCTGGCCGCCGGCACGGCCCTGCCCTTCTTCGGCGTGGATCTCTGGAACCTGTACGAGCTGTCGTGGCTGAACCTGCGCGGCAAGCCGCAGGTGGCGCTGGGCACCGTGATCGTGCCGGCCGATTCGCCCAACATCGTTGAATCGAAGTCGTTCAAGCTGTATCTGAATTCGTTCAACCAGACGAAGGTGGCGTCGCACGAAGCGCTGCAGCAGTTGATCCACCACGATCTGTCGGAAGCGTGCGGCGCGCCGGTGCAGGTCCGCATCGTCACGCACGAGGAGTTTGCCCGGCAACGCATGGGCGAACTCGACGGCCTGCTGCTCGATCGACTGGACATCGAAACGGATGTCTACCAGCCCACGCCCGAGCTGCTGCATGCCGACGAGGAAGAAAGCCCGGTCGAAGAAACGCTGGTGTCGCACCTGCTGAAGTCCAACTGCCTTGTGACGGGTCAGCCTGACTGGGGCAGCGTGCAGATCCGCTACGTGGGTGCGCCGATCAACCAGGAGGCGCTGCTCAAGTACCTGATCTCGTTCCGCGAGCACAACGAGTTCCACGAGCAATGCGTGGAGCGGATCTTTACCGACATCCTGCGCCAGTGCCGGCCGGTCAAACTGGCCGTCTATGCGCGCTATACGCGGCGTGGCGGGCTGGACATCAACCCGTTCCGCACCAACTACAACACGCCGTGGCCGGATAACCTGCGCAATGCACGTCAGTAAGCGCTGACGCTGCGTAAGACACACGAGGCGCCTTCGGGCGCCTTTTTTGTTGCCTGGGCGATCCGCCAAACGGGCATGCGCCCCTCGTCCATTTTGTGGACGCCAACGCCCTGTCGTTTCACGTTCGCTCGCCTATAGTGGTATCCGCAGTACGCCACCCGGGGGAAATCGTGAAGGGCCCATCCGCTTTTCGTGGACAGGGCGCTCTCGACGGGGGACATGCCATGACGAAAACGCCATGGAAGCCGCAAGGTGGGTCAACCCACGCGGTTACGTGCGCATGCCTGCTGCTCTGCGGCGGGCCGGTCCTTGCACAGACCAACGAGCCGGTGGACGACAAGCCACCCAGCCTGGAAACGCTGCAGCGCGAGCTTGCCGATACGCAGGCGCGCCTGCAGGAACTCAAGCGCTCGATCCAACAACAGGAAGCGCATCTTCGGCGCATGCGGCGTGCGCTCGGCATGAGCGAGGGCCGACTCGATACCGTGCGCGGTGCCGGTGCTCCCGGCGCGGCGGGCGATGCATCGCAAATTGCGCAGAACGACGAGCCCGGCACCACGCCAGTCGGCAAACCGCCGGAGCCGCCTGACCGGCCGCCACGCATCGCGCAGATCTTCGACGAGCCCAGCGCGCTCACACCGCCGGGCAAGGTGGTCGTCGAGCCGTCATTGCAGATGGCGTATTCGTCGTCGGACCGCGTGGCGCTGGTGGGCTACACCATCATCCCCGCGCTGCTGATCGGGCTGATCGACGTGCGGCAGGTGAAGACCACCACGCTGACCGGCACAGTGGCGGTGCGCTACGGCCTGGCACGGCGCTGGGAACTGGAAGCGCGCGTGCCTTACGTCTACAGCGCGAGCGACACCGTCAGCCGCGAGCTGTTCACCGGCACGGCGACGGACAACGCCTTCAGCTCGCACGGCCGCGGCATCGGCGATGTGGAGCTGACCGCGCGGTACCAGATCAATTCAGGGGGCGTCGACAAGCCGTTCTACATCGGCTGGCTGCGCTTCAAGACGCGCACCGGCAAGGATCCGTTTGAAGTCACGACCGATTGCGTGACGCGCTGCGTGAGCAATACCACGGGCACTGGCCTGCCGCTGCAGCAGCCGACAGGCTCGGGCTTCTTCGCCGTGCAGCCGGGGCTGACGTGGCTGTTCCCGACGGACCCCGCCGTGTTCTTCGGCAGCATCAGCTACCTGCACAACTTCGAGCGCAAGGATGTCAGCCTGAACCTGGTGGACGGCTCGAAGCAGTTCCTGGGCGATGTGAAGGCCGGCGACATCATTGGCCTGAACTTCGGCATGGGGCTGGCGCTGAACGAGAAGGCGTCGTTCTCCATCGGCTACGACCAGAGCATCATCGCGCCGACCAAGCAGAACGGCCAGCGCGTGCCGGGCTCGGTGCGAACCATTCTCGGCACGTTGCTGGTCGGCTATTCGTACCGGCTCTCGCCCAAGATGACGCTGAACCTGTCGGTGGGTGCAGGCCTCACGCGCGACACACCGGACCTGACCGTCACGCTGCGCCTGCCGATCCAGTTCTAGCTCAGTGCAGCAGGGTGACGACGTTGGCCAGGGCGCCCTGCAGCACGTTGGAAAGATTCAACTGACGGAACTGCGGCAGGCTGTTGACCGCTGCGTTGATGGTCGTCACGGCTTGCAGCGTCTGGTTGTTCAGACTGTTCTGGATGACCGTGGCCGCTGCAGCCGCACCGGCCGCCACATCGGGCGGCGCGACATTGTTCGGGCCGTTCTGCACAAGGTTGACCGTGTTGACCACCGAGGCCAGTTGCTGCGCCTGCGCGGCCGTCATGCGCGCTACATCGGGGATGTTCACCGATGCGCTCGCCACCAGATCGCCGTTGACGTAGACCGCGCGGTCGATGCCGAACGAAATGTGCAGCCCTGCAAGCGCGGGCACATCGAAGCCGCCGCGCATGTCGTCGAGCTTGTCTTCGGACACGGCGTGCCAGGCATGGACCGGATTGTCGTCCATGCTGTCCATGCCGGCCGCATACGCATGGCCAGCCGCAGCCAGCGCGAGCCATCCCGCAGCCCGCGCCACCTTGCCAAACCGCTTCATGATGCCCTCCTGCCCGACCAGCGAATGGCCACCCGCAAACGACGCTCAAAAGTCGGACGGACCGTGCTTGGGAACGACGATGTTGCCCAGGCCGCTGCGGTCCATGCCTTCCTCCAGCGGCGCACGCGGTGCCACGCGCCAGTCCGATGAAGCGTTGAACGTCGCCCCCGCCTCGCGGTTGTGGACGACGAACAGCACATGGTTGTCCCACATGCTCTCGAAGCTCGCACGCGGAATCGCACGTGTGCCCATGGCCGGATCGCCCACGAGCACGCGCCCTTCCTGCACGCCCTTGACCACCACGAAGTGGTGATAGCCGTTCTCGGTCAACAGCACGATGGCCGGCAAGTGGGCGTCCTTCAATGCATCCAGCGGCTGCTCGAAACCATCGGCGTCAAAGCCCAGAGAGGCCAGATAGCGTTTGATGTCGAGCAGCGAAAAGCCTTCTCGCCGGATCTTCTCCTGGTTGCCATGCTCGTACATGGCCTGGAACACGGTCTGCTCGCTCACCGGGTAACCGTACTGATACGTGAGCAGCGTCGCCACCGCGGCCGACCCGCAACTGAAGTCGAAACGCTGATGCACGGTGCGCAGATAGCGCGCGGCCTTCATGCTCGTCACCGGCACGGCATAGGTGCCGCCGCCCGTGCCGAGCATGTCGATCGCGCCCGCCCACGCAGGCCCGCACGCCAGCGCCATCAGCACTGCACCCAACGTCTTGCGCATCATTCCGTCCTTCACAAGCTCAAGGCCGGAACTGCACGTTGACGATGGTGGCGTTCTGGATCAGCACGTTCGCTCCGCTGTTCTGGATAACCGTGGGGATCCCGCTGGCGTTGGCAAACGAGCCGTCGCGCACGATGTTCGACCCCGTCGCCACGTTCACGGCGGCGTTGTCGCTCACGGTGCCCGACAGGCGCGCGTCATTGACGGTCTGGTAGAGATCCTGCGTGCCGCCGCGATAGCTGTCGAGCCGATCTGCTCCCACCGCATGACCGAACCCAGGCACCGACACGGCCGCGGCGACCGGGGGACGCACCGCTTCCGTGTTGGCGACCTGCGCACCGTCTGCGATCGGCACATCGTCTGACGCCATCGTTGCTGCCGCTGGCCACACTGCCAGGCCGCATGCCAGCCACCATGCCGCCCATCCTGCTGTGGTTCTTCTGTCGGATCGCATCGAATGTCTCCTCTACGCTCCAACTGCGGGCCGGCCCGCCGATGCAGTCCGGCCCCATCCACCGTCATGCGCGAAGCTTAATCGCCGCGCGCCGCGGCACTTCCCCGCTCATGCCCGAGACCGGGCTACTTGCCCACATTCAGGTTGGCCTGCACGTTGATGCTTTGCTGGATGAGGGAAGCGAAGCCGCTGTTCTGGTTCGCCACCATCACGCCTGCCGCAGACTGCCCGACGCTGGTCATGGCGTTGGACATGTTGAACGTGCCCGCATCCACCACGACCGTGCCGCCGGCACCGCCCGTGCCACCCACCGCGCCATTGCCGACACCGCCATTGCCAACGCCGCCTGCGCCGCCGGCCGCACCGACTGCACCCACAGCGCCATTGCCGGCCGTGGACGACGCCGCGCCGTTGGTCGCACTGCCGTTGGTGGCACTACCGCCTGCACCGCCGGTACCTGCAACGTTGGTCGCCGCGCCGCCAGCAGCTCCGGCCCCGCCCGTGCTCGTGCCCGTGGCAGCGCTCGTGCCCGTGCCTGCACCGGCCGATGCCGTCGACGTGCCGCTGGTGGTGGAGCCTCCGGCGCCGCCTGCCCCGCCTGCCGAGGCACTGCCGCCGCCGGTGGCCGAGCCACTGCCGCGATGGCGGTTCGCATCGCCGCCGCTGGCGCTGGACGTGCCGCCAGCCCCGCCGCCACCGCCGCCCGCTGCGCTCGTGCTGCCCGCTGCGCCGCCAAGGCCCGCGCCCAGGCTCGCGGACAGCGTGCCGGAGCTGCCGCCGTTACCGCCACCGCCCGCATCGCCGCCGGCGGCTCCGCCGCTGCCGCCGTTACCGGCCACGGCCCCGCCGTTGGTTGCGCTGCCATGCGTCACGCTGCCCGAACTTCCACCAGCGCCGCCGCTGCCGCCCGCACCGCCCGCGCCGCCGTTACCGCCAGAGCCTGTGCCGCCGTAGCCGTATCCGCCACGCCCGCCGCTGCCGCCATTCGCCGTGCCGCCGTTGTTGGTGGCGACATTGCCGATGCCCGACACGCTGATGTTGGTGACGGTGCCGTCCAGCTTGGAGACCGCAATCGCCTTGCTTGTGTTGAAGGAGTTGGTGAACGTTGCCGTTGCCGTGCCGCCGTTGTTGGCTGCAGCGGTGCCATAGCCATCGGCATTGGCCCACCCGCTGTTGTCGCGGTTGCTGCCCTGGCTTTGGTTGTTGTGCTGATTCGAGTTGTCGGTTGCCGTGGTGGTTGTGGTCGTTGCCGTGCTCGTTGTCGTGTCTGTGCTCGTATTGGTTCTGGTGATGGTCGACGTGTTGGTCTGGGTCTTGTCACCCGCGCCGGACGCCGTATTCCCGATATCGGCCAATGCAACGCCAGAGACCCCCAATCCCATGGCGATCGCGGTGGCCAGTAAGGTCTTCTTCATAACGCACTCCATAAAGGTGAGAGGGACGGCTGGAAACGCAGCCAGTCAGGCCGGCGCGCTCTGCCTGTGGGAACAACATGACCCACCCCGGGGCGGCTCGTTTGCATAATCGGTGCCACCTTCCCCGCACGCTTCACACGGCTGTTCTAAGCGTTTGAAAACGCAAAAGATTCACCGGCACGCCCGTACACAAGCGCACGTCTAACCACGCAATCGTGTCGGGACATGCAACTTTTGGAGGCCGGTTTGCGCGCCTTCGGTTGCGGCGCTGATACATCGCCCTGGCACGCATGGCAGCCACGGCATGCATGACCTTCGCGGCAAGACGCAAAGCCCGCACGCGCATGCGCACGGCGGCGCTGTTTGAGACGAGCGATTGGTTGGATGTTTCAGCCGTGATACATCGGCGCCTCGGCGCTCACATTGCGTGAGCGGTGGGGCGCGGCGGGTGAGCATCCCGTGGCGCACGTCGCGTTGCGCGACGCGCCTCGATGTCGTGCGCACCGCAGGCATGGCGCCTTGCGCGGCCGCTTGACTGCGAGCGCCCCCTATCGGCAAGACGCATGCGGGAAACGTGTCTCGGTTTTCACCGCGCGGTTTGCCCAGGCAGGCAAACAAAATTGCGCGCGGCAAGCATCGTCATGGCAACGAAAAGCCGCGCGCAACCGGTTCGCATTTCAACTGCGAAACTGCAAGCTCCGTTCAGGCCGTGGCGGCCACCGTCAGCTTGAGTTCTTCGATCATGCGATCGCGCATGACGAACTTCTGCACCTTGCCCGTGACCGTCATCGGCATCTCGGTGACGAAGCGGATGTAGCGCGGAATTTTGTAGTGCGCGATCTGGCCCTGGCAGAACGTACGGATTTCGTCTTCCGTGGCCTGCTGGCCGGGCTTGAGCACGATCCACGCGCAGACCTCTTCGCCGTACTTCGGGTCGGGCACGCCAAACACGTTGACGGCCTGCACCTTCGGATGGCGGAAGAGGAATTCTTCGATTTCGCGCGGGTAGACGTTCTCGCCACCGCGGATCAGCATGTCCTTCACGCGGCCGACGATGTTGCAGTAGCCCTCGGCATCGAACGTGGCCAGATCGCCCGTGCGCATCCAGCCGTCGTGAATGGAGTCGGCAGTCTTGGCTTCGTCGTCCCAATAGCCGAGCATGACCGAGTAGCCCTTGGTGCACAGCTCGCCCTTCTCGCCCACCGGCACCACCTCGCCCGCACCGTCCACGAGCTTGACCTGCAGATGCGGCTGGATGCGGCCGACCGTGGTCACGCGCTTGTCGAGCGGATCGGTCACGGCGCTCTGGAAGGACACGGGGCTCGTCTCCGTCATGCCGTACGCGATGGTAACCTCGCGCAGGTTCAGCTCCGACACCACGCGCTTCATCACCTCGATGGGGCACGGCGATCCGGCCATGATGCCGCCGCGCAGGGTCGATACATCGAAGCGCTTGAAGTCCGGATGATCGAGCTGCGCGATGAACATGGTCGGCACGCCGTGCAGCTGCGTGCAGCGCTCTTCCGCCACCGTGCGCAGCGTAGCCAGCGGATCGAACGCCTCGCCCGGAAACACCATGCAAGCGCCCGTGGCCGTGCAGGTGAGCACCGACATGACCATGCCGAAGCAGTGATACAGCGGCACAGGAATGCACAGCCGATCGCCGCCCCGCAGGTTCATCGCCATGGCAACGAAGCGTGCGTTGTTGACGACGTTGACGTGCGTCAGCGTGGCGCCCTTCGGCGCGCCGGTCGTGCCGCTGGTGAACTGGATGTTGATGGCGTCGTCAGGCGACAGCGTGGCCGTGATGGCATCCAGCGCATCAACGGGTACGCTTTTTCCGCGCGCAATCACCTCGGCAAAGTTGAGCATGCCGGGCGTATTGGCTTCGCCCATCCGGATGACCCAGCGCAGCGCCGGCAGCTTGGCGGCATTCAATGCGCCGGGCTGCGCGGTCGCCAGCTCGGGCGCGAGCGTCTGCAGCATTTCCAGGTAGCGCGAAGTCTTGAACGCTTCGGCCGCCACGACGGCCTTGCAGCCGACCTTGTTGAGCGCGTATTCCAGCTCCGAGAGCCGATACGCAGGGTTGATGTTGACGAGGATGAGCCCCAGGCGCGCCGTCGCGAACTGCGTGAGCACCCATTCGACGCGGTTGGGCGACCAGATGCCGATGCGATCTCCCCGCTCCAGTCCCAGCGCGTGCAAGCCGGCGGCCAGCGCGTCGACCTGTTCGGCAAAGGCGCGCCACGTCCAGCGCACGTTCTGCTCGCGGAACACGACCGCCTCGTCGTCGGGGCAGCGGCCCACGGTCTCCGCCAGCAACGCCGAGACCGTGACATGTGCGAGCGGTACCGACGTATCGCCCACCACATACGACACACCGTTGCGCGGTCGCGCGTCGAAAACCTCACCAGCCATGGATGTCTCCTCCAATCAACGTTGGCCGTTTTGGGGCCTTGTTCTGAATGATTTGTAACCACTGCATCGATCGCAATTTGACGCAGCTTGACGCATTTGGCAATCCGTTCTCGGACGAACAATGACGCGGAACAATTGCTGCGCTGCAGCAGCAAAAATCGGCGGCCGCCCTCGCCAACGCGCTAACATGCCGGCCTGATGTTTTGGGCTTTCTTGCACGTAGGGATCGACGATGATCGTAGTAGTGATGGGTGTTTCGGGTTGCGGCAAATCCACGGTGGGCCAGAAGATCGCCGAGCGGCTGGGCTGCGCTTTCCGTGACGGCGACGAGTTCCACTCCGAGGCCAACCGCGCCAAGATGCACGCCGGCATTCCCCTGAACGACGACGACCGCAAACCCTGGCTCGAATCGATCCGCGCCTACATGGACGAGAAGACAAGCAACGGGCAATCCCTGGTGGTGGCGTGCTCGGCGCTGAAGCAGCGCTACCGCGACGTGCTGCGCGGTCCCGCCGGCAACGCTGAATTCGTCTACCTGAAGGGCGATTTCGATCTGCTGCAAGGCCGCCTTGCCGCGCGCAAAGACCACTTCTTCAACCCGAGCCTCCTGCGCAGCCAGTTCGACGCGCTGGAAGAGCCGACCGACGCCGTCATCGTCGACATCGCGCTGCCGCCTGACGCCATCGTCGACGAAGCCGTCGCGCAACTGCAGGCCCGCGCCGCGCACCGCCCGGCCGCCTGAACTCGCGGTTGTTCACGCGCTAGCTGCGCGTAAGTTGCTGCAATACGGCCTGCACCTCGCCGTTGCACACGCGGCTCATGCGCTCCTGCTCGCGCGGCGTATCGATCTGCTCGTGCGCCTGCAAGCCGAGTTCGATCAGCGATTGCGCCCGCGGCAGCCAATGGCGCGTCAGCGCCACCTGTAAATCCGCGGCAATGCGGTCAGGGTCTCCAAAGTAAAGCCGCCCGCCGTATTCGCTCTCGATTTCCTTGCGGATGACCTCCGCGGCGTGCGGCAGCACCGCGCGGTTCACGGCGACGTGCCGCAATTCGTGCTCGCGGATGGCGTTGTACGCGCAAGTGCCCGGCGCAAATTCGCGCGCGACGGTCACCCGAAAATTGTTCAGCACCAGCTCCACCGAAATGGACGGCCGCAGGCAGGTGGTGGCCGGCTGCGTGGCGATGGCCATGTAGCGGCTGTTCACGTCGAAGCGCGCCACCAGCGTCGCATACGTCTTGCCGAGCACGCGCGCTGAGCGGTCGTACGGCGGTGCCTCGGCGGTGAGCTGCTCGACCGAGCGGTCGTTGGAAAACGAGAGCGGCGTTTCGGTGGCGCGCACCTCCACGCGCATCGGGCCCAGCGCCTGGTCGCACGCCTTGAGCCAGTGCGATTTGTTGGCATTGAGCACAGGAGCGCCCGCGCCGCCCGTTGCAGCAGCAACGTTCTCGATTGGCGCAAAGCGCACATCGGCCAGCCTCAGCCGATGCAGCCGGCTCCACTGCCAGGCACCGGCCGCCACGGCCAGCACCACACCCAATACCACCACCCGACGCATGCTGGGCTCCCCGTTTGCGCATCCCGAAGCGGCTGCGCAGGGGCGCCGGTCGGGTCATGCCGGCGTCAGTGCCACCGGTTCTCGGTTCTCGTGTCGGGCGGCAACGAGTCGTCTGATCTGCTCGCCCGATCGTTTGAGCGCTACACGCGCCTCTGGAAGGAAAGGATAGAAGATCGGCCACACGTGCGGAAGCCGCCGCCCCATTTCTACCGAAACGGATACCCCGGCCGCCCGCGCGCGCTCGGCCATTCGGAGGGTGTCGTCGCGCAGCACTTCGCTGGTGCTGACGTAGCAGTGCAGCGTGGGCAAGCCCGTGAAATCGGCATACAGCGGCGAGGCGAGCGGATGATCCGTCGGTGCACCCGAGTCACCGAGGTACAACGCGGCACCGTGCGCCATCCACGCGCCGCGAAACATCACGTCGGATTCATCGTTGTCGATCAGGCTTTGGCCGGTGGCGGCAAGATCCGTCCACGGCGAATACAGCACCGCGCCCGCCGGCAGCGGGTCCGCCGCATCGCGCAAGGCCACGAGCAACGCCAACGCCAGTCCGCCGCCTGCGGAATCGCCCGCCACGACAATGCGCGATGGCGCCACGCCTTGCGCCAGCAGCGCGCGATACGTCAACAGCGCATCTTCAACCGGCGCTGGAAACGGATGCTCGGGTGCCAACCGGTAGTCCGGCACGCATACACGCGCCCGCGCATGCGTGGCGAGGCCAATGGTGATCGGGCGATGGGTGCGCGGGCTGCAGAAAAAGTAGCCGCCGCCATGCAGGTAAAGCACGACGGGCGCGTCGTCATGCAGGTCCGGATCGGCAGGTTCGATCCATTCGCCGGTGAGGCCATCGCCGTGGGCCCCAAGCGTCGGCACGATGCGCCAATCCGGCGGCAGCTCCACCGGCAAAGGCATCTTGCGCTTCTCGGCATGCAGGCGCGTGGCGATGGGGTCGAACGGCTCCCGCTCGGTCGGCTTCTTGACCTGGTTGCGCACCATCCTCGAGACAACCCAGTTCTGCCAACTCATCGCGCAGCCCTCCGCCGCAAAGTCCCAGCCTAGCGAGGATGCGCTGCCCAGACAATCGGTTCGCACCCTGCCTTCGCGCGAGTGTTCCCATCAGGCAACGCCGCCTCCAAATAGCGCCGCATCAAGCCGCATTCGGCCTCGCACCCAGGGCGCGCAGGCACAACTGTTCCATCTCGGCGATCCACACCTCAGTCGGCAGCGGCGCGTCCTGCAGCAACAGGCGATAGCGACGTGCGCCCCAGATGGCCTGTAGCAGCGTTTGTACCAGTGCGTCACTTGGCCTGCCAGGCAGATCGGGGCAGGCGTCCAGCGCCCGGCACCAGGCGGCGCCCAACTCATCGAAGAAGCGCGCATGGTGTTTGGGTTCGGCGATGCGGTCTTCGCGCATCAGCATGGCGTGATCAAAGTACGGCGGATCGAGCGCCGGATCGCCGCAACTGAGCCTCACGAGATGACGCACGCGGTCTGCCCACGGGGTGTCGACACGGTTGGTCACCTCGTTCTGGATGCGCGCCAGCAAGACCTCGATGGTGTGCCGCACGTAACCCGAAAGCAGCGCCTCCTTGTTCGGGAAATACTCGTACAGCGCGCCGACCGAGCAGCCGGCTTCCAGCGCCACCGCGCGCGTGGTCGCCGCCTCTCCGCCGCCGCGCTGCCAAATCCGAACAAATGCCTCGTAGATGGCCTGCACGGTGAACTTGGCGCGGCGCTGCGACGGCCGCTTCAGCGGTTTGGCGCGGGCGCTTTCGGCCTGCCCGTTTCCGAACCCGGCGCCCGCCGGCCGACGATAGAGTGAAGCCATCCGCCCATCAATCCCGAGAATGGAGAAGACACCATGAACGCCCCGTACCAGCGGCTCTTGACGCGCAAGGATGCCCTAAACGAAAGCCGGCTGGAAACCGCCGACACCGCGCCGGCCGCGGCGCCCGGCGAAGTCGTGCTGCGCCTGGACCGCTTTGCCCTCACCACGAACAACATCACCTACGCGGCCTTTGGCGATGCCATGCAGTACTGGTCGTTTTTCCCCACCGGCCAGGACGGCTGGGGCCACATGCCCGTGTGGGGCTTTGCCGATGTGGTCAGCTCCACCGTAGAAGGCGTCGACGTCGGCGAGCGTTTCTACGGCTACTTCCCGATCGCCACGCATCTGCGCATGCAGCCCGAACGCGTCACGCCGCGCGGCTTCTACGATGGCGCCGCACATCGACAGGCGCTTGTCTCCGCCTACAACCAATACACGCGCGCGTCGCAAGACGCCGCTTACGACGCTGCGCTGGAGAACTACCAGATTCTCTATCGTCCGCTGTTCATCACGTCGTTCATGCTGGCGGATTTTTTGGCGGACAACGCATTCTTCGGTGCCCGGCGCCTGGTGTTCTCCAGCGCATCGAGCAAAACGGCATACGGCACCGCGTTCTGCCTGCAGGACACGCCGGGGCTGACGCTCACCGCCCTCACGTCGGGCGGCAATCGGGCCTTTGTCGATAGCCTGGGCTGCTACCACGACAGCGTCACGTACGACACACTCGACACGCTCTCCACCAACGTTCCCACGCTCTACGTCGACTTCTCCGGCGATGCGGACTTGCGCAGGCGCGTGCACGAACACTTTGGCGACGCGCTGGTCTACGACTGCTTTGCAGGATCGGCGCAAAACACCGATTTCATCGAGGCCGCGGACTTGCCCGGCCCGGCGCCGCAGTTCTATTTCGCGCCCGTGCAAATCCGCAAGCGCAACGCAGACTGGGGCCCCGCGGTCGTCACCGAAAAATTCAACGCCGCGCAGCGACGCTTCATCGACCACGTACGCGAACCCCGGCACGGCTGGCTCACGCTGATCGAAGAGCGCGGCATGCCGGCCGCCCAGGCGCGCATTGCGGCCCTGCATGCGGGCCGCACACATCCGCGCGAGGGATACATCATCCGGCTTTGAGGCGCTCCCTTCATCGCGCCAAGGTCAGCCTTGGCGTTTGCCTGTCTCGGCACATGACAAACAATCTATAAATTTATATATTATTGGAATCTAGATTGTTCTCTGCCCCTCTCCCGTTTTTCATGTCGATTGACTTCGCACACTTCACTCCAGGCGCGGCGCTCGCTGGCGGCCTTGTCATTGGGCTAGCGGCGGCCGTGCTGGTGTTGGGCAGCGGCCGCATTGCCGGCATCAGCGGCATCGTTGGCGGCCTGCTGCAGCCCCCGCAGGGGGATATGGGTTGGCGCGTCGCGTTTCTGATCGGCCTGGTGGGGGCACCGCTCATTGCGGCATGGCTTGGCCACCCCGTGGTACCGGACATCGCCGCCGGCTGGGGCGAGGTGCTGGCGGCAGGTTTCCTGGTCGGCATCGGCACACGCTACGCAGGCGGCTGCACGAGCGGCCACGGCGTCTGCGGGTTGTCGCGCGGCTCGGTTCGCTCGCTGGTGGCAACGCTGACGTTCATGGCGTCGGGCATCGTCACCGTGTTCATCGTGCGCCACGTGGTGGGAGGCTGACATGGCCCTCGTGATCGCACTCGTTGCAGGCCTGCTGTTTGGCGCCGGGCTCATCATGTCGGGCATGGCCAATCCGGCCAAGGTGCTCGGCTTTCTCGATCTGTTCGGTCAATGGGACCCATCACTGGCGTTCGTGATGGCGGGGGCGATTGCAGTCGGCGTGGTCGCCTTCTTTGTGGCGCGGCGGCGCGGCCGCTCGTGGCTGGGCACGCTGATCCAATTGCCGTCGGCCACGGGCGTGACCGCGCGGCTCGTGCTGGGCAGCGCCGTGTTCGGCATCGGCTGGGGACTGGCCGGTTTCTGCCCCGGGCCGGCATTGGTGGCGCTGGGCGCGGGCGTGCCCAAGGCTGTCGGCTTTGTCGCCGCCATGCTGGCGGGCATGGCCCTCTTTAGCGTGCTGGAACGCAAGCGCTAGCCAGTCGCTTCCGCATATAAACCGATAACCAACCCCACGAGAGACAACATGACGCTGTGCAAACTCGGTGCCGCATTGGCGCTGGCCATCGGCACATCCGCATTCGCACAAACAACGCCGGCAACGCTGCCGGTGCCAGACGAAGCCACCATCCCCGCCGGGCCTGTGGGCGACGCCATCAAGCGCGGCAAGCTGATCCTCACCGACACCAAGCGCCAGCTGCCGCACAACGTCGGCAACGGCCTGAACTGCACGAGCTGCCACCTCAATGGCGGCACGACGCCCTACGCATCACCATGGGTGGGGCTGACTGCCGCGTTTCCGGAGTACCGCTCTCGCAGCGGTGCGGTCATCTCGCTGCAACAACGCGTGAATGATTGCTTCCAGCGGTCGATGAACGGCAAGCCCATCGCCTTCGACGGCGAAGACATGAACGCCATCCTCGCCTACATGAAATGGCTCTCCAGCGGTGTCCCTGTAGGCACCAACGTGACGGGGCGCGGCTTTGAAAAAATCGACACCGCGCTCGCCCCGAACCGCGACAACGGCAAAGCCGTCTACGCCCAGCGCTGCGCCGCCTGCCATGGCGCCGAGGGCCAGGGGCTGCCCAACCCGCAAGGCGGTTACCTGATGCCGCCGCTGTGGGGCAAGGATTCGTTCAATGTGGGCGCAGGCATGGCGCGCATGTACACCGCCGCGGCCTTCGTGAAGCACAACATGCCGCTGGGTCAGGGCGGCACGCTGACCGCGCAGGAGGCCGTGGACGTGGCAGCGTTCTTTACCCAGCAGCCGCGCCCTGACTATGCCGCGCGCACCAAGGACTGGCCCAAGGGCGACAAGCCGAAAGACGCGCGCTGAGCGCCGCCCGATTCAAAAACAAAAAGCCTGCGACGCAACCGCCGCAGGCTTTCTTGCTTTCGCACTTCGGGGCGCTGAACGCCCTCGCAGTGCTTTCCTCGTTCAATCCTGATCAGTTGACCTTGAGCTGACCGCCGCGGCCCAGGCCGCCCTTGACGTCTTGCGCCTTGTAGCTGCGCAGCGCGACGACCATCTTGTTCCATGCGTCGATGAAGGCGACGACCGTAGCCTTGCCTTCCGGCGTCGCCGAGAAGCCTGCCAGGCCACCGCCCACGCCACCGCCAAAACCGGCCAGCACGGCGCCGTAGTTCGTCGCGGTCGAGCTGCCTTCGGCGGCCGCAATCTGCACGGCCGAGCGCACGTCGAACAGGGTCAGCGTCACGACCGAAGCCTTCGACTTCACGCTGCCGGCCAGCGCGGCAATGGCGCTGTTGCCCAGCAGGCCGCCCACGGCACCCGCCACACCGCCGATCGGCGAGTCGTTGATGATGATCTGCGGCTCCATGTAGTAATCGGCCGCCACGCGCTGGCCCTTCTGCTGCTTGGAGCCGGCGCGGTATTCGCCGGAGTTGCGCTGCAGATCGGTGATGCGCGACAGGCGTGCATCCGTCTTCTGGTTGCCGATCGACGTGATCACGAAGCAGTTCGATTGCTGCACGGCCATGCGCAGCAGCGGATCGATCGTCGTCACCTTGGTGGCGCTGCCGAACTGGCCGTACCAGTCGGCGTTGCGGCCGTCGTCCATGGCGATGGTGCCCAGCGGCGAGGCGCAGCGCTCGAGCGTCGGATCTGCGCCTACGCTGGAGCCGCCGGCCGCAGCGCCGCTCACGCCGGCGTTTTGTCCGCCCGGGGTCACGACGCCGCCGCCAGCGCAGGCGGCCAGGGAAGCGGTGATGAGTGCCACGCCTGCGGCCTTGGCAGTGCGGCTGAGAAGATTGGTGTTCATATTGTTGTGTGGCTCACATTGAGTCGATGTTCGGCTTATGCGTCCTGCGACTCAATAAGCCCCCCTGGATCAGGCGTGCGAGGTGTGCAACAGGCTTTCCCCCCTCCCCGAACTGCCTTGAAACGCTTTGAAACGGATGACTGCGGTGCCTGCTCAATACCAGTACCAGCTCGTCTGGCGCCAGACGCCCAGGTACGGATAGCCCGAATACCAATAGCCGTAGTAGGTGCTGCGCCATTGCGCGCGCCACTTGTAGTCGTCTTCGTCGGATTTCTTGGCGGCGCGGGCTTGCTCGAGCAGCTTCTTCGATTCCTTGTCGCCGCGGCTCACGGCAATCGAGAGCCATTTTTCAGCTTCGCGCGGGTCAGAGCCCATCTCTTCCAGCCCGAACAGGTAGAACGCGCCGAGGGCCTTCTGCGCCTGCAGGTTGCCGTGCTCGGCCGCCTCGCGCATCCAGTTCAGTGCCTGGTAGCTGTCCTGACGGACGCCGTCGCCGCGGAAATAGCGCAGACCCAGGTCGTAGGCAGCCTTGGGTTCTCGCTTGGCAACTTCCTTGAGGGCGACGATGCGTGGATCTTCGTCGGGGATATTCGCCTGATCGAACGCCACCTGGGCCTTCGGCCGATCGGCACAGCCGCGGTCGTCGCACACCCGCACTACATCGCTGGGCGGCTGCGGCTGGGCACACGCGGCCAGCAGCGACACGACCCCCAACATCAGCAAACGATTCCGCATTCGCCTGACCCCTTTTTTATTGTTGCTGTTGATCGAGAGAAACTCCGTTGACAGCCTGGCAGGTGCCGGTCGTTTTTTGCGATCCCGTTCGCAAAACCGGCGCCGCCGCATCGGCTGTACAACGCTTTCTCTTCCCCGCTCCGACAGGATGTGCGGGCTGATGATATAGATCGGTCTACTTTAGCCGGAACCGTGTGCAGTTGTGTTACCAAAGCGTAAAGCTGACGCGGCAACAACACTCTGCAGCGCACGGCCCGCGGGCCACATCCACAGGCCGCAAAAAGAGGCCGGTGCTAAGATGCGGCACAGCAAACAGGAGAGGTAGCAATGCGCGCAAGCAAGCGCCAACAGGTGGTGGACAAGGCCGGCGAGTTGTTTTCCCAGCACGGCTTCCATCCCGTAGGCGTCGATTGGATCATCGACGAGTCCGGCGTCGCCCGTATGACGCTGTACCGCCACTTTTCCGGTAAGGACGATCTGATCAAGGAAGTGCTGGAGCAGCGCTATACGTACGTCATGGGCAGCATCGCCGAAAAGCTCAGCCCCATGCCCGACGCAACCGCCCGCCTGAAGGGCATCTTCGACTGGTACGGCGCGTGGTTCCGCACCCCGGAGTTTGCGGGTTGCCTGTTCGAACGCGCGCTGGCGGAGTTCGGCTCCACCTGCCCCAAGGTGACCGGCGTGGCGGTGCGCTACCGCGACGACCTGCTCGCCATGATGGAAACGCTGCTCAAGGACGTGGTGCCCGCCAATACGGCACGGCAACTTGCGGGGGTCTACGTGATGCTGCTGTCGGGCGCCACGGCCGATGCCCGCGCCATCGGCGATCCATCCGTCGCGTCGCAAGCGTGGCACGCCGCCGAAACCCTGCTGAACCAGGCCAAGGCCACCGCGGAAGCGGTCTGAACGTGCCCGCCGCGGGCTACCAACCGCGCTGCACCCGCCGCGCAATCATCGACGGCAACCGCAGCATGCCCTCCGCCGTCAGGCGCAGATGCATCCCGAACAGCAGGATGTTGTCGCGCAGATACCGGAAATGCGAGACACCGCCCTCGTGCGCGCGGAAGTAGCGCACCGGCGCCGCCAGCCGGATCGGGCGCACGCCCGCCCAACATAGGCGCACCGCCGCTTCCGGATCGAAATCGAAACCGCGCATCCATGCCTGCCGGCGCATGATCTCGGCCAGCGGTGCAATCGGATAGACGCGAAAGCCGAACAACGTATCGCCAATGCCGGCCCACAGCGTTTCGATGTCTGCGCAGCCGTTGGACAGGCGCCGACCCTGCACGCGCACCTGCGGCGCCGACGCGTCGAACACCGGTTGGCCGAGGATCATCGCGTCGGGCGCAGCCTGCGAGGCGGCCATGAATTCGGGGATGAGGTCTGCGGGATGCTGGCCATCGGCGTCCATGGTCAGCACGTAGGAAAAGCCTGCCGCGGCAGCAGCTTCCAGCCCGGCCAGCACGGCCACGCCTTTGCCGCGATTGCGGGGCAGCACGATCACGCGCAGCCCCGGGTCTTGCGCGGCCATGGCCTGCAGCCGTTCGGTGCTGCCGTCGGTGCTGCCGTCTGCCACCACCCAGACCGGGTTCCACTGCGCACGCGCGCTGCGTACGGTGTCGTCAACCTTGGGGCCCGGGTTGTAGCTCGGAATCAGAACGAGATGCGTGGTGGAAGCGCCGGTCATCGGCATGGCGTCGGTCCGGCGATACGTTGAAAGCGGAATGCGTCGGGCGCGGGCGCGAGCCTATCGCGTGCGGTGCTCTGCCACGTAGGCTGCGAGTGAGCCCAGCGAGGCGAAGATCTTCTGGTTGTCGGGATTGCCCGAGCGCAGCTCAAAGCCGTATTTCTTGGAGATCAGCAGCGCAACTTCGAGGATATCGATGGAGTCGAGCCCAAAGCCCTCGCCATACAGCGGTGTGTCCGCCGTCAGGGCATCGAGTTGAATGTCTTCGAGATTCAGTTCGCCGATCATGAGCGCGGCGAGCTCTTTTTCCAGGTCGTTCATCGGTCTTGCAACCACAGGCGGCATGTAGCGGGGATTGCGGCCAGAGCCAACGACGTTTCCTTGCGCGAAGCCCCTGCCTTGTCCAGCCCAGCCTGTGAAGGGGGTCGTTTAAGCTACGCGGATTCTAGACGAAGGGTTACACCCCGTATAGCGCGAAACCGTGACAAAGACTGCATATCGCGGCGTGTGCAGAAGTGACGCAAACGATTCAACGGCTGGTGTGGCGCCGTAAACCGGCAAGGCTTGGCACAGCGACACCAGCCGGGCGCGTACATCCGGTTACAAACACGCGGCGACCGGCGCGGGCAAGACCCGCCTGGAGCCCTAGAATGTGCTCGCCCTATGATGAAACTGCCCGCCCCGACGACCACAATGCACCGCGGCCTCTTCCAACGCCTTCTGCCATGCACCGATTGACCGCCTTTGCGCGCGGCGCTGCGGGCGTGGGCGCCGTGGTGGCGTATCAGGTCGGGGCGCATTACGCAGCGGCCACGCCGGGTGCGCATGGCTTGGGCCTGGCGATGGCGCTGGTGCCGCCCTTGGCAATTGCGCTGGTGGCGGCCATGCGTTCCACGCATCGTGCAAAGCTGTTGCCGCTGTGGCTGCTCGTGTGCGGCGCACTGTGGATGGCGCGCGCACCGCTGGCCGCGCATTTTGAGTGGGGGCTGTATCTCGAACACGCAAGCTTCAACCTGATGATGGCCTACGTGTTCGGCCGGACGCTGGCGGCGGGGCGCGAGCCGCTGTGCACACGCTTTGCCCACATGGTGCACGGCACGCTGACGCCGCGCATTGCGCGTTACTCGCGGCGCATCACTCTGGCGTGGACCCTGTTTTTCCTGGCGACCGCCGCCGTATCCACGCTGCTGTTTGCCACGGCATCGACCGTCACGTGGTCGACGTTTGCGAACTACCTTTCGCTGCCGTTGGTGGGCGTGATGTTCGTGGCGGAATACCTCTGCCGCCGCATCGTGCTGCGCGGCGAGCCGCGCTCCAGCCTGTTCGATGCGGTGCGCGCGTATCGACAATCAGAACAATCCGGGCACGCAGCGCCCATCGCCACAGAGCACCCCCGCTGAACCCACTCGCTCAAGATTCGCTTCATGCCGACTTACCCGCTGGTCTCCCATTCAACACTCGACCGCACGCTCGCCTGGCGTGACGGCGCGCCCGTCTCTGCACGTGCGTTCCTGGCCGATGTGATGGCGCTGGCCCCAATGCTGCCGCCCGGCGCCCACGTATTCAATGCCTGCGCAGACCGCTACCGCTTTGCCGTCGGCCTGTGCGCGACGCTGGTGGCCGGCAAGATCAGCCTGCTGCCGCCCATGCAGACGCAGCAGATGGTGCGTCAGCTTTCGGCATTTGCGCCCGATGTGTTCTGCCTGCATGACGCGGCGGCCTGCCCGGTCGACCTGCCGGGCTTTCGTTATCCCGATGCGTTGGATGCCGACACCGCGCCCATCGACGTGCCGCAGATCGACGCCTCGCAAATCATGGCGGTGCTGTTCACGTCCGGCTCGACCGGCACGCCAGTGCCGCATCGCAAGACGTGGGGCGCGCTGGTGCGCTGCATGCGCACGGCCGTCGACCATCTCGGCCTGGGCGACGGGCGCCCCTTTACGTTGGTCGGCACCGTGCCGGCGCAGCACATGTACGGCTTTGAGGTGACGGTGCTGCTGGCGCTGCAAGGCGGCCTGGCGTTCAGCAACCGGCAGCCGTTCTATCCGGCGGACATTCGGGAGGCGCTGGACGCCGTACCGCAGCCGCGCGTGCTGGTGACCTCGCCGGTGCATCTGCGGGCGCTGCTGGCATCGGAGCCCGCGTTGCCGAGCGCATCGCTCGTGCTGTCGGCGACTGCACCGCTGTCGGAAGCGCTGGCGCGGGAGGCCGAGGCACGCCTGTCCGCGCCGCTCCTGGAGATTTACGGCAGCACCGAAACCGGCCAGGTTGCGACGCGCCGCACCGCGCACGAAACCGCGTGGCACCTGTATCCCAACGTCCGCATGGAGTTGCGCCCCGGCATTCCGGAAGACGAGGGCCCGACGGTGTGGGTCTACGGCGGACACGTCGAAGCCGCGGTGCCGATGGGAGATGTGATCGAGCTGATCGACGAGACACATTTTCTGCTGCACGGGCGCAAGGCTGACCTGATCAACATTGCCGGCAAGCGGTCGTCGCTGGGGTATCTGAACCATCAGCTCAATGCGATTGCGGGCGTGGAGGACGGCGTGTTCTACATGCCGGACGATGCGCCCGCGGCCCCGCACACGCACGGCAGCGCGGCGGTCACGCGCCTGATGGCGCTGGTTGTGGCGCCGGGCCTGAGCGCGGCGGACGTGCTGCGTGCGCTGCACGACCGCATCGACGCAGCATTTCTGCCGCGCCCGCTGCTGCTCGTGGACGCACTGCCACGCAACGAGACCGGCAAACTGCCCCGCGATGTGCTGGCCGCGCTCGTTGCACAACACCCGCATCGCAACGCGGACAAGCCCGCCATGCGTTTCACCATCGCTGCCGATCACCCGGCGCTGCCGGGGCATTTTCCCGGTCACCCGATCGTGCCGGGGGTGGTGCTGCTCGACCATGCGCTCCACACGATCGGTGCGGCACTGGGCCGCTCGTTGGATGCCTGCAAAATCAGCTCGGCCAAGTTTCTCAGTCCTGCGGCACCCGGGGAATGGCTCGACCTCGCGTTCGAAACGACGGCCAGCAACGCCGTGCGCTTCACCATCCGCGCGGGCGCGCGTGAAGTGGCCAGCGGCGTGCTGTCCGCATCCGCACCGGAGGGCGTTGCCGCATGAAGCGCCCCGACTGGGCCGAGCGTCCGGAGCGCAGCAACCTCACGCTGCTGCGCGTGATGACGTGGCTGTCCCTGCGGCTGGGGCGGCCGTTCGGCCGTGTTCTGTTGCGGCTGATTGCGCTGTATTTCGTCGCGGCGTCGCCTGCGGCGCGGCGTGCTTCGCGTGACTATCTGCAACGCGCGCTCGGCCGGCCCGCAACGCTGCGTGAGGTGTTCGGCCACATGTTCACCTTCGCCACGACCATCCATGACCGCATCTACCTGATCAGCGGTCGCTTCGATCTGTTCGACATCCAGTTGCAGGGCCAGCACCACGTGCACGACGTGCTGGCGCAGGGGCGCGGTGCGTTCCTGCTGGGCGCGCACCTGGGCAGCTTCGAGGTGGTGCGCGCGCTCGGCCGCACGGTGCCGCACCTGCGCGTGTCCGTCGCCATGTACGAAGAGAACGCACGCAACATCAACGCTGCGGTTGCCGCCATCAACCCGGCGGCAGCGCCGGAGGTCATCCCGCTGGGCCGCGTAGACGCCATGCTGCAAGTGCGCGAAGCGCTGGACGACAACCGCCTCGTCGGCATGCTGGCCGATCGCACGCTGTTGCGCGATGCGGGGCCGTCCGTTCAGCAGATGGATTTTCTGGGCAGCCCTGCAGCGTTTCCGCTGGGGCCGTTGCACATGGCGGCCATGCTGAAGCGCCCCGTGCTGTTCATGACGGGGCTGCACCTCGGCGGCAATCGCTACGCCATACATTTCGATCCGTTGGCGGACTTCACCGATGTGCGCCGCGAAGATCGCGCCGCCGCCGTGCAAACCGCCCTCGCCCGCTATGTGGAACGCGTTGAGCACTACTGCCGCGTCGCGCCCTACAACTGGTTCAACTACTTCGACTTCTGGCAGGATGCCGACGCGGCCGACACAGCCGATGCGCAGGATCACGCCCCCGTCGAGCGCCAGACCACCCCAACGCCATGACTGCAATGCGCCTATTCCTCCGCGCCTTCCTGGCCATGCTTGCCGCCAGCCTGTTGGCTGCAACCGCCCACGCCGCAGATACCGCCTGGACGCTCGACCGCCTGATGTCGACCCTCGCACGCAACAAGTCGGGACGCGCGACGTTCACGGAAACCAAGACGCTCTCGATCGCGGCGCAGCCCATCGAATCCTCTGGCGAGCTGGTGTTCGTCGCGCCCGATCATCTGGAAAAGCGCACCCTGGCGCCGAAGCCCGAACATCTCGTGATTGACGGCGACAAGCTGACCGTGGAGCGCAATCAGCGCAAGTTCACGATGCCGCTGTCGCAGTACCCCGAGCTGGGCGCCTTTATCGAAAGCATTCGCGCGACGCTGGCCGGTAACCGCTACGCGCTCGAGGCGATCTACAAGGTCGCCATCGCGGGCCACGGCGATGACTGGACGCTCACGCTTTCGCCGCTCGACGCACGCATGCAGAAGGTCGTCAGCACCATCACGCTGGAAGGCACGCGCGATGTGCTGCGCAGCGTCGCCATCCGGCAGGCCGACGGCGATCATTCGCTGATGCGCCTGCAACGCGTGCCCGGCAACTGAGGACGGCGCGCACATGAAACGCTTGCACGCCCTGCGTCGGCCTGCGGTGCTGGTCTGGTTGACCGGCCTGCTGCTGTGCGCGGTCGTGATCGGGCGTACCAGCTTTACGGCGGACTTGTCGGCGTTTCTGCCGCGATCGCCGAGTGCGGAGCAGCGTGTGCTGGTCGACCAATTGCGCGAGGGGCTGGTGTCGCGGCTCATCCTCGTCGGCATCGAGGGCGGCGACGCGGCCACCCGCGCAACGCTGTCAAAGCAGCTGGCCGCCACGCTGCGTGCCGACGCACGGTTCAGTGCCGTCAATAACGGCGAGCCCGTGAGCGAGGCCCGCGACCGGCAGTTCGTCTTCGACCACCGCTACGTGCTCAGCCCGGCTGTTACGCCGCAGCGCTTTTCCACCGAAGGGCTGCACGCGGCGCTGGGCGAAAGTCTGGATCTGCTGAGTTCATCGGCCGGGCTCGTCGCCAAGAACATGCTGCCGCGCGATCCGACGGGCGAGGTGGCGGCGCTCGTCGGCCAGCTCGACAACACGGTGCTGCCGTCGTCGATGCATGGCGTGTGGGCGTCGCGCGATGGCCAGCGCGCCGTCCTGGTCGTGCAGACAGCTGCAGCCGGCTCCGACACCGATGCACAGGCGCAGGCCATCGATACCGTGCGCCGCGCATTCGAGGCGGCCGCCCGCACCGTGCCGAACGCGGCGTCAACGCGCATCGTGATGACGGGCCCGGGCGTGTTCTCCGTCGATTCGCGCGACACCATCAAGCACGACGTCGAGCGGCTTTCCACCGTCAGCCTCGTGCTGGTGGTGGCACTGCTGCTGACGGTGTACCGCTCGCCGCGTACCGTGGTGCTGGGGTTGCTGCCGGTGCTGTCGGGCGTCGCGGCAGGCGTGGCGGCCGTCAGCCTGACGTTCGGCGCGGTGCACGGGCTCACGCTCGGGTTCGGGACCACGCTCATCGGCGAGGCGGTCGACTATTCGATCTACCTGTTTGTGCAATCCGCCCGCTTGCGCGGCGCCACCGCCAACGACAGCCTGCGCGCATGGATTGCCACGTACTGGCCGACCATTCGCCTGGGTGTGCTGACCTCGGTGTGCGGCTTTGCGTCGATGCTGTTCTCGGGCTTTCCGGGGCTCGTGCAGTTGGGGCTGTATTCGATCGTCGGATTGGTGACAGCTGCGCTGGTGACGCGTTACGTGCTGCCGCATCTGCGGGGTGCAGAGGTGGCGACGCGCGACGTGTCACGCGTGGGCGCGTGGCTGGCACGGGCAACGTCTGCCGCACCGCGCCTGCGCTGGCTGTTGGCGGCGGTGCTCATCGGTGCATGTGCGGCGCTTGCGCTGCATCGCGATGGCGTGTGGAGCCGCGAACTCGCCGCGCTGAGCCCCGTCCCCGCGAAGAGCCAGGCGCTCGACGCCAGCCTGCGCGCAGACGTAGGTGCACCCGATGTGCGCTATCTGGTGGTGGTTCCGGCTGCAACGGAACAGGCGGCGCTGGAAGGCGCCGAGAAGATCGCCGCGCAACTTCAGCCGCTGGTAGACAACGGCGTGCTCGCCGGCTTCGAAAATCCCGCGCGTTATCTGCCGAGCGATGCCACGCAGCAAGCGCGCCTTGCAAGCCTGCCGCCCGGCGATGCGCTGGCCGCCCGCATGCGCAGCGCCGTTGAAGATCAGTCGATCCGCGTGAAGCCCGACCTCTTCGCCCCGTTCATCGCCGATGTGGAGGCGGCACGCACGCAGCCCCTTTTGCGGCGCGCAGACCTGAAAGGCACGTCGATGGCATTGGCGGTGGACGCGCTACTGACCGGGCGCGCCGGACAATGGAGCGCCATGCTGCCACTGCGTGCACCAGCGGCCGCGCCGGCCACCGCAAATAACGCCACAAATCGTCCCAGCCTGGACGCCGCCCCGATTCGCTCCGCCGTCGCACAAGCGAACGTGCCCGGCGCGCTCTTCGTCGACATGAAGGCCGAAGCCGATCGGCTATACGTGGATTACGTGCGGGAAGACCTGCGCCTGTCGCTCGCGGGTTTTGCGGCAATCGCGTTGCTGCTGCTCGTGGCGCTGCGCTCACCGCAGCGAACCCTCCGCGCGTTGGCGCCCCTGGTGGCGGCGGTGCTGGTGGTGACGGCCGGCTTTGCGGTGGCACGCGTGCCGCTGACCATCCT
Organism: Ralstonia sp. 1138; assembly: GCF_040544795.1. Taxonomy (NCBI): domain Bacteria; kingdom Pseudomonadati; phylum Pseudomonadota; class Betaproteobacteria; order Burkholderiales; family Burkholderiaceae; genus Ralstonia; species Ralstonia sp. 1138. Next base: position 841,305 of record NZ_JBEPKQ010000002.1, on the reverse strand, counting down.
GCATTTGGTCGGCATGCTGCTGATCGTGGCCGTGGGCTCGAACTACGCGCTGTTCTTCAATCAACGCACGCAGGCCATTGCGCCGCAGACGCTGGTATCACTGCTGGTGGCCAATCTGGCGACGGTGGCCGGCTTCGGCCTCCTGGCGTTTTCCCGCGTGCCGATGCTCGAAACGTTCGGGCTGACCGTCGGCCCGGGCGCCATGCTTGCGCTGGTGTTTGCCGCCATCCTGGCGCCACGCGCCCATCACGATCAGCACGCCGCCGCATGAACGCACCGCCCCCCTCACCGCTGGGCACAGCCCGCCGCTGGAAGCCGAGCCCGCTGATCAACGGCGCGCTGGCACTGCATGCTGGCGCGGCCGTTGCCGTCGCGGCCGATCCATCGACGTGGCCGTGGGCAGGCGGTGGCGTCGTCGCCTCGCATCTCGTTCTGATGGCGGGGGGTCTGTGGCCGCGCAGCAGCTGGCTCGGCCCGAACTGGACGCATCTGCCCGCCACGGCCGGCCAGCAGATCGCGTTGACCATCGACGACGGCCCTGACCCCGATGTCACGCCGCGCGTGCTGGACATGCTTGACCAATACGACGCCAAGGCCACCTTCTTCTGCATCGGCGAATTGGCGCAGCGGCACTCGCGCTGCGTCGAGGCCATCGTCGCGCGCGGGCATGCGGTGGAAAACCACAGTCAGCGTCATCGGCATACGTTCTCGCTGCAGGGGCCGGGCGCGTTGCGGCGCGAGATTGCTGCCGCGCAGGACACGCTCACGCAGATCACCGGCACGCGCCCGCTGTTCTTCCGCGCGCCGGCCGGCCTGCGCAATCCGTTTCTGGAGCCTGTGCTGTGTCAGCTTGGCTTGCAACTGGCGAGCTGGACGCGCCGCGGCTTCGACACCCGCTCGCGCAACGCCGAAGCCATTGCCCATCGCCTGCTGCACGGTCTCGCGCCGCGGGACATCCTGCTGCTGCACGACGGCCACGCGGCGCGCGATGCACACGGGGCGCCTGTGCTGCTGGCCGTGTTGCCGAAGGTGCTGACAGCCGCCGCGCGCGCGCAATTGCAGTGGACGACGTTGCGCGCCGCCCTTCCCGCCCAGCCGGCGCAGAGCACGCGTCCGCAAATGGCCATTTGATAAAATTTGTTAAGAATCGGCGCGCCAGTCTGCCGAACCAGCCCACCCCACCATCGCCGCGACATCCTGCCCGTGAAGCCCGTCCTGCTCACGCATTTCACCGCCACGAGCTGCCTCGGACGTGGCCTTGACGCCACGCTCGACGCGTTGCGCGGGCAACGTGGCGGCCTCTCGCCGTGCACCTTCCCGCGCGCTGATCTCGACACCTGGATCGGCGAAGTGCCCGGGGCCGATGCAGCGCCCGTGCGTGCAGACCTGGCCGATTTCGATTGCCGCAACAACAGGCTCGCCCAGATCGGCCTCACACAGGACGGTTTTGCCGAAGGCGTTGAAGCCGCCAAGGCGCGCCATGGCGCCACGCGCGTCGGCGTATTCATCGGCACCAGCACGTCGGGCATTCTCGAAACCGAACGCGCCTATCAGCACCGCGATCCGCAAACAGGCGCACTGCCGGCGAGTTTTCACTACGCGCAGACGCACAACATCTATTCGCCCGCCGCGTTTGTGCGTGCGTACTTTGGGCTGAGCGGGCCGGCCATGGTGATTTCGTCGGCGTGCTCGTCGGGGGCCAAGGTGTTTGCCTCGGCGCGGCGCATGCTGGCGGCGGGCCTCATCGATGCGGCGGTGGTCGGCGGCGTCGATTCGCTGTGCCTGACCGCGCTGTACGGTTTCAACTCGCTGGAGCTGCTGTCAGGCCAACCGTGCCGGCCGTACGACGCGGCGCGCGACGGCATCTCCATCGGCGAGGCAGCGGCCTTTGCACTGCTGGAGCGCGCCCCCGACGCCAACGACGCGCTGGACGACGACGCCATCCTGCTGCTCGGCATTGGCGAATCGAGCGATGCGCATCACATGTCGTCGCCGCATCCCGAAGGATTGGGCGCCCGCGCGGCCATGGCGCAAGCGCTCGCCACCAGCGGCCTGAGCGCAACGGACATCGACTACATCAACCTGCACGGCACCGGCACGCCCAGCAATGACGCTGCGGAAGCGCGGGCCATCCAGGCGCTGTTCGACGGCACGGCGTGCAGTTCGACCAAGGGCGCGACCGGCCACACGCTGGGCGCGGCGGGAGCGTTGGAAGCCGTGATTACGGCGCTGGCGCTACGCCATCAACTTCTGCCCGCCGGCATCAACACCACGCAGCCCGACCCGGCCTTGAACGTCAACTACCTGACAACAAGCCGCGACGCGCCTGTTCGCGCGGCACTGAGCAACGCGTTTGGCTTTGGCGGCACGAATTGCAGCCTGGTGTTTGCCCGCGCAGGCGATGTGGGGGTGTCGTCATGACCGGCCTGAGCGTCTTCATCGAAAGCATCGGCGTGCTGGGCCCCGGCCTGCAGGATTGGCCGCACACGGCTGACGTGCTCGCAGGCCGCGCACCCTACGCACACGCGCCGACGGAATTGCCGCCGCCCGCCGGCCTGCCGTCGGTCGAACGTCGTCGGACGGGGCCAGTGGTCAAACTCGCACTGGCAGTCGGCCACGAAGCCGTTGCTGCGAGCGGACGCGATGCCGCCACGCTGGCCACGGTCTTCAGCTCGTCCGGCGGCGACGGCCATAACTGCAACGCCATCTGCGAGACCCTGGCAGGCGACGACCGCAAACTGTCGCCCACGCGCTTCCACAACTCCGTGCACAACGCGCCGGCCGGCTACTGGAGCATCGCCACGCACGCGATGGCGCCGTCCAACGTGCTGTGCGCGTATGACGGCAGCTTTGCCGCCGGCCTGCTGGACAGCCTCTGCCAGGTCGCAATTGATGCCACGCCCACGCTGCTGATCGCCTATGACGGCGACTACCCGGAACCGCTACATGCGGTGCGGCCCGTGCCCGATACGTTTGCGGTGGCGCTGGTACTCGCGCCCGAAGCCGGCCCGCGCACGCTCGCGCGCATTGACGTCGCGCTGACCGACGCGCCGCCGACGGCGTTGGCACATACCGGCCTGGAAACCCTGTGGCACGGCAACGCCGCAGCCCGCGCGCTGCCATTGCTGGAAGCGTTCGCCGCACGGCGAGCAGGCCGCGTGGTACTCGAGTATTTGCCCGAGACCCGCGTGCAGGTCGACCTCACCTTCAGCACGCCATGACGTCCACGGCGCAGCCGGCTCCGCCGCTTGACCGCAACTGGATCGCGGCACACATTCCGCACAGCGGCGCGATGTGCCTGCTCGACGCTGTCGTCGCCTGGGACGAAGCACACATCCATTGCAGCGCCACGAGCCATCGTGACGCTGCCAACCCGCTGCGTTCGCACGGTCAACTGGCTGCCGTTTGCGGCATCGAATACGCCGCTCAGGCGATGGCCGTGCATGGCGCCCTGTGCGATGCTGCGCAAGCGCGCCCGCGCGCCGGCTTTCTTGCCAGCGTGCGCAACGTTGAAGCTCATGTCCCGCGCATCGACACCATCGACGCACCGCTCGATGTCGAAGCTGAACGCATCGGCGGCGACGGCAACAACGTCCTGTACCGATTCACCGTGCGCAGTGGCACGCGTATCCTGTTGACCGGCCGCGCCGCCGTGGTGCTCGACGCGTCCGTTGCATGAACCTGTTTGTGAGGATTCCGCTGTGAAAGGCCCTCTGCTTTTGATCCCTGCGCTGCTGCTGGCGCTGCTCAGCCCCCTGGCCCACGCCGACTTGTCCGAGACCAAGGAAAACATCAAGCAGGGCACGAAGGATGCGGCCCGAAAAACCGGTCATGCCGCGAAGGAAGCCGGGCATGCGACGGCCAACGCCGCGCGCACGGTTGGGCATGGCGTGAAGAATGCAGCGCATGCGACCAAATGCGGCGTGAAGCATCTCTTCAAGAAGCCATGCGAGAGCGACTAGAACGCTGCAACCCTGCAGACTGAGGGCCAACAAAAAACCCGGCGTCCTTGGTGGACTGCCGGGTTTTTTGTTGTGTGCCGAGAGGGACTTAGAACGGAATATCGTCGTCCATATCCTCAAAGCCATTCGACGGTGCCGGCTGACGACGTGCACCGCCGCCCTGACCGCCGCCTTCGCCGCCGCGGGAGTAGCCACCGCCTTGGCCTTGACCTTGGCTGCGGCCACCGCCGTAACCACCGCCACCGCCGCCTTCACCGCCACGCGAATAGCCGCCACCGGCACCACCGCTGCCGCCGCCCTCACCGCCGCGGCCGCCGAGCATCTGCATCTGGTCTGCGACGATCTCGGTGCTGTATTGCTTCTGGCCGTCCTTTTCCCATTGACGGGTCTTGAGGCGACCTTCGATGTAGACCGACGAGCCCTTCTTCAGGTATTCGCCCGCAATTTCGGCCAGACGGCCGAAAAAGGCGATGCGGTGCCACTCGGTGGCTTCCTTCATTTCGCCGCTGGCCTTGTCCTTGTAGCGGTCGGTGGTGGCCACGCGGATGTTGGTGACCGCGTCGCCGCTGGGCATGTAACGCGTTTCCGGATCGGCACCGAGATTGCCGACGATGATGACTTTGTTGACGGACGCCATGATGAGTTTCCGAAGGTAATTGAAGGGATGCCGCCGTAAAGGGCTAACGAAAAAAGCCGACTGAAAGTGTAGCGCTGAATGCCGACCCTAGTGCCGACGCAACGCCGGCATCTGCATGGGGCTGGCGATTATAAGCCACGCCAAAGCCAGCGCCGCGCAGGTCAAAAATACTGCATGCTGCCCCGCGTGCAGCAGAATCCAGCCACCGCCCGCACCGCCCGCAAACAGGCCCAGCGCCTGCGTGGTGTTGTACACGCCCATGGCCGCACCCTTGCGTACGCCCGGCGCGTACTTCGACACCAGCGACGGTTGCGACGCCTCCAGCACGTTGAAACCGAGGAAGTAGACCAGCAGCGCAATCGCCAGCGCGGCGAGCGTCGGATTCACTTCGCCCAGTGCCAGCTGCGCCACCATCACCAGCGCCACGGCCGACAGCAGCACCGCTTTCATCTTGCCGCGTTTTTCTGCCGCAATGATGGCCGGCACCATCAGCACGAACGACACGCCCATCACCGGCAGGTAGATTTTCCAATGGGAATCGACGGGCAGGCCGGCGGCTTCCAGCATGTGCGGCAGCACGACGAACAACGCCGTCTGCGTGGCGTGCAGGGCGAACACGCCAAAGTTCAAGCGCAGCAGTTCAGGGTTGCGCAGGACTTCTCGGAACGGCGCTTTCACATGCTCCGGCGGACGCGGCGGGTTAGGCACCACCCACAGCACCACGCCGATGGCGACGATGGCCAGCACGCCAATCGCCGTGAACATGCCCGGCATGCCGACCCAGCGGAAGATGACCGGCGCACTCACGATGGCCACGGCAAACGACAGGCCGATGCTGCCGCCGATCATGGCCATGGCCTTGGTGCGATGCTCCTCGCGCGTGAGGTCGGCCACGAAGGCGATCACCGCCGACGAGATCGCCCCTGCGCCCTGGATGGCCCGTCCCACGGCGATGCCCGCGACGCTGTGCGAAAACGCCGCCACCAGGCTGCCCACCGCAAAGATCACCAGCCCCGTCACGATGACGGGCTTACGCCCGAAGCGATCCGACAGCCAGCCGTAGGGGATATAGAGCACCGCCTGCGTGAGGCCGTACACGCCGATGGCGAAGGCGACGAGCTGCGTGTTGTTGCCGTCGGGCAGCGTTTTCGCGAACACCGCGAAGACCGGCATGATCATGAACAGACCCAACATGCGCAGCGCGAAGATGCCGGCCAGCGAGGCGGCCGCACGCAGCTCAAGGCCGTTCATACGGCCGGAGGCGGAAGTCATGGATGGGGAAGCGGAGGACATGGTGCGGAAACCGCCGCGAAAGTCAGGAAGAAAAAGCGGCGACAAGAACACTTGAACGGCTCTGCAGATTGCCCCATCTGGGGGCAGATACCAGCAAAACCGAAGTTCGGTATATTAGCAGGCTTACCCTTTTCCACCCCTCCGCCGATTGCCGCAGGCGGTCCGCACCCCGACGCCGCATTCAGCTGCACTCAGCCGCACATGGACGAAATCAAGATTCGTGGGGCCCGTACCCACAACCTGAAGAACATCAACCTCGATCTGCCGCGCAACCAGCTGATCGTGATCACCGGGCTTTCGGGGTCGGGCAAGTCGTCGCTCGCGTTCGACACGCTGTATGCGGAGGGGCAGCGGCGCTACGTGGAATCGCTGTCGGCGTATGCCCGGCAGTTTCTGCAACTGATGGAAAAGCCCGACGTCGACCTGATCGAAGGTCTGTCGCCGGCCATTTCCATCGAGCAGAAGGCCACCAGCCACAACCCGCGCTCGACGGTCGGCACCGTCACCGAAATCCACGACTACCTGCGCCTGCTGTATGCGCGCGCCGGTACGCCCTACTGCCCCGATCACGGCCAGCCGCTGGAAGCGCAAAGCGTGTCGCAAATGGTCGATGCCGTGCTGGCGCTGCCGGCCGACACCAAGCTGATGATCCTGGCGCCCGTGGTGGCCAACCGCAAGGGCGAGCACGTCGACCTGTTTGAGGCGATGCAGGCGCAGGGTTTCGTGCGCTTTCGCATCCGCTCGGGCGGCGGCACGGCGCACGAGGCCGAGGCCAAGGTCTACGAAGTCGACAACCTGCCCAAGCTCAAGAAGAATGACAAGCATTCGATCGAGGTCGTGGTCGACCGCGTGAAGGTCAACCCGGAACTCAAGCAGCGCTTGGCCGAATCGTTCGAAACGGCGCTGCGCCTGGCCGATGGCCGCGCCATCGCGCTAGAAATGGATACCGGCCGCGAGCACGGCTTCAGCTCCAAGTTTGCGTGCCCGATCTGCTCGTATTCGCTGCAGGAGCTGGAGCCGCGGCTGTTCTCGTTCAACAACCCGATGGGCGCCTGCCCGCACTGCGACGGCCTGGGCCAGATCACGTTCTTCGATCCGAAGCGCGTGGTGGCCTTTCCGAATCTGTCGCTGGCGTCGGGCGCCATCAAGGGGTGGGACCGCCGCAATCAGTTCTATTTCCAGATGCTGCAGAGCCTGGCGGCGTTCTACGACGTCGACATCGATGTCGCGTTTGAAGACCTGCCGGCCGAAATCCAGCAGATCGTGCTGCACGGTTCGGGCAAGCAGCAGATTCCGTTCACGTACATCAACGAACGCGGCAAGACCACGGTGCGCGAGCATGCGTTCGAGGGGATCATCCCGAACCTGGAGCGGCGCTACAAGGAGACCGACTCCATCGCCGTGCGCGAGGAACTGGCCAAGTACCAGAACAACCAGCCGTGCCCCGAGTGCCACGGCACCCGCCTGCGCCGCGAGGCCCGCTTCGTCAAGATCGGCGAGGCCGACCAGGCACGCGGCATCTACGAAATCAACGGCTGGCCGCTGCGCGATGCGCTCACGTATTTCCTGACGCTGAACATGCACGGCGCCAAGCGCGAGATCGCCGACAAGATCGTCAAGGAGATCACCGCGCGGCTGAACTTCCTGAACAACGTCGGGCTCGATTACCTGTCGCTCGAGCGCAGCGCCGATACGCTGTCGGGCGGCGAGGCGCAGCGCATCAGGCTGGCCTCGCAGATCGGCTCGGGACTGACCGGCGTGATGTATGTGCTGGACGAGCCGTCCATCGGCCTGCACCAGCGCGACAACGATCGGCTGATCGGCACGCTCAAGCACCTGCGCGATCTCGGCAATTCGGTGCTGGTGGTGGAGCACGATGAAGACATGATCCGCGCGTCGGACTATGTGGTCGACATCGGGCCCGGTGCCGGCGTGCACGGCGGCCAGATCATCGCCGAGGGCACGCCCCAGCAGGTCGAGCAATCGCCGGCGTCGCTGACGGGCGACTACTTGTCGGGCAAGCGCCGCATCGAGGTGCCCAAGCAGCGCACGGCGCCCGATGAAGAGCGCTGGCTGCGCATCATCAACGCCAGCGGCAATAACCTGAAGAACGTGTCGGCCGATATTCCGATCGGGCTGCTGACGTGCATCACGGGCGTGTCCGGCTCGGGCAAGTCGACGCTCATCAACGACACGCTGTACCACGCGGTGGCGCGCCATCTGTATGGCTCGACACCGGAGCCGGCAGCGCACGATCGCATCGACGGGCTCGAGCATTTCGACAAGGTCATCAACGTCGACCAATCGCCGATTGGCCGCACGCCGCGCTCGAACCCGGCCACCTACACGGGCCTGTTCACGCCGATCCGCGAGCTGTTTGCCGGCGTGCCGTCGGCCAAGGAGCGCGGGTATGACCCGGGCCGCTTCTCGTTCAACGTCAAGGGTGGACGCTGCGAGGCCTGCCAGGGCGACGGCGTGCTGAAGGTCGAGATGCACTTCCTGCCCGACGTGTATGTGCCGTGCGACGTGTGCCACGGCAAGCGCTACAACCGCGAAACGCTCGAAGTGCTCTACAAGGGCAAGAACATCACCGAAGTGCTGGAGATGACGGTGGAGCAGGCGCACGAGTTCTTTGCACCGGTGCCGGTGGTGCGCCGCAAGCTGCAGACGCTGCTGGATGTGGGCCTTGGCTACATCCGCCTGGGGCAATCCGCGACGACGCTGTCGGGCGGTGAAGCGCAGCGCGTGAAGCTGTCGCTCGAGCTGTCGAAACGCGACACGGGCCGCACGCTCTACATCCTGGACGAGCCGACCACCGGCCTGCACTTCCACGATATCGAGCTGCTGCTGAAGGTCATCTACAAGCTGCGCGACCACGGCAATACGATCGTGATCATCGAGCACAACCTCGACGTGATCAAAACGGCGGACTGGCTGCTCGACCTGGGCCCCGAAGGCGGCGCCGGCGGTGGGCAGATCATTGCCAAAGGCACCCCTGAGGATGTGGCCAAGAGCAAGGCGAGCTTTACCGGCAAGTACCTCGCGCCGCTGCTGAAGCGGAAGTAAGCGACCTCCTTTTCGGCAACAAAAAAGCGCAGCTTCGGCTGCGCTTTCTGTTGGGGCGACGCTGCCCCTCAGTGGCCGGCAGGCGCCGCCTCGGTGCTCACCTCGTCCGCATCCTTCATGCGACTGCGGTTCAACGCGCCGGCCTCATCCAGGACCGGATACGCGGCTGCGCAGAACAACGAATTCAATCGCTTGAAATCGCTGATGATGTCCAGATGCAGCGAACTGGTCTCGATGCTCTCGGCCGTCTGCGCAGAGATCCGCGTCAGGTGACTGCGCGCGTAGCGTTTCTCCAGATCGCGGAAGTGCGCCTTTTCCAGCATCAGCTTCTGCGCGCTGCGCAGGTCGCCCGTGAGGAACACCGACAGCGCCAGCTTGAGGTTCGTGACCAGGCGCCCGTGCATGTCTTCCAGCTCTTCCATGCCGGCCTCGGAAAAGGCCAGCTTGTGTGCGATCTTCTTCTCGCGCACGTCCTGCAGCATGCGGTCGAGAATGTCGCCGGCGTGCTCCAGGTTGATGGTCAGCGAAATGATGTCTGCCCAGCGCTTGCCCTCGCGCGCGTCCAGCGCTTCGTGGCTCAGCTGCGTGAGATAGAGCTTGATGGCGGTGTAGAGCGCATCGACCTCGTCGTCGATCGCGCGGGTGGTCTGCAGCAGGCGCACATCGTTGGTCTTGAGCACGCGCAGGGTGTTGTCGAGCATGTGTTCAACGCGATCGCCGATGCGCAGCACCTCGCGCGCCGCGTTGCCCAGCGCCAACGTTGGCGTAGCCAGCGCAGAGGGATCGAGATAGCGCGGCGCAACCAGATCGTCGATATGCGCACCGCCCGGCAGGATGCGGGCGCACAGTCGCGCCATCGCTTCGGTAAAGCCGATCAGCAGCACCGCCAGCGCGACGTTGAACACAACATGAAACGCCACGACCACGTGCTGCGGCGCCACGCCCGCGTGCGGCGCCCACGCTGCCAGTGTGTCCAGGAACGGCAGCGCCAGCGCCGCGCCAAGCATGCGCGACAGCAAGTTGCCCAGTGTTGCGCGGCGCGCGGCCTGGCTGGATGACGGTGTGGTCGCCAACGCGGCCACGGCACTGCCGATGTTTGCGCCCAGCACAATCGCAAAGGCCACCTTGACGGACACCGCGGCCGATGCCGCCAGCGTCGCGCAGAACAGCACGACAGCCAGACTCGAATAGCACAGCAGCGTGAGCACCGCGCCAATCAGCATGTTCAGACCGGTGTCTGACGAGATGGAACCCAGCAGCACGCGCAGCGCATTGGCTTCCACCATCGGGCTCGACGCGATCGAGATCAGCTCCAGCGCCATCATGATCAGCCCCAGGCCGATCAGCACCCGCCCAAAGTGCCCCACCGCGCTGCCCTTGCGCGACAGATGCAGGATCACGCCAAAGAAGATCAGCAACGGCGACAGCCACGACAGGTCCAGCGCAAACACCTGCGCCATGATGGCCGTGCCCACGTTGGCACCCAGCAAAATCGCCAGCGCCGACGACACGCCCATCAGCCCCTGCGCAACAAACGCCCCGACGATGGTGGCCGTCGCATTACTGCTCTGCACAAGGCACGTCACGCCGATGCCGGCCAGCAGCGCGGAGAACCGATTTGAGACGCTGCGCGACAGCAGGCGACGCAAGTCCGCGCCATAGAGGCGCAACATGCCGACCTTGACGGTCTGCGTGCCCCACACCAACAGGGCGACGCCGGAAAGCAGCTTAAGCAGGGTGATCATCGATGCCGTTCTGTCTTGCTTATTTGGTCAGGGCCACGCGCAGGCCCAGCCCGATGAAAATACAGCCGCTCACCCGGTCGAGCCACAGCGATGCGCGCGGCGTACGGCGCATCCAACCGCCCAGCGCGGCCGCGCACCAGCCGTAGACGCTGAACACCACGATGGTCTGCGCCATGAACACGCCGCCCAGCAGCAGCATCTGCAGCGCTGCGTGGCCCGCCTGCGCATCGACGAACTGCGGCAGGAACACCACGAAGAACAACGTCACCTTCGGGTTGAGCAGATTGGCGAAGACACTCTGGCGATACACGCGCCACAGGTCGGGCGCCGCCTGCGGTCCAGCAGGATTCAGGCCGACGCCGCCCTTGCTGCGCAATGCCTGGACGCCCAGCCAGATCAGGTACGCGGCGCCCAGCCAACGAATCGCCTGGAACGCCACTGGGGACGACTGCAGCACGGCGGCCAGCCCGAGCGCCGCCAGCGTCGTATGAAAGAGGCACCCTGACGCAAACCCAGCCGCCGCCGACAGCCCGGCCTTGCGGCCCTGGCTGGCGCCGCGGGCGATGACCTGCAGGTTGTCGGGCCCCGGCATCACGGTGATCGCGATCGAGGTCAGCAGAAACAGCACTACGTGTGGCATCGACGTCTCCCGGTGTGCGCCGAAAATGGAAAGGCTCATGCTACTGCGCGCGGCAGCAGAACGTCATATTTTTGTCACATGAATGTATGCGGCGAGCGCATCACGCCACGCCGTCGCGGGCCGGTCAGTGTCCGTCGAAGCGGCAGACCGTGAAGAGCGGCAGACCGCCTTCGATCAGCAATTGCGAGCCGCCGAGTTCGGGCAGATCGACAATCGCCGCGCCCTCCACCACCGTCGCGCCCAGCCGCTCCAGCAGGCGCTTGCCGGCCATCATGGTGCCGCCGGTGGCGATGAGATCGTCGATCAACAAGACGCGGTCGCCGGGCTTGCAGGCATCGGCATGGATTTCCACTGTCGCGCTGCCGTATTCGAGCATGTACTCCTCGGCCACCGTGTTGAACGGCAGCTTGCCTTTCTTGCGGATCGGCACGAAGCCCAGGTTCAGCTCGTACGCCACGATCGAGCCGAGGATGAACCCGCGCGCATCGATGCCCGCCACCAGGTTCAGCCCCTGCCCCATGTAGCGATGGACGAACACGTCCACCAGCACGCGCAGGCTCTTCGGGTCCTGCAGCAGCGGCGTGATGTCGCGAAACATCACCCCGGCCTGCGGCCAATCCGGCACCGTGCGGATCCGGTCACGGAGGTAGCGCGACACATCGCCCAGTTCGGTGGACGCGGGAACGGACGACGGCGTCAGCAGCGCCGCCTGGTGATGAGGGACTTGGCTCATGGCAAAAACCGGAAAGCAGGAAACGTGGTCTGTGGTAATGGGCTACCACCCGGGCCGATTGGCGCCGAACCACAATGGGGAAACCGCAACCATACAGGAGACACGGCGATGGCAAAGAAAATTCTGATGCTGGTTGGCGACTACGTCGAGGACTACGAGGTCATGGTTCCTTTCCAGGCGCTGCAGATGGTCGGCCACACGGTGCACGCTGTCTGCCCGGACAAGCGCGCCGGCGATTCCGTCGCGACCGCCGTCCACGATTTCGAAGGCGCACAGACGTACTCCGAAAAACCGGGCCATCGCTTCACCGTCAACGCCACGTTTGCCGACGTCGACCCGGCAGCGTACGACGCACTCGTCGTGCCCGGCGGCCGGGCGCCCGAATACCTGAGACTGAATGCCCGCGTGCTGGAAGTCGTGCGTCACTTCTTCCAGGCGGACAAACCCGTCGCCGCGATCTGCCACGGTGCCCAGTTGCTGTCGGCGGCGGGCGTGCTGGAGGGCAAGACGTGTTCCGCCTATCCGGCATGTGGCCCGGAAGTCACGGCCGCAGGCGGCACGTTCAAGGACATCCCCGTCGACCAGGCGCACACCGACGGCAAGCTCGTCACGGCGCCCGCGTGGCCGGCACATCCAGCCTGGTTGGCGCAGTTTCTTGAAGTCCTGGGCACGCGGGTTCTACACTGACTCGGTTGCCCGCACGCCGGGCACTCCAGGAGCCCGGCCATGTGCGAAATCTTCATCCGCGCCAATCCCCATTCGTACGACAGCCTCGCGCGCTCGCTCCGCCTGCACGGCGTGGCGACCAGCGTGCGGCTGGAATGCCTGTTCTGGGAGGTGCTGGAAGAGATCGGCCAGCGCGACGGCCTGACGGTCAACCAGCTCATCAGCAAACTCTATGACGAGTTGTTGGAGCGACGCGGCGAGGTGGCGAATTTCGCGTCGTTCCTGCGCGTCTGCTGCCTGCGCTATCTGATGCTGCAGCAGGACGGGCGCATTCCCGCCGATACCCGGGTGTCGATCAGTTCGCTCGACGCCGCAACGGTGCTCGATGGCCTGCCGCCCAACTTGGCCGATACCCCGCCGCCCCGTCGCTCGCGGGGGCCGCTGCTCGAAGCGCTCGTCAAGTAAGCCCGCGCATCAACGCGGCGAGAGCCGCTCCTCCGCCATCTGCAGCCCCTCGGGCGTGCCACGCAGCACGACGATATCGCCCAGTTCCAGCACGGTGTCCGGATCGGGATCGAGCGCACGAATACCCTGGCGCCGGATCGCGGTGACCGACGTCTTGAAGGTCTCCAGCCCCATCGTCCCGAGCTTGTGGCCGATGGCGGGCGAGCCCTTGGCCAGCGGCACCGAATGCAGCCGCACGGCGTCGCGCTCGAGCATGTCTTCCTCGTCATCCTGGCCGTGGAAATAGCCACGCAGCAGGCTGTAGCGTGCGTCGCGCATCTCCTGCGCACGGCGCACCACGCGGCGCAAGGGCACGCCCAGCAGCACCAGCGCGTGCGAGGCCAGCATCAGGCTCCCTTCGATGATCTCGGGGACGACCTCCGTGGCGCCGGCTTGCTGCAGGCGGTCGAGGTCCGCATCGTCGATGGTGCGCACGATCACGGGCAGGGTCGGCTCCAGGGCCTGCACGTGGTGCAGCACCTTCAATGCAGACGCCGTGTCGGCGTAGGTAATGGCGACCGCCGCTGCACGGTGGATACCGGCGGCCACCAGCGACTCGCGCCGCGCCGCATCGCCATAGACGACGTGCTCGCCGGCGGCGGCGGCCTCGCGCACGCGGTCGGGGTCCAGATCCAGCGCGACGTAGCCGATGCCTTCCTGTTCCACCATGTGCGCCAGGTTCTGGCCGCTGCGCCCGTAGCCGCAGATGATGACGTGGCGCTCGGTGGCGATGCTCTGCGCGGCGATCTTGGTCATGGCCAGCGACTGCATCAGCCAGTCCGTGCGCGACAGCCGCATGGCAATCACATCGCTGTACTGGATCAGGAACGGCGCCAGCAGCATCGACAGCAGCATCGCCGCCAGGATCGCCTGGCCGAGCAGCGGGTCGATGAGCTTCATGCCGTCGATCTGGTTGAGCAGCACGAAGCCGAACTCACCGGCCTGCGCCAGCCCGAGGGCCGTGCGGATCGCCGCACCGCCGCCGGAGCCGAAGGCCCGCGCCAGCAGCGCAATCAGCACGAACTTGAACAGCACGGGCGCCGCCACCAGCCCCAGCACCAGGGCCCAATGCTCGAAGACCACGCGTGGGTCCAGCAGCATGCCGACCGTCACGAAGAACAGCCCCAGCAGCACGTCGCGGAAGGGCTTGATGTCTTCTTCCACCTGCAGCTTGTACGGTGTTTCCGACACCAGCATGCCGGCCAGGAACGCGCCCAGCGCCATCGACAAGCCCAGCCGCTCCGTCAACGCGGCCATGCCAAGCGTGACCAGCAGCAGGTTCAGCATGAAAAGTTCTTGCGAGCGCCGCGCCGCGACCAGGTGGAACCAGCGCGACAAGAGCTTCTGCCCCAGGAACAGGATCAGCACCAGCGCAACGGTGATCTTAAGGGCTGCCACCGAAAGCGCCAGCGCCAAGTCGGTCGGGTTCTTGCCCAGCGACGGGATGACGATCAGCAGCAGCACCACCGCCAGATCCTGGAACAACAGCACGCTGATGATGTTGCGGCCGTGCTCGGTTTCCAGCTGCAAGCGCTCGGCCAGCATCTTCGAGACGATGGCCGTGGACGACATCGCCAGCGCGCCGCCCAGCGCCAGCCCGGCCTGCCACGACAGCGGATACCAGTGCGACAGCAGCATCGACACAGGAATCGTCAGCAGCATGGTCAGCACCACCTGTGACGCCCCGAGCCCCAGCACCAGCCGTCGCATCGAACGCAGCTTGGAGAGGTTGAACTCCAGCCCGATCGAAAACATCAGGAACACCACCCCGAACTCGGCCAGATAGCGCGTCTGGGCAGAATCGGACTCCAGCCCCGTCGCCTTCGGCCCGATCAGCACGCCCACCACGAGGTAGGCCAGCATCGGCGGCAATTGCAGCATGCGGAACAGCACCACGCCGATGACGGCAGCGGCCAACAACACAAGGGTGAGTTCCAGCGGCGAATGCATGCGACGCGAAAAACCGATCGAAAGGGGTTGGACAGGAGGGGCAGCACCCGCGCATCAGGACGGTGCGTGCACAAACGAGCACGCAGGCGCTGCAAGACCGATGCCAGGGTATAAACGAAGAACGCGATACGCGAGACGCCGCACAGCAAAAAATGACGGCGTGGCGACGGGAAGAAAAGTGATTTGAAAGCCGATTGCCGCGGCGCAGCAAAACGGAGCGCCCGCACGCTCCGCCACTCCCCGCAAGTCAAGCCCCGACGCGCCACCTGCGGCCGAGAACAGTGTCAATCGTTGTTATACTTCGCCGCCATGATAGCGAATTTCAATCCGGATCGAGCACTTGCGCTGGCGCAGCAAACCTTCGACATCGAAGCGCAAGCCGTCCTCGGTCTCAAAACCCAGGTGTCCGCCGACTTTGCGCGTGCGGTCGAAATGGTGCTCGGCTGCACCGGGCGCGTCGTTGTGTCCGGCATGGGCAAATCGGGCCATGTGGCGCGCAAGATTGCCGCCACGCTGGCCTCGACCGGCACGCCGGCGTTCTTCGTGCACCCCGCCGAAGCCAGCCATGGCGACCTCGGCATGGTCACGCGCGACGACGTTTTCATCGGCTTTTCCAATTCCGGCGAAGTCTCGGAGCTGAACGTCATCCTGCCGCTCGTCAAGCGGCTCGGCGCCAAGCTGATCGCCGTCACGGGCAACCCGGAGTCCTCGCTCGGCAAGCACGCCGACGTGGTGCTGAACTCCCACGTCGATGTCGAAGCCTGCCCGCTGAACCTGGCTCCCACCGCCAGCACCACCGCGCAGATTGCGCTGGGCGATGCGCTGGCCGTGGCCGTGCTCGACGCGCGTGGCTTCGGTGCCGAAGATTTCGCCCGCTCGCATCCGGGTGGATCGCTCGGCCGTAAGCTGCTGACGCACGTGCGTGACGTCATGCGCGCCGGCGACGCCATCCCGCGCGTGAATGAAGACACGCCGCTGTCGCAAGCGCTGATGGAAATCACCCGCAAGGGCATGGCGATGACCGCCGTGGTCGATGCCGATGGCCGCGCCGTGGGCGTGTTCACCGACGGCGACCTGCGCCGCCTGCTCGAAACCCCGCGCGACTGGCGCACCGTGCCCATCCACGAGGTCATGCACCGCAACCCGCGTTCGGTCGGCCCCGAGCAGCTCGCCGTTGAAGCCGTCGAAGTCATGGAAACGCACCGGATCAACCAGTTGCTGGTGGTCGATGCCGGCGGCCTGCTGGTGGGCGCGCTGCACATCCACGACCTGACGCGGGCCAAGGTCATCTGACCCGCCCACGCCGCTGATGATCACTCCGGCCCCGTTTCCCGCCGACAGCGTCCACAGCAACATCGACGCACGCTTTCCGCAGGCAATGGAACGCGCCGCGCGCGTGCGCCTGATGGTGTTCGACGTCGATGGCGTGCTGACCGACGGCCGCCTGCTCGTGGGGCCCGAGGGAGAAATCAGCAAGGCATTCGACACGCTCGACGGCCACGGCATCAAGCTGCTGGCACAGGCCGGTGTCACGTCGGCCATCATTACCGGGCGGCAATCCGAAATCGTCGCCTGGCGCGCCGGGGAACTCGGCATCGAACATCTGTACCAAGGCGTAGCCGACAAGCGCGAGGCGTTTGCCCACCTGCTGGCCGCCACGCAACTTCAAGCGGCCGACGCCGGCTACATGGGCGACGACTGGCCCGACCTGCCGGTGATGACGATGGTGGGCTTTACCGCCTGCCCTGCTCAGGCCCATGTCGAACTGCGCAGCCGCGCCCACTATGTCGCGCAAGCCACGGGCGGACGCGGCGCCGTGCGCGAAGTGGCCGACCTGATCCTCAAGGCACAAGGCGCCTACGACGCCCTGCTCGCGCAACTGCTGCACGCCCCGCAACCCTCCTGACTCCATGGCCAGCGAACGCTCCCAACGCCTCGTCTCCTCCGTGCTGCAGATCATGCTGCGCGGGCTGCCGATCCTGCTGATGGCGATCGTCTGCGGCGTCACGTTCCTGCTCGTGCAGGTCAACACGCCGCAAACCGACGAAGACGCCACGCAGCCCAAGCGCCACATCCCCGACTACACCATGGACGGCATCTCGGCCACGGCGCTCGACGAGACCGGCACGACCAAATACCGCTTTACCGGCGTCCACATGAATCACTATGAGGACGACCTGACCTACGACGTCACCTATCCGGCGCTGCGCGTCTATGCGCCCGATCGGCCGCAGGTCACCGCCCGCGCGGATCTCGGCAAGATGAACGGCGACGGCACCATCATCGATCTGTACAACAACGCCAAGGTCATCCGCGCACAAGGGCCCGACGCTCGCCAGGACCCGCTGATGACGGCCGACTCGACCTACTTCCAGGTGCTGCTCAACGACGACATCGTGCGCACCGACAAGCCGGTCGAGCTGCATCGCGGGCCGTCGATCATGAACGCCAACGGCCTCATCTTCAACAACGTGACGCGCCAAGTACAATTGCTGGGCAATGTGCGCGGGCGAATCGAAGGGCTGGGAGCGCCGAAGCAGTAAACTCTGCCCCCGACACCTGACAACGCCCACCGACCGCGCCCTTCTCCGACGTGATCCCCATGACTGATTCCCTCCGTGCTGCCGGCCTCGCCATCGCCGCTGCGCTGCTGCTTCCGGCCCTGCCCGCGCACGCCGAGCGCGCCGATCGCGACAAGCCGCTCGTGCTCGAAGCCGACAACGCCAGCTACGACGATCTGAAGCAGGTCTATCACTTGACCGGCAACGTGGTGCTGACCAAGGGCACCATGGTGCTGCGCTCCGACCAGGCCGATCTGCGGACCGACCCCGAGGGCTACAACTACGCCGTCGCAACCTCCAAGCCCGGCAATCTCGCTTTCATTCGCCAGAAGCGCGACAACGTCGACGAGTACATTCAGGGTTGGGGCGAGCGCATCGAATACGACGGCAAGCAAGAGATTTCCAAGCTGATCACCCGCGCCCGCATGGAGCGCCTGCAAGGCGCGACGCAGCTCGACGAGATCCGCGGCGCGGTGATCACGTACGACGGCCAGAAGGAGTTCTACACGGCCTCGGGCGGCGCTGAAAACGCCACCGCCGCCAACCCGTCGGGCCGCGTGCGCGCCGTTCTCGCGCCGCGCACGAGCACGCCCGCCGCGCCGGCACCTGCCCCAGCCGCCAAGCCCTGATCCGTATCGCCTGTCTTTTCCGCTTCGCTTATGTCCGCCACCACTCTCGCCCCGAAAACTGCAGCGCCGCAGGCCACGACTTCCAGCACGCTGGTCGTCCGCCATCTGAAGAAGCGCTACGGCACGCGCACAGTGGTCAAGGACGTGTCGCTCGATGTAAAAAGCGGCGAAGTGGTGGGTCTGCTTGGCCCCAACGGCGCGGGTAAGACGACCTCGTTCTACATGATCGTCGGCTTGGTGGCGCTGGACGCCGGCGACATCGTGCTCGACGGCGAGCACATCAGCCGCCTGCCGATCCATCAGCGGGCGCGCATGGGCCTGTCGTATTTGCCGCAGGAAGCGTCGGTGTTCCGCAAGCTCAACGTGCAGGAAAACATCCGCGCGGTGCTCGAGCTGCAGGAGCAGAACGGCAAGAAGCTGTCGCAAGACGAAGTCAATCGCCGCCTCGACGGCTTGCTCGACGACTTGCAAATCGCTCACCTGCGCGACAACCCGGCGCTGTCGCTCTCGGGCGGTGAACGTCGCCGCGTGGAAATCGCGCGCGCACTCGCCTCGTCGCCGCGCTTCATCCTGCTCGATGAACCGTTTGCCGGCGTCGACCCGATCGCGGTCGGTGAAATCCAACGCATCGTCAGCTTCCTGAAAGACCGCAACATCGGCGTGCTGATCACCGATCACAACGTGCGCGAAACGCTGGGCATCTGCGATCACGCCTACATCATCAGCGAAGGCACTGTGCTCGCCGCGGGCATGCCGGAGCAGATCATCGAAAACGAGGATGTACGCAAGGTCTATCTGGGCGATAACTTCCGGATGTAAGCCGCGCTGCACGCTTACGCCTTAAGGACGTGGCAAAGCCGCACCTTAAAGCAAAATCCGTTCCATCGACCGAGTGTTGGGCATAGAATAGCCCGCATGAAACAGTCGCTCCAGCTCCGTCTCTCTCAGCACCTCGCGCTCACGCCGCAGTTGCAGCAATCGATTCGACTGCTGCAGTTGTCGACCATCGAACTGCAGCAGGAAGTTGAGCAAGCCCTGACCGAAAACCCGCTGCTGGAGCGGGAAAACGAGTGGCTCGACACCTCCGCCCGCATTGGCGCAGACGGCTCCGTGAGTGCGCTGCAAAGCAACAGCGCCACACCCCTGCCCACAGAATCGCCTCCGCCCGCACCCAACGGCGGCGACAGCAGCGACAGCGCCGACAACAGTTACGAGAACGGCCACGACAGCGGCGCCGATTTCGACAGCGATTACGGCTCCGACCGCTCGGACTGGAGCCTCGACGACTTCGCCCGCAAGCCGCAATCCGACGAAGACGATCGCGCGCCACTGCAGTTGCGCGAAGCCGAGCAAAGCCTGCGCGAATTCCTCATGGAACAACTCGCGCCGCTCAAGCTCTCGATGCGCGACAAGGGTCTCGTCATCTTCCTGATCGAGTCACTCGACGACGAAGGCTATCTGTCGGGCACGCTCGACGAGATCCTCGCAGATCTGCCGGCCGAACTCGAAGTCGAACTCGACGAACTGCAAGCCGCGCTGCGCATGCTGCAGAGCTTTGATCCGCCCGGCATTGGCGCACGCTCGGCGGCCGAATGCCTGTCATTGCAACTGCATCGGCTCGATTCGCCCGCGAAAGCGCTGGCACTCATCATCGTCAATCAACATCTTGAACTGCTTGCCGCGCGCGACTACACGCGCCTGAAGAAGGCACTCTCCGTCGATGAGCCTGCACTCAAAGCCGCACATGAGCTGATTCGTTCACTGGCGCCGTTCCCCGGTCATGCATTCGGCCGCGCCGAAGCGGACTTCGTGGTGCCCGACGTGGTCGTGCGCAAGACAAGCGCAGGCTGGATGGCGCAGCTGAACCCCGACGTCATGCCGCGCCTGCGCATCAACGACATGTACGCGCAAATCCTGCGCAGCAGTCGCGGTGAATCAGGCGCCGCCAATCTGCAGCAGAAGCTGCAGGAAGCACGTTGGCTGATCAAGAACATTCAGCAGCGCTTCGATACGATCCTGCGTGTCTCGCAAGCGATTGTCGAGCGTCAAAAGAGCTTCTTCACGCACGGCGAAATCGCCATGCGCCCCTTGGTTTTGCGGGAAATAGCCGATACACTGGGTCTACACGAGTCCACGATCTCCCGTGTGACAACGAACAAATACATGGCGACCCCGATGGGGACGTTCGAGTTGAAGTACTTCTTCGGCAGCCATGTATCGACGGAAACCGGCGGGGCCGCGTCATCCACCGCGATACGCGCGCTCATCAAGCAACTTGTAGGAGCCGAAGACCCGAAGAATCCTCTGTCCGATAGCAGAATTGCCGAACTGTTAGGCGAACAAGGATTCGTGGTGGCCCGTCGGACGGTGGCCAAATACCGCGAAGCCCTCAAGATCCCTGCAGTGAATTTGCGCAAGTCTTTATAGCCGCATCGCGGGCAGTTCCGGTGCGGCTCATCTTGAGAAGGAGAACCGCTATGAACTTCAAACTCAGTGGACACCACCTGGACATCACGCCTGCTTTGCGTGAGTACGTGGAAACGAAACTGGAGCGTGTGATCAGGCACTTCGATCAGGTGATTGGCGTCAGCGTGTTGCTATCGGTCGATAACCACAAGGAGAAGGATCGGCGTCAGTACGCGGAAATCAACCTGCACCTCAAAGGTAAGGACGTCTTCGTCGAATCACACCATGAAGATCTTTATGCGGCCATTGACCTACTCGTCGACAAACTGGACAGGCAAGTGATCAAGTACAAGGACCGCGTGCAAGGGCACGATCGCGACAGCATGAAGCACCAAGCCTTCCAAGCCGTGCAGATGCAGCAATAGCAGGACGGCACCGCAAAAACCGCGCCCCGAGTTGGCGCGGTTTTTTTATGCCGTGGTGCATTCGTGACGAATCCGATTGCAACGAATTTAAGTCGGGCTAAAATCTGACGAAAGTATGAATGCTGGCGTGGCGCGGCTTTTGGCGCGATGCTGGCAAAAACAGGGTCGATGCCGGGCGCACAGTGCCGGCACCGGCTGATCGCAGCCCTGGGGGATTCGCTTCTCTGCCCTGCGCGGTGCACCGCTGGTGCGCCGCACAAAGCCGCGCGGCACGTGGTCTATAATGACCCCATTGTCCGCGCGCCATCTTGGTGCAGAAGGACGCCGCTCATTTCACGCATTGCACATGAATCGCTTGGCCAAACTGCTGCCGCCCGGGAACATTGCCCTCGACGTCAGCGTAACCAGCAAAAAGCGGGTATTTGAACAGGCCGGCCTGCTGTTCGAGAACAACCACGGCGTGACGCGCGCAGTCGTCACCGACAACCTGTTCGCGCGCGAGTCGCTGGGCTCTACAGGCCTGGGCGCCGGCGTGGCGATCCCGCACGGGCGCATCAAGGGGCTCAAGCAACCGCTGGCCGCTTTCATGCGCCTGTCCGAGCCGGTGCCCTTTGAGTCGCCGGACGGCAAACCTGTCTCGCTGCTGATCTTTCTGCTGGTGCCTGAACAGGCCACCCAGCAGCATCTGGAAATCCTGTCTGAAATCGCCCAGCTGCTGTCCGACCGTGACATGCGCGAAGGCCTCGCCACCCTGCCGTCGCCCGAGGCGATTCACCAGCTACTGACCGACTGGCGGCCCTGATCGCAGCGCAATCGGGGGCAAGCGCAACCGATTGCGAACGCGCTATGCCCCGTCGGCACCACCGTGCCCTGCTATGGAACTGACCGGCGTCATCGCCCAATCGATCTTTGACGACAACGCAGCCGATCTGAAGCTGTCGTGGGTCGCCGGCCTGGAGGGCGCGGATCGCGCGTTCGACGTGGACTTCGCCAAGGAAGCGACCTCCGCAGCGGACCTGGTCGGGCACTTGAACCTCATCCATCCGAATCGCATCCAGGTGCTCGGGAAGCCCGAGATCACCTATTACCAGCGCCTGTCGGAAGAAAACCGCAAGCGACAGATGGGCGAGCTGATCTTGCTGGAGCCGCCCTTCCTGGTGGTGGCCGATGGTGTGGATCCGCCCCCGGACCTGGAGCTGCGCTGCACGCGTTCGTCCACGCCGCTGTTCACGTCGCCGATTTCCTCGGCTGCCGTCATCGATCACCTGCGCTTGTACCTGTCGCGCATCTCCGCACCGCGCGTGACGATGCACGGGGTGTTTCTCGACATCCTTGGCATGGGCGTGCTGATCATGGGCGATTCGGGTCTGGGCAAGAGCGAGTTGGGCCTCGAACTGATCTCGCGCGGCCACGGCCTCGTTGCCGACGACGCAGTCGACTTCGTGCGGCTGGGTCCGGACTTCATTGAAGGTCGCTGCCCGCCGCTGCTGCAGAACCTGCTGGAAGTGCGCGGCCTGGGCCTGCTCGACATCAAGACGATCTTCGGTGAAACGGCGGTGCGCCGGAAGATGAAGATCAAGCTGATCGTCCAGCTCGTGCGCCGCAACGATGGCGAGTTCGAACGCCTGCCGCTCGATTCGCAATACCTCGATGTGCTCGGGTTGCCGATCCACATGGTGAAGATCCAGGTGGCCGCCGGCCGCAACTTGGCCGTGCTGGTCGAAGCCGCCGTGCGCAATACCATCCTGCGTCTGCGCGGCATTGATACGTTGCGCGACTTCATGGACCGCCAGCGCGCCGCCATGCAGGCAGAAGCCGCATCCCACTCGCCCCAGGGCCGCCTGCTTTAACAAAGCCGCCACAAAGTTTCGTATTCAGACCGGTTTACCCTAGTTTTCGCTGCGAAACGTCAACCCGACGTGCGGCCGCCCCGTTGTGGGAGGGAATGCGCCGAGCACACAACGCGGCGGCGTTCATCGCGAGCGCGGCGGCTTGTTTTCGCCCGCTCTTCTGACGGTACCAAGGAGAATACGACGATGAAACAACTGATTGCCGCTTGCGCCCTGGCGCTCCCGTTCCTGGCCGGCCAGGCATTCGCCCAAGCCAGCGCACCCGCAGCCGCGCCGGCCGCACCTGCTGCCGCCCCGGCAGCCAAGAATTCGCAGCAAGACAAGATGAAGCAATGCAACATGGACGCCGCCGGCAAGAAGGGCGACGAGCGCAAGGCCTTCATGAAAGGCTGCCTGTCGGACAAACCGGCTGCTGCCGCCAAGCCGATGACGCAGCAGCAAAAGATGGCGGCCTGCTCCAAGGCCAACAAGGGCAAGAAGGGCGACGAGTACAAGAACGCCCAGAAAGAGTGCCTCTCGAAGGGTTGAGCGTTCCCTTAGCCACGCTTGAAAAAAGGCGGCCGGATCGGTCGCCTTTTTCGTTGGTCGCTGCTTTGCAACACAGGGATGCTATCCTCGCGGCATGCGGATCATTCTCATCACCGGTATGTCGGGTTCAGGGAAATCGGTCGCCCTGAACGTGCTCGAAGACGCAGGCTACTACTGCGTCGACAACCTGCCCGCGCAGTTCATCCCCGAACTGGCGCGCTATCTGGCGGACCAGGGTTATACGCATCTGGGCGTGGCCACTGACATCCGCAGCCGTGAATCGCTGCGCAAGGTGCCGGAGACGGTCACCGTGCTGCGCAAGGAACACGACGTGCGCATGCTGTTTTTGACGGCGAGCACGAATGCGCTGGTGCAGCGCTACTCCGAAACGCGCCGCCGGCATCCACTGTCGATCCGTAACGGCCGCCCCGATACCGCCGCCAACGTGCAGGCCGCCGCCAAGGGCCTCGACACCTCGCTCATCGAAGCGATCGAGATGGAGCGCGAGCTGCTCAGCCCGCTTGCCGATCCGGCACATCGCATCGACACCAGCACGCTGCGCACCAACGCTTTGCGCGCGTACATCAAAGAATTCATCAGCGACGAGCCGCACGACATCACGTTGATGTTTGAATCGTTTGGCTTCAAGCATGGCGTGCCGACCGACGCCGATCTCGTCTTCGACGTGCGTTCGCTGCCCAACCCGTACTACGACACGCAATTGCGTCCGCTCACGGGCCGCGATCAACCCGTCATCGATTTCCTGCAAAGCCAGCCGATGGTGCTTGCGATGGCGGAAGACATTCGCGCCTACGTGGAAAAGTGGCTGCCGAGTTTCATCGCCGACAACCGCAGCTACCTGACCGTCGCGATCGGCTGCACGGGTGGCCAGCATCGTTCCGTATACATCGCGGAACGGCTCGCCACGTACTTCCGCGCGCATGGTAATGTGTTGGTCCGCCACCGCGAATTGGCCGTAGACGGTTGACCGCGCCGGATATCTCCCGCGCGCGACTCCGTTCCATCTGGATGCGGCTTCTTGCGCGGCGCCACGCGAAGGTCTTGCCGCCTGCCGAAAGCCCGTCCATGCAAGAAGACATCGCTCTCTCACCGTTCTCGCCGCTGCCGCCGCTGCCCACTGAGTTGCCGCTGTTTCCGTTGCACACGGTGCTGTTTCCGGGCGGCCTTCTTCCGCTGCGCATTTTCGAAGCCCGCTACATGGACATGGTGCGCACTTGCCTGCGCGACAAGACGCCGTTCGGCGTCTGCCTGATCGAGCGCGGCAACGAAGTCGGCACCACCGACAACCCGACCGTGCCGGTCGACGTGGGCTGCATTGCCCACATCACCGAATGCGATATGGAGCAGTTGGGCCTGCTGATGATCAAGGTGCGTGGTACGCAGCGCTTCAAGGTGCTGTCGTTCGAGACAACGCCCAACGGGTTGATGCACGGCACGGTCGAGCCCATCGGGGCCGACGTGGAAGACTGCAAGGGCGAGCTTTTCGACGATTGCGTGGGCGCCCTGCGCCGCATCATCACGACGCTCGGCTCACGCGAAGACGGCAACGTCCCGATGGTCGAACCCTACGAGTGGAACAGCCCGAGCTGGGTCGCGAATCGGCTGTGCGAGCTGCTGCCGGTGCCGCTCAAGGCCAAGCAGAAATTGATGGAACTTATGGACGCCGGCATGCGCATCGAGATCGTCCATCGCTACATGAAGCAGCATCACATTCTGTGAGGCAGGCCCGCTAGATTAGGCTCGGCTGCACCAACGTCTCCAGTGCCAACTTCACCGGCGCAGGCAACCCGACTGAACTGAGCTGCGCAAGCGGTACCCAGCGCCAGTCGTCGTCGAGCGCGGCGGGTGTGGCGATCTCCGCGCGCAGCAGATGCATGTGCAAGCGAAAGTGCGTGAAGGTGTGCGTGAGCGCGCCGGCCATCTCCACGGTGGAGACGTCGCCATAGGCCTGCGCGGCACGACGCACGGTGCCCACATCCAACGGATGCGCATCGAGCGCGTCGTCCATCTCGCCCACCAGCGGCAACGACCACAAGCCGCCCCAGATACCGCGTTGCGGGCGACGCTGCAGCAACACCGCGTCGGCGTGCAGCGCGATGACAAGGGTGGCGGCGCGCTCGGGGATCGCCTTGCGCGGGCGCGGCACGGGCAGCTCCATCACGCGACCGCTACTGCGCGCTTCGCATAGCGATTCGAGCGGACAAGGCCGCTCGCCGCTCAGGCATGCGGGCTTGCCGCGCGTGCACACCGTGGCCCCGAGATCCATCAAACCCTGCGTGTACGGTTGAATGCCCTCGGCCGGCGGCAGTACGGCTTCGGCGATGCGCCACATGGTGTCTTCGACGCGCTTGTCACCAGGAAAGCCATCGATGCCGAACACACGCGCGAAGACGCGCTTGACGTTGCCATCGAGAATGGCTGCGCGCACGCCATACGAAAACGCAGCGATGGCCGCCGCGGTCGACCGGCCGATGCCCGGCAGCGTCGCCAATACGTCGGGATCACGCGGGAAGATGCCGCCGTGCTCCGCTACCACGATCTGCGCGCAGCGATGCAGATTGCGTGCGCGCGTGTAATAGCCGAGGCCCGCCCACGCAGCCATCACGTCGTCTGCCGGCGCAGCGGCCAAAGCCTGCACGGTCGGGAAGCGTTCGATGAAGCGTGCGTAGTAGCCCAGCACCGCGCTCACTTGCGTTTGCTGCAGCATGATCTCGGAGAGCCATGTGCGATACGCGTCGCCGGTGTTCTGCCACGGCAGATGGTGACGGCCATGACGCTGCTGCCAGGCGACCACGCGCGTGGCGAAATCGTCAGGAAGCGGCGGCAATACGGGAACGGTCTGAGCAACGCGGCGCGTGCGGCGGGGGCTGGCGGTCATGCGTGTGATGGAAAAGCGGTGGACGGAACGTGCGCGCTGGCGGCGATCCTACCAGAACGAAAAAAGCGCCCGCAGGCGCCTTCTCCGTAACGAACGATGCGCGTCAGGCCGCGAACGACTGCCGCTCCAGAATCGTCCCGGCCGCGAGAATGCGATCGGTGTACTGCGCGATCGTGCCGCTGCGCTCATCGAGCGTGTTGAGCAGCGCTTCGAGTTCGGTGATGCGTGCTTCCAGCGTATCGGTGGCCTCGTGAATGCGCTCGATCGAATCGACACGCTTGCGCAGTTGCTTCTGGTGATCGCGCACCTGCGCTTCGAGCGGCGTCATGACCGACTTCAGCCAGATCTCGATGTCGCGGTTCATGTCCTGGAACGTGTCCAGCACGCGGCTGGCCACCGTCGAGAAGGCACCGTGCACGAGTTGCGGCTTCGGACGCGTCAGGAAGCTGAACGCGCCAAAGTGGTTGTGCGCGAGCATCAGCGTCTCTTTCAGATCGGCGTCGTAGCGCGTACCCAGAAAGCGCAGCGGCGGCGACAGCGTGAAGCCGTGTTCGGCGTTGAACTTCTTGTACATGCCGTCAACCATCTGGTGCAGTTGATCGATGCGGTTGGCCGCGTCGCGCACCAGGCCGGTGAGGTGACCGAACAGCTTGTCCATGTCGTCGCGCAGGCCGCGCGAGAACACGCGCTCCTTCATCTTCTCGCGCGCTTCGCGCATGGTCGAGCGGATCTGCTTGAGCTGCACGCTCTTGATAATCTCCGCGCTGTGGCGGCCGAACACCGTGCGCAGCGCCTGGAATTTGGCAATGCTCTGCTCGAACTCTTCCTTCTCGCCCTGCACGCGCATCAGCATGTGCTTGACCATCGTGTGGTTCTTGCCGCGCAGCCCGCGCAGTTCGAACAGCTGCTCGACGATGTCGCGGCGGCGCATCTGCAGCAGTTGCTGCGCACCGGCGGCCATGTCCTTCACCGCCAGCTGAACCTGCTCGGTAACGATCTCGCGACGCTGCGGAATCAGCTGATCCGACAGCACCGACTCCAGCTCCGGCAGCCGGCTCTTGGCCAGCAGTTCGTGATCGTGGCTGACCTTCGCCAGCAAGCCCTTCTGCGCCGACACCGGATACACGCGCTCAACATCGATATCGAGCACCTGCGCCGTGGTCATGATCTGGCGGCTGACTTCGCTCTCGACTTCTTCTTCAGACTTGAGCGGATCCCACAGGCCATCGACCTTGTTGAGCACCGCGATGCAGCCCTTGCGCTGACCGCCGCCCACATGCGAGCGCCACAGTTCCAGGTCGCTCTTGGTCACGCCGGCGTCCGCTGCCAGCACGAACACGACGACATGCGCATCCGGAATCAGGCGCAGCGTCAGTTCCGGCTCGGTACCGATGGCGTTCAGGCCCGGCGTATCCAGTATCACCAGCCCCTGCTTGAGCATCGGATGCGGGAAATTGATGATGGCGTGCCGCCACTTCGACACCTCGACCGTGCCCGCGGCATCCACCGAAAACGCGGCGTCGGGATCGGCGTCGTTATAGAGGCCCAGCTGCTCGGCTTCTTCCTTGGGCACGCGCACGGTTTCCACCACGTGGCGGAACGCTTCGAGCATGCCCTCGGGCGACGACGGATCGAGCGGCACCGACAGCCAATGGCTTTCGGCATCGCGAAAGTCAGCGGTCGACGCATCGTGCAGGCGCGTCTCGATCGGCAGCAGACGGATCGACGGCGGATAGCTTTCGTCGTACATCAGCTCGGTCGGACACATCGTGGTCCGGCCCGCCGACGACGGCAGGATGCGGCGGCCGAAGTCCGCAAAGAAGATGGCGTTGATCAGCTCGCTCTTGCCACGAGAGAACTCGGCAATGAAAGCGACCTTGAGCTTGTCGCTGCGCAGCACGCCCCGGATGCGCTGCGCGCGCATGTCGGCCTGGGCGTCGTACAGCTCCTGCGCTTGCAGCCAGTCCTGGAATTCCCCCACCGACTGCAGTACCGAAGCGCGCCAGGCGCTGTACTGCTCGAACTGTGTGCTCAGTGTGTTGTTCATCGTTCTGTCTTATTTTGTGTGCGCGACCCGACCGCCAAAAAAATGCGCGCGCCCCTCGACATCGCTGTTACCGCCCAATTACGGCACAGAAATGCACAAATTTAGGTGGAACGATACAGCGAACCGCCGGCTTCCGGGCGAACTTTCCGCAAGGTTCTCCAGCCCGGGCAGACAAGTGTTGCGGGATGCCATCGAAGGCCCCGCACCCCACTTCAAAAACCTTGCGAAATGGCGTCTAGATCGCTCCAGCACGGCCTTTTCCAGCGGCTTCGGGGGGCGTGAAGCGGTCGATCAGTGCTGACAGGTCGGACAGTAAAACGTCGAGCGCTGACCCTGCACGATCTGGCGGATCGGCGTGCCGCACACCCGGCACGGCAGACCGGCGCGGTCGTACACGAAGGCATCGAGCTGGAAGTAGCCGCTTTGTCCGTCCGAGCCGACAAAGTCACGCAGCGTGCTGCCGCCCCGTGCGATGGCATCTGCGAGCGTGGCGCGAATGGCCTCGGCCAGCGCCGCATAGCGGGGCCGGCTGATGCGACCCGCCGCCGTGGTCGGCCGGATTCCGGCGCGAAACAGGCTTTCCGAACAGTAGATATTGCCCACGCCGACCACGATGTCGCCTGCCAAGAGCGCCGACTTGATGGCCACCTTGCGCCCCCGCGTGCGGGCAAACATCCAGTCACCATCGAATCGCGCATCGAACGGCTCGATACCGAGATTGCGCAGCAACGGATGCTCGGCCAGGCCGGCTTCGTCGCCCGCATGCCAAAGCACGGCACCAAAGCGGCGCGGATCCCGATAGCGCAGTGTGATGGGTACGCCAGTTGCGTCGGCGAGCTCGATATCGACATGATCGTGCGGGCCGGGCGGCACGGGCGTTTCCAGCACGCGCAAGGTGCCCGTCATCCCAAGATGGATGAGCAGCCAGCCGCCTGCGGTATCGGCGGGGCGGCCGGATTGGCCCACTGCGGGCACGCATTCGATGAGCAGATATTTGCCCCGGCGCAGCAGGCGCGTAACGGTCAGGCCAGCGAGCAGTTCCGGCAGCGCCGGATCGATCGGCCAGCGCAAGCCGTGGTGGCGTACCACGACGCGCACGATACGTCGCTCCGTAACATGCGGTAGCAAACCCAGGCGAGTGACCTCGACCTCCGGCAACTCAGGCATCGAACCTCCATCCCATGTGCTGCTCCAACCTTTTTTACGATGCGGGCGATTGTAGCGGTCAGGCTACAATGCCCCGAACCCCTATCCGGAGCTTCGAGACCATGCCTCACGCCCTCTCCCATTCGCCCGCGACGCAACGCCCGCGGCGATTCCCGCGCAGCAGAACGGCCCTGCTGGCCGCGCTGGTGGCGGGAGGGCTGACGAGCCTGCTGGCATGGTCGTCGCAGTCGACGGCCACCACTCCGCTGATCGCCCAAGCTGCACAGGAAGGCGGCACGGGTGGTCGCGCAGCCGTCCAGATTGAACGCTCGCGCCCGCGCACTGGCCTGTTGAGTTCGGAGCGCACCGATCTGCCACGTGTCGCGCTCAATGAAGACATCATGTACCGCGTGCTGGCATCGGAAGTGTCGCTGCAGCGCGGGCTGGTTGAACCGGCGTACCGCACCTACCTCGCGCTCGCGCAAGACACCCGCGACCCCCGCTTTGCCCAGCGCGCCACCGAGATCGCGTTCCTGACGCGCTCCCCGGCGCAGGCGCTGACTGCCGCCCGCCTGTGGGTGGAACTGTCGCCGACGTCCATGCCCGCTCGCCAGGTGCAGCAGCTCCTGCTGGTGGCCACGGGCCAGTGGTCGGAAGTCGAACCGATGCTGCAGGCGCAGCTGAACAAGGTCTCACCCGGCCAGCGTGCCGATGCCCTGCTGCAATTGCAGCAGCAGATGTCCAAGAGCAGCGATCCGGTGGGCGCCGTAGACGCGCTGCAGCGCATCGCCTCGCATGACATGCAACGCCCCGAAACGCATCTGGCCCTGGCCCGCGCGAAGGTCGCCGCCAAGGACACCACCGGCGCGTTGACGGAACTGGACACGGCGCTCAAGCTGCGTCCCGGGTATGAAGATGCCGCCATCCTCGCCGCCGAACTGCGTGCCGATGGCGACCCCGATGCCGCCATCGCCGGCCTGCGCAGCTTCCTGAAAGCCGCACCTGCGTCCATCGATGGCCACCTGGCGCTCGCCCGCATGTACCTCGTGCGCAATCAGCAGGACAAGGCGCGCGCCGAATTCGAAACGCTCAAGAAGATCGCGCCCAACGATGCGCGCATCACGCTTGCCCTGGGGCTGTTGAACCTGCAGCAGCGCCAGTACGAAGACGCCGAGCGTTACCTGAAGGAATACGTGGCCGCCACCGCCAAGTCGCCCACGCTGAGCCCCGAGCCTGGCTATCAGGGCCTCGCCCAGCTGGCCGAAGAGAAGCGCGACTACGCCGGCGCGCTCGGCTGGGTCGACAAGATCACCGGTTCCGCCAACGGCGACGCCGACGGCCAGACCGCGCTGGCAGCCGGCATCAAGCGTGGCCAGTTGCTCGGCAAGCTGCGCCGCATCGACGAGGCACAGCAGACGTTCGACGAACTCGTTGCCGACTCTGAAGACGTGCCCGACGGCCCGCGCCGCCAGGCGCTGATGGACGGTATCCGCCAGGCCGAAATCGGCATGCTGATGGACGCCAAGGCTTACGGTCGCGCCCGCGCCCGCGTCAACGAACTGCTCCAGAGCGACCCGGACAACGTCGAATATTCGTACCAACTGGCGATGCTCGAAGAGCACGACGGCCATTACGACAACATGGAAACGCTGCTGCGCAAGGTGATCGACCTGCGCCCGGCCCAGGCCATCGGCTACAACGCGCTCGGCTACTCGCTGGCCGACCGCAACGTGCGCCTGCAGGAAGCGCAGGAGCTGCTGGAGAAAGCCGTGTCGCTGGCACCGGATGACCCCTACATCGCCGACAGCCTCGGCTGGGTCAAATACCGTCGCGGCGATCTGCCCGCCGCCACCGACATCCTGCGCAAGGCGTGGTCAGCCGCGCCGCAAGCCGAAATCGGCGCGCACCTGGGCGAGGTGCTGTGGCAATCGGGCAAGCAGGACGACGCGCGCCAGATCTGGACCGAAGCGTCCAAGCTCGACGTAAACGACACCACCTTGCGCGACACGCTGCGCCGCTTCGGCCAGCCGGTGCCCAATGTTCCCGTGAGCGCGAATTGATGGCGATACGGTTCACGCGCGCGCTCGGCGCGCTGATGCTCGGCGCCGGCTGCGTGCTGTTCAGCGGGTGCACAAGCCTGCGGCCAACCAACGATCTCTTCGCCGGCACGCAAGACGCCGATGCCACCATCACGCGTTATCAAGGGCGCTTCTCGGCCCGCTACACGCAGAACAACACCGAGCAAAGCGCCGTCGGCAGCTTCCTCTGGCGTGAACGCGGCGCCGACGTGCAGCTTGAATTGATGTCGCCGCTGGGCCAGACGCTGGCCATCGTCAGCCAGAGCAACCAGGGCGCCACGCTCGAACTGCCGAACCAGCCACCGCGCCGCGCACCCGAAGTCGACACGCTGATGCAGGATGCGCTCGGCTTTTCGCTGCCGGTTTCCGGCCTGCGCGACTGGCTGCGCGCGCGCCCCGCTCCGGGCACACCTGCACGCGTGGCACGCGACGCGCAATCGCGCCCACAAACCATCGAGCAGAACGGCTGGACGGTCCACTACGTCGCGTGGGCCGACGACGGCAACAACGCTGACGGCGCCAAGGCGACCATCCGACGGCTCGATCTCGATCGTCAGCACGGCGCCAACGGGCCGCTCTCGGTGCGACTCGTGCTCGACCAGTAACGCCTTCGCTTCGCCATGTCCTCCGCCCCCGTCGAGCTGCGTGACTGCCCCGCGCCCGCCAAGCTCAACCTCTTCCTGCACGTGGTCGGCCGCCGGCCTGACGGCTACCACCTGCTGCAAACCGTCTTCCAGTTGATCGACTGGAGCGACACGCTGCATTTCACGCGCCGCTCCGACGGCCGCCTCGTACGCACCACGGATATCCCGGGCGTGCCTGCCGATGACGACCTCATCATCCGCGCCGCGCGCCTGCTGCAAGCAGAAACGGGCTGCACCTACGGCGTCGACATCGCCGTCGAGAAACGCCTGCCGATGGGCGGTGGCATTGGTGGCGGCTCATCCGATGCCGCCACCACGCTGCTTGCGCTCAATCGTCTCTGGGGCCTTGATCTGCCGCGCACGCAACTGATGGCGATCGGCCTGAAGCTCGGTGCCGACGTGCCCTTCTTCGTGTTCGGCCAGAACGCCTTCGCCGAGGGAATCGGCGAAGAACTGACGCCCGTCGCGCTGCCGCCGGCGGCCTTCGTGGTGATCCACCCACGCGTACATGTGCCCACCCCTGCAATTTTTTCCGATGAAGGGTTGACACGCGATACGCCACTCACCATAATTACGGACTTTCCTGACCAACAAATTGTTTTCGCTTACGGTCGCAACGACCTGCAAGCGGTGGCGGAAAGGAAATACGGCGAAATCGCCCGAGCACTTGCCTGGCTGCGTCAGTTCAGCCCTCTGGCAAGAATGACCGGATCCGGCGCCTGCGTATTTGCTCCGTTCGACAACGTTGAGCAGGCGCAAGCGGTAGCGGATCAGGTGCCTTCCGAATGGGAGGGTCGGTGTGCGGCAGGTCTGTCGCATCACCCGCTCGCAAGATTTGCTGTGTAAGGTTTGCAGTTATTGCTTCTGCAATGGAAGCAGTAACCGATCGGTTGTGTAGGGGCGTCGCCAAGCTGGTTAAGGCACCGGATTTTGATTCCGGCATGCGTAGGTTCGAATCCTTCCGCCCCTGCCATTTTCTTCCTTATGTTCCCAGCAATAGCCCGGTTGGCTTCAGCCAGCCGGCGCGTCTGAAGTCAACACAGGTGCCCCGATGAGCAGCGAAGGCTTGATGGTTTTTACCGGCAATGCCAATCCCAAACTCGCAGAAGCTGTCGTCAAGCATCTAGGCATTCCGCTAGGCAAGGCCCTCGTCGGCCGATTCTCCGATGGGGAAGTCCAGGTCGAGATCCAGGAAAACGTGCGCGGCAAGCACGTGTTCATCCTGCAATCCACCTGCGCCCCGACGAACGACAACCTGATGGAATTGATGGTGATGGTCGATGCGCTCAAGCGCGCGTCTGCCCGCCGCATCACGGCCGCCATCCCCTACTTCGGCTACGCCCGCCAGGATCGCCGCCCGCGTTCGGCGCGTGTGGCCATCACGGCCAAGGTCGTGGCCAACATGCTGGAAGTCGCCGGCGTCGAGCGCGTGCTGACGATGGACCTCCACGCTGACCAAATCCAAGGCTTCTTCGATATCCCGGTCGACAACATCTACGCGTCGCCGATCCTGCTCGAAGACCTGCGCAAGAAGAACTACGAAGACCTGCTGGTGGTATCGCCCGACGTCGGCGGCGTGGTGCGCGCACGTGCGCTCGCCAAGCAGCTCGGCGTGGACCTGGCGATCATCGACAAGCGTCGCCCGAAGGCCAATGTGGCCGAGGTGATGAACATCATCGGTGAAGTCGACGGCCGCAACTGCGTGATCATGGACGACATGATCGACACCGGCGGCACACTGTGCAAAGCCGCGCAGGTGCTCAAGGAGCGCGGCGCCAAGCAAGTGTTCTCGTATTGCACGCACCCGGTGCTGTCGGGCGGCGCCGCTGCTCGCATTGCAGACTCGGCGCTCGACGAAGTCGTCGTGACCGACACCATCCCGCTACGCGAAGACGCGATCAAGTGCGGCAAGATCCGCCAGCTCTCGACCGCGCCGCTGCTGGCCGAGACCTTCACCCGCATCGTGCGCGGTGACTCGATCATGTCGCTGTTTGCTGAATAATTCGGCACCTGAGCGGCTTACTGTTATAATTCAAGGCTTTATCGCAGAAAACGTCGACTAGACGGCACTTCTGCGATGTCTGCGGGGCGCAATATGGCGCCCCGTTCACCAGACGGCTTGGTCGCGAGTCGTCTTTTTCGTTTGGAGCAATCATGAAAGTTGTCGCTTTCGAGCGTAGCGTTCAGGGCACTGGTGCGAGCCGCCGCCTGCGCAACGCCGGCAAGACCCCGGGCATCATCTACGGCGGCGAAGCCACCCCGAAGTTGATCGAACTCGATCACAACGCGCTGTACCACGCGCTGAAGAAGGAAGCCTTCCACTCGTCGATCCTCGACATCGAAGTGGCAGGCAAGGTGGAAAAGGCGCTGCTGCGTGACTTCCAACTGCACCCGTTCAAGCAACTGGTTCTGCACGTCGACTTCCAACGCGTGTCGGCCAAGGAAAAGATCCACGTCAAGGTGCCGCTGCACTTCCTGAACCAGGAAACTGCGCCGGGCGTGAAGCTGGGCCACGGCATCGTGAACCACATCCTGAACGACGTTGAAGTGTCGTGCCTGCCGGCCGACCTGCCGGAGTTCATCGAAGTGGACCTGGGTTCGCTGGAAATCGGCCAGACCCTGCACATCGCTGACCTCAAGCTGCCGAAGGGCGTGACCATCCTCACCCACGGTGGCGATGAGAACCCGGCTGTTGCCAACATCAGTGTGCCGGCTGGCGAGAAGTCCGCTGCCGCCGAAGAAGGCGCTGCTGCTGCAGGCGAAGACAAGCCGGCAGCCTAAGTTGCCGCCCCTCGCACTTCGGTGCGAGCGAAAAAAGCCCGCCGAGCCTGTCTCGCCGGGCTTTTTTTCCGCCTGAGCGGCGCGGACCGCACCGCCTCCAGGCTACGGAAAGCAGCTATGCTTGTACGATCAAGGGGCGCCTCCTGCACCTCAACCTGATACCAATCGCATGATCAAACTCATCGTCGGCCTCGGCAATCCGGGCGCCGAATATGCGGCGACACGACATAACGCCGGCTTCTGGCTGGTCGACCAGCTCGCTCGCATGGACAACGTAACGCTGCGCAACGAGACGCGCTTTCACGGCTATGCAGCGCGCGCCAACCTCTGGGGCAACGAGGTGTGGCTGCTGGAGCCGCAAACCTTCATGAACCGCTCCGGCCTGGCTACCGTCGCACTGGCCCGCTTCTACAAGGTGATGCCCGATGAAATCCTGGTCGTGCACGACGAATTGGATTTGCCGCCCGGTACGGTCAAGCTCAAGCTCGGTGGCGGATCCGGTGGCCACAACGGCCTGAAGGACATTGCAGCGCATCTGACCACACAACAGTTCTGGAGGCTGCGGCTGGGCATCGGCCACCCGCGCAACCTGCTGCCGCCGGGGTCGCCTGCGTCCGGCCAGCATGACGTCGCGAACTTCGTGCTCAAAGCGCCTCGCAAGGAAGAACAGGACCTCATCGACCGCGCCATCGATCAGAGTCTCGATGCGCTGCCGGAGCTGATTGCCGGCAACGCCGAAAAAGCCATGATGCGCCTGCATACCGCACGCTGAACCGCCAAGACAGAGGACACCGCCATGACACCGATCGCCATACTGACCTCACGCGCCGCCGTGCTGGCGGGTCTGGCGCTCGGCTTGGCAGCCCTCAGCCTGCCGGCGCACGCGCAGGTGTACCGCTGCAGCGAGAACGGCCAGACGACCTATTCGGACCATCCCTGCGGTACGCGTGCGAAGCCCGTGCCGATGATCGACAACACGCCCACGGCCGCCGACCAGAAGGCCGCCCGCGAGCGCGCCACCGCCGAGGCTGCCGAAGTCCAGCAGATGGAAACGGCGCGCCGCAAAGCGCAGGCGGCGGAAGACGCCCGCCAGGCCCAGATCGCAGCGCAGGCGGCCGAACAGGCGCGCCGCGAGCAACGGCAAAAAGTGGTGATTGCGCAGGAAGGCGTTCGCTACTGCCATCGCGTCTACGTGGGGCCGGTGCCCTACCCGCAGCCCTATCCGACGCCGATGCCGGTGATCAGCCAGCCTCCCGCGCCGGCAGCGGGCGCGCTGCGCCAACCTGGCAACGGCGCGAAGCCGTTCGCGCAAGCGCCCGCGGCGCCCACACCCATTGGGCCACGCCCCCCGCGTCCGCATTACCCGCACTACCGCATCGTCTGCGAGCCCGGCTATGCGTACGAAGGGCCGGAAGACTTGTTGCCGATCCAGTAAGCGCACTGCGAGCGAAACGGTAGGCACCAATGCAAAGAGACGGCCGAAGCCGTCTCTTTTTTGTGCTCACGCCGCGCGTGGTGGTGCGGAGGTGAGTTGAATGTACTTGTGCATCAACTGCTCTTGCGTTTCCTCATGGGCCGGGTCCTTGGGGATGCAGTCCACCGGACAGACCTGTTGGCACTGAGGCTCGTCAAAGTGGCCGACGCATTCGGTACATTTGCCCGGATCGATCACGTAGATCTCCGGGCCCATCGAAATCGCGCCGTTGGGGCACTCAGGCTCGCATACGTCGCAATTGATGCACTCATCGGTGATTATGAGCGCCATGATGCCTTCCTTGAAATGGCCGGCGAGCCAGCGCCCGCCAAAGCGTCATTTTATTCCGATTTGCCCGACCCTTCCGACTTGCCGGTCTTTTCCTTGAGCCATTTTTCGACCGACGGGAACACGAACTTGCTGACGTCACCGCCGAGCACAGCGATTTCGCGCACGAACGTGCCGGAGATGAACTGGTATTGATCCGAGGGCGTCAGGAACATGGTTTCCACGTCCGGCAGCAGATAGCGGTTCATGCCGGCCATCTGGAATTCGTACTCGAAGTCCGACACCGCACGCAGGCCCCGGACGATGACGCGCGCGCCGTTCTTGCGTACGAAATCCTTCAAGAGACCGGAAAACCCCTCGACCCGCACGTTGGGGTAATGGCCGAGCACTTCACGCGCGATTTCGATGCGCTCTTCCAGCGCAAAAAAGGGCCGCTTGTTCGGGCTCTGCGCCACCCCGACGATCAGCTCATCGAAGATGTTGGATGCGCGTCGCACGAGGTCTTCGTGGCCGCGCGTGAACGGATCGAAAGTGCCGGGATAAACCGCGATCACCATGGTTCCTCCACCAAGGGGAAAAGAGCATCCGCAAGCGTCGGCGTGGGACATGGCCGCGCCGGTACTGCATTCGGACGCCGTTGCGTTATCGACCGCGGCAGGTCCCGAGCCTGCCGCCTGTGCCACCGATATCGACCGGGCGCACCTGCCTTGCAGGTGCCGCCCGATGCTCATGCACCGGTTGCGAGCGGCGTAGTTTAACCGTTTTTGCGCAGCAGCAAATGCGCATGCACCGCACCGGCGCGCAGGTGTTTGTGAAGCACCAGATCGGCGGGCAACGCGAGGCCGGCAGCCGGCTCGGTGTCATGTGAATCAGCACTCACATCCACCAGCGGCTGCGCTGCTTCAACGTAGATCACGCCTCCGGGCTTGACCACCCGCGTCGCGGCTTCCAGCGCGCGCAACGTCCAGTCCTGCGCAAACGGCGGGTCGATGAACACCGCATCGAGCGCAGCATCGGGCTGCCGAGCGAGCCAGGCAAAGGCGTCGCCGGAGACGATGTCGACCATGCGCGCGCCCAGCTTGTCGCGGATGGCGTGCAACGCGCGCACGGCCGGGGCGTGGTTTTCGATGAGCGTCACGTGGGCGGCGCCGCGCGAAGCGGCCTCAAAGCCGAGCGCGCCGGTGCCGGCAAAGATGTCCGCGCAGCGCCAGCCGGTCAGGTCCTGCCCGAGCCAGTTGAAGACGGTTTCACGGACGCGGTCGCTGGTCGGGCGAAGGCCGTCTGCATCGACCACCGGAAGCGGCGTGCGCTTGTATTGCCCGCCGATGATGCGCACCTGCTGCGGTGCGCGCGCGTGCGACGTGGCGGTCTTGGCCTTGGGGCCTTTGGAGCTGGAGGTACGAGGTGCCATGGGCGCGATTTTAGGGGCTGTTGCCTCATAAAACGAGCGCAAACAAAAACCGGCGGGAAATGCCGCCGGTTTTTTCGGATCAAGACGCGGTACGTCAGTTCGCGGCGGCTTTTTCCGGACCGCCTACCACGATCGTCGCCATGGCCTGCGGTTGCAGCACGCGCTGGAATGCCGTGCGCACCTGCTCACGCGTGACAGCCGCGATGCGCTGCGTCCACGTATCCAGGTAGTCGAGCGGCAGGTTGTACCAGCCGATGTTGGCCACGTTGTCCAGCAGCTTGCGATTGCTGTCCAGGCGCAGGGGGAAGCCGTTGACGAGGTTGTCCTTGGCCGCCTTCAGCTCCGCGTCGGTCGGGCCATCGGCGACGAACTTGGCGACGGTCTCACGCACCACGCCCAGCGCTTCCTCGGTCTGGTCCTTGCGCGTCTGCAGCGCCAGTTCGAACGGACCGGGCTGTGCAGCAGGCGCGAAGTAGCTGCCGATGCTGTACGTCAGGCCGCGCTTCTCGCGCACTTCGTTGGTCAGACGCGCGCTGAAGCCGCCCCCGCCCAGCACGTAGTTGCCGACCAGCAGCGGGAAGTAATCCTTGTCGCCACGCGCGATGCCCGGTTGCCCCAGGATGATCGTCGCCTGCTGCGCGGGGTGCGGAATGCGGATCGTCTCCGCCTTCGCCAGCGGCATCTTCACATCGGGCAGCGCCGGCGGCGTGGCGCCGTCAGCGGGCAAGCCGCGCGTGATCTGCTCGGCGATGGCCTCGGCTTCCTGGCGGCTGATCGCACCGATCAGCGTCACCACCGCGCGCTTGGCCGTGTAGTTGGCCTGGTAGTAGCGCACGATGTCGTCGCGCGTGATGCTTTCCACCGTTTCCGGCGAAGCGGTCTGCCCGTACGGATGCGTGCCGTAGATGGCCTTGCCGAATGCGCGCTCGGCGAGCACCGACGGCTTGGTCAACGATTCGCGGATCGCAGCCACCAGGCGCTGCTTGTCGCGCGCGAGCACGGCATCGGGAAAGGTCGGCGCCGAGACGATCTGCGTCATCAGCGCGATGGCCGGGCCGCGCTCAACGGGGTCGGACAGCGTGCGCAGGCGCAGGCTCGTGCGGTCACCGCCGGCGCCGCCGCCAAAGCTCGCGCCCACATCGGCAAACGCATCGGCAATCGCTGCTTCATCGCGCGCGGGAGCATTTCCCTGCGCCGCGACGCCCTTGTCGAGCATGCCGGCTGTGAGCGAGGCCAGGCCCACCTTGGCAGCCGGCTCATAACGCGAACCCGCATCCACGTCGAGATTGATGTCCAGCATCGGAATCGACGGGCTCGGCACGAAGAACACGCGTGCGCCGGTCGGGGCCGTCCAGTGTTCGATGGGCAGCGCGGCCAGAGCGCTCTGCGCCGCCGCTGCAACAATGGCGACCAGCGCCGTCTTCAGGGTCAGAGACATGGCGCGCATCAACGCAGCCCTCCTTCATCGCGCATGCCGGGAACAGGCTTGCGCGCCGGTTTGTTGGGATCGATCGGTTGCGGCAGCAGCGTGGCGACGACGAGGTTGTCTTCGCTGAAGTAGGTCTGCGCCACGTGCTGGATCTGCGCCGACGTTACGGCCTTGATCTTCTCGAGCTGGCGATCGATGGAGCGCCACGACAGGCCGCTCATCTCGTTCATGCCGATCTCCATGCCCTGGCCGAACACCGAGTCCCGCTTGTAGATCTGCGCGGCCACAACCTGTGCCTTCACGCGCTTCAGTTCTGCATCGGTCACGCCTTCCTTGGCGATGCGCTCGATCTGCGCGCGCAGCGCCTGTTCGATCTCGGCGGTGGTGTGGCCGTCGGCAGGCGTGCCGTCCATCAGGAAGATCGACGGGCCGCGGTTCAGGCCGTCGTAGCCGGCATTGACGTCGTCGGCGATGCGCTTTTCGCCCTTGACGAGCTGGCTGGACAGGCGCGCGTTGTCATAGCCATCGAGCACGGCGGACAAGACCTCCAGCGCATACGGATCGACGTCTTTCTCCACATCGCCCAGGCGCGGCACCTTGTAGGCCAGCACAACGTACGGGTTCTCGGCCGGCGCCTTCACCCAGATGCGTTTGACGCCGATCTGCTTGGGCTCTTCCTGCGCATAGCGACGCGGCAGCGCATGCGGCTTGAGCTTGCCGTAGGTGCGCTGCGCAAGGCGAAAGACTTCGTCGGGTTTCACATCGCCCGCGACGATCACGGTGACGTTGTTGGGCGTGTACCAGGCGTGGTACCAGTTCTGCGCGTCCTGCACCGTCATCGTGTCGAGATCGCCCGGCCAGCCGATGGTTGGGTTGCGATACGGCGCGGCATTGAACAGCGTGGCGAGCATCTGCTCATACACGGTGGAACGGGCGGAGTCGTCGATGCGCATGCGGCGCTCTTCCTTCACCACATTCATCTCCGGCTTGAACTCCTTGTCGGTGAGCTGGAGATTGGCCATGCGATCGGCTTCGAGCCCCATCACATCGGCCAGGTGCGATTTCTCGATCTGCTGGAAGTACATCGTGAAGTCGCGCGTGGTCATGGCGTTTTCACGGCCGCCCAGGGCCGCCACGCGCCGGGAGAACTCGCCCGGGCCAACTGCCTTGGTGCCCTTGAACATCATGTGTTCGAGCATGTGGGCGACACCCGTGGTGCCGTTGTGCTCGTCGATGCTGCCGGCGCGATACCACACCATGTGCGCCACGGTGGGGGCGCGGTGGTCTTCCTTGACGATCAACCGCAGCCCGTTGGGCAGTTTGTATTCGTGCGTGTCGGACTGGCTGGCGCCCACCTTGCCACCGGCGATGGCGGCGGTCGGATGCCCCAGTGCAGCGGCCAGCTCCTGCGCGCCAACATGACTGGCCAGCAGGCCGGCCGCCAGGGCCGTCGCGGCCAATTGCCAGACTCGCGACCGAGCCCGGTTTGAAACGATTCGCATGGAAGAGCGCATAAGGGCTGTCTGATAAAATTCGACGCTTGATTCTAACGGCGAAATAGACTGCCTTTTACGATGTTTAGTTTCTGGAAGAAGCGCAAGGCAGAGCCCCAACCGGCCGCCGAACCCACGCCCGCAGCGGCACCCGAAGCCGCGCAGGCGCCTGCCCCGGCTGCCATCCCTGGCGCCGCTCCCGCCCCCATACCCGCACCGGTTCCAGCCCCCCAGCCCGTCGCTGCACCGGCTCCCGCGCCCGCACCTGTCGCGGCGCCGGCCCACGTGGCCGTGCCGGACGCACCTGCTGCGCGGCCTGCGCTCGACGTGCAAGCCGACGACGTCGAAACCGTCCCCACGCCCGCCGTCATCGAACAGGCCCGCAAGGGCTGGATGTCACGCCTGCGCTCTGGACTGTCGAAGACGAGCAAAGGCCTGACCACGCTCTTCGTCGGCGTGAAGGTGGACGAAGCGCTGTTCGAAGAGTTGGAAACCGCGCTGCTCATGGCCGATGCCGGTGTCGACGCCACCGAATACCTGCTCGGCGAACTGCGCCGCCGCGTCAAGGCACAGCGCATCGAAACCGCCGAAGGCGTGAAGACCGCCCTGCGCGATCTGCTGGTCGAGCTGCTGCACCCCTTGGAAAAAACCATGGTGCTCGGCCGCGAGCAACCGATGGTGATCATGATCGCGGGCGTGAATGGCGCCGGTAAAACGACCAGCATCGGCAAGCTGTGCAAGCACTTCCAGACCTACGGTCAATCGGTGCTGCTGGCAGCGGGCGACACGTTCCGCGCCGCCGCGCGCGAGCAACTGGTGATCTGGGGTCAGCGCAACAACGTCACGGTCGTGGCGCAGGAATCGGGCGACCCGGCCGCCGTGATCTTCGATGCAGTGAACGCCGCGCGGGCACGCGGCATCGATATCGTCATGGCGGACACCGCCGGCCGCCTGCCGACGCAGCTGCACCTGATGGAAGAACTCAAGAAAGTGCGCCGCGTGACCGCCAAGGCGATGGCCACGGCGCCGCACGAAACGCTGCTGGTGATCGACGGCAACACGGGGCAGAACGCCCTCGCGCAAGTCAAAGCCTTTGACGAAGCGCTGGGCCTCACGGGCCTGATCGTCACCAAGCTGGACGGCACGGCCAAGGGCGGCATCCTAGCCGCCATCGCGCGGCAGCGTCCGGTGCCGGTGTACTTCATCGGCGTGGGCGAGCAGGTGGAGGATCTGCAGCCGTTTTCCGCGCGCGAATTCGCGGATGCGTTGTTGGGGTGACCCCCTCGAGCACGACGCTTCAACGTAAAAACGCCCTGATTTGATCAGGGCGTTTTGTTTTGCACAGTAACGCTGCAGATTACGCGGAAGCCGCATCCGGCTGCGCCGCAGGCGCCGCCCGCTGAAACGCCTCCTGCGCCATACAGTGCTCAAAGATGCGCGCAAGCGTGGGGTAATCCTCCACCGCCACATCAAACCGCTTGCCGTTGAACACCTGCGGCACGAGGCACACGTCGGCCAGCGTCGGCGTGTCGCCAACACAGTAGGCGCCGGTCAGCGGCGACTGTGACAGCCGCGTTTCCAACGCCGCAAACCCCAGCTTCACCCAGTGGCGATACCAGTCGTTGCGCGCCTCTTCTTCCACGTTGAACGTGTTCTTCAGATACTTCAGCACGCGCGGATTGTTCAGCGGATGGATCTCGCAGGCAATCGCCAATGCAATCGCGCGGATGTGCGCGCGATTGCTGGGCGAGCCCGGCAGCAGCGTGGGCTCGGGATGCGTCTCTTCCAGGTATTCGACGATCGCCAACGACTGGTTCAGCACGTCGTTGCCATCGCACAGCACGGGCACCAGCGCATCGGGGTTCAGCTTGACGAAGTCGGGCGCCAGTTGCTCGCCCTTGAGCAGGTGCACCGGCGCGTAGTCGTACGGCAGGCCCTTGATCTCCAGGGCGATGCGCACACGGAACGACGCCGAACTGCGGAAGTAGTTGTACAGCTTGATCGACATGGCTTCTGACTCTTCTGTCGCGTCTATCAAATGACCTTGACGTGCAGTTCGCCCACGCCGTCGATCTTGCCGACCATCAGGTCGCCGACGACGACCGGGCCCACGCCTTCGGGCGTACCGGTGTAGATCAGGTCGCCAGGGCGCAGCTCGAACAGGCGCGACAGATACGCAATGGTTTCCGGCACCGACCAGATCAGGTCCGACAGGTCACCGCGCTGGTGTTCGCGGCCGTTGACCGACAACGTGATGGCGCCTTTGTCCGGATGCGCCACATCCTTGGCCGGCACGATCGGGCCGATGGGCGCCGAGCCGTCGAAAGCCTTGCCGGTCTCCCAGGGGCGGCCGCCCTTCTTTGCCGCGTTCTGCAGGTCGCGGCGCGTCATGTCCAGGCCGATGGCGTAACCGTAGATATGGTTGGCTGCCGTTTCCACGGCGATGTCGCGCCCGCCCGTGCCGATGGCGACCACGAGTTCGATCTCGTAGTGGCAATCCTTCGTTTCAGTCGGGTAGACGAACTGGCCGGTCTCGCCGTCCGGGATGTGGCGCACGGCGTCGGCCGGCTTGCAGAAGAAGAACGGCGGTTCGCGGTCGGGGTCGGAACCCATCTCGCGTGCATGGGCGGCGTAATTGCGGCCGACGCAATACACACGGCGCACCGGAAACTGGCCTTGCCCGCCACGCACGGGAATGCCATTGACGGCGGGCGGGGTGACGACGAAATCGGTCATGCGGGTCTCCTCGAACTCAGCTGGATTGGAACAGGTGGGAAACTGCGGCCACCGCCCCCCGGCGACCGACGAGTTTGCGAGGATACACCCGCACCGGGTCGGCGCGGTTCTTGCATGAGTGCCGTGCACCCTGCCCCACTTTGCGCCATGCAAACAAAGCCGCCCATTCCGAACCCCCCACCCGCCGCTGCGCCCATGCGCGTGCTGCTGGTGCGTGATCCGCTCGACGCTGAACAGATCAATCTGGAGCTGATCCGCGCTGGGCTGGCGGAGGCCGGCTTTGTGGACGTCGGCCTGGCGGACGCCGACCTGACGCTGCCCGAGCGCATTGCCGAGACACAGCCCGACATGGTGATCGTTGCGTCCGAATCGGCCGCGCGGGACACCATCGAGCACGTTTGCGTGGCCACTCAGCATGCACCCCGCCCGATCGTGCTCTTCACCGACAACGACGACGCCACGCGCATCAAGACGGCGTTTGCCGCCGGCATCACCGCCTACATCGTCGACGGCATCAAGCCCACGCGTGTGAAGGCCGTGCTGGACGTTGCCTATGCCCGCTTTGAACACGAGCGTGAATTGCGGGCCGAGCTGGATACCGCCAAGACGCAACTGGCCGAGCGCAAGGTGCTTGAGCGCGCCAAGGGCCTGCTCATGAAACAGATGAACCTGTCGGAAGACGACGCCTTCAAGCGCCTGCGCAAGATGGCGATGGATCGCAACATC
This sequence comes from Ralstonia sp. 1138, assembly GCF_040544795.1. Taxonomy (NCBI): domain Bacteria; kingdom Pseudomonadati; phylum Pseudomonadota; class Betaproteobacteria; order Burkholderiales; family Burkholderiaceae; genus Ralstonia; species Ralstonia sp. 1138. The sequence goes on along the minus strand of NZ_JBEPKQ010000002.1, from coordinate 796,558 downwards.
AAGCTGGTGGAAGCCGCTCAACGCGTGATCGATGTGATGGCCGGCTGAGCGGTCAGACCATCGCCCAGTTTTGGTGCGTCGCACAACTCCGGCGCTGGAAACGCACCACGCGCGCGCGGCGTTCCGGACCTCACACGTGGCGTTCCAAACCTCAATTGCCGAGTTAAAAGCCTCGCGCTCCGAGTTCCGAACCTCAACCGCCGAGCTAAAAGCCTCGCACGCCGAGTTCCGAACCTCAACGGCCGAGCTAAAAGCCTCGCGCGCCGAGTTCCGAGCCTCAACGGCCGAGCTAAAAGCCTCGCGCGCCGAGTTCCGAGCCTCAACGGCCGAGCTAAAAGCCTCGCACGCCGAGTTCCGAACCTCAACGGCCGAGCTAAAAGCCTCGCACGCCGAGTTCCGAACCTCAACGGCCGAGCTAAAAGCCTCGCGCGCCGAGTTCTGAACGCGGAACGCCGAGAAAAAAGCTCGGCGCGCGGCGCTCAGAACTCGGATAGCCGAGACCCATCGCGCAACGTTGGCATACCCCTTGCAAGTGTCGCTGCGAAGCCGGTGCCAACGTGGGTATCGGCACGGGACAACGGCGTCCCGATGCACGGCAGCGCGCCCCTCTTTCGGATGGGCGGCGGTCGCGCATCGGGACGCTTTTTCTTTGGAGCCATGGATGGCCGCGCCAGACAAGACCGATGCTCTCGTCAACCCGATCAACCCGAAGCGCCGCAGCATCATGAAAGCCGCGGCGACGATTGCAGGAGGCAGTGCCGTGGCATTGATCGATCCGCTGGTGCGTGCCGGCGCCTGGGCCGCTGGCTCTGATGCGCCCGAGAAGACAGAGCTGAAGGTGGGCTTCATCCCCCTCACGGACTGCGCCTCGGTAGTGATGGCGTCCACGCTCGGCATCGACAAGAAGTACGGCATCAAGATCACGCCGTCGAAAGAAGCCTCGTGGGCGGGCGTGCGCGACAAGCTGGTATCGGGCGACCTGGATGCGGCGCACGTGCTGTACGGCCTGATCTATGGCGTGCAGCTCGGCATTGGCGGCCCCAAGAAAGACATGGCCGTGCTGATGACGCTCAACAACAACGGCCAGGCGATCACGCTGTCGTCCAAGCTCAAGGAAGCGGGCGTCAAGGATGGCGCGTCGTTGAAGGCCGTCATGGCGAAAGACAAGCGCGAATATGTGTTCGCGCAGACCTTCCCGACCGGCACGCATGCAATGTGGCTGTATTACTGGCTGGCCGCGCACGGCATCCACCCGCTGCAGGAAGCGAAGGCGATCACCGTGCCGCCGCCGCAGATGGTCGCGAACATGCGCGTGGGCAACATGGATGGCTACTGCGTGGGCGAGCCGTGGGGTGCCCGCGCAATTGCAGACAACATCGGCTTTACCGCCGAGACAACACAGGCCATCTGGAAAGACCACCCCGAGAAGGTGCTCGGCACCACGGCGGAGTTCGTGCAGAAGTATCCGAACACGGCGCGTGCGCTCACCGCGGCAGTGCTGGAGGCGAGCAAGTTCATCGATGCGTCGGCGTCGAACCGCCGCAAGACGGCCGAGACCGTCGCCGCCAAGTCCTACGTCAACACCGACATGGACATCATTCTCGACCGCATGCTCGGCCGCTACACCAATGGCCTGGGCAAGACGTGGGACGACCCGGACCCGATGCGCTTCTACCACGACGGCGCGGTCAACTTCCCGTACCTGTCGGACGGCATGTGGTTCCTCACGCAGCACAAGCGCTGGGGTCTGCTGAAGGCGCATCCGGATTACCTGGCTGTCGCCAAGCAGGTCAACCGCATCGACATCTTCAAGCAGGCGGCCACCGCCACGGGCACGCCGCTGCCCAAGAGCGACATGCGCACGGCCAAGTTGATCGACGGCGTGGTGTGGGATGCAAAGAACCCCGCCGCGTATGCGGACGGCTTCAAGCTGAAAGCCTGACGCCGCTCTCATCCTGAACCTCTGAATTTCTGATTGCGGTCCCTCACATCGATGGAGCCCGACATGAACACGCTCGTCAAAACGTTGTCCGGCGTGCAGTCCGACGCCGCCCCTGAACGTCGCCGGTTTGTTGCGCGCGACTGGTTTGTCGCTGCCGTGGTGCGCGGCTTTCCGCCCGTGCTGGGCCTGGTGCTGTTCGTGCTGGCGTGGCAGGGCATCGCCACGGCCATCCCTGCATTGCCGACGCCGGCGGTGACGTGGAAAGCGGCCGTTGCGCTGTTCGCCGATCCGTTCTATCGCAATGGCCCGAATGACCAGGGCGTAGGCTGGAACGTGCTGGCATCGCTGGCGCGCGTGGGGGCGGGCTTCGGCATGGCGGCCGTCATCGGCATTCCGGCGGGCTTCCTCATCGGGCGCTTTGCGTTTCTCAATGCGATGGCCTCGCCCATCATCAGCCTGCTGCGGCCGGTGTCGCCGCTGGCGTGGCTGCCGATCGGGCTGCTGCTGTTCAAGTCGGCCAACCCGGCGGCCATCTGGGCGATCTTCATCTGCTCGATCTGGCCGATGGTGATCAACACCGCAGTGGGCGTGACGCGCGTGCCGCAGGATTACCTGAACGTGGCCCGTGTGCTGAACCTGTCGGAGTGGAAGGTGTTCACGCGCGTGCTGTTTCCCGCGGTGCTGCCGTACATGCTGACCGGCGTGCGGCTGTCCATCGGCACGGCGTGGCTGGTGATCGTGGCGGCGGAAATGCTCACCGGCGGCGTCGGCATCGGCTTCTGGCTGTGGGATGAGTGGAACAACCTGAAGGTCGAGCACATCGTCATCGCCATCTTCGTGATTGGTGTGGTCGGGCTGCTGCTGGAGCACGCGCTGCTGGCGATTGCGCGGCGCTTCTCGTACGACGCGGTTTGAGGACATTTGGGGGAGCGCCATGACAGACAAATTCCTGCGCATTGAAAACGTCGGGCAGACGTTCAAGACCAAGCGCGGCCCGTTCGTCGCCCTGCGCGACATCGACCTGACGGTGGCGCGCGGCGAGTGCATCGCGCTCATCGGGCACTCGGGCTGCGGCAAATCAACGTTGCTCAATCTCATTGCCGGCCTCACGCGGCCGACCACGGGTGGGTTGATCCTCGCCGAGCGCGAGATTGCCGGGCCGGGCCCGGATCGCGCGGTGGTGTTTCAGAACCACTCGCTGCTGCCGTGGCTTACGTGCTTTGACAACGTGTATCTGGCCGTCGAGCGGGTCTTCGGCAAGACCGAGACCAAGGCGCAACTGCGTGAGCGCACGCATGCGGCGCTGTCGCTGGTGGGCTTGTCGCATGCCGAGCAGAAGCATCCGCATGAGATCTCGGGCGGGATGAAGCAGCGCGTGGGCATTGCGCGGGCGTTGTCCATGGAGCCGAAGGTGCTGCTGATGGATGAGCCGTTTGGGGCGTTGGACGCGCTCACGCGGGCGCATCTGCAGGATGAGCTGCTGAAGATCGTGGCGGCGACCGGCAGCACGGTGGTGATGGTGACCCACGATGTGGATGAAGCCGTGCTGCTGGCGGATCGCATCGTGATGATGACGAATGGGCCGGCTGCGACGATTGGCGAAGTGTTGACGGTGGATTTGCCGCGGCCGCGGGATCGGATGGCGTTGGCGGAGGATGCGACTTATCACGCTTGTCGGACGGCGGTGTTGGATTTTCTTTATCGGAAGCAGAGGCATCCGGTGGCGGAGGCTGCCTGATTTGCTTGGGGGATGGCTTTGTTGTTTTAACTTGGTGTCCATCCCTTGTTTCATCCCCTGCCGGGGCTGACTCACTTTCTTTGTCTTGCCAAAGAAAGTAAGCAAAGAAAGGCGCGCCCGAGATGGCGAAAGACTCCTTGAATTTCTGTAACCGTGCGGAGAAGGAGGCAAACTCGCTTCGCTCAGACAGGCCTCCTTCTTTTTTCCGCCCGCTTACAGAAATTCAAGGCGCCATCTAGGGCAGGAACTTCAACGGCCAAACCGGCGTGGTTTGGGCGTTTACGTGCGCTCCAGCGTTGGTGGTGGGCGGGCGGTTCGCTTCGCTCCCTGCTTGGTGGCTCGGTTGCTGGACGCTTGATCTTGGTGTTGCGTTCTCTTGCTGGGTGGGGGGAGGACCCTTCTGGTACAAATGCGGGGCGAGCTTTGGCCCTGCTGCGTTTCTCTCCAGGGCGGTTCGCTTTGCCAAGCCAGGAGAGTGATCGAGTGGATACCGAAGCGTTCTTCAGGAAGGTCCGGACCTATGCGGAAATCTCAGAGGAGGCCGAGCGGGCGTGGGCTGCTCTGCTTCAACCGCGGCAGTACCGGAAGGACGAGTCGCTTGTCGTGGCGGGGGACGTGCCGACGCGGTTCGCCTTTGTTCAGGAGGGTCTGTTCTTCCAGCACTATGTCGGCCCGGAGGGGGACATGGTCATCAAGTACTTCTTTCCGGAGGGCCGGATTGCCGGCTCGGTCAGTGCGACGCTGCTTGGCAAACCGAGCCAATTTACGATCACCGCTATCGAAGACTGCAGTGTCCTGGAGTACGAATTCGCGGCGTTTCGGGCGTTGATGACGCGCTTCCCGGATATCGCGGCGTTCTACATCCATTACATGGAGCGCCACTGGATCATCGAAAAAGAGCCGGTGGAAATCGCCTTCCGCCACGACAGTGCGATGAAGCGCTATCGCAACTTCATCAGGAGCGAGCCCGATCTGCACAGGCGCCTGAAGCAGCACCACATCGCCGCCTGGCTGGGCATCACCCCGGAAAGCCTGAGCCGCCTGCGCAAAGCGATTGCCTTGGGTGTGGGATGAGCTGGATGGCGTCTTACCAATAGTCAATGCGCCAGGGGTGTCCGCGCCCGTATCGTTCGGTCAGGCAAGCGCGGTGCTCGCCCTCAACCAAGGAGACGTGTCATGACCAAGTCGATCTTCATCAACCTGCCGGTCGCAGACCTGCCGAAATCCAAAGCTTTCTACGAAGCCCTGGGCTTCACGAACAACCCGCAATTTACCGACGACACGGCCGCCTGCATGGTCTGGAGCGAGTCGATCTTCGTGATGCTGCTCACGCACGCAAAGTGGCACACGTTCACCAGCCGCCCGCTCCCGCAAAGCGGATCGAGCGAAGTGATGCTCGCCCTGACCTGCGACAGCAAAGACGCCGTCGACCACATGAACGATGCCGCCGTGAAGTGCGGCGGCACAGCCGACATCAATCCCAAGCAGGACCTCGGGTTCATGTACGGCCGCGCCCTGGCCGACCTGGACGGCCACATCTGGGAAGCCATCTGGATGGATCCCGCCGCCATCGGTTCGTGACGCCCGGCGCCAACGCAACGACAGACACATCGCCACGCCCGGCCCACCGCCGGTGTGGCCGTTGAAGTTCCTGCCCTAGATGGCGCCTTGAATTTCTGTTGCAGGGAGGAGAAAGAAGGGAGGCTTGTCTGAGCGCAGCGAGTTTGCCTCCCTTCCCTCCCTGCGACATAAATTCAAGGAATCTTTCGCCATCTCGGGCGCGCCTTTCTTTGGTTACTTTCTTTGGCAAGACAAAGAAAGTGACTCAGCCCCGGCAGGGGATGAAACAAGAGATGCACCACCAACAAAGAACATCCCACGCCCCACGCTAGCGCCAGCGCAAACCCCAGCGCTATGATCAAACCCACACAAAAACCCCGCCCAGCTTCCTGATGCCCGCTCCTCCCATCCTCCCCGCCACCGCCACTGAAGACGCCTTCGCTAACGGCCCCTTCCCCGCCGCCCGGTTCATCAAGGAAATCGGCCGCGGCGCAGACGGCGCCCGCGCCCTGGTCAAGCACGACGCCCGTGCGCTCTTCACCGCCATGCTGGAAGGCCGCATCTCCGACGTGCAGCTCGGCGCCATCCTCATGGCCTATCGCATCAAGGGCGAGACGCCGGAAGAACTCGACGGCATGCTGGAGGCCACGCATGCGCATTGCCGGCCGCTGCCGGCGCCGGACACGCCCGAGCATGCGCTGCCGGTCGTCATCCCGAGCTACAACGGCGCCCGCCGCCAGCCGAACCTCGTGCCGCTGCTGGCCAAGCTGCTGGCGCGCGAAGGGGTGCCCGTGCTGGTGCATGGCGTCCGCCGCTTCGACGGCCGCATCACCACGGCGGCGTTGTTCGAAGCGCTCGGCTGGCCGGTCTGCGAACACATGGACGACGCACGTCAGCGCCTGGAACGCGATCGACTGGCATTCGTGCCGATCGACGTGCTCTCTCCCCAGCTGACATCGCTGCTGGACAAGCGCGAGATCGTCGGCCTGCGCAATTCCGCCCACACGGTGGTGAAGATGCTGCAGCCCATTGGCGGGCACGCGCCGCACGAGGCGCTACGGCTGGTCAGCTACACGCACCCGGAATACCGCGACACGCTCACCGATTACTTCCTGCGCCATCCGGCCAACGTGCTGCTGGCACGCGGCACCGAAGGCGAAGCCGTGGCCGACGCGCGGCGCGGCAGCGCGGTGGAGTGGCTGCACGACGGCGCGCACGAAACGGTGATCGAAGCGGTGGAAGGTTCGAGCGACGCACCGCCTGAGCTGCCCGCGGGAACGGACGTGGCGGCAACGGCGCGCTGGATTGAAGCGGTGCTCGACGGCAAGCAGCCCGTGCCGGAGCCGATCGCCAAGCAGGTCCGCGCGATCGTGCGGTGTGCACGCCCGGCGCAGGCTGCCTGAGCGATCGCCGGTCTTACTTGGACGGCAGCGGAATGCGCTCCGTTTCGCCGGGCACGTGGGCGAAGGCGTCGGCCTCCCAGCGCTGCTTGGCGTCTTCAATGTCGGCCTTGTCGCTGGCGACGAAGTTCCAGTAGATGTGGCGGTGGCCGTCGGTCGGGTCACCGCCCAGCAGCATCACGCGGGACGACACCTGGGCGGTGAGCGTCACGTCGCCGCCGGGTTCCAGCACAGCCAGGTGGTGCGGGTCGAGCGCCTCGCCATCGATCGTGACGGCGCCCTCGACCAAATACAGGCCGCGGTCTGCATGCTCGGGCGGAATCACCAGCGATGCGCCGGCCGCCAGCTCCAGCGCCACATACAGCGTGCGCGAACTCACTTTCACCGGCGACGTCAGCCCAAACGCATCCCCCGCAATGACAACGCCCTGCACGCCGGGGCATTCCAGCTTGGGCAGCGTGTCGGCCGCGTGATGGGCGAAGCTGGCGTCCACCTTTTCCTGATCCTTCGGCAGCGCCACCCAGGTCTGGATGCCATGCACGCGCGCGCCCTTTTCGCGCCCTTCCGGCGACGAACGCTCGGAGTGGACGATGCCGTTGCCGGCCGTCATCCAGTTCACGTCGCCGGGCGTGATGGTCTGCACGCTGCCGAGGCTGTCGCGATGGACCATGCTGCCGTCAAACAGGTACGTGACGGTGGCCAGCCCGATGTGCGGGTGCGGGCGCACGTCGATGCCCTCGCCCGGCGCGAAATCCACGGGGCCCATGTGGTCGAAGAAGATGAACGGTCCGACCGTCTGGCGGGCCGCCGAGGGCAGCACGCGCTTGACCGAGAAACCGCCGAGATCCCGCACGTGCGGGCCAATGATGTGCTGAATGGACGTCATGGTGAAAAGCTCCTCAGGCGCGCTCGGCCAGCTCGGTGTCGACGCTGATCTCGACTTCGGTCATCAGCTTGTGAATGGGGCACTTGCCGGCCACGCGCAGCAGGTCGGCGCGTTGCTCGTCGCTGAGGTCGCCGTGCAAGGTCAGCACCGTGCGCAGCTTGTAGCGGCCCTGGCGCTCCTGGGTGCCGTCGTGCTCGACGGCCACGTCGATGGAATCGAGCGGGTACTTGCGCTGGCGCGCATACAGCGTGACGGTCAGCGCCTTGCAGCTCGCCAGGGCCGCGTCAAAGTAGGCGTGGGGGTCGGGCGCGCTGCCTTCGCCCGTCGGTTTGGGCACATCGGTATAAGTGACGCCTTCGGGAAACGTCACCTTGTGGCGGAAAAGGCCTTCGGTGTCCTTGCTGACGACGATCGTCATGACGGCTCCTGTAACGGTTTCTGCAATGTCTGGGCAGTGTAGCCAACTTGCGTGACGCCACGGGAGCCGACACAAAGTGCCGCCCGCATCGCATTGGTCAGCGCCGCGATCACCCGACATTGCAGACATGACGATTCTGCCCACCCATTTAGGTGGAAACGCTCAAGCGACGCGGTTTTCCGCCGATCTTCCGGTTAGAAGACATCCGCCCAGAAACCGCCCCGCTGACGCATTACCTGCATGGTTCCTCGCCGGCCGCTTGTCGCCATCGCCGGCGGCATCGGCTTTCTCCTCGTCCTTGTCGGGCTGACCGTGATGGTCGGCTGGCTGCGGCATTGGCCGTGGGCTGTGAAGGTCGGCACCGATCGGCTGCTGATCGTGTTCGCTACCGGCATCAACCTGACCCTGCTTGGCGCGGGGCTGACGGCGCTGCTGGTCGGGACGGTGCGGCCGAATGTGCGCTGGGCGGATCCGGTGGCCCGGGGGCTCGGCGGCGTGGTGGCCGTGCTCTCCACGCTGCGGATGGCCGAGATGATCACGGGTTGGCCGATCGGGCTGGATTTTCCCGCCGTACACACATGGCTTGACCGCCAATGGGTGACCGGATGGATCGGCGGCATGCACCCCAGCCACGCGCTGGCGATGGCCGCATCGGCAACGGGCCTGGGCCTTGTGCCGACGTTGCGCAACCCGCAGCGCGCGCGCTGGTTCTGGGGCCTCGTCGGCCTGGCGATGCTGCTCTGCGCCGGCGACCTGCTTGGCCGCGCCATGGCGCTCGAATATCTGTACCCGACGTGGTTGGTGTGGCGTGCCTCGGACGTGGCCGCCATCTGCACGCTGCTGGTGATCACGGGCGTCCTGTGCGTTGCGGTGATCCGGCAGCCGGGCCTGTTGCGCCTGCGCTTGTCGCCGGAAGACACCATCGTGTGGATCAGCGGCGGCTGCGTGGTGCTGGCCGGCCTGGGCGCCACCATCACGGCGTTCATCATCCAGGTGGACAGCGTCAGCCAGACATTCGGCATCACGCGGGCGCAAGCGCTCTCCAGCTACGCAGAGGAGTTCGATCAGCTGCTGGCCATGCGCGCGGAAAGCCCGCGCCTGGTGGCGGCCGCCACGCACATCCAGGAAGTGCTGCGCCATCCGGCCGACAACGCCGCGCGCCTGCGCAGCGAGAGCGCGCTGCAGGCGTATCGCGAACAGGGCTACTCGTACCTGCAACTGCGCACGCTGGCGGGCGAGGGCATCGTCAGTCTCGGCACGCAAACGCTTAAGCCGGAGCTGTCGATTCCGCTGCACGCCGGCCTCGCGCCCGAGCGCGTCACGCTGCAATGGGTACACGGATTTGCCATGCGCACCGAAACGCCGGTCATGGCAGACGGCATGCAGATCGGCTGGCTGGTCGCCGAGCAACCGCTCGCCCACATGACTGCACGCTACGCCAACGAACGCAGCATCGGAAAAACCGAAACGCTGGCGATGTCGGGCTTCGATGCGCGCGGCCGCGCCATGTCGTTTCCGCAGCGCTTCGATGCCTACGTCTTCGAACTGCCGCCGCTGACGCGCGACCGCCGGCCGCTGCCATCGCGCCTGGCGCTGGCGGGCGAAGCAGGCTACGGCCAGTGGCAGGACATCCACGGCATGCCGACGTCGTTCAGCTACACGCCGATCGGCCACACGGGCCTGGCGCTGATCAGCAAAATCGCCTGCGCCGAGTTGTACGCCCCGATGCGCGTGCAGTTCGAGCGACTCGCCGCCTTCATGCTGTGCCTGATGATCGGCAGCGTGCTGGTCATCCGCCTGACGGTGCGTCCGTTTGCCAATCGGCTGGCGGCGTCCGAGCGCGCGCTGCGCACCGCCAACGAGAGCCTCGAGCGCCGCCGGGACGCCCTGCGCGCCAGCCGCGAACAACTGCGTCTGGTGGCCGACAACGTGCCGGCGCAACTCAGCTATGTCGACCCCGACGGCATCGTCCGCTTTGCCAGCCGCACCCTGCTCGAAGCCTTCGGCCGCCGCGAAGACGAGATGCTCGATCGCCACGTGCGCGACATCTATGCCCCCGAGGACTATCGCGCGCTGCTGCCCTACATGACGGAGGTGCTGGCCGGGTACCCGGTGCAGTTCGAGATTCAGTCCATGCGCACGGGCGTGCCCCGCTACCTGAGCGGCCATTACTTTCCTGACTACGACGATCGCGGCACGCTGCGGGGCTATTTCTCGGTGCTGCAGGATCTGACGGCGCGCACTGCCGCCGAGCTGGCCCTGGCGCGCAGTGAACGCGCGCTCAAGCTGGTGCTCGACAACGCGCCGCTGCTGGTCTCGCACATCAACCCAGACGGCGTCTTCACCTTCTGCAACGTCACGCACGCACGTTGGCTGCAGCGCACCCCGGAGGACGTCTGCGGCCAGACGCCGGAACGCGTCTTCACGCCCGGCACGTATGCCCTGCTCGCGCCGTATCTCGCGCGTGCCCAGCGCGGGGAATCGGTCCAATTCGAGATCACCGCCCCGTGGTACGAGAAGCCGTCTGCCAGCGGTCTGCGCAGCCGCACACGACACTTCCGGGGCCAGCTCGTCCCCGATGCCGGCGAAGCGCAGGACGGCCGCTGTGGTTTCTATGCCTTCGTGCAGGACGTAACCGAAGCCAAGCGCAGCGAGATGGAGCTTTCGCGCATGGCGCGCTTTGACGCCCTCACCGGCCTGCCCAACCGCTACGAACTCTACGAGCGCCTGCGCGGCGCGCTGGAGCGCCGTCAGCGTCTGCCCGCCCCGCTGGGCGTGCTGTACCTGGACGTCGACCACTTCAAACACATCAACGACACCTACGGCCACGCCGCGGGCGATGCGGTGCTGGTGGAGGTCGCGCACCGCCTCCAGCGCGCCGTGCGTCGCACCGACACTGTCGCGCGCCTCGCAGGTGACGAATTCATCATCCTGCTGGACCCCATCGACGCCCCGGATGATGCGCTGCACACCGCCCAGAAGATCGTCGGCGCAATTCGCCCGCCCATCATCCTGCCCGGCGACACGATCCTGCATGTCACCACGAGCATCGGCGTGGCGTGCCCCGGTCCCGAGGTCCGTGAGCCCGACGCCGCTCTACGGGAAGCCGATCGCGCACTTTATTGGGCCAAGTCTCGCGGCCGTAACACTGCGGCCTAGCCGAGAACCGATGCCGTCAGCCACGGTCTATGACTGGGTGCGCCGCCCATATTGCTGCGGCGCAAACATCACACTATCAAGGCAAATTCTCTGATTTACGGGAACTATCAAGCAGGCAAAAATGTCCTATTAGCACTCTTCCGGTCGGAGTGCTAAGATGCCTTTCCAAACCTCCACTGGATTTCGACAGGAGTCCTGAGTGAACGCAGTCATCCCCGTGAATACCGTTTCCGCAATCGCCACCCAGCCGTCCGGCAACGCCGGTAATGGATGGGCGCTGGCGTTCCCCGGCAACCTGGGCAACATCGACGCCTATATCCAGAGCGTCAACCGTGTGCCTATGCTGTCGGCTGAAGAAGAACAACGCCTGGCCCGCGAATACCGCGACAACGACAATCTCGATGCCGCCCGCCGCCTGGTGCTCTCGCACCTGCGCCTGGTCGTGTCGATTGCACGTGGCTACCTGGGCTACGGCCTGCCGCACGCCGACCTGATCCAGGAAGGCAACATCGGCCTGATGAAGGCCGTCAAGCGCTTCGACCCGGATCAGGGCGTGCGTCTCGTCTCGTACGCGATGCACTGGATCAAGGCCGAGATGCACGAGTACATCCTGAAGAACTGGCGCATGGTCAAGGTGGCCACCACCAAGGCCCAGCGCAAGCTGTTCTTCAACCTGCGCAGCCACAAGCAGGATGCGCAGGCGACCTTCACGTCGGACGAAATCGACGCCGTGGCGGCCGAACTCAACGTCAAGGGCACGGAAGTGCGCGAGATGGAAACGCGCCTGTCCGGCGGCGACATTGCGCTGGAAGGCCAGATGGACGACGGCGAGGAGTCGTTCGCCCCGATCGCCTACCTGGCCGATACGCACAACGAGCCGACCCGCGTGATCGAAGCGCGCAGCAACGACCGCATGCAAAGCGAGGGCATCGAAGCCGCCCTGGCCAAGCTGGATGACCGCAGCCGCCGCATCATCGAGGCCCGCTGGCTGAACGTGAACGATGACGGATCGGGCGGCTCGACGCTGCACGAACTGGCAGACGAGTTTGGCGTGTCCGCCGAGCGCATTCGCCAGATCGAATCGGCCGCGATGAAGAAGATGAAGGGCGCGCTGCAGGCTTTCGCCTAAGCTGCGTTCCTTGCAATGAAAAGCCCGCCAGGATCGGCGGGCTTTTTCTTTTGGGGCTGGCGGAAGATCAGTCGGCCAGCAGTTGCTTGATGTCGTGCGCGATCGGCTCGGGGCCCTGGCCGTGCTTGATGAACAGGCGCAGGTTGCCCTTCGGATCGAACATGTAGCTGCCGGCGGTGTGATCCATGGTGTAGTTGTCGGGCGAGCTGCCCGGCACCTTGCTGTAGAACACCTTGAAGTCGGACGCGACCTTCTTCAGCTCAGTCTCGTTGGCCGGACGCAGGCCGATGAAGCGCGGATCGAACGCGGGCACGTACTTGGCCAGCAGGTCTTGCGTGTCGCGCTCCGGGTCGACGGTGACGAACAGGACCTGGACGCGGTCGGCGTCTTTGCCGAGGGTATCCATCACGGCGCGCAGCTCGGCCAGCGTGGTCGGGCAGACATCGGGGCAATGCGTGTAGCCGAAGAACATGACGACGACCTTGCCGCGGAAATCTTCGAGCGTGCGGCGCTTGCCGGTGTGATCGGTCAGCGAGAAATCGGTGCCGAAGCTCTTGGATCCGGTGATGTCGAGGTTCTTGAAGGCGGGCTTATCGCTGCACGCCGCGAGCGCCAGCACGGCGACCGCCAGCATAGCGAACAGCGCGGCGCGGAGGTGTCGGAAAGAGAGCATGGTCATCGTGTTGGAAGCAGACCGTCTAGCGTAACGCCAACGGCACATGCCTGCTGGCGCCCCTGTGCGTCACAGCGCCGCGCTTTGCGTAAGCGCCGGGCCGAACTTGAAGTAGTGGTCCACCAGCAGCGCGGCAAACAGGATCGACAGGTAGATGATCGAGTAGCGGAAAGTCTTCTGCGCCAGCGCGTCGGAATACTTGCGGTACATGCGCCACGCATACGAGAGGAAGCCGAAGCCCAGCACCAGCGCGGTCACCAGGTAGATGTAGCCGCTCATGCCGTAGACGAACGGCAGGATGGTCGCGGCGATCATGATGAGCGTGTACAGCAGGATGTGCAGCAGCGTGTATTTCTCGCCGTGGGTGATCGGCAGCATCGGCAGGCCCGACTTGGCGTAGTCGGCGCGGCGATATAGCGCGAGCGCCCAGAAGTGCGGCGGCGTCCAGGTAAAGATGATCAGCACCAGAATCCACGCCTCGGCCGGCACGCTGTTGGCGACGGCCGCCCAGCCCAGCGCCGGCGGCATCGCCCCCGAGAGACCGCCGATCACGATGTTCTGCGGTGTGGCCGGCTTGAGCAGCAGCGTGTAGATGATCGCGTAACCGATGAAGGTGGCGAACGTCAGCCACATCGTGAGGTCGTTGGCGAACACGTGGAGCGTCCACATGCCCGCACCGCCCAGCACCACCGAGAACACCAGGATCTGCCGCGTGCCAAGTTCGCCGCTGGCCGACGGGCGCCAGGCCGTACGGCGCATCATCGCGTCGATCTTGCGCTCGACCAGGCAGTTGATGGCGAAGGCAGCGCCGGCAAACAGCCAGATGCCAACCGCGCCGCCGATCAGCACCGGCCACGGCACCATGCCCGGCGTGGCCAGGAACATGCCGATCACGGCGCAGAACACGGCAAGCTGCGTGACGCGCGGCTTGGTCAGCGCCGCATACTGCGATGCGGTCGTTCGCCAGCCAGGAAGTTGAGTGGAAGTTGTTGGGGTTGCCACGGTATTCATAAAAAACGTTCAGACGGCATTCAGACGACGGCAGCCGCCACAGGCATCGGCGCCCGCGCTTGTGCGAGCCCGATCAGGTAATGCAGACGCACCATCAGCAACAGCAGCACGGCCGCGCCGCCGTTGTGCGCCACGGCGGCCAGCAGCGGCCACCCCAGCACGATGTTCGACAGCCCGGTCGCCAATTGCACGGCCAGCACGACGAGCAGCACCGTCGCGACACGGCCAATGCCGTCGATGCGACGTGCGCGCACGCCGAGCCATGCCAGGTAGCTCAGCACGACGACCGCAAACACGCGGTGCGTCCAATGGATGGCGACCAGCGCGTCGTGCGAGATGAAATCGCCGCCGGCAGTCTTGCCAAGTTGGCGCCAGAACGTGAAGCCGTGTGCAAAGTCCATCGGCGGCACCCACTGGCCGTTGCACAGCGGGAAATCGGTACAGGCGAGCACAGCGTAGTTCGTGCTGACCCAGCCGCCCAGCGCAATCTGCACAACGAGCAGCACGAGCCCGATGCCCGCCGCCATGCGCAACGAGGCACCACGCCCATCCACCACACGCGGCACATCGTTCTTGCAGCCGAGCCAGATCAGCGCGGCCAGCAACGACATGCCGAGCAGCAAATGCGTCACCACGATGGCCGGCTGCAGCTTGAGCGTGACCGTCCACGCGCCAAAGGCGCCCTGCACACATACCAGCGCCAGCACGGCCGTCGCATACCACGGAGACTGCTTCAGCTCCTTACGCTTGACCCACGCCAGCACCACCAGCGTGATGATCAGCACGCCCAGCGCGAGCGCGAAGTAGCGGTGCGTCATCTCGATCCACGCCTTCATCCACGTGACCGGGCCACTCGGCATGGCGGCCTGTGCGGCATGGATGTCGTCACGGGCGTGGAACGGGTTGGACGTGCCATAGCAGCCCGGCCAATCCGGGCAACCGAGGCCTGAATCCGTCAGACGCGTGAAGCTGCCGAACATGATCAGGTCCAGCGTGAGGAAAGCGGTGATCCACACCAGCTTGCGGTACTTGTTGCGATCCCCCTTGACCAGCACGTAGCACAGCGGGATCAGCGCGATCAGGATGCCGATGGAAGCAAGTTGCAGCAGCATGGCTTATCCGATGCGCGAATACTTCAAGAGTCGCGTCATGTCTCCACGCACCTTCTTCGGGTCGGGATCTTTCGGGAACTGCATCATCAGGTTGCCAAGCGGATCGACCAGGAAGAGGTGATCGGTCGGCGGCGTCTTTCCGTCGGCCAGCCAGTTCTTCGGCAGCTCGGGCGCGCGCAGGAAGCGCACCGCACCGTAATCGTCGTTGTAGGCCTTGATCAGGCGCGGGTCGATTTCACCGCGGTCGGTCACCAGCCAGACGGGGACGATGCGGTCGCGGTCCGGGCCCTGGCCGATGCGCAACTGGCGCATGGTGAACAGCTTGCGCGCGCAGTTGTCGTCGCAGGCGCTGCCATCCACTGACACCATCAGCCATTTGCCCTTGAGGCTGGCGAGCGGCACTTCAGTGCCGTGCTCGTCCTGCACCATCAGGCCGCTCGGGATGGGGCGCTGCGGATCGACCAGCGCGCCATACGCCGCCTTGCCGCCGGCCGGGGTGAACACGTAATACGCGAGGTACGACGCGATCACCGGAGAGGCACACACCAACAGAAGCAGCAGCATCATCCAGCGGCCGCGGCGCGTGCGCGCGTCGATGCGCGGGTCTTCGGACGCCCCGAGTGTGCCCGGCGCGCCGGGTGCGGATTCCTGATTCACCATGTGATTCCTAATACATTCCGCTGCGGCACTAAGCCGCAACGCGAGTTCGTGTTCAGGCGGGCTCGGAAGTGCCCGCCAAGCGGCGATAACGCCGCACGCTGTAGAAGACCATCAGCCCAAGCACCGCCGCCGCCATCGCAAACCATTGGAATGCGTAGCCGTAATTGCGCTCAGCGCCCAGGTCTGCGCGCGGCCAATCGCGCAACAGGCCGTCCTCCACGTCGGATTGCTGCTGCACCACGAACGGTTGGAGCGGCACGCCGATTTCGCGCGAGAAAGCGTCGAGGTCGATATTCTGCCTAAGTCGCTGGCCGACTTCATCCGCGCCGTCCTTGCTGCCCAGACTGAAGACCCGGCTGGCATGCGGCACCGCCATCCCCTCGACCTGCACTTCGCCCGCCGGCGTGGTGTACGGCGCGATGCGCGTGCGGTCGGCCGGATCGCGCGGCAACCAGCCCCGGTCGACCAACACGGCGCGCCCGCCGGCGCCTTCCAGCTTCAGCGGGATGAGCACCTCGAAACCCGGGCGCGATACGTCGTTGGTGACGTGCGGACGGTTCTCGAGCAGCACCGTGTGCGCCACGTCGAACGTTCCACGCAGCAGCACCGGCCGGTACATCACCGACTCTGCTGTCACGGGCTGCGCGGTGATGCGCTGGGCGGGTGCATTTTCTAGCGCCATGATGCGGGCCTGGCGCTCGATGCGCTCGTGCGCACGCGAAAGCTGCCAACGCCCGAGGGAGCACGTCAGCGCGATCAGTGCCACGCCCGCCAACATCGGCACAGGCGCAAACCACTGCCGCATCGGTACGCGCACGGTCATCGCTCGGCCCCGGTGCGATAATGCTCGGCAGTCATTTCCAACCCGTCATTGCCCAACCGGCAGCCCTCCATGCGCATCGTCGTTGCCATTGCGTTTCTGCTGATCCTCGGCAGCCTTGCCTCCGCGCTGTTCTTCCTGATGCGCGACAAGGGCCACAGCAACCGCACCGTTCGCTCGTTGATGTTCCGCGTCGGTTTCTCGATCGCGCTGTTCATCTTCATCCTCGTCGCGAACCGGCTGGGTTGGATCCACAGTACCGGCATCCGCTTCGGCCAATAGCCCACGTCAGATCAGTCAGGCCAGAAAAGCGAAAACGCCGCAGCGGTGTCCCGTCTGCGGCATTGTCTTCGCCGGCCGTTGGCCACGTCATGGAGCGACGCTGCGCCGCCCCAATCCGATGCTGTCTTACAGCCAGTACACCACCACGTACAGGCCCAGCCACACGACGTCCACAAAGTGCCAGTACCACGCAGCGCCTTCGAATGCGAAGTGGTGCTCCGGCGTGAAGTGGCCCTTGATTACACGCCCCAGCACCACCGACAGCATGATGGCGCCCATGGTCACGTGGAAGCCGTGGAAGCCCGTCAGCAGGAAGAACGTCGAACCGTAGATGCCCGAGGTCAGCTTCAGGTTCAGTTCGTGATAGGCGTGGATGTATTCGAACGCCTGGAAGCCCATGAACGTGAAGCCCAGGAGGATCGTCAGCAGCAGGCCCTGGATGACCTGGGCACGCTTGCCCTCACGCAGCGCATGGTGCGCCCAGGTGAGCGTCACCCCGGAGGTCAGCAGCAGCGCTGTGTTGATCGTCGGGATCGGCCATGGGCCCATCGTCGTGAACGGCGAGACCGTGCCGGCCGGGCCTGCGTTCGGCCACATCGCGTTGAAGTCGGGCCACAGCAGCTTGTTGTTCAGATCGCCCAGCCACGGCATGGCGATCGTGCGGGCATAGAACAGCGCGCCGAAGAACGCCGCGAAGAACATCACTTCCGAGAAGATGAACCAGCTCATCGACCAACGGAACGAGGCATCCACACGGTCGCCGTACTTGCCCGTCTCGGATTCGGAGATGGCGTCGGCAAACCATGCGCGCAGCACAAAGAGGAACCACAGCAGGCCGATCAGGAACGTCCACGGGGCCCATGGCTGCGCATTCACCCATGCCGCAGAACTCAACAGCACGATCAGCAGGCCGACGCTTGCCGAAATCGGATGCCGCGACGGCCCGGGCACGAAGTAGTACGGAGCGTTTGCTCGATTCGCACTCATCTCTTTTTCTCCAGCTCTATTTTTTTAAGAATTCACTCGATATTGCCCGGCCCCGCGCTGCGGAGCCGTCTCCTCAACCTTCTCAATCCTCAACCGACCACCGCGCGCACGATCAGCAACAGCACGACGACAAACATGACTGCCGCCAGAACCCCCGCAATGATCACGTGCACGGGATTCAACTGCGCCATGTCACGGTCATGATCACGGCCCTTTCGGACACCGAAGAAGGACCAGAACACCGCCTTCATCGTCTGTGCGAATGAGGCGCGTCGCTTGGTCGCTTCCTTCAGTTCGTCCATGTCCTCATGTTCCCTTGGTCGGCATCGTCGGCTTGATGGCGGACGGTGCGTGAATCTCAAAGAAAGTGTAGGACAAGGTGATCGTCTTCACGTCCTTGGGAAGATCCGGATCAATCACAAACACGACCGGCATTTCGCGCGATTCATTGGCCGTCAGCGTCTGCTGCTTGAAACAGAAACACTCGATCTTCTTGAAGAACTCGGTTGCCTGCTTGGGCGCGTAACTCGGGATGGCCTGCGCCTCCACCGTACGCCCCTCCTTGTTCACCACCTCGTAGACGATCTGGCTGATCTCGCCCGGGTGTACATCCATGCTGTTCTTGACCGGGCGGAAGCGGAACGGCCCCTGGCTGTTCGAATCGAATTCCACCGTGATCGTGCGCGTCTTGTCGACCTGCGAGTTGCGCAGCGCGCCGCCGTCTTCATCACGCGTGTTGAGCACGTTGATGTTCGTGATCTCGCAGATCTTCTTGTACAGCGGCACCATCGCGTAGCCGAAGCCAAACATGATCACGACCACGACGGCCAGCTTGCCGAGCATCGAGCGGTTCAGGCCGCGCTCCAGCGCTTTGTCGTTTTGGGTCGGATCCGGCTGCGCCGGTGTCTGGCTCATAGAGGTCTCGCGAAATCTCGGTTCAGCGGCCAGCGCATCGCTTGCCCGGCTAGCCGCCGAACACCACGCGCTTGAAAATCACACCCAGAAAGAAGACCAACGCGATCGTGCCGAGGATGACCCCCAGGCGACGGTTGGCAGCGCGTTGCTCGGGCGTTGGGCTTTTTTCTGGATTCGACATCGTTGTCCGGAGGACCGCGGGGCCGGCACTCGCCTGCCCCGCGACACCTGCATTACTTCACGTGCGGCGGTTCTTCAAAGGTATGGAACGGCGCCGGCGACGGCACGGTCCACTCCAGGCCTTCCGCGCCATCCCACGGCTTGTCGGCGGCCTTCTCGCCACCGCGGTACGACGGCAGCACCACGAAGAAGAAGAAATACACCTGCATCAGGCCGAAACCCAGTGCGCCAATCGACGCGATCGCGTTGAAATCGGCGAACTGCTGCGGGTAATCCGCATAGCGGCGCGGCATGCCCGCCAGGCCCAGGAAGTGCATCGGGAAGAACGTGAGGTTGAAGGTGATCATCGAACCCCAGAAGTGGATCTTGCCGCGCGTTTCGCTGTACATGTAGCCCGACCACTTCGGACCCCAGTAGTAGAAGCCCGCGAACAGCGCGAACAGCGAACCGGCCACCAGAACGTAGTGGAAGTGCGCCACCACGTAGTAGGTGTCCTGCAGCTGGATGTCGATCGGGGCCACGGCCAGGATCAGGCCCGTGAAGCCGCCCACGGTGAACACGAAGATGAAACCGATCGCGAACAGCATCGGCGTCTCGAACGTCATCGAGCCGCGCCACATCGTGGCCACCCAGTTGAAGATCTTCACACCGGTCGGCACCGCGATCAGCATCGTCGCGTACATGAAGAACAGCTGGCCCGTCACAGGCATGCCCGTCGTGAACATGTGGTGCGCCCACACGATGAACGACAGGATGGCGATCGACGCCGTGGCGTACACCATCGAGCTGTAGCCGAACAGCGGCTTGCGCGCGAAGGCCGGCACGATCTGGCTGACGATACCGAACGCCGGCAAGATCATGATGTACACCTCGGGGTGCCCGAAGAACCAGAAGATGTGCTGGTACATCACCGGGTCGCCGCCGCCGGCTGCCGAGAAGAAGCTCGTGCCGAAGTGGCGGTCGGTCAGCACCATGGTGATCGCGCCTGCCAGCACCGGCATCACGGCGATCAGCAGGTACGCCGTGATCAGCCACGTCCAGCAGAACATCGGCATCTTCATCAGCGTCATGCCGGGCGCGCGCATGTTCAGGATGGTCACGATGATGTTGATCGCGCCCATGATCGACGATGCGCCCATGATGTGGACTGCGAAGATCGCCATGTCCATGCCCGGGCCCATCTGGACCGACAGCGGCGCGTAGAGCGTCCAGCCGGCAGCCGTGGCACCGCCCGGTGCGAAGAACGAGCCCACCAGCAGCAGTGCCGCAGGCGGCAGCAGCCAGAAGCTGAAGTTGTTCATCCGCGCGAAGGCCATGTCGGAGGCCCCCACCTGCAGCGGGATCATCCAGTTCGCGAAGCCCACGAAGGCCGGCATGATGGCGCCGAACACCATGATCAGGCCGTGCAGCGTGGTGAACTGGTTGAACAGCTCCGGATGGAAGAACTGCAGGCCGGGCTGGAACAGCTCAAGGCGGATCAGCAAGGCCAGCGTGCCGCCCGAGAGCAGCATCATGAAAGAGAACAGCAGGTACAGCGTACCGATGTCCTTGTGGTTGGTCGCGAACAGCCAACGGCGCCAGCCGTGCGGATGGTCGTGCGCGTGGTCGTCTCCATGACCGTGCGCGTGATCTTGCGGGTGCGTAACAGCGGTGCTCATCGAGGAACTCCTAGGTTCGGTTCGTCACGCAGACGATCAATCAGCCAGCGTTGCGGTCTTCGGCCGCATTCGCTTGTTTGGACGCCACCTTACCGGCGGATTCAGTTGCAGCAGTCTTGGCGGCCCCGCCTTCGGGCATCTTGCCGCCGCGCGCATCCTTCACTTGCTTCGGCTGCAGCAGGTCACCGGTATGGTTGCCCCAGTTGTTGCGCTCGTAAGTGACGACGGCAGCGATTTCGACATCGTTCAGCGCCGAAGCCCAGGGCGGCATGGCGCCCTTGCCGTGCAGCACGATGCCAACGTGGTCGGCCAGCGGGCCATTGGCAATCTTCGAGCCATCCAGCGCCGGGAACGGACCGCCGCCCTTGCCGTTCGGCTGGTGGCAGACCGCGCAGTTGGCGGTATAGACCTTCTCGCCGCGCGACTTCAGCTCGTCCAGCGTGTAGGTCTTGTTCGGGTCATCGGCCTTGGCGGCCATTTCCTTCTTCTTGCCGTCGACCCACTTGGTGTAGTCATCCTGCGAGAGCACGCGCACAACGATCGGCATGAAGGCGTGTTCCTTGCCGCACAGTTCGGCGCACTGGCCGCGATAGACGCCGACCTTCTCTGCCTTGAACCATGCGTCGCGCACGAAGCCCGGAATCGCATCCTGCTTCACGCCAAACGCCGGGATCATCCACGAGTGGATCACGTCGTTGGCAGTGGTGACGATGCGCACCTTCCGGTTGACCGGCACGACCAGCTCGTTGTCGACTTCGATCAGGTACGTGGTGCTCTTGGGCGCCTGGTTGTTGATCTGGTCACGGGGCGTGGTCAGCGTAGAGAGGAACGAGATGCCCTCGCCTTCGCCCTTCAGGTAGTCGTAACCCCACTTCCACTGGTAGCCGGTGGCCTTGATGGTGAGGTCGGAATTGGTGGTGTCCTTCATGGCGACCACGGCCTTGGTCGCCGGCAGCGCCATCCCGATCACGATCAGGAACGGCACGATGGTCCAGATGATTTCAACCGTGGTGCTTTCGTGGAACGTCGCAGGCTTGTGGCCGACTGACTTACGGTGCTTGAAAATGGAGTAGAACATCACCCCGAAAACACCGATGAAGATCACGATACAGATGATCAGCATCATCCAGTGCAGCCAATGGATCTCGGCAGCGATCTTGGTGACCGGGGGCGCGAGATTGAGCTGCCGCACTGCGGGGCCGCCCGGCATGTCTTCCACTGCCAGGGCCGTTTGACTGAGGGCGAGGAGGGAGCCTGCCGCCAGCAAACTTGCCAATGTCTTATTCAACATTTTCATTTTTTATCTACCCAATTGACAGATTCCACTCTGCCCCGGTGCGCGGCTCATGAGACCTGGGTTGGTTGCCCGTGTCTCAAACACCGGGAAAGCTCGTCCACAAGCTTGCGCCGCTAGACGCTCACCTGCTGGACTGCGAGCGCGCCATCTTCTCCAGCCAGACGTGCCCGTAATCGGAGGCGTGGCGGGCATAGTACAGCAATGCCCATCCGAGAATCGCGACCTCCAGCCCCGCATCAGGCAGCACCAAACGCGCCTTGCCAAGCAGAAAACCAAGCGATGACGAACGGGGGAATGACGACCAAGGGGGTGAACCAGCCAATCTGGCGGGTTGAAAGCGAGCAGTTTCGCTTCATGAGCCAGTTCTCGCGCGGCGATTCCGAGATGGTGGAGGCGCCGCATGCTGGGTGGAGCGCGGTTTCAATGTCGTGCATTGAACCACTCCTGCCTCGGATGCATACCCGAACGGTTCGCCCGTGGCAAAAACGGGATAGGCCTTTGGGGGACTGCTGCTGCGACAAACTGGCGCATTATATGGCCGCGATTGACCCCAAACAAGGCAAAGCGCCTTTATGCAAGTCCCGGCTTGACAAGGTGCAGTCAATGCCGTTGCCGCATTAAAAGCGCTTCAGGCGCGCGGCTTGCGACCGATCTGATCGATCGGGATCATCGCCCTTCCCTGGTCGTCCAGCGCCTGCCGCTGGGTCGGCGCAAGCTTCCAGGCATGGCCGTAAACGATTTCGAAGGTGAGCGGGATCACACCGTCGGGATTGCGCTGCGCATCGAGTGCGTCGAATAGTCGCTGGCGCCAGCGGGGCGTGTGCAGGCCAGCGCCCGCGAGACTGCGGCCAGCGTCGTCCGTCAAGCCGGCCATGCCACCCAGCAAATGCACATCGGCCAGCAACGCCTGCGGCGTTTCGTAGGTGATCGTGATCTGCTCCATGTCCATGACCGGCGTGGACCAGCGGCTATGCACCAGCATGTCGCCAATGTCATGCATGTCGACAAAGCGCAGCGTATGGATGCCCGCGTCGATGCCGGCCAGGGCGCTGCGCAGCTCGCGCAAGGTGTCGGGGCCGAACAGACTGAACATCAGCAGACCACCTTCCGTGGTGATGCGGTGCCATTCGGGAAAGATCGCGTGCGGCGCCGGATCCCAGTGCAGCGCGAGGTTCGACCACAGCAGGTCGAACGACGCGCCGGCAAAGGGCAGCGCTCGGAAATCCGCCTGGGCGAAATCAAAGACCGGGCGCTTCTTCAGCAGCCTGCCGAGCCACCCGGCGTCGGTGCGTTGCGGATCGAGTTTCTGCGCTTGCGCCAGCATGGCGGACGACCAGTCCACCCCGCAGATCTGCGCATCCGGATATTGCGCGCGCAGCACCGCCAAGCCTTGTCCCAGGCCGCAACCCAGGTCCAGGGCCCGAGCGGGCGTGGCCTTGATGTAGGACAGCCGATCCTGCATGCGACTGCCCACTTCGCGCAGCAAAAAATCCACGTCGGCGAAACGCGCGGCGCGGCGATCGAAGGCGCGCCGCAAGGCGGCGGGGCGAGCAAGGACGGGATCGGACATCGACAAGGCGGGGCGGGACACTGCGGTCGCCAAGTATACCGGTCCGCAGTTTGAGGCGCCGTCTGATAGCGCAGAAGCCGCAAATCGGCTTGGATAGCGGCTTTTTGCATGCACAAACACACATTATCGGCATGGTTTCGGGCCGGACTGCGCCATTTGCTGCCGTGCGCCTGCACGCTTTGCGGCGCGGTCCAGGGCGACTTGGTATGCAACGGCTGCACGGGCGACCTAGCCCCGCATCTGCACCGGAGGCGCTGCGTCCAATGCGCCATTGCACTGGACGCCCGGCACGTTGCCCGGCATTGCCGCGCGTGTTTGGCCGGCGCGCCCGACTTTGATGCGACCGTCGTCATTGCCGACTACGCCTGGCCGCTCGATCACCTCGTCACCGGATTGAAATTTCGGGCGCAATTGCCATTGGCAGATTGGCTGGCAGACCAATTGGGTCACGCCCTGGCGGCGGCGCCCGGCGACTTGCCCGACGTGCTGCTGCCAGTGCCGCTGTCACCGGCCCGCCTGCGCTCGCGCGGCTACAACCAGGCGTGGGAGATTGCTCGCCGGATCGCCCGCCGATTGGACATTCCCGCCCACGCCGGCGCCCTGCATCGTGTGCGCGACAACGTCGCACAGGCCACACTGGATCGCGCCGAGCGGCTGGCCAACCTCCACGGCGCATTTGTCGTTGCCGAGCCGGCGCGCATCGCGGGGCGTCACATCGGCGTCGTCGACGATGTGATGACCACCGGCACGACCCTCGGCGAGATCGCCACACAACTCAAACGCGCCGGCGCGACCCGCGTCACCAACGTGGTCGCCTTGCGCACGCCTTGATCACGTGCTTATGCGACATTGTGTCGCGCCAACTGTGCCAAGCTGTGGCGGGGTGACAACCCTTCCCAATGTGGATAAGCTCGCCGCCGAAATTCCTCCTGCCGTGCCGTCATGTTCAACGTCGTTCTTGTCGAACCCGAAATCCCGCCCAATACCGGCAATGTGATCCGCCTGTGCGCCAACACGGGCGCGCAACTGCATCTGATTGAACCGTTGGGTTTTCCGCTCGAAGATGCCCGCATGCGCCGCGCCGGCCTCGATTACCACGAGTACGCGACGATGCGCGTGCATGCCGATTGGGCCGCCTTTCTGCGCGATGCGCAGCCCGATCCCGCGCGCATGTTTGCGCTCACGACGCGCGGCTCGACGCCGTTTGCCAGCATGGCGTTCCAGCCGGGCGACTGGTTCGTGTTCGGGTCGGAAACGCGCGGGTTGTCGGAAGAGCGGCGCGAATGGTTTCCCGCTTCGCAGCGGATTCGCCTGCCGATGCGGCCGGACAACCGCAGCCTGAATCTATCGAACACGGTGGCGGTGGTGGTGTTCGAAGCGTGGCGGCAGAACGGCTTCGCGGGCGGCGCCTGATCCAGACGCGCCCCCTGATCGCGACCTGACTAGCGTGCCGATTCGGATTTGGCGTCGCGCTGCAGCAGACGCTCGACCGCTTTCGCAGCAGGAAACCCTTCGAACAGGACTTCGCAGACGGTAAAGGTAATCGGCATATCCACGCCCTTCGCGCGCGCCAGCGCAGCCACGGCACGCGCGCAACGCACGCCCTCTGCAACGTGACCCAGGCTGTGGAGGATGTCGTCCAGCGTGCGGCCCTGCGCGAGCTGCATCCCGACCGTGCGGTTGCGTGACAGGTCGCCGGTGGCGGTCAGCAGCAGGTCGCCCATGCCGGTCAGCCCCATGAAGGTTTCGGGTCGACCGCCAAGCGCCAAGCCCAGGCGCGTCATCTCGGCCAGCCCGCGCGTCACCAGTGCGGCGCGCGCGTTCAGCCCCAGGCCGAGGCCATCGGCGGCGCCTGTCGCGATGGCCAGCACGTTCTTGACGGCACCGCCCACTTCCACGCCGACGAGGTCATCGCTGGCGTACACGCGCATCGCGTGATGGTGAAAACCGCGCTGCGTGAGCTTGCACAGCGCCTCGCTGGTCGAGGCGACCGTCATGGCGCACGGCAGACCCTGCGCGACTTCCTTGGCGAAACTCGGGCCCGACAGCACGCCGACGGCAAGGTCGGTACGGCCCGATGCCTTCAGTACATCGGCGACGATAGCGTGCGGCAGTGCGCTGGTCTCGGGGTCGAAACCCTTGCATAGCCAGATCACGTTGCGCACGCCGCCGTGCGCGGCAATCGTGCGGGTCAGGTCAGCCAGCCCGGCCACAGGCGAAGCGATGACGGCAAGCGCATCATCGCCTGCGGCATGGTCGAGCGCGGCTTGCAAATCAGCAGAAAAACGCAACGCTGCCTGCAGCGTCATGCCCGGCAAATACGGCGCATTGATGTGCGTGGCGGCCATCTGCGTGACAAGCTTTGCGTCACGCCCCCACAGCACGACGTCGTGCGATTGCGCGGCGTGGCTGGCCAGGGCAGTGCCCCAGGCGCCGGCACCCAAAACGGAAATTCGCATGCGCGTGTTCAACATCGGTCAGGCAAAGGTCGAGCAACAGGTCGGGCAAAAAAAAGCCCGCGCAAGCGTGCGGCTGGCGCGGGCCTTTGGCGCAGTGCGCCTCGTACTTAGTGGGTGGCCTGCGAGCCGTCCGGCATCACCAGACCAGCACCGCCGGCTTGGCCTTGCTGCTCCATGGCAGCGGCCAGGCGTTGTTCGTACAGCGCCTGGAAGTTGATCTCGGCCAGGTGGATCGGCTGGAAGCCGGCACGGCCGATGGTGTCGGCAATGTTCGAGCGCAGGTACGGGTACACGATGGTCGGGCAGGCGATGCCCAGCAGCGGGTCCATCTGTTCGGCCGGCACGTTGCGGATATCGAAGATGCCCGCTTGCTTGGCTTCCACCAGGAACGCGACCTTCTCTTGCACCTTGGTCGTCACGGTACCGATGACGGTCACTTCAAACACGCCTTCGGCCAGCTGCGAAGCGGCCACGTCGACCTGCACTTCGACGGACGGCTGTTCCTGCTCGAGGAAGATGTGCGGCGAGTTCGGTTGTTCCAGCGACAGGTCCTTCAGATAGACGCGCTGGATGTTGAAGAACGGCTGGCCATCCTGGCCCGGTTGCTGCTGTTGCTGGTCGCTCATGACTCGCCTTCAAATGGAATGTGGTCAGTGCTTGGCGGAAGCGTCCGCCGCGCAAGACGCGTATGGTACATGAGCCAATGGCGCCCGCTATGAGCGCCGGCCCAAAAGTACAACGCCCGGTCTGAACCGGGCGTTTTCGTGCGGTGCGCAGGCGCGAGACAGAGCCGCCGGATCAGGCAGCCAGCAACGGAACCAGGCCGCCTTCGCGGTCGAGCGCAGACAGATCGTCGAAGCCGCCGATGTGGCGCTCGTCGATATAAATCTGCGGAACCGTGCGGCGGTTCGTGCGCGTCATCATCTCTTCGCGCTTGCCGGGTTCGCGATCGATCAGGATCTTCTCGATCTGCTCGACACCACGCTGCTTCAGGAGTCGTTCCGCTGCCACGCAATAGGGGCAGACGGTGGTGCTGTACATGACCACGTGCGCCATAACTTCAACCTCGTTTCTTTATTTCACAACCGGAAGGCCGGCTTGTTGCCAGGCGGCCAGTCCGCCCTCGAGCGAATAAACCTCACTGTAACCGGCCTGCTTCAGGACTGCTTGGGCCCGCCCAGCGCGCTGGCCGGTCTGGCATACGAGGATGATGGGGGTCTCTTTGTTCTTTGCAAGGCTCGAGGCCTTGCCCTCAAGCTCGCCGAGCGGCGCGTGCTTCGCTTGCGGCAGATGCCCTGCGGCGTATTCGCCGCTTTCACGCACATCCACCACCACGGCGTTGCGGCGGTTGATGAGCTGGGTGGCCACGGAGGCACTCACCTTGGCGCCACCGCCCCCGGCGATGCGGCGCTGGATGGGCGCCCAGAGCAGCAGCAGACCCGAAACGATGGCGACAGCGAGCAGTGCGAGGTTGTTGTAATCGGCGAAGAACTTCACGGTATCGGTTTCCTGGGATGAGTCGGGCAAGTCTAATGGGCGAACATCAGCCGAACGGTTCGGGGGCCCAAAGCCCGCGGCATTATAAAATAGCTGGTTTCGGCGGCCGCACGATGACGTACGACACGTCGCCCAGCAAGCCGCGCGCAGCTTTTCTCACTTCTCATCATGGCAGTCATGCATAAACTCGTCCTCATCCGCCACGGCGAATCGACGTGGAATCTGGAGAACCGTTTCACCGGCTGGGTCGACGTCGACCTGACCGACACCGGCGTCGCCCAGGCCCGCCAAGGCGGCAAACTGCTGCGCGAAGCCGGCTTCACGTTCGATCTGGCCTACACCTCGGTGCTCAAGCGCGCGATCCGCACGCTGTGGCATGTGCAGGATGAAATGGACCTGATGTGGATCCCCACCCGCAACGAATGGCGCCTGAACGAGCGCCACTACGGCGCGCTGTCGGGCCTGAACAAGGCCGAAACCGCCGCGCAGTATGGCGACGAGCAAGTCCTCGTCTGGCGCCGCAGCTACGACACGCCGCCGCCCGCGCTCGAACCCGGGGCCGACAACGACGCCTTCGGCAACCCGCGTTATGCGGGCCTCACGCGCGAGCAGGTGCCCCTGACCGAATGCCTGAAAGACACCGTCGCACGCGTGATGCCGCTGTGGGAAGAATCGATTGCACCGGCCATCAAGAGCGGCAAGCGCGTGGTGATCGCCGCGCACGGCAACAGCATTCGCGCGCTGGTGAAGTACCTGGACGGCATTTCCGACGCGGACATCGTCGGTCTGAACATTCCCAACGGCACGCCGCTTGTGTATGAGCTGGACGCCAACCTCAAGCCGATCCGCCATTACTACCTGGGCGACCAGGAAGCGATTGCCGCCTCGCTCGCGGCGGTGGCCAGCCAAGGCAAGTCGAAATAAACCGTAACGGGCGCTGCGGCACTCCAACGCCTTTATACTGTCGAAGCCTGTAGCCCGGGATGTGCGCGAGCCGTCCCGGGCCATGTTTATCTACTGTTCCCACGTCCACGCTCGACACATGCGAACTTCGCTCAAGAACATCAGCTTGATCGCCATCGGCCTCGTCACCGGGGTGCTGGCGACGCTCCAGCTCTCCGCCACCGCGCAAAACGCGACGGTCGGGCCGCTTCCGCTGGAGAAGCTCAGGCTCATGGCCGACATCTTTGGCCAGATCAAGCGCGAATATGTCGAGCCGGTGGACGACGACAAGCTGCTGACCGAAGCCATCAAGGGCATGGTCGCCAGCCTCGACCCGCATTCCGCCTACCTGGACAAGAAGGACTTCCAGGAACTGCAGGAAGGGACCCAGGGCCGCTTTGCCGGTCTGGGCATCGAGATCTCGCAGGAAGAAGGCCTGGTCAAGGTCATCAACCCGATCGAAGACACCCCCGCCTTCCGCGCCGGCGTGCAACCGGGCGACCTGATCACCCGCATCGACGACAAACCTGTGCGTGGCATGCCGCTCGAGCAAGCCGTCAAGCGCATGCGCGGCGCGCCGGGCACCAAGGTCACGCTCACGATCTATCGCAAGAAGGAAGAGCGCACGTTCCCGCTGACCATCACCCGCGCCGAGATCCAGGTGCAGTCGGTCAAGGCCAAGATGCTCGACAACGGCATCGCCTGGGTGCGCATCACCAGCTTCCAGGAACGCACCGTGCCGGACCTGGCCAAGAAGCTCAATGACCTGGCCAAGCAGGACGCCCACCTCAAGGGCCTGATTCTGGATCTGCGCAACAACGGCGGCGGCGTGCTGCAGGCTGCAGTTGGCGTGTCGGCTGCCTTCCTGCCGCCGGACGTGACGGTGGTATCGACCAACGGCCAGGTGCCGGATGCAAAGCGCACGTACAAGGCGACCTTCGCCAACTACCGCTTGAGCAACTTCGATTCCGATCCGCTGGCCAACCTGGACCCCGAGTTCAAGACCGTGCCGATCATCGTGCTGACCAACGCCTACACGGCGTCGGCGTCGGAGATCGTGGCTGGCGCCCTGCAGGATCATCACCGCGCCAAGACGATGGGCAAGACGACCTTCGGCAAGGGTTCGGTGCAAACGGTGCGTCCGCTGTCGAACGACACCGGCATCAAGCTGACCATCGCGTACTACTACACGCCGTCGGGCAAGTCGATCCAGGCCAAGGGCATCCGCCCGGATATTCCGGTTGACCAGAACCCGGACGGCGACCCCGACGATGCGCTGATCACGCGCGAAATCGACACCGAACGCCACCTGCACAACAAGCAGGAATCGGAAGAAGCCGAGATGACCGAGCGCGAAAAGCGCCGCGTTGAAGAGCTGCGTCGCCTGGAAGAAGAAAACGCGAAGAAGACGCCCGAGCAGCGCGAGAAGGAACGCAACAAGAAGCCGATCGAGTTCGGTTCGGCCGAAGACTTCATGCTGCAACAGGCCATCGCCGACCTGAAGGGTCAGCCGGTCAAGCGCTCGAAGTCGGTGCTGGAAGCCGCGGCGGCCGCGGTGCCGGACAAGGCGGTGAAGTCGCCGGCGGCCAAGGAATCGAGCGCCCCAGCCAAGCTGCCCAAGGGCAAGGCCGCGCCGGCTTCCGAGCCGGCCGCACCGAAGCCCAATGTTCCGGCGAGCGGCGTGCAGCCTGCCCCGGAACCGACCGGCGCCCGTTAAGACACCCGCCGGCAAACACTGGCAAACTTACGAGGCCGTGCACTGCACGGCCTTTTTCATTGCTCCGCCATGAACGACGATCAACTGCTGCGGTACTCCCGCCATATCCTGCTCGACGAAATCGGCATCGAAGGGCAAACGCGCCTGCTTGAGAGCCATGTACTCGTCATCGGTGCGGGCGGGCTTGGCGCCGCGGCCCTGCCCTATCTGGCTGCGGCCGGCGTGGGCACGCTCACCATCGTCGACGACGACACGGTGGACTTGACCAATCTGCAGCGCCAGATCATCCACACCACGGAATCGGTCGGACGACCGAAGGTGGCATCGGCCCAGGCGGCCATTGCCCGACTGAATCCGGACGTGCGCGTGAATGCCTTACAGCGCCGGCTCGATGCCGACGCCATTGGCGCGCTGCTTCAAGGCGTAAGCGTGGTGCTGGACTGCTCCGATAACTTCAGCACCCGCCAGGCCACCAACCTTGCCTGCGTGCGGGCTGGGGTGCCGCTGGTGTCGGGCGCCGCCATCCGTTTTGACGGGCAGATCAGCGTCTTCGACAGCCGCGCCGGCGGCCCCTGCTACGCGTGCCTGTTCACGCCTGACGAGCCCACACCCGACGTCGCGTGCGCAACGATGGGCGTGTTCTCGCCGCTGGTGGGCATGGTGGGTACGGTGCAGGCTGCCGAGGCGCTGAAGCTGATCGCGGGCGTCGGCCAGTCGCTTGCTGGTCGCCTGCTGATGCTCGATGGCTTATCGATGGAATGGACGACGATGCGCATCACGCGCCAGCCGTCATGCCCGGTCTGCGGAGGCGCGCACTGAGCGCCCGAAACCGCGCAACAAAAAAGGAGGCCGAGGCCTCCTTCTTTTTTTCGCCGCCTGACGAGACTTACTCGCCCTCGGGCTCCATCTGCGATTGCAGGTAGTTCTGGATGCCGACCTTGTCGATCAGCTCGAGCTGCGTTTCCAGCCAGTCGATGTGCTCTTCGGTGTCGTCCAGGATGTCGACCAGAATTTCACGGCTGACGTAGTCCTTCACGGATTCGCAATAGGCGATGCCCTCGACCACGGTGCCGTGTGCGGCGCGCTCCAGCTTCAAGTCGCACTCGATGATCTCTTTCGTGTCCTGGCCGATGAAGATCTTGCCGAGGTCCTGCAGGTTGGGCAGGCCGTCGAGCATCAGGATGCGCTCGATCAGGCGATCGGCATGCTTCATCTCGCCGATCGACTCCTTGTATTCGTGGTCCCCAATGCGCTTGAGCCCCCAGTGGCCATACATGCGGGCGTGGAGGAAGTACTGGTTGATGGCGGTCAGCTCGTTCTTGAGCTGGGCGTTCAGATATTGGATGACCTTCTTATCGCCTTTCATTCTTGGGGCTCCAGCAAAGTGCAACTGCGGTGATGGACGCACGCACGCGTCCGCTCAAGGCGAGCCCAGTACCTGACCAGAAAGCAACAAATGCCACCGAGGCTCAACGCCTGGGCGGCAATTCGCGGCGACAGGAAAAAACGGGGAATCAGGCAGCCAACGCTCCAGGCGCAATGGCCTGATCATTGGCAACGGGCTCGTCGCGACGTTCGATTATGGCATGCGTGCTGGCACGGCCCAAGATTTGATCGACGGGGATGCAGCTCACCGCTTCGGCAAGCACCTGCTTGGCGCAGTCCCGGCATTGTCCGCAGCACGTGCCCACGCCGAGCGTTTCGGCGAGTTCGTCCATTGTCGACACGCCCAGACGGGCGGCGCCATGGATTTCGCGGTCGGTCACTTGGTTGCAGATACAGACGTACACGGGATTCCTCCGCAGCGCTCAGAACGCGCTGTAAAACCAGAATAACAGAGAATGGAAATGAGAACAATTCTTGTTCGACCCCATTCCGCACGGAGGGTCATGCAGGTGCGCGTGAGCCGTCTTTATAGAGAAAGACGTGAAATTTCAATCACTTAGGAAGGAACTCCGCCAACGGAGGCGACGCGCCGGCGCGACACTCGGTGCAGCCGGCGCTTGAGAAAACCGCGCGTCAGGCTCGCGCCAGCGCGTCGAGCGCCTCTGCGATTTCGGCCGGTTCGCAGGCATGCAGCAGGCGGTCGGCCTCGCGCATCAGACGCGGCCGGTCCGCGCGCAGAATCTGCTGCTTGACGCTCAGCAACTGCGACGGATGCATCGAAAACTCGGTGAGGCCCATGCCGAGCAGCAGGCGCGTCATGGAAGCATCGCCCGCCATCTCGCCGCACACCGACACCGGCTTGCCCGCCTGATGGGCTTCGCGGATGGTGCGTGCGATCAATTGCAGCACCGCCGGATGCAGCGGGTCGTACAGATGCGCGACGGCGTTGTCGGCGCGGTCAATGGCGAGCGTGTATTGGATCAGGTCATTCGTGCCGATCGAGAGGAAATCCATGCGGCGCAGGAAGACCGGCAGGATCAGCACGGCGGCCGGAATCTCGATCATGGCGCCGACCTTGACGCCCCGATCATAGGCGAGGCCGTCGGCGTCGAGCGAAGCCTTGGCGCGCGCCAGCAATTCCAGCGTCTGGTCGATTTCGCGGGCGTGCGCCAACATGGGCACGAGAATCTTGATCGGCCCAAATGCCGACGCCCGCAGCAGCGCGCGCAACTGCGTCAAGAACATCGCCGGCTCGGAAAGCGACCAGCGGATCGCACGCAAACCCAGCGCCGGATTGGGCGCGGTCTCGAACACGTCGTCGCGAATGTCGAGCGGCTTGTCGGCGCCGATGTCGATGGTGCGGATCGTGACGGGCAAGCCCATCATCGATTCAACGGCGGTGCGGTAGGCGCGGAACTGTTCTTCCTCGTCCGGCAGCGCGCCACGACGGTTCATGAAGAGGAATTCGGAGCGGAACAGGCCCACGCCCACGGCGCCGGCTTTGACAGCGGCGGCCGCGTCTTCCGGCATTTCAATGTTTGCCTGCAGGTCGATCTGCGTACCGTCGAGCGTGACAGTGGGCGTATGCCGCAGGCGCTCCAGGCGCTTCTTCTGCAGCTCGCCTTCGCTGCGGCGGTGGCGGTATTCCTCGAGGATGGACGTGTTCGGATCGACGATGACGATACCGTTGTCGCCGTCGATGACGACGATGTCGTCCTGACGAATCAGCGTGCTCGCGTTGTGCACGCCCACGGCGGCCGGAATGTCGAGGCTGCGCGCCACGATGGCGGTGTGCGAGGTGCGGCCGCCGAGGTCGGTCACGAAGCCGGCGAAGGTCTGGCCGCGGAACTGCAGCATGTCGGCCGGCGCAATATCGTGCGCGACCACGATCATGCCGGCATCCGGATCGCAACTGGCCGCGACCGGCGCAGGAGCCAGCGCCGGGGCGCCGGCCAGCACCTTCAGAATGCGCTCGACGACCTGCTCGATGTCGGCCTTGCGCTCGCGCAGGTATTCGTCTTCGATTTCGCCAAACTGGCGGATCAGCTCTTCAAGCTGCGTTGTGAGCGCCCACTCTGCGTTGTAACGCCGTTGGCGAATCAGCGTCTCGGGCACCTGCGAGAGCAACGCGTCATCCAGAATCATCGCGTGCACATCGAGGAAGGCGCCCATCTCTTCCGGCACATCGGTGGGCAGGTCACGCTTCAGGGCGGCCAGTTCGGCACGCACGGTGGCGCGGGCGCTGCGCAAGCGCTCGACCTCGGCGTCGAGCTTGTCTTCGTCGACGAGGTAATGCGACACATCGAGTGCCGCACGCGCCAGCATGTGGGCGCGGCCGATGGAAATGCCGCGCGAGACCGGAATACCGTGCAGGGTAAAAGGCATAGACGCTGGCCGGAGCGGCGTTGAAGTGGGTGCGGCGGGCGGGTTATTCGCCTTCGCCGAAGCGATCGTTGATGAGCGCGACGAGACCATCCATGGCGTCGTGCTCGTCGGGGCCGTCGATCTCCAGCGTGACGGTGGAGCCGATGCCCGCGGCCAGCATCATCACGCCCATGATGCTCTTGGCATCGACCTGACGGCCGTTGCGCGACATCTTGATCTGGCTGTCGAACTTGCTGGCGAGCTGCGTGAGTTTGGCGGAAGCGCGAGCATGCAGCCCCAGCTTATTGATGATGGTGATATCCCTCTGCAGCATATTTGTCCGGATGGTTGGCAACCTGGTTCTGAACGGCTGTCGAGCCGACCTGCAGTACGCCTTGCGCGCCGCCGGCGAGGGCCTTGGCGGCAAGTTGTTCGAGTTTTTCGGAGCGATAGCAGATGGCGCGCACGAGCATCGGCAGATTCACGCCAGCCAGCACGCGTACGCGGCCAGGATCGGCCAGACGCGAGGCGATGTTGGCGGGCGTGGCGCCGAAGATATCGGTGAGCACCAGCGCGCCGTTGGCCTCGATGAGCTCGGCGAGCTTATCGCGCGCCTGCGCCAGCACGGCAGCCGGCTCGGCATCGGGCAGGACATCGATTGCGCCCAGCCGCTCGGGCTGACCGCAATAGACGTGTGCAGCGCAATCGCGCAATGCGCTGGCCAGCGGCGCATGGGCGATGATCAGAATCCCTGCCATGATCGAAAAGCGAATCGGTGTAACGCCGATTGTATCAGGGCCATTTGACGCGATTGCCGGCCTGCACCCCGAATCTCCCCCTTGTGGAGGACCCTCGGTGGTGGGGCCATGCCGCCTTGTCAGGCGGGCTTGCGCCCCAGCCCGCTCGTCTTGCCTGCGGCGCGCTCCAGCGCGTCAATGAACATTCCGGCCACGTTGAAGCCCGTCTGCTGCGTGATTTCCTGGAAACACGTCGGGCTGGTGACGTTGACCTCGGTGAGGTAATCGCCAATGACGTCGAGGCCGACGAGCAGCAGACCGCGCTGCCAGAGCACCGGCGCAAGTGCATGTGCAATCACCTGGTCACGCTCGGACAGCGGCTGCGCCCTGCCCGTACCGCCCGCTGCCAGATTGCCGCGGACTTCGCCCGCCATCGGCACCCGCGCGAGCGAATGCGGCACCGGCGACCCGCCGATCAGCAGGATGCGTTTGTCGCCCTCGCGAATCGCCGGGATGTACTGCTGAGCCATGATCGTGCGGGCGCCGTTGTCGGTCAGCGACTCGATCACCGCGCCGAGGTTCATGCCATCCGGGCCCACGCGGAAGATGCCCGCGCCGCCCATGCCGTCGAGCGGCTTGAAGATGACGTCGCCCTGCTCGGCGTGGAATTCGCGCAGGCGCTTG
Organism: Ralstonia sp. 1138; assembly: GCF_040544795.1. Classification (NCBI taxonomy): domain Bacteria; kingdom Pseudomonadati; phylum Pseudomonadota; class Betaproteobacteria; order Burkholderiales; family Burkholderiaceae; genus Ralstonia; species Ralstonia sp. 1138. Next base: position 761,375 of record NZ_JBEPKQ010000002.1, on the reverse strand, counting down.
GCGTCGCGCGACACGATGGTCGGCACGGTGAACTCGCGGAACTGCGCGATGGCGAGTTTCTCGGAGTGATCACGGATCGCCTGCGGCTTGTTGAATACGCGCGCGCCCTGACGCTCGGCAATCTCCAGCAGCCACGTGCTGGTGACGTACTCCATGTCGAACGGAGGGTCCTTGCGCATCAGGACCGCGTCAAAGCCTGTCAGCGGCAGCAGGCGCGCATCGCCGGCGCGATACCAGTCGTGCTCGTCGCCGGTCAGGGCGATTGGCGTGGCAACGGTTTCGACAACGTTGTTCGCCAGCGTGAGCTGTGACTGCAGGCACGTGTAGATGGCATAGCCACGCGCCGCCGCCTCGCGCATCATCGCGAAGGTGGAATCCTTGTAGGTCTTGAACGTCGACAGCGGATCGACGATGAACAGGATGCGCATGGCGGTTCCTTCTACAGCGTTTTATGGCCGATCAGATCAGCGGGTTCGGGTCGGTCTTCTCAAGCTCGAGCGATGCAGCCAGCAGTGCCAAGCGCGCCACGACGCCGTACATGTAGAAGCGGTTCGGCTCGCCGGCGCCCGGCTTGGCATGGCTGTCCGGCAGCGAATTCGAGGCAAACGGCAGCGGCACGAAATGCATGCCCGGCGCATTCAGATTTTCGTCTACGCCGCGGCCGGTGTGAACCCGGTAGAAACCGCCCACCACATAGCGGTCGATCATATAGACGACCGGCTCGGCCACCGCCTCGTTGATCTTCTCGAAGGTGTGCACGCCTTCCTGCACGATCACTTCGGAGACCTCCAGGCCCTCCTTGACCACGCTCATCTTGTTGCGCTCCTTCCGGTTGAGGCCCTTGACCTCGGAAGGATCGCGCACCGTCATCACGCCCATGCCATAGGTGCCGGCGTCGGCCTTGACCACCACGTACGGGGTCTCGTTCACGCCGTATTCCTTGTATTTCTTGGCGGTCTTCTTGAGTACCGTCTCCACCGCGTGCGCGAGTTCTTCCTCGCCGGCGCGCTCATGGAAGTCCAGCCCGCTGCACTTCGTGAAGTACGGGTTGACCATCCACGGGTCGATGTCGATCAGCTTGGCGAACTTCTTGGCCACTTCGTCGTAGGCGGCAAAGTGGTGGGTCTTGCGACGCTGCGACCAGCCGGCATGCAGCGGCGGCAGCAGATATTGTTCGTTGATGTTCTCGAGGATGGGCGGCACGCCGGCTGACAAATCGTTGTTCAGCAGGATCGAGCACGGATCGAAGTCTTCCATGCCCAGGCGACGGCCCTTGGTGCCGATGCGCTTGATCGGCTCGACGACGAGGCGCTGCCCATCAGGCAAATCGATTGGCGTCGGCTCGGTGATGTCCTCGGAGAGCGACCCCAGGCGCACATTCAATCCGGCTTGACGCATGATCTGCGACAGGCGCGCGACGTTCTGCAGATAGAACATGTTGCGCGTGTGGCGCTCCGGGATCAGCAGGAGGTTCTTGGCGTCCGGACAGATCTTCTCGATGGCGGCCATGGCGGCCTGCACGGCCAGCGGCAGCATCTCGGGCGCCAGGTTGTTGAAGCCGCCGGGAAACAGGTTCGTGTCGACGGGAGCCAGCTTGAAGCCGGCGTTGCGCAAATCGACGGAACAGTAGAACGGCGGCGTGTGTTCCTGCCACTCCAGGCGGAACCAGCGTTCGATGGCGGGCGTGGCGTCAAGAATCTTCTGCTCGAGCTCCAGCAGCGGCCCGTTCAGCGCGGTGATCAAGTGCGGAACCATACCCTTCCTATTGATGTTATTTATCGCCGACTCCGATTGTAGAGGAACAGGCAATAGCTTGCAGACGATAGCGGACTATCGATATGCGGTTAGGAAAGAGGATTCGCAAGAGGCAAAGTGCGGCAGTGCAGCAGGCCACACAAAACTGACGGACAAAAAAAAAGCGCGGGGCTGCCGCGCTTGGGGAATAGCCTGACAGATACGGGGAGCGTTCTGCAGGTGGAGGAAACCACGTCTGCAATGTAAGCGTCCGCATAACGAGAGGCAATTGAACGTTTTTAACATCGGACTTAAGGACGCCCGGCTCAGCAGCGGCACAACAAAAAACCCGGCGCTGGGCCGGGTCTTTTGCGGGATGAGGCAGACGATCAGTCTTCGTAGGCGGTTTCGCCGTGGGACGTGATGTCCAGACCCTCGCGCTCCTCTTCTTCCGGCACGCGCAGGCCGACGATGGCGTCGACGATCTTGTACGAGATGAACGCCACCACTCCGGACCAGATGACCGTGGTCGCCACGCCTTGGAACTGGATCCACAGCTGACCACCGATCGAGTAGTCATCGGCAACCTTGTTGGCGACATAGTCGTAGATCCCGGTGCCGCCGAGGCTCGGCGACGCCAGCACGCCCGTCAGCAGCGCGCCGAGGATACCGCCCACTCCGTGCACGCCGAACACGTCCAGCGTGTCGTCCATGCCCAGCATGCGCTTGAGGCCGTTCACGCCCCACAGGCACAGCAGGCCGGCGAGGATACCGAGCACGATCGAGCCCATCGGGCCGACAAAGCCGGCAGCCGGGGTGATGGCAACCAGGCCAGCCACGGCGCCCGATGCAGCACCCAGCATCGACGGCTTGCTCTTGCCGATCCACTCACCGAAGCTCCACGACAGCACGGCAGCGGCGGTCGCCAGCAGCGTGTTGACGAAGGCCAGCGCGGCGCTGCCGTTGGCTTCCAGGGCCGAGCCGGCGTTGAAGCCGAACCAGCCGAACCACAGCAGCGAGGCACCGACCATCGTGAGCGTCAGGCTGTGCGGCTTGAGCGCCTCGCGGCCAAAGCCGATGCGTTTGCCGAACAGGAATGCGCCCACCAGACCGGCCACAGCGGCGTTGATGTGCACGACGGTACCGCCGGCAAAGTCCAGCGCGCCCTTCTGGAACAGCCAGCCCGACTTGGCCGTCATTGCTTCAGCAGCCTTGGCATCCGTGAAACCATCCGGACCCGGCCAGAACCAGACCATGTGCGCGATCGGCAGGTAGCTGAAGGTGAACCACAGCACCACGAACAGCAGCACGGCCGAGAACTTCGCACGCTCGGCGAAAGCGCCGATGATCAGCGCGCAGGTAATCGCCGCAAATGCACCCTGGAAGGCGAAGTACGCATATTCCGGCACCACCACGCCCTTGCTGAAGGTGGCCGCCACCGAATCCGGCGTAAGGCCCTTCAGGAACAGACGATCCAGGCCGCCGAAGAAGGCGTTGCCCTCGGTGAACGCGAAGCTGTAGCCGTAGATGGCCCACAGGATGATGATGAGCGAGAAGATGCCGGTACATTGCATCAGCACCGACAGCATGTTCTTCTTGCGCACCAGACCGCCGTAGAACAGCGCAAGGCCCGGCAGCGTCATCAGGATGACGAAGGCGGTGGAGACCAGCAGCCACGCCGTATCGCCCTTGTTGGGGACGGGCGTAGCGGCGGCGGGCGCAGCGGCAGCCGGAGCAGCTGCGGCGGCAGGCGCTGCAGCCGGGGCCGCGGCAGCCGGTGCGGCAGCGGCCGGCTCGGAAGCGGCAGCCGCGGCAGCCGGCGCCGAAGCTTCAGCCGCCGGCTTGTCCTGTGCAACGGCGGGCGCCGACATCACGGCGCCTGCGAGCACGGCAGCGACGGCCCCAGCCGTCAGGAATCGTGTGAACCAGGTTTTCATGTTTTGACCTCTTCCTTGGCGGATTGGGGCTTATAGGGCGTCGCCGCCGGTCTCACCGGTGCGGATGCGGATGACTTGTTCGACCTCGGCCACGAAGATCTTGCCGTCGCCAATCTTGCCGGTGCGGGCAGATTTTTCGATGGCCTCGACAGCGCGCTCGACCACATCGTCGGGCACAGCCACTTCGATCTTTACTTTAGGCAGGAAGTCGACGATGTACTCGGCGCCGCGGTAAAGCTCGGTATGACCTTTCTGGCGTCCAAAGCCTTTGACTTCCGTGACCGTAATGCCCGACACACCCACTTCGGACAGCGCCTCGCGGACCTCGTCGAGCTTGAACGGCTTGATGATGGCCATGATGAGTTTCATGCTGGTTGCTCCTCGGTCGGCGGCGCCGAAGCACCGCCGCGCATCGTTATTGGAAAGTCTTGGTGATCGACAGCAGGGCCGTTGCCTTGCCCATGTAGTTGCCGCGCGTGTTCGTGTAGAACGCGCGCGCAGCATTCGTATCGATGTAGGCCAGCGATGCCGCCCAGCCGTTGCCGAAGTCTTTCGTCACGCCAACCTTCCAGTCGGCATACGAGGCGCGCACGGCCTGGTGCGGCACTTGCTGATAGCCGGCATGCAGGTTCAGCGTCAGGCCCCAGAAGCCGGTGTCGAAGTTGCCCGACAGGTCGAAGTACTGGCTGTGATGCGAATCGGGCGTGCCGAACAGGTTCGAGAACGCGTGCGAATACTTGAACGTGACCGGGCCGTAGCCGATCTGCGCATAGCCTTCGGTGGTGTGCGGACGCGTGAAGCCGTCGGGGTAGCTGCCCGGGTAGTAGTACTGGAGCACGCCCACGTCGATCGGCACGTCTTTGATGATCTCGGTCTTGTAGCCGGCGTAGAAGTCCATCTCGATCGGCGCGGAGACGTTCGAGTTGGAATCGCTCAGCCAGCTGATCGAGGAGTTCCAGTTACCGACGTAGAAGCCTTCAGGCAGCACACCGCCGGGAATGGCGTAGTCGAAACCGCCCTGGATGGCCGGCTTGTTGTTGGTCTGCATGATGCCGCGGTAGCGGTATTGGCTGGCCAGCGTGACGTTGGCCGTGAGTGCGGCCGGCGCGGGCGCCGGTGCGGCGGCGGGTGCATCAGCCGCGGGTGCGGATTGCGCGATGGCGGATTGGCTGACACCGGCAACGGCACCGGTCAGCAGTACCAGACTGGCTGCGTACGCAAACTTCTTCATAACGGCTCTCCCCCTTTAGACAGTCGCAACGGAATGGAAAAAAAATCGCACCAGTTCTGCAACTGTCATGCCATGTCGTTGTCGCCGGACTGGAGGCCGTCTTCGGTTGCGACGGGGGCTGCGCCGCACCGCAAAACCAGAGGAAATTGGGGACGGGTCCCGCGGGACATCGTCGGCGGCCCGCCAACGGTTGCCGCAAGCGGGTTCGCCCTTGGCCGACCCCGCCGTCATGGCGCGATAAAAACCATGTGATAGAGTGATTTCAGCCTGATGCGATTGCGCGCGGGACCCGGCGCGGAAGCTGCGGCGGCCCGTTCTGTCCCCGTTTGTATGGCGACGCCAATGCCGCATCGCAGCGAGATTTGACGGAAGGTGTGCCGTTCACGACGCTCAGCCGGTACCATCGCGGCCAGCAGCACCGAAACCACGCGCCTGGGGCAGGCGTTCGCACCACGAGACAGCAATTCACGCGCACGGTTGCGGTGCATGCACCGGCCTGGCGCAGACAGCACGACCCACGGAGCCAACAACATGAAACCGACCGACCTCTTTTCCGACTTCCAAAACCGCGTGAGCGAAGCGCTGCGCAACTCGCCGGCAGCCGATATCGAGAAGAACGTCCGCGCGATGATGACCCAGGGCTTCTCCAAGCTCGATCTGGTCACGCGCGAGGAATTCGACGTGCAATCGCAGGTCCTGGCGCGTACCCGTGCGCGTCTGGAAGAACTGGAAACCCGCGTTGCCGCCCTGGAAGCGCAGCTCAAGTCTGCCGCCCCCGCAGATCAGTAAACCGCCCGCCCGGTGTTGCGCCGGGAGCGCATCCGCCGGGCCGCTGTGCGGACCGCCGCACCCCTGCTGCGGCGCACAGCGAAAAAGATCGATGTGCCGCCTTGTTGCGGCTGGCGAACTGATCTAGAACGTCCTTAAGACGCACGCGCAGCCGCGCTTGAGGAGAAGATCATGCAGCATCGCCTCTATTTCCTGATGCCGGACGTCGTCAGCGCCCGGCGCGTGATGAACGACCTCCTGCTGGCGCGCATCACCGAGCGCCACATCCACTTCGTCTCCAAGCCCGGCATCGATCTCACCGGCCTGCACGAAGCCAACATCCTCCAGACCTCCGACATCGTCCACGCAACGCAGAACGGGTTGGTGATCGGCGGCGGTGCGGGTGTGCTGGCCGGCATCGTGGCGGCCATCTTCCCCGTCATCGGCGAGGGGCCGCAGTGGGGCATGGTCGGCATTACCACCGTGGTGGGAGCGCTGTTTGGCGCGTGGGCTTCCAGCATGATTGGCAGTTCGGTGCCGAACAGCCGCCTGAAACCGTTCAAGCAGGCAGTGGAGGATGGGCAGATCCTGCTGATGGTCGATGTGCCGCGCTCGCGCGTCAGCGAGATTCGCGCGCTGCTGCAGAAGACGCATCCCGAAGGCCACTTCAGCGGTGAAGACACGGCCATGCCGGCCTTCCCCTGAACTGATCTGCCGACAACAAAGCCGGAGCCGAGCGCTCCGGTTTTTTTTGTCCGTTTCTCATGCCGGCGCGATCGTCAAATTTGGATGCCGGCGGCCATGGCAGCGCAACGCGGCTGGCACAGTGGAGGGTTCCGCAACCGTCACGCCCTGTCGCCATGCACCGATGCCACGCCCTCCGTCTTGCTCGTGAGTTTTCCCGGAGGGCAGCGCAATGAGCCTCGCCGTACTGCGTTCGCGCGCCCTCTCCGGCATCGATGCGCCGGCCGTCTCGGTGGAAGTTCATCTGGCAAATGGCCTTCCCTCGTTCACCATCGTCGGCCTGCCCGATACCGAGGTGAAGGAGAGCAAGGATCGCGTGCGCGCAGCGATCCAGAACAGCCGCTTCGAGTTTCCGGCGCGGCGCATCACCGTCAACCTCGCTCCGGCCGATCTTCCGAAAGAATCGGGCCGGTTCGACCTCGCTATCGCGCTGGGCATCCTCGCTGCGAGCCGGCAGATTCCGCACACGCATCTTGATGCGCACGAGTTTGCGGGCGAGCTGTCGCTGTCCGGCGACCTGCGGCCGATTCGCGGTGCGCTGGCGATGGCGTATGCGCTGTCGCGCAACCCCGCTTCGGCCGATGGCGACGCACCGCTCGCGCGGGCTTTCGTGCTGCCCGCCGAGAACGCCGCTGAAGCTGCGCTCGTCAGCGGCACCAAGGTCCTGCCCGCGCGCACGCTCATCGAGGTGTGCGACCACCTGAGCGCGCCGGATCGCAAGCTCGCGCCAGCGCTGCCCGCGCCGGTCGACGCGGACATCCGCTATCCCGACCTGGCCGACGTGCGCGGCCAGCCGCAGGCGCGGCGGGCGCTGGAAGTCGCGGCCGCCGGCGGTCACTCCATGCTGATGATCGGGCCGCCCGGAACCGGCAAGTCCATGCTGGCGCAGCGGTTTCCGGGCTTGCTGCCGGACATGAGCGACGACGAAGCGCTCTCCGCCGCCGCCGTGATGAGCCTGACCACGCGGGGCTTCGATGCGCGACGCTGGAAGGTGCGCCCGTTCCGCTCGCCACATCACACGGCGTCGGCTGTGGCGATGGTGGGCGGGGGCAATACGCCCAGGCCGGGCGAAATCTCGCTGGCGCATCAGGGCGTGCTTTTCCTCGATGAACTTCCCGAGTTCGAACGCCGCGTGCTCGAAGTCCTGCGCGAGCCGCTGGAAACCGGCCACATCACCATCTCGCGTGCGGCGCATCAGACCGACTTTCCGGCCAGCTTCCAACTGATCGCGGCAATGAACCCGTGCCCGTGCGGCTATCGCGGCCATCCGCTGCGGGCGTGCCGCTGCACGCCGGATCAGGTGGAGCGTTACCAGGCGCGCATCTCCGGACCGCTACTCGATCGCATCGACGTGCAGATCGAGGTGCCGACGCCCTCGCAGGAAGAGCTGCTCGACGGGCCGCCAGGTGAGCCGACGGTCGACGTGGCCGAGCGTGTCGCTGCCGCGCACGCGCGACAGCTCGCACGACAAGGCAAACGCAATGCCTTGCTGGGCGGCCATGAAATCGATCTGCATTGCAGCCGCACCGATGCGGCCGATGGCTTGCTGCGCCACGCGATGACGCGCTTTTCGTGGTCGGCCCGCGCCTATGCGCGCGTGCTGAAACTTGCCCGCACGATTGCCGACTTGGCGGGCGACGAGCAGATCGATGCAGCGCATGTGGGCGAGGCCATCCAGTATCGGCGTGGGGTGAAGGCCGATTAACGCAGCCGGACGGATCAGCCTCCGTCGACACGCTGCCCTTCGATCAGCTTCCCCAACAGCTTTGCCAACTGCCGCTGCTCCGTCTCCGTCAGCACGGAAAGCACGGCGCGCTGGTTCGCCACATGCGCGCCAACAACGTCGTCGATGAGCGCAAACCCCGCCTTGGTGAGCGCGACGAGCGTGCCGCGCCCATCCTCGGGATTCGGGCGACGTTCAACCCAGCCGGCCTGCTGCAGACGATCAATGCGATTGGTCATGCCGCCCGAGGACATCATCGCGGCGTCGTACAGCGCGGTGGGCGTGAGCGCATACGGGGCGCCGCTGCGGCGCAGGGTGGCGAGCACGTCGAACTCGCCGGGCTGCAGCCCGTACTCCGCAAACAGCGGATTCAGCCGTTCACGCGCGATGACGAGCGCCGCTTCGCCCAGGCGCCCGAGCAGCAGCATCGAGCTGACGTCTAAGTCCGGGCGCTCGCGATTCCATTGTTCGACGGCTTGGGCAGCGCGGTCCATTCTCCCTTCCTCCAGCGGTGGTTATCTTGACGTCGAGATAACTCGTTTTTATCTTGACGCCAAGATAGTGCGATACGGATTCGGCGGATGCAAGCGGGCTGTCACAACGTGGCACCACCGCGCGTCTTCGAGATGGCACTGAACCTCTTTGCTGGAGCGCAAGATGAGTCCAACGTCGATCAACGCAGACGAAGCCTCGTGGCTTGACCTGTTTCGCGGCGCCAACGCGCTGCGCGTGCTGGTGCTGGCTGCCGGCGTGGCGTTGCACGCCATCAATCTGTACCTGACCACGACCATCCTGCCGAGCGTGGTCGACGATATCGGCGGGGTGGCCTTCTATGCGTGGAACACGACGCTGTTCATCGTCGCGTCGATCACAGGGGCGGCGGTGGCTGCGCAGGTGATCCAGCATGCGGGGCCGCGCGGCGCTTACCTGCTGGGGGCGGCGGTGTTCGGCGGTGGCTCGGCGCTGTGCGCGCTGGCGCCCACCATGCCGGTGCTCCTGATTGGCCGCGTACTGCAGGGGCTCGGTGGTGGCGTGCTGCTGTCGGCGCCGTATGTGCTGATGCGCACCGTGCTGCCGGAGCCGCTGTGGCCGCGCGCGCTGGCGCTGCTCTCTGGCATGTGGGGCATTGCCACGCTGTTGGGGCCGGCCGTCGGCGGCGTGTTTGCGCAGTATGCGACGTGGCGGTTGGCGTTCTGGTCTCTGGTGGCGCTGATCGGCCTGGCGGCTGCGGCGGCCGTGGTGGTGCTCAAACCCGCGCCTGGGCACGCCGAGCAACCGACGCCCGTGCCGGGGCGCCAGCTCGTGCTGCTGGCGGTCGCCGTGGTCGCGGCATCGTGGAGCAGCGTCAGCGCTACGCCGTGGCTCGGCGCCCTCGGGCTGATCGCCGCAGCGGCCACGATGCTGGCCATCCGCCACGTCGAGATGCGCTCATCGCGGCGCATCCTGCCGGCCGATGCGTACACGGGCCGCACGACGCTCGCTGCACTCTACGGCGTATCCGCCTTGCTGGCCGTGACGGTCACGTGCACGGAGATCTTCGTGCCGCTCTTCCTGCAGCGGCTGCATGGGCAAAGCCCATTGATTGCCGGCTACATCGCGGCGACGGCCTCGGCGGGCTGGACGCTCGGTGCCATCCTGAGCGCCACGCTGCGAGAATCGTCCGCCACGCGCGTGATCGGAGCGGCGCCGTGGGCGTGCGCACTGGGCCTGCTGGTGCTGGCGATGCTGGTGCCGACGGGCGCGGGCGATGCGTGGATGACCGGTCTCATCATCGTCGCGTTGACGCTGGTGGGGCTGGGCGTGGGCGTGGCGTGGCCGCATCTGGCCAATCGCATCATGACGGCGGTGCCGGCGGAAGACCACGACCGCGCGTCGGCATCCATCGTGACGGTGCAGTTGGTGGCGACCGCGTTGGGGGCAGCGCTGGGCGGCGTCGTGCTCAATACGCTGGGCACGGCCGGCCCGTCGCCCGATCTGGGGGTGGCGTCGCGCTGGCTGTTCCTGCTGTTTGCGGCGGCGCCGGTGGGCGCGCTGCTGATTGCGCGCGCGGGGCTCGGCACGCAGCCCGCCCCGCTGGCGCGATAAGGCTCAGTTGGTCTGCCGCTTCACGAAGAACAGCGCCGCACCAATGCTCATCAGCATGCCGCCGAAGAAGCGGCTCTGCCAGCGCAGCGCGCGCGGGTTGCGGAACAGGCGCTGCGCCCGCGAGGCCAGCAGCGCATAACCGTGCATGACGATCAGGTCGACGAACACCATCGTCGCCGCCAGGATGCCGAGCTGCGAAAGCAGCGGCTTGGCCGGATCGATGAACTGCGGCAGCACGGCCACCATGAACAGGATGCCCTTCGGGTTCGTCAGGTTGGTCAGCAACCCGACCAGGAACCGGCGGCGCGCACCGTTGCCCGAAACCTTCACGGGCTCGCCCTCAGCCGGCTTGTTGATCTGGATGGGCGTGCGCCATTGCACGATGCCCAGGTAGATCAGGTACATCGCACCGATGATCTTGATGGCCATGAAGGCGTGCTCGGATGCAATCAACAGCGCGCCCAGCCCCGCGCCCGCAATGAAAAGGATCACAACAATGCCCAGTTCCAGCCCGGCAATCGTGACCGACGTGCGGCGCACGCCGTGCGTCAGGCCGTGGCTCATGCAGAGAATGGCGCCGGACCCCGGCGAGATGGCGATGACCCAAGCGGCCAGAAAAAAGGCCAGCCAGACTTGCAACGTCATGATGGTTCCCCGTGATGTGGTGGACGTGTAGCGTGTTGCGATACAGCGGAAGACGCCGATTGTGCACCGGCTGCGGCCGATGTGCTCGTCCTCGTCCTGCCCACGGCCTAATACGGATGGAAGCTGGAGAGGAACTGGTCGACCTGCTCCTGCTGGCGCGTGTCGCGAGCGGCATCGCCCGATTCCAGCACGACGGCCTGGTAGGCGTGCTTGCCCGTGGCGACCACGCGGGCGGTCAGCCGGCGCGGCGCGGGATCGTCTCCGCCCGCACCCTGCGCAATCAACTCCACCGTCGGCAAAGACAGCGGCGGCTGCGCGGCAGTCTGCACAGCGATGTCGCGCGCGGTCACGGGGCCCTTCAGGTTGGTGGACAAGCCGGTACGCAGCGCCTCCACCGCGCGCTGGCGCCAGACCGGATCGTCCGCCGGCAGCTCCACCACACCGATGGCGAACAGCGTGCCGTCGACGCTGGCGGCCTGCATGGTCATCGGCATGCGCTGGCTGTTGATGACGATGGGGCGCGCTTCCGCGGTGGGCTTGGCGGGGTAATCCACGGCGTAGGCGCCCTCGCTGGAATGGACCGTGCGCCAGTCGTACTTGGGCGAACAGGCCATCAGCAGCGCGCACGCCAACGCACCCAACCCCATCCGCCAGCCTGCCCTCGCTTTGACTGCCACGTCGCCTCCCGTCAGTGTTCGGTCCGATTCTGAGCCGCCTATTATCGAGCAGAGACGCCCGCCCTCGCCTTCCCCGTCAAGGACCGCGCCATGCCAACCCCGTCCGTCACGCTGCGTGCCCTGCGCGGCGACATCACCACGCTCGAGTGCGATGCCATCGTCAACGCTGCGAACAGCTCGCTGCTGGGCGGGGGCGGTGTCGATGGCGCGATCCACCGCGCGGCCGGGCCGGAATTGCTGGAGGCGTGCCGCGCACTCCATGGCTGCCGGACCGGTGAAGCCAAACTCACGCCGGGCTTCGCGCTGCCGGCGCGCTACGTCATCCACACGGTCGGGCCGATCTGGCGCGGCGGCCGGCAGGACGAGGCGGCGCTGCTTGCCGCGTGTTACCGCAACAGCCTGGAGTTGGCGTGCAAATACGAGGTACGCAGCATCGCGTTTCCGTGCATCAGCACCGGCGTGTATGGCTTCCCGCCGCAATTGGCCGCGCCGATTGCAGTACGTGCCGCCCGCGCGCATGGCAGCCGTCTGGAGACGATCACCTTTTGCTGCTTCTCGGCTGCGGATTTGATCCTGTACGAAGCCGCCCTCGGCAACGGAAAGTGATGCACGCAGCGCACTGCGGACGGTTTGACGCGACGCACATGCGGCGGTGGCACGGCGGGCCTACAATAGGCGTCTGATTTCTTTCCGGATCCCGTTGCCGACATGGCCTCGACCCTGACTTCCTCCGCAGCCCCGGCATCTGGCGCCACCTCAGGCGGGCGCCGCTGGCTGCTTCCCGTGATCGTGCTGGTGCTGGCCGTGGCCGGCTGGTTCGGCTGGCGCGCGTTTTCGCCGTCGCAGCAGGTCCCGGCGGCGACCTTCACGCTGCTGGATGGACAAAAACTTTCGACGCAAGACCTGAAGGGCAAGGTCTATCTCGTCAATTTCTGGGCCACGAGTTGCGCGACCTGCGTCAAGGAAATGCCCAACATGGTCCAGACGTACAACAAGTACAAAGGCGAAGGGCTGGAGTACGTAGCCGTGGCGATGAGCTACGACGCGCCAATGTATGTGATGAACTTCAGCCAGACGCGCCAATTGCCTTTCAAGGTCGCGATGGATGCCGATGGCTCGGCCGCCAAGGCCTTCGGCGACGTGCAGCTCACGCCGACCACGTTCCTGGTCGACCGCGACGGCCGCATCCTCAAGCGCTACGTGGGTGAACCGGAATGGTCGTCGTTCGACGCGCTGCTCAAGCAGACGCTCGGCAAGCAGGCCTGAGCGTCCACGCCTCAATTCAAACGAAACGCCCGGTGAATGCCGGGCGTTTTTGTTTCCGGGCAACGCACGTTCCACACTAGGTTCACGCGGGCCTGCTGCAATGGCGGTCCGTCAATCCCAGGTTCGATGGAGCGCGCATGGCCAATCACTACTGCATGTTCAAGGGCAAGCTGAAATTCGGTGTGCCGTATCTGGAGGGCTACAACGGCAATCCGCATTATGCGATCGTGGTGGAAGCGCCGGACGGATCGGAATTCGTGGTGCTCGCCAACGTGAAATCCGACTCGAGCATGCCGGGCGCAGGCGCCGCGGGTTATCACGTGCTGTATCAGTGGACGACGGATCTGCAGTTGCCGATTACCGCCGACTTCACCGCGCTGGCCCCCGGCCTGCACGAAAGCGGCTTCCCGCGTCTGGATTACGTGCGCGACGCCGGGCTGGTCGACTTCCCCAACATGCGGCCGATCGCGCTGGATACCGCGACGGAGCACAACGACATCAACGCGCTCGTTGACGACATGCTCGACCTCGACCGAACTGCCGCGCCCATCGACTACGTCTACCACGGCAGTTCCGGCGATGACGACCGCAAAGGCTGGCCCCCGCGCACCGACGTGACGGTCTACGGCTTCGGCTTCCTGTTCGAACCGCAGCACAACGGGCTGCACGAAACGCATATGAACCAGGGCAATCCGGTGGTGCATACGCCGGGTGTGAAGGACCACTCGCGCGAGAACGGCACACGGCAGGACGGTGCTGTCATCGTGGAAATCGACGGCAAATTCCAGGCGCTGCTGATCGCGTTTCAGACGCAACGGATTCCGACCGATGACCGCGGATATCCGGTGGCGGATGCGCATCCGATTCTGGGTTGAGCGCGAAAAGAAAAAGAAAACGCCCGGTCGATGCCGGGCGTGTTGCGTACGAGCGTGCCGGCTTAAAGGCCGTATCGCTTGATCTTGTCATACAGCGTGGCGCGGCCGACCTGCAGAATGTCGGCCGCCTGATGCACCGAGCCGCCGGTGCGCGCCAGCGTTTCGGCAATCACCGTGCGCTCGTAACGCTCGACGCGTTCCTTGAGCGGCATGCCGTCTTCCGATGCATCCGACACGACCGGCGTGCGGCCCACGCCAAGCACCAGACGATCGGCCGCGTTGCGCAGTTCGCGCACATTGCCGGGCCAGTTCGACTGCATCAGCTCGTGGCGCTGACGCTCCGCGAGCATCGGCAGCGGCCGCTGATAGCGCACGGCGGCTTCGAGCAGGAAATGTTCGAACAGCGGGATGATGTCTTCGCGACGTTCACGCAGCGGCGGCAGGTCGATGGCGACAACGTTCAGGCGGTAATACAGATCGCGCCGGAAACCGCCCGCCTCGATCAGCGCCTCCATATCGCCCTTGGCGGCCGCGACGATGCGCACGTCGATGCGCACCGAGGCATTCGAGCCGAGCCGCTCCAGCGCGCCCTCCTGCAGCACGCGCAGCAGCTTGACCTGCAGTGCGATCGGCATGCTTTCGATCTCGTCAAGGAACAGCGTGCCGCCCGAAGCGTGCTCGAGCTTGCCGATGCGTCGCTTGCCCGCGCCGGTGAAGGCGCCGGCTTCGTGGCCGAACATCTCGCTCTCGAAAATCTGTTCGGGCACCGCGCCGCAGTTCAACGCAATGAATGGCTTGTCGTGACGCGGCGACAGCATGTGCAGACTGCGCGCGACCAGTTCCTTGCCCGTGCCGGTCTCGCCGTTGATGAGCACCGGCGCATCGGTGGTCGCGACGTTTTCGATCAGCGCGCGCACCGCGCCCATCGCAGGCGAGCGCCCGATGATGCGCGTGCCGGCTGCCGGGCCCGCCAATTCACGGCGCAGTGCGCGGTTCTCCAGCTCCAGCGCGCGGCGTTCGACCGCGCGGCGCACGGTCTCGGTCAGACGCTCGGCGGGAAACGGCTTCTCGATGAAATCGAACGCGCCTTCGCGCATCGCCTGCACGGCCATCGTGATGTCGCCATGGCCGGTGACGAGCACCACGGGAATCCCCGTGGCAAACGACTGGCAGTGGGCGAGCACGTCCAGACCGCTCGCGCCCGGCAGGCGCAGATCGCTCACCACGACGCCGGGGAAGTTCGCGTCGATCTTGCCGACGGCCTCTTCGGCGCTGCCGAACGCCTGCACGTTGAAGCCCGCCAGTTCCAGGCTCTGCGCGGTGGCTTGGCGCACAGGCGGGTCGTCTTCGATGAAAAGAACGGTCAAGCCTTCGGACATGGTTTGTGTCTGTGTGAAAAACGGATCAGAGGGAGGCCGCGGAGGTCACGTCGGCGCGTACCAGCGTCAGCGTAAATTGGGCGCCGCCGCCCGGCACGTTTGCAGCCGACAGCGAGCCGCCAAAGTCCCGCGCAATGCTGGTGGAAATCGCCAGCCCCAGGCCCAGCCCCTGGCCGATTTCCTTGGTGGTGAAGAACGGCTCGAACAAATGCGGCATGGCGTCGGGCGGAATGCCGGGGCCGTTGTCGCGCACGGCAATGGACAGCTGATTCGACGGCGAGGGCGCTCCTTCGATGGGGCCGATCGTGATGTCGATGCGGCCGGCGCGTGCCGGCTCATTGGCGTTGATCGCGTCGAGCGCATTGCCAACCAGATTGATCAGCACTTGCTCCAGCTTCAGTTCATCCGCGCGAACGACGGCCTCCGTCTCGGGGATGCGCCAGTGCAGTTCGACCAACACGTCGCCCAGGCGCGGACGCAGCAGCGCGAGCGTGTGATCGAGCGCCACACGCACCTGCACATCGACCACCTTGCGCCGCGAGCGGCCCGCGAACAGCTTGAGCTGCGCGGTGATCTTGCCCATGCGTTCGGTCAGGTCGGCAATCGCCTGCAGGTTGTCGGTGGCCGCGCCGTGCTGGCCGCGTTCGAGCAGGATGCGCGTGTTATCGGAGAACGTGCGCAACGCGGCCAGCGGCTGGTTGAGTTCGTGCGTGATGCCGGCGGCCATCTGGCCCAGCGCGGCAAGCTTGCTGGCCTGCACGAGTTCGTCCTGTGTGGCGCGCAGTTCGGCCTCGGCGCGCGTGCGGTCGACGATCTCGTGCTGCAGTTGTTCGTTGGTGGCCATCAGGTCGGCGGTGCGGTCTTCCACACGGCGTTCGAGCTGGTCGTATGCGGCTTCCAGCAGGCGGCGGCTACGCAACATCTCCATCATGCGCAGGCGCCGCTGCCGCCAGTAGAAGAGCAGCAGGCACGCAAACGCGAAGGCAAACGCCGCCGCCACGGTCGCGCTGCGCGCGGCGCCCATCACGGGCTCCACCGGCGTGAGATACATCAGCGTCCAGTCGGGCTCGACCAGGTCACGCGAAACCTGCAGATAGCGCGTGGCGTTCGTGCGCTCGCCCACGCGGATCAGTTCTGCACCTTCCGGCAACCGCCCGGTCAATCGCAGGAAGGCCGGCGCCTCGGGCTGCAACGGCAGCGGCGTGATCTGCTTGCGGTAATACTGGCGCGTCGCCTCCAGCTGCGCCTGCAGTTTCGACGTGAGAGGTTCCACCGTGCGGTACTGCCACGCGGGCACGGATGACAGGAAAATCACGCCGTTCTCGTCGGCCACCATCACCGGCTCCGACGCGTCGTGGCTGGCGCGGCCGAACCATTCGAGGTTCAGCTTGACGACCGTGACGCCGATCACGCGGCCGTCCTGCATGACGGGCTGCGAGATGTAATAGCCCGGCTCCTCACGCGTGATGCCAATGCCGTAAAAGCGCCCGACGTGGCCTTCTGCCGCCTGCTGGAAATACGGCCGGAACAGATATTCGGCGCCGACGAAGCTGTCGGGCTGGTTGTAGTTCGATGCGGCCAGCGCCTTGCCGCTGGGGGCGATCACATAGGTGGCGGTCGCGTGCGCGCGATCGTTGACTTCCCGCAGATAGCGGTTCGCCCGGTCGACATTGGCAGGCGTCGGATTGGCGAGCAGGTCGTGGATGAACGGATGCAGCGCCACCAGCGCCGGCAGGTATTCGTAGCGGTCGAGCGTGCTCTTGAGGTTGGCGGCATAGCGATCGACCCGACCGCCGGCGGCCTGCTGGGCCTGTGCGAGGCCCCGGTTCCACGCCACCACAAAGGTGGTCGCGCACACCACGGCCATTACCACCACGAGCCCGAGCGCAACGAGCCACCAGAAGCCGCGTCGCGGGCCGGAGGCGCTGGTCAGGGAGAAATCGGGATCGGACATCGGCTGGAGCTGGGCGGCGGAGGGTGGTGCCGTGCCTTCCAACGCCGTGCCGGCAGTCGGCATGTCGCCGAGGTGCTTCACGAGGTGCATTCCAAAAAAGAAGCGGGGCCGTCTGGAAGGACAGGCCCCGCAATCATACGCTTTGCGCTTTCAGGCGCCGGCGCCCGCAGGCGCCAGCCAGAACCCACGGATCAAGCTGCCGGGGTGGCCGGCACGCCCTCGTCGCTGCGGTCGCCCGACAGCACGCGCGCCAGCTTGGCGCGATCCAGTTCACGTTCCCAGGCCGAGATCACCACGCAGGCCACGCCGTTGCCGGTGATGTTGGTCAGGGCACGGCATTCGCTCATGAAACGGTCGATACCGAGAATCAGCACCATGCCCGCCACCGGAATATCCGGCACCACGGCCAGCGTTGCGGCCAGCGTGATGAAGCCCGCGCCGGTGATGCCCGATGCGCCCTTCGACGTCAGCATGGCAACGGCCAGGATGGTCAGTTGCTGCGTCCAGGTCAACTCGATGTTCAGCGCCTGCGAGATGAAGATCACCGCCATCGTCATGTAGATGTTGGTGCCGTCCAGGTTGAACGAATAACCGGTCGGAACCACCAGGCCCACCACCGACTTCGAGCAGCCCAGCTTCTCCATCTTTTCCATCAGGTGCGGCAGCGCCGATTCCGACGAGCTGGTGCCGAGCACGATCAGCAGTTCTTCCTTGATGTACGCCACGAAGCGGAAGATGTTGAAACCCGTCAGACGCGCGATGATGCCGAGCACAACCACCACAAAGATGATGGCCGTCAGGTAGAACGTACCGATCAGCTTGAGCAGCGGCACCAGCGACACCACGCCGTACTTGCCGATGGTGAAGGCCATTGCGCCGAAGGCACCGAGCGGGGCCACGCGCGTGATGACGTGCACGATGCGGAAGAACACATGCGCGATCTGGTCGATGAAATCCGTCACCATCTGCGCGCGCTCGCCCATGGCGGAAAGCGCACCGCCGAACAGCAGCGCGATCAGCAGGATCTGCAGGATGTCGCCCTTGGCGAAGGCGTCCACCACCGTGCTCGGGATGATGTTGAGCAGGAAGTCGACCGTGCTGGCCGACTGCGCCTTGGCGGCGTACTGGGCCACCGCCTTGGCATCGATGGTGTTGACGTCGACGTTGAAGCCCGCGCCCGGGTTGAAGATGTGGCCCGCGGCCAGACCGATCACCAGCGCGAAGGTCGAGACAATCTCAAAGTAGATCAGCGCCTTGCCGCCCACGCGGCCCACCTTCTTCATGTCGCGCATGCCGGCAATGCCGGAGACGACGGTACAGAAGATGATCGGCCCGATCACCATCTTGATCAGTTGGATGAAGCCATCGCCCAGCGGCTTCATCTTGACGGCAAGCGCGGGCGAGTAATGGCCAAGCAGAACGCCGATGACGATCGCCGCCAGCACCTGTACGTACAGGATTTTGTAGAACGGTTTTTTCATGTCTTCCTCGAGTGTCACAGACCGGCCGTGCGCTCAACTGCTGGCCCGGTCCGACCCGCCCTGGTGTGGTCTCTCTCCTGCCTCGATACGCTGATGTGTCCGGCGTTTCCCGCAGCAGGTCGGTCGTTATTGCAAGGGCTATGCCAACGCCTATTTCCACTGCCTGCGGCCCGCCAGCCCTTGTACCAGCTTGGTGTGACTACGATGGCACCCGCCCCAGCCGTCGTCAATCCCGGAATCCGCGCAGAGGGGCGTCCAGACATCCGGAAAACGTGTTGCGACGCAGCATCGCGCGTTGCGCGGAGCCCGCGTGTTGGAGGGGCGCGCGACACCGGGGTCGTATAATGCCGGCTCGTTACGCAAATCCACATATGTGCGCGACGCCAGGAAAGCCAGCCGAGTCCTGCCGCGCGTACCGTCACGCAGCCCTCCCAGCCTTCTCGGTCCGCCCATGAGCAGCCACTACCAGCACCACGTTTTCTTTTGCCTGAACGAACGCGAGGACGGCTCGCGCTGCTGCGCCGACTTTGGCGCCAAGGCCATGCAGGAATACGCCAAGAAGCGCTGCAAGGAACTCGGCATCAACGGTGAAGGCCGCGTGCGCATCAACAAGGCCGGCTGCCTGGACCGCTGCGAACTCGGTCCGGTCATGGTGGTCTACCCCGAGGCCGTCTGGTACACCTTCGTCGACAAGGAAGACATCGACGAGATCATCCAAAGCCATCTGATCGAAGGCAAACCCGTTGAACGGTTGATGGTCGACCGCCCTGCCAACGCGTGAGCCTGCGCTTTACCGCATCCGTTTCTCCAGTTTCCATGAACGTTCATACCGAAGAACGCCTGATTCCCGGCCCCGTCGGGCAGATCGACCTCTCGATCGACCAGCCGGACGGCGCACCGCGCGGCCTGGCGCTGATCGGCCATCCGCATCCGCTGTTCGGCGGCACCAAGGACAACAAGGTCGCGCAGACGCTGGCACGCACCTTCGTCGGCCTGGGCTATGCGACGGTGCGCCTGAATTTTCGCGGTGTGGGCAAGACCGAAGGCACGCACGACAACGGCATCGGCGAGCAGGACGACATGCTGGCCGTGCTCGACTGGATGCGGACACAGACCGAATGGTCCGCCGATGTGGCCACGCTGCCGCTGGCGCTGGGCGGTTTCTCGTTCGGCAGCTTTGTCGTCTCTCAGGTGGCGCGCCGCCTGACCGAAGCCGGCACACCCGCGGAGCGCCTGGCGCTGGTGGGCACCGCCACCTCGCGCTGGGACGTCGCGCCGGTGCCGGCAGACACCATCATCATCCACGGCGAACAGGACGACACCGTGCCGCTCATCGATGTGCTCAACTGGGCGCGCCCGCAAGAGCTGCCCGTGATCGTCATCCCCGGCGCCGACCATTTCTTCCACCGCAAGCTGCATCTGATCCGGCAGCTCATTACCGGCGCCTGGGCGCCAAAACCGTAACACCCACCCGTTGACTTTCCGGACGCCGCGCCTCCCCCCGTTTTTCTGGCAGGCGGCGCCATTGAATTCCAAGCAGACCGCAGGACCCGACATGCAGACCCGCTTCGCCCATTTCACGCCCTCCGCCTTCCATTCCGCCGCAGCAACCGCCGTGGCCGCCGCCGTTCTGGCTACCGCGCTGCCCGCCATGGCGCAGCCGGTGCCGGCCCCCCAAGTCGCGGCCCGCTCGTGGATGCTGACCGACGTGACCAGTGGCCAGGTGCTTGGCGGTGCCAACATGGACGAACGCATCGAGCCCGCGTCGCTCACCAAGCTGATGACGGCCTACCTGGTCTTCGAAGCCGTGCGCGACGGCAAGCTCAAGTACGACCAGATGATCACGCCCACCGAAACCGTGCGCACCGTCAAGACCGACGAATCGCGCATGTTCCTGGAAGCCGGCAAGCCCGTCTCGCTGCGTGAGCTGACGCAAGGCCTGATCATCCAGTCGGGCAACGATGCGGCCCTCGTGCTGGCCGAGGCGGTGGGCGGCACCGAGACCAACTTCGTGATGCTGATGAACCGCGAAGCCGAACGCCTGGGCATGAAGAACACGCACTTCATGAATGCCGCCGGCCTGCCCGACCCGAATCACTACTCCACCGCACGTGATCTTTCGATCCTGACCGCGGCGCTGATCAAGGATTTCCCGCAGGACTACAAGTTCTACTCGCAGAAGGATTTCACCTATAACAACATCAAGCAGTCCAACCGCAACCGCCTGCTGTGGCTTGATCCGACCGTCGACGGCGGCAAGACGGGCCACACCAAGTCGGCCGGCTACTGCCTCGTCACATCGGCCAACCGCCCGCTGCCGGATGTGCCGGGTGCAAGCCGCCGCCTGCTGTCGGTCATCGTCGGCACCAAGAGCGACGCCATCCGCACGCAGGAAAGCCTGAAGGTTCTGAACTACGGCTATCAGTTCTTCGATACCGTGCGGCTGTACAAGGCCCAGGAAGCGCTGCAGACGCCCGACGTCTACAAGGGCCAGGCCAAGAGCGTGAAACTCGGCGTGGCGCAAGACAAGTGGATCACCGTGCCCAAGGGCGCAGGTGCGCGCCTGAAGCCGGTGCTGGAGCGCAAGGACCCGCTGATCGCCCCGATCGCCCAGGGCCAGCAACTGGGCACGGTCAAGGTGATGGACGGCTCGACCGTGGTGTCGGAATTCCCGGTGGTGGCACTCGAAGCGGTGCCGGAAGCCGGCTTTATCGGCCGCACCATCGACGCGGTCAAGCTGTGGTTTAAAAAGAAGTAATCGTCCCCATTTACTTCGACATGACCTCCTCCCACACTCCCCCGCCGGACCACATTCCGCCCGAACAGTCGCTCATCGAGTACCCGAGCGATTTCCCCATCAAGGTGATGGGGCCGATGCATGACGACTTTGCCCGGACCATCGTCGAAGTCGTCCGTCTGCACGACCCCGAATTCCATGAAGGGCGCCTGGAAAAACGTCCGTCTTCGAACGGCAACTATCTGGGCCTGACCGTGACCGTGCGCGCGACGAGCCGCGAACAGCTCGATGCGCTGTACCAGGCGCTGACGAGCCATCCGATGGTAAAAATCGTGCTGTAACGCGCCTCTGCGGCGCCGCGCAGCATAAAAAAACGCCCCGGTCATGCCGGGGCGTTTTGCGTTTATCGGAGCGCTTTTTCGATGCCCGGGCCTCAGCCCTTCGAGACGTGCCCCCGGCACACCGCGTTGTCGTTCATCAGCCCCGCCAGCTTAAGCTTGAACGCCGCAATCTCGGGCAGCAGCCACGCGCGAAACGCCTGCATCTTGGGCGTCTGCAGGGCGCTGTGCGGACAGACGAAGTAGTAGTTCCACGGACACGGGATCGTCGTCTCGGACAGGCGCACCACGCGACCGGTCAGCAAATCATTGAAGGCCAGCGTCGGGCGGATCAGCGCAATACCCTGCCCCGCTGCCGCCGCCTGCAGCAGCAACGACGAATCCTGGAACATCAGCCCACCGCGCGGCTCCACAAACCCCTCGAGGCCGGCAGCATCGAACCACGGTTTCCATGCCTCGCCCTCGCTGCGCAGCAGGGTCATGCCGGCCATCTCGGCGGGTGTGCGCGGCAAGCGTCCGCCGTTGAACGACGGGCTGCAGATCGGGAAGAACACGTCGTCGAGCAGCTTTTCCACGTACAGGCCCGGATAGTTGCCCGAACCCATACGCAGCGCCACGTCCACCTCTTCGCGCGCAAAGTCGACCAGCGCAGGGCTGGAGAACAGCTCCACCTCCAGCTCGGGATGGCGCTCGATGAAGGTGCCGATATGCGGCGTCAGCCAGCGCGCGGCGAACGACGGCATCGTGCTGATGGCCAAGCGGTTGTCGCGGTTGCCGGCGCGTAGTTGGTGCGTGGCCTGGGCGATCTGGTCGAGCGCCTCGCGCACGCGATCGGCATAGGCGCGGCCCGCGTGCGTGAGCATGACGCGCTTGCCGCGCCGCTCGAACAGCGGCACGCCCAGCTCGTCTTCCAGGGTGCGCATCTGGTGGCTGACAGCCCCGTGCGTGACGAACAGCTCCGTCGCTGCACGCGAAAAACTCTCATAGCGCGCCGCCGCCTCGAACACCCGCAAGGCCCCAAGTGACGGCAAGCGCATCGGTTCGCGGATTTCGGTCATCGTTCCCTCCGGATTTTCGTAGCACAGCGTGGTTTTTATGTGAGCTGCACTATCAAGAAACGCAATATATATCGTTTGGTACAAGGCAACCAAGCGCCTAGACTTCCTTCAACGGCAAGGCCCCATCCCACTGCCGTGAAGGAGCCGATCATGAAAGCTGTACTAACAAAAATTGTATTCACTCTGCAGCCCGGCGAGGTGGTGGCACTGCGCATGCCGGCCAACCAGAATGTGCGCGTCGAAGAAGCCTCGGGGCGCGACGTATGGATCACGCACGAGAACAAAGCCGGCGACGAATGGCTGCGCGCGGGCGGCAGCGTTGCCGTGAAGCGCGGTGAAGAAATCGTCGTCTCGGTCGACCCGAAAGCCCTCGGCCCCGTCGCACTGGCCGTGGAAGCCACCGACGGCCACATGCCGCGCAAGCCGTGGCACGTCGCGAACGGTTGGCGCCACACGCTCGCGGCGCTCGGTTGGAACGAACACGCCGACACACCGATCGTGGCCGCCTGAGCCCGAAACCTGTTTCAAGCCTCCTTTTGCGGCCTCTGCCGCAGAAGCCGATGCCGGCGCCGATGCCTCCCATCGCGCCGGCATTTTTTTGCCCGACCCTGCAACCGAAGCGGGCAAAGGCGCACGGCGACATCGGCGGCCCTGCGCTACACTCGCGGGCATGATTCCGATTGACATCGTCGAACGCGGCCTGCAGGACTACGCCACGTGCTTCGACGAAATGCAGACCTTCACCGCACAGCGGGGCCCCGATACGCCCGACACGATCTGGCTGGTCGAACACCCGCCGGTGTTCACGCTCGGCCTGGCGGGCGATCCGGCACATCTGTTGGCCCCGGGCAACATCCCGCTGGTAAAAGTCGACCGTGGCGGTCAGATCACTTATCACGGCCCCGGCCAAGTCGTTGCCTACCTTTTGCTGGATTTACGCCGCCGCGGGCTGTTCGTGAAAGCGCTGGTCGACGCCATTGAGGCGGCCGTCATCGAGACGCTCGCCACGTATAATGTCGCCTCCGAACGCAAGGCTGGCGCCCCCGGCATCTACCTGTCGAGCGGGCCGCATGCTGGCGCCAAGATCGCCGCGCTGGGCCTGAAGATCCGCAACGGCTGCAGCTACCACGGCGTGAGCCTGAATCTGGCGATGGACCTGGCGCCCTTCACGCAGATCAACCCGTGTGGCTATGCCGGCCTGGAAACCGTCGATATGGTGACCGCCGGCGCCCGCGATGCGTCCGGACGCGCCGTCGATGCGAACGACTGGCAAACCGTTTCCCGCGGCCTGGCTGATGCGCTGGTCGCCCAATTGCAGCAACGCGCGCAAGCGCACCCCGCCGAGGCCGCTACCGCATAGCGCCCGCAAATGCACGAGCCGCAAGCCCGTGCGGAGAACACGATGACCGATTCCGCCGCCGGCGCCACTGAAGTCGCCACCCCTGCCACCCCGTCGAACAAGCCGTACGACGCGACGGCCAAGCAGAAGTCGCTCGACAAGACCGCCCGCATCCCCATCAAGATCGTGCCGGCCGAGAAGCTCAAGAAGCCGGACTGGATTCGCGTGCGCGCCGCCACCGGCAACTCGCGCTTCTACGAAATCAAGGACATCCTGCGCGCCAACAACCTCGTGACGGTGTGCGAAGAGGCCAGCTGCCCGAACATCGGCGAGTGCTTCGGCAAGGGCACGGCCACGTTCATGATCATGGGCGACAAGTGCACGCGCCGCTGCCCGTTCTGCGATGTCGGGCACGGCCGCCCGGACCCGCTCGACGTGAACGAGCCGGAAAACCTGGCCAAGACGATCGCTGAACTCAAGCTCAACTACGTCGTCATCACCAGCGTCGACCGCGACGACCTGCGTGACGGCGGCGCCCAGCATTACGTCGATTGCATCTCGCGCACGCGCGCCCTGTCGCCGGCCACGCGCATCGAAGTGCTGGTACCGGACTTCCGCGGCCGCCTGGAGAAGGCGCTGGACATCCTCCAGGAATGTCCGCCCGACGTGATGAACCACAACCTCGAAACGGTGCCCCGCCTGTACAAGCAGGCGCGCCCGGGTGCGGATTACGCGCACTCGCTGAAGCTGCTGAAGGACTTCAAGGCGCGCAACCCGAACGTGCCGACCAAGTCCGGCCTGATGGTCGGCCTGGGCGAGACGGACGAGGAAATCCTGGAAGTCATGCGCGACATGCGCGAGCACGACATCGACATGCTGACCATCGGCCAGTATCTGGCGCCGTCGGGCCACCATCTGCCGGTGCTGCGCTATGTGCACCCGGACACCTTCAAGATGTTCGAGGAGAAGGCATACGAGATGGGCTTCACGCACGCCGCGGTCGGGGCAATGGTGCGCAGTTCGTACCACGCGGATCAGCAGGCACACGAAGCCGGCGTGGTCTGATTACCGCCGGAACGCCGCAGAAACAAAAAGGGCCTTGGGGTAGAACCCAAGGCCCTTTTGCTTTGGTGCGGCTGGATCAGGCTTGCGAAGCGGCGTCCTTCGGATACGAGGCATCGCCGTTCCACGACAGATAGCCGTAGGTGTCGGCCTGGCGGTCGGCACCCTGCGTGTAGACGTCGTACTTGGCAGCGGCGCCGTCGGTGTACGGATCGGCCTTGGCGATGGCGCCATCGGTGTACGGGTCAGCCTTGCCCACGGCACCTTGGGTGTACGGATCGAAGCGATCGTTCTTCCACGACAGATAGCCGTAGGTATCAGCTTGGCGGTCCGCACCTTGGGTATAGACGTCGTACTTGGCGGCAGCACCCTGCGTGTAGGGGTCAGCCTTGGCGACGGCGCCTTGCGTGTACGGATCGGCGCGACCCTGCACGGCAGCGGCGGCCGGCTGGGCCGACAGCAGCGCTGCGGAAGCGGAAAGTGTGGCCACCAGGGCCAGCAGTGTGTTGCGGGAGAAAGCGGTTGCGAGACGGGTGTTCATGATGGGCTCCTGATGTGTCTGGATATTCGGTTGCGCTCAGTTCGTTGCGCTTGAGATCAGAATAGATCGTTGCCTTCGATGAATAAATGTCTGATCCAAGAAAATACTGTTCTCCAAAAATCAACAATTAGAAGAGACCATGCCCCGCAAAAAGTGGCTTTTGGACCATATTTACGGGGTAGATCGGCAATAAGAGACCCAAAAAAACCGCGTACGTGGACGCGGTTTTGGTCTTGCTCGGACAACCTACTGCTGCGCAGGGTGACCCGGACGCGGTGCACCTGGAACCTCGGCCACTGGCCGCCCCGCCTGCTTTGTGCGCCACCAGCCCATGAGCGTCAACGCCAGCCAGAAGAACTGGGTGAGGAACGACGCAAGATTGAACGCGCCCATCAACGAAATCAGGATGCAAATCGGTCCAAGGAGATTGAGGCGAACGGCAAATGCGCCGGTCGGGGGCTTATGCAGGACCTGCACGCCAAAGTGTGCAGAGACGTACGCGGCGACGCCGACCAGACCGACAACGTCGGTAAAACCCAGGGAGGCCATGGTGTGTGCTGTGAAAGCAGAGGTTGTGGAGAAAGGGTTGCAGGTAAAACGCCGTCGCCCGCCGCTCAGTACGTCGCCGTCAGCTTGAGGGCGACGGTGCGTCGGCCGAGCGTCATGCGATCCGTGCCGTTGCGGGTGGAGAGTTGGTGGGCATAGGCGGATGCGTCCGCGCCGGTCAAAGCGGCAGACAGCGTCACGAACTTGTTGATGGGTCGCGAGAGTTCAACGCGGTAATCGGTAAAGCTGAATGCGCTGTGGTTGCGCACATGCTCGTGGCCGACGTGCAGCCCGAGTGTGAAGTTGTTCGGCAAGGGCACGGCCCAGTTGGCTTCGGCGTAAGTGGAGCCGCGGCTGCCGCGGTCGATGCCGTCCGCCAGCGAATTGCCATCGAAGCCGAAGTAGTTCGACAGCGTCGTCCATAACCTGACCGACACGCCGCGCCAGCCGGCCCCGACCATCCATTCCGTGTAGTCGTAGCCGGTGGCGGGGCCGCCGCCAGCGGCCTTGTCGTAGCGGGCACCGGGATACCAGTAGCGATAGAGCCCGGTGGTCAGTTCGACACCGTGCGCGACGGTGGTGGCATAGCCGAGGTAGGTGTCGATTTCGGCATGCGCACCGGCGATGACGTGGTCGCTGACCTGCGCGCCCCACACGCCGGCATAAAAGCCGCTCGGCGATGTGTAGTCGACGCCCGCTTGGAGCGCAGGTTTTCCCCATGTCTGGCGCAGGCCGCGCGACACGTATTGCGAGACAACCGATGCGTTGGCCGACCAGCGTCTGTCATCGCCCGCCGGCACCTCGTCCGCCAATGCGGGCAGCGCAGCTGCACACGCCGCCGCCCCGCCCAGCATTGCGGTGACCTTGCGCCAGCGCATCAGGCCGCCACCAGTTCACTGGCAACCAGCGGCTTGACCGGCGCCTGCAGCGGCGATTTGCCGTGCACATAGAACGCCGCATCCGAGCGGGCGAGCGGCGCCACACCGCGAATCCGGTCGGCGATCTTCTCGGCCATCATGATCGTCGGCGCGTTGAGGTTGCCGGTGATGATGCGCGGCATGATCGACGCATCCACCACGCGCAGACCCTGCAAGCCATGCACACGGCCTTCGTTGTCGACCACGGCCATCGGATCGTCGGCCGAACCCATCTTGCAGGTGCAGGACGGATGCAGCGCAGTCTCGGCGTGTTGCCGCACGAAGGCGTCGATCTCGGCGTCGGTCTGTACGCTCGGGCCCGGGCTGATCTCCCGACCGCGGTATTGGTCGAACGCACGCTGCGCGATGATGTCGCGCGTGATGCGCACACCGGCGCGGAATTCACGCCAATCCACGTCATGCGCCATGTAGTTGAAGAGGATGCGCGGCTTGTCCCGCGGATCGCGCGAGGCGAGCTTCACGTAACCGGTGGACGGCGAACGCATCGAACCCACGTGGCACTGGAACCCATGCATCTTCACCGGGTTGCTGCCGTCGTAGTTCACGGCCAGCGGCAGGAAGTGGTACTGGATGTTCGGCCATTCGAAGCTGTCGTCGCTGCGGATGAACCCGCCCGCCTCGAAGTGGTTGCTGGCGCCGGGGCCGGTGCCGTGCATGTACCACTCCAGCCCGACCTTCGGCTTGTTGTACCAAAGCGTGTTTTCGTAGATCGACACCGGGCGCAGGCACTCGTACTGGATGTACATCTCCAGGTGGTCCTGCAGGTTCTCGCCCACGCCGGGCAGATGTGCCACCGAGTGGATGCCCAGGGCGCGCAGCTCGTCGGCATTGCCCACGCCCGAGCGCTGCAGCAACTGCGGCGAAGCGATGGCGCCACTGGCGACGATCACCTCGCGGCGCGCGCGCCATGTTTCGCGGTTGCCGTCCATCAGCGCCTCGACGCCGACCGCACGCGTGCCATCGAAGATCACGCGATCGGCCAGCACGCGCGGCAGCACCGTCAGCGTGGACCGCTTGCGCGCCGCGTCGAGATAGCACAGCGATGTGCTGGCGCGGCGGCCCTTGGCGGTGACGGTGCGATCCATCGGGCCCAGGCCTTCCTGGCGATAGCCGTTCAGATCGTCCGTGGCCGGAATACCGGCTTGCTCACCCGCTTCGATAAAGGCG
The DNA here is from genome assembly GCF_040544795.1 of Ralstonia sp. 1138. Classification (NCBI taxonomy): domain Bacteria; kingdom Pseudomonadati; phylum Pseudomonadota; class Betaproteobacteria; order Burkholderiales; family Burkholderiaceae; genus Ralstonia; species Ralstonia sp. 1138. Next base: position 733,150 of record NZ_JBEPKQ010000002.1, on the reverse strand, counting down.
TGGAACAGCAGGCTGTTGTCGTGCTTGGGCGTGGTGACCTGCAGCGGGCCCGAATCGCCGTGCCAGTCGTTGGCGCCCTTGTCATACGTTTCCGATTTGCGGAAGTAAGGCAGGCAGTCGGCATACGTCCAGTCGGGCAAGTTGAAATCGCTCGCCCAGCGCTCGTAATCCATCGCGTTGCCGCGAATGAAACACATGCCATTGATAAGCGACGACCCGCCCAGCCCCTTGCCGCGGCCTTGCGCCATGCGGCGGTTGTTCATGTGCGGCTCGGGCTCGGTTTCGTAGGCCCAGTTGTACGTGGTGCCTTGCAGGGGATACGCCAGCGCCGCCGGCATCTGCGTGCGGAAATCCCAGCGGTGGTCGGGGCCGCCGGCTTCGAGCAGCAGCACGGTCACGTCCGCGTCTTCGGTCAGGCGCGCAGCCAGCGTGCAACCAGCCGAGCCCGCGCCCACGATGATGTAGTCGTACTCCTGTACGGTGTTTGTGGTCAAAACATGCCCTCCGTTCTTACTCAGCACCGGCGCCGAACCAGCCCATCGGCTGCGGTGCGAGGTTGATGTAGCTGTGCTTCAGTTCGGTGTACTCGTCGAGGCCGCCGCGGCCCAGTTCGCGGCCGATGCCGCTGGCCTTGTAGCCGCCCCACGGCGCTTCAGGGAAGTACGGGTGATAGTCGTTGGCCCACACGGTGCCGAAACGCAGTGCGCGGGTCACGCGGTTGGCGCGGTTCAGGTCAGTTGTCCACACCGCGCCGGCCAAGCCGAACGGCGTGGCGTTGGCGCGGCGCACCGCTTCTTCTTCGGTGGAGAAGCGCTCAACGGTCAGCGCCGGGCCGAAGATTTCTTCGGTGGCGATCTTCATGTCGTCGCGCACATTGGCGAGCACGGTCGGCTCCAGCCAGAAGCCGCGCTCGAACGCCTCGCCCTCCGGCGCCTTGCCGCCACAGCGCAGCACCGCACCTTCCTGCACGCCGGCCTGGATCATGTTGATGATCTTCTGGCGCTGGAATGCGGATTGCACCGGGCCCATCTCCGTGCCGTCGGCAAAGCCGTTGCCGATACGGATGCGCTTGACGCGCTCGACCAGCGCATCGACAAAGCGGTCGTGAATGCCGTCTTGCAGCATCAGGCGCGATCCGGCCGAGCACACTTGCCCCGCGTGGAAGAACGCTGCGTTGACCGCGTAATCGACGGCGGTATCGAAGTCCGCGTCGTCGAAGATGATGTTCGGGTTCTTGCCGCCCAGCTCCAGGGCCACTTTCTTGAAGTTGCCGATGGCCGCGTTCATGACCGCCGCGCCGGCCACCGCGCCGCCCGTGAACGAAACGAGATCCACGTCCAGATTGCGCGACAGCTCGGCCCCGGCCTCGCCCGCACCGGTGACGAGGTTGAACACGCCCGCAGGCACCCCAACCTCGATCAGCAGTTCGGCAAAGCGGTGCGTGGTCAGCGGCGTCAGGTTGCTCGGCTTGACGATGACGGTGTTGCCCGCGCCGAGCGCCGGCGCGATCTTCCAGGCGGCTTGCAGCAGCGGGTAGTTCCACGGCGTGATGAGGCCGCATACGCCCACCGGCTCGCGCAGCGTGCGGCTGATGACCGTGTCCGGTGCCTCGTTGATGAGACCGGATTCCGTGGCAACCAACCCTGCGAAATAACGGAACGTCGCGGCAATGCCGTCCATGTCCCAGCGGCTTTCGGTGATCGTCTTGCCGGTGTTGAGCGATTCGAGCGTCGCGAGGTTCTCGGCGTCCGCATCGATGGCGTCGGCAATGCGGTTGAGCAGGCGGGCGCGCTCCCGGGTGCCCGTCTGGCGCCACGGCCCTTCGTCAAACGCACGGCGGGCAGCGGCAATGGCCCGCTGCACATCGGCCACGGAGGCGTCGGCTGCCTGCGTCAGGACGTTTTCGGTGGCGGGATCGACGATGTCGCGGTACACGCCGCCTTCGGGCTGCACCCATTGGCCGTCGATGTAGAGATCAAGACGGGGCGCCAGCGTGGCGGAATGGAATTCGGTGGAAAGGGAAGCTTGCGTCATATCCAGTACCCCTGTGGATGGCTGGCGCACAAAGAGACGGCGCCCGAAATGCCGGCACCGTAGCGTCCTGGCAGACGAGATTCGGTGCGGCAACCCATAAATTCACTGTTGGTGTTTTTATTTACCTTTGGAGAATTTTGGACTAGTCTAGGAAAAATTAGTTGCCTCAGGCCAATCGTTATGACCTAACGATGGTGAATTTCGATAAATTTTCACTATTTTTAACGCGCTATACTCTTAGGAATCACTGCCAGTAAATCCGCCCCATGACCGCCGCAGCACTTCCGCCGCCCGACGGCCCCATCGACGACGACAGCTTTGCCGGCCGCCTCAAAGGCGTGCTGACACGCGGCCGCATCCAGCTCAAGCAGGTGGCGGCAGCGCTGGGGGTGTCGCCCTCAGCTGTCCACAAATGGACGCGCGGCGGCGAGATCGAATATGCCAACCTGCTCGCGTTGGCCCGCTTCCTGAACGTGAACTGGCTGTGGCTGCGTTACGGAGACCGCGCGCTCGCCGATCTGGAAGCCAGCCTGGCCACCGACGCCCGCGCCCGCGAAGGCCGCCAGAAGCACATCGCGGCCATCATGGAAAGCGAGGCGCGCATGACCTTCGCGCAGGAGATTTCCGGCGTGGTCACGTGGGAGTGGAACCTGCTGACGGACGCGGTGGCGTATTCGCCGAATGCCGCCCGCCTCTTTGGCCGGCCGATCCGCACGCTGGACGATTTCTGGCAATGCGTGCTTCCCGAAGACGTGCCGGGCGTGCGGGCTGCGGTCTCGCAGAACCTCAGCGCAGGCGGCGTCTACGAGCATGAATTCCGCATTGCGCCGGCGCCGGACGTGGTCCGCTGGATCGTCTCGCGCGCAACGCTCGTGCGTGATGCGCAGGACCGCCCGGTCAAGATGATCGGCCTGAGCCTGGACACCACGGAGCGCCACACGGCCGAAGCCGCGTTGCGCGATTCGGAGGCGTTGCTGGCCAAGGCGCAGCAGATCGCCCACCTCGGGAGTTGGCTCTGGGAACCGGGCACCGATGCCTGCCGATGGACGGACGAGGCTTACCGCATCTTCGGCTGGGCGCCGCAATCCACACCCGTGACGATGGCGCGCTATCTGGATGCCATCGTGCCTGCCGATCGCGCCCGCGTGCAGGCCGTGCTGGACCGCGCCGTGGCATCGCGCCAGCCATATCGCGTTGAATACACCATCACCCTGCCCGACGGTTCGCACCGCCACCTTCGTGAAGAAGGCGAAGCGCAGGACCCGTCAGCCGCCACCCCAACGATGATCGGCGCGGCGCAGGACATCACTGCTGAAGTGGAAGCCCAAGCCGCCTTCCGCGACAGCGAGGCCAAGTTGCGGACGTTGTTCGAACAGGTGCCCGTCGGCATCGCGCAGGTCAGCCTGGAAGGCCGCTGCCTGCGCGCCAACCCGTGGCTGTGCACGCTGCTGGGCCAGTCGGAAACAGCGCTGCAGCAGCGCACGCTGCTCGACCTCACGCACCGCAACGATCTCGCCCGCCACCTGCGCCAGTACGGCGAGCTGCTCGCCGGCACGGTGCCAACGTATGCGCTATCGCTGCAGTTGGTACGCGGGGATGGCTCTGCCATACCGGTTCGGATTACCACGTCCTTGGCACGCGATCCGGCAACGGACACGCCGCTGCATCTGATCACCGTGGTCGACACCGTGCCCGAGGCCGGCGCGTCATAGCCCAAGGCAACCCCGACGTCCCAGACGTCGACTTCTGACAATCCCGTCAATCATCACGACTTTTTCCGGCATGCCTGGAGGGCCGGCATAGACTCTAGAAAACCCATAGTTAATTTATCAACCTCCAGTAACTAATGCGTCACACCCGGCAGCTTGGGTCTGACGCGTACAGAACAAGGAGATCGGTTTTGGCCTCTTCCTCTGCCGCCCGCGCGGCACATCATCAACGCACGCTGAAATGGGGGTACCGCTGGGCCTTATGGGCCGCCATTCTGTGGGGCGCCTGGTATGTGCCCGGCACGGCCGTCTGGCATGAATCCCCATTCGCCGCGATGGATCTTTCCGACCCGCGCGTCTTCCTGGTCTGCGCAGCGGTCATCACGGCGTTCCACAGCGTCATGGTGACGGTCTTCCAGTGGGTGTGGCTCGGCTCGCTCGGCAAGCTGGGGGATTACTTCCGCACCCTCGGCCAATTCCGCAAGATCTCGCGCTGGTACTTCATTGCAGCGGTCGTGGGCGGACTGATGGCCAACTTCGGCTCGTATCTCGCGATGGGCTATGTGGGCGCCGTGTTTGCGGCCGTGGCCGGGCTGCTATACCCGGTGGTGGGCGCGACGGTGGCCAAGCTTTGGTACAACGAGCGCATCAGCGCGCGAGCAGCGGTGGGCATCGCCATCATCATCCTGGGCGGGGTGGCGATCTACGCGCCGGCACTGATGGCCGAATCGCACAACGGCAGCCATCAGTGGATCGGCTACCTGGGTGGCGCCATGGCCGCCATCGGCTGGGGCCTGGAAGGCGCGATCGTCGGCCGCGCCATGGACGTGACGGACCCCGACTGCGGCGTCTCCATCCGCTACACCGCCGAGGCCATCTACTGGGTCGTCTTCATCCTGCCGGCCATCGCGCTGTTCGTGCATGTGCCGGTGCCCGTGACGGAGATTGCCTCGGGCATCGTGCATAGCAAGGCGCTGCTGTGGCTGGTCGTGGGCGGCCTCACCTTCTCGTTCTGCGCGGTCGCCTGGTACAAGTCGTTCCCGTTGATCGGCGTGGGACGCGGGCAGGCGCTGGGCGCGTTCTACGCAATGTTCGCCACCGTCTTCACGGCCATCTTCACGCTGCAGTTTCCGGAGTGGTATTTCCTGATTGGGCTGGCGCTGGTGATCTTCGGCGGCTTCGTGATGGTGTCGGAAAGTGCGGAAAACCTGGAAGTCATCCGCGGCGGCGCGGCACCTGCAACCACGGAGACGCACGCATGAAACTGCACATGAAGGGCTACATCCTGCAACTGCTCGCGGGCAGCGACATGTTGTGGGACAGCGAAATCGCCCATCGCACCTGCATCGAATACGGCAAACCCGAAGACGAGTACTGGACGGGCAGCATTCGCGCCATCCTGGCGGACCTGTACTCCGGCGGCCTGGTGCAAACGCCCGAAGACCAGCTCGACGACGCCACCAACAAGGTGCACTTCCGCTACGCCATCACCGAGTTTGGTCGTCAACGCATGGCCGACACCGGCCTGCTCGACCTCGACGACCTCCAACCGAAGGAGACCACGCAATGACGCAGTATTGGGGCTATCCGTTTGCCGATGTCCTGGCGATCGTGGTGATCGTCGGACTGAGCGCGCTGGCGCTGTACCAGGCACGCACGTACACGAAACAACTCTGACGCTGAGCGTCGAAAAAAAAAACGGCCCGCTGGCAAGTCACGCCAGCGGGCCGTTTTGCTGGGCTCTCGCTTATGCGCTCAGCGCCGGATCGGACACGCTGGCACGGCCGGTCTCAACGTGGCCGGCAAGACGACGCTCAAAGCCGGCATCGCTGCTGGCCGTGACGGTCAGGTCGTACCAGGCGTGCTGGCTGCGCAGGTCCAGGTACACCGCCGCATCGTCACCGCCGCGCACTTCGCGTTGCACGCTCTCGCCCGTGTAGGCGCTCTTGATGGTGAAGATGGTAGGCGTGCGGCCGTGGTTGATGAGACGCAGTTGCAGGTTGCCGTTGGCGACGTCGTAGCCTTCCTTCACTTCCAACGCACGGCCATGCGGACGCAGCAGGCCCGACAGCGTGAGCTTGCCGACAAAGCGGCGCAGGAAGCCGTTCGGGCCGTGCACCGTGAAGTCATACGCGCCGCCTGCGTTGACGGCCAGCTTGTCCGACAGGCGCTTGCCCGCCTCCACCGTGTAGGTGCGCGGTGCGTCCGTGCTGCCGGCGGTGTAGACGAGGAAGGCGGCGCCCACGTCGCCCGTGTTCACGAATTCCAGTTGGAACTTGCCGGCGGCTTCGTCCTGGCGGCCGCGCACGAACAGTTCGTACGGCAGCGCACGCGAGGGGCGCACGCCGGCTTCCTGCTTCGGCACGGCCTGCACCAGCGGCGGCAGCGGCACGTAGCTCGCGTGGCGCAGCTTGTCTTTCGGCACATAGGCGGTGGTGCTCGGCAGCGCGGGCACCACCTCGTTGGGCGTGGCGAAGTTGAACGCCGACGTCAGATCGCCGCACACGGCGCGACGCCACTTCGAGATGTTGGGCGAGCGCACGTTGTGCGAGCGCTTGAAGCGCTGTTCGATGAAACGGATGATCGACGTGTGGTCGAACGTTTCCGAACACACGAAGCCGCCCTTGGACCATGGCGACACCACCAGCATCGGCACGCGCTGGCCCAGGCCGTAGCTGCCGGCGCCGTACGTGCTGTTGCCCGGAAAGTACTCGCCCGTGGTGTCGACCGTCGACAGGCCGTTGCTGCCCGACGATGCAAACGGCGGGACGAGGTGATCGAAAAAACCATCGTTCTCGTCGTAGGTGATGAACACCGCAGTCTTGCTCCACACCTCGGGGTTCGAAGTCAGGATCTGCAGGACCTGGTCGATGTACCAGGCGCCATAGTTGGCCGGCCAGTTCGGGTGCTCGGAGAACGCTTCCGGCGCGGCAATCCACGACACCTGCGGCAGCGTGCCGTTCTGCACGTCGCGCTTGAGGATGTCGAAGTAGCCGTCGCCGGCTGCGGCGTTGGTGCCGGTGCGCGCCTTGTCGTACAGCGGGCTGCCGGGCTGCGCGTTCTGGTATTGCTTGAAGTACAGCAGCGAGTTGTCGCCGTAGTTGCCGATGTAGGCGTCGCTCGTCCAGCCCCAGGAGCCCGCGGCGTCCAGGCCTGTGCCGATGTCCTGGTAGATCTTCCACGAGATGCCGGCGGCCTCGAGCACTTCCGGATACGTCGACCAGCCGTAGCCCGCTTCTGCGTTGTCGATCACGGGGCCGCCGCCGACGTTGTCGTTGCCGACATAGCCCGTCCACATGTAGTAGCGATTCGGATCGGTCGACGTGGGTGTCGCGCAGTGATAGGCGTCGCAGATGGTGAAGGCGTCGGCCAGCGCGTAGTGGAACGGAATGTCCTGGCGCGTGAGGTACGCCATCGTCGTGGTGCCCTTGTGCGGGACCCAGCCATCGTAACGGCCGCCGTTGACGGCAAGGTGCGTGTCGTTCCAGCCGTGCGGCAGGTCTTGCAGGAACTGCAGGCCCAGATCGGGCGCGCTCGGGCGGAACGGCAGCACTTCACCCACGCCACCGGCCATCGGCTGATGCCAGACGCTCTTGCCGCTCGGCAGCGTGACGGTGCGCGTATCGCCATACCCGCGCACGCCACGCAGCGTGCCGAAGTAATGGTCGAACGAGCGGTTTTCCTGCATGAGGATCACGATGTGCTGCACGTCTTCGATCGTGCGGTGCGCGTTATGGGCGGGAATCGCCAGCGCCTGGCGAATGCCTTCGGGCACCGCGCCCATGGCTGCAGATGCAGCAGCCAACTGGGCAGCGGAACGGAGAAAACCACGGCGACTGTTGGAAGTCATGTTCTCGTCCTGATGTCTGTGTGTTTGGGGTTGGGGGTGGGGGGAGTTGCGGGGACAACACGGGGCAACGCCGGACTGAGCGCGAGCGAACGCAGTCAGTCGACGGCGTGGATCACGGGAGGCACATGAGGATCAGCCGCATGGCCACCGCTCAACGCGAGCGCAGACACCACGGGCAATCGACGGCGAGCGCCGGCGTTTTGGCTGGCAGACACAGATGACCTCCTGATGACATTCGCGAGCCGGACGGGGCAGCGCGCGCCGTCAGCTCATCAGGCGCTAAGGTAGAAAGGATTCATGTCGGTTACGTGAAGACGGCGCGCGCCGGCATCACCGCGCGTCTGCGCTGGAGGGGATGGGCGTATTCGGGTGGTGCACGGGTTTTGTCGCCATGGCGGCGATGTACCTCGGGGCACTGCTGACACTGATTGCGGTACGCCGCGCAGCGTCACCGCGTACGGCAGCGGCCGCAGCGCGCGCTCAACGCGCCTGACGTCCGGCGCGCCGCTGCAGCTGTGTCTGCTCGGCGCGCCAGGCCAGATAGCCCAGGCCGAGAAACGGCCACAGCCAGCCGATCCATTGCGACAGGCTGTTGAAATGGACGAAGCGCCCGAGCCGCCAGCTCTGCGCCGACACCCACGAATACGGGCTCGGCGGCAGCACGTTGGACAGAATGATCAGCGCAATCAGCAGCGTCATGGCCAGCGCGCCGCGCAGCCAGCGCGGCAGCCGCACCAGCAGCACGAGCACCAGCGAGCCCACGACCAACCCGAAACGTGCGCCGGACGAAAGCCAATCCCACGCGCCGCCGAGCGGAAACTGCAACACCGTCGCCCCCGCCTTCACCAGCAGCGCGCCGGCCAGCAGCGCGGCCAGCAGGCGCAGCATCGGCGCACCGCGGCGCATGGCCACGCTGGCCAGCAGCCCGGTGCCGATCCAGCTGCAAGCGGTGATGAGCGCCTCCAGCAGTTCCTGGCGCTGCAGTGCTTCCGGGTGCGCCGTCAGCTTGTCCTGCCAGTCGAACAGCTCCGGAAACCAGCCGTTGAGGAGATTGACCACAAACGCATCCGGCGATGGATCGAGCAGGATGCTGCGGATCACCCCGCCCATGCTGAAGAGGAATTCCTGCGGAAAGATCTGCGCGAACGGCCACACCAGCATCAGCAGGATGGCGAAGGTCGCATGCGGCTCGAACCATCGGCGGCGCAGGCGGCGCAACCCGCCCCGGTCGATGAGCCCCGCTGAAAACGGCAGCATGACGATGCCGCCGAGCAAGGCGCCCAGCGTGTTCGTCGCCAGATCGACATTGGACGACACGCGCGTGGGCAGATAGGTCTGGATCGCCTCCATCGCGCCGGAAAGCAGCAGCCCCGCCAGCAGCGACAGCAACACCGCGCGCCACCCCGTGATGCGCGGATGCAGCGACAGCACCGTCAGCATGCCCAGCGGCATGTAGCCCCACACGTTGGTGAGGAGGTCGAAGCCGGTGTTGTAGCGCGGCAGCGGTGCGCTCAGGAAGGCAAACGGCGACACGCCGGTGTCTGTCCAGCCGGCAAACGGATACAGGCTTGCGTAGACAACCAGCAGCACGAACCACCCCAGCCCGGCGCGCGCCAGCGGCGAGTGACGATGCGAGGTGGGCGCGGCGGGTTGCGAGTGGAAGTCCGTCACCGGAGAAGCTGCAATCGAGAAGGAGGGGCGGACGTGCCCGGAAGAAGCCGCCCATGATAGCGTCCGATGCCGCGCATCACGGATGGTTCCTCCGTCCGGTGGAGAAGTCGAGGCCTCAGCGCCGGGGCATCCCAGAGGCAGCCGCGGACCTCGCGGGCGCGGAGGACGGCGAGGCCGCGAGCGGCAGGCCCGCCACCCAGTCGAGCACCTCGCTAATGGCCTTGTCCGACGCCTGTGTGAGCGCCGCCACGCCACCTGCTGCATCTGCGCTGGGCGCCGGCGCCTCGGCCTGCACCACACGCTGGTCGATCACACCGCGCGCCAGCGATACCGTTGCCCGCAACCGCACCACGCCGCGGCTGGCGTCCGGCCTGTCAAACACCTGTGAAAAATCGACCAGCTCGACGCGCAGGCTCGGCACATCGGGCGTGGGATAGCCGACCACCTGGCCGCGCCCCGCTGCCGCATTGCGTAAACGGGCATCGAACAGGCTCACGGGCGATTCGACCCAGCGGCTGTTGGCGTAGACGTCGGTGCGCTGGCTTTGCGCATAGGCGAGGCGGTAATAGATGGCGTTGCCGTCCATCCAGCCCGGGCCGGCCACGTCGGCCACGCGCAGGGCGGTGGGCAGGCGCGCGCCAGCACTTGCGGCCGGCGCGAGCCCAAAGTCATACAGGGCAGCGGGCGCGACGGGTGCGCTCGAGCAGGCTGCCAGGAGCGACAGCGCCATCAGCGCAGGCAGCGCGTACGTGCGGCGGAACACAGCAGACAACATCGGCATGGACTCTCCTCAGGGCTGGGCCGAAGCGCGGGCGGCGGGCGCGGTAAAGCCCGTTTCACCGGGGCCGGGCGTGCCGGGTGCGGGGCCAAACAGCACGCTCTGCGGCCGGGCGTTGAAGTCGGTCACGGCATGATCGAAGCCGCGCACGGCCTGGCGGGCCTCACGCGCAAAGCCATTGAGCTGCGGCAGCGTTTCGTACGTCAGCACATTGGCAGCGGATTGCATCGACTGCGTTGCCGCCGTCAGATCGGTGCCGGCACCGGAAAGCGTCGTCATCAACGGCCCCTTCGGATCGGCCAGCGACTGCGTGAGCTTGCGCGTGGCCACCAGCGTGGAATCGAGGTTGTCGGCAATCTGCGGCAGGCGACGCATGGTCGGTTCAGCCTGCTGCGCGAGCGTGCTGTAGGCGTCCATCGTCTTCTGGAACGATTGCAGCGACGCAGTGACCTGCTGGCGATGCTCGTCGTCAAACATGATCGACAGCGAACTGAGCGTCTGATCGAGCTTGGACAGCATCTGGTCGCCGCGTTTATCGAGTTCGTCCAGGAAGCCGGCTTCCATGCGGATGCGCGCGGGGTTCTTCTCCGACGTGGCCAGGTGCGTGGGGCTCGGCGCACGCTTGCTGTTGTCGAAACCGCGATCGTCGAGCTGCACATAGGCCAGGCCCGTCACGCCCTGGTACGCCAGGCGCCCATACGTCGTGGTGGTGATGGGCGCATCCTTGTCGACCAGCACGCGCACGACGATCTGCCCGGGCACCTTGTCGTCAAAGCGGATGCTGTCGACCTTGCCGACATCCAGGCCGCGGTATTTCACGGAAGCCTGCGGGTTCAGCCCGTTGACAGTGGAACGGGTGACCACTTCGTAGGGCACGCGCACAGTCTGGTCGCGGTTGAACCACATGACCGCCAGGCCGATGAAGATGGCCAGCCCGATCGTAAACAGCCCGGCCAGGAATGCGTGGGCTTTGTTTTCCATCAATCCTCCTGCGTCGAAAGCGAGGCCGCGGCCACCGCCTCCGTCATCTGCGGGCCCAGCGCCATGAGGGCCCGTTTGCCCCGTTCACCGAGGAAATATTCCTTGATGAAGGGATGATCGATCTGAATGATCTGGTCCAGCGGCTTGGCCGCCAGCACCTTGCGATCCGCCAGCACGGCAATGCGGTCGGACAGTGCCACCAGCGTGTCGAGATCGTGCGTCACCATCACCACGGTCAGGCCCAGCTCCTGGCGCAACTCGCGGATGAGCGCGACGTAGTCGTCCGACGCGCGCGGGTCCAGCCCGGCCGTCGGCTCGTCCAGAAACACCAGCTCGGGCTCCAGCGACAACGCCCGCGCCAGCGCCACGCGCTTGATCATCCCGCCCGACAGGTCCGACGGCATCTTGTCGGCATCGGTCGATTTGAGTCCGACCATCTGCAACTTGAGCATCGCCACGCGCTGGATGAACGCGTCGGGCAGCGTGCGCAATTCGCGCATCGGCAACGCCACGTTGTCGATCACGGACAACGCAGAGAACAGCGCGCCGTGCTGGAACTGCATGCCCCAGCGATTGCGCATCGACTGCAGATCGTTGCCGACCTGGCAGGTCAACTCCTCGCCAAAGATGTGGATCGTGCCCGAGGTGGGTTTCTCCAGCCCCACCACCTGGCGCAGCAGCGTCGTCTTGCCGCTGCCCGAACCGCCGACGATGGAAAGCACCTCGCCGCGAAAAACGTCCAGGTTGATGTTGTCGAGCACCGTCACCTTGCCGTAGCGCTTGGTGACGCTGCGCACCTCGATCACGCGTTCGCGCGCGGGCGTGATGGCCTCGGGCGCGGTCCCGGCGTGCTCGATATGCGGATGACGGGGTCGCGTCATATCCCGATGTCCTTGAAGAGGATGGCGAACACCGCGTCCGCCAGGATGACGATGGTGATCGACACCACGACGGACGTCGTCGTGCCCTCGCCCAGGCTTTGCGTGTTGGGCTGGATGCGCAGGCCAAAGTGGCACGCCACCAGCGCGATCAGCATGCCAAACACCACGCCCTTGCCGATGCCGAGCCACAGATTGGCCACCGGCACCGCATCGGGCAACGAGGTAATGAAATACGTCGGGCTGATATCGAGCTGGAACTTGGCCGCGAGAATACCGCCCGCCAGCGCAAGCAGATCGGTCCACGCCACGAGCAGCGGCATGGCGATCGCCAGCGCAATCACCTTGGGCAGGATCAGCCGGAAGCCGTGCGAGATACCCATCACGCGCATTGCATCCAGCTCTTCGGTCACCCGCATCACGCCGATCTGCGCCGTGATGGCCGAGCCCGAACGCCCGGCCACGAGAATCGCGGCCAGCACGGGCCCAAGCTCGCGGATGATGGCCATCCCCAGAATATTGACGATGAAGATGCTGGCCCCGAATACGCGCAGTTGGTTGGCTGACAAGTAGCTCAGCACGATGCCGATCAGGAAACCGACCAGCGCCGTGATGCCCAGCGCCTTGTAGCCCGTGCTGTAGATGTTGGCGGAGATCTCGCGCCACGGCCCATGATGCGGCGCGCGCAGAAACCTGCCGAAGTCGAACACAAGCTGACCCACCATGGCGATGCCATTGCGCGCGTGATCGAAAAAATCGAGCATGCCCGCGCCGAGGATCGTGACCGGATTCAGGCGTGGCGCCAGGCGTTGTTTCCAGCCGCCGGGGTCGAGCTTGGCCACGCGGTCGATCATGCGGCGCTGGTCGGGCCGGGCGTCAAGGTGTTCGGGCCACTGGTTGCCCCAGGCACGCCAGAGCAGTTGCGCGCCAAAGTGGTCGATACGGCCGACTTCGGTCAGGCACCACGCGTTGGCGTTGTCCAGCCCGGCGCGGATCTGCTGGCGGGCGCTGCGCACGCCAGCGCGTTCGGCCAGGGCAAGCGTCGTCCAGTCGCCAGAGAGGAAGGCGACGGAGCGTCCATCGACGACGCGCACCTCAAGCTGCGGTGTACGGCAGGTGATCAAACGGTTCTCCGTAAGCGGTGATGCCGGATATCGGTCGAATTGTAGCCAACGCGCCGCCGAACACTGTCACACTGGCTCCCACACTGTGAGGCCTTTGCGTCGCTTGAAGCAAGCGCCGGGCCCATGTGTGCAACGCCGCTCGTACAATGCGCGCATTCTCAGCGCGAACCTGATCGCCCGTTTTTCTATGTCTCTTGCCGAACCCTCCGCGCGATGGCGCCTTGCGCGCGAGCGTATCCAGCCCAGCGGTCCCGCCGCCGGCTGGCCTGTCGACGTGGTCGAAGCCACCGGCTCCACCAGCGCAGACCTGATGGCTGCGGTGCGTGATGCCGCGTGGCCTGCCAACACGGCGGCTCCCGCCCCTGCCGGCACGGCGCCGCTGCTCGGTGCGCGGGTGCTGGCCGCGCAGCGCCAGACGGCAGGACGCGGCCGCCAGGGACGCCCATGGAGTGGCGACCACGGCCTGACCTTCTCCGTCGCCTGCGCCTTTGCGGGTGAGCCTGCGCAACTCGGCGGCCTGAGCCTGGCCGTGGGTGTGGCCGTGGCCGACGCCGTGGCCGGGTACGCGGAAGCGCGGGGGGGCAGCGGACAGGCGCTCGGCCTCAAATGGCCCAACGATGTGCAGATCGCCGGGCGCAAGCTGGCGGGCATCCTGGTCGAGACCGTGCGGAAGGAGCCGGGCCAGACCTGGGCCGTCATCGGTATCGGCCTGAACCTGGAACGGCCACGCGTGCTGGAGACCACGCTGGGCCGTGGCCTGTCGGGTGTGGAAGAACTGGTGGACGCACCGGGGCCGAACGCCGTGTTTTCGGCGCTGCTCACGTCGCTGGGGGAACATCTGCAGCGCTTCGGCGCGCAGGGCCTGGCGCCGTTCGTTGCGCCGTTTGCCGCCCGTGATGCCTTTGCCGGCGAACGCGTGCGCCTGTGGCAGGACGGCACCGTGGTGCTCGAAGGCGTGGCGCATGGCATCGACGCGCAAGGCCGCCTGGCGATTGAATCGGGCGGACGTGTGCAGTGGGTCCACAGCGGCGAGGTCTCCTTGCGCAGCGCAGACGCGGAGCAGCCATGACACGTCAGAAGGTCTCGGCCGCGCACGCCGCCCCCGCCCGTCCGCTGTTGCTGATCGACGCAGGAAATACGCGCATCAAATGGGCGTGGATTGCCGGCGGTGCCGATGCCGAACTCGCCCTGCCGGAGGAGCCCGGCGGCACGCCTTGGCAGCATGCCGGCGCGCGCGCGCATGATCGATTGGCGGAGCTGGTGGAAGACTGGCGCGATTGCCACGCCTCCGGCGTTGCGCCGCCCGAGGTATGGATCAGCGCAGTGGCGGGCCCGGCGCTGCGCGATGCACTCACCGCCCGCATCGCCCGCGTGTTCGATGGGGCGCGCGTGCGCATTGCGGCATCGGAAGACGCCACGGCCGGCCTGCGCAACGGATATCGCGACCCCACGCAACTCGGCACCGATCGGTGGGTCGGCGCGGTCGGCGCCCGCCATCTGTGGCCCGACACGGCCTTGCTGCTCGTGACGGCCGGCACCGCCACCACGCTCGACATCGTTACGCCCGACGGCCTGTTTGCCGGCGGCCTGATCCTGCCCGGCCTCACGTTGATGATGCGCGCGCTGTCACGCAACACGGCGCAGTTGCCCGAAGTGGATGTCAGCTACCTCAGTGCGGGCGACGTCGTGGCACCACCCTGGGCCGACAACACGCAGGACGCCATCGCGCTGGGCTGTGTCATCGCGCAGGCGGGCGCCATTGCGCAGACGTGGATGGCACTGCAGAAGCAACATCCCGGGCCGGCACGCTGCGTGCTGAGCGGCGGGGCGCGCGCTGCACTGGGGCCGCATCTGCGCATGCCGTTCCAGATGCACGATAATCTCGTGCTGCTCGGCCTGCAGGTGCTGGCGCGTGCGAGCCGGGAAGGCGCCGCGACGCTGGCTTAGTCTCACCAGGCCGGGCTGCTGTGTTCGCCTGATGTTTTACCGTTGTTGCCACTGTGTTCCTGCATTCCAAACCACCATCCGAATCCACGTCCGTTCGCACCATGACGCTTCGCCTCGCCCTGCTGCTCCTGCTGCTCGTCAACGGCGTTCTGCTCGCGGCCAATACCGGTGTGTTCGGGCCCGAAGTGTCCAAGGCGTGGTTCGAAAGCGAGCGGGAGCCCGACCGCATGCGGCGCCAGATCCGCACCGAAGAGATCCGTATTCTCGAGCCGGCACCCGCTTCTGGACCGGCCGCCACCGTACCCAAATCCGCGCCGGGGTCGTCGCCGGGTGGTTCCGCACCAGCCGCATCGGGCTCGCAAGCCAACATCGAGCCTGCGGCGCTGACCACTGCCGGCACCGCTGAAAGCGGCGGCACTTGCACCGAGCTGGGCGGCCTGACCGAAGCACAGGCCACGCGCGGCATCGATCAGCTCAAGCAACTGGCGGGCGTGCAGGTTGAGCGCATCACGCGTCAGGAAGACAACCGCTGGTGGGTCCACATGCCGGCCCGCGACACGCGCGACGACGCCGAGCGCAAGGTGTCTGAACTCAAGCGCCGCAACGTAGTGGATTCAGCCATCGTGCAGGAAGGCAATACGTTTGTGGTGTCGCTGGGCCTGTTCCGCGACAAGGAGCGCGCGCAGCAGCGCCTCGACGAACTGCGCGCCAAGGACGTGCGCACCGCCGTGGTCACACAAACGCGCCGGCTTGGCTCGCAGACGTCGCTGCGGGTGACGACCACCGCCGATGCGGCTTCGGGCGTTGCAGCCCAACTGGCCACGCTGAAGAAAACCCTGGGCGCCGAAGACCTGCACGCTTGCGCGGCCGTCACGGCATCGCGCTAACCCTTCAGGACGTCGCGCGCACGCGCTTGAGCAGGGCCGTCGTCGAGCGATCGTGCTCGAACGGAATCGCCAGCGCCGTGCCGCCCCAGCTACGCACCACGCGCGTTTCTTCCAGCGCATCGATGTCGTAGTCGCCGCCTTTCACGTAGATGTCAGGGCGCACGCGCTCGATGAGTTCGACCGGCGTGCGCTCGGCAAACAACACCACCAGACTCACCGCTTCCAGCGCAGCCAGCACGGCCAGGCGATCGTCCTGTGTGTTGAGCGGGCGGTCGTCGCCCTTGCCCAGCATCCGCACCGAGGCATCGGTGTTCACGCCCACCACGAGCGACGCGCCCAACGCACGCGCCTGCGCCAGATACGTGGCGTGACCGCGATGCAGGATGTCGAACACGCCGTTGGTGAAGACCAAGGGGCGCGGCAAGGCGCGCACGCGGGCTTCCACATCGGCGGCGTCGCATATCTTCTGTTCAAAGGCGGGGGCGGGCTGGCGAGCGGTCATGGCAAAAGCGGAATCGGAGTGGAAAACAAAACGGCCCATCGAATCGATGGGCCGCTTACTGCCAGTGGCAAGGATCAGGCAGCTTGTTCGGTCGAGCCGAGCAGACGTGCGTTCAGTTCCTTGCGATAGCGGTTCAGGTCTTGCACGGTCTCGAAGGTGCGCTCGAACAGCAGGCCCATGTTGTGCAGAATGCGCTCGATGACCTTCTTTTCCCAGCCGGCGTCGAACTTGATCTGCTCGTCCAGCCAGTGCTCCAGCCAATCCGGGTTCGGCAGGCGCGACTGCACCGTGTCTTGCGGGAACAGCGCCTTGTTGACGTGCAGGTTGGTCGGGTGGAGCGGCTTTTCGGTGCGACGCGCCGACGCCATCAGCACGCCGATCTTGGCGAATGCGCTGCGTGCGCTGTCAC
This sequence comes from Ralstonia sp. 1138, assembly GCF_040544795.1. Classification (NCBI taxonomy): domain Bacteria; kingdom Pseudomonadati; phylum Pseudomonadota; class Betaproteobacteria; order Burkholderiales; family Burkholderiaceae; genus Ralstonia; species Ralstonia sp. 1138. The sequence goes on along the minus strand of NZ_JBEPKQ010000002.1, from coordinate 716,380 downwards.
CGAATTGGCCCAGGTATTTCTTCATGTAGCGCAGGTAGGCGCCGCCGTGGCGGGCTTCGTCCTGCGACAGATGCTTGTAGATCGCCTTGATGACGGGCTCGGTGTGCCATTCGGAAGCACGGCGGTACCAGTGGTTCAGGCGGATTTCGCCGCAGAAGTGCAGCATCAGCGTTTCCAGCGGCGGGGCCGGATCGAACTCGAAGCGCACGTTGTGCAGCTCTTCTTCGGTCGGCACGAGGTCCGGGCGGAAGCGGCGCAGATATTCCATCAGCACCAGCGAATGCTTCTGCTCTTCAAAGAACCACACGCTCATGAACGCCGAAAAATCGGAGTCGTGACGATTGTCACGCAGGAACATCTCGGTGGCCGGCAGGGCGGACCACTCGGTGATGGCATTCATCTTGATGGTCTGCGCTTGCGCGTCGGTCAGCAGCGACGCATCGAACGTGTCCCACGGAATATCCTTTTCCATATTCCAGCGGACCGCTTCCAACGACTTGAACAATTCGGGATAGAGCATGGTAAGCCTTTGAATTTGCAGGCGGATTCTAGCAGACATGCTTGACCAGCCCCCGTTTTTCATGGTTGCCGGAGCAAAGTTCTTGGTCTGCCCGTTTCCTCATCACAACAGGCCTGCCGCAGCCACGGTTGCAACGTGGCCCGGCGACCCCCTCACACGCGATGCCGTCGCGCGTTGTCTCGCGGTATGCCGCGATGTGATCGACAGCACGCAGGCTGTCGTCTTTTGTGTCGGACCGGACGACGCCCGGCGAGGTTTCAGTATAGGAAGCGCTGCAATCCGTGTGCCGAATGACAGGCAACGCATACCGCACATTCCAGCCGGTGCGACCCCGGGGCGTTATACCCTAGACTGAAGACAAACTCCGGTTCGCCGGCTGAGCGTCCGCTTTTGGAGAGTCCCCATGTTGTTTCATGCCACCGTTTCCGCGCGCCGCCCGCGCTTGCAATTGCACGCGTCGGGTGCGCTGCGCCGGCACCATGTGCTGATGATCGTCATTGCGATTGCCATTGCCGTCATTGCATTGCTGCTGCCTCGCACTGGACATGCCGCCACGACTGGCGTTGCACCGACCGCGCAGGCGCCGGTGGCCTCGGGCGCATGCCCTGCCAGCCTGAATTTTCGCGTCAAGCGCCTGCAGGACGACGCGCCACAAGACCTGTGCCAGTACGCCGGCCGCGTCGTGCTGGTCGTCAACACCGCGAGCTATTGCGGCTACACGCATCAGTACGAAGGGCTCGAAGCGCTGTACGCAAAGTACCGTGACAAGGGGCTGACGGTGCTGGGTTTTCCGTCCAACGACTTCCAGCAGGAACCCGGCAACAGCAAGCAGATCGCCGACTTTTGCTACAACACGTACGGCGTGAAATTTCCGATGTTCTCGAAGACGGCCGTGGTGGGCGCGAGCGCGTCGCCGCTGTATGCGTGGCTGGCGACGCAGACGGGCCAGCCGCCCAAGTGGAACTTCCACAAATACCTGCTGGACCGCACCGGCCGCGTGGCGGCGGTGTTCCCGAGCAGCGTCGAGCCGAGCGACCCGGCGCTCATCAAGCGCATCGACGCGCTACTCGCTGAACCGTCGACACGCTCGTCGCGCTGATCAGGCTGCGCGCATCGTGTCCGGAATCGCGCCGTACAGGAACGCCGCCAACTCGTCGCGGCGCGCCTGCACATCGCGCTCGCCCAGGTCGATCAGTTCCTGCGTGAATTCCGGTTCAAAGAGCAGATAGCTGGCGAATGCTGCGCCCCGCGCTTCGGTGCCGCCCAGCGGCTTGAGCAGCGCCCGCACGGTGCCGGGCAGACGTTGCACGTGGCGGGAGGCAATCAGCTCGATGCGCTCGGAAGGCGCCATGACCAGCACTTCGATCTTGCGCCAGCCGTCGCGCGCATCGGCAATTTCGGGGTTGCGCGCCACCATGGCGTTGACGTGCTGCAGCCGCTCGATGTCAGCCGAAAGCCCGTCGAGAAAGATGCTCGCCAGCGCCTGCCCCGCGATCTGCGCCAGCGACGGATAGCCGGACGCCGGTACCGTGTCGTACCAGCCGGGCTGCGTGCGAGACGCCGCGCCCACCACCAGAATGCGATTCGCCCCCAGATGAATGGCGGGGCTCAACGGCGACATCTGCCGCATCGTGCCGTCGCCGAACCATTCGTCGTTCCCTTCGAGCGGCACCGGCTCGGCGGGAAAGACGAACGGGATGCTCGACGACGCGAGCATGTGCGACACGCCGATTTGATCCGACACCGCAATCCGCTGCGACCGCCGCCACGGCAGCACCACATGCGGCGATTGATAGAACGTGACGTGGCGACCCGTGGTGTATGACAGCGCGGTGATGGCCAGCGCGCGCAGTGCTCCGGCGTCGAAGGCGGCCTGCACCTGCTGACCGTCGTGCTGCGACTCCAGCAGCTCGCGCAGCGGCGTGTTGTCGAACAAGGCGCGCGGCGTGTGGCCGGTCATCCAGCCGAACGCCAGTGCGGTCAGCCAGCGCGCGCCGCTGGAGCCCACGCGGCCGACATCCGTGCGATAGACACGATCGGCATGCAGGCTGCCCCAGAGCTGGGTGAGCGCCTCGGTGGCGAGCGTGAAATCCTGCGCGCCGCGCGCGAGGCCGAGACTGTTGATGGCGCCCGCCGACGTCCCGCAAATGACGTCGAACGGCGTGCGCGCCACACCCGGCGCATACTCGCGTGCCAATCCCGCGATGCCGCGCAGCACACCGACCTGATAGGCGGCACGCGCGCCGCCGCCCATCATCAAAAGTGCAGTGCAGTCTGTCGACATCGATCAGGGCGTGTCGTTGGTGGGCTTGCGCGGTGCAGAGTTCGCGGGCGCTTTCTTGGCAGCAGCCTTCTTGGCGGCGGGCTTGGCCGTCTTGCCTGCAGGCGTCTTGGCGGCCGGTTTCTGCGCCGGTTTGGCGGCTGTGCGTTTGGGTTTGGCCGGCGCCGGCGTGCCTTCGATATCTTCCGGCGCAGCATCCAGGCCTTCGGCGCCCGGGGCGCCGCCAAACCCGGGGAAGCCGCCCGGGAAGCCGGGCATCAGGTTCTGCGGCATCGGCATGGCGGCCGCTGCGGAACTGGCGATCTGGTTGAACTGCTGTTGAAGCATGTTCCACCACGGTGACGGGTCCAGCGCGGCTGCGGCGGCGCGGGCGGCTGCTTGCGCCTGCGCAGCAGCCTGGGCCTGCGCCTTGGCATTCTCGGCGCGGGCTTCAGCCTGATCGTCGTCCGTGTCTTCTTCCGCCTCGTCCTCGTCTTCGGGCGGCGGTTCGTCGTCAGCCGGCTTGGCTGTGGCGGCAGTGTGGGGCCACGCAGGTTTGGATGCCTCATCGGAAGACGATGAAGATGAAGATGAAGGCGCGTCCGGCGTCAGCCCGTCGAAGGCAGATTTCATGGCCTCCGGCGACAGTGCGGAGCCGAATGTCTGCAACGCCACCAGCGTGGCGCGCTGCACCTCCAGGCCCTGGATTGCCGTGCGCAGCAGGCTGGCGTTCAGTTGCAGCCAGCTCTCCACGGCGCGCAGGTCGTGGATGCGCTTGTCGATTTCCTCAAGATCCATCGGCGGCGCGGCAAAGCTCGCCATGTTGGGCATGCCGCCACCGGCCATGCCGGCAAAGCCGCCGCCCCACAGCTTGCGCAGGAAATCGAAACCGCCTTCGGCGAAATTGGGCATCTGGGTGAACATGGTGTCTCCTACAAATCGGTCGGGGGTCGGGCGCGTTTGCGAGTCTTCATCTTCGATCAGGCGCCGTCGAACGTGGGCGGACGCTTGTGGCGCAGGCTCGCAATGCCCTCGCGCACGTCGGGGCCTGCGAAACCCATGAATTCAAGCGCCAGCGACGTATCAAAACTTGGGCCCGCCATGCGCAACCAGTTGTTCAGCGCGTACTTGGTCCAGCGGATGGCCGTCTGCGAACCGGCCGCCAGGCGCTCCGCGACTTCGAATGCGCGGTTGACGAGTTCCGATTCGGGCACGGCGAGCGAAACCAGCCCGATGCGCTCGGCCTCCTCGCCCGTCATGGACTCGCACAGCAGCAGGTAATACTTGGCCTTGGCCATGCCGCACAACAGCGGCCAGACAATCGCAGCATGGTCGCCCGCCGCCACGCCCAGGCGCGTGTGGCCATCGACGATGCGGGCGTCCTTCGCGGCGATCGAAATATCGGCCAGCAATCCGGCGACGAGCCCTGCCCCCACGGCCGGGCCGTGCATGGCGCTGACAATCGGCTTGTCGCAGTTGATGACGTTGTAGACGAGGTCGCGCGCCTCGTGCCAGACGCGCGTGCGCACGTCGAAGTCGTCAGCCATCTGCTCGACGAGGTGCAGATCGCCGCCGGCCGAAAAGCCTTTGCCCTCACCGCGGATGAGTGCAACGCGCACCGACGGCTCGGCGGACACATCGCGCCAGATTTCCGCCAGTTCGCGGTGCAGACCGGCATCGGCAGTGGAGAGCTTGCGGTTGGCCGACTGCGCCGCGCCCATCACGATTTCGAGGACGGGGCCGTGCTGGACGAGCGTCAGCGCCTGGTAGCGGGCAAAGCGGGGAGCGAGCGAAGTCATGGCGTCTGAGGTAATGGATCAAGCATAGCGGATGGGATCGCGCGTGCAACGCGGGATGTGCGCCATCGTCACCGTCACTGTCACTTCGGGGTATCGGCCAGGTGCCATTGGCCGCGCCGGATCTGCGCCATTACGCGGGCACGTTGGTCCAGGCCGACGTGGTCTTGCGGGCTCATGTTGACCACGCCGGTGCTGGTCGGCAGATCGCGCACCTGTTCCAGTGCGTCGCGCAGCGCCTCACGAAAGGCCGGCGTACCCGGCTTGGCACGCTTGAGCGCCACCGGCACCGCACGCTGCAACAGCAAGCCGATGTCGCCCGTGTAGGCGGCGAAGATCGAGACGCTGCCCTTGCCAAAGGCCGCCTCGTAGCGACGGGCAAAATCCAGCGCTTGCTTCCTGGCCGGATTGGCGTCAGGCAACTCGGCGGCGACCATCACGGGGCCGGTCGGCACGTAGGCGCCTTCGCAGTCCTTGCCGCACAGCTTGACGAAATCGTTATTGGATACGCCGTGGTTGAAGTAAATCTTGCCGGTGTAACCGCGCTCGGCCAGCGCGCGGGCCGGCAGTGCAGCGGGCGTGCCGGAGCCGCCAATCACCACCGCATCAGGCTTGTTGGCCAGCAGATGTAGGACTTGCGCGGTCACGCTGTTGTCGGTGGGCGAAAAACGCTCGGTATCGGTGATGCGGATGTGCTTGAGATCGGCAAAGCGCTGGACCTCCGCGAGAAAGGCCTCGCCCAGCGCGTTGGCAAAACCGATGTAGGCGATGGTCTTCACGCCGTGCGCTGCCGCGTGCTCGGCAATCAGCGAGGCCATGTGCGAGTCGGAATGCGGCGTCTTGAAGATCCAGCGCCGCTTGGCATCCATCGGCTCGATCAACCGGGCGGATGAGGCCAGTGAGATCACCGGCGTCTTGCCTTCGGCGGCCGCGTCGATCATCGCCAGCGTATTCGGCGTCGTGGACGAGCCGACGATCAGGTCCACGTTCGACTCGCTCATCAGCTTGCGCGTGTTGGTAACCGCGCGCGTGGTGTCCGACGCATCGTCGAGCACGATCACGTCGACACGCTCGCCGCCGATCTCGCGCGGCCACAGCGTGGTGGCGTTCTTCTCGGGCTGCCCCAGCGACGCCTGCGGCCCGGTGGCCGACACCGTGACCCCGATGCGGATGTCCGCCAGCGCGGCGGAAGACAACAAAGCCAAACCAGCCAGTACGCCTGCGTGCCGCCACTTCGGTCGCTGCATTGGGGGTCTCCTCCCGTGGTTTGGCAAAGAGCGTAGCGGTTTTGCGGCGGTTTGGCGATGCGGAGTCGCCCAGGCTGGACAGGTTCAGGCAGCGAGCGCAGTGATGCCGGCGCGCGGCAGCGCATCCTCTACCAACGCGCGCATCGATTCGAGCACCGCCGATTGCGGCATCAACCCGAAGTTGTGCAGCGCCATCACGTGATCGACGCCCATGTCGGACAGCTGCGCGAGCTTCTCGGCCACCGCGTCGGGCGTGCCGAACAACGACAGGCCGCTGGCGAGCACATCGTCGTACGTCTGGCGACGCGCGTAGAGCCGCGTGGCGACGTACAGGTCGAATGCGTCGGCTGCCGTTGCACGCACGGCAGCTTCGGTCGGGCCCACATGCGTGTGCAGCGCGACGGCCGCCATGCCGCGCGTGTCGGCAATGCCTGCTTCGGCGAGGCCACGGCGGTATTCGTCCATCAACGTGCGGATGTCTTCAAAACTTTCAACCGAGGCATACGGGACGAACAGCATGCGCCGGCCCTGCCGGCCAATGTGATATGCCGCCTCGCGCCGCAGGATCGCCACGTGGATCGGCACGCGGGCCTGCACCGGCAGAACGTTGAGGCGCACGTCGCGCAGCGTGTGGAACTGGCCCGCGTGATGCACGCGCTCGCCGGAAAGCAGGCGCTCGACAAGCATCAGCGCTTCGTCAAAGCGCTCGCGCTTGATGGCGGGGTCGACGTCGTAGCCTTCGAACTCGTGCTTGAGGTAGCCGGAGCCCACGCCCAGCGACAGCCGCCCGCCCGAAAGCGCATCGACCATCGCGTAGTTCTCGGCCACCGTGGCCGGATGGTGGAAAGTCAGGATCGAGATGGCCGTGCCCAGCCGCAGCCGCTGTGTCTGCGCGGCCAGATGCGACAGAAAGACTGCGGGGTTGGGAACGGCGCCGTACTCGTGAAAGTGATGCTCGGCCACCCAGAAGGTGTCGTAGCCGAGTGCCTCGGCGTGGCGCGCCTGGGCGGTGACGTCTGCGTAGAGTTGCGGCAGACTGCGGGGCCGGTCGGGGTAATGGTCCTGCACGGAAAAGATCGACAGCTTCATGGCGTCTCCCGGGTTTTCGAGGTCTTTTCCAGCGCGCAGGCCGCCGCGCCGGTTGTATCTTTTTACGTAACGCGTATCTTATAAAGCGACACCCGAGACTTCAAGATGCCGATCGACGACCCGCTGCCGCCCGATACATCGCCCGACGAACTGCCCGCAGAAGACACCACGCCTGAACGCACCAGCGCCGGCATCCAGTCCGCCGAGATCGCGTTGAGCGTGCTTTCGGCGATGGCGCATGCCGGTGGCGCTCACGCCGTCTCCGAACTCGGCCGGCAGTTGGGCATGCCCCGCGCGAAGGTGCACCGCTACCTGGTGTCGCTGGAACGCATGGGTTTTGTCGAGCAGGACCCCGCTTCCGCCCGCTACCGGCTGGGCGCGCAGGCGTTGCAGGTGGGGCTGTCGGCGCTGTCCGACGTGGATTTCGTGCGCGAGGGCAGCAACCTGCTCCCCAAGCTGGCCGAGCGGCTGAACGAAAGCGTGTTTCTGTCGATCTGGACCGCGCGCGGCCCCGTCATCGTGCGCTGGGAAGACAGCGGCCGGCCGGTGGCGGTCAATGTGCGGGTGGGCTCGGTCATGCCGCTGCTGAACTCGGCCACGGGGCAGGCGTGCGCGGCGTGGGTGCCCGAAATCCAGATCGTCTCGCTCATCGACCGTGAATTGCGCGGGCCGGGCGCCGGCAAGGCCGGCCTGACCGATTGGCTGAACTGCCGCGCGCGCTGGCAGGCGGTGCGGCAGGAAGGCGTGGCGCGCATCGGCGGGACGTTGGTGCACGGCATCGATTCGGTGGCCGTGCCGGTGCTCGATTCACAGGGCAAGCTGGCGGGGGCGATCACGGCGCTGGGCTTGTCCAGCGTGTTCGATTCGAGCCTGGAGGGGCCTGCGTCGCGGCTGCTGCGCGAGGCCGGGCGAACGCTATCGCTGCGCCTCGGGTATCACGGGCAGGCGCTGACGGCCGGTGCCGCTGCGCCAAAGCGGGGGCGCCGTTCGAGGACGGCACCCGAATCCGCATAAGGCAAAGTCTTACGCCTGCGTGCCCGGCGCAACCACTTCCTGGTCGATCGCCCCGAAAATCGACACGCCGTTGGCGTCGAACATCTCGATCTTCACGGTGTCGCCGTAGCGCATGTATTCGGTGACGGGCGCGCCGGATTCGATGGTTTCCAGCATGCGTTTCTCGGCGATGCACGCGTACCCCTTGCTGCGGTCCACGTTCGAAATCGTGCCGGAGCCGACGATGCTGCCCGCGCGCACGTTGCGCGTCTTGCAGATATGCGCGATCAGCTGGCCGAAGTCGAACACCATGTCGGTGCCGCACTCGGGCTGGCCAACCTTCTTGTTGTTCCAGCGCACCGTCATCGGCAGATGCACCTTGCGTTCGCGCCAGGCCTCGCCCAATTCATCGGGCGTGACGGCCACGGGTGAAAACGCCGTTGCCGGCTTGCTCTGGAAGAAGCCGAAACCCTTGCTCAACTCCGCCGGGATCAGATTGCGCAGCGACACATCGTTGGCCAGCATGATCAGGCGGATGCCCTCGGCGGCGGCGGCCGGCTCGGTGCCCATCGGCACGTCGCCAGTGATGACAGCGACCTCGGCTTCGAAATCGATGCCGAACGCTTCGCTGCGGCAGACGATGGGGTCGTGCGCGCCGGCCAGGTCATCCGAGCCGCCCTGGTACATCAGCGGGTCGGTCCAGAACTCGGGGGGCATCTCGGCGCCGCGCGCCTTGCGCACCAGTTCAACGTGGTTCACATAGGCCGAGCCATCGGCCCATTGGTACGCACGCGGCAGCGGCGCCATGCAATTGGCGGCGTCGAACGCAAACGGGTGGCGTGCGCGGCCCGCATTGAGCTGGTCGTACAGATCCTGCAGCTGCGGCGCGTGGAAGGCCCAGTCGTCCAGCGCGCGCTGCAGCGTGCCGGCGATGTGCGTGGCGAAGTGAGCGGTCTTCAGGTCGCGCGAGACCACGGCCAGCTGGCCGTCGCGCGAGCCATCCTTGAGGGTGGCGAGTTTCATGTGCGTTGTATGGGAAAAGGCTGCGCGGATGGTACACCGAGCATCGGCTAAACTGGCCCGAACCGATCCATCGCCCCTGACCATGCCACCGCTGCCCGCCGACACCGATCTCGACCTGGAGCCCGATGCCGATGGCGAATTGGATGCGCCCGCGCGCTCGGGCATCCAGTCCATCGAAGTCGGCTTCCGGCTGCTGGAAGTGCTCACGCACACCAACGGCCCGATGATGCTGCGCGACCTGGCGCGGGCTGCGCCCATGAACCCCGCCAAGGCGCACCGTTATCTGGTGAGCTTTGCGCGGCTTGGGCTCGTCACGCAAACGCCCGAAGGCCGTTACGATCTCGGCCCCTTCGCGCTGGAAATGGGCTTGGTGAGCCTGAACCGGCAAGATCCGATGCGCCGCGCCCGGCCCGCCGCCGCCGCGCTGCGCGACGAAATCGATCACACCATCGGCCTGGCCGTCTGGGGCAACCAGGGCCCGGCCATCGTCCACTGGGAAGAAGCGAGCCACCCTGTGACGGTCAGCCTGCGCCTGGGGGATGTGATGCCGATGCTGAACTCCGCCACCGGCCGCGTGTTCGGCGCGTACTTGCCGCGCGCGCAGACGCGCTCGTTCGTCCAGCGCGAACTTGATCGCATTGCAGCCAAGGGCACGTCCGCCGACGCCGAGAACCCGGAGCTGCCGCAAACGCTCGAAGCCTACGACGCCATCTGCGCCGACGTGCGCTTGCACGGCGCCTCGCGCATCCACGGCGGCGTACTCCCGGGCATCAACGCGATGTCGCTGCCGGTATTCGACGCCAACGGCCAACTGTGTCTCGTGCTGATCGCGCTGGGCGCACAAAGCACCTTTGACACCACGTGGAGCAGCCCGCTGGAGCGGCGCTTGCGGCTGGCCGCACAACAGCTTTCCGCCGACCTTGGACACGTTGCCCCCAACGCCCCGCAATCCTGACGAACTGAGTACCGACGGCGTGCCATCGCGCAGGCGCCGCTTCCATCGGCTCGGCCGTCTGGGGGTCGTGCTGTTGGCCGTGCTTGTGCTGCATGTCATTGCCGTCGTGTGGATCGCGCGCAGCCGTCAGGTGACGTGGCCGCCCGCGCCGGAGCAGATCATCCCCGCGCTGCTGCTGCACCCGGAGCCGGTGCAGCCGCCAGCGCCTCCCCCGCCCTCGACGACGCCCCGGCAGCGGCCGGCACCGCATCCGCGCCCGCAGGCCGCGCCGACGCCGGCGCCGACACCTGCGCCCGCACCCGATCTCGCCAGCATGGACCCTTCCGAGTTCACCAGCGCCGGCGCACAAGCCTCGGGCGATACCGGCGTCGTCCGGGATCTGAGCGGCGATGGCCCCGCCGGGCCGCCTGCGGCTGGCGGTGACGGCTTCTCGCTCCCACCGTCGGCCACGCTGCGATACGCCACGTACGTCAACGGCGTCCGTAACGAGGACGGTGTGATCCGCTGGGCCACCGACGGCAAAACTTACACGCTGGCCGTGGAAATTCCGTTGCCGCTGTTCTTCGGCACGCTCGCCTTTCGCAGCGCGGGCACCGTCGGCGCATATGGCCTGACCCCGACGCGCTACGAGGAAGTGCGCGGTCGTAGACAGCCCGACGTCACCACGTTTCATTACGCCACTGAGCACGGGCCGGCGTCCGGCACGCAGAGCGCATCGACGGTCACTTTCTCGCGCACGCCAGCCGTGTTGCCGTTGCCAGAGGGCACGCAAGACCGCTTCAGCGTCTTCCTGCAATTGACCGGCTTGGCGCGCGGCGGCCCCGAGCGCGTCGCCAGCCCCGGCCTCACGCTGGAATTCCCGATCGCCGATACCGACAGCGTGGAAGTCGCCCGCGTCCAGCACGTCGGCGAGGAAAGCGTCGACACGCCGAACGGCACGATTCGTGCGCAGCACTTCATACGGCTGCCGCGCCGCGCCGACGACAAGCGCCGCGTGGAGATCTGGCTGTCCCCCGATCACGGCTGGCTGCCGGTACGCCTGCGCCAGACCGAGCCCAACGGCATGCAGTTCGATCTGGTCTACCAGTCCCAGGAAGGAGGCTGACATGGACGCCAACGCCCTCTCCAATTCCGGCACGGTGCGCGCCAACGACATCGACATCCACTACCGCACCGACGGCGCAGACGGCCCATGGGTCGTGCTCGCGCACGCGCTGGGCGTCGATCACCGACTATGGGACAGCGTCGCTCAACGCCTGGCCGGCCGCTATCGCGTGCTCCGCTACGACGCACGCGGCCACGGCCAGACCAGCGCCCCGCACGGCCCCTACACGCTGTTCCAGATGGCGGACGATGTGGCCGGTCTGCTCGATGCGCTGTCGATTGAACAGGCGCATTTCGTTGGGCTGTCGATGGGCGGCATGGTCGGGCAGGTTCTCGGCGTGCGGCACCCGCAGAGGCTGCTCTCGCTCACGCTATGCGACACCGTGTGCTACACGCCTGTGTCCGCGCATCCGATGTGGGACGAACGCATCGGCCAGGTCGAAGCGCACGGCATGAGCGGCATTGTTGAACCCACCATGCAGCGCTGGCTGACCACGCCGTTTCGTGAAGCCCATCCCGATGTGGTTGAACGCATCCGGGCGTTGCTGCGCGCTACGCCGCCTCACGGCTATGTCGGCGCGTGCCTGGCCATCAAGGCGCTCGACACACGCAGCGCGCTGGCGCGCATCGCCTGCCCGACGCTTGTCATGACCGGCGAGCAGGACACCGGCGCGCCGGTAGAAGCAGCGCGCGAGATCGCCTCGCACATTCCCGACGCACGTTTGAAAGTGATTCCGCATGCAGCGCACCTGGCCCCTATCGAACAGGAGGAGGCCTTTCTCGCCGATCTGGATGAGTTCCTCGGGCACGCGGGATGCGGAAGCCAATGTGACACGCCATGAGGCCTGCTTGCCTTGCCGATAGTTGCAAGCGCCCCGCACACCGCCCGTCGTCCACTGGCCGAATGGCGGAAGGCCGCTTGCTCCTTTCGGTGCAGACCCGGAAAGGTCTTGTTACGCGATCACAACGCACGTCACACATTTCGCCTCGCGTTTGCGAACTTTGTGACCGATCATGAAGCCCAAGGAACAGATGGGGCAGAACGATCATGAGGCGGGAGTTGATCGGCCCTTGAAGTCATGATGGTGGGCCCCATCTACCCGGTGCAGCAGTAGAGCAGTCCCCACAACAGCAAGACAATTGACGCCTCGGAGGTGCACCATGCAAATGATCTACAACAGCGACAACTACTGTGTTGTTGAGTTCGGTGTAGACGGCCAACACGCCATGCTGGCAGCAGGCGGCTACGAGATCGTGGACAAGAACCTCAAACGCGAGATCTTCCTCGGTGGCGAGTTGGCCGAGCATTTCCGCGAGGACGTGAAAAAGCTCATCGCCAGCGAACCGACTGTTGAAGAAGTCGACGATTTCCTCGGCAAATTCGACACAGTCATGACGCAGCCCGTCACGATGCACTGAGGCACCCGCGGGCGAGACTGCCCGCCGGAACCACCCATGAAAAACGCCCGGAGCATGGCGCTGCCGGGCGTTTTTTCATGGGTCGATCGACTATCGGGCCGATAGTTTCTTTCTAGCACTGCTCCCAGGGCAGGCCGGCATGACGCCAGCCATTGAGCGTGTTGCGATGGCGCGTGCCGTCCAGATCGCCCTCGAAGCCGTGGCGCACGACGTAGACATCACGGAACCCGGCTTCTTCGAGGGCGTGCGCGGCAGCCGCGGAGCGATTGCCGCTCCGGCAGATCAGCACGACCGGGCGCTCGATGCCGTGGCCGGCCAATTTGCGCACGGTCGGCACGAACTCCGGATTTACCTCCCAGTGCGGGCCGTCGTTCCACGAGACGTGGTGCGCGCCGGCTGGATGCCCCACGAAAAGGTGTTCCATTTCACTGCGGCAGTCGATAAAGAGGGCGGCGGGCGTACGCTGCAGAAACGCGTGGGCGTCTGTGGGGTCGAGCAGTTGCATGGCGGGCGTCAGAGCGGAGCAATTGGCGTGATGTCGATTATAGAAGCGCGATTGCCCACAACGGCGGCAAGTCATTGATGCGACTGGTAAAATTCGTTTTTGGCCGCAAGTTCTGAATATTCGACCGGCCGCTGCACCCCGGAGTCCCTCCCATGACCGCGCCCCTGCCCTATACCCGTGCCGCCAACCTGCCCGCGCTGCTGCGCGAGCGCATCCTGATCCTGGACGGCGCGATGGGCACCATGATCCAGCGCTACAAGCTGAATGAGGCGCAATACCGCGGCGAGCGATTTGCCGACCATCCGATCGACGTGAAGGGCAACAACGAGCTGCTGCTGCTCACCCGCCCCGACGTCATCCGCGAAATCCACGAACAGTACCTGGCAGCCGGCGCGGACCTGATCGAAACCAACACCTTCGGTGCGACGACCATCGCGCAGGAGGACTACAAGATGGCGGAGCTGGCTTACGAGATGAACGTCGTGGCCGCCCGCCTGGCACGCGAAGCCTGCGACAAATACAGCACGCCCGACAAGCCGCGCTTCGTGGCCGGCGCGTTCGGCCCCACGCCCAAGACGGCCAGCATCTCGCCCGACGTGAACGACCCGGGCGCCCGCAACGTCAGCTTCGACCAACTGCGCGACGCGTATTACGAGCAGGGCAAGGCGCTGCTCGAAGGCGGCGCGGACGTGTTCCTCGTCGAGACCATCTTCGACACGCTCAACGCCAAGGCGGCGCTGTTCGCCATCGACCAGCTGTTTGAGGACACCGGCGAGCGCGTGCCCGTGATGATCTCCGGCACCGTGACCGACGCCTCGGGCCGCATTCTCTCGGGCCAGACCGTCGAGGCGTTCTGGAACAGCCTGCGCCACGCCAAGCCGATCACCTTCGGTTTGAACTGCGCGCTGGGTGCTGCGCTGATGCGTCCGTACATCGCCGAGCTGGCGAAGATCTGCGATACGGCGGTCTCGTGCTACCCCAACGCCGGCCTGCCCAACCCAATGAGCGACACGGGCTTCGATGAAACGCCTGACGTCACTTCCAGCCTGGTCGACGAGTTTGCCTCGGCCGGCCTGGTGAATCTGGTGGGCGGTTGCTGCGGCACCACGCCTGAGCACATCAAGGCGATTGCCGATCGCGTGGCCAACCGCAAGCCGCGCGCCTGGCCCGGCCAGTATCTCGAAGCCGCCTGACATGACGGCGCGCATCGACAGCACGATCCCGGTGCTGGCCTCGCTGGACCTGCAGGAATCGGCCCGCTTCTACACGGAGCGGCTCGGGTTCACGCAGGCACTCGTCGCAGACGACTACCTGATCGTGCAGCGCGATGGCACTGAAATCCATTTCTGGCTCTGCGACGACCGGCGCATTGCCGAGCACACCTCGTGCTACCTGCGTGTGCCCAGCACGCAGGCGCTGTTTGAAGAATTCACCGCGCGCGGCCTCGCGCTCGCGCCGCCGACGGTGCGTCCGTGGGGCATGAAAGAGCTCTACGTGATCGACCCGCACGGCAACCTGTTGAAGCTGGGCGAATACGCCCCCGCCTGACCGAACCCGCACCATCATGACCGACCACCCCATGCGCCTTTCCGGCCTCGAGCCGTTCAACATCGGCGAGAGCACGCTGTTCGTCAACGTCGGCGAGCGCACCAACGTCACCGGGTCCAAGGCGTTTGCGCGCATGATCCTGAACAGCCAGTTCGACGAGGCGCTGGCCGTGGCGCGCCAGCAGGTCGAAAACGGCGCACAGGTCATCGACATCAACATGGACGAGGCGATGCTCGATTCCAAGGCGGCGATGGTGCGCTTCCTGAATCTGATCGCCTCGGAGCCCGATATCGCGCGCGTGCCGATCATGATCGACTCGTCCAAATGGGACGTCATCGAGGCAGGCCTGAAGTGCGTGCAGGGCAAGGCGATCGTCAACTCGATCTCGCTCAAGGAGGGCGAAGAACAGTTCGCGCACCACGCCAAGCTCATCAAGCGCTACGGCGCGGCCGCCGTGGTGATGGCGTTTGACGAGCATGGCCAGGCCGACACGTTCGCCCGCAAGACCGAGATCTGCAAGCGCAGCTACGACTTCCTGGTCAACAAGGTCGGCTTTGCGCCGGAAGACATCATCTTCGATCCGAACATCTTTGCGGTGGCCACCGGGATCGAAGAACACAACAACTATGCGGTGGACTTCATCGAAGCCACGCGCTGGATCAAGCAGAACCTGCCGTACGCGAAGGTGAGCGGTGGCGTGTCGAACGTGTCGTTCTCGTTCCGCGGCAATGACGTGGTGCGCGAGGCGATCCACACCGTGTTCCTGTACTACGCGATTCAGGCCGGCATGGACATGGGCATCGTCAACGCCGGGCAGCTCGGCGTGTACGAGAACCTCGACCCCGAGCTGCGCGAGCGCGTGGAAGACGTGGTGCTCAACCGCCGCCCCGACGCCACCGACCGCCTGCTGGAAATTGCAGACCGCTACAAGGGTGGCGGTACCAAGCGCGAAGAAAACCTCGCCTGGCGCCAGGAGCCGGTGGAAAAGCGCCTGGCCCACGCGCTCGTGCACGGCATCACCGACTACGTGGTCGAAGACACGGAAGAAGTCCGCCAGAAGATCTTTGCCGCCGGCGGCCGTCCGATCCAGGTCATCGAAGGCCCGCTGATGGACGGCATGAACATCGTGGGCGACCTCTTCGGCGCCGGGAAGATGTTCCTGCCGCAGGTGGTGAAATCCGCCCGCGTGATGAAGCAGGCGGTGGCGCACCTGATTCCGTTCATCGAGGAAGAAAAGCGCCAGATTGCAGCCGCAGGCGGCGACGTGCGCTCGCGCGGCAAGATCGTCATCGCCACGGTCAAGGGCGACGTGCACGACATCGGCAAGAACATCGTCACCGTCGTGCTCCAGTGCAACAACTTCGAGGTCGTGAACATGGGCGTGATGGTCCCGTGCAACGACATCCTGGCCAAGGCGAAGGTGGAAGGCGCGGACATCATCGGCCTGTCGGGCCTGATTACGCCGTCGCTCGAAGAGATGGCCTACGTCGCGTCGGAAATGCAGCGCGACGAATACTTCCGCGTGAAGAAGATTCCGCTGCTGATCGGTGGCGCGACGACGAGCCGTGTGCATACCGCCGTGAAGATCGCCCCGAATTACGAAGGGCCGGTGGTTTATGTGCCGGACGCGTCGCGCTCGGTGAGCGTGGCGTCGAGCCTGCTGTCGGACGAAGGCGCCGCGCGCTACGTCGAAGAACTGCATGCGGATTACGACCGCATCCGCACGCAGCACGCCAACAAGAAGGCCACGCCGATGGTGTCGCTGGCCGCCGCGCGCGCCAACAAGACGCAGATCGACTGGAGCAACTACACGCCGCCCAAGCCGAAGTTCATCGGCCGCCGCGTGTTCCGCAACTACGACCTGAACGAACTCGCGCAGTACATCGACTGGGGCCCGTTCTTCCAGACGTGGGACCTCGCCGGCAAATTCCCCGACATCCTCAACGACGAGATCGTCGGCGAATCGGCCCGCAAGGTGTTCTCGGACGGCAAGAGCATGCTCGCGCGCCTGATCGCCGGGCGCTGGCTCACGGCCAACGGCGTGATCGCGCTGCTGCCGGCCAATACCGTCAACGACGACGACATCGAGATCTACACCGACGAATCGCGCTCGGAAGTCGCGCTGACCTGGCGCAACATCCGCCAGCAAAGCGAGCGCCCGATCATTGACGGCGTGATGCGCCCGAACCGCTGCCTGGCCGATTTCATCGCACCCAAGAGCACCGGCATTGCCGACTACATCGGCCTGTTTGCCGTGACCGGCGGCATCGGGGTGGAAAAGCGCGAGAAGCAGTTCGAAGCCGACAACGACGACTACAGCGCGATCATGCTCAAGGCGCTGGCCGACCGCTTTGCCGAAGCCTTTGCCGAATGCCTGCACGCCCGCGTGCGGCGCGACTTGTGGGGCTATGCCCCGGAAGAAACGCTCGACAACGACGCGCTCATCCGCGAAGAGTACAAAGGCATTCGCCCCGCGCCCGGCTACCCGGCCTGCCCCGAGCACACCGTCAAGCGCGACATGTTCCGCGTGCTCGACGCGCAGGAGATCGGCATGAACCTGACCGAGGCGCTGGCGATGACGCCGGCCGCGTCCGTCTCGGGCTTCTACCTGTCGCATCCGGACAGCACGTACTTCACGCTCGGCAAGATCGGCCAGGATCAGGTGGACGACATGATCGCCCGCAGCGGCGAAGACCGCGCCTTCGTGGAGCGCGCCCTCGCCCCGAATCTCTGATTCTGTGACAAGACGTTTAAGACATGGTTTGATCCGCACTGTGTCTTACGTCCGCAAACCCTTGCTGGCGTTGGCTTTTCCGGGGTTTCAAGAGGGGCGATCCTTACATTACAAAGGCTTACACCCCCTAACAGTCGTAACCGGAAGGGCTCCATAGACTGAACCCATTCACTCAACACACACAGAGTGATGCCGCGACGAATCCCTCGCGTGGCCGTTCAGAATGAAAGGAGTCTCTCCATGAACAAGCTGCTGATCTCCCTGTCCGCCATCGCCATCGCTGCTGCTTCGGCTTACGCCAACGCGCAAACCCCGTCGGCCGGCGCATCGCTGCAAACCAACGGCACCGCAGCCGTGGCACCGGCGCAAGGCAACGCCGGCGTGGGCCTGAAGGCCGATGCGAAGTCGGACGGCGGCGCCAAGCTGGACCCCGAGTCCGCCAAGAGCCAACTGAACACCAAGGCTGAGCACGGCGCCAAGGCCGCACACGAACACAAGGCCAAGACGGAAGCCGGCGTCGACAAGACCGCCGACAAGGTCGGCAAGTCGGTCAGCAAGACCGAAAAATCGGCAGAGAAGTCGGGCAAGGCCGCAAAGGCTGATACCGCCGCCGGCCTGAGCGCCGACGCGGGCGCCAACGCCGGTGCCACGACGCAGACGAAGTAAGGAATACGGCATCGCGCCGGCCAGCCGGCGTGGCGTGGCCATCACCGGGGCGGAATTCATCCGCCCCGTTTTCTTTGGGCCCACTGTGTCAGGCACGTAGATTGCTGAACGGGAGGCATCGACATGTTGCGATTCATGCACATTCCCGAGGTCTCTTATGGAAACGCAGACAACACCCTCTCAAACCGCCAGCAAGAGGGGCCCCGTTTTGGCGCAACAGTCCGATACAATTGCTGTCGTATCGAACCAACAAGCGCAGCGCACGGAGTCGGGTAACCCGCCCAGCGCGCTCATAAGGAGCAGCATGATTCGCGTCCTGATTGCGGACGACCACGAGATCGTCCGCGCCGGCCTTCGACAGTTTCTGTCCGAAGAGCGGGACATCGAAGTCGCGGGGGAAGCGGCCAGTGGGGAAGAGGTGATGGAGCAGCTGCGCACCGGCGCCTTTGACGTCGTGGTGCTCGACATTTCCATGCCCGATCGCAACGGCATCGACACCCTCAAGCTGGCTCGCCAGCGCCATCCGGATCTGCCGGTGCTGATCCTGTCGACCTTCCCGGAAGACCAGTACGCCATCAACCTGATCCGTGCAGGCGCCTCGGGCTATCTGACCAAGGAAAGCGCGCCGGACGAGCTGGTCAAGGCCATCCGCACCGTGTCGCAAGGCCGTCGCTATGTCAGCCCGACCGTGGCCGAGCTGCTGATCGGCGGCTTGGAAAAGCCGACCGACCAGCCGCTGCACCAGACGCTGTCCAAGCGCGAATTCCAGATCTTCTGCAAGCTGGCCCGCGGCCAGTCGGTATCGATCATCGCGGAAGAGCTGTTCCTGAGCGTCAAGACGGTCAGCACGTACCGCACGCGGATTCTGGAAAAGATGGGCATGAAATCCAATGCCGATCTGACGTATTACGCCATCAAGAACGGGTTGGTCGAGTAAGCCCCCGTGGGGCGCCCAAAACCCCCGGCGCGCCGCAAACCCAACGGGTATGTAGGACAACGCCTGATACCACCTCGGCAACCCGCTGGCTAACATCAACCCATGCTGGATCAAGCCGTCACCCTCTCCGCCCGTGGCCTGCGTGTCCTCCTGATCGAGGACTCCCCCGTGCTTCGCGGCATGGTGCTGGAATACCTCAAGGCCTCCGCCTTCGTGGCGACGGTCGAATGGGCAGACACCGAAGAGTTGGCGTTGCGCCTCCTCGAACAAGGCAACTACGACGTCGTGATCGTCGACCTGCAATTGCGGCAGGGCAACGGCTTCAAGGTCCTCCAAACGTTGCGCGATCAAGCATCGCCCAGCGTGCGTATCGTCTACACCAACCACGCGCAAGTGCCGACCTACCGGCAGCGCTGCTTCGAAGCCGGCGCCAACTATTTCTTCGACAAGTCGCTCGAGCTGGACAAGGTATTCGAGGTCATCGAAGAGCGCGCCGGCGTCGGCCGCCCGCGCCCGCAGCCCGCACAGCATTTCCATCCCTGAGATTCTTCGCGCGCGCAGCATCTGCCGTCGCGCCGCGCGCGCCACGCCATTTCTCACCCCAAGGAGCGTTCGATGAAGACCTTGTGTGCCGCACTTGCAGTGACGTGTATGTTCCTGGCCGGCTGCAACACCATGGCCGGCGCCGGCAAGGACATCCAGACCGGTGGTCAGAAGCTGGAGAACTCGGCCGACAACGCCAAGCAGAAGATGTAACGCCAGCGCCAGCGACGCCGGCATCAAAAACAAAAAGCCCCAATCGCGGGGCTTTTTGTTTGGGCGATGCTTTTGTTTGGGCGATGCGCCAGGGTGGCGGATTACACCGTCGCGCCGCCGCGGCCCGGCGCAGGCGCAATGCCGCCCGTCAGCGCCTGCATGCCCGACGGTTCATTGGCGGCACTCCGATCGAAGACGGCATCGTTCGGAGGCAACTCGACGATGATCGTCACGCCTCCGCCCGGCATGGAATCGATGACGAGCGTGCCGCCCAGCGCAATGGCGCGCTGCTCCATCCCGAGCAGGCCGTGATGGCCAACCATGCGGCGCCGCTCGATGTCGGCGGGGAAGCCGCGGCCGTTGTCGCGCACGCGCAAGCGCACGCCCTCTTCACCCACATCGAGCGCCACCGACACCGTGGTCGCATGCGCGTATTTCGATGCGTTGGTCAGCGATTCCTGCACGATGCGATACAGCGCGATGGCCGCATCGTCGGTCAGCTTGGGCATGTCGTCGGGCAGGCTCACTTCCGTATGCCAGCCGTTGCGCGTGCCGACGTCCTCGGTCAATTGCGAGAGCGCCTCCACCAGACCCAGGTTCAGCAGGATCGTCGGACGCAGGTCTTCGATCAGGCGACGCTTGATCTGGATGCCCTGATCCACGTGCGCCATCACGCGCGTAATTTTTTCACTGACGGCAGGCTCGCTGGCGTGAATGCGTGAACGCAACCAGTGCAGATCCATCTTGGTGGCGGTGAGGATGGCGCCCAATTCGTCGTGCAACTCACGCGCCAGACGCGTCTTCTCGTCTTCGGTCACGCGCTGCAAGTGCGCGGCGAGGTCGCTCAACTGCCGCGTACGCTCACGCACCATGCGGTCGAGCTTCTGGCTTTCCTCTTCGGCCATGTCCCGCTCGCGCTCCGTCACGGCAAGACGCTTGGCGTGCTGCATGCCCAGCACCACCAGCAGGATGATGTTGACCGCCGTAATGAGCGCAATGCCATAACGCGAGAGCGCCAGATCACGCTCGGCGTGTTCAAGACTGCGCGCCACGGTGGCGATCTCACGCTGACGCAGTCGATCGAGCCCCTGCCGCACCGCTTCCATCGACGCCTTGCCGAAATCGGTCCGCACAAGGTCGAGCGCCACTTCCAGATCCCGCTTGCCGTAGATGAGCGTGAGTTCCATCTCGGTGAGCTTGCGGCTGACCTGAAGCGCCGTTTCCGAGAACAGCTTGAGCGCGTCCGGATCGTTGGCGTAGTGATCGCGAATTTCTGCCATCAACGCGTGGATGTGCGGGATGGCCTTGTTGTACGGATCGAGGTATTCGTCCTTGCCCGTGAGCAGGAAACCGCGCTGGCCGGCCTCGGCGTTGACCAGCTCGGCGAGCAGTTCGTTGATGGCGGTTTCAGCCTGCTGCGACTGAATCACCTGCCGATAGCCTTGGCTCAGGCGGATGTTGCCCGTCTCCGAGGCAATCAGCACCCCGAGCGTCAGCAGAATGCCGCCGGCGAGCAGCAGAGTGGAGCGCAAGGATGACCGCATGGCATGCAGACCCATAGGAAACGCGTCAAACCGCCCGACGCGGCGCGCGTTGCGTTTGTGTTTTTTTGGCACTTCGGATGATACCGCGTGGGCGCCCCGGGCGACACTTGGGGCGCACCCCGGTCAGGCACGCAATGTGCGTGGGAGTACTCCGCGGGGCGCCCGCTTCACGAAATGCGCCGTGCCCTGCATCCATCCATCCGAACCGGAGACGACAACATGCTGAAATGGGCACTCATCTTCGCCATCATTTCCCTGGTGGCCGGCGTGCTGGGCTTTACCGGCATCGCCGCAGGCGCGGCGAGTATCGCCAAGGTCCTGTTCTTCATCTTCGTAGTGCTGTTCGTGCTGTTTCTGGTGTTGGGCGTCACGGTCTTCAAGGCCGTCGATTAGCGCTGCAACCCCGGCTGAAGCGCGGCCCGTGTCTTGCTAAACCAATGACACGCGGCCCGCCTTCGGAAAAGCCGAATTGCACTCAAGACAATCGCGCCGCAGGTGTGTGCTTCCCGGCGGCGCCACGATGAGGACCCCCACCATGTCACTTTTTGCCAACCATCGCGTCCGCAACCGACTCGACGACGTAAATGACCACGCGCGCCGCGTCATGGACAGCGCCAGCGACGCCGTCGACCGCGCCCGCAGCGCCTCCCGCCCCGCCGTGGAAGACGTCCAGAGCCTGCTGCGCTCGCTTGAAAACGCCATCCACACGTTGACCGACGAAGGCAGCGCAGAGGCCAACCGCGCCAGCCGCACGCTGCACGCGCGCGCCGACCAGTTGCGCCGCGCCGCCAATGACCGTGCCCACCAGGCCCGCGAACGCATGGATTGGGCACTCGGCCGCACGGAAGAAACCATTACCGCGGCACCGTTCAAGTCGGTGGGCGTGGCCGTGGCGATTGGCGCGGCGATCGGCCTGGTCGTGGCGCTGGCCGGCAGCGGCCGTCGCGACACCAGCGAATAACCTCTACGCCAATCACCGCAGGAGCAACCACATGAGTCTGACCAACGTCGCCGCCCCCTCGGAAAGCGGCTTTCTCACCGACATCAAGACCTTGCGCGAACGTGCCCG
Source organism: Ralstonia sp. 1138 (assembly GCF_040544795.1). Lineage (NCBI taxonomy): Bacteria > Pseudomonadati > Pseudomonadota > Betaproteobacteria > Burkholderiales > Burkholderiaceae > Ralstonia > Ralstonia sp. 1138. The sequence goes on along the minus strand of NZ_JBEPKQ010000002.1, from coordinate 694,215 downwards.
CAAGCACATTGAAGAAGGTGCGGTGACCGAAGATTACAAAGCCGACCGGGAGACCGTGCTGCGGCTGCTGAATGAGGCGCTGGCGACGGAGTTGATCTGCGTGCTGCGCTACCGGCGCCACCATTTCATGGCCAAGGGCATCAACGCGGAACCGATCGCCGCAGAATTCCTGGTGCACGCCAACGAGGAACAGGCACACGCCGACAGCATCGCCGCTCGCATCGTGCAACTGGGCGGGGAGCCCAATTTCAATCCCGAAGGGCTATCCACGCGCAGCCATTCCGAATACGTGGAAGCCGACAGCCTGGTCGACATGATCAAGGAAAACCTGGTGGCCGAGCGGATCGCGATCGACAGCTACCTGGAAATGATCCGCTACATCGGCGACCGGGACCCCACCACGCGGCGCGTGCTGGAACAGATTCTGGCCGTGGAAGAAGAACACGCGGACGAGCTCTCCGACATGCTCCACGACCAATAAGACGAGACACCGGCCAGCGCGCCAGCCCCCTCCCCCGCTCCCGGCCCCAGTGGCCGGATGCCCGGACCGCCCCGTTTGGCGGCCGGGCATTTTTTTAGCCCGTGCGGCGCTCAGACGCCCCAGAGCACGCTGGACTTTTCGACCAGCGATTCTTCCAGCATGTGCAGCAACGGGTACGCGCGCTGCCCCAGGTGCGGCGGCTCTTCCTCGCCGTTTTCGTCCAGTTCGGCCGCTGACAGTTCTGCCACTTTGATATGCGCCTGGTGGGTGTCATCCTTGATGGCGCGCTTCAGACGGTCGATGGCGTGGGGCATTTCTTCGGGCGTGATGACACCACGCTCGCCCAGCGTCTTGCCGATCACGCCCAGCAGCACCATGGCGAGATCCTTCTGCATCGAGAATTTTTGCGAAGCGTGCGAAGTAAAGGTGATCATGATTTCTTCGTTTCCCTTGGTTGGGTAAGCCACGGATTGCCACGACTGGGGGCGGATACGTCTGAGACCGCGGCTCACCTGATAAAATTTCGTACTTTTCCCCGAACAACGCAACTGGCGGCGCCAGGAATGGATTTCAATCCATTTCAGCACTGCCGGCGTCATGGTTTCTTTATGCTGCCCTCCCACAAACAGACGATCGCCCAACTGTTGTCCGACGCCGTCGGCTCCCTGCTGCCCGAGGGCCAAGCCCGACCGGAGATCGTCCTGGAGCGCCCCAAGCAGGCCGCGCACGGCGACATCGCCTGCAACGTCGCGCTGCAGCTCGCCAAGCCGCTGGGCACCAACCCGCGCGAGCTGGCCGGCAAGATCGCCGATGCCATCCGCGCCGATGCCCGCGGCCAACGCCTGGTGGCTGCCGTGGAAATCGCCGGCCCGGGTTTCATCAACCTGCGCCTGTCTGCCGCCGCGCGTGCCGACGTGATCGCCGCCGTGTTTGCCGAAGGCGACCGCTACGGCGCCGCCAACACGCATGACGGCGCGCCGGTGCTGGTGGAATTCGTCTCGGCCAATCCGACCGGCCCGCTGCACGTTGGCCACGGCCGCCAGGCCGCGCTGGGCGATGCGCTGGCGAGCCTGCTCGATTGGCAGGGCCACAAGGTCCATCGCGAGTTCTATTACAACGACGCCGGCGTCCAGATCCACAACCTGGCCGTCTCCGTCCAGGCCCGCGCACGCGGCTACAAGCCCGGCGACGCTAACTGGCCCGAAGCCGCCTACAACGGCGACTACATTGCCGACATCGCCGCCGATTACCTCGCCGGCAAGACCGTACGCGCCTCCGATGGCGAACCCGTGACGGGCGAGCGCGATGTCGAGAACATCGAAGCCATCCGCCGCTTTGCCGTGACGTATCTGCGTAACGAGCAGGACATCGACCTGCAGGCCTTTGGCGTGAAGTTCGATCGTTACTACCTGGAATCGTCGCTCTACACCGAAGGCAAGGTGCAGCAGACGGTGGACGCGCTCATTGCCGCCGGCAAGACGTACGAGCAGGAAGGCGCGCTGTGGCTGCGCACGACCGACGACGGCGACGACAAGGACCGCGTCATGCGCAAGTCCGACGGCGCCTACACCTACTTCGTGCCCGACGTGGCGTACCACACGACCAAGTGGGGACGCGGCTTCACGCAGGTCATCAACGTGCAGGGCAGCGACCACCACGGCACCATCGCCCGCGTGCGCGCCGGCCTGCAGGGCCTGAACATCGGCATCCCGAAGGGCTACCCCGATTACGTCCTGCACAAGATGGTCACGGTGATGAAGGACGGCGCCGAGGTGAAGATCTCCAAGCGCGCCGGCTCGTACGTGACCGTGCGCGACCTGATCGAATGGTCCAACGGCGACGCCGACAGCGAAGCCGGCGTCGACACCATCCGCGCCTGCGTGGAAGCCGGCGAGCCGAACTGGCCGGCGCGCTTCACGCGTGGCCGCGACGCCGTGCGCTTCTTCCTGCTGTCGCGCAAGGCCGATACCGAATTCGTCTTCGACGTCGATCTGGCGCTCAAGCAAAGCGACGAAAACCCGGTGTACTACGTGCAGTACGCCCACGCGCGCATCTGCTCGGTGTTCGAGCGCGCCGGCGTTGACGCCGCCTCGCTCACCACCGCTGATCTGGCCGCGGTGACAGGCCCGGACGTCAGCCCGCAGGCGACGGCCCTGGTGCAGCGCCTCGCCGCCTTCCCCGACATGCTGGCCGACGCCGCACGCGAGCTGGCCCCGCACGCCGTCGCCTTCTACCTGCGCGACCTGGCAGGCGATTTCCACGCGTTCTACAACGCCGATCGCGTGCTGGTCGACGACGAGGCCGTCAAGCGTGCCCGCCTGGCGCTGCTGGCTGCCACGCGTCAGGTGCTGCGCAACGGGCTGGCGGTGATCGGCGTGTCCGCGCCGCAAAAGATGTAAACGCGCACGATTTGGCATCACACGGCGCTCTTATAATCGGGCGCTTCTAGAAGGATCGACATGGCACGCAATACGCAATCTTCCCGTGCCCGCTCGCAACGGGGCGGCACGTTTCTGGGTCTGGTGCTGGGCTTGATCGTCGGTTTGGCGATCGCCGTGGTGGTGGCGGTGTACATCACCAAGGCGCCGGTACCCTTCGTGTCGCGTGGCGGCGCGCAGCCCAAGCCGAGCGAAGCAGGCAACGTGGTCAACACGCTGCCGACGCCGGTGCAGCCCGCGCCGCAAGCCAGCGCGCCGCAGGCAGCCGACCCGAACGCGCCGTTGTGGAGCCGCGTGCCGGCCAAGCCGGTCGATCAGGCCGCGGATCAGAACAATCCGCCGCCGGGCATCACCATCCATCCGGCCCAGCCTGGCTCGGCCCCGCAGGTGGCAAGCGCGCCCGCCGCCAAGCCGCCCAAGCCGCCGGTCACCGCCTCCAACGAAAAGCCCGTGACGGACCCGATTGCCGAGATCGCCCGTCAGGACGCCGCCAAGACGGGCTACTTCCTGCAAGTGGGCGCTTACAAATCGTCCGAAGATGCCGAGCGCCAGAAGGGCAATCTGGCCATGCAAGGCTTTGAAGCCAAGGTGACGCAGCGCGAGGTGAACGGCACCACGATGTATCGCGTGCGCCTGGGCCCGTTCAATTCGCTGGATGAGATGACCGCCGTGCGCGGCCGCCTGCAGTCGACGGGCGTGGAATCGTCGGTCATTCGCTTCGCTCGCCAGTAACGTCAAGTCGTGCAGCCCGCTGTGAACCCGGCGGGCTGTGATCGGTCAGAAACCTGAGTCTCAGTGACGCTGACAGCGGCGTCTGTCGGTTCTGCGCTGGATTTCGCTGGTTTTTCCGTCGCTTCGTCCAGTTCGTCGTCTAATTCGTCGTCCATTCACCATGAAAAAACTCGCTGCTTTCCTGATCGCCCTCGCCACCGGCGCCGGCTTCCTGATGACCGCGCCGGCCAACGCCGCGCCCACCGCCGGCAAGGAATACAAAGTGCTGCAGACGCCGCAGCCCGTGCCCGCAGGCAAGATCGAAGTGACCGAGTTCTTCTGGTACGGCTGCCCGCACTGCTACGACTTTGAAAACACCTGGACGGCGTGGGTCGCCAAGCAAGGCAAGGACGTCGTGATCAAGCGCGTGCCGGTGGCCTTCAATGCCAAGCTGGAACCGCATACGCGCATCTATTACACGCTGGAAGCGCTCGGCAAGCTCGACGCCAAGGACGCCAGCGGCAAGACGCTGCATGACCGCGTGTTCGACCAGCTGCACAAGAACTACCGCTCGATGTCGGAACTGGATGACATTGCAAAGTTCATGGCCGCCAACGGCGTCGACGAGAAGCAGTTCCGCGACACCTACAACTCGTTCAGTGTGAATGCCAATACCAAACGCGCCGCGCAACTGGCCGATCAGTACAAGATCGAAGGCGTGCCGACCGTCGTTGTGCAGGGCAAGTACACCACGTCGCCCGCAGATGCCGGCAGCAACGTGGGTGCCGCCCAGACGCTCGACTACCTCGTCGACCAGGTGCGCAACCGCAAGATGTGACGGGTTGCCGCGTTTCCGGGCATCCGCCCGGGCGTGACACCGCCATCGACGCCCGCCCCTGTGCGGGCGTTTTTTGTGCGTCGGCCTTCTTCACACCAACCCAACCGGACATCGACATGAGCGAGATCGTCTTCATCACCGGCGCTTCCAGCGGGATCGGCCAGGCATTGGCACGTCAATACGCAGCGCAGGGCGCCACGATCGGACTGGTCGCGCGACGTGTCGACGTGCTCCATGAGTTTGTGCAGACGCTGCCGGCCGGCATCCAGGGCCGCTGCCATTGCTACCCCGCCGACGTGCGCAGCGCCGAGTCGATGCGCGACGTGGCCAACGCGTTCATCGCCACGGTCGGGCTGCCCGATGTGGTGATCGCCAACGCCGGCATCTCGGTTGGCACGGACTTGCGCGAACCGGGCGACCTGAAAGCCTTTGCCGCCGTGATGGATACCAACTGGATGGGCGTGCTCAACACGTTCCAGCCGTTCGTCACGCCGATGCTGGCACGCGCCAAACCCGGGCGGCCCGGCGGCACGCTGGTCGGCGTTGCCAGCGTGGCGGGCGTGCGCGGCCTGCCCGGTGCGGCGGCCTACAGCGCGTCCAAATCGGCGGTCATCAAACTGATGGAGAGCCTGCGCGTGGAGTTCCGCCCGCTTGGGCTGCGCGTGGTGACGATCGCCCCCGGCTATATCCGCACGCCCATGACCGAACACAATCCGTATCCGATGCCCTTCCTGATGCCAGTGGACCGCTTCGCGCAGAAGGCCGTGAATGCGATCCATCGCGGCGTGCGCTTCACGGTGCTGCCTTGGCCGATGGGCATCGTTGCCAAGCTGCTGCACGTGCTGCCGCGCGGGCTCTATGACTTTGCGTTTGCGCGCGCCGGGCGCAAACCCCGCAACCCCGAGATTTCGTCATGACTTACACCGATGCGGCTGGGCTTGCCCACGCCCCCGTCGACACCACACCGCGCATCGCCAGCCTGGTGCCTTCGATTACCGATCTGCTGTTCTCGCTTGACCTCGGCGATCAGCTCGTCGCCCGCACCGGCTTCTGCATCCACCCGCGCGAAGCGGTGCGCAATGTGCCCAAGGTTGGCGGCACCAAGACCGTCAAACTCGACAAGCTGCGCGAGCTGGCGCCTACGCACGTCATCGTCAACATTGACGAGAACACGCGGCCGACCGTCGACAAGCTGCGCGAATTCATCCCGCACATCATCGTCACGCATCCTTGCTCGCCGGAAGACAACCTCGGGCTATACCGGCTGCTAGGCGGCATCTTTCGCCGCGAAGCGCAGGCGCAGACGTTATCGGATGCACTCACGCAGGAGCTGGAGGCGCTGCGCGGCCGCCACTTCCTGCCGCACCGCGTGCTGTACGCGATCTGGCAAGACCCGTGGATGACGGTGTCGCGCGACACGTACATCTCGCGCATGCTCAAGCTCGTCAACTGCCATACATGGCCCGACGATCCGGCGCCCGTGCAATGCGGCACCGACAAGAGCGGCGATTGCGCCCGTCCCAACCGGCCCGACACACGCTACCCGACGTTCCGCTGGAGCGATGACGTCGTGCGCAACATCGACTGCGTGCTGCTCTCCACCGAGCCTTACAGCTTTACCGAAGAGCATGTCGACGCGCTGGAAAAGCAGATCGGCAAACCCGTCTATCTCGTTGATGGCGAGATGGTCTCGTGGTACGGCAGCCGCGCGATCGACGGCGTGCGGTACCTGGGGCAATTTGCGAAGACGTTGCGTTAGACCTTCCAGCGGCCCACAAAAAAAACCCGCCAATGGGCGGGTTTTTTGTTAGTCGGAGCGATGCGTTATCGCACAAACCCATAGTCGTACTCCACCTTGGCAATGCGCAGGTGGTACGACGCATACCACTGCTCGCGCCCCAGCTTCTGCGCGGCAAGGTGGTCGCTCTGGTTCTTCCATTCGCGAATGGCTTCCAGCGACGACCAATACGACACGGTGATGCCCGGCCTCCCTTGGTCGCCGGCCAGCTCATCGCGTACGGATTCGATGCCGAGAAAGCCCGGCATGCTGCGGGCCAGTTCCACCATGCGGTCAGCCATGGCGCCGTAGCCGTTGTCGCCCTCGGTGCGGGTGGAAGCGAAGATCACGGCGTAATACGGCGCAGTCGGCGTTTGCGCGGGAAACGGCAAGACGACGGCGCTGTCGTCGAGAACGTCATGCTGGTCAGCCATGGGCGGCTCCGTTGAAAGGCACGGGTTGTTGGGTTTATGCAGCTGCGTGGAATCGAACGATACCGTCCGCGCCGGTTTCGCGCACCAGTTCGCCTTGATGCCACAGCGCATGCAGGTGGGCAAGCGCCTCGCCCATCGCGAAGGTCATCTGGTGGACATCGAACTGGCGCTTGAAGATGACGTTAACGATGTCGCGGGCCGATTGCGGCGCGGCCTTGCACGCAGCCAACGTTTCGGCCAGCCGGTCGGCATGGTGGTCGCGCAGCTGCCGGATGCGCGTATGCAGCCCGCGGAACGGCCGCCCGTGCGACGGCAGGATCAGCACGTCCGCCGGCAGCGGTTCGTATTTGCCGAGCGAATCCAGGTACAGCGTGAGCGAATCCGCTTCAGGCTCCAGATCGAAGACGCTCACGTTGGTGGAAATGCGCGGCAGGACCATGTCGCCGGAAATCAGCACATTGGCATCTTCACTGTAGAGCGCGACGTGCTCGGGCGCATGGCCGAAGCCGGTAATGACTCGCCACTTGTGCTGGCCGATGGCGACGACGTTGCCGTCCATCAGGCGGCGGTACTGGCTGGGCACGCCCGGCACGAGCGTACTGTAGTAATCCTTGCGGTTGCGGATGCCTTCGATGGAGGCCGGGTCCGTCAAGCCGTGGCGCTCGAAATGACGCGCGGCAAATTCGCCGCCGGCGTTCGAGGCGCCGGTGCCGCCCACCAGCATGCGCGCAAAGGCGTAGTCGCCGAGGCTCATCCACAGGCGCACATTCCAGCGTTTTTCGTCGCCGCCTTCGCACAGCCAGTTCGACAAGCCGACGTGGTCCGGGTGGCAGTGCGTGACCAGCACGCGCAGCACCGGCAGGCCATCAAGGTGGTTCGCGAAGATCGTTTCCCAGTACCCGCGAATCGCTTCGTGGTTGATGCCGCAATCGACGATCGTCCAGCCGTCCTGGCCGTCCTGCCGATCGCGCAGCAGCCAGAGGTTGATGTGATCGAGCGCAAACGGCAGCGGCATGCGCAGCCAGTAGACGCCGGGTGCGACTTCAAACCGCGTGCCGCCTTCAGGAAGCGTGTCGCCAAAGGGATAGTCGAGTTGGTGTTCGAGCGCGTTCATGTGGATGGGGTCTCGGTCGCCGCCTTGAGTTGCTTCGGGGCGGTCTCTGCGATTGCGGTTTGGCGCCATTGACGCTAACGTAAACGTCAATTCGCCGCCGGTCATCCATCTTAAGCGAAAACTTAATGTCGCTGGCCAGCGTGCATGTGTCATCACACCTCTGTCGTTACTCCGTTCCCGCCGTATGTCTGCCTCCACTCCGTCTGCCGCCGCCGCGCTTGCCGCCGATCTCGAATCGGGCGATGCCGGCGCGCTTGCCGACGCCAGCTTCACCATCACCGATCTTGCACGTGAGTTCGACATCACGCCGCGCGCCATCCGCTTCTATGAGGATCAGGGCCTGCTCGCCCCGGACCGCCAAGGCCCGGGCGGGCGCCGACGCGTGTATTCGGCCGGCGAACGCACGCGCCTGAAGCTGACCTTGCGCGGCAAGCGGCTCGGTCTGTCGCTGGGCGAGATCAAGGAGATCCTGGATCTGTATGAATCGCCGCGCGATACGGTGCCGCAGCTGGAGCGCTTCCTGGCGTCGCTCGCGCAGCATCGCGCGGTGCTCACGCAGCAGTTGGAAGACCTGAACGCGCAGCTGGCCGAGATCGACCAGCACGAACGCCAGTGCCGCCGGCTGCTGGAGGATGCGCAGGCCGGCGCGGGCAAGCCGCCGAAGCGACGCAAGGCCGCCTGATCCGCAAATCTACCTAATTGCCAGTCATTGACGTTTACGTAAACGTCAATACAATACGCAACACCTCGCAACACCCTCCCGGCACCGGTGCGCTCGCCACAAGCGGCGCGCACCGCACAGCGCCAGACCACTTACCCGAGACACCGCGGCTTGAACCGCGCCCAAGGAGACCACCATGATTGATCTGCCCGGCCTGAAATTCGACTTGGGCGAAGACATCGAGATGCTGCGTTCGGCCGTGCGCGATTGGGCGCAGGGCGAGCTGGCACCGCGTGCCGGCGAAATCGACCGCACCGATCAGTTCCCGATGGATGCGTGGCGCAAGATGGGCGAGCTGGGCGTGCTGGGCATCACGGTGGCCGAGGAGTACGGCGGCGCCAACATGGGTTACCTGGCGCACATGATCGCCATGGAAGAAATCAGCCGCGCATCGGCGTCGGTGGGCCTGTCGTATGGCGCGCACTCGAACCTGTGCGTGAACCAGATCCACCGCAACGGCACGGCGGCCCAGAAGGCCAAATACCTGCCCAAGCTGGTTTCCGGCGAATGGGTGGGCGCGCTGGCGATGAGCGAGCCGAATGCCGGGTCGGACGTCGTCAGCATGAAGCTGCGCGCAGAGCTGAAAGGCGACCGCTACGTGCTCAACGGCACCAAGATGTGGATCACCAATGGCCCCGACTGCGACGTGCTCGTCGTCTACGCCAAGACCGAGCCCGAACTGGGCGCGCGCGGCATGACGGCGTTCATCGTCGAGAAAGGCATGAAGGGTTTTTCGGTGGCGCAGAAGCTCGACAAGCTCGGCATGCGCGGCTCGCACACGGGCGAACTGGTGTTCGAGAACGTGGAAGTGCCGGTGGAGAACATCCTCGGCCAGGAAAACGGCGGCACCAAGGTGCTGATGAGCGGCCTGGACTATGAGCGCGCGGTGCTCTCCGGCGGCCCGATCGGCATCATGCAGGCCTGCATGGACGTGGTCACGCCGTACATCCACGACCGCAAGCAGTTTGGCCAGAGCATCGGCGAATTCCAGCTCATCCAGGGCAAGATGGCCGACATGTACACCACGCTGCAGGCGTGCCGTGCGTACCTGTACACGGTCGGCAAGAACCTCGATTCGCTGGGCCGCGACCACGTGCGACAGGTGCGCAAGGACTGCGCCGGCGTGATCCTCTACACCGCCGAAAAGGCCACCTGGATGGCCGGCGAAGCCATCCAGATTCTGGGCGGAAACGGCTACATCAACGAATTCCCGGTCGGCCGCCTGTGGCGCGACGCCAAGCTGTACGAGATCGGCGCCGGCACGTCGGAAATCCGCCGCATGCTGATCGGCCGCGAGCTGTACGCCGAGACGATGTAACGGGCGAGAGCACGCGGGGCGGGGGCACGGGGCCATCAGCCAAACGGATAAGGAGGCGCAACGGTTTCAGGACGCGAACACGGTACCGAAGACCCTACAATCTAGGTCTGCCTGGTTTGCTGGTTTTGCCGCTTCCCTGCCCTCCCCGCGCACACGCCATGTCCCATTTCCCCAAGCTTCTCTCGTCGCAGATCGCCTTTGACGTCGCCCGCACGATGCTCGACGGCTTCGACAAGCACTATCGCTTGTTTCGCGAAGTCAGCGTGCAGGCCAAGACGGCGTTCGAGACCGGGGACTGGGCCGGCCTGCAGCAACTGCAGCGCGACCGCATCGCCTACTACGACGAGCGCGTGCGTGAAGCCTCCGTCATCCTGGAAGACGAATACGACGCCGAGAATATCGACGACGAGATCTGGCGCCAGATCAAGCTGCACTACATCGGCCTGCTGACCAACCATCACCAGCCGGAACTGGCCGAGACCTTCTTCAACTCGGTGTGCACGCGCATCCTGCACCGTTCGTACTTCAACAACGATTTCATCTTCGTGCGGCCGGCCATCTCGACGGAGTACATCGAGAACGAAGAGTCGCCCACCAAGCCGACGTACCGCGCGTACTACCCCGGCACACGCGACGGCCTGGGCGCCTGCTTCGAGCGCATCGTCCACAACTTCCAGCTCAACGCACCGTTTGAAGACCTGGAGCGCGACATTGGTTACGTGGTGCGCGCGGTGGGCGAGCACTTCGGCGATTTCCGCATCGCGCCGAATTTCCAGATTCACGTGCTGTCGTCGCTGTTCTTCCGCAACAAGGCGGCGTACATCATCGGGCGCGTGATCAATGGCGACAAGACGTTCCCGCTGGCCGTGCCGATCCTGCGCAATGCCGCGGGCCAGCTTTCGCTCGACACGGTGCTGCTGCGGCAGGAACAGCTGCTGATCCTGTTTTCGTTCACGCACTCGTATTTCATGGTGGACATGGAGATTCCGTCTGCCTACGTGACCTTCCTGCGTGACCTGATGCCGCGCAAGCCGCGCGCCGAGATCTACACCTCGTTGGGCCTGCAGAAGCAGGGCAAGAACCTTTTCTATCGCGACTTCCTGCATCACCTGCAGCATTCGTCGGACAAATTCATCATCGCGCCGGGCATCAAGGGCCTCGTGATGCTGGTGTTCACGCTGCCGTCATACCCGTACGTGTTCAAGGTCATCAAGGACTACTTCCCGCCGCCCAAGGAAACCACGCGCGAGCTGATCAAGAGCAAGTATCAGTTGGTGAAGCGCCACGACCGCGTCGGGCGCATGGCGGATACGCTGGAGTATTCCGACGTGTCCTTCCCGCTCTCGCGCTTTGACGACGACCTGATCAAGGAGCTGGAGAAGCACGCGCCGTCGATGGTCGAATACCAGCGCAGCGAAGACGGCAGCGAAGAGATCGTCATCCGGCACGTCTACATCGAGCGCCGCATGACGCCGCTGAACATCTGGCTGCAGGAAGGCACCGATGCGCAGGTCGAACACGGCATCATCGAATACGGCAACGCCATCAAGGAACTCATCGCCGCGAACATCTTCCCGGGCGACATGCTGTACAAGAACTTCGGCGTGACGCGCCACGGCCGCGTGGTCTTCTACGACTACGACGAGATCGAATACCTCACCGACTGCAACGTCCGCACCGTGCCCGAGCCGCGCACGGAAGAAGAGGAAATGTCCGGCGAGGTCTGGTACAACGTCGGCCCGCACGACATTTTTCCGGAGACGTACCGCACGTTTCTGCTGGGCGACCCGCGCGTGCGCGAAGCCTTCCTCAAACACCACGCGGACTTCTTCGAAGCCTCCATGTGGCAGGGATACAAGGACCGACTGCTCTCCGGGCAGATGCACGATTTCTACGCGTATGACGCAGCGGAACGCTTCGTCAATCGCTACGGCGCGAGCGCGCCCGACAACGCAGCGCAAGACAACGCGACGCTGCAGCGCGCCGCCGCTTAACCCTCTCACCACGACGGGAAACCATGCCACATCGCATCAAAGAGCTGTTCGAGAACAACCGCAAGTGGGTCGAGCGGGTCAACGCTGAAGACCCGGCGTTCTTCTCAAACCTGGCCAATCAGCAGAACCCGGAATACCTGTGGATCGGCTGCTCGGATTCGCGCGTGCCGGCCAACCAGATCATCGGCTTGCCGCCGGGCGAGGTGTTCGTCCACCGCAACATCGCCAACGTCGTCGTGCACTCCGACTTGAACTGCCTGTCGGTGCTGCAGTTTGCGGTGGAAGTGCTGAAGATCCGGCACATCACCGTGGTGGGCCACTACGGCTGTTCAGGCGTGAAGGCCGCGCTGACGAAGCAACGTTTCGGCCTGGCTGACAACTGGATTCGTCACGTGCGGGATGTGGCCGAACAGCATGAACCGTATCTGGGCACGGTGGTCCGCGAGCAGGATCAGCACGACCGGCTGTGCGAGCTGAACGTGATCCATCAGGTCAACAACGTGTGCCTCACGACGATCGTGCAGGACGCGTGGGATCGCGGGCAGCCGCTGACGGTTCACGGCTGGATCTACGGCGTGAAGGACGGGATGCTGCGCAATCTGGGGATGGCGGCGAGTTCGAATGAGGAACTGCATGCGCAGCTTGCTGATGCTTGGTTGAACTATGGGAAGGAAGGGAGTGTGCCTAGTCCGGTGGGGTTTTGAGCTTTTGCTTTTTTGATGGATGGATTTGATGTTGGTGGTCCATCCCTTGTTTCATCCCCTGCCGGGGCTGACTCACTTTTCTTTGTCTTGCCAAAGAAAAGTAAGCAAAAGAAAGGCGCGCCCGAGATGGCGAAAGACTCCTTGAATTTATGTCGCAGGGAGGGGAAGGGAAAAACTCGCTGCGCTCAGACAGTTTCCCTTCCTTTTTCCTCCCTGCAACAGAAATTCAAGGCGCCATCTAGGGCTCCAACGGCCAAACAATCAGAGCACGATTGCAGCAGGAATCGGCAGCACAACGCGAAGCAAAGCGAGCAACACTGCAACAAACAAGAGCCACCTAGGACAGCACACAGATTGTGTGGCCGTACCCTGCCCTAGATGGTGCCTTGAATTTGTGTAAGCGGGTGGAAAAAAGAAGGACCGCTGTTTGAGGCCCTTTAGGGCCGAGTTTCGGTCCTTCTCCGCCCGGTTACACAAATTCAAGGAAGGGGTCGCCATCTCGGGCGCGCCTTTCTTTTGCCTACTTTTCTTTGGCAAGACAAAGAAAAGTAGGTCGTGCCCGGCAGGGTACGAAACGGAGATGGACCAACAAGGCCCACCCAAAAGCAAGAGACACATCACCCTGCACCAAAAGTGCAGAAACATGTCGCAAGCACAGACCCAGGAGATTGCAGCAATGTCCGACCGCATCGTCATCGCCTCAGCAGCCCGTACCCCGATGGGCGCCTTCCAGGGCGAACTCGCCAGCCTCACTGCCCCGCAACTCGGCGCCGCTGCCATTCGCGCGGCGGTCGAGCGTGCGGGCCTGAAACCGGAACAGATCGAAGAAGTCATCATGGGCTGCGTGCTGCCTGCGGGCCAGGGGCAGGCACCGGCACGCCAGGCCGCACTGGGCGCGGGGCTGCCGCTGTCGGTCGGCTGCACCACGGTCAACAAGATGTGCGGTTCGGGCATGCGCGCGGCCATGAACGCGTATGACGCGCTGCTCGCGGGTTCGGCCGACGTGGTGGTCGCGGGTGGCATGGAAAGCATGACGAATGCGCCGTACCTGATCCCGAAAGGCCGTGGCGGTTATCGCATCGGCCACGGCATGATCTACGACCACATGATGCTCGACGGCCTGGAAGACGCCTATGAAAAGGGCCGCGCCATGGGCACCTTCGGTGAGGACTGCGCCGAGAAGTACGGCTTCACGCGCGAAGCCCAGGACCACTTCGCGATGACGTCCGTGCGCCGCGCGCAGGAGGCCACCGAATCCGGCGCGTTCCGCTGGGAGATTACGCCCGTCACCGTGTCGGGCAAAGCCGGCGACACCGTCATCGACACCGATGAAGGCCCGCGCCGCATCAAGGTCGACAAGATCCCGTCGCTCAAGCCCGCGTTCAAGAAGGACGGCACGGTGACGGCCGCATCGTCTTCGTCGATCAACGATGGTGCGGCTGCGCTGGTGATGATGCGCGAGTCGACTGCCAAGCAGCTGGGCATCACGCCGCTGGCGGTGATGCTCGGCCACACCACGCACGCGCAAGCGCCGGGCTGGTTCACCACGGCGCCGGTCACGGCCATCGACAAGCTCTTCAAGAAGCTGGATTGGAACTCGGGCAACGTCGACCTGTTCGAGATCAACGAGGCGTTTGCCGTGGTGCCGATGGCCGCGATGCACGACCTGAAGATTCCGCACGAGAAGGTGAACGTGAACGGCGGCGCGTGCGCGCTGGGCCATCCGATCGGCGCCTCGGGCGCACGTGTCATCGCGACGCTGCTGGGCGCCCTGCGACACCGCGGCGGCAAGCGCGGCGTGGCCAGCCTGTGCATTGGCGGCGGCGAGGCCACGGCTGTCGGCATCGAACTCTACTGAGGCACGCGCATGACGAACGCAACGTCGCGCCGCACGCGCACCGCGCTCATCCTGGGCGCGTCGCGCGGCATCGGCCTGGAAATCGTCAGGCAGTACCGTGCCGATGGCTGGCGCGTGATCGCCACCGTGCGCACGCAGGAAGCGGCGCAGGCGTTGCAGGCGCTCGGCGCCGAGACGCACGTGCTCGACCTGACCGACCCCAACGCCGTCGCCGGCCTCGCCTGGAAGCTCGACGGCGAAGCGCTGGACGTGGCGATCTACGTGGCGGGCATCTACGGCCCGCGCACGCAGGGCGCCACGCCCGTCAGCCAGGCGGATTTCGATGCCGTGATGCACACCAACGTGTGGGCCCCGATGAGCGTGCTGCCCGCCGTGCTCCCCATGGTGGAAGCCGGACGCAATGGTGCGGATGAGGCCGGCGGCGTGCTTGCTGTCATCTCCAGCCGCATGGGCAGCATCGGCGAGATGGAGAGCAACGGCGGCTGGCTGTATCGCGCGAGCAAGGCCGCAGTGAATGCCGTGCTGCGCGCCGTGTCGCTCGATGCCAAGAACGCCACGTGCCTGACCTTCCACCCGGGCTGGGTGCAGACCGACATGGGCGGTGCAGGCGCGGCCATCACGCCGCAGGAAAGCGTGGCCGGCATCCGCCGCGTGATTGCCGGTGCCACGCGCGCCGACAACGGCGGCTTCCGCAACTACGACGGCAGCGTCATTGCATGGTGAGGCTGAAACGATGCTGCTGACCCAAGAGCAAGAGATGATTCGCGACGCCATCCGCACCTTCGTGCGCGAGGCGATCACCCCGCACGCGGCCGCATGGGACCGCGATGCGACGTTCCCGAAAGACGTGCACCGCCAGCTCGGCGAGCTGGGCGCCTATGGCGTGGCCGTGCCGGAAGAACTCGGCGGTGCGGGGCTCGACTACCTGTCGCTGGCGCTGATCCTGGAAGAGATTGCCGCGGGCGACGGCGGCACCTCCACCGTCATCAGCGTGAACAACTGCCCCGTGTGCAGCATGCTCATGGCGTTTGCGAACGATGCGCAGAAGCAGCAGTGGCTCGTGCCGCTGGCGCGCGGCGAGATGCTCGGCGCGTTCTGCCTGACCGAGCCGCACGTCGGCTCCGACGCATCGGCGCTGCGCACCACGGCCGTGCGCGATGGCGACCACTGGGTCTTGAACGGCGTGAAGCAGTTCATCACCAGCGGCAAGCATGCCGACGTGGCGATCGTCATGGCCGTGACCGACAAGGCCGCAGGCAAGCGCGGCATCAGCGCGTTCCTCGTGCCGACCAACACGCCGGGCTACATCGTTGCGCGGCTCGAAGATAAGCTCGGCCAGCACTCGTCCGACACGGCGCAGATTGTGTTCGAAGATTGCCGCATCCCCGCCGATTGCCTGCTGGGTGAAGAAGGCGCCGGCTACAAGATGGCGCTGTCCGGGCTGGAAGGCGGGCGCATCGGCATTGCCGCGCAGAGCGTGGGCATGGCGCGTGCGGCCTTTGAAGCCGCGCTGGCGTACGCGAAGGAGCGCGAGAGCTTCGGCCAGCCGCTGTTTGCGCACCAGGCCGTGCAGTTCCGCCTGGCCGAGATGGCCACGCGCGTCGATGTGGCGCGGCAGATGGTCTGGCATGCGGCCAGCCTGAAAGACGCCGGCCTGCCATGCCTGAAAGAGGCCGCCATGGCCAAGCTCAACGCCAGCGAGATGGCCGAGCGCGTCTGCTCCGATGCCATCCAGGTCTTCGGCGGTTACGGCTACGTCAGCGACTTTCCGGTGGAGCGCATCTACCGCGACGTGCGCGTGTGCCAGATCTACGAGGGCACGAGCGATATCCAGAAAATCCTGATCGCCCGCGCGCTGGCGTAGGCGGTCTCAACTCTCAACGCACCAGGCATGACTGCAGTGACTTCCCCTGTTTCGAACCACCCGCGCTTTGACGCGATCCTTTTCGATTGCGACGGCGTGCTGGTCGACAGCGAACCCATCGTCAACCGGTTGATCTGGGAGATGCTGACCGAGCTTGGCATCAGCATCAGCCTGGAAGATTCCATCCAGCGCTTCCTGGGCAAGGCCATCCGCGAAGAGCTGGATGCGATTGCCGAGATGCGCGGCGCCCCGTTGCCGCCGAACTGGCTGTCGACGTTCCAGGCGCGACGCAACGCCCTGCTCGAAGCCGAAGTGGAAGCCGTGCCGCATATCGGGCACGCCATCGATGTGCTGTCCAGGCTCGGCCTGCCGATGGCGGTGGCTTCCGGGGCGGATCGCATGAAAGTTGAGCTGCAGCTCAACCGCACCGGGCTGATCGAGCATTTCCGGCCGACCGACGTGCGCATCTTTTCGGCCACCGAAGTCGCGCGCAGCAAGCCCGCGCCCGATGTGTATCTGCTGGCCGCCAGCAGCCTCGGCGTATCGCCGTCGCGCTGCCTGGTGATCGAGGACAGTCCAACCGGCGTCACCGCCGGGCACGCTGCCGGCATGACGGTGCTGGCGTACGCCGGTCGCAACGCGCCCGGCCCGCTGATCGCCGCCGGTGCGACGCGCACGTTTACCGACATGCGCGAGCTGCCTGAGCTGCCGGAGTTGCTGGCCTGATGCCTGCTGCACAAACCCGGTCCACCGGCCCAGCCGACCCTTGCCCGTGCGGCAACGGCGCCTACGCGCGCTGCTGCGGCCCGTTCCACGCAGGCGACGCCGTGCCAGCCACCGCTGAGCAACTGATGCGCTCGCGCTACAGCGCCTATGTGCTGGGCGACACGGCGTACCTGCGGCGCACGTGGCATCCGTCTACCTGCCCCGTCGACCTGGAAACCAGCGAAGCAGACGCCGCCGCCACGCGCTGGCTCGGCCTGGACGTCAAGCGCCACACGCCGCAAGACGCCACGCACGCGACGGTGGAATTCGTCGCCCGCTACAAGGTGGGCGGCCGCGCGCATCGCCTGCACGAAACCAGCCGCTTCGTCCGCCTGGACGCCAGCGGCGCTGAATCCGCCGAAGGCCGTTGGCTGTACGTCGACGGCACCTTCCCTGACTGAACCGCACCGACCTTCCCGCACTGCTGCCATGCCGACGCTAGAGACCAAGCTGAACCCCCGCGCTGAAGACTTCAAGGCCAACGCCGATGCCATGCGCGCGCTCGTCGCCGACCTGCGCGACAAGGTGGCGCGCATCGCCCAGGGCGGCGGTGACGACGCCCGCGCCAAGCACCTCGCCCGCGGCAAACTGCTGCCGCGCGACCGCGTGCAGCAACTGCTCGATCCCGGCACGCCGTTCCTGGAGTTCTCGCAGCTGGCCGCGTACGGCATGTACGACGACGCCGCACCGGGCGCCGGCATCATCACCGGCATCGGCCGCATCTCGGGGCAGGAATGCGTGATCGTCTGCAATGACGCCACGGTCAAGGGCGGCACGTATTACCCGATGACGGTGAAGAAGCACCTGCGTGCGCAGGAGATCGCCGAGCAGAACCACCTGCCCTGCGTCTATCTGGTCGATTCGGGCGGCGCCAACCTGCCAAACCAGGACGATGTGTTTCCCGACCGCGACCACTTCGGCCGCATCTTCTACAACCAGGCCAACCTGTCGTCGAAGGGCATTCCGCAGATCGCGGTGGTGATGGGCTCGTGCACGGCCGGCGGCGCCTATGTGCCGGCCATGAGCGACGAGTCGATCATCGTCAAGGAACAGGGCACGATCTTCCTGGCGGGCCCGCCGCTGGTGAAGGCCGCGACCGGCGAAGTGGTGAGCGCCGAAGACCTCGGTGGTGCCGATGTGCACACGCGGCTGTCCGGCGTGGCGGATTACTTCGCCAACAACGACTCGCACGCGCTGGCACAAGCGCGCAGCATCGTCGCGCATCTGAACCGCCGCAAGCCCGAGCAGGTGCAGATTCATGCGCCGGTCGAACCGCGCTACGCGGCCGAAGAGCTCTACGGCGTGATCCCGACCGACACGCGCAAGCCGTTCGACGTGCGGGAAGTCATCGCCCGCATCGTCGACGATTCCGCCTTTGACGAATTCAAGGCGCGCTACGGCACGACGCTGGTCTGCGGCTTTGCGCGCATCTGGGGTTACCCGGTGGGCATCATCGCCAACAACGGCATCCTGTTTTCGGAGGCGGCGCTCAAGGGCGCGCACTTCATCGAGCTGTGCTGCCAGCGCAAGATCCCGCTGGTGTTCCTGCAGAACATCACCGGCTTCATGGTCGGCCGCAAGTACGAAAACGAAGGCATCGCCAAGAACGGCGCGAAGATGGTGACGGCGGTGGCGACGGCGCAGGTGCCGAAGTTCACGGTCATCATCGGCGGCTCGTTTGGCGCGGGCAACTACGGCATGTGCGGGCGCGCGTATTCGCCGCGCTTCCTGTGGATGTGGCCGAATGCGCGCATCTCGGTGATGGGCGGCGAACAGGCCGCGAGCGTGCTCGCCACCGTGCGCCGCGACGGCATCGAGGCCAAGGGCGGGCAGTGGAGCGCCGATGAAGAAGCCGCCTTCAAGGCGCCGATCCGCGACCAATACGAGCGCCAAGGCCATCCGTACTACGCCAGCGCACGCCTGTGGGACGACGGCGTGATCGACCCCGCCGACACGCGCAGCGTGCTGGGCCTGGGGCTGTCGGCCAGCCTGAACGCGCCGATCGGCGACATGAACTTCGGCGTGTTCCGCATGTAAGCGGGCCACCCTTCGAACAGGGATCTGCAGTGAACAGCAACACCGCGCGAACGTGGCGCAGCGCCCTGGCAGCCGTTGGCTGCGCGCTGCTGCTTGCCGCCGCGCATGCGAATGAAACGGCGCCGCCGGGCATCAGCGAGACCATCGTGGAGGTGCCCAAGTCTGCGGGCATCTTCACCGTCAAGCTGGAGACGACCGTTTACAAGCCGGCCGGCGACGGGCCCTTCCCGCTCATCGTGCTCAATCACGGCAAGGCGCGCGGCAAGGCGGCATTCCAATCGCGTGCCCGTTACAGCGAGCAGGCAGCCGCGCTGGTCGCGCGCGGTTACGTGGTGGCCATCCCGATGCGGCAGGGGTTTTCGAAATCCGGCGGCGCGTATATCGGCAGCGGCTGCAACGTGGAAGCCAACGGCATCATCCAGGCCGAAGACGTCGTCGCCGCGCTCGACTACATGACCGCACAGCCGTACGTGGACCGCAACCGCATCGTCGTCATGGGCCAGTCGCACGGCGGTTTGACCACGCTGGCCTTCGGCACCATCGCCTACCCCGGCGTGCGCGGGCTGGTGAACTTTGCCGGTGGCCTGCGCAACGACACCTGCGTCGATTGGGAAGGCAATCTCGTGCGCGCCTTTGAAACGTACGGCCGCCAGTCACGCTACCCGTCGCTCTGGTTCTACGGCGACAACGACAGCTACTGGCCCAAGCCGATGCCCGAGAAGATGTTCGCGGCCTACACGAGTGCGGGCGGCAAAGGCCGGCTGGTGGATTTCGGCACCTTCAGGAGCGACTCGCACGGCATGTTCGCCAGCCACGCGGGGTTGAGCATCTGGCTGCCGCAGGTCGACGCCTTCCTGCGCGAACTCGGCTTGCCGGCAGGCCCCGTGCAAGCGGCGGCACCTGGCAGCAACGCTGAAGCCTCCGGCGCCGACGACCCCAAGTCCGACACCAACAAGGACCCGGAATGAACACTTTCGAGACCCTCGCCTTCGCCCAGAACGGCGCCGTCGCCACGCTCACGCTGAATCGGCCTGACGTGCGCAACGCCTTCAACGAGACCGTCATCGCCGAGCTGACCGGCGCGTTCCGCGCGCTGGCCGATGAGCCCAGCGTGCGCGCCATCGTCCTGTCCGGCAACGGGCCCGCCTTCTGCGCCGGCGCCGACCTCAACTGGATGAAGAAGATGGCCGGTTACTCCGATGACGAGAACCGCGCCGATGCCCTGCGCCTGGCCGAAATGCTGCGCGCCATCTACGCCTGCCCCAAGCCCGTAATCGCGCGCGTGCAGGGCGACACGTATGCCGGCGGCGTCGGCCTGGTCGCCGCGTGCGACATCGTCGTCGCCGTCGACACGGCCAACTTCTGCCTGTCGGAAGCGAAGCTCGGCCTGATCCCGGCCACCATCAGCCCATACGTGATCCGCGCGCTGGGCGAGCAGGCATCGCGCCGCTACTTCATCACCGCCGAGCGTTTCTCCGCCGCAGAGGCACACCGCCTGGGCCTCGTGCATGAGTTGGTGAGCGCAGACGCGCTCGACGCCAAGGTAGGCGACATTACCGCAGCGCTCGTCGCCAACAGCCCGAACGCCGTGCGCGAGAGCAAGCGCCTCGTGCGTGAAGTCTCTGGCGCCGCCGTCAACGACGCCTTGCTGGCGGATACCGCCGAGCGCATCGCCGCCATCCGCGCCTCGGAAGAAGGCCGCGAAGGCGTGCAGAGTTTTTTGGGCAAGCGCAAGCCGAACTGGTTGCTGCCGGCCTGACCCGCATAACAACGAAACCACGCATCACTTGAAGGAAGTCCTCATGCAATCCACTCCACTGAACTTCGTGCCGAACGCCGCCAAGGTGCCGCCCACGCCCGGGCAGAATCCCAACGCCCGCTGGAGCCGCGAAGCCATCGAAGCGCTGTTCGCGCTGCCGTTCAACGACCTGCTGTTCCAGGCGCAGCAGGTGCACCGCGCCAACTTTGATGCGAATGCGGTGCAGCTCTCGACGCTGCTGTCGATCAAGACCGGCGGCTGCCCCGAAGACTGCTCGTACTGCCCGCAATCGGCGCGCTACGACACCGGTGTCGAGGCTGAAAAACTGATGCCGATCGACGCAGTGCTGGAAGCCGCATCGCGCGCCAAGCAAAACGGCGCAAGCCGCTTCTGCATGGGCGCCGCGTGGCGCAACCCCAAGCCGCATCAGCTCGACGCCGTGGCCGACATGGTGCGCGGCGTGAAGGCGATGGGGCTGGAGACGTGCGTGACGCTCGGCATGCTCAAGCAGGAACAGGCCGCGCAGTTGAAGGAAGCGGGCCTGGACTACTACAACCACAACCTCGACACTGCGCCGGAGTTCTACGGCGAGATCATCACCACGCGCACGTATCAGGACCGGCTCGACACGCTCGAGCACGTGCGTGACGCCGGCATCAACGTGTGCTGCGGCGGCATCGTCGGCTTGGGGGAATCGGTGCACGAGCGTGCAGGCCTGATCGCGGAACTGGCGAATATGGAGCCGTATCCGGATTCGGTGCCCATCAACAACCTGGTGAAGGTGGAAGGCACGCCGCTGGCGGGCAACGAAGAACTGGACCCGTTTGATTTCGTGCGCACGATTGCCGTGGCGCGCATCACGATGCCCAAGGCGATGGTGCGGCTCTCCGCTGGCCGGGAGGCGATGGACGATGCGCTGCAGGCTCTCTGCTTTATGGCCGGTGCTAACTCGATCTTTTATGGCGAGAAGCTGCTGACGACGGATAACCCGGAGGCGGATGCGGATCGGAAGCTGCTGGCGCGGTTGGGGATGCGGGTGGAGGTGCAGGATCACATGCACCATGAAGCGCAGGCTGGGGCGCAGTCTTCGCATTGCCATATCGACATTACGCCGGCGGACTGATGTTTTGTCTTGGGGTGGGTTTTGGTTTTTTGTTGGTGGTCCATCCCTTGTTTCATCCCCTGCCGGGGCTGACTCACTTTTCTTTGTCTTGCCAAAGAAAAGTAAGCAAAAGAAAGGCGCGCCCGAGATGGCGAAAGACTCCTTGAATTTATGTCGCAGGGAGGGGAAGGGAAAAACTCGCTTCGCTCAGACAGTTTCCCTTCCTTTTTCCTCCCTGCAACAGAAATTCAAGGCGCCATCTAGGGCATCAACGGCCCCACCATCGCAGTGCAAACGCAGTGGTGGGTACGCAGCAAGACGCGGAGCGAAGGAACAGGCAACAAGCAACAAGCAACAAGCAACAGCCTGACAGAGCATGCACACCAACGTTTTGGCCGTTGACGTTCCTGCCCTAGATGGCGCCTTGAATTTGTGTAAGCGGGCGGAAACAAGACGGGGAACTGTCTGAGCGCAGCGAGTTTTCCCCGTCTCCGCCCGGTTACACAAATTCAAGGAAGGGGTCGCCATCTCGGGCGCGCCTTTCTTTTGCCTACTTTTCTTTGGCAAGACAAAGAAAAGTAGGTCGTGCCCGGCAGGGTACGAAACAGGGATGGACCAAAACCGCGCGCCCCGGCAGGGGATGAAACAAGGAATGCACCACAAGTGCAAAAACAAACACGGAGACTCAACAACACCATGCTGACAAAACTCCTCATCGCCAACCGAGGCGAAATCGCCTGCCGGGTCGCCGCCACCTGCCGCAAGCTCGGCATCCGCACGGTCGCGGTCTACTCCGATGCCGACGCCAACGCCCGCCACGTCGCGGCCTGCGACGAAGCCATCCACATCGGTGAGCCCGCCGCCCGCGACAGCTACCTGCGCGCCGACCGCATCCTCGAAGCCGCACGCGCCACGGGCGCGCAAGCCGTCCATCCCGGCTACGGCTTCCTCTCGGAAAACGAAGCCTTCGCAAAAGCCTGCGCAGACGCCGGCATCATCTTCGTCGGCCCGCCGGCCTCGGCCATCGAAGCGATGGGCAGCAAGAGCGCGGCCAAGGCGCTGATGGAAACAGCAGGCGTGCCGCTCGTCCCGGGCTACCACGGCGACAACCAGGACGCGGCCTTCCTGCGCACGCAGGCCGATCGCATCGGCTATCCGGTGCTCATCAAGGCAAGCGCGGGCGGCGGCGGCAAGGGCATGCGCGTGGTGGAATCGGGCGATGCGTTCGAAGCGTCGCTCGCCTCGGTCAAGCGTGAGGCGTCGTCCAGTTTTGGCGACGACCGCGTGCTGATCGAGAAATACCTCACGCGCCCGCGCCACATCGAAATCCAGGTCTTCGCCGACAGCCTCGGCAATGCCGTCTACCTGTTCGAGCGCGATTGCTCCGTGCAGCGCCGCCACCAGAAGGTGCTGGAAGAAGCCCCGGCGCCCGGCATGACGCTGGAGCGTCGCCGCGCGATGGGCGAAGCGGCCGTGGCTGCCGCGCGCGCCGTGGGCTACGTGGGCGCCGGCACCGTCGAGTTCATCGTCGACGAAGACGGCACGTTCTACTTCATGGAGATGAACACGCGCCTGCAGGTCGAGCACCCGGTCACCGAAATGATCACGGGCGAGGACCTCGTCGAATGGCAATTGCGCGTGGCCTCCGGCGAGCGGCTGCCGCGCACGCAGGACGAACTGCACATTCACGGTCACGCACTGGAAGCGCGCATCTACGCAGAAAACCCCGACCGCGATTTCCTTCCCTCGATCGGTACGCTGAAGGTGCTGCGCACGCCGGCAGCGGTGGAGTTCACCGTGGGCGCGCAAGCCAATGGCGAACCCGCCGCCGTGCGCATCGACGCTGGCGTGCGCGAAGGCGACGCCATCAGCCCGTACTACGACCCGATGATCGCCAAGCTGATCGTCTGGGGCCGCGACCGTGACGAAGCGCTCGCACGCATGCTGCAGGCGCTGGGCAGCTTCCACCTGGTGGGGCTGTCGTCCAACGTGGCGTTCTTGCGCCGGCTTGTTGCATCGAAGCCGTTTGCGACGGCCGACCTGGATACCGGCCTGATCGCGCGCAATCACGACACGCTGTTCCCCGCCGCACCGGACGTGCCGCAAGACGCCATCGCGCTGGCCGCGGCAGCGTTGCTCGCCCGCGAGGCGCGCAGCCTGCGCACCGACACGCGCGACCCGCATTCGCCGTGGGCGCGCGGCAGCGGCTGGCGGCTGAACGGTGCTGCTGAGCGCACGCTGCGTTTCACGCATGGCGATCAGTCCATCGACGCGACCCTCATCTACGGCCGCGACGGCTCGCGGCTGAAAGCTGGCGGCAGCGAGGCGCCCTTCACCTCGCAGCGCCACGCCGAGACCTTCACCGTCACGCTCGGCACGCACAAGGCAACCGGCCAGGTGCACGCGGATGGCGATGCCTTCCACGTCTTCACCGGTGGCGCGCACTGGACGCTCGAGCGTCACGACCCGCTTGCCCATGCCGGCGAAGCCGATGACGAAGGCGGCAAGCTCACGGCGCCGATGCCAGGCAAGGTCATCGCCGTGCTGGCCGCGCCCGGGCAGACCGTCACCAAGGGCGCGCCGCTGGTCGTCATGGAAGCCATGAAGATGGAGCACACGCTCACCGCACCCGCCGACGGCGTCGTCGAATCGGTGTTGTATGGCGTGGGCGATCAGGTGACGGAAGGTGTGCAACTGCTGGCGTTCAAGCCGGCCGAATAACGGCTGTATGACGCCCGGATGAGGCCCAAGCGGGGCCGCCACACGCGTTGGCGGCCCCTGCTACACTGCTTGACGTATACGTCAATCACCCGCACTGAAGTCGCCCCACATGCACATCCAGATCTATACGCCCGATGGCAAGCCCCAACCCTGGCTCGATGGTTTTGCGCAGGCCCTGCCTGAGGCGCGGCTGTCGGTGTGGGAGCAAGGCGCGGCGCAGGATGCTGACTACGCCGTGGTGTGGCAACCGCCCGCCGACATGCTGCGCGATCGCCGCGACCTGCGGGCGGTGTTCAACCTCGGTGCGGGCGTCGATGCGATCCTGGGCCTGCGCGCGCAATCGCCCGACGCCATTCCCGAAGGCCTGCCGATCGTGCGGCTGGACGACGCCGGCATGGCCGCGCAGATGGGCGAGTACGTCACGCACGCCGTGCTGCGCTTCTTCCGCCGGCTCGATGAATACGAGCGTCAGCAGCAAGCGAAGATGTGGCGCTTCCTGAAGCCGTTCAACCGCGACGAGTTCGTCGTCGGTGTGCTCGGCCTGGGCGTGCTGGGCACGCACATCGCCAAGACGCTGGCAGGCTTCGGCTTTCCGGTGCGCGGCTGGAGCCGCTCCGCCAAGCACGTCGACGGCGTCGATTGCCGCGCGGGCAGCGATGCGCTGCCGGATTTTCTCGCCGACACGCGGGTGCTGGTGAACGTGCTGCCGCTGACGGCCGACACCGAAAACGTGATCGACGCGAAACTGCTGGCTCAACTCGCGCCGGGCGCGTTCGTCGTCAACGTGGCGCGCGGCAAGCATGTGGTGGAAGACGACCTGCTGGCCGCCGTGCGCAGCGGGCATGTGGCCGGCGCCGCGCTCGACGTGTTTCGCACCGAGCCGCTGCCTGCCGACCACCCGTTCTGGACCGAACCGCGCATCCACATCACGCCGCACATTTCGGCGCTGACACTGCGCGAGGTCAGCATTGCCCAGATCGCGCGCAAGATTCGCGCGCTGGAAGCGGGCGAGCCGATTGCCGGCATCGTCGATCTGCAACGAGGGTACTGAGATGAGCATGCCGAATTTTGTGAAGGTGGTCGAGGTCGGCCCGCGCGATGGTCTGCAGAACGAGAAGTCGCCGGTCTCGACGGACACCAAGGTCGAGCTGGTGAACCGGCTGTCCGACGCCGGCTTCGTCAACGTGGAAGCCGCCTCGTTCGTGTCGCCCAAATGGGTGCCGGCGATGGCCGATGGCGCCGACGTGATGGCACGCATCCAGCGCCGGCCGGGCACGCTGTACTCCGTGCTCACGCCCAACATGAAGGGCTTCGAAGGCGCGGCCGCAGCGGGCGCGGATGAGATCGTGATCTTCAGCGCCGCCAGCGAGGCCTTTGCGCAGAAGAACATCAACTGCTCGATTGCGGAGTCGATCGAACGCTTTGTGCCGGTGGCCAAGGCCGCCAAGGATGCAGGCATTCGCGTACGCGGGTCGATCTCGTGTTCGCTGGGCTGCCCGTATCAGGGCGAGGTGCCGGTGTCGTCCGTGGTGGATGTCATCAAGCGCATGGCCGATCTGGGCTGCGACGAGATCGACATTGCCGACACCATTGGCGTAGGCACGGCCGGGCGGGTGAAAACCGTGATGGAAGCCGCCGCGGCGACGTTCCCGATCGACCGCCTCTCGGGCCATTTCCACGACACGTACGGCCAGGCGTTGGCCAACATCCTTGCCAGCCTGGAAGTCGGCATCGCGATCTTCCACGCCTCGGTGGCGGGGCTGGGCGGCTGCCCGTATGCCAAGGGCGCGACCGGCAACGTCGCCACCGAAGATGTGCTGTACCTGCTGCACGGCCTGGGCATCCGCACCGGCATCGACCTCGACAAGGTCGTGCTGGCGGGTGACTTCATCTCGCAGGCCATCGGCCGCCCGACTGCCTCGCGTGCGGGCCGCGCGCTGCTGCTCAAGCTGCAGGACCAGATCGCCCAGGCCTGCATCTGAAACTCCATCAAGAAACACGACGATGACCGCTACCGATACGAACGCCCCCCTGCCTGAATCCGCCCAACGCGTGGCCGACCACCTTCGTACGCTCGGCTACGAAAAAGCCATCGTGATGCTGCCGGCCACCGGCAAGACCTCCGCCGAGGCGGCTGCCGGTCTGGGCTGCTCCGTGGCCGAGATCGCCAAGTCGATCATCTTCCGTCGGGCAGAAGACGACGTGCCGGTGCTGGTGATCGCCAGCGGCACCAATCGTGTCGACGAGGCAAAGGTTTCCGCGCACGTGGGCGCGCTCGCCAAGGCCGATGCGAAGTTCGTGCGCGAGAAGACCGGTTACGCCATCGGCGGCGTGTGCCCGGTCGGCCATGCGGTCAAGCCCGTGATGCTGCTCGACCAAGACCTGTTCCAGTACGACAGCGTGTGGGCCGCCGCCGGCCACCCGCATGCCGTGTTCAACCTCACGCCTGCCGAACTGGAAGCGATGACCGGCGCGCCCGTCGCCGATATCGCCCAGCGCGACTGATCGCACGAGCATGGACGCCTGCACCCGCGCGCAACTGAAGCTCTCGCTCGGCAAGTTGCGCAACAGCCGCCAGCAGGCGGAGCATGCGCAGCCGGTGTCCTCGCCGTGCATCAGCGTCTGCAAGATGGACGACGCGCGCGGCCTGTGCATCGGCTGCATGCGCACGATCGACGAAATTGCCGCGTGGTCGACCATGAACGACGCGGCTCGTCTGGCCGTGTGGAAAACCTTGCCCGAGCGCGCCTGCGCCTGGCTCAACGACGCGCCCTGCGCCTGACCGCTGATCACCATGGCCGAACACGACATCGTCACCCTTCCGGATTCGATGCGCGTGTTCGAGCGCGGTTGGCTGTCGTCCAACAACATCCTGTTCTTCGATGACGAAGCGCACGGCGGTTGCGCGCTGGTCGACACCGGCTATCTCACGCACGCCCCGCAAACCGTCGCGCTGGTACAGCACGCGCTGCAAGGCAAGCCGCTGCGCCGTCTGCTGAACACGCATCTGCATTCCGACCATTGCGGCGGCAACGCAGCGCTGCAGGCCATCTACGGCAGCCACACGCGCGTGCCCGCCGCGCAGATCGACGACGTGCGCCGCTGGGATACCGACGCCCTCAGCTACGGCCCCACCGGCCAGGAATGCGCGCGCTTCACGCTGCCTGACAACGATGCCGACGCAGCCCTGGCCGACGGCATGACGCAGCGACTGGGCGGCTTCGACTGGCAGGTCATCAGCGCACCCGGGCACGACCCGCACGCAGTCATCCTCTTCAACCCCGACACGCGCGTGCTGATCTCGGCCGATGCGCTGTGGGAACGCGGCTTTGGTGTGATCTTTCCCGAGCTGGAAGGCGAGAGCGGCTTTGCCGAGCAGCAGGCCATTCTTGAGCGCATCGCGCAACTCGACGCCCGCGTGGTGATTCCCGGACACGGCCGGCCGTTCACCGACGTCAACGCCGCAATTGACGCTTCGCTCGGGCGGCTGGCCTATCTGCGCGCCGATCCCGAGCGCAACGCGCTGCACGCCATCCGCGTGCTGGTGAAGTTCAAGCTGCTGGAGCAGCAGGCGCTGTCCCACGGTGCGCTGTTCACATGGTTCACGCAGACCACGCTGATGCCACGCTTGCAAGCGCGCTTCTTCGCGAGCCAATCGATGGAGACCTTGCTGGATGCCGCGATTGCGGCGCTGGTCAAGGCGGGCGCCGCCACCGTCGAACACGGCCGCATTCTGAACCGCGATTGACGTGCCGCGCGGTGGCGATGCCCCGCTACAATGCAGCGACGCCTCTTCTCCTCTCCAGGGCATGCCGAAACCCGCCACACCGAACCCGCCCGAACCTGCCACCGAAGGCGCCTCTGAATCCGCCACTGAAGCCGAAGCACCGCGCCGCAAGCGCGGCCGCCCCGCACAGGATGCCAACGAGGGCTTGCGCCGCGCGCTGATCGAGCAGTCGGCCAGGCTGTTCCGCGAGAAGGGCTACGGCAACACCACGGTGCGCGACATTGCCGCCGCCACGGGCGTGCATGCAGGCAGCTGGTTCTACTACTTCAAGACCAAGCAGGACATCCTGCAGGCGGTGATCGAACACGGCCTGACCGTGGCATTGGCCGACATCGAAGCCATCGATATCGACCACCTGCCGCCGCGCGAGGCGATGCGGCAGCTCGTGCGCGCACACCTCTACACGCTGCTCGCACCGAACCAGGATTTCATTCCGGTGATGCTGTACGAATGGCGCTCGCTCGATGCGCAGGCACAGGAACGCATCATCGCGCTCAAGGACCGGTACGAAGACATCTGGACGCGCGTGATCGATCGACTGCGCGCCTCCGGCGAATGGGCCCAGCCGACGCCCGTAGATCGGCTGCTGATGTTCGGTGCGCTGAACTGGACGGCACAGTGGTACCAGGCCGGCGCGGGCATCAGCATCGATGCGCTTGCCGATCAGGCGGTGCTGTTCATCCTGCGTACCCCGCCTCAGCCGGCGGCTTAGCCCTACTTAGCGTGCATCGCCCTCGAACAGCGTCTGGTTGGCGCTGCGCAGCACGTGCTTCTGGATCTTGCCCGTCGCCGTCATGGGCAGTTTGTCCACTACGGCGATGTGCTTGGGCACCTCAAAGCTACCGAGATGCGCCCGACAATGCGCCTGCAGCGCGGCGGCATCGGCGTGTGCATCGGGCTTGAGGCAGACAAACGCCGCCACCGCTTCCACCCAGTGCGAGTGCGGCAAGCCGACCACTGCAGCATTCGCCACAGCCGGGTGCCGTAGCAACACCTCTTCCACCTTGACCGAAGGGACGTTCTCGCCGCCGGTCTTGATCATGTCCTTGATGCGGTCCTTGAACTGAAGCTGACCGTCGGCATCCCACATGCCGAGGTCGCCCGTGTGGTGCCAGCCGAAGCGGCGCGCGTTGGCCGTGGCCTGCGGGTCCTTGTAATAACCGAGCATGACGTTGGGACCGCGATGCACGATCTCGCCCAGTTGGTTCGGGCCGAGCAGATTGCCTTGATCGTCCATCACCGCTGCTTCGTTCACCATGCACGGCCGGCCCCAGTAGTTGCCGGTGCGCTGCAGTTGCTGGTCGGGCGCAAAGTACATCGTCATCGGGAAAATCTCGGTCTGCCCGGAGCCGAGGGCAAAGTTGGGGCACATCTCGGCAATCAGGCGTTCGAGCAGCGGCTTGGCCATCGGCGCCATCGCATAGAGGCACAGGCGCAGGCTGGAGAGGTCGCGCTGCGCACGCAGTGGATGGTGCAGCAGCGCGGCGTACATGAGCGGCAGGCCGAACAGTTGCGTGATGCGCTCGTTCGCAATCGCGTCGAGCAGCGCTGCCGGATCAAAGCCGCGCTGGATGACGAGCGTGGCGCCCACCATCATCGCGGACGCGGCCGTCGCAAACTGTGCGCAGTGGAACATCGGCAGCAGGCACGAGAACACGTCGGTCTCGTTCAGATTCAGGCCCGCGACGTTGGACATCAGTGCTGCATGCACCGAGCGGTGTGAGTGCATGGCCCCCTTTGGCCGCCCGGTCGTGCCGCTGGTGTACATGATGAGCGCGAGATCGCGGTCGTCGATCACCACGGCGGGCAGCGTATCGGCGTGGCCTTGCAACGCTTGTTCCACCGTTTGCGGTCCGTCGGCAACCGGTTCACCGAAGCATTGGTGCGCCGGCAGCCCGAGCGCCGCCAGCGTGTCGCGCAGCGCCGGGTACAGCGCCGCGTCGATCACCACGTGCCGCGCCTCGGCATGTTCGAGGATGTAGCGCACATCCTCCGGCCCGAGCATCGCGTTGATCGGCACCCACACCAGCCCCGCCTTGAGAATGCCGTACGCGGCCACCAGGAACTGCGCCGAGTTCCCGCACACCATCGCGACCTTGTGGCCGGGCCTGAGGCCGCTCGCAAGCAGCGCGTGCGCATAGCGATTGCTGTCTGCATTGAGTTCGCCATGCGTCATGCGGCGCGGGCCGTCGACCAGCGCGACCTTCGCGCTGAACTTGCGTGCACTGCGATGCAACGTATCGCCCAGCGCCACCCGGTTCAGCAGGTTGGCTTCGAGCGTGGTGTCTGGCGTGGCTTCGGACATGGGACGTCTCCTGTGGACTGCATTGACCGCACGAATTGCACGACGAAACGATGGAGCCGTCAGGCCGCGGCAATCTCCATCAGCAACCCACCGGGCGCAACCTGGGCCCCGACCTGGGTGAACAGGCCCCTCACCTCGCCTGCGAGCGGCGCGGCAATGCTGTGCTCCATCTTCATCGCCTCCACCACCACCAGCACCTGACCTGCGCAGACGGCCTCCCCTTCGGCCACGTGCACCGCAACCACGCGGCCGTTCATCGGTGCGCTGATGCGGCCGCTGCCGGTTTGCGCGCCGCTGCGCTCGGCCTTGGCGTAGGTGATGTCGATGGCGGTGTGCTCGATGCCATTCAGCACGAAGTGGCAAGCGCCGCCCGTGACGGCGTAATCCACCGCGTGGAACGTATCGCCCAGCGCGAGCGTGATGCGATCGTCGCCCTCTGACACAAGCGCCACCTGCGTGGCACCGCCGTCCCAGGTCAGCTCCCATTGCTGCGCACCGAGCGCACGCACGCGCATGTCGATGGCCTCACCGTCGAGCGTGAAGCGGCACAGCGTGGGATAGGTACGGCTGCTGGCCCAGCCATGCAGTTCTGCGGGATACCGGCGCGCGGTGCCTTCGCGCAAGTGGGTGAGCAGCACGGCAGCCGCCTGGCAGACCGCTGCATCGGGTACGGCCGCCAGCCGCGTCGCCGCCGGGAAATGGCGGTCGATGAACGCCGTCGACACATCGCCGGCAAGAAACGCCGGATGCGCCACGCAGTCGCGCAGAAACGCCCGGTTGGTCGGCAGCCCAAGCAGCAGGCAATCGTCCAGGGCGCGCGCAAGACGCCGGCAGGCATCGGCGCGGTCGGTGCCGTGCGCGACGATCTTGGCGAGCATCGAGTCGTAGTACGGCGAGACGACGAGCCCGTCGGCCAACGCATGGTCTGTGCGCACCTCTTCGGGCGCACGCCAGCGGGCGACGGCGCCGCTCTGCGGCAGGAAATTCTGCTGCGGGTCTTCTGCGCACAGCCGCACTTCAATGGCGTGGCCGCCTTGTGCGCGGCGCGCATCGATGGCGTCTTGCGCCAGCGGCAACGGCTCGCCCAGCGCCACGCGCAACTGCCACTCGACGAGATCGACGCCGACGATCGCTTCAGTCACCGCATGCTCGACCTGCAGGCGCGTGTTCATCTCCATGAAGTAGAACGCGCCGTCGGGGGCGAGCAGGAACTCCAGCGTGCCCGCCCCCACATAGCCGATGGCGCGTGCCGCCGCCACCGACACCGCGCCCATGCGCGCGCGTAACTCGGGTGATACGGCCGGTGACGGCGATTCCTCAATCACCTTCTGATGCCGGCGCTGCACCGAGCAATCGCGCTCCCCGAGGTGCACCACGTTGCCGTGCGCATCGGCAAAGACTTGAATCTCGATGTGGCGCGGCTCGACGATGGCTTTTTCGAGGATCAACTCGCCCGAGCCAAACGCGTTCTCCGCTTCCGAGCACGCGGACTGCAGCGCCGCCGCAAACTGCTCCGCCCGATCCACCCGCCGCATGCCACGCCCGCCGCCGCCAGCGGCCGCCTTGATCATCACTGGGTAGCCAATCCGTGCGGCTTCCTCCGCCATGCGCTCGGCGGATTGATCTTCGCCTTGATAGCCCGGCACGCAGGGCACGCCGGCGGCTTCCATGAGGCGCTTGGCGCCGGCCTTGTTGCCCATCGCGCGGATCGCATCTGCGGGTGGGCCGATGAAGACGAGGCCGGCGTCTGCGCAGGCGGCGGCAAAGGCGTCGCTCTCAGCAAGAAAGCCGTAGCCTGGATGGACCGCCTGTGCGCCCGACTTGCGCGCCGCCTCCAGCAACGCCGCAATGTTCAGGTACGACGCCTGCGGTTGCGATGCGCCAATCGGCAACGCGAGATCGGCGGCGCGGCAATGCGGCGCATCGCGGTCGGCGTCGGAATACACGGCAACGGTGCGCATGCCAAGACGACGCGCCGTGCGCATGATGCGCAAAGCGATCTCGCCCCGGTTGGCGATGAGGACCGAGCGGAAGGCGGCATGCGGGGCGGCCATCGTTCAGCCCTTCTTGCCCGGCAGCGTGTTCATGTATTTGCAGATGATGCCGAGCATCACCTCGTCCGCGCCGCCACCAATGGAGCCCAGGCGCCCGTCGCGGTAATAGCGCGAGACCGGGTTGTCCCACGTGAAGCCCATGCCGCCCCAGAACTGCAGGCAGGCATCGGGCACGATGCGCGCGAGGCGCCCGGCCTTGAGCTTGGCCATCGATGCCAGCTCCGTCACGTCCTGCCCGTTGATGTACAGGTCGCAGGCTCGATACGTGAGCGCGCGCAGCGCTTCCACCTCCGTCTTCAGCTCGGCCAGCTTGAAGTGCACCCACTGGTTGTCGAGGAGGCTGGCGCCGAAGAGCTTGCGCTCGCGTGCGTACTCTGCGGTGGTCTCGATGCACATCGTCATCGTCGCCAGGCTGCTGGCCGCGGCCCACAGGCGCTCTTCCTGGAACTGCAGCATCTGGTACGTGAAGCCCTTGCCTTCCTCGCCGATGCGGTAGCGCTGCGGCACGCGCACGTCGTCAAAGTAGATGAGGCCCGTGTCCGACGAGTTCATGCCGATCTTGCGGATCTTCTTGCCGACCGACACGCCCTTCGTGTTCATCGGCACGATGATGAGCGACTTGTTGCGGTGGGCCGGGTCATCGGACGTGTTGGCCAGCAGGCACATCCAGTCGGCCTGCAGGCTGTTGGTGATCCACATCTTGCTGCCGTTGATGATGTAGTCGTCGCCGTCCTTGCGCGCGGTGGTCTTGATGCTGGCCACGTCGGAACCCGCGCTGGGTTCGGACACGCCCACGCAGGCCACCGCATCGCCGCTGATGGCGGGGGCGAGAAACTGTGCGCGCAGTTCATCCGAACCAAAGCGTGCGAGCGCGGGCGTCGCCATGTCGGTCTGCACGCCAATCGCCATCGGCACGCCGCCGCAGTGGATGTGCCCCAGCGTCTCGGCCATCGCCATCGCATACGAATAGTCGAGTCCCAGGCCGCCGAATTCGGTGGGCTTGGCGATGCCGAGAAAGCCCAGCTCGCCCATCTTCTTGAAGAGCTGCTTGGCAGGAAACATCTCGGCCGCTTCCCATTCATCCACGTACGGGTTGATGTCGCTGTCGATGAAGCGTTTCAGGTTGCGCTGCAGTTCCTGGTGTTCGTGGGTGAAGTGCATGGTGTCTCGCTCCGTTGTCCTGGTGTGCTGGGCTGTTTCGTGTATGGATTTCGGGATGGCGCTACGGGCGCGCAACGCCAAACTGGATCGGATGCAGCGTTCGCCTGCGCGCCTCGTCGCAGACGGACAGCACGCAGGCGAGCACCTTGCGCGTATCGCGCGGGTCGATCACGCCGTCGTCCAGCAGCCGGCCCGAAATGGTGAACGCGTCGGACTGCCGCTCGAAGGTGTCGATGACCTTGGCGCGCATCGCTTCGATGGCGTCGTGGTCGACGGTCTGGGTCTTGCGTTGCATGCTCGCGGCTATCACCGTCGCCATCGTGCCGGCGGCCTGCTCCGCGCCCATCACGGCCGTCTTGGCGTTGGGCCAGCTGAAGCAGAAATCCGGAAAGAAGCCGCGCCCCGACATGCCGTAGTTGCCCGCCCCGAACGACGCACCGCAATGCACGGTGATGCGCGGCACGGTGGCGTTGGCCATGGCCTGGATCATCTTCGAGCCATGCTTGATCATGCCGGCCTGCTCCGACGCCTTGCCGACGATGAAGCCGGTGGTGTTTTGCAGATACAGCAGCGGCGTGTCGGACTGGCAGCACGCCTGGATGAAGTGCACCACCTTGGTGGCGCCCGCCGGGTCCAGCGGCCCGTTGTTCGTGATGACGCCAACGCGCATGCCGCAGATGGCCGCATGCCCGGTGACGGTGCCGGGGCCGTAGTCGGGCTTGAACTCCAGGAAGTCCGACCCGTCTGCAATGCGTGCAATGACCTCGCGCATGTCGAGCGGTTTGCGATGATCGGTCAGTGCGATGCCAAGCAGTTCTTCGTCATCAAAGCGCGGCGGCGCATAGGGCCGATTCGCTGCAGGCACATCGCGGTTCCAGTCGAGCGCGGCAACAAGTTCGCGCGCAATGCGCAGCGCATCCGCATCGTCTTCGGCCAGGTATTCGGCCAGACCCGAAGTGGTGGCGTGCATCTCCGCGCCGCCCAGTTCCTCTTCGGTGGCGATCTCGCCCGTGGCGGCTTTCAGCAACGGCGGGCCGGCGAGGAACGCGCGCGCCCGGTCGCGCACCATCACCACGTAGTCCGACAGGCCCGGCATGTAGGCACCGCCTGCCGTGCTCGACCCATGCACCACGCTGATCACCGGAATGCCCGCCGCCGACAGCCGCGCGAGCCAGTAGAAGCCGCTGCCGCCGTGGATGAAGGTCTCCACGCGATACGTCAGCAGGTTGGCACCGG
Organism: Ralstonia sp. 1138; assembly: GCF_040544795.1. Classification (NCBI taxonomy): domain Bacteria; kingdom Pseudomonadati; phylum Pseudomonadota; class Betaproteobacteria; order Burkholderiales; family Burkholderiaceae; genus Ralstonia; species Ralstonia sp. 1138. The sequence goes on along the minus strand of NZ_JBEPKQ010000002.1, from coordinate 659,036 downwards.
CCGATTCGACGAGGTGGATGAACGGCAGCTTCTGCTCCAGCGCAATGGCCTGCGCGCGCTGGAACTTCTCGATGCCCATCGGCTGCACGGCCCCGGCGTCGATGCCCGCATCGTCGACAATGATCATCGCGCGCACGCCGCTCACCCAGCCGATGCCCGCGATGAAGCCGCCGCCAGGAATGGAGCGCGCCGGGTCGGTGTGATCGAGGCAAAAGCCCGCCAGCGTCGACAACTCCAGAAACGGCGCGCCGGCGTCGAGCAGGCGGCCCAGCCGGTCGCGCGGCAACAGTTGCCCGCGTTGCTCGAAGCGCGCGCGCGAGGCTTCGGACTTGTCGCGCGTGCGGTTCTCCAGCGTGCGCAACTGGCCGACGCGCTCCGTGAGGGCAGCATGGTTCTGCCGATACGCGTCGCTCTGCGGCACGATGCGCGATTCAAGCGCCGGCATGGCGGTCCTCCTCGCCTTGCAGCACCTTGGGCGTCACGGCCAGATGAAAGCCGTTGAACGGCGCGGCGCCATGACGCGGTGCCGGCATCGGCGACCCGGCCCGCACGTTCGGCCGGCCGCCGTCCACGCGCAAGGTCGTGCCGGTAATGAAGCCCGCCGCTTCCGAGAGCAGATACACGATCGCCGAGGACACTTCCGCCTCGGTGGCAAAGCGCCCGAGCGGCACCGTCGACGGCATGCTGCGGATGGTCTCGGCCATCCATGGCGGATACGCGTCCATGCCCGACGACGCCACGTAGCCAGGCGCCACGGCGTTCACGCGCACGCCGTACTGCGCCCACTCGAATGCGGCCGTCTCCGTCAAGTTCACCATGCCTGCCCGCGCGGCGCCGGAGTGGCCCATGTTCGGCATGCCGCCCCACATGTCCGCCACGATGTTGACGATGGCGCCGCCGCGCTGCTGCATCGCCTGGTTCAGGCATTCGCGCGCCATCAGGAAACCGCCCGTCAGGTTCGTCTGCACCACCGCTTCCCAGCCCTTGGCCGAGATGTCCTTGAGCGGCGCCGGAAACTGCCCGCCCGCGTTGTTGACCAGCGCATCGATGCGGCCATGCTCGCCGTAGATTTGCGCGACGGTCGCTTGCACGGCAGCCTCGTCGCGGATGTTGCAGACGTAGGCGTGCGCGATGCCGCCAGCTTCGACGATCTCCGTGCGCACCGCCGCGAGCTTCTCTGCATTGCGCCCCACCAGCGCAACGGCTGCGCCCAGCGATGCCAACTCGTGCGCCGTGCACCGGCCGATGCCGCTGCCGCCGCCCGTCACCACCGCCACCTGCCCCTGGAACAGCCCCGGTCGAAAGACTGAGCGATACATGGTTCTCTCCCTGAATGCGCGCGTTAGGCCCTTAGGTCCTTAGGCCCAGCCGAGCTGGCGCGCGGCAAGGTCGCTGAGGATTTCCTCCGCGCCGCCGCCGATCATGTAGACCTTCACTTCACGATAGATGCGCTCCGACTTGGTGCCGCGCATGAAGCCCATGCCGCCGAGCAGTTGCACGGCCGTGTCGGCGCAGAACTGCAGGCTCTGCGTGGCGAAGTTCTTCAGCATGCACAGCTGTGCGACCGGCGCATCGCCGGCCTGCATGCGACGCATCAGGTCTTCAAGCAAGGCGCGCGTGGCTTCGATGCGCGTGGCCATCGCCACCAGCTTCTGGCGCGCCACCTGGTGCTGCACGAGACGCTTGCCGAAGGTTTCGCGCTGGGTGGCCCATTCCACGGCTTCGGTCAGGCACGTGCGCGCCAGGCCGTAGGCCTGCATCGCCAGCGCCAGGCGTTCGTGGTTGAAGTTGCGCATGACCAGCTCGAAGCCGCGGTTTTCCGTGCCGAGCAGGTTGCCGACCGGCACGCGGACATTGTCGAAATGCAGTTGCGCGGTGTCGGAACACCACCAGCCCATCTTGCTGAGCGGCGTGCGCATCAAGCCCGGCGTATCGCCCTCCACCAGCAGCACGGAGATGCCGCCTGCCCCCGCCCCGCCGGTACGCACGGCCACGGTGATGTAATCGGCGCGCATGCCGGAGGTGATGAAGATCTTGCTGCCATTGACGACGTAGTGATCGCCGTCGCGCACCGCGCGCGTGGTGAGATTGGCGACGTCCGAGCCGCCCGAGGGTTCGGTGATGGCGAGCGCGCTGATCTTCTCGCCCGACAGAATCGCCGGCAACACGCGCGCCTTCAGCTCGGCCGATCCCCCGGCAACAATGGGCGGCGCGCCGATCGTGTGGCTGAACAGCGAAGCGAGCAGGCCACCGCTGGCCGCTCGCGTCAGCTCTTCGATCATTGCCAGTTCAAGGAACAGGTCGCCCGGCGTGCCGCCGTATTCCTCGGGGAAACCGATACCGAGCAAGCCGAGATCGGCCGCCTCGCGATACAGCGCACGCGGAAACGTCTCGGCCTCTTCCCATGCATCGATGTGCGGCAGCACGGCCTTGTCGACAAAGCGGCGCACCGTCTCGCGAAACGTATCGTGATCGGCATCGAACAGCGCAGACGGCAGCAGGCCTGGAAACATGATCGCCTCGTCGATCAAAGGGGGTCGGCCGGCACGCGCACCGGCATCGTCAGCAGCACCTGCGCCATGCCCTTGCCGAGCGGGTCGTTGCGCAACGACGCCATGCCGCCACCGCCCAGCGCTTGCTCGCACGCGAAGTTGAGCGCGTGAATGCCGGGCAAGTCGTACCGCGTCACGCGCCCTTTCACGACGTGCGCGAGGTACGCTGCGACAGCCTCGGCGGTGAGTTGCGCGCGCAGCAGCGGCAGGTCTTCGGGCCGGCGCGCGATGACGCCGATGTTGGAGGTGTCGCCCTTGTCACCGCTGCGTGCGTAGGCGAGTTCGATGAGGGGCACTTCGCGCGTCGGGCCGGGCGGCAATGCGGTCGATGCCGGCACCGCAGCCGATGCTTCCAGCGCGGCGCCGCCCGTCGGCACCGCGATGTCGAAGCTCTCCTCGCCCAGTAACGTCACGCGCGGCTGCACGCGCGCCTTGTCGATCAGGAAGGCGTATTGCTTGATGGCCGGCACCACGCTTGGCCGCCCGCCGGCGCCGGTCGTGCCGGGCGCCCACGATGTGCCGGCTGGAGCGATTTCGCGCGCGAACAGTTCCAACGCCGGCTTGTTCGGATGCGTCACCGCCAGCCACATCACCGATTCAAAGCGGGGCGCGGTCGGCTGATGCGGCCCGAACAGATATGCCGAACCCAGCGTCTCGATATGCGTTGCGCTGTAGTCCGGCAGGCCGAGCTGGCGGAACAGGCCGCGCGTGCGCTCCAGAATCGCCTCGGCCGTGCGGCGCGCCTTGCGATCGGCATCGATGCCGACAACGGTGAGCTGACCCGTCGCGCGATAGCCGTCGGCATACGTTGCGCTCACCTTGTAATCGGGCGTCGGCGCGCGACCGCGTGGGCCGCGCACTTCGACGCGATGCTCGCCGGCCTGCGTCATCGTCACGTGCGTGAAGTCGCAGACGACATCGGGCAGCACATAGCGCGCGGGGTCGCCGATTTCGTAGAGCAGTTGCTCGCCCACGGTCGCAGGCGTCACCAGCCCGCCCGTGCCGTCGGGCTTGGTGACGATGAAGCTGCCATCGGCCCGGCATTCAGCGATCGGATAGCCGCTGTGCGCCCAGTCGGGCACGGCTTCCCAATCGGTGTGCAGGCCGCCCGCGCCCTGGCAACCGCATTCAAGGATGTGTCCGGCGAGGCTGCCGGCGGCGAGCCGATCGTAATCGTCGGTGGCCCAGCCGAAGTGGTGCATCAACGCGCCGAGCGTGACGGCGCTGTCGACGCATCGCCCCGTGATGACAACCTGCGCGCCGGCATCCAGCGCTGCCTTGATCGGCAATGCACCGAGGTACGCGTTGGCGCTCACCACCTTGTCGGGCAAGGGGCGGCCACTTTGCAGCTCGCGCACGCCTTCGTCGCGCAGCGCGGGCAGCAGCGGCGTGACGTCGTCGCCTTCCACAACGGCAATACGCACGCTGACGCCCAGCTCAGCGGCCAAGGCTTGCAGCGCCGCCGCGCATCCACGCGGATTCACGCCGCCCGCGTTGGCGATGATGCGGATGTTCTGCGCCAGCGCATCCTTGAGCACCGCGCGCATCGCCACGCCCACAAAGTCGGTGGCGTAACCCAGCTCGGGGTTTTTCATGTGCGCGCTGGCCAGCAGCGACATGGTCAGCTCGGCCAGGTAATCGAAGACGAGGAAGTCGATGCGGCCGGAGGCCACCAGCTGCAGCGGCCCGGTCACGCTGTCGCCCCAGAAGCCGCTGGCCCCGCCGATGGCAATGGTGTCCTTGCGCATGTCAGCGGCCCGTCCAGTTGGGCGCGCGCTTTTCGCGAAAGGCGGCCTGGCCTTCCTGCGCGTCTTCGGTCAGTGCAAACAGGCCGATCTGGCTTTCGGTAAAGGCCATGGCCTGTTCGAAGCTGAGTTGCTCGACGTGCTTGAGCGTGTACAGGCCGCGCCGGATGGCCGACGGCGATTTGTCGACCAGCCGCGCGAGCAATGCGTCGACTGCTGCATCCAGCGCTTCAGGCTCGGCGACTTCGTTGACGAGGCCGGCGGCGAGGGCGCGGTCTGCGTTCATCGGTTCGCCCGTCAGGCAGAGTTCATTGAGCACGCGACGTGGCAACTGGTGCTGCAGCACGGCCAGCACCTGGGCCGGAAACAGGCCGACCTTCACTTCCGGGAGCCCGAACGTGGCGCTGCGGCTGGCCACCGCCAGATCGCACATCGCCAGCAAGCCCATGCCACCCGCCATGCACGCGCCGTTCACGCGGGCGACGAGCGGCATGGTGCAGCGACGCGCCGCGCGAAACAGATCGGCCAGCGCCTGGTGGGGCTCGGAATAGTCGAAGCGGAACGATTGGCCGCTTTGCAGATCGGCACCCGCACAAAAGGCGCGCGTACCGGCGCCGGTCAGCACCACGGCGCGCACGGCGGCGTCACGGCTCGCGTCGGCCAGCGCGGCAGTCAGCGCTTCCAGCACGGCGGCGTTGATCGCGTTGCGGCGGTCTTCGCGCTGAATGGTCAGCCACAGCGCTTGGCCGCGCCGCTCGATGAGGAGTTCCGGGTCCGTGCTCACGCGACGCTCGCCTTGAAAAGGGAATTCGGTTGGAGAACCTGCCCGGCAATACTAAATCATTTGATTGAAAAAATGAAAGCGTTCGCGTGCCGCCGCCCTCAACAATTTTCTACAGCGCGGCCGAACCGTCGTAACCCCATGATTTATATGACGATCCCGCTGCAGCCGTAAGCAATTCGCCAGCTGACGCGTTGACTCGTTCACATGTAAACGATAACAATTCTCATTTACAACAAACATGTGACGAAAACTTTCAGGGGAGTGTCACCACGTCATGTCCGCAGCACAGATCGAACGCAAGCGCACCGAACATTCGGTGGTGGGTTACCTGACCGGCGCAATGAGCTTCGCCGTGGCTTCTGCACCGGCGGTGGCCGACACGAAGAAAGACGCCGTATCCGCCACCCTGCCCGAGCAGACCGTGACCGGCACCAACGGCTTCAAGGCGGATGCGGCCTCGGGCGGCAAATTCACCGCGCCGCTGCTCGATACGCCCAAGTCCGTCACGGTGATTCCCGCAGAGGTGTTGCAGGGCACGGGCTCCGTCACGCTCACCGAGGCGCTGCGCACGGTGCCGGGCATCGCGTTTGGCGCCGGCGAAGGCGGCAACCCCGTCGGCGATCGCCCGTTCATCCGCGGCTACGACGCGCAGGCCAGCACCTTCCTCGACGGGCTGCGCGACATCGGTGCGCAATCGCGTGAGATGTTCAACGTGGAATCGGTGGAAGTCATCAAGGGGCCGTCGGGCGCGTATGAAGGCCGGGGCTCTGCGGGCGGGGCGGTCAACATCGTCACAAAGACGCCGAAGCTGGAGCACTTCACCGAGGGCACGCTGTCGGTCGGCAACGCGGCGTACAAACGTGCCACCGTCGACGGCAACTACCAGATCGGCGAGCACGCGGCGTTCCGCCTGAACGCGATGGCGCACGACGCCGCTGTTGCCGGCCGCGACGTGACGAGCTTCAGCCGCTGGGGCATCGCACCGTCCATCGCCTTTGGGCTGGGCACGCCCACGCGGGCGACGCTGTCGTACTACCACCTGCAATCGAACGACACGCCGGACACCGGCATTCCGTACAACAACGGCACGTTCAACCGCCGCACCGATGGCCGCCCGCAGCTGTTCGGCCCCGGCGACGGCGCGCCCGTGAATGTCGACCGCAATGTCTACTACGGCCTGTCGCGCGACTTCCGCCGCGACCGCGTCGACATGGGCACCTTCACGCTGGAGCACGATGTGTCGACCGCGTTGAAGCTGCGCAACACCACGCGCGTCGCCCGCACCAGTCAGGACTATGTGTGGACGCAGCCCGACGACAGCCAGGGCAACATCTATTACGGCATGGTCTGGCGCCGCACCAATTCGCGATACTCGGTGGCCAACACCGTCGCCAACCAGACAGAAGCGACCGGCAAGTTCGACACCGGCGGCTTCAAGCACAGCTACGCGGCGGGTCTGGAGTTCTCGCGCGAGCGCAGCAGCAACGACACCTACGCCGTAGCCACCGGCAGCAATCGCTGCCCCAACGGCATCGGCGCGGCGGGCGGCTACAACTGCACCGATCTCTTCAACCCAAACCCGAACGACCCCTGGGCCGGCAGCATCAGGCTGAGCAACAATCCGGCAGAGACGACGGTGCGCACGCAGTCGGCCTACGTGTTCGACACGATCGAGCTGTCGCCGCGCTGGCAAGTCAACGGCGGGCTGCGCTTTGATCGCTTTTCCGCATCGGCCACCACGTCGGCGAATGCGCAAGGCGTGCGTTCGAGCTTCTCGCGCGATGACAACCTGCTGAACTACCAACTCGGCCTCGTGTTCAAGCCTGCGCAGAACGGCAGCATCTATCTGGCGTACGGCACATCGTCGACACCGTCGGGCTCGGTGGCGGGCCAGGGCGCCGATACCAGCGCGCTCACGCCGGACCGCTCGGGCAATCGCGGCGACGTGCTTGCCCCGGAAAAGAACCGCGCCTACGAACTCGGCACCAAGTGGAACGTGCTCGACAGCAAGCTGGCACTGACGGCCGCGATCTTCCGGATCGAGACGACCAACGCCCGCATCGCGCAGCAGGACGGCACCGCCGCCATGGCGGGCAACAAGCGCGTCGATGGCTTCGAGCTGGGCTGGTCGGGCGCGCTCACCAACCGCTGGCAGGTGTTCGGCGGTTACACGTATCTGAAGAGCGAACTGCGCAACAACGGCGGCGCGGGCGCAGCCTTTGGCGGCACCAACGGTACGGCCTTCCCCAACACGCCGAAGAACAGCTTCAGCCTGTGGACGACGTATCAGCCGATGCCGAAACTCACGCTGGGCGGCGGCGCGTATTACGTCTCGAAGGTGTGGGGCAGCGCCAACCCCGCCAACCCGAAGTGGGTCCCGGCCTACTGGCGCTTTGACGCCATGGCCGCGTACCGCATCGACAAGCACACCACCCTGCAACTGAACGTGCAGAACCTGTTCGACAAGGTGTACTTCAACCAGGCGTATGCATCGCACTACGCATCGCTGGCACCGGGCCGCACGGCCATCCTGACGCTGGGCATCCGCTACTGATGCCGGCTGACGCTGCAACCGCCACAGCCGCTGTCACCGCCACAGCCGACGCGGCGCTGGTCGATGCCATCCACGCCGTGCTGACCGGCCCCGCCGACCGCGCCGCGCGCTGGCTGGCGGCAGCCGCCCAGCGCGGGCACACGGAAGCGCAGGCCATCTTCGGCCAATGGCTGCTCGATGGCCGCGGTGTTGAACGCAACCCCGGCGAAGCGCTGTTCTGGTTCAAGACGGCCGCGCTGTCGGGCCACGCGATGGCCGCCAACATGCTGGGCCGCTGCTATGAGCACGGCTGGGGCGCGCCCGCCTGCGACAAGACCGCCACGCACTGGTACGCCCGCGCGGCCAATGCCGGGCTCGACTGGGGCCAGTACAACTACGCGACGCAGTTGCAACTCGGACGCGGCATCCCGGCGGACCGAGCCCGCGCGTTTGCACTCTTCAAGGCGGCGGCCGCGCAAGGGCACGCCAAGTCGATCAACGTGCTGGGCGGCTTCTATGAAGACGGCTGGGAGGTCGAGGCCGACCCCGTAATGGCCCTGCGCTGCTATCTGCGTGCCGCAGAGGGCGGAGACTTCCGCGGCCAGTTCAACGCAGCGCGCCTGCTCGCACTCGCCAACCGCGCAGACGACGCCCTCGCCTGGATGCAGGCCGTGCCCCGCACCGCCACACCCGCCTTTCTCGCGAAGGCACATGACTTTCTTGCAGGCCATCCCGATGCGCGTTTGCGTGCGCTGGCCTGCGTGCTGAACACCCCATCGCCATGTTGCTGAAGATTCCCGCCGTCCTCACGAAGGAACAGGTCGCGCAGTGCCGCGCCACGATCGACGCTGCCGAGTGGGTAGACGGCAAGGTCACGGCCGGCGCGCAGTCGGGCCACGTGAAGCACAACATGCAGCTGCCCGAAGGCTCGCCGGCTGCGCGCGAGGTCGGCACCTTGATTCAGGATGCGCTGTCCGCCAACACGCTGTTCTTTTCTGCCGCGTTGCCGCTCAAGGTGTTTCCGCCGCTATTCAACCGCTATGCCGGCGGCCAGACCTTCGGCAACCACGTCGACAACGCGGTGCGCCACCTGCGCGGCACGGATTTCCGCATCCGCAGCGACCTCTCCTGCACGCTGTTCCTGACCGAGCCCGAAGACTACGACGGCGGTGAACTCATCATCGATGACACCTTCGGCGAGCACCGCGTCAAGCTCGGCGCCGGCGACATGGTGCTCTACCCCAGCAGCAGCCTGCACCGCGTGACGCCGGTGACGCGCGGTGCGCGCGTGTGCTCGTTCTTCTGGCTGCAGAGCATGGTGCGCAGCGATGCGCATCGCACGCTGCTGTTCCAGATGGACACGGAACTGCAGCGGCTGATGGGGTTGCTGGGGCAGGACGATCCGTCCGTGATTGCGCTGACGGGGACGTATCACAACCTGCTGCGCGAATGGGCCGAAGCGTAGGTGGCCACTCAAGCCGCCTCAGGCGAAGTACGCGCGCATCTCCTTGAGCAACGCTTCGGGCGCCTCTTCCGGCACGTAATGCCCGCATGGCACCGTGCCGCCGCTCACGTCGTCCGCCACGGCTTTCCACAGCTCCAACGGCTTGAAGCAGCGCTGGATCACGCCGTGCTCGCCCCACAGCACACGCAGCGGCACGCTCACGCGCTTGCCGGCGTCGCGGTCAGCGCGATCATGTTCAAGGTCGATGGTGGCGGCGGCACGGTAGTCCTCGCACATGGCGTGCACGCACGCAGGTTCGCGCATGGCAGCGGCGTAGGTCGCCATGGCTTCGGGGGCGAACGGTTCCAGCCCCGCGTGGCGCAGGCCCATCAGTTTGCTGATGTAGAAATCGGGCGTGGCGTTGATCAGCGTCTCGGGAAACGGCGACGGCTGGATCAGGAAGAACCAATGCCAGTAGGCAGACGCAAACGCCATGTCGGTGTGTTCGTACATCGCCAGCGTGGGGGCGATGTCGAGCAGCATGGCGCGCTCGACGTGGAGGGGATGATCGACACACAGGCGATGCGCCACCCGCGCCCCGCGGTCATGCGCGCACAGCCGGAAGCAGCCGAAGCCGAGCGCGCGCATCACCTCCACCTGGTCCTGCGCCATGGTGCGCTTGCTGTATTCCGCATGCCGGGCGCTGCCGGCCGGCTTGGACGAGGCGCCATAGCCGCGCAGATCGGTCGCGACGACCGTGTAATCGCGCGCCAATTCATGCGCGACCTTATGCCAGATCACATGGCTTTGCGGATGGCCATGCAGCAACAGCAGCGGCGGCCCGCTCCCGCCGATCACCCCCGCGATCTCCACCCCGTTGGCCATCTGGCGGAACGGACGAAAGCCGGGAAACAGCGCGGCATCTGCGGCAGCGGTGGCGGCATCGATGGAAAGCGGCGTGGTCATGCGGGTCTCCGGTGATCGGTCGTGGTTGAAGTGATGCGTGGCGATTGCTCCGCATGCTAGCGCAGAGCAGGCACGCGCGTTGCGGAACCATTCCCTGCCGTTCTCTTCTTTTGATTTCCCCTGACAAGGAGTTCGCCATGACCCCATTGCATGACATGCGCATCGCCATCCTCGTCGACGACCTGTTCGAGCAGGCCGAACTGGCCAGCCCCAAGCAGGCGCTGGAAGGCGCCGGTGCCACCGTCAGCATCATTGCGCCGAAAGGCCCCAGCGTGACGGGCCTGCACCACGCCGACAAGGGCGATACGTTCAACGTGGACCTGACGCTTGATCAAGCCAAGGCAGACGACTTCGACGGCCTGGTGCTGCCCGGCGGAGTCTTCAACGCCGACGCACTGCGCGTCGTGCCGGCCGCGCAGGCCTTCGTGAAAGCGTTCGAGCGCGCGCAAAAGCCCATCGCCGTGATCTGCCACGGGCCGTGGCTGATGGTGTCTGCCGGACTGGTGCGAGGCCGCACGCTGACGAGCTGGCCGACGCTGCAGGACGACATCCGCAATGCCGGCGGCATGTGGGTCGACCGTGAGGTGGTGACTGACCGCAACTGGGTCAGCAGCCGCAAGCCCGATGACCTGCCCGCCTTCAACCGCACCTTCATCGAACTGCTGGCGCAGCACGCCCACGTCTGAGCGCGGTGCGGTGACCGCGCACGGCGGGGTGCGGGATCGTTCCTATAATCGAACGACATGCTCTGCCCTGTTGTGCCGGTTTGCCAAACCAGGAGACGCCATGCCCGCCGCCAAGCACCTGCCGCCCGCGCTGCAGCACCTGACGCTGCCCGTCATCGGTTCACCGATGTTCATCGTCAGCTATCCGGAACTGGTGTTGGCGCAATGCAAGGCCGGCATCGTGGGGGCATTCCCGGCGCTCAATGCGCGCCCGGCGGAGGTGCTGGACGACTGGCTCACGCAGATGGACGCGGACCTGGCGGCGTACCGCACCGCGCATCCGCAGGAGGTGGTGGGGCCGATCGCCGTCAATCAAATCGTGCACCACTCAAACGCGCGGCTGGAGCAGGACGTGGCCACGTGCGTCAAGCACAAGGTGCCGATCTTCATCACCTCGCTGCGCGCGCCGGTCAAGGAGATCCTCGATGCGGTGCACAGCTACGGCGGCATCGTGCTCCACGACGTGATCAATCTGCGCCATGCGGAAAAGGCCTTGGAAGCCGGCGTCGACGGCCTGATTCTGGTCGCCGCCGGCGCGGGCGGGCATGCCGGAACGCTCTCGCCCTTCGCACTCGTTGGCGAGGTGCGGCGCATCTTCGACGGGCCGATCGCGCTGTCGGGCGCAATCGCCACGGGCGATGCCATCCTCGCTGCGCAGGCCATGGGCGCCGACCTTGCCTATATCGGCACGCGCTTCATCGCCAGCCAGGAAGCTCACGCGGCGGAAAGCTACAAGCAAGCCATCGTGCGCGCGGCCGCGTCGGACATTGTTTATACCAACCTCTTTACCGGCGTGCACGGCAACTACATCCGCGAAAGCATCGAACTGGCGGGCCTGGACCCGGCTGCCCTGCCCGAGGCCGACAAATCGAAGATGAATTTTGGCGATGGCAGCTCGCGCGCCAAGGCCTGGAAAGACATCTGGGGCGCCGGCCAGGGTGTCGGGCAGATTGCCGATCTGCCGCCCGCCGCCGAAATCGTGGCGCGCATGAAAGCCGAGTACGACGCTGCAAAGTTGCGTCTCGCACTGCACCTGCGCCTGTGAAACGCGCCTGCGCCGAGCCATGCGTGCGTGCCTCGCTGCACTTCAATTGACTTGCGCTGGCGGCGCTTCTACATTCCAAAGATTCATGACACGACATGCGCGGGGCTGCGGGATCGGCCACCGCGCAACCGTATGCGCAAGCATCCTTGGGGGGATGACCGACAGGCGTCTGCTTTCCTGTTGCGCGCACCGACGACAAAGGAGAACAAGATGACGCACTGCCCTGCGCCCGCGCGCCCGCTGACCAAGCTGGCCGTGGCGCTGAGCGTGGTGGCCTCGGCGATCACCCTGGGCCTGACCGGTTGCTCTACCCAGAACACCGCGACCACGGCTCCCATCGAACAACGTCTGCCGCAGCCGAACGAGGCGCTCGTGCGCTCGGCCTACGTCTACGCGTTTCCGTTGATGATGACCGACGCGCTGGTGCAGACCACGTCCGCGCTCGCGCCCGCTGGCACGTTCATGCATCAGCGCACGCTGGAAGACGAAACCCTGCCGACCGGCGTGCGCGCCCGCGTAGACGTGCTCGCCAGTAGCGCCTTCGTCGATTTGCGTAATGGCCCGGTCGTCCTGAGCCTGCCCGACACGGGGCGCCGCCACATCTGGGTGGCGCTGCACGACGGGTGGAGCGATGTGTTCGAGTCACTCGGCAACCGCACCACGGGGTCGCGGGCCGCGCACTACGCCCTCACGCCGCCAGGCTGGGAAGGCACGCTGCCGGCCGGCGTGAAGCAGATCACCGCGCCGACCAACCTGGTGTGGGTCGTCGCGCGCACGCAAGTCGCCGGCGCGCGCGATGTGGCCGGCGCACGCCGGGTGCAGGACCGCTACCGCATCACCCCGCTGGACGCCTTCGGCAAAACGTCCCTGCGTGAGGCCGAAGCCGAAACCAAGGTGAACGCCGACAAGGCCACCGACCTCGACGTCAGCATGGAGGCCGCGCGCCGCCGCGTCACCGCATTGGATGCCAACAGCTACTTCACGCGCTTTGCCGAACTGCTGAAGGACAATCCGCCGCACGCGGCCGATTCGACGATGCTGCAATCGCTGCGCGATCTGGGCATCGTGCCCGGTGCGCCGTTCGACGCCAAGGTCGTGAGCGCCGCCAATCTGAAGGTCATGGATGGCGGCGTGGCGGCGGCGCGGGAGACCCTCTCGCTGGCCGTGAAGCAGCCGCCCATCACGCAAAACGGCTGGTTCATCCCGCGCATGATCGGTGCCTATGGGCTGGACTACGCGCAGCGCGCCATCGTCGCGTGGAACGGCGGCGGCACCGACCTGCCGCAGGACATGCTCGTCGCCACCGCCAAAACCGACACCAACGGCATGGCGCTGGACAGTACGCACCGCTATGTCCTGCACTTCGAGCGCAACCAGCTTCCGCCCGAGAACGCCGGCTGGGCCATCGCCGCGTTATCCGCCGGCGGGCAACCGCGCAGCGCTGCGGAGCGCCCGAGCCTGCGCAACATGCTGAGCGAGGCCGACCACCCGCGCCTGAACCGCGACGGCTCGCTCGACATCCTGATCCAGCGGGCGCCGCCCAAGGGCATGCGCAACAACTGGCTGCCGCCGCCCACCGGAGCGTTCCTGCTGCGCATGCAGCTGACGTGGCCGAAGGAGGCCGCGCTCGACGGCTCGTGGCTGCCGCCCACGTTACAGCGCCGCGACGCCGCAGCCCAATAACCAACCGACAACGCCCGGGCGATCACGCCTCGGCCACGCGCACCACGAGCTTGCCGAAGTTGCGTCCTTCGAGCAGGCCGAGGAACGCGGCCGGGGCGTTCTCCAGCCCGTCGACGCGGTCTTCGCGCACCTTCACCTTGCCGGCCGCCACCCACGCGGCCATGTCGCGCTGGAACGCGTCGTAGCGACTGGCGTAGTGGTCGAGGATGATGAAGCCCTGCATGCGCACGCGCTTCTGCAGCACGGTCGCGGTGACCTTGGGCAGACGGTCTGGCCCGGCGGCGGCCTCGTCGTTGTAGTGCGAAATGAAGCCGCACACCGGCACACGCGCGCCGATGTTCAGCAGCGGCAGCACCGCGTCGAACACCTCGCCACCCACGTTTTCGAAGTACACGTCGATGCCGTCGGGGCAGGCCTGGGCCAGGCGCTTCGCGAGGTCGGGTTGGCGGCGGTCCAGGCAAGCGTCAAAGCCGAGCGTGTCGACGGCGTAGCGGCATTTGTCTGCGCCGCCGGCAATGCCGACCACGCGCGCGCCCTTGAGCTTGGCAAGCTGTCCGACCACCGCACCGACCGCGCCCGTGGCCGCGGCCACCACCACGGTTTCGCCGGGCTTGGGCTCGCCAATGTCGAGCAGACCGACGTACGCCGTAAAGGCAGGCATGCCAAGCCCGCCCAGCGCCAGCGATGGCTCCGGCATATCGCCCAGCGCGGTCAACTCTTCACCGGCCGCAACGGCATAGTCCTGCCAGCCCGCCGCGCCGAGCACCACATCGCCCTCGCGAAACCGTGCGTCCCGCGATGCCACCACGCGGCTGACGGTACCGCCCACCATGGGCGCGCCCACCTCGACGGGCGGCGCGTAGCCGGGGCCGACCTCGTCCATCAGATTGCGCATGTAAGGGTCGAGCGACAGGTACAGCGTGCGCAGCAGCACCTGGCCGTCCTGCGGCGTGGGCACGGCAGTCTCTTCGATGCGGAAGTTGTCGAGCGAAGGCGTACCGCTGGGGCGGCTGGCAAGAACGATGCGGCGATTGACGGCTTCACGTTGCGGCATGGCAATCTCCTGTAGACCAATCGTCTAGAAAACGGCGAAAAAAATTTGCGTGGCTGGGCAATCTAGCAGCAATCGCAAGATTCAGCCGACGGTTGCGCAAGGCACTACCCTCAGCAAGGCCAATCATTCATCGCCTCATATTCCAGTTTACTAGATGCAAAATTCCATTAAACTGGAATGCATGGACATCCATCAACGTATCGCCCAGCGCCTGCGCGAACTGCGCGACGCCCAGGGGCTCTCGCTCGACGCGCTAGCCGAACGCAGCCAGGTCAGCCGATCGGCCATCTCCCTGATCGAGCGCGGCCGGAGCAGCCCGACCGCTGCGGTGCTCGATCGGCTCAGCTCCGCGCTGGGCGTGACGCTGGCCTCATTGTTCGAAGACGGTGCGGCGCCAGCCGCGGAGCCCTCACCCGTATCGCGCGCGGCGGAGCAGCCGGAGTGGACGGACCCCGCCTCCGGCTACGTGCGGCGCAACCTGTCGCCGGCAGCGCGTTCGCCGCTGCAGCTCGTGGAGGTGCACTTTCCGCCCGGCCAGCGCGTCGCCTACGACACCGGCGCGCGCGATGCCGAAATCCACCAGCAGGTGTGGATCATCGAAGGCACGATGGAAATGACCGTGGGCGACGCGCACTGGCGCCTCAACGCAGGCGATTGCCTGACCATGCGGCTGGACTGTCCGATCGTCTATCACAACCCCACGCGGCGGCCGGCCCGCTATCTCGTCGCACTCACAACCGTATCCGCTGCCCACTGGAGGCCCTGATGACCGACACCCTGACCATCCGCCGCGTGGGCGCCAACGAGGCAAGCGCGTGCGTCGATGCCTTGGCCGATGTGCTCGTCGATTGCGTGGAGGGTGGCGCGTCGGTCAGTTTCATGGCGCCGTTGTCGCTCGACAAGGCGCGGGCGTTCTGGCGCGGCGTGGCCGATGGCGTGGCGAGGGGCGAGCGTGCCTTGCTGATTGCCGAAGATGCGGCGGGCGCCATCCACGGCACCGTTCAGTTGGTACTCGCGCAGCCGGAAAACCAGCCGCACCGTGCTGACGTCGCCAAGATGCTCGTGCACCGCCGCGCGCGCCGTCAGGGCCTGGCGCAGCGATTGATGGCGGCCATCGAAGACGAGGCGCGCACCGAGGGCAAGACGGTGCTCGTGCTCGACACCGTGACGGGCGGCGACGCCGAGCGGCTGTACGCACGCGCCGGCTGGCAGCGCGTAGGCGTGGTGCCCAACTACGCGCTGATGCCGGACGGCGCGTTCTGCGGGACGACGTTCTTCTGCAAGCAGCTGGGCGCCGCCGATTAAATCGTCAACGTGCCGCGGCCGATTTCGATCACGCGGCCGCCGACGTGGATCGTGCCGTCGGCATCCACCCGCAGCGTGAGGTGGCAGGGTCGTCCCACTGCAGCGCCCTGCTCGATGCGGTAACTGGCCGGCAACGCATGGCCCGTCGCGCGCAGCCAGCCGCCGAGGTTGGCACACGCCGAGCCGGTGCCCGGGTCTTCGAGCATGCCGGTGCCGTATTCGAAGAAGAAGCGCGACACCACCGGATCATTGCTGCCGGGCTTCGGCATGGTGAAGACATACGCGTTGCGCCCATCATTGCGGCTGCGCGGCCACGCGTCGAACACCGACAGATCGGGGCGGGCGCGGTCGACGTCAGCGCGTGTCTTGACGGGCACCATCAACTGTTCGATACCGGCATCCACCCACAGCGGTGGACCTGCCAGCGCATCGGCATCCAAGCCCAGCATGCCGGCGATGGCCGGGTCCGCCTCCCGCGTACTCAGGGCACCGGAGCGCGGCGGCACCAGCGACCACCCGTCGTCCTGCGCCGTCAGCGACACGATGCCCGACGGGCAACGCAACGTCAGCTCATTGCCGGGGCCATACAGTTCGCGCACCACCTGCGCGGTACCCAGCGACGGGTGGCCAGCAAACGGCATCTCGTAATCGGGCGTGAAGATGCGGAAGCGCGCCGTGGCGCCATCGGCCTCGTCGGGAAAGATGAAGGTGATTTCGGACAGGTTGAACTGGCGTCCGATGGCCTGCATGGTGGCGTCATCCAGGCCGCGCCCGTCTTCAAACACGGCGAGCTGGTTGCCGCCAAAGGTGGATTCGGCAAAGACGTTGAGCAGGCGGAAGGCGTAGCGCGACATGGTGGCGTCCGAAGTGTTGGGGAAGAAAAAAGGCGGTGTGGCGATGCGTCATCTTCAACGCACCGCCACACCGTCTCCATGCACACTTGCAGACAGTTTGCGCGAATCCGGCCTGACAGTTGGCGGACAGCCGTTACAGCAGCCGGTAGTCGTCCGTACGGGGCGTGCGTTCCATCACGTCGAACAGCGCCGGTGGTGGCGCGGCAACTTTGCGCTCGGCAAGGTCAAACCACGCGCACATGCTGGTGATTTCGGCACACAGGTCGCCCGCTTCATTGCGGATGCGGTTGACCATGATGAAACGCGAACCGCGTTCGTTGCGGCCGGCGGTCTCCACACTCACGGTAAAGGCATCCATGAGGCGCAGTTCCTTGCGGTAGCTGACACGGTCTTCAAACACCACCGGCCCGAGCTTGTGCTGCGCGAAGGCCTTCGGGCCAAAGCCCTGCTCGGTCAGAAAACGAAAGCGGCTGTGCGACGCGTAGTCGATGTAGCGCGTGTTTTTGAGATGCTGGTTGCCGTCCAGGTCAGCCCACAGCACCTGATACGTATAGATCGACATGGACGGCTCCGATGCGGTGCGGGATTGGCTCACTTGCGATAGTCGTACACACCGCGGCCGGTCTTGCGGCCGAGGTAGCCGGCGGCCACCATTTCGCGCATCAGCATAGCCGGGCGGTATTTCGGATCGCCGAATTCGGTGTACAGCACTTCCATCACAGCCAGCATGGTGTCCAGGCCGATCATGTCGGCCAGCGCCAGCGGCCCGATCGGATGATTGCAGCCGAGCTTCATGCCTTCGTCGATCTCCTCCGGCGAAGCCAGACCCTCGCCCAGCACGCAGAACGCCTCGTTGATCATCGGGCACAGGATGCGGTTGACGACAAAGCCCGGGCTGTTCTTGACCGTAATCGGCGTCTTGCCGAGCTGCTTGGCCAGCGCTTCCACCGCCGCGTGCGTGGCATCGCTCGTCTGCAGGCCGCGGATGACTTCCACCAACGCCATCATCGGCACCGGGTTGAAGAAGTGCATGCCGATGAAGCGGCTGGCGTCTTGCAGCACGGCGGCCAGCTTGGTGATCGAGATGGACGACGTGTTCGACGCCACGATCGCGTGCGGCGCAGCGGCAGCTTCGAGCTGCTTGAGGATCTTCACCTTCAGGTCGAAGTTCTCCGTGGCGGCCTCGATGACGAGGTCGGCGCGCTTGAGGTCGTCGTACGACGTGGAGCCCTGAATGCGGGCGAGCGCTGCGGCCTTGTCGGCTTCGGTCAGCTTTTCCTTCTTGATGAGGCGGTCCAGGCTGCCGGCCACGGTGGCAATGCCTTTCTGCACGGCGGCATCGCTGATGTCCACCATCACCACATCCAGCCCGACCACGGCGCACGCTTGCGCAATGCCGTTGCCCATTGTTCCGGCACCGACGATGCCGACGACTTGAATTGCCATGAACTGCTCCTCGCTTGGTATTGGAATGGAAGATGAAATGCAACAGATTGCAGAGGATAAACGACGCGACGACGGGCAGAAAAGCCTCCCTGACGCTCCCGTCACATTTCACCGGTTCGCCGTATGATGGCCGGCGTCGCGCCCCCCTTTCACCTCAGGCGCCAGGACGCTGCAAATGGACCGTTTTCTCAGTATCGAAGCCTTCGTGCGCGTGGCAGAAACGCGCAGCTTTGCTGAAGCCGCCCGCCAGTTGGGCGTGACCAACTCGGTGGTCACCAACCGCGTGCAGCAGTTGGAGCGCTTTATCGAAGCGCCGCTGTTTCACCGCAGCACGCGGCATGTGCGCCTATCCGAAGTGGGCGAGACCTATTACAAGCAATGCGCCGAGGCCGTCTGCATGCTGACGGACCTCACCGACCAGATGCGCGGCCTGCGCGCCACGCCGGCCGGCAAGCTGCGCATCCGCATGCTGCCCGGCTACGCGCTCAGCCACTTTGCCGAGCCGCTGGCCCGGTTCGGGGCGCAGTACCCCGATATCCAGCTCGACGTGGTGGTGGACGACAGCGTGGTCGACCCGATTGCCGAAGGGTTCGACGTGGTGTTCCAGATCTTCCCGCCCATCAACGATTCGCTGATCGAGCGGCGCCTGTTCACGCTGCGGCGCATGTTCTGCGCCACGCCCGCGTACGTGGAAGAGTACGGCCTGCCGCAGCAGCCGGCCGACCTGCTGCAGCATTCGCTGGCGCTGTACTCGGGCTACCCGACACGCAAGCGCTGGGTGTTCTCGCGCAATGGCGAAACCCTCCCCGCGATGGACCTGCCCGAGCAGGTGCGCTCCAACTCCGTGCATCTGCTGCGCGACTACGCCCTGACCAGCGCCGGCATCGCCTGCCTGCCCACGCTCGTCATCAGCGACGACCTGGTCGCCGGGCGGCTCGTGCCGGTGCTGGCCGATTACGACCTGACACCGCTGCATTTCTCGGCCGTGTATCCGGCGACGCAGCGCCAGGCCGTCAAGGTGTGCGCGCTGATCGATTGCCTGGCCAGCCACCATGCCGGCGAGCTGGCTTGGGACAAGCCCCTCATCGAGCGCGGCTGGATCCGCTGACGTCGCTGACGGCCACGCGCGCCGAATCCCACGACCGGCGCGCGGGTCCAGGGTACCGACCGAATGTTTCGGAACGTCGCGGCGATTGTTCGGCAATCGCAAAAACTGCACTCGCCGATTGAGGCGTTGCACCTCGAACGCAACTTCCTATCATGGATGGGCCGTTGATCGCGCCGCGCCGATGCGGCGACAGGTCTGCAGCATCCCCCCTCGCATCTCCTATCGGAAATCGGATACGGCCATGAATCCCAAGCTGGAAGTCCTTACCCCGCAGAACTGTCAATTGATCTTCATCGACCACCAGCCGCAAATGGCCTTCGGCGTGCAGTCGATCGATCGCCAGGTCCTGAAGAACAACACCGTTGGCCTTGCCAAGGCCGCCAAAATCTTCAACATCCCCACCACCATTACGACTGTCGAATCGCAGAGCTTCTCGGGCTACACCTATCCGGAGCTGCTCGATGTGTTTCCGGATCAGCCGCTGCTCGAACGCACCTCGATGAACTCCTGGGACGACCAGAAGGTGCGCGATGTCCTGGCAAAGAACGGCCGCAAGAAGGTGGTCGTCTCGGGCCTGTGGACGGAGGTGTGCAATTGCACGTTCGCGCTGTCGGCCATGCACGACGCCGACTACGAGATCTACATGGTGGCCGACGCTTCCGGTGGTACGTCCAAGGACGCGCACGACTACGCCATGCAGCGCATGGTCCAGGCCGGCGTGGTGCCCGTGACGTGGCAACAGGTGCTGCTGGAATGGCAGCGTGACTGGGCCCACCGCGACACGTACGACGCCGTCATGAAGCTGGTGAAGGAGCACTCCGGCGCCTACGGCATGGGCGTGGACTACGCCTACACGATGGTGCACAAGGCGCCGCAACGCACCGCGACGCCGCACGAGGCGCTGGCTGCCGTGGCTGCCAACTGACCGCGCCGCCGACTATAAAAGAAGACGCTGTTCCGGCCGGGCGACGCATGTGCAACCGCATGCGTCGCCCCGTCGTCCATTCAACCAGCCACCCTCCTCTCTCTCATTCCCATGCAAACGATTACCACCCAAGACGGTACGCGCATCTTTTACAAGGACTGGGGCAGCGGCAAGCCCGTCGTCTTCTCGCACGGCTGGCCGCTCAATGCCGACGCGTGGGACGCGCAGATGCTGTTCCTCGTGCAGAAGGGTTTTCGCGTCATCGCGCATGACCGGCGCGGTCATGGCCGTTCCGACCAGCCGTCGCAGGGCAACGACATGGACACCTACGCCGACGACCTGGCAGCGCTGCTCGATGCGCTCGACATCCAGGGCGCCACGCTGGTCGGCCATTCCACCGGCGGCGGCGAAGTCGCGCACTACATCGGCCGCCACGGCACCAAGCGCGTCGCCCGCGCCGTGCTGATCGGCGCAGTGCCGCCCATCATGCTGAAGACGGCGGCCAACCCGAACGGCTTGCCGATGGACGTGTTCGATGGCATCCGCAAGGGTGTGGCCGACAACCGCTCGCAGTTCTACCGCGATCTCGCCACGCCGTTCTTCGGTTTCAACCGGCCGGGCGCGAAGGTTTCGCAGGGCACCATCGACGCCTTCTGGGCGCAGGGCATGACCGGCGGCATTCACGGCCAGTACCTGTGCATCAAGGAATTCTCGGAGGTCGACTACACCGAAGACCTGAAGAAGATCGACGTGCCGGTGCTGTTCCTGCATGGCGACGACGACCAGATCGTGCCGATCGACAATTCGGCCAGGCTGGGCGTGGAGCTGGTGAAGAACGGGACGCTCAAGGTCTACCCCGGCGGCTCGCACGGCATGTGCGTGACCGAGGCAGACAAGGTCAACGCGGACCTGCTGGCCTTCCTCAGCACCTGATCGGCACGGGCGGCGCCGTTTGCGCGCGCCGCCCCTTGGCATCCTGGAGCCCTCCTCGTGAAGCCCTACCTCATCTCCATTGGCGTCGGCATGCTGGTTGGCGTCATCTATGCATTGCTGCACGTCCGCTCACCGGCGCCACCGGCGATCGCGCTGGTCGGGTTGCTCGGCATGCTGATCGGCGAACAGATCGTGCCGGCCGCGCAGCGCCTGCTGGCCGGCGAGCCGATCACCATGGCGTGGTTCCGGCACGAATGCGTGCCGAAGATCACCGGCGCACCGCCTCAAGTGCCGAGCCAAGCGCCGCCCCAGGCGTCACCCACGGACCTGGCTGCCACCGGCGAATCCGGCAGCGCCACGCCGCGCAATCCGAGCTGATGCCATGACACGCCTGTCGCTCGAACCCTCGCACGCTGCCGCGCCCGCCGGCACCGCGGCGAATGTTGCCCTGCATGCCGGCCTGCTGTTCCTGCGCGTCACCGGCAGCGCCCTGCTGATCGCCGTGCATGGGCTGCCCAAGGTGCTGCACTACAGCCAGGAACTGACGCGCATTGAAGACCCATTCCACCTGGGCGCCGCACCCACGCTGCTGCTCGCCATCCTGTCGGAAACGGTTTGCCCGCTGCTGATTGCGCTTGGCGTGCTCACGCGCCTGGCCTGCCTGCCCATCATCGCCACGTTGCTCGTGGCCATGCTCGTGGTGCATCCGGACTGGTCGCTTGCCGATGGACAGTTCGGATGGATGCTGCTGATCATCTTCACGACGGTCCTGATCGCCGGACCGGGACGCTTTTCGATCTTCCCAAAATACTGACGCAATGACCGCCGACCTCATCCTGCACAACGGCCGCATCCATACGGTCGACCGCGAACGCCCCACCGCCAGCGCCGTTGCCGTGCGTGACGGCCGCTTCGTTGCCGTGGGCGACGATGCCACCGTGATGGCACAGCGTAGTGCCACGACTCAGGTCATCGACCTGCGCGGGCGCACCGTCATTCCCGGCCTGAACGATTCACACCTGCACCTGATCCGGGGCGGGCTGAACTACAACCTCGAGCTGCGCTGGGAAGGCGTGCCCTCCCTGGCCGACGCGATGCGCATGCTCAAGGAGCAGGCCGCCCGCACGCCGTCGCCGCAATGGGTGCGCGTGGTGGGCGGCTGGTCGGAATTCCAGTTTGCCGAGCGCCGCATGCCCACGCTCGAAGAGCTGAACCAGGCCGCGCCCGATACGCCCGTGTTCGTGCTGCATCTGTACGACCGCGCGCTGCTGAACCGCGCGGCGCTGCGCCAGGTCGGCTACACCAAGGACACGCCGAACCCGCCCGGCGGCGAAATCCAGCGCGACGCATCCGGCGAGCCCACCGGTATGCTGATCGCCAGGCCCAACGCGATGATCCTGTACGCGACGCTCGCCAAGGGGCCGAAGCTGCCGCCGGAATACCAGGTCAACTCCACTCGCCAGTTCATGCGCGAGCTGAACCGCCTCGGCGTAACAAGCGCCATCGACGCGGGCGGCGGCTTTCAGAACTACCCGGAAGACTACGAGGTCATCCGCGAGCTGTCGGCGCAGAACCAGCTCACCATCCGCATCGCCTACAACCTCTTCACGCAGAAGCCAAAGGAAGAGCTGGCCGACTTCAAAAACTGGACCGGCAGTGTGCAATACCGCCAGGGCGATGACTTCTTCCGCCACAACGGCGCGGGCGAGATGCTGGTCTTCTCCGCCGCTGATTTCGAAGACTTCCTGCAACCGCGCCCCGACCTGCCCGAGACGATGGAGCAGGAGCTGGAAACCGTGGTGCGCCACCTCGTCGCGCAGCGCTGGCCGTTCCGGCTGCACGCTACTTACGACGAATCGATCTCGCGCATGCTCGATGTGTTCGAGCGTGTGAACCGCGACATTCCCTTCAACGGCCTGCCGTGGTTCTTCGACCATGCCGAGACGATTTCGCCGAAGAACATCGAGCGCGTGCGCGCACTCGGCGGCGGCATCGCCATCCAGGACCGCATGGCCTTCCAGGGCGAATACTTTGTCGACCGCTACGGCGCAGCCGCTGCCGAACAGACGCCGCCCATCAAGCGCATGCTGGCCGAAGGCGTGCCCGTGGGCGCCGGCACCGACGCCACGCGCGTGTCAAGCTACAACCCGTGGACGTCGCTGTACTGGCTGGCGAGCGGGCGCACCGTGGGCGGCATGGCACTGTATCCGGAAGGACTGCCGCGCGAGGTGGCGCTCGAGCTGTACACGCACGGCAGCGCGTGGTTCTCCGCAGACCAGGGCAACAAGGGGCAGATCAAGGTCGGGCAACTCGCCGACCTGGCAGCGTTGTCGGCGGATTTCTTCAGCGTGCCGGAGGCCGATATCAAGACCATCGAATCGGTGCTGACGGTGGTGGGCGGCCGCATCGTCTACGGCGCCGCGGAGTTTGCCGAATTCGGCCCGCCGCCGATTCCGGTGCTGCCGGAGTGGTCGCCCGTGGCGCGCGTGCCGGGGCACTGGCGGCCCGCTGCGCCTATGCAGCAGCAGGTGCATCAGTGCGTCGGTTCGTGTTCGGTGCACGGCCACGCCCACCAGAAAGCGCGCACGGCCAATGTGCCGACCACCGACTTCCGCGGCTTCTGGGGCGCCTTCGGGTGTTCGTGCTTTGCCTTCTGAAGCGGCGACGGCGGCAACGGCCGCACCGGCGTCAGCGCGTTTCCTGATCGCGCAGGGAACGCTGCTGGCGTTCGTCGCGGGCTATGTGGATGTGGTCGGCTTCGCGGCGTTGTTCGGACTGTTCACCGCGCATGTCACCGGCAACTTCGTGATGATCGGCCTGGAACTGGCGGGCTCCGGCCAAGGCGTGCTCGCCAAGCTGCTGGCGCTGCCGATGTTCGTGGTGGCCGTGGCGGCGACCAAACTCGCCGTGACGGCGCTCACGCGGCGCGGTGTGGCGCCGCTGCGGCCGCTGCTGCTTGTGCAGGCCGTTCTGCTGCTGGCCTTCATGGCGGCGGGCCTGCTGGCGCTGCCGATTCAGTCCCCCGATGCACCAGCCACCATCGTTGTCGGGCTGATCGGCGTCGCGGCGATGGGCGTGCAGAACGCCAAGGCGCGCATCGTGCTGTCGGAACACGCCCCCACGACGATCATGACGGGCAACACCACGCAGATCGTGATCGATGTGGTGGAGCTGCTGTCGCCGGGCGCTACGCAGAAGGATGTTGCGCGCACGCGGTTGCGCAAGATGGTGCCGCCGCTTGCCGGCTTTGCCATCGGGGCGGTGCTGGGCGCGCTGGCGTTTGCGACGCTGTCGTTCTGGTGCGTGTTGCCGCCGGTGGGGATTCTCGTGGCCCTGGCCGTCATGCAGCGCTAGGGCTTCGCCCGGTCAGAGCTTGACGCGGCGGAAGAGCGTCGAGAAATCGATCGCCTCCACCTGCCGGGGCTCCAGCTCCAGCGCAGCGATGTATTCACCCAGGTGTTCGCCCATCAGCCGCGCGGCACGCTCGCCGTCGCGGCGCTCCACCGCATCGAGAATGGCCAGGTGTTCGTCATGGCCGCAGCTCGGCCGTGCGGGGGACTCATAAAGCCCGATCAGCAGCGAGGTGCGCGCCACCAGCGTGCGCAGCATCGCCGTGATGATGGGGTTGCCGTTGGCCTCGGCAAGCTGGATGTGGAAATCGCCCGACAGGCGGATCCACTCGCGCCAGTTGCCCGATTCCCGGCTGGCATGTTCGGCAGCCGCCAGCGCGCGCAGTTCGGCGAGTTGCGCCGCGGTGGCGTGCTGGGCCAGTTCCCGCACCGAGCCGGTTTCCAGAATCAGCCGCGCCCCAAACACCTGACGCGCTTCCGCAGCGTCGTGCACGGCGATGGTCGCGCCGCGATTGGGCTGCAGCTCCACCACGCCCTCATGCGCCAGCTTCACCAGCACCCGGCGCAATGTCCCCCGCGTAATTCCAAAGGCCTTGCATAGCTGTGCCTCGACCAGGCGCGTGCCCGGCGGCAGCTTCTGCTCAAGGATGGCCTCGTACACCGCATCGGAAATGCGGGCGTCGACTTCGGCGTTGTTGCGGCGGGGCTGGGAGATCGGAGGGGTCGTAGGCACTGGCATCTCGCCATTCTAATCGAGCAAACCGCGCTTGGATTGTGCACAACCCTGATGCCAATCCAGACGACCTTGGTGCGACATCCTCAAGAAATCTCCCTGCACCCCAGGTGGTTTTGCACCAGAAGCAGGCGAAAACCCGCGATTTCGCATGGCACGGTTACTGCATGGATGACCTCCGTGATTGTGCACAATCCAAACGAAGCTTGTACTCAACATAGAACGCAATGCCGGGAGCGGCCACGCGGTCGCGCCAATTCATTTAGGGGGATCACCTGTCATGAGCACCACCACCAAGCTGGGCGCTGCCGCCTTGGCATTCGGGCTGTCTGGCGTCGCCGCTGCGCAATCGAGCGTGACACTGTCGGGCGTCATCGATACCGGCGTGAGCTGGACCAACCATGCCGGCAACGGCTCGCAAAGCCTGACCGGCGTGTCGGACAGCATTCTCGGTGTGTCCAACTTCGGCCTGAGCGGCAAGGAAGACCTCGGTGGCGGCGTGAAGGCGCTGTTCAACCTGCAGGCGGGTTTCAACCCCAGCAACGGGCGCATGTCGTCCAACGGCACGCTGTTCTCGCGCAATTCGTATGTCGGGCTGAGTTCGTCGTCGGGCACGCTCACGGCCGGCAAGCAATGGAACTTCAACGACGACTGGCTGGTGGGCAGCGTCTTCAAAGGCGGCTACAACTCGGGCTCGATCTTCAAGTTCAGCGAGTTCGACGCCGTCAGCGAGATCTACAACAACACGGTCAAGTACGTGTCGCCCGACCTGGGCGGCGCGCAGTTCGGCGCGATGTACGGCTTTGGCGAAGCTGCCGGCTCGATCTCGCAGGGTTCGCTGTTCAACCTCGCAGGGCGCTATAGCGCCGGCCCGCTGTACCTGGCCGCCAGCTACGACCAGGAGCGCGATGGCAGCGGCACCGGCTCGCTCTACAAGCTGATCACCGTGGGCGGCAGCTATGCGTTTGGCGCGACCAAACTGCGGCTGGGCGCGGCGCGCGCCGATGTGGGCGGCACGGGCGCGTTCCAGTCGATTCCCAGCATGTCGGCGCGCAAGGCGTACGCAGTGGAAGGCGGCGTCGACTACGCCTTCACCACGGCCTTTACCGGCTCGGCCGACGTGCTGTATCGCCGTAACACGACGCTGTCGAACAGCTCGATGGTCTACCGGCTGCTGGGCCTGTACAGCCTGTCGAAGCGCACCACGCTGGTGGCCAACGTGGCGTATCTGAAGAACTCGTCGAGCGCGACGGAAGCGCTGGTCAACACCACGTCGGGCGCCATCGGCGGCGGTGTGCCGGGCACGAGCCAGACCTCGGTGGCGCTGGGCGTGCGTCACACCTTCTGACCCGCGCGAAGCCGGCCGCGCCACCTGCCCCGGTATGTGGCGCGACTGCCCGCAGATGCGGCCATACGCACCAGAACGACGCATGCCCGGCCCGCGCGCCGCGAATTTGCCGCGCGCAGACAGGCACACCTATTGCACCAACCCGACATGACCCGCGCCCCCACCGCTCCCGCCGCCGCTGCTGCCGCTGCCGACTCCCTCGAACTCGTTGCGCTGACCAAGCGTTACGCGCACGACGCCGTGGCGGTCGATGCCATCAACCTGCGTGTGCCCGCCGGCAGCTATTGCTGCCTGCTGGGCCCGTCGGGCTGCGGCAAATCGTCAACGCTGCGCATGATTGCCGGCCATGAGCATGTGAGTGACGGCGACATCCTGCTGGGCCATCGCAACATCACCAACCTGCCGGCGGCATCGCGCGGCACGGCCATGATGTTCCAGAGCTACGCGCTGTTTCCGCATTTGAGCGCGCTCGACAACGTGGCCTTCAGCCTGAAGATGCGCGGCATCAACACACGCGAGCGCCGCCAACGCGCGCAGGCGTTGCTCGAGCGCGTGGCGATGGGCCACCTGGCGCAGCGCCGGCCGGGCGAGTTGTCGGGCGGCCAGCAGCAACGCGTGGCGCTGGCACGTGCGCTGATCATGGAGCCGCGCGTGCTGCTGCTGGACGAACCGCTCTCTGCGCTGGACCCGTTCCTGCGCACGCAGATGCGCGCCGAGCTGCGGCGCTGGCAGCAGGAGCTGGGGTTGACGTTCGTGCATGTCACGCACTCGCAGGAAGAAGCGATGGCGCTGGCCGACCAGATGGTGGTGATGAACCACGGCCGCATCGAACAGGCCGGCACCCCGCGCGAGATCTACAACCAGCCGGCCAGCGCGTTTGTCGCGACCTTCATCGGCGGACACAACCTGCTGGAAGACACGCATGGGCCCGTGGCGGTGCGCATCGATCGCATGGCCCTGCACGCCGATGAGGCCACCGCTGGAGACCACCCGCGCGTGCAAGGCCGCATCTGCGACATCGAATACCAGGGCACGCACGTGCTGGTGGGCGTGGAAGGCGTGGCGCTCTCGCCCTCGCAACGCGTAACGGTGAGCCTGCCCGAGACCGACGCCGCCATCCCACGCCTGGCGCTGCATCAACCCATCTGGGCTTCGTGGGATGCCGCGCAGGCGCACCGTCTGCCGGCCAGCTCCGCCGCCTGACACCCGAGACCCGACATTCCAATCCGCAGCCTGACGGCTTCAGGCGCTGCCTTCACCTTTCTATCAGGGGTTGCAACATGTCTGACGATTCCAACGACTTCAAGGCCGGCCGCCGCACCGCACTCAAGGGCATGGCCGCCATCCTGGCCACCGGCGTCGTACCCGCGATCCACGCGCAAGAAAAACTGACGCTGCGCTACCTCGGCACGGCGGTCAACCAGGACAAGCTGATCGCCGAGAAATTCGAAGCCGACACCGGCATCCGCGTGCAGTACGTGGCCGTCACCACCGATGAGATCACCAAGCGCGCAGTCACCGCCCCAAGCAGCTTCGACCTGATCGACACGGAGTATTTCTCGCTCAAGAAGATCGTGCCGACCGGCAACCTGCTGGGCATCGACGCGCGGCGCATCAAGAACGCGGACAAGATCACGTCGCTGTTCACCAAGGGCGAGGTGGCGGGCAAGAAAGTGGGCGACCAGGGCACAGCACCCAAGAAGGTCATGTACCTGCCGGGCGCCAACGCGACCACGTTCGCGACCTCGCCCACGCAGTTCATGACGCTGATCCCGACTGTGTACAACGCCGACACGCTGGGCATTCGTCCCGACCTCATCAAGCGCCCCATCAACTCGTGGGCCGAGCTGCTGAACCCGGAATTCAAGGGGCGCGCGTCGATCCTGAACATTCCGTCGATCGGCATCATGGACGCGGCGATGGTGGTCGAAGCCAAGGGCCTGCACAAGTACGCCGACAAGGGCAACATGACCCGCGCCGAAATCGACCTGACCATCAAGACGCTGATCGAAGCCAAGAAGGCCGGCCAGTTCCGCGCGCTGTGGAAGGACTTCAACGAAAGCGTGAACCTGATGTCGTCGGGCGAGGTGGTGATCCAGTCGATGTGGAGCCCGGCGGTGACGGCCGTGCGCAGCAAGGGCATCGACTGCACGTTCCAGCCGCTGAAGGAAGGCTATCGCGCGTGGGCTGCCGGCTTTGGCATTCCGAAAACGGTGTCGGGCAAGAAGCTCGACGCGGCGTATGAATTCATCAACTGGTTCCTCGACGGCTGGGCCGGTGCGTACCTGAACCGCCAGGGCTACTACAGCGCCGTGCTGGAAACGGCCAAGGCCAAGATGGAGCCGTACGAGTGGGCCTACTGGATGGAAGGCAAGCCCGCCGCCAAGGACATCAAGAGCCCGCACGGCGATGTGCTCGCCAAGGCCGGCAGCGTGCGCGACGGCGGCAGCTACGAACAGCGCATGGGCGGCATCGCCTGCTGGAACGCGGTCATGGACGAGAACGAGTACATGGTCCGCAAGTGGAACGAGTTCGTCGCGGCCTGATCATGACGACCACAGCACCGTCCACATCGTCAGAACCGTCGGCAGCGTCGGCAGCGTCGGCGCCGGCCAACGATGCACCCGCCGCCCGGGCCCGACGCCCGGTCGGTCCGGGCCTGCAGGCGCTGCCGTTTGCGGCGGTGTTCGTGGTGTTCTTCCTCATCCCGCTGGGGCTGGTCGCGATGGTCAGCTTCTGGGATTTCAACGAGTACGCGCTGCTGCCGACCTTCACCTTGCGCAACTACGCCAAGCTGTGGGAAGGCTGCGGCCATCTCAACGAATACGGCGATCTGTGCGTGACTGCGTCGACGTATCTGTCGACGCTGCGCTTTGCGCTGGGCACCTGGGCGCTCACGCTGGTGTTGGGTTTTGCGCTGGCGTATTTCCTTGCGTTCCATGTGCGATCGGCGGCCGTGCAGACGCTGCTGTTCGTGATCTGCACGGTGCCGTTCTGGACGTCCAACGTGATCCGCATGATTTCGTGGATCCCGCTACTGGGCCGCAACGGCCTCGTCAACCAGACGCTGCAGGCCATGCACCTGGTCGACCAGCCGCAGGACTGGCTGCTGTATTCGAACTTCTCGGTGCTGCTGGCGTACGTGCACCTCTACACCATGTTCATGATCGTGCCGATCTTCAATTCGATGATGCGGATCGACCGCGCGTTGCTCGAAGCCGCGCGCGATGCCGGCGCCACCGCCTGGCAGACGCTCTGGCATGTGATCGTGCCGCTGTCGCGCAGCGGCATCCTGATCGGCTCCATCTTCATCCTGACCATCGTGATGGGCGATTTCGTCACCGTCGGCGTGATGGGCGGTCAGCAGATTGCCTCGGTCGGCAAGATGATCCAGGTGCAGACGTCGTACCTGCAATTTCCGCTGGCGGCCGCCAACGCCGTGGTGCTGCTGCTGACGGTGCTGATGATCATCTGGGGCCTGACCCGCGTGGTCGACATCCGCAAGGAGCTTTGACATGCAAGCGCGCTTTCGTGAACCACGCGCCCCCGGCTTCTGGCCGCTGGCATGCCTCTTCGCGCTGTTTGTGCTGTTCCTGTACGGGCCGATGCTGACCATCTTCGCGCTCAGCTTCCAGGGCCCGGACGGCGGGCTGACGTTCCCGATGAACGGGCTGTCGCTGCATTGGTATCGCCAGCTGGCCGAGGGGCTGGGCGTGGTGGATATCGGCGCGGCGTTCCGCCGCTCGCTGGCACTCGGCGCGGTCGTGATGGCCCTGACCATGGGGCTCTCGCTGCTGGCGGCGCTGGCGTTTCGCAAGCGGCTGCGCGGCGGCGGTGTGCTGTTCTATGTGACGGTGGCCAGCCTGATCATGCCGTCGATCGTGGTGTCACTCGGCATCGGCCTGCAGTTCCGGCTCATCGACACGGGCATCAAGGCGCTGCTCACCGCGATGGGCATGAGCGAGCAGGCCGACAGCTTTGGATCGTCGCTGGGCCTGTGGACCTCCGCCCTCGGTGCGCACCTCACGTGGACGCTGCCGTTCGGCCTGCTCATCATGTTCGCCGTCTTCAACCGCTTCAACCCGGCCTATGAAGAAGCCGCGCGCGACCTGGGCGCTACGCCGTGGCAGACCTTCCGCCACGTCGTGCTGCCGCTGATTGCGCCGTCGCTGATCGGCGTGGGCATGTTCGGTTTCACGCTGAGCTGGGACGAGATCGCACGCACCTCGCAGGCGATTGGCGATGTCAACACGCTGCCGCTCGAGCTGCAAGGCTTGACCACCACCGTCACGACGCCGTCCATCTACGCGCTGGGCACGCTCACCACCGTGGTGTCGTTCATGGTGATGGGGTTGACGATGCTGGCCATTGTTCGACTGCGCCGCCGCCAGAGCGCCGGGCGTGCCGACTGAACGCGAGCCAATGACCATCGCTACCGAATCCCCCAGCCCGCGCCGGCTGCTGTTGATCAACCCGAACACCACGAGCGCGCTCACACAGACCATCACGCGCTTCGTGCAGGCCGCATTGCCCAGCGATGTCATTGTGGAACCGGTCACCGCGCGGTTTGGCGCGCCGTACATCGCCACCGAAGTCGGCTACGCCGTGGCCGCGCATGCCGCGCTCGACGCATGGACGCGGGCGGAGCAGCCAGCCATCGACGCCGCCATCATCGGCTGCTTTGGCGACCCGGGGCTCTTCGCGCTGCGCGAGGTGGCGCCGTGCCCCGTCACCGGCCTGGCGGAAGCCGCGTTGATGGAAGCGGCAACGTACGGCAGTTGCGCGGTCATCACGGGCGGCCACGCGTGGGGCCCGATCCTGGAGCGCTTGCTGCCCACGCTGGAGGGCGGCCACACCGTGCGCGACATCCATACCGTCGAACTCGACGGGGCCGCGCTATACGCTGCGCCGGATGCGGCAGAACAGATCTTGATCGGCGCCTGCACGACCGTCCTGCGGCGCCAGCCCGTGGACGCGATCGTGCTGGGCGGTGCCGGGCTGGCGGGCCTCGCGCAGAAGCTGCAAGCCCACGTTCCCGTACCGCTCATCGACAGCGTGACAGCAGCCGCGCGCCAGGTATGGCATGCCCAGCGCGGCGGGCATGGCGCGCTGCCGGCATGGATTGCGCCCGCCACGCATGCTTGAACGCGGTGCGGGCTACATGTTGCGCCGGTACTGCCCGCCCACCTCGAACAGCGCATGCGTGATCTGCCCGAGCGAGCAGACGCGCACCGCATCCATCAGCACGGCAAACACGTTCTGATCGTCAATCACCGCGCGCTGCAGGCGCTGCAGCATGGCGGGCGCTTCCCGGGCATGCCGCGCATGAAACGCTTCCAGGCGCGCGAGTTGGCTCTGCTTCTCTTCCTCGCTGGACCGTGCCAGTTCGATGTGCGGCGGCACCACGCTCTCGGCGTCGGGATTGCGGAACGTATTCACACCGATGATCGGCAGCGAGCCATCGTGCTTGCGCTGCTCATACAGCATCGACTCTTCCTGGATCTTGCCGCGCTGGTAGCCGGTTTCCATCGCCCCCAGCACACCGCCGCGCTCGGCAATGCGCTCAAACTCCTGCAGCACGGCTTCTTCCACGAGGTCCGTCAGCTCGTCGATGATGAAGCTGCCCTGGTTCGGGTTCTCGCACTTGGCCAGGCCCCACTCGCGATTGATGATGAGCTGGATGGCCAGCGCGCGCCGCACCGATTCGGCCGTAGGCGTGGTGATCGCCTCGTCGTAGGCATTCGTGTGCAGGCTGTTGCAGTTGTCGTAGATGGCGATCAGCGCCTGCAGCGTCGTGCGGATATCGTTGAAGGCAATCTCCTGCGCGTGCAATGATCGGCCCGATGTCTGCACGTGGTACTTCAGCTTCTGGCTGCGCTCGTTCGCGCCGTACTTGTCTCGCAGCGTCACCGCCCAGATGCGGCGCGCAACGCGGCCGAGCACGCTGTATTCCGGGTCCATGCCGTTGGAGAAGAAGAACGACAGATTCGGCGCAAAGTCATCGATATGCATGCCGCGCGCGAGATACGCCTCCACATACGTGAAACCGTTGGCGAGCGTGAAGGCGAGTTGCGAGATCGGGTTCGCGCCCGCCTCGGCGATGTGGTAGCCCGAGATCGACACCGAGTAGAAATTGCGCACCTGGTGGTGCACGAAATATTCCTGGATATCGCCCATCACCTTGAGCGAAAACTCCGTCGAAAAGATGCAGGTGTTCTGCCCCTGGTCTTCCTTGAGGATGTCGGCCTGCACCGTGCCGCGCACGTTCTGCAGCACCCACGCGCGGATCTTCGCCTCTTCGTCCTGCGTCGGCTCGCGCTGGTTGTCAGCGCGGAACCGGGCGAGGTTCTGGTCGATGGCGGTATTCATGAACATCGCCAGGATCGTCGGCGCGGGCCCGTTGATCGTCATGGACACCGACGTGGCGGGGCTGGTCAGGTCAAAACCGTCGTACAGCACCTCCATGTCGTCGAGCGTGGCGATGGACACGCCGGAGTTGCCGACCTTGCCGTAGATGTCTGGTCGCAGCGCTGGGTCTTCGCCGTAGAGCGTGACGGAGTCGAACGCGGTGGACAGCCGCTTGGCCTCCATGCCTTCCGAGACGAGCTTGAAGCGCCGGTTGGTGCGGAAGGCATCGCCCTCGCCCGCGAACATGCGCGTCGGGTCTTCGTTCTCGCGCTTGAAGGCGAACACGCCGGCGGTGTACGGAAAGCTGCCCGGCACGTTCTCGCGCATCAGCCAGCGCAGCACTTCACCGTCGTCTTCGTACGGGGGCAGCACGACCTTGCGGATGGTCGTGCCCGACAGCGTGGTGTGCGTGAGCTGCGTGCGGATTTCCTTGTCGCGAATCTTGACGACGTATTCGTCGCCGGAATACGCGCGGCGCAGGTCCGGCCACATGGCGAGCAGCTTGCGCTCGGCGGCGCCGAGCTGTGCGTCGCGCTCAGCCGCCTGCTTGTCGAGCGCGGACAGCGTCTGCACCGTGGCGCCCGCTTGCTCCAGCATGCGGTGGCTGGCACGCAATTGCTGGCGCTCGCGCGCGAGGCGGCTTTGCGCGTCGACGCGGCGGTGGTAGCTGCGCACCGTATCGGCCAACTCCGCTAGGTAGCGCACGCGCGCGGGCGGCACGATAGCGTCGTGGCTGGTGGAGCATTTGCCGGCCGGGCGCGGCAGCGTGCGTTCGGCCAGGGCCATGCCGCGTTCGGTCAGGCGATCGGCCAGCGCGTGATACAGCGCCGTCACGCCGTCGTCGTTGAAGTGCGAGGCCTGCGTGCCGAACACCGGCATGTCTTCGGGGCGGGCGTGCCATTGCTCGCGGTTGCGCTGCACCTGCTTGGCGACGTCGCGCCACGCATCCTGCGCGCCCTTGCGGTCGAACTTGTTGATCGCCACCAGATCGGCAAAGTCGAGCATGTCGATCTTCTCCAGCTGGCTGGCGGCGCCAAACTCGGGCGTCATCACATACAGCGACAGATCGACATGCGGCACGATGGCCGCGTCGCCCTGCCCGATGCCGGAGGTCTCGACGATGATGAGATCGAATCCGCCCGCGCGGCAGGCGGCAATCACGTCGGGCAGCGCGTCGGAAATTTCGCGGCTCGCCTCGCGCGTGGCCAGCGAGCGCACAAAGATGTTCGGGTGATTGATCGCGTTCATGCGAATGCGGTCGCCCAGCAGGGCGCCGCCCGACTTGCGCCGCGACGGATCGATCGAGATGACGGCGATGCGCAGCGTGTCGTTCTGGTCGAGCCGGAAGCGGCGGATCAGCTCATCGGTGAGCGATGACTTGCCTGCGCCGCCCGTGCCCGTGATGCCGAGCACCGGCGTCGGCGTGGCCGCCGCAGCCGCGCGCACGGCATCGCGCAATGCCGGGTCGATGCGGCCCGATTCCAGGGCCGTGATCAGCTGCGCCAGGGCGCGGCGGTCGCCGTTGGCGACGGGCGCCAGCGTCGCGGGCGCATAGACGGAAAGATCGATGTCGCAGCGCTGCACCATGTCGGCAATCATGCCGGCCAGGCCCATGCGCTGGCCGTCTTCGGGGCTGTAGATGCGCGCGACGCCGTAGTCCTGCAGTTCGCGGATCTCCGCCGGCACGATCACGCCGCCACCGCCGCCGAACACCTGGATGTGCTCGCCGCCGCGTGCGCGCAGCGCGTCGATCATGTACTTGAAGTATTCGACGTGGCCGCCCTGGTAGCTGGACACCGCAATGCCCTGCACGTCTTCCTGCAACGCCGCGTTGACCACCTCGTCCACCGAGCGGTTGTGCCCGAGGTGGATCACCTCGCAGCCCATCGACTGCAGGATGCGCCGCATGATGTTGATCGACGCGTCATGCCCGTCGAACAACGATGCGGCCGTCACGAAGCGCACCTTGTTGCGCACCGGCGCGGCTGCGCTGGCAGGCGTGGGATCGGCCGCGCGGGCAGCGGAAAGATCGGTCATGTCTCCACCTTCGATAAGTGGGGCGCCGGCGCTGGATGTGTTGTACGGCGCACAAGGCGACGCGTGCCGGTCGGCGGGTCGAACAGACAGTATTTTCGGGGTTGGCGCGGTCGTCAACGGGCCGCACGGGCGATGACCTGTTGAGCCCTCCGCTCAAATAGGCACGTCGCCACCCGGGCCGGTTTGCGCAAATTGCAGACGACCGGAACGGTCCGATCTCGGTGCAACACCCAGCTTGCACACAATCGATACAAATCGTTAGAGTCGGATTTTGGTCGGAAACGGGTCCGGCCACAGGGGGAACTTCCAATGCCAAGCCGCGCGACGATGCGCTGGTGTCTGATTGCCTTGCTGGCGTGGTCCGGCCACGCCCTGGCGTGGGACTACACGCCCGGCGCCATCCCGGGGCTGATCAGCGTGCTTGGCTTCCTGACGGTGCAATCGCAGGCGCTCGACCGCGCCATCCAGCGCTTTCCCGGCCAGCGTGAAGAGCTGATCCGCGCCCGTACCCAGTTCGACAACACCTTCCCGCAGGCACTGGCCCGCACACGCCGCCTGATCGCCGGCATTCCGCTCTCCGACGACGAGCGCCAACTGCTGATCGAGCGCGCACTCGACATCCACCAGCCGAGCGTGGGCGTTTCCACGCAGACGCCGCAAACCGCCCACTCGCTGGCCGAACGCGTGGTCGCGCGCGCGCAAGGCAGCCAGGACCGCGCCACGCTGCAAACGCTGCTGGCGGTGGTCTACGACGACCGGCCCGCCGAAGAGCTGAGCAGCCGCTTTACGCAGGCCGTGACGTTGTCTGACTGGCCGAACGCGCGCGGCGCGAGCGTCAACCTGCGGCTGCCGTTCTCGTGGGAACGCGTGCCGCCCACGCCGCCGCGCAAACCCGACCCGGCGCGCGTGGCGATCGGCGCGTGGGCCAACCAGGGCGGCTCGGGGCTCTCGCGCATGGAACTGATCGTGCGCCCCACCGAAGGCGACCTTGAAGCCGTGCCCGACAATCGCGAACCGCGCTGGATGCGCGATGCCGTCAAGCAAGCGGTGGCGGGACCCTGCCGGCTGCTGGGCTGGGGCACGCAATCGTTCGGCGGGCGCAGCGGCGTGTGGGCCAGCTACATCGGCGAATCGCCCGGGCCGCATCTCCCGCGCGCCACCGGCAGCACGCTGGTCGGCCGCGTCTTCATGGTGCCGACCGACGGCGCGCTGCTGATGCTGCACATGCAGTCCCCCGCCACGTCGCCCGAGCAGGCCAGCGCAGTGCGGCTGCGGTACGAGCCGCTGTGGAACGGCGTGGCGACATCGTTCAGCGTGTCTGGCGCCAAGCCGTAACGCCGCCCAAGCCGTACGCACCACCACGGCGCATCTCACTCCCACACCGCACCAATTCAAAGCAATTACGCACCGATTTCGGGCTACTTCCAGCGCGCTACGCGAAGGCGATGCCTTTCGCACGGCCCTGGTGCGCCATGTCATCTTTTTGCACACCGTTGGAACAACTTTTGCATCTGTCGGCGCTTTTTGCGTCATTTATGGGCACACGCTGCACCCGGATGGCGCTGACCCTCAACCCGCACGACAACCGCAATGAACTCCATCAAAACCGGGGGCGACGCGCTCTTCATCCTGCTGGGCGCGATCATGGTGCTGGCCATGCATGCCGGCTTCGCGTTCCTTGAGCTGGGCACCGTCCGCAAGAAGAACCAGGTCAATGCGCTGGTCAAGATCCTGGTCGACTTTGCCGTGTCGACCATCGCGTACTTCTTCATCGGCTATTCGATCGCGTACGGGGTCAATTTCTTTACCGGCGCCGACGTGCTCGCCCAGCAGAACGGCTACGAGCTGGTGAAGTTCTTCTTCCTGCTGACCTTCGCGGCGGCCATCCCGGCCATCATCTCGGGCGGCATTGCAGAGCGTTCGCGCTTCGAGCCGCAACTGGCGGCGACCTTCGTGCTGGTGGGCTTTGTCTACCCGTTCTTCGAGGGCATCGCCTGGAACCAGCGCTTCGGCATCCAGCACTGGCTGCAGAGCGTGACGGGCGCGGAGTTCCACGACTTTGCCGGCTCGGTGGTCGTGCACGCGGTGGGCGGCTGGATCGCGCTGCCGGCGGTGCTGCTGCTGGGCGCGCGCCACGGCCGCTACAAGGACGACGGCCGCATCGCCGCGCATCCGCCGTCGAACATCCCGTTCCTGGCGGCCGGCGCCTGGGTGCTCGCGGTCGGCTGGTTCGGCTTCAACGTGATGAGCGCGCAGACGCTCGACAAGATGAGCGGCCTGGTCGCCATCAACTCGCTGATGGCCATGGTGGGCGGCACGCTCACCGCGTGGTGGATGGGCAAGAACGACCCGGGCTTTTCGTACAACGGGCCGCTGGCCGGGCTGGTGGCCGTATGCGCCGGCTCCGACGTGATGCACCCGCTCGGCGCACTGGCCGTCGGCGGCATCGCAGGCGTGCTGTTTGTGTGGATGTTTACGCGCGTGCAGAACGTCTGGCGCATCGACGACGTGCTCGGCGTGTGGCCGCTGCACGGCCTGTGCGGCGCCTGGGGCGGCATCGCGGCCGGCATCTTCGGTTTGAAGGCGCTCGGCGGCTTGGGCGGCGTGTCGTTCTGGGCGCAGGTGGCGGGCACGGCCGGCGGCATCGCCATTGCGCTGATCGGCGGCACGGTGGTGTACGGCACGCTGCGCAAGCTCGTCGGGCTGCGGCTGGACCGCGAGGCCGAATTCATGGGCGCCGACCTGGCGATCCACCGCGTCTCGTCCACGCCGGAATCGGAAACGCACTGGTAAGCACGAACCGGCAGTCAGGGGAAGGCGCGCGCGGCGCTTGCTACAGTGAAAGCGTCTTCCCTGGCCCAACTGCAGGAGTGCCGCATGCCCGATATCGATCCGAATCACCCGATCACCGTCGAGTCGAACCCGCGCCGCGTAACCGTGACGCTCAACGGCTTCACCATCGCCAGCACGCACCTGGCGCGCACGCTGCGCGAGGCGTCGTACCCGCCGGTGCAGTACATCCCGCGCGACGATGTGCAGATGAACTTGCTGGAGCGCACGCAGCATCACACCCATTGCCCGTACAAGGGCGATGCGTCGTACTACACGATCGTGGCCGGCGATGTGCGCGCCGACAACGCCGTCTGGACGTACGAACAGCCCAAGCCCGTCGCACGCGAAGTGGCCGGCTACCTGGCGTTCTATCCGAACAAGGTGACGATCCAGGAGGAATGAGGGCGCAGGCGCAGCTGACATGCCGCTGTCACGCAAGCGGCGCACGATGCGCCTGTTCCTCTTCTCACGGGAGCCTCTTTCCGTGAAAGTTCCGAGACCCGGCGCAGACGATCTGTGGCCGGGTATTTTTTTGGGCGAGTGCCGGTGCTATTCTCGGCGGCACCATGCTGGACTTCCGCACTTACGGCCTCGCCGCGCCGCCGCACTCGCACGACTTCATGCAAGTCGTGATGCCCGCACGCGGCATCCTCGAGATGGACGTCGACGGCCGCGGCGGCCGTGTCGACACGCACCACGCCGCGCTCATCCCGGCGGGCGCCACGCATGCGTTTGAAGCCACCGGCGCCAACCGCTTCATCGTCTTCGACATCCCCGGCCAAAGCGTGGACGCGCCCAGCCTGGGCGGCCTGGCCGACCGCGTGTTCTTTCCGCTCACGCCCGGCCTGCGCGCACTGACGACCTGGCTGCAGGACGCGCCCATCGTCGACACGGTGCTGGCCACTGCGTGGTCGTCACTCGCGCTGGCAACGCTGGCCGCGCATCCGGCCAATCAATCCACGCAGATCCGCGCACGCCCCGATGCGCGTGCGGAGCGCGCCTGGCACGCCATCGAGCACCGCTACGCGGAGCCGCTTACCGTCGATGCGCTGGCCGCAGAAGCGGGCGTCAGTGCGCGTCGCCTCGCCACGCTGTTCCGTGCCGCCTACGGCACCACGCTGCATGCGCATCTGGCCCAGGTGCGGCTGCGGCATGCATTGACGCTGCTGGAAACCACCGCCCTGCCCATCGCCGAGATTGCCGCGCGCACCGGCTACTACGACCAAAGCGCCCTCACGCGCCACCTCAAGGCGGCTCACGGCATCACGCCCGCAGCGGTGCGCCGCTAGCCCGGCCCATTTCCGTTTTTGCCAAAACGCAGCCGTCTTCACCAAGACGCGCGCCACGCGCACGCGCAGAGTGCCGGTTCGATTGATCTTTACGGACAGGCGCTCCATGGCTGTTGGCGACACTCCCACTGCAACGCATCTTCATCACGCCCAGCACGACGTGCGGCGCGACCACCTCACGGGCATCGGCTACGGCGTCGCGGCAGGGGCGCTGTGGGGCATCATCTTCGTCGCGCCGAAAATGCTGCCGCAGTTTTCACCGCTGGCGCTGTCGGCCGCGCGATATGTGCTGTACGGCGTGCTCTCGCTCGCGCTGGCGCTGCCGGTGTGGCGCACGCTATGGCGCAAGACGACTCGGCGCGACTGGGCGGCGCTGCTGCTGTTATCGCTGCCGGGCAACATCCTTTACTACCTGTGCGTGGCGGGGGGTGTGCAGCGCGCGGGCGTGGCGCCGGTGTCGCTCATCGTCGGGTTGTTGCCGGTGACGGTCACGCTCGCGGGCGCGGCTGAACGCGGCAGCCTGCCATTGCGTCAACTGGCCCTGCCGCTGCTCTTGGCCGTGGCCGGTGTGGTGTGCATTTATCTGGATGCGCCCGACGTGCATTCGGATGCCGGCGGCAAAACCTATTTCATCGGCCTGCTGATGGCAGCGGGCGCGCTGGCGTGCTGGACGGTGTATGCGGTGAGCAACGCGCGGTACCTGCGCGCGCGACCACAGTTCTCGAGCCGCGAATGGTCGCTGTTGACGGGCGTCGCGACCGGGGTGCTGTCACTGGCACTGGCCGTGCCGGCGTTTTTGCCGCCCGGCATGGCAACGGCTTCTGCGCAGCCCGCATCGGCGTGGGCGATGTTCTGGCTGGTGAATATGGGCGTGGCGCTGGGGGCGTCTGTGCTCGGGAACAGCCTGTGGAATGCGGCTAGCCGCAAGTTGCCGTTGACGCTGTCGGGGCAGTTGATTGTGTTTGAGACGGTGTTTGCGTTGGTGTATGGGTTTGTTTATGAGGGGCGGTTGCCGCATGGGTTGGAGGTGGCGGCTGCGGTTTTGTTGGTGAGTGGGGTGGGGTTGGCGGCGCGGAGGCATGGGTAGGTTTTTTGGTTGTTTTTTGCCTTGGTGGTGCATCCCTTGTTTCATCCCCTGCCGGGGCTGACTCACTTTCTTTGTCTTGCCAAAGAAAGTAAGCAAAGAAAGGCGCGCCCGAGATGGCGACCCACTCCTTGAATTTCTGTCGCAGGGAGGGAGGGGAGGCAAACTCGCTGCGCTCAGACAGCCTCCCCTCTTTTTCCTCCCTGCAACAGAAATTCAAGGCGCCATCTAGGGCAGGGAAAGTCAAAAGACAAAAGCCACACCATCTGGGCACAAGCGCAAACGGCAAGGCCAACCACACGATGGGTTGGCCTTTTTCTTTTGACGTTGAGCCCTTGATGGCGCCTTGAATTTTCGTAAGCGGGCGGAAAAAAGGTGGGGAACTGTCTGAGCGCAGCGAGTTTTCCCCACCTCCGCCCGGTTACGCAAATTCAAGGAGTCTTTCGCCATCTCGGGCGCGCCTTTCTTTTGCTTACTTTTCTTTGGCAAGACAAAGAAAAGTGAGTCGGTCCCGGCAGGGAACGAAAGGAAGGTGGACCACCAACCCCAAAACCAAAAACAAAAAACCCCCACCCCATTTGACGCCCCATTTTTTTCATGGATAACTGTCTCCCCTCACCCCAACAACACAGCGAGCCACCCCATGACCCTCCACACCTGGCTGGCCTTCATCGGCGCCAGCATCATCATCCTGCTCATCCCCGGCCCGACCATCCTTCTGGTGATTGGTGATTCGCTGGCCAACCGTGGCCGCTCGGCGTGGAGCACCGTTGCCGGCGTGGCCGCTGGGGACACCACAGCCATGGCCGTGTCCCTTGCCGGTGCGGGCGCCCTGCTGGCCGCATCGGCGGCGGCCTTCACGGCGCTCAAGCTCATCGGCGGTTCGTACCTCGTCTATCTGGGCATCAAGTCGATCCTCAGCGCCCGCCGCCTGCGCGACGATGCACCCGAGGCCAACATCCCGGTGCAGCAGAAGTCCGCCGGCCGCCGCTTCCTGTCCGCCTGGACGGTCACGGCGCTCAACCCCAAGAGCATCGTCTTTTTCGTCGCGTTCGTGCCGCAGTTCATGTCGGCCGAGCAGACCTTCCTGTCGCAGAGCGTGATCCTGCTGCCCACCTTCGTCATCCTGGCCGCCGCCAACGCGTCGATGTACGCGCTGGCCGCCAAGCTGCTCGCCAAGCGTCTGACCAGCGT
Organism: Ralstonia sp. 1138; assembly: GCF_040544795.1. Lineage (NCBI taxonomy): Bacteria > Pseudomonadati > Pseudomonadota > Betaproteobacteria > Burkholderiales > Burkholderiaceae > Ralstonia > Ralstonia sp. 1138. Next base: position 617,659 of record NZ_JBEPKQ010000002.1, on the reverse strand, counting down.
GGCGGCGCAGCGCCGCTTCGGCTACACGGGCGGTGCGGTGATGGTGGGCGCAGGTACCCTCACGCTCGGCATGCAGTCGGCCTGATCGCCCTTCCCAAGGCCGCCCCGAGGACCCCCGATGCCCCGCAGCTATCTCCGCCCATCGCCCGAAGGGGCCCACGGCCACCACCGCGTCACCAACATCGAGCTGTTCTTCGATCTGGTGTTCGTGTTTGCGGTGACGCAGCTCTCGCACCTGCTGATCGGCAACTTCACGCTGCAAGGCGGCGCGCAGGCGCTGCTGCTGATGCTGGCGGTGTGGTGGGTGTGGATCTTCACGTCGTGGGTGACGAACTGGCTCGACCCGGACAAGCTCGCCATCCGCATGCTGATGCTCGTGCTGATGACGGGCGGGCTGCTGCTGTCGGCATCGCTGCCGCAGGCGTTCGGCTCGCGCGGGCTGGCGTTTGCGCTCGCCTATGTGTTCATGCAGTTCGGGCGCACGGTGTTCTTCCTGTGGGCCGTGCGCGGCGAGGCGCTGCCCATGCGGCGCAACTTCCAGCGCATCGCCACGTGGCTCGGCATCTCTGCAGTGCTGTGGCTGGCGGGCGGCCTGTCGGACGGTTCCGTGCGCTGGATGTGTTGGATCATCGCGCTGACCATCGAATGGCTGGGGCCCTCGATGGGTTTCTACACGCCGGGCCTGGGTCGCTCCACCACCAACGACTGGAACGTGGAAGGCGGCCACATGGCCGAGCGCTGCTCGCTGTTCATCATCATCGCGCTGGGCGAATCGGTGCTGGTCACGGGCTCCACGTTTGCCGGGCTCGACTGGACCGCAGAAAACATCGCGGCGATGGCGATGTCGTTCGTCGGCAGCCTGGCGATGTGGTGGCTGTACTTCGACACGATTGCCGAGCGCGGCGCGCACACGATGTCGCATTCGGCCGATCCTGGCCGACTCGCACGGCTGGCCTACACCTACATCCACGTGGTACTGGTGGCGGGCATCATCGTCGGGGCCGTGGCCGATGAGTTCGTGCTGGCGCATCCGGTGGGCCACCCCCATGCGGGGACGGCGCTGGCGGTGCTGGGCAGCGCGGCGCTGTACCTGCTGGGCAACCTGCTGTTCAAGTGGGCGATCTTCGGCCGGTTGCGCCCAGCGCATGTGGTTGGCCTGGTGGCGCTGGGCGGCGCCTGGATGGTGGCGGGCGAATGGCCGGCGCTGGCGGTATCCGCACTGGCGACGGGCGTGCTGTGCGGCACGGCGGCGTGGGAAGGGTACGCACGCTCCTGCGAGACAGCCGAACCGGCACAAGCGCACGGGCACTGAGTGGTCACCTGAAAATTCCAGTTTTTGGACATTACAAAAGGCCACTCGCGCGCCTACTCTGTCCACCAACATGACAGAACACGAGGGCCCCGCCATGATCGACCTCTACTACTGCGCCACGCCCAACGGCCTGAAGATGGCGCTGTTCTTTGCCGAAACCGGCTTGCCGCATCGCGTCATCCCCGTTGATATCAGTCGGGGTGACCAGTTCAAGCCCGAGTTCCTGGCCATCTCGCCCAACAACAAGATCCCGGCCATGGTCGACCACGACCCGGCCGAGGGGACCGAGCCGGTGGTGCTGTTCGAATCGGGCGCCATGCTGCTTTACCTGGCCGAGAAGACCGGCCAGCTGATGCCCGCCGACCTGCACGGCCGCATGGAAGTGCTCAAGTGGCTGTTCTGGCAGGTGGGCGGCCTGGGCCCTATGGCCGGGCAGATCGGCCACTTCAACGTCTATGCGCCCGAGCGCGTGCCCTACGCCATCGAGCGCTACACCAAAGAGACCAACCGCCTGTACGGCGTGTGCAACCGCCGCCTCGCCGATCGCCCCTACATTGCCGGCACCGACTACACGATCGCCGACATCGCGGCCTATACGTGGATCGTCCCGCACGCCGGGCATGGTCAGGACCTGAACGACTTCCCGCACCTGCAGCGCTGGTTCGAAGCGGTTGGCGCGCGGCCGGCCACGCAGCGCGCCTATGCCGGAGTGGAACGCGCCTACTCGCGCCGCCGCGAAGACATCTCCGACGACGAGCGCAGCGTGTTGTTCGGCCAGACGGCCAGCTCCGGCGCGCGCTGATCCTCACGGAGCCCACGCGCTCCGCCTTTCCCTACGCATTCTTCTTCTGAGAGGAGCCGACCATGCCGGCATCGCTGTGGTGGTTGTGCCTGGGCGCGTTCGCCATCGGCACTGAAGGTTTCATGATCGCCGGCCTGCTGCCGGTGCTGGCCGCAGACCTGGGCGTGAGCGTGCCGGCGGCGGGGCAGCTCGTTACCGTGTTTGCCATCACGTATGCCGTGGGCTCGCCGGTGATGGCGACGCTGCTCGGCAATGTCGACCGCCGCCGCGTGCTGATCGGCGCGCTGGCCATCTTTGCGGCAGGCAACCTGCTGGCAGCCACCGCGCACGGCTTTGGGCAACTGATGGCGGCGCGCGTGCTGCTGGCGCTGGCAGCCGGCGTGTTCCTGCCGACGGCCAATGCGGTGGCGACCTCGCTGGTGCCCGCCTCGCGCAGCGGCTCGGCGCTGGCCATCATCACGGGTGGCGGCACGGTGGCAGTGGCGCTCGGCGTGCCGCTGGGCGCGTGGATTGCGGCGCAGGGCGACTGGCGCTCGACGTTCATCGCATGCGGTGTGCTGTCGGCACTGGCCACTGCGGGCCTCGCCTTCGGCCTGCCGCGTGCGCTGCCGCACAGTGTGACCACGCTGGCGCAGCGCCTGTCCGTGGCACGCCGCCCCGGCATGCTGGGCGCGCTGGCGGTGTCCACGCTGTGGGCGGCGGGCGGCTTTACGTTCTACACCTACGTCGCACCGTTCTTTGTGCAGGGACTGGGCTTCGCGCCGCAGCACGTGGGCATCGTGCTGTTCCTGGTCGGCAGCTTTGCGGCGCTGGGCACGGGCCTGGGCGGCCACATGACCGACCGCGCCGGCGTGGCGCGCGTGCTGGCGGTCAGCAGCGCGGGCATCGTGCTGGCGTTCTCCGTGCTGTCGCTGTCGGCGCAGGTGCTGCACGGCACGGTGGCCGGCGCCGTCGCCATCGGCGCGGTCGTGCTGTGGGGCATGGCCGGCTGGGGCTTCGGCCCGGCGCAGGCAACGCGCCTGATCCGCCTCGCGCCCGATGTGTCGCCGATCACGCTGTCGCTGCATGCGTCGGCCGTGTATGTGGGGATCGCGCTGGGGTCGAGCGTTGGCGCGCTGGCCCTGGCGCATGGCGGCCCTGGCATGCTGGGCTGGGCAGCCGCCGCGTGCCATGTGGTGGCGGTGGTGTTGTGGCGGACGGGTGGGCGGCATGAGGCGGCGCTGACCGATGGACCTGCAGCCACCTCGGTCGCACATTGAACACCGGAGCGCGGAACGCGACGCGCCGGGTCCAGAGCGCGACGCACGGACCTCAAACCCTCGCGCTCCGCGCTTGCACTGCCGCGGTCGACCCTCAAACCCTCGCGTTCCGACCCTGAACCACGGCGTTCGACCCTCAAACCCTCGCGTTCCGACCCTGGACCGCGGCGCTCGACCCTCAAACCCTCGTGCGCCACACTTTGAGCTCGACATTTTCGACCTCAAACACTCACGCTCCGGGCTTCGAGGTCGACGCTTGGGCCTCAGAGGCTCGGCGTCCGACCTTTGACCCCTCGCGTTCGGCCCTCTGAGCCCGATTTTTTCGACCTCGAACTGTCATGCTCCGGGCGTTGAGCCTGGTGCTCGAGCCTCGGACACTCACGCTCGACTGTCTGAGCCTCGCAATCGCGCCTCAGAGCCTCACATACGACACTCAGACCGCCGCGGTGGGCGTGTCCCGCCCGCCGGTCGAGCGCCGCGCGCCACGCCGATCCAGGTACGGCAGCGCGAACATATAGAGCCCCGTGAACAGCAGCAGCGCCAGCGGCAGCAGCGGCGCGTAGGTGATCCACGCCGGCGGCTGCGCACCCTTGCCCAGCCCCAGGGCGACAAAGTTGGCGATGACGGTGAGCGTGAACGCCATCGACACCCAGCGGTGAAACTGGCGGATTGCGTGGCGGGCGCTCACTGGGCACCTCCGGCGGCCTGGATCATCTTCCAGCCGTTGCCGGCCGGGTCACGAAAACCGGCGTCGACGCTGCCGAAGCGGTCGATCGGCTCCTGCGTGAACTCCACGCCGCGCTCGCGCAATTGGGCGTAGGTGGCGCGGCAATCGGCAACGGTCAGCACCAGCGGCGGCATCGCGCCCTTGGCCACCATGGCGCGCAGCGTCTGCGCCGTGGCCTCGTCGTGGATGGGCGGGCCGGGCTGGAACAGGCCGAGCTGAAACGACGGCTGCTCCGGATGCTGCACCGTCAGCCACCGATACGGGCCGTTGCGCACATCGGTATGCGCGCGAAACCCCAGCTTGTCGACATAGAACGCCAGCGCCGCGTCCTGATCATCCACATACAGCCCGACGACATTGATCCCTTGGCTCATCACCGCTCCTTGTTGTTGGTGGGTGACGGATTTGTACCCGCCGCCAGCTGGCGGCGCTTCTCCGAAACTGCTGTGACGAGGTCGGGCCGCTGCGCCGCCTTCAGCACACAGGCGGGCACGCGGTCGAGTTGCTGCTGCGGCGCGGTGGCCTGTGCGTCGCGGCGAAGCGCGCTCGGGCTCTGCCCGGTGATGTCGCGAAAGATGCGGCCGAAGGTGCCAAGGCTTTCCCAGCCCGTGGCGTAGGCGATTTCGATGATGGGCAGGTCGGTGTCGCGCAGCAGCGTGGTGGCCTGCTCGATGCGGCGCGTGAGCAGGTAGCGGTGCGGCGGAATGCCGAAGGCCTCCTTGAACGAGCGCGCAAAATGCGCCGCCGAGACGCCGCTCACCTCGGCCAGCCGCTTGACGGGCCATGCCTCGTGCGAGGCGGCGTCCATGCGGTCTTTGGCGCGCAGCAGGCGGCGCAGCAGCGCGGGGTCTTGCTGCGCGTCGGTGTGTGCCTGTGCCACCGCTGCCTGCGCCAGCGGGGTCAGCCCAGCTTGAACTCGCCGATGGCATGCGCGAGCTTGCGCACACCCTCTTCCACCTGCGCCAGCGACGAGGTGGCGTACGACAGACGCAGCGTCGAGCGATCCGGGTCGACCGGGTAGAACGCCGCGCCCGGCACGAACGCCACACCGCGCTCGATGGCCACCTTGGCCACATCGCCGGCATTGCGGCCCGGCAACGTGCACCACAGGAACATGCCGCCGCGCGGGCGGTTGAAGGTCAGTTCAGTGTCGGGCAACAGCGCACGCAGGCCGTTGGCCATGGCGTGAGCGCGTTCGGCATAGGCGGCACGCGTGCGCGGCAGCACCGTGTCCAGGCGATTGCTGCGCAGGTACGCGGCGGCCGTGGCCTGCGCAAACGTGGAGGTGTGCGCATCGGCAAACTGCTTGACCATCACCGCGTTGCCCAGCACCGGCTGCGAGGCGATCATCCAGCCCACGCGCAGGCCCGGCGCCACCACCTTCGACAGGCTGCCCAGGTAGATCACACGCCCCTGCGCGCCGTCGGTCTGCTGCGACAGTGCGTACAGCGACGGCGGCGGGGGCGCGTCGAAATACAGATCGCCGTACGGGTCGTCTTCCACGATCAGCAGGTTGTGGCGCACGGCCACATCCAGCAGGCGCTTGCGACGCTCCAGGCTCATCAGCGCGCCGCTCGGGTTGCCGAAGTTGGGAATCACGTAGAGGAATTTGGGGCGAGTTGTGGCCGCCCCCGTGGCGAGCACCTTTTCCAGCGCGTCGACATCCAGGCCGTCGCCATCGGTCGGCACGCCGGCCACCTTGGCGCCGTAGAGCTTGAACGCCTGGATGGCGGCGAGGAAGGTGGGCGCTTCGGTCAGCACCGTATCGCCTTCGCCGATCAGGACCTTGCCCAGCAGATCCAGCCCTTGCTGCGAACCAGTGGTGACGAGGATGTCGGTGTTGGCGACGTTGGCGGCACGCGACTTCATCAGCGTGACGATGGCCTCACGCAGCGGCTCGAAGCCCTCGGTGGCGCCGTATTGCAGCGCGCGGGCGGCGTCGGTGGCGAGGGCGCTGTCGGCGGCGGCCTTCAGGCCTTCCACGTCAAACAAGGCGGCATCCGGAAAACCGCCGGCAAACGAGATCAGGCCCGGCTTGCCGAGCACCTTGAACAGCTCGCGGATGGCGGAGGTTTCGACGTTTTGCAGGCGGGGTGCCAGCAGCGATTGCAGGAATTCCATGGCGTGCGTGTCTCTGTAGTTCGAGTGCCCGCCACTTTACGTGATGTGCGCCGCGTGCGCATGCCAACAGGGCGTCACAGCCATGACTAAAATGCCGGCACCGCCTAGGCGAAAAGGAGCCCCGCATGGCCGTCCGACGCATCGTCCCGAACCTGCATGCTGCCGATCCGGCACGTGCCCGCGCGTTCTATGCCGAACTGCTCGATCTGGAAGCGGTGATGGACCACGGCTGGATCGTCACCTTTGCCGAGACGGCCAACACGATGACGCCGCAGGTCAGCATTGCCAGCGAAGGCGGAAACGGTACGCCGGTGCCGGCGCTATCGGTAGAGGTAGACGATGTGGACGCCGTGCATGCGCGGGCCGTCTCGCTGGGCCTGGAGATCGTCTACCCGCTCGTCGATGAGCCGTGGGGCGTACGCCGCTTTTACGTGCGCGATCCGTTCGGCAACGTGGTCAACATCCTCGCGCACCGCTAGCCCGCACGCATCAAAAAAGCCCGCATGCCAAAGGCGATGCGGGCGCGGCGGTACCGGCTAACGGCTACCGGTGATTGCCGTTGTGGGTGCGCTTGTCCTGGTGTGCGTTGCCGTTCTTGTCCTTCTCGACAACGCGCGTGATGCCACCCGTGGCGGGCGGGTCACTGGCCGGGAAGGTGTCTTCCACCGCCTTTTCTACCAGTTCCTCACGCTTTTCTGCGTGCGGATGCTTCTCTTTCTTACCTTTCTCCATGGCGCCCTCCTGTTTCAAGCGTGGTTGACGACACGCAAGCGAACAGCGTGCCTGAGCGCGCTCAATACTCTTCCCAGTACGGACGCGAGCCGTAGTACTCATGCACGGACTGCGCCCAGGTCGGATCGGCCATCGTGGGCCAGCTGTCCTTGTCGAAACCCGGGGCCGCTTCAAGGCGATCCTTGTTGGCGTCGAGCACGAAGCACTTGCGGTCGACGTCGAGCGACATGGCACTCCACGGCACCGCAAACAGCTTGTCGCCGATGCCCAGGAAGCCGCCCACCGACATGACCGCATAGGCGATCCGGCCGCGCTGCACGTCGAGCATGATGTCGGTGATCTTGCCGAGATCCTCCCCATTGAGGTTGACGACGCGATCGCCTTCCAGCGTATCTGCGGCCATCAGTTCCGGGCCCGGACCGGCTGAATCCGTATCGGCGCGCCCGATGATGCGCATCCGGATGCCAGCGGTGGTTCCCACACCGGTGGCCGTACCGGTGCCCAGCGTGGTGCCCGTTGTCGTGGTTTGCATAGCAGTTACCTCCCATCAATCAGTTGACGTTCAGGATGATGTGCGGCGGCCGCGCAAGTCTGCGGCGGCCGTCGCACGTAACCACCTGTGTCAGCACGAAGCTTGCCTGCGCCACATCCCCCGCAAAGGCGCGGCCGCGGCATGCCGCTTGCTCGATGGTTCGGCGGACGCAAACAACAACCCCTGACCGGAGAGCCCCATGAACAAAGCCGAAATCCCTGTGGCGCAACGCGCCGTGCTGTCGATGCTGCTGGACGATCACCGCGAGGTGAAGAAACTGTTCAAGACGTTCCAGCAGGAGAAAGACAAAGCCGCCGGCGAGCAAATCGTGCGCGAAGCGTGTGAAAAGTTGACCGTCCACACGCAGCTTGAAGAAGAGGTGTTCTATCCGTTCGTGCGCGACAACGGCGGCGAAGCCTTCAAGGACCTCGTCGACGAAGCCGTGGTGGAACACGCCACCGCGAAGGACCTGATCAAGCAGCTGAGCGGCATGCAGGCGGGCGATGACCTGTTCGCCGCCAAGTTCACCGTGCTGGCCGAGTACGTCTCGCACCACGTCGAAGAGGAAGAGACCGAACTCTTTCCCAAGCTCATCCGCCAGCACGTGGACCTGACGCCGCTGCAGGAACCCATGACCACGCGCAAGGAAGCACTGCTCGCCGAGACCGCCAGCTGACGGCCCATCACCCGATACCGGACAGACACCATGCAAGCCACCGTCAGCGATTTCCTCGTCGCCCGCCTGTATGACTGGGGTGTGCGGCGCATCTTTGGCTACCCCGGAGACGGCATCAACGGCATGTTCGGGGCCCTGCAGCGCGCGGGCGGCAAAATCGAGTTCGTGCAGGTGCGGCATGAAGAGATGGCCGCCTTCATGGCCTCGGCGCACGCCAAGTTCACGGGTGAGCTGGGCGTGTGCATGGCAACGTCCGGGCCGGGTGCCACACACCTCATCACGGGGCTGTACGACGCGCGGCTCGACCACATGCCTGTGCTGGCGATCACCGGCCAGCAGGCGCGCACGGCAGTCGGCGGGCATTACCAGCAGGAGGTGGATCTGGCGGCGATGTTCCGCGACGTGGCCGGCGCGTTCGTCCACCAGGCCAGCATGCCGGCGCAGGTGCGGCACCTGCTGGATCGCGCGGTGCGCATCGCCATCGGGCAGCGTCGGGTGACGGCGCTCGTGCTGCCCAACGATCTGCAGGAAATGCCCTACACCGAGCCGCCGCGCGCGCATGGCACGGTGCACTCGGGCGTGGGCTACAGCGCGCCGAGCGTGATCCCGCAAGCGGCCGATCTGGAGCGCGCGGCGGACATCCTCAACAGCGGCCGCCGGGTGGCGATGCTTGTCGGCGCGGGCGCACTCGGGGCCAGCGCAGAAGTGGCGGCCGTGGCGGAAACGCTCGGCGCGGGCGTGGCCAAGGCGCTGCTCGGCAAGGCCGTCCTGCCCGACGAATTGCCCTATGTGACGGGCGCCATCGGCCTGCTCGGCACCGAGCCGAGCTGGGAGCTGATGAGCCACTGCGACACGCTGCTGATGGTCGGATCCGGCTTCCCCTATGCGGAATTCCTGCCCAAGGAAGGCCAGGCGCGCGGTGTGCAGATCGACCTCGACCCCGGCATGCTGGGGCTGCGCTATCCGATGGAGGTCAACCTCGTGGGCGACAGTGCGCAGACGCTGCGTGCGCTGCTGCCGCTGCTGCAGCGCAAGACCGATCGCTACTGGCCGGACCGCATTGCCCGTTGGAATGAAAGCTGGTGGAAGACGCTGGAAGACCGCGCGCTGCAGCCGGCCTACCCCGTCAACCCGCAGCGCGTGTTCTGGGAGTTGTCACCGAAGCTGCCGAGCAACGTGATCGTCACCAGCGATTCCGGCACCTGCGCCAACTGGTATGCGCGCGATCTCAAGTTCAAGCCCGGCATGATGGGCTCGCTCTCGGGCGGCTTGGCATCGATGGGGGCGGCGGTGCCCTACGCGATTGCGGCCAAGTTTGCGCATCCCGATCGCCCTGTCATCGCACTCGTGGGCGACGGCGCCATGCAGATGAACAACATGGCGGAACTCATCACCGTGTCGAAATACTGGAAGCGGTGGAAGTCTCCCAAGTGGATCTGCATGGTGCTCAACAATCAGGATCTGAACGAAGTCACCTGGGAGCAGCGCGTGATGGAAGGCGACCCGAAATTCCCGGCGTCACAGGACATCCCAGACGTGCCGTATCACCGCTTTGCCGAGTTGATCGGCCTGAAGGGCATCTACGTCGACAACCCCGACCAACTGGCCGGCGCGTGGGATGAAGCGCTCGACGCAGACCGCCCCGTGGTGCTGGAAGTGAAGACCGACCCCGATGTACCGCCGCTGCCACCGCACGTCACGCTGCAGCAGGCTCGCAACTTTGCGACGGCCCTGGCGTACGGCGACCCGGACGCGAGCGGCGTGCTGCGCGGGACAGCGCGGCAGGTGCTGTCGGCGCTGTTCCCGGTGCACAAGGACAAGGAGTGACACGGAAGTGGAGCGGGTGCAGTCAGGCCACCTCGACGTGGACGGCGCCGGATGCCAGCGGGCGCACCGCCACCTCCACCGGCAGGAACTTCTCGATCACGCCGATGTTGGTCAGCAGGTGCGATGACGCCGTGACCACCGTGAAAGCACCGGCGCCTGCGAGCGCCATCGGCAGCACCAACTGATCGGCGAGGTATTCGTCGACGGCGGCGGCGCTTTGCAGGTAGCGCTGCGCGGCTCCGGCGACTTCCCTGCCGATCGTCTCCGCCGTCACGCCACGCTCGCCGAAGCCCGTGAACACTTCGGTCACGTGCTCGTGCTCGATGTCCAGGACGAGCGCATTGCCGGGCCCTTCCGCGTTGCCGAGGTCCCGAACCGTGCCTTCGACGCCCGGCACGAGACGGCTCAACGTGTCCAGCTCGCGCCGCGCCACGCTGCCGCGCACGCCGGCAACGATGCCTTCGGCACGCAGCGCCCGTTGCGCACCGCGCTCCGTCAGGTATAGCGGCGTCAACGCGCCAGTGCACGGCGTTACCGTCGCCGCCACCTCGCCGCCGCCCGCGGGATAGAAGCCGTGGCGCTTGAGCGCGAGCGTCTGCGTCACACCCATGCGCGCCACCAGCGGCAGCCATGCCCGGATAAGGAAGTCGACCGGCGGTGCGGCGCGGTTGTGCGTGCCGCCGCTGACCGACACGGTGCTCGGCGCGTCAGCAAACCAAAGCGCTGGAAGGATCGTCTGCAGCACGAGCGTGCAACTGCCGGCCGTGCCGATGGCGAAGCGGTAATCGCCACCACGGATGGCGCCGGGCGCAAACCGCAGCGTCTGCGAGCCTGCTTCTGCGCCCTCTACCGTCGCTCCGCTGATCTGCACGGCGGCCTGCACCGCCGTCAGATGCTGGCGCAGCAAGCCCGGCTTCGAACGCTTGGCGCGGATGTTCTCGATCCGGAATGGCGTGCCGGTCAGCATGGACAGCGTGAGCGCCGTGCGCAGGATCTGCCCGCCCCCTTCACCTTGTGCGCCGTCAAGTTCGATGCAATCGGCGGACTTCGCGTGGTGTGCGTGTCGTTGTAATAGGGTGTTCATGGTTTGTTCTTCTTGTTTTTTATTAGTGTGCGCACATCACCGCCGCATGCGCGTCCGGTCGTACTCGCGTCGCAAGCGTGCTCGTCCGTCTCAATCGGTCGTGCTTGCCGCCAGCACACAGAGCGTGCGGCATCGTGCGTTGTACGCGGTCAGGCACCAGATGCCCCACCATTCCTTTCCGGCATCAAAGTAATCGCACCAGGTACTGCGTTCCGGCTCTTCGTCAGGGTTGCCCACCCAGTCGATGACGTTCAGTCCGTCAGCCGGCAGAAGGCCAAGCAGCTCTGCCCATTCCCGGAACGCCTTGGTTTCGAGCTTCGTGCCGTACGGCGGGTCCAGGAAGGCACGTTCCAACGCGCCACCCTTTTCTGTGAGCGCCCGGACGTCAGACGCGTCGAGCGTCCGGGGACAGGCACGGTCCAGCTGGACGTCCTGCGCGGGCCATCCGAGCTGCGCGAACAGGCTGCCCAGTGCCTGGCGGTGAATCTCAATGCCAGGCGCGTCCGGCCCTTCGACGCGATACAGCACAAAATCAAAAACGCAGCCGGCATGCCCCAAGCGCCGCCGCATCGCCTCCATGTCAGGGCTCTCGACACGCGTCAGCATGGTCGATGCCCTTAACCCTTCACACACACCACCTGGCGCAGCGTGTGGACGATCTCCACCAAGTCCGCCTGCGCAGCCATCACGTGGTCGATGTCCTTGTACGCCATCGGGATCTCGTCGATCACGTCGGCGTCCTTGCGGCACTCCACGTGGGCCGTGGCGCGGATCTGGTCATCGACCGTAAAGCGCTTCTTGGCCTGCGTGCGGCTCATGGTGCGGCCTGCGCCGTGGCTGCACGAACAGAACGCCTCTTCGTTACCGAGCCCGCGCACGATGAAGCTCTTTGCGCCCATCGACCCCGGGATGATCCCAAGCTGCCCCTTCTGTGCCGACACCGCGCCCTTGCGCGTCACCAGCACCTCGCGGCCGAAGTGGGTTTCACGCTGCACATAGTTGTGGTGACAGTTCACCGCTTCCACGTCGGCTGCAAACGGCTTGGTGATGACCTTGCGCGCGGCCGCAATCACGTTCTGCATCATCGTGGCGCGGTTGCGGCGCGCGTAGTCCTGCGCCCAACCGACGGCTTCAACGTAATCGTTGAAGTGTTCGCTGCCTTCTTCGAAGTACGCCAGGTCGCGGTCCGGCAGGTTGGCGATGTGCTGTCGCATATCGGCCTGCGCCAGTTCGATGAACAGGTTGCCGATCGCGTTACCCACGCCGCGCGAACCCGAGTGCAGCATGAACCAGACGCGCTGCTCTTCATCCAGGCAGACCTCGATGAAGTGATTGCCCGTACCGAGCGTTCCCAGGTGCTTGTAGTTGTTGGTGTTCTTCAACTTCGGGTACTTGTCGGTGATGCGCTTGAAGCCATCGGCCAGTTCACCCCACATGGCATCCACGGTTTCCGGCGGCGTGTTCCAGGCCCCCTTGTCGCGCGGGCCCGGCGTACGGCCGTGCGGCACCGCCGCTTCAATGGCGCTGCGCAGGCCGTGCAGGTTGTCCGGCAAATCAGCCGCCGTGAGCGTCGTACGCGCGGCCATCATGCCGCAGCCGATATCCACGCCGACGGCCGCCGGGATGATCGCGCCCTGCGTGGGGATCACGCTGCCGATGGTCGAACCCTTACCCAAATGCACATCCGGCATCACCGCCAGGTGCTTGAAGATGAACGGCATCTTGGCCGTATTCATCAACTGCTTGCGGGCGTCGTCTTCCACCGGCACGCCGTTGGTCCACAGCTTGATGTCGGCGCCGTTGTCGACGTGGAGGGTGTTGTAGCTGCTCATGATCCGTTGCTTCCTTTGTTGTTGTCGTTGTTCTTCTTGCTGATCGTGCGTCCGCTGCGTCGCGCCACTCGGCACGGTTTGCAGCGGATGGCGATCGAGTCGATATAGCCCTTGGCGGTTTCATACCACCATTTCTGCTGTGCGGCGGTCCAGACCTCGTGCTTTCCGCAATCGACGCAGGCGTACCACTGATCGACGTAGTAACCGTGTTGTGCGAAGCGGGGCAGACCGGATCCCCAGCTGTTGTGCGGCGCCAGTTGCGACACATCCACCGGCAAGCTACCCCGCGGTGGAGGCGGAGCTGGAGCAGGCACCGGCGCTCGTGCCCGCAGGCAGGCAATCTTTGCCTGTTCTCGCCGCTCGTGGCGCCGCGCCATGATGGCGGCGCGCTTCTGTTTACCGCTGATCATGCTGCGCTCCTGCTGAGTTGGACACATCCTCTAGTGCAATGGGTATGCCAGGTCACTTCCCCTGGAACAGCCAACCTCGCAACACATTGATTTCATTGGGTTTCCACGCATCCAACGCAGATGTAGGCACGCGAAACTTCCCGAAATATCGATCTATCGATATATTGGTTTATCTTTTTGGATAAACACGCGGGATGCGCAAAAACGTCGCCATCGGTTTCGTCGGTACCACGCTCGACTACGTGGGCAAGGGCGCACAGCGCTGGGAACGGTGGCGGCCGACCGTCGGCCTGTGCCAGCAGGACGACCTCGTCATCCACCGCCTGGAGCTGCTGCACGATGCCCGCAGCCGCGGCCTGTTCGAACGGCTGCGCGCGGACATCGCGTCCGTATCGCCCGAGACGGAGGTGCGCAGCGTCGAAGTCACGCTACGCGACCCGTGGGACTTCGAAGAGGTCTACAGCACGCTGCACGACTTCACCCGCAGCTATGCCTTCGACACCGAGGCCGAGGACTACCTCATCCACATCACCACGGGCACGCACGTCGCGCAGATCTGCTGGTTCCTGCTGGCCGAGGCGCGCTACCTGCCGGCGCAGCTCATCCAGACCGCACCGCCGCGCAAGAAGGAACTCGGCAACACGGCCGGCAGCTACAGCGTCATCGACCTGGACCTCTCGCGCTACGACAAGATCGCCACGCGTTTCGCACGCGAGCGCGAAGACACGGTGTCGCTGCTGAAGTCCGGCATTGCCACGCGCAACCCGGCGTTCAACCGGATGATTGAGCAGATCGAGCGCGTGGCCTCGCGTTCCAAGTCGCCAATGCTGCTGTTCGGGCCGACAGGCGCCGGCAAGTCGTTCCTCGCGCGGCGGGTGTACGAGATGAAGAAGGCGCGGCACCAGCTAGCAGGCCGCTTCGTCGAAGTGAACTGCGCCACGCTGCGCGGCGACAGCGCCATGTCGGCGCTCTTCGGCCACGTGAAAGGCGCCTTCACCGGCGCACAGACCGAGCGCGCGGGCCTGCTGCGCAGTGCGGACGGCGGCCTGCTTTTCCTCGACGAGATTGGCGAACTCGGCCTGGACGAACAAGCCATGCTGCTCAAGGCCATCGAAGAGAAGCGCTTCCTGCCGTTCGGCAGCGACCGCGAAGTCGAAAGCGATTTCCAGCTCATCGCGGGCACCGTGCGCGACCTGCGGCAGTGGGTGGCCGAGGGGCGCTTTCGCGAAGACTTATACGCGCGGATCAATCTGTGGACCTTCGACCTGCCGGGCCTGGCCGATCGCCCCGAAGACCTGGAACCGAACCTTGATTTCGAACTGGCCCGTTTTGCGCGCGAGCACGGCGAGCAAGTGCGCTTCCATACCGAGGCGCGCCGCATCTATCTGAAGTTCGTCACTTCGCCGCAGGCGCGCTGGACGGGCAACTTCCGCGAGCTGTCGGCCAGCGTCACGCGGCTGGCAACGCTGGCCGAAGGCGGACGCATTACCGAAGCCGATGTCGCCGACGAAATCGCCCGTCTGCAACGCACGTGGGCCGCGCCGGATCCGGCAGGCAAAGGCGACCGCCTTGCCAACTTGATCGGCGACGCGGCGGCATCGATCGACCTGTTCGACCGCATGCAGCTGGAAAACGTGATTGCCGTGTGCCGCGAATCGGCATCGCTGTCGGACGCCGGGCGCCGGCTCTTCGACGTGTCGCGCATAGAGAAGGCCAAGGTGAATGACGCCGACCGTCTGCGCAAATACCTCGCACGGTTCGGACTGGATTGGGCGACCGTGCGCGCCGGCTAGGCGCTCGGTAAGATGCCGTCCATCCTTCGACGCCTTCGCACTCGACCCCACACGCCATGATCCGCCTGGACGACCTCGCCATCCTCGTGCTGGCCGTGGACAACGGCAGCCTGTCGGCGGCTGCACGCGTGTTGAACATTGCACCCGCGGCAGCAAGCGCGGCCATCAAGCGGTTGGAAGCGGAACTCGGCGTGCGGCTGCTGGCGCGGTCCACGCGCAGCCTGGCGCTCACACAGGAAGGCGAGCGCTACCTGCAACACGCGCGCCGTGCGCTGGCGGATCTGCAGGCCGGGCAGGACGCGCTCGCGCTCGGGCGCCAAGCCATCGGCGGCGATGTGTCGCTGTCGATTCCGTCAGACCTCGGCCGCAACGTGCTCACCGGCTGGCTCGACGACTTCCTCACCGAGCACCCAGCGGTGGCGCTTCAAGTGCGCATCGGCGATCGGCTGGTCGACATGTTCCGGCAGCGCGTCGATGTCGCGGTGCGCTATGGCGAGCCCGAGGATTCATCGCTCGTGGCGCTGCCGCTGGCGCCGGACAACCGCCGCGTGCTGTGCGCGGCGCCGGCCTACTTTGCGCGGCATGGCGTGCCGAAGACCCCCGACGATCTGCGTCAGCACAACTGTCTGCTGCTGGCCCTGTCCGACACCACGCACGACCAGTGGACCTTTCACGGTGCGAGCGGCGACGGTCAGGCGCACGTTGTACGTGTCACCGGCAACCGCATCGCAGACGACGGCGAACTCGTGCGCCGCTGGGCGGTTGCGGGGCATGGCATCGCTTACAAGTCGCGGCTGGACGTCCTGGCCGATCTGCGCGCCGGCCGGCTGCAAGCCGCGCTGACCGACTGGCGCGGCGAGGCGGCGCCGCTGCATTTGATCTGCACGCACCGCCTCACGCTGTCGCCCACGCTGATGCGGCTGCGCGACTTCCTGCAAGACCGCATCGCCGGTTATCTGGCAGACGCCTGAGTCAAAACCCTTCCAGCACGATCTTGCCGCGCGCCTGATTGCTTTCGATCAGGGCATGCGCGCGCTTGAGGTTGGCGGCATTGATCGTGCCGAAGTGCTCGTTCATCGTGGAGCGCAACGTGCCTTCGTCGATGAGCGCGGCCACGCGATTGAGCAGGCGGTGCTGCTCGATCTGGTCGTCCGTGCTGAACATGGAGCGCGTGTACATGAACTCCCAGTGCAGCGACAGGCTCTTCGCCTTGAGCTTGCGCACGTCGAGCTGCGCCGGGTCGTCGATCAAGGCAAGGCGGCCTTGCGGCTTGAGCGCCTCGACGATCTGCTCGAAGTGGTGTTCGGTCTGGTTCAGGCTGGCGACGTAATCCACCGCCGGCACACCAATGCGATGCAGTTCCGCGGCCAGCGGCTGCGCGTGGTTGATCACATGGTGGGCGCCCAGCTCGCGCACCCAGGCAGCCGTCTCCGGGCGCGAGGCGGTGCCGATGACAGTCAGGCCGGTCAACCGGCGCGCGAGCTGCACCAGCACCGACCCCACACCGCCCGCCGCGCCGACGATCAACAACGTCTTGCCGCTGGGCGCCGCAGACTCCGGCACCTGCAGCCGGTCGAAGAGCAATTCCCAGGCGGTGATGGCGGTGAGCGGCAGCGCCGCTGCCTGCGCAAACCCGAGCGTGGCGGGCATCGCGCCGACCACGCGTTCGTCCACGACATGCAGCTCGCTGTTGGTGCCCGGGCGCTGCAGGGCACCGGCATACCAGACCGCATCGCCCGGCTTGAAGAGCGACACCTCGGCGCCGACAGCGCGCACCACGCCGGCAGCATCCCAGCCCAGCACGCGGGGTTGTCCATCCACGGGTGGCATGCCCGCGCGCACTTTCACATCGACCGGGTTGACGGAGATGGCGCGCACTTCCACGAGCAGATCGCGCGGGCCCGGCGTGGGTTCGGGCAAGGTCAGGTCGACGAGCGCTTCGGGGGCGTCGATGGGCAGGCTTTGGTAGTAGGCAACGGCTTTCATGGCGGACATTCCAGTGAATTGGATAGCCGCATCATGGGCGCGCACTGCTGGCGGAAACAGACGCGCGGCGCAGATTCAGTTTCAACGCGGGACAGAAAATCGCACCCTGCCCCATCAAGCTGCATGCACGCCGTGGAGGTCTGCGTTGCAGTTCGGGTGATCTTCGTTGTGGTCGTGCTCACGCAGCGCGCCCGGGATGCCGGTGGCCGCCAGACCATCGGCTGCAAGCCATGCCGCCGTGGCGGCAGCAGCGCGGTCGATCAATTCGCCGCAGCGGGCGTAGTCGTAGGGCGACACGTCGAGCGGGCACAACGGCGGCACGACGGTAATGGGCACCTGCCCCGCCCAGCGCTCCAGGTCTTGCACAAGCTGACGCGCGACCAGCAGCGACAAGGCGTTCAGCGCGTGCTCGATGGCGCTGCGCGGGGCGCGGCGGTCCGCACACGCAAACCCTGCCGGCAGTACGACGACGCGCGTGGCGCCCAGCCGGATGGCCGCGGAGATCGGCGTGTTGTTGGCGACACCGCCGTCGATCAAGAGCCGGTCGCCAATACGCACGGGCGGAAACACGCCTGGAATGGCGGCGCTGGCCAGCACGGCCGGCACGATGGCGCCAGACGACAGCACCACCTCGGCGCCGGTGCGCATGTCGGTGGCCACCACATGCAGCGGCAGCGTGGCCGCCTCCAGCGGGGTCTGCGCAAAATGCCGCGCCAGCAGGCGCTGCAGGCCCGATGCATCGACAAGGTGCTCCCGTCGGCCGCCCAGGATGCCGAGCATGCTGAACATCGCCCGCCAGGACCACGGCATCACGTCGGCGCGCCGCACGCCGCGCCACAGCGCCTCGAGCTGCGCCGTGCCCGCGGCGTGGGGGTTGCACGCAAAAAAGGCAGCGTTGATGGCGCCAGCCGAGGCGCCCACCACCATGTCGGGCACCACACCGGAGGCCACCAGCTCGCGCAGCATGCCGGCCTCGATGGCGCCGAGGCTGCCGCCACCGGCAAAGACAAACGCCGTTCGTTCCACTCTGTCCATGATCGATGCCGCGTTGCAGCAAGGAGTCCCGAGGGGTCAATCCAGGGACGACTGGAACTAGAGTAGGTCTGCCCCGCCGATGCGGCTAGTTAGTTGGCCGATCAGCGAGCTTGCCGTGCGGCGTCCGCCAGCGGCTTCCAGTGCAGAAAGCCGAACAGCAACGTCAGCAGCACGCTGTCGAACAACGGGCCCTTGTGCAGCGCCACCTTGCGAAAGCACAGCACCACTTCCAGCAGGTGCGCGGCCAGCAACACCAGCGCCATGATGCGCAACCAGCCGATGGCGTCGGCCGACAGCGGCAGGGGCGTGGCATAGCTGGCCAGCGCGAGGCCATACACGGCGAGCAGGACGATCTTGCTGAGGACGTTGAACATGCCAGGACTCCAGAGGGACGGTGATTCCGATGCCATGCAGCATACCGGCCACCGTTGCCCCTCCGGCCGCTTCAAACACCTGGATAGACGCCGCCCTCCACCCGGCTGTCTCTGCCGGCGGGCGGCGTCAGGCCGTCGCCGTGCCGAACCACCGCTGCAACGCCGTCTGCAACCCTTCGGTCGTTCCGTCACCGACCCACGCCACGTGGCCGTCGGGGCGGACCAGCACAGCGGACGGCGCGGGCACCGTGCCCATCACCGGCAGCGTCCAGGCGCCTGCGTAGCGGGCGTCCACTCGCCGCACGCGATCGACCCATGGCGCGATGTCGATGGCGTCCGCCGGGCCGAAGTTGATGAGCACCGCGCCGGCCGCGTGCAACAGCTGGAAGACGCGCACGGGGCCCTTAGCGGTGTCCAGGTCGAGATCGGGCATGCGGCGGCCGAGCAGCGGATGGCCTTCACCAAAGTCGTAGCGAATGTCGAGCGCGGAAACCATCCCGACGAGCCGCCTGCGCGGTTCCTCCATGCGAAACAGCTCCGAGGTGATCTCGCTCAGCGCCTTGGACCGCTCGTCCTGGCGAAGCAGCACCACCTGCGCCAGCGTATTGCGCAACGTGCGCGCGGCAACGGGATGGCGTTCCGCGTGATAGCTGTCGAGCAGACTGTCGGGCGCCGTCCGTTTGATGACGGCGGCGAGCTTCCAGCCCAGGTTCACCGCATCCTGCATGCCCATGTTCAGGCCCTGGCCGCCCATGGGCGGATGCACGTGCGCGGCGTCGCCTGCCAGCAGCACCCGTTGGTCGCGGTAGGCCACGGCCTGGCGGGCCATATCGGAAAACCGCGAGATCCAGTTCGGCCGATGCGCACCAAAGTCGGTGCCATAGACGGCGATCAGCGCCTCGCTCAGGTCGGCCAGCGTGGGCGCATTGTCGGTGCCGAGTTGTCGCTCGGTCAGCACCACGCGGACGCACTTGCCATCTTCCATGGGCGCGACAGCGTGCCGGCCGATGGCGTCGTATTTGAAGCCAAAGGGGGGCGGCGGCTGCGTGGTGTGTACCTCGGCGATGAGCCAACTGGTCGTGGCGTCCCAGCCTGCAAACTCGATGCCGGCGGCCTTGCGGACAGCGCTGCGCCCGCCATCGCAGCCCACGAGGTATTGCGCCCGCAGCACCTTGCCGTCGGACAGCGTGACGTCGACTCCGCTGCCGTCTTGCGTGAAGCCGGTCACTTCCCGCGCGCGGTAGAACGGCACGCCAAGCTCGCCGACCCACTGCGCGAGGAGTCGCTCGGTGTGGTGCTGCCACAGGCCGAGCACATAGTTGTGGCGGGTGGGAAAGTCGCTGATGTCCAGCGGGTTCTCGCCAAAATGCACGACCGGATAGGTCTTGCCCTGCGAGACAAAGCGCTCGGCCACGCCACGCTGGTCGAGCACTTCGACGGAGCGCGCGTGCAAGCCCAGTGCGCGCACGCCCACCACATCCTGGTTGGCGCGGCGCTCGACAATGGCGACGTCAATGCCGGCCAGGGTCAGCTCGGCCGCGAGCATGAGCCCCGTCGGCCCACCGCCGGCAATCACCACGGCATGCCCGCTCATTTCGCACCTCCGGCTCGCATCACCACGGCCCTGCCCTGCGCTCCAAACGTCGATGGCATCACACGCATGTCTCACCCTCCTTTCGGTCGGTTTCAAGATTGGGGGGCGATGCTACTGCGGCCGCCGGGGCTTCCCGCAACCCCCGGGGGCCGCGGTATACTTGAGGCAACGGTGGAGCGAATGCTTGTCTGGCGAAGCGCACACCACGAAAAAAGGCCGTCCCGAAGGACGGCCTTTTCTGTTTCTGCGCCTGCCGAAACTTATTCGACAGTCACCGATTTCGCCAGGTTACGCGGCTTGTCGACGTCGGTGCCGCGCGCCAGTGCCGTGTGATACGCCAGCAGCTGCAGCGGCACCACATGCAGGATCGGAGAGAGCTGGCCGTAGTGCTCCGGCATGCGGATCACCTGGATGCCGTCGCTCGACTGGATATGCGTATCGGCATCGGCAAACACGTACAGCTTGCCGCCGCGCGCGCGCACTTCCTGGATGTTCGACTTGAGCTTTTCCAGCAGCGCGTCGTTCGGGGCCACGGTCACGACCGGCATCTGCTCGGTCACCAGGGCCAGCGGGCCGTGCTTGAGTTCGCCGGCCGGATAGGCCTCCGCGTGGATGTACGAGATTTCCTTGAGCTTGAGCGCGCCTTCCAGGGCGATGGGGTAATGCAGACCGCGGCCGAGGAACAGTGCGTTTTCGCGGCGGGCAAATTCGTCCGACCACGCGATGATCTGCGGCTCAAGCGCCAGCACCGCGTTGAGCGCCGACGGCAGGTGACGCAGATGGCGCAGCGCGTCTTCTTCCTGCTCGGTGTTCAGATGGCCGCGCAGCTTGGCGAACGTCAGCGCCAGCATGTACAGCGCGGCCAGCTGCGTGGTGAATGCCTTGGTGGACGCCACGCCGATCTCAGTGCCGGCGCGCGTGAGGAACTTGAGCTGCGTCTCGCGCACCATGGCGCTGGTCGCCACGTTGCAGATGGCGAGCGTATGCGTGTGGCCCAGTTCGCGTGCGTGGCGCAGTGCGGCCAGCGTGTCGGCGGTCTCACCCGATTGCGAGATCACGACGACGAGCGCGTTGGGGTTGGGCACCGTCTCGCGGTAGCGGTACTCGCTGGCAACCTCGACCTGCGTCGGGATCTTGGCGATCGATTCCAGCCAGTACTTGGCCGTGCAGCCCGAGTAGTAGCTCGTGCCGCAAGCCAGGATCAGCACGCTGTCGACCTTGGGCAGCACCTGAGCCGCCTCGGGGCCGAACAGGTCAGGCGCAAAGCCTTGCACGCCTTCCAGCGTGTCGCCCAGGGCGCGCGGCTGCTCGAAGATTTCCTTCTGCATGAAGTGGCGGAAGGGGCCAAGTTCGACGGCGGCGGCGTAGGTGCCGACTTCCTTCACTTCACGCTCGACGATCTTGTCGTGTGCATCGGCCACGGTGAAGCCCTCTCGGGTGATCTCCACCACGTCGCCCTCTTCCAGATAGGCCATGCGGCTGGCGGTGCCAGCCACAGCCAGCGCGTCGGAGGCGAGGAACGATTCGTTCTCGCCGAGCGCCACCACGAGCGGCGAGCCGGCGCGCGCGCCTACCACCACGTCGGGGTTGTCGCGTGCAAACACGGCAATCGCATAGGCGCCGTGCAGGCGCTTGACCGACGCACGCACCGAGGCGAACAGGTCGCCGCGCGTGGCGCTGCTCGGGTACGTGTAGGCCTGGTGGATCAGGTGCGCGACGACTTCCGTATCGGTCTGCGATTCAAAGCCGTAGCCGACGGCCTTGAGTTCGTCGCGCAGCGCTTCGTAGTTTTCGATGATGCCGTTGTGCACCAGGGCGATGGTGTCGCCCGAGAAGTGCGGGTGCGCGTTGACGGTATCCGGCCGGCCATGCGTGGCCCAGCGGGTGTGCGCGATGCCGATGGCGCCATCGAGGTGGCTGGTCTGTGCCTGGGCATCGAGATCGGCCACGCGCGATACGGTGCGCGCGCGCTCGAGCTGTCCGTCACGCTGTACGGCGACGCCGCATGAGTCATAGCCGCGGTATTCCAGGCGACGCAGGCCTTCGATCAGGACGGGAACGATATTGCGCGTGGAAACCGCGCCAACGATACCGCACATGTTGATTTCTCCAGTTGGGGTGCGGCCGCACGCTCAATGTGCGCCGCACTCGGTAATTCAGTATCGATGCTCGTGTGCCGAAGCGGCATCCGCTGTTCGGCGCAGGAGAAACCCTGTCAGCCTTCCTTCTTCTGCTTGACCGGGCGCTGCCAGCTGTCGATGGTGACCTGCCGCGCCCGCGAGACCGTCAGCTTGCCGTCGGGCGCGTCCTTGGTCAGCGTGGTGCCGGCGCCCAGGGTCGCGCCCTTGCCAACGCGCACCGGCGCCACGAGCTGCGTGTCGGAACCGATGAAGGCGTCGTCTTCGATGACGGTGCGGAATTTGTTCGCGCCGTCGTAGTTGCAGGTGATGGTGCCCGCGCCGATGTTGACGCGCGAGCCGACCGTGGCGTCGCCCACGTAGGCCAGGTGATTGGCCTTGCTGTGCGCCGCGATCTGGCTGTTCTTGACCTCGACAAAGTTACCGATGTGCACGTCTTCGGCCAGCTCGGTGCCCGGGCGCAGCCGCGCGTACGGGCCGATGCGCGAGTCGGCGCCCACCTTGGCGCGCTCGATGTGGCAGAACGGCAGAATCTCGGCGCCGGCCTCGATGGCGGCATCGCGGATCACCGCATTGGCGCCGATGCGCACGCCGTCAGCCAGCGTGACATCGCCCTCGAAGACGCAGTTGACGTCGATCACCACGTCGCGGCCGCAGGTGAGCTGGCCGCGCACGTCGATGCGCGCCGGGTCGACGAGCGTCACGCCATCTTCCAGCAGTTGCTGCGCGATGTTGCGCTGGTGAATGCGCTCCAGCTCCGCCAACTGCACCTTGCTGTTCACGCCCAGCGTTTCCCACTCGGCCAGCGGATGGGCGGACGTGATGGGCACGCCTTCGCTGGCGGCACGCTCGATCACGTCGGTCAGGTAGTACTCGCCCTGCGCGTTGTCGTTGGAGAGCGTGGCAAGCCAGCTCTTGAGCTTGGCCGTCGGGCACACGAGGATGCCGGTGTTCACCTCATGGATGGCGAGTTGCGTTTCGTTGGCGTCTTTCTGCTCGACGATGCGCGTGATGCGGCCGGCGGCGTCGCGCACGATGCGGCCGTAGCCGGTCGGGTCGCCCAGATGCACGGTCAGCACGCCCAGGTGGTCGTTGCCGGCGGCGCCCACCAGCGCGCTCAGCGTTTCGGCGCGGGTGAGCGGCACGTCGCCGTAGAGCACCAGGGTGGGCACGCTCTCGTCGAGCTGGTCCACGGCCTGCATGACGGCGTGGCCCGTGCCAAGTTGCTTGTCTTGCGTGGCGAAAGCGATGTCGGGCGCGCCAACCATCTCGCGCACCCGATCGCCGCCATGACCGACAACCACCACCAGCCGCGTCGGCGACAGGGTGCGCGCGGTTTCAATGACGTGCGCCAGCAGCGATTTGCCGGCCAGGGGGTGCAGCACTTTCGGCAGGGCGGAGCGCATGCGTTTGCCCATGCCTGCAGCCAGGATGACGATATTCACAAGGAGGTTCCTAGAGTGACTCGAAGCGATAGCCTGCGACGGGTTGCCGGCACCGGGATTGGCTGCCTGAAACCCACCGCCCGCCACCTCCCCTCAGGATGGCCGGACCGCCTGCAAACCCTTCTGCGGGGCGCTTTTGCGGCGTATAAGACACAGATGGAAAAATTCTAGCATGGGGCCCACCCTCCCCCTGAACCGGTCAAACGGTGGAATTGTTGCAATCGCGCCATGACCGAGACGGGTAGCCCGCTGGCCGGTCGGGCGGATGGCGGACGTCCGGCATGGCGCGCGGTGCGCATGTGTGAAGCGTGTGCCACCCCGTGTGGAGCGGGTGGCGCTCAGCTTGCCGCGGCCTCCCCGGGCACGGCTTGCTCGGCGGGCTTGTCGCCTGGTTTGCGCTCAAACCGCACGAACTCGATGCGGTCGTCGTGCGAGCCGGCAAACACCAGCGGGGCCTGGTCGTAGGCAGTCTGGCCGAACAGCGCGTCTTCGCCGATCTTTGCCAGGCCCGTGGTCAGCCCGTTGAAGTCGAACAGATCGGTATCGGCCAGGTGCGACGGCACGACGTTCTGCAGCGAAGCGAAGATGTTGTCGATGCGGCCCGGCGTCTGGCGCTCCCACTCCAGCAGCATCTCCTTGACCTTCTTGCGCTGCAGGTTTTCCTGCGAGCCGCAGAGGTTGCACGGGATGATCGGGAATTCCATCGCGCGAGCGTAGGAGGCGATGTCCTTTTCCGCGCAATAGGCGAGCGGCCGGATGACGATGTGGTCGCCGTTGTCGGTGGCCAGCTTGGGCGGCATCGACTTCATCTTGCCGCCGAAGAACATGTTCAGGAAGAACGTGTTGACGATGTCGTCGCGGTGATGGCCCAGCGCGATCTTGTTGGCGCCCAGCTCCTTGGCCGTGCGGTAGATCACGCCGCGGCGCAGGCGCGAGCACAGCGAGCACGTCGTCTTGCCCTCGGGCACCTTCTCCTTGACGATCGAATAGGTGTCCGCCTCGACGATCACATATTCCACGCCCAGCTTCTTCAGGTAGTTGGGCAGCACCTCTTCCGGAAAGCCGGGCTGCTTCTGGTCGAGGTTCATCGCAATCAGCTTGAAGTCGACCGGCGCGCGCTTCTGCAGCGCCATCAGCACCGACAGCATCGTGTACGAATCCTTGCCGCCAGACAGGCACACGAGGATGGTGTCGCCGTCTTCGATCATCTTGAAGTCGCCGATGGCGCGGCCAACCTGCGACTGCAGACGGGTTTCGAGGCGGTGGAAATTATTGGAAAACGTCATGGCATATCGACCCCGCCAGCGCTGAATAATGGCCGGACGGGCGTCAAATTGTGAGGAAAATCAGCATTTTAGCGCGCGCGGGGCGCCGTCTGCAGGGTCGCGCGAACAGGCCTAGAATCGTTTGCCTCTCTTCTGCTCGATGGAAACGAACCCCATGACGACAGCAATGCGGATTCTGGTGCTTGGCGCCGGTGGCACCGGCGGTTATTTCGGCGGGCGGCTCGCCCAGGCGGGCGCGGACGTGACGTTCCTGGTGCGCCCTGCGCGTGCGGCGCGGTTGCGCGAACACGGTCTCGTGATCCGCAGCCCCCACGGCGATGCGCAATTGCCCGTGCAGACCATCACTGCAGACCAGGCGGCGGCTTGGGGCCGTGCCGACCTGGTGCTGCTGAGCTGCAAGGCCTACGACCTGGAAGACGCCATCACGGCCATCCGTCCCGTGGTGGGTGAGCGCACGGTGGTGCTGCCGGTGCTCAACGGGCTGGCGCATCTGGAACGGCTCGATGCGGCGTTTGGTGAATCGCGGGTGCTCGGTGGGCTGTGCCACATCAGTGCGACGAGCGCGCCGGATGGTGCGGTGCTGCATCTGAGCAACGGCCAGGGCCCCGCCGCGCATTCGATCACCTTTGGCGAGCGCACGCCGCATGCGCCCCGCGAGCGCACCGAGGCGATTCGCGATGTGTTTGCCACGGCCCACTTTGATTCCGTGCTGGCCGAGAACGTCATGCAGGACATGTGGGAGAAATTCACGTTCCTCACTTCGCTGGCGGCAATGACTTGCCTGATGCGGGCGACGGTGGGCGAGATTGTCGCCACGGATGAAGGCGCGGCGCTGAACGAGGCGATGTTCAACGCGTGCGAGCGCGTGGCGGCTGCGTCGGGGTATCCGAATCGGCAGGCGGCGCGCGAGCGTGCGCTGAACGTGCTGACGCAGGCGGGGTCCCCGCTGACGGCATCGATGCTGCGGGATCTGGAGAGCGGCGCGCGGGTGGAGGCGGATCACATCGTGGGGGACATGCTGCGCCGTGGGCGGGCGTTGGGCGTTGATGTGTCGCTGCTGCGGGTGGCGTTTGCGCATTTGCAGGCTTATCAGCAGCGGTTGTTGCGGGCGGCGGCTGGCTGACTGTTTGTTTTTTGCGCGTTGGGTTCACGCCTGTTTCATCCCCTGGCGGGGCTGACTCACTTTCTTTGTCTTGCCAAAGAAAGTAAGCAAAGAAAGGCGCGCCCGAGATGGCGACCCCCTCCTTGGATTTGTGTCGCGGGGAGGGGAAGGAGCCAAACTCGCTGTGCTCAGACAAGGCTCCTTCCTTTTTCCTCCCCGCAACAAAAATCCAAGGCGCCATCTAGGGCAAGGAAAAGCAAACCGTCCACTGCCAGCGGCGCCACTCTGGATCGCTGCTTGTCATTTGCCTATTGCCAACCGCCACCCAATGCCTGCATGAGCGCGGCGGAGTCTAGCAACCTGTCGGCTTGGCTCTGCACCTGTTGCAGCGTGGCCTGATCGACCTGGCGTTGGGCGTCCAGCAACGTTAGCGTGCTGATGCCGCCGGCGGCGTGGCGGGCTTGGGCGGCGCGCAAGGTCTGTTGCGCCTGGTCGGTTGCGAGCGCTCGGGCCTGTAGCGTTCGGGCGTCGTTGTTGAGGGCGTGCAGGGCGTCGGCTACTTCTTGCAGACCTTGCAATACGGCTTGTTTGTAGGCGGCGCCGGCTGCATCGTAGGCGGCTTCGGCTTCGCGTTTTTTTGCGCGCAGGGTGCCGCCGTGGAAGATTGGCTGCGTGAGCCCGGCGCCGAGATTCCAGATGCTCGATCCGGCGCCGAGGACATTGCGGAAGCTGGTGGTTTCCGAACCCAGGCCTGCGGACAACGTGATGCGCGGGAACAGGTTGGCCGTGGCCACGCCCACGTTGGCGCTGGCTTCGTGCCACATTGCCTCAGCAGCGCGGATGTCGGGGCGGCGTTGCGCGAGCGTCGAAGGCAGCGACACCGGCAGCGGGTCGGGCAAATGCAGTGCGTCGAGCGACGGCAACTCCGGCAAGCCGGCGCCAGGCTCGCGGCCTAGCAATACCGATAGACGGTGCCGCTGCTGCGCGGCCTGTTGCACGAGCGGCGGCAACGTGGCGTCGGTCTGCGCGACGAGCGTGCGCTGCGAGAACGCATCGACCTGCGCGACGCCGCCCACACTCAACCTCCGCTCGGTGATCTCCAACTGCTTGCGCTGCTCGGCGGCCAATCGCTGCGTGGTGGTGATCTGCGCATCGAGCGCGGCAATCCGCACTGCGGTCGTCACCACATTGCCCGCCAAAGACAGCCGGGCCGCTTCCAGTTCATAACGCTGCGTATCGACCTGCGCTTGCGATGCCTCCAGCGCCCGGCGCACGCCGCCAAAAATATCCAGCGCATACGACACCGACAGCGACGCCGAATACAACGTGAACGGCCCCGGCTTGGGCGTGTTGAAACCGAACGCCTCCGGGTTGATCTGCTGACGCACCGCCGACACGGTGCCATCCACCGACGGCAGCGCATACCCGAACTGCGCCTGCGCTTCCGCCTGCGCCTGACGCAAGCGTGCCTCTGCCTGCATGACCGACGGGCTCGCGCGCAACGCCTCGTCCACCAACGCATCCAGCGCCGGCGATCGGAACAGGTGCCACCAATCCGCCGGCACATTGGCATCGACAAGATGTTGGGCTTCGCCGCCAACCACGGGTGCGGATGCGGTTTCGCGCGCCACAGGCTGCGCGGAATAGCCGGTAGCCGCAGGCCCCGCGGGCGCTTTGAAATCGGGACCGACGGCACAGCCGCTCAGAGATAACGCGGCAACAATCACAACGCCAAGCAACCGCTCGCCACCCCACAACGCACGCCGCACCGTCAGCACATGCGACCGGACGGTTTGGCCGTACCCTGCCCTAGATGGCGCTTTGAATTTCCGTAAGCGGACGGAAAAAAGACGGGGAACTGTCTGAGCAAAGCGAGTTTTCCCGTTCTCCGCCCGGTTACGAAAATTCAAGGGGAAGTCGCCATCTCGGGCGCGCCTTTCTTTGCTTACCTGTCTTTGGCAAGACAAAGAAAGTAAGTCGGCCCCGCCAGGGGACGAAACAAGGGATGCACCACCAGCGCCAGCACGTCGAATCCAAAGCATCCACATAGCCACCTCAATCCAACGTCCTGCGATAAAACCGCAACGCCACCCCCAACACCACCACCGTAAACACCATCAACGGCCAGATGCTGGGCCACAGCTCAACCCATCCATTGCCCTTGAGCAGGATGCCGCGCGTGAGCCGGTTGAAGTACGTCATGGGCAGCAGGTTGCCGATCACCTGCGCCCACTTCGGCATGCCCACGAACGGAAACATGAAGCCCGAGAGCAGGATGTTCGGCAGGAAGTAGAAGAACGTCAGCTGCGTCGCCTGCAGCTGGTTCTGCGCCAGCGACGACAACGTGATCCCCACCGTCAGGCTCGCCACGATAAACAGCAGCGCCGACACGTAGACCATCCACACGCTGCCGACAAACGGCACGTGGAAAACGAAGAACGCCATCAACAGGATGATGGTCACTTGCACCAGCCCGATGAAGATGTACGGGACGATCTTGCCCGTCATCACCTCCAGCGGATGCACCGGCGTGGCGAGCAGGTTTTCCATCGTGCCGCGCTCGCGCTCGCGCGTCATGGCCAGGCCCGTCATCATCACCATGGTCATCGTCAGGATGGTGCCCATCAGGCCGGGGATGATGTTGTACTGCGTGATGCCTTCCGGGTTGTAGAGCTTGTGGATGCGCACATCGAATGGCGGCGCGGCACCGCTCGGGCCCGCGCCTCCGGCCAGCGGCGACAGCGCGCCCTTCATGTCCTTGCTGACGACGCCCTGCACGAGTTGCGAGAGCGACGCCACGGCCAGACCTGTGGCGGCTGGGTCGGTGGCATCGGCTTCCACGAGCAGCGAGGGCTTCTCGCCGCGCACGAGCTTGCGCGTGAAATCCGGCGGGATCGATACGACAAACTGCAGCTGCCCCTTGGCCAACGCCTCAAGTGCGGCGGTTTCGTCTGTCAGCGTGGTCGTCAGGTCGAAGTAGTCGGAGTTGCGCATGCTGGCCAGGAAGCTGCGCGTGAACTCGCTCTGGTCTGCGGCAATCACGCCGGTCAGCAGATGCTTCGGGTCGGCGTTGATGGCAAAGCCGAACAGGAACAGCTGCATGATCGGAATGCCGATCATCATGGCGAACGTCACACGGTCGCGGCGCAGTTGCAGGAACTCCTTGAGCACCACGCTCCACCAGCGCACGAACGAAAAGCGATTGCCGTCCGCCTTCATGGCTGCGCTCCGTAGTTGTCGGAGGAGCGCTTCATCATGTGGATGAACACGTCTTCGAGGCCGGTGTCGATCGGCTCGGCGCGCGTGCCGGATTCTTCGGCAAGCTTGCGCAGCGTGCCCTCCAGCGCTTGCGCATCGGCGCCCGTCACGTGCAGCACCGAACCGAACGCGACGGTCTGATCCACGCCGGGCTGCCCTTCCAGCTTGCGGCCCAGTTCGACGAGGTTTCCGCCCAAGACGGACCACGTCGACAGGTGCTGCGCAGCGATCACCTCATCGGCAGTACCGTGCGCGAGCAGTTCGCCATACGCGATGTAGGCGAGCTTGTGGCAGCGCTCGGCTTCGTCCATGTAGTGGGTGCTGACGAGCACCGAGATGCCTTCCGCTGCGAGCCGGTGCAGCTCTTCCCAGAAATCGCGGCGCGCTTTCGGGTCGACACCGGCGGTGGGTTCATCGAGCAGCAGCAGCTCAGGCTTGTGGAGCATGCACGCGGCCAGCGCCAGGCGTTGCTTCCAGCCGCCCGACAGCGAGCCCGCCAGTTGCTTGGCGCGCGAGGCCAGCCCGAGATGCTCCAGCGCGTGGTCCACCACCTCGCGCCGACTGGGCATCTCGTACAGGCGCGCGACGAAATCCAGGTTCTCGCGAATCGAAAGATCATCCCAATACGAGAACCGCTGCGTCATGTAGCCAACGCGCCGTTTGATCTGCGCAGACTCTTTAAGGATGTCGTAACCGAGGCACGAGCCGCTGCCGCTGTCGGGCGTCAGCAGCCCGCACATCATGCGGATCGACGTAGTCTTGCCGCTGCCGTTGGGCCCCAGGAAGCCAAAGATCTCGCCGCGCGCGACCTGCATGGAGAGGTCTTTCACAACGTGCTTGTCGCCAAAGTGCTTGTTCAGGCCACGCACGTCGATGGCGTAGTCGCCGTTGCCTGTGTGGGGCTGGCCCTCGGGGCGGGGAGCGCTCATGGCAGCGTCACCTCCACGGGTTGGCCCGGGCGCAGCTTCGGGCCATCGGCCGCAGCCGGCCGCGCCTCCACCATGAAGACCAGCTTGTCGCGCGTCGCGTTGCTGTAGATGACGGGCGGCGTGTATTCGGCTTCGGTGGCGATGTAGGTGACGGTGGCGTTGATATCCGCCGCGCAGCCATCGCAGTGCAGGCGCGCGGCTTGCCCGGGCTTGAGCGCGCCGACCACGCCTTGCGGCACGAAGAAGCGCACTTTCACGTTGGCCGGCGGCAGCATCCGCACCACGGGGCTGCCGGCGCCGACCCACTCGCCTTCGCGATACAGCGTGTCGAACACGAGACCGCCCTGCGTAGCCTTCTGCGCTTTCTGATCGAGCCGCCATTGCGCTTGCGCCACCGCCGCACGCGCGGCTTCCACCTGGGCGGATTGCGCGCGAATCTGGTCATTGCGCGCCGGCAGCTGGGCAATGCGCAGCTGGCTGGTCAATTCACGCACGCGCTGCGCGTTGGTCTGCGCGGTCGAGCGGCTTGCATCGAGCTGCGATTGCGCGATGCCGCCTGCGCGGAACTGCGCTTCGTCACGCGCGAGCTGCGTCGACGAGAGCTTGTCCGCCGCCACCGCCTGGGCCAGTTGCGCGCGCACCGCGTCCACTTCCGGCACGCGCTTGCCGACGTTCAGATCGGCGAGTTGCGCTTCGGCACCTTGCAGTTGCGCGGCAGCCTGCTGGCGGGCCGCCGTCTCATCCACCGATTCCAGTACGAAGAGCGGTGCACCGGCGTCGACGGTCTGCCCGCGCTGCACGCCGAGATGTTCGAGCCGCCCGCCCACCGGCGAGGCTACGTAGACGAACTCGCCTTCCACATAGCCCTGGTAGGTGCGGTCGTCGTGTTTGGCGCAGCCCGCCAGCGCGATGGCTGCGGCCGATACCGCCGCCAAAGACCCTGCCCTACCCATGCACAACGCTTGCCGCATACCGCCCTCCGCGGGATTCGATTGATGCGATTGATGCGATTGACCTGCCGTGTACGCCCTACTCGCGCCCCTTGCTCTTTGGCTTGGACTTGGACTTGGGCTTCGATTTCGATTTCCGCTTGGCTGATTTCCCGTCCGCTTGCTCCGCCTTGGCGACTGGGCCGATGCCATGCAGCAGTAGCGCCGCCACGTGCCGGCCGATGTCCTCGTCGCTGACCCGATCCGCCAGCGGCAGGCGGCCCCACAGCGCGCGCGTCGCCAGCGGCAGCATCGCCAGGCCGATCAACGAGACCATCACCAGCGGCGGCTGCAAAGACGCGTTCACCGCGCCGGCGGCCTGCGCGTGCGCAATGCGGTCGACCAGCAACGTGGCGCGCTCCAGCGCGATGCGGGCAAACACACGCTCGCGCAACTGGCCGCCCTCGCTGGCGATCTCGCGAATCCACAGCGTCGGAAACCATGGCGTGGCCGTCGCCACCGCGACCATGCGCTGCGCCACGCCGGCCACCGTCTGCGCAAGGTCGGGCAGATGCGCGTCGTCGGCGATGATCGCCAGTGCCGGGCCCGTCACCTGATCGATCAACGGACGGATGCGCCCTTCCACCACAGCGTCGAGCAATTGATCGCGCGTCTTGAAGTGGTAATGCACCATCGGCGCCGTCACCCCGGCTTCGCGGGCGATGGCGGCAAGCGTGGTCGGGCCAACGCCGTCGCGCGCAAATAACGTGACGGCAATGTCGAGCAGGCGGTCCCGGAGGTCGTCCTGCATTGCGCCGTCCTGGCGGCGAGGGCGGCCTGGACCGCGGGAGGAAGGTTTGCGGGTTGCCATGCTGCAAATATTAATTGTCGAATTAATTAATTTCAAGGCAGCAGTTTGCGTCTCGCAGATCAGCCTGGAACGCGACGGCGGCGCGGCTAACCGCGCGCCGCTGCATCCAGTTGCGCAAGCCGCACCAGCAAACGGTCTTGCGCTTCGCTTGGGAAGCTCGACGTGCGGCGCACGGCAAACACGGTGTTCAGGCAGCGTCGCGCCACGATCGGGCGCACGACGTGCAAGCGTCCGCGCTCCACTGCATCCTGGATGGCGTGCAGCGGCAGCACCGACCAGCCCATGCCAGCCTCCACCAAGGTGCTCACCTCTTCCAGGTCGGAGACGTGATGCGCGCTGACGGTCGTCTCGGGCATGCGCCGGAACAGCGCCTTGAACCACAGCCCGTAGACCGCATCGGATTCGTCGTAGGTGACGAAGGGCAGCGCCGCGCAATCAGCCAGCGTGCGTGGCGAAGCGTGCTCACGCAGTGCGCGGGCGCTGCAGGCGAGCACGAATTCCTCGGTATAGACCGCGTGGTGCTCAAACAGGCGAGACGTGCGCGGCGTGTAGACGAAACCCAGATCGGCACGGCCGGATTCGACGTGGCCGAAGACCTCTTCGTCGCTGCCAAAGGCGAGTTCCAGGCGCACATCGTCCAACAGCGGCGCATCGGATTCTGGCGACGGCGTCAGGAGCGCCGGCATCAGCACATAGCGCCCGAAGCTGGAGCCGCTCGCCAGCTTGAGCGACACGCGTTCCATCTCGCCGCTGTGCAAGGCGGCGCGCAGCTCGTCCAGCCCCGCAAACGCATCGCGGCACCACGCGCGCACCGACGTACCGGCCCGCGTGAGCACCAGCTTGCGCCCCGAGCGCTCGAACAAGGGCACGCCCAGCCATTGCTCCAGTTGCCGCATCTGGTAGGACAGCGCCGGCTGCGACACGGCCAGGCGATCGGCGGCCCGCACGAAGCTGCCTTCGTTGGCAACGGTCAGGAAGCTATGCAGATAGCGCAGCGGCGAGTGCGACATGGCGCCTCAATTCATCAAATTTTTGGATCGAAAAACGAAAAACATTCGATTTGATTTCAAGTCTGTCAGATCGCACAATCCGCCGCAAGTGAACGACCGATCCAGGCAGGAGGCCATCATGACGACCGCAATGCAACATCCGAGCTATGCATTGGAAGACCGTTACGGCGCACGCAACTACGCGCCCTTGCCGGTCATGCTGGAACGCGGCGAAGGCGTGTGGCTCTTCGATACGGACGGCCGGCGCTACCTCGACATGATGTCGGCGTACTCGGCCGTCAGCTTCGGGCATTCGCATCCGAAACTCGTGGCCGCGCTGATAGAGCAGGCGGGCCGCCTGACGCTCACGTCGCGCGCCTTCCACAACGTCGAGCTGGGCCCGTTCCTGGCCGACGTTTGCCGCGTCACGCGCATGGACCGCGCGCTGCCCATGAACACCGGCGCCGAGGCCGTCGAAACGGGCATCAAGGCGGCCCGCAAATGGGCACGCGACGTGAAGGGCCTGGCGCCCGAGGCGGCCGAGATCATCGTCTTCGAGAACAATTTCCACGGCCGCACGACGACGATCGTCGGGTTCTCCTCGCACGATCAATATCGCTACGGATTCGGCCCGTTCGCGGCGGGCTTCCGGCGCATTCCGTTTGGCGACGCCGATGCGCTGCGTGCCGCCATCGGGCCCAACACCGGCGCCATCCTCATGGAACCTGTGCAAGGCGAAGGCGGCATCGTGGAACCGCCTCCTGGCTACTTGAAGCTCGCACGCGAACTCGCCACCCGGCACAACGTGCTGCTGATCTGCGACGAGGTGCAAACAGGCCTCGGCCGCACCGGCGATGTGCTCGCGAGCTGGCATGAAGGCGTTGATGCCGACTTGGTGGTGCTTGGCAAGGCGCTCGGCGGCGGCATGGTGCCCGTGTCAGCCATCGCAGGCCGCGAGGCGGTGATCGGCGTGTTCCAGCCTGGGGACCACGGCTCCACGTTTGGCGGCAACCCGCTCGCAGCGCACATCGGCCGGGCGGCACTTGCCTTGCTGATGGAAGAACAACTGCCACAGCGTGCCGCGCGCGTGGGCGCAGCGTTCATCAATGAACTGAAAACGCTGGTCGGCCACGGCGTGCGGCAAGTCCGCGGACGCGGCTTGTTGATCGGCCTGCAGCTCGACGCCGACATCGACGCACACGACTTCGCCTTCGCGCTGGCCGAGCGCGGCGTGCTGACCAAGGACACCAACGGCAACGTGGTCCGCCTCACACCGCCGCTGGTGATTGGCGAAGCTGAACTGGCACTGGCGCTGGAGGCCATCCGCCAGACGCTGGCAGGGTGGCCGCGCCGCAAGGTGGCGTGACGGAAGAACTTGCAAGGGGAGTGACATGACCATCATCGATCTGATCGGCGCGGCCATCGGCTGCGGCGCGCAAGACGACGGCTGCAAGGACGGCCCGCGTGCGCTGCTCGAAGCCGGCGCGCTGGCGCGATTGCAGACGCCGGACACGCACGCTGCGCTCGTGCACGACATCGAACTGGCGACGTCGGCCGGGCACAGCCGCTCAGCGCGTCTGGCCGCGCTCCCGGGCGTGGCCGGCTTCTCGCGCGCGCTTGGCGATGCAACCGCGCACAGCGTGCACCAGGGGCATGTGCCCGTGATCATCGGCGGCGATCACTCGTGCGCGATCGGCACGTGGTCCGGCGTGGCGAACGCCTTGCGGCCGAAGGGCCCGCTCGGCCTGATCTGGATCGACGCCCATCTCGACAGCCACACGCCGCAGACGAGCGATTCCGGCGCCATCCACGGCATGCCGCTGGCGGCGCTGCTCGGCCACGGCGCGGCGGCCCTCACGCAAATCCGCGATGCCGCGCCGAAGCTGTTGCCGGAACACGTCGTGGTAATCGGCGCGCGCAGCTACGAGCCCGCCGAACGCGCGTTGCTGGATCTGCTTGGCGTGCGCGTCGTCGACGCCGCCGAAGTCGCACGCAACGGCCTGCGCGCCGTCATGGCCGACGCCATCCGCCAGGTCAAATCGGGCACCGCGGCCTTTGGCGTGACACTGGATCTGGATGCCTTCGACCCCGCCGTCGCACCCGGCGTGGGCACGCCCGAAACAGATGGACTCACCGCACACGGCATGGCCCAGGCACTCGCCGCCTGCGCGCGCGACGCACGTTTCGCCGCATTCGAACTGGTGGAATACAACCCGCGCCACGACAAGGGCGGGATCACAGCGCATCTGGCCCTGGACCTGCTGGCCAGCGTAGCAGGCGCGTTGCACGCCCAGCGCCGCGAATACGCGACGGCGGCTTAAGCCGCCAAACCGCAGGCACCAACGCCCGCACACCAACGGTCTGGCCGTTGATGCCCTAGATGGCGCCTTGAATTTCTGTTGCAGGGAGGAAAAAGAAGGGAGGCCTGTCTGAGCGCAGCGAGTTTGCCTCCCTTCCCTCCCTGCGACATAAATTCAAGGAATCTTTCGCCATCTCGGGCGCGCCTTTCTTTGGTTACTTTCTTTGGCAAGACAAAGAAAGTGACTCAGCCCCGGCAGGGGATGAGACAGAGAACGCACCAACAACGCCAAAACAGCCGCTCAGGCCTGGTCCTTAATGCGGAACACTTCCACCCCCACCGACTCACAATCCGGATACACATCCGGCTTCTCCGTCGACACCCGCGCCGCCAGCACATGCGGGTGCTTTAGCATTGCCGTCAGCACGTCATCACACAGCGTTTCCTGCAGATGGATATGACCTTGCGCCATACGCCGCGCCACGGTGTCGCGCATGAAGTCGTAATCCACCACTTCATGCAGCTTGTCTTCCGTGGGCGACGAATGCTCCAGCGGCACGTACAGCTCGATGTTGATCAGGACGCGCTGCTCGCCCTTCTTCTCGAATTCATGCACGCCGATGTTGATCTGCACTTCGTAGTTGCGCAGGAACATGCGGCGGCAGTGCGACAGGCGCGGGTGGGATAGCAGGGAAAGCATGGGAGCGTCCGGGGGGAGTTGTTTATTCAGTCAGGAACATCACGTCGCGGGCCAGCGGCATCAGGTGCTGGCCTCCGTCGACGAACAGCGTGGTGCCGGTCACGGCGCGGGCGGTGGCGAGGTAACACACGGCCTCGGCGATGTCTTCCGGCGTGGACGACTGGCCCAGCGGCGTCATCTGGTGCGCGCGTGCAAACCCGCCTTGCGACTGGTCGCCCGACACCATCGTGATGCCCGGCGCCACGCCCACCACGCGCAGCGCGGGCGCCAGTGCCTGCGCAAGCTGCATCGTCGCCGTCGACAGCGCGGCCTTCGACAGCGTGTAAGAGAGGAAATCCGGGTTCAGATTGTCGAGCTTCTGGTCGAGCAGGTTGATGACGACACCGCGGCGCTCGGCACCATCCGCCGTCAACGCACGGTGCAGCTCGCGCGACAGCAGCAGCGGCGCGGCCACGTTGGTGCGCATGTGCGTATCGAGCGACGCATAGCTGAAGCTCGTCGCCACGTCGTACTGGAACAGCGACGCGTTGTTGACCAGGCAGGTGGGCGTACCCAGTGCAGCGCTGCAATCGGCAATCAGGCGACCGGCAGCGGCTTCGTCCGAGAGGTCGGCCTGCAGCACGGCGGCGCGCTGTCCCATGGCGATGATCTCCGCGGCCACGGCGTCGGCCTCGGCGCGCGAGCGGTGGCAATGCACGGCAACATCCCAGCCGTGGCGGGCCAGCGCCAGGGCAATGACGCGCCCCACGCGGCGGCCTGCGCCGGTAACGAGGGCGATGCGCCGCGGTGTAGCGGATGCTGCGGCCGATTCCGCAGTGGACTGGTTGGGCGTCTGCGCCATTGTTTACAATCCGGCGATGAGCAAAACCGTGAGTTTACCGCTTCCCAACGAGGCGGCGCAGGCGCAGTCCGCGCACCTGTTCGCCATGATCGCCGATGCCATTGCGGCTGCCGGCGGCTGGCTTCCATTCGACCGCTACATGGAACTGGCGCTCTACGCGCCCGGCCTGGGCTACTACAGCGGCGGCGCAGCCAAGTTCGGCCGCCGCGTGGAAGACGGCGGCGACTTCATCACCGCGCCTGAACTGACGCCGTTCTTCGGGCGCACCGTGGCGCACCAGATCGCGCAGGTGCTGCAGGCTCTGCCTGAAGGCCAGCGCCACGTGCTGGAATTTGGCGCCGGCACCGGCAAACTGGCCGCCGGCATCCTCACCGAACTGGATGCGCTGGGCGCACGGCCCGACAGCTACGGCATCGTCGAACTCTCTGGCGAGCTGCGCCAGCGCCAGCAGGAGCGCCTGACTGCGCTCGGCTCCGAGCTGGGCGCGCTCGCGCGGTGGCACGACACGTTGCCCGCGCCGTTCACTGGCGTGATGGTCGGCAACGAAGTGCTCGATGCGATGCCCGTGTCGCTGTGGGCGCGCCGCGGCGGCGTGTGGCACCAGCGCGGCGTGGTGCTCGATGCCGACAACGGCCTGCAATGGGAAGACCTGCTTGTTGACCCGTCGGAGGTGCCCGCCAAGCTGGCCGCCCTGCCGGGCACGGACGATCTCATCACCGAATCACACGAAGCCGCCGAGGGCTTCATCCGCAGCGCCGGCGCGGCACTTGAGCGCGGCTTGCTGCTGCTGATCGACTACGGTTTCCCGGCTGCGGAGTACTACCACGCGCAGCGCGCCAACGGCACGCTCATGTGCCACTACCGCCAGCACGCGCATGACGATCCGTTCTGGCTGCCCGGCCTGCAGGACATCACCGCGCACGTCGATTTTTCAGGGATTGCCCAGGCGGGGCAGGAAGCCGGACTGGAACTGCTCGGCTACACGAGCCAGGCGCGCTTCCTGTTGAGCGCCGGCGTGGGCGAGCTGCTGATGACGCTCGATCCGTCCGATCCGATGCAGTTTCTGCCGGCGGCCAATGCCGTGCAGAAGCTGCTGTCGGAGGCGGAAATGGGCGAGCTGTTCAAGGCCATCGCGCTGGGCAAAGGCATCGATGCGGCGCTACCGCTGGCGGGCTTTGCGGATGCCGACCGCTCGAACCGCCTGGGTTAGTCGATCAGGCTGACGCGGCCTTGGCGGCTTTGGCTTCCAGGGCCCGTTCGTTCTGCTCGGCTTCGTAGCGGCCGATCGTGCCGCGC
Organism: Ralstonia sp. 1138; assembly: GCF_040544795.1. Lineage (NCBI taxonomy): Bacteria > Pseudomonadati > Pseudomonadota > Betaproteobacteria > Burkholderiales > Burkholderiaceae > Ralstonia > Ralstonia sp. 1138. The sequence continues at coordinate 579,480 of NZ_JBEPKQ010000002.1, read as the reverse complement.
ATCCACCACAGCAGCGCCAGGCCCGGGAAGGCGAACGCCACGGTCATCAGATAGAACGCGGGCCAGCCGTAGGCTTCAACGAGGTAGCCCGAGGTGGGCCCGACGTACACGCGGCCGATGGAAGCCAGCGCCGACAGCAACGCATACTGCGTCGCCGAGAACGACCGGTTGCACAGCGCCATCAGCAACGCCACAAAGGCCGCCGTGCCCATGCCCCCGCAGATGTTCTCGATGCCGATGGCCACCGCCATCGTCCACAGATGCTGCGGCGTCACGGCCAGTACCCAATAGCCCAGGTTCGACACCGCCTGCAGCACGCCAAACAGCAGCAGCGCCCGCACCAGCCCCAGCCGGACCATCAGCGTGCCGCCGTACAGTGCGCCCACGATGGTGGCGGCCAAGCCGAGCGTCTTGTTGACGATGCCGACCTCGCCGGCGGAAAAGCCGACGCCGCGGATCAGGAACGTGGTCGACAGGCTGCCCGCAAACGCATCGCCCAGCTTGTAGAGCACGATCAACGCCAGCAGCGCCCAGGCGCCACGGCGCGAGAAAAAGTCCCGCAGCGGGCCGACCACCGCTTCCTGCAGGCTGCGCGGCGGGCGCGCCGACACCTCCGGCTCAGGCGACCACAGCGTCGTGAAGATGCCCAGCGCCATCAGCCCGGCCATCAGCAGGTACATGTTGCTCCAGCCCATCACGCGATCGGCGAGATACAGCGCCAGGCCGCCCGACACCAGCATCGCCAGCCGGTAGCCGAGCACCTTCACGGCCGCGCCGACGCCGCGCTCGCTCGAATGCAGCACGTCGGTGCTGTAGGCATCGAAGACGATGTCCTGCGACGCCGACAAGAACGCCACCAGCACTGCAAGCCCCGCCAGTGCCCAGAGCGCGGCGTGCGGCGGCGTGAAGGCCATGGCAGCAATCGATGCCACCAGCCCCGCCTGCGTCAGGACCAGCCAGCCGCGCCGTCGGCCCATCAGCGGCGGCGTGAAGCGGTCCATCAAGGGCGCCCACAGGAATTTGAAGATGTACGCCTGGCCCACCAGCGAGAACAGCCCGATGGTGCGGATATCCAGCCCTTCCACCGTCATCCACGCCTGCAGCGTGCCCGAGGTGAGCGCCAGCGGCAGGCCGGAGGCAAAACCCAGCAGCAGCATCGCGCCGATGCGGCGGTTGCGGAAAATATCGAGGTAATCGTGGAAGGTCATGCGGCGGGCCGGAGGGGAAGGCGAATGCGGGTTGCCACGTAGCGTGGCACGGTGCGTTGGCCGATATTATGTCGCACGGATTCGGCCCCTCACCCATATGCCCCGCGCCACACGCTCCCTGCTGATCGCCATCGGCCTCGCGCTATCTGCGTGGGCCACCGCCATGGACGGCCCGCTGCCCGTGCCCTCCGACGGCGTGAAGCTGGAAGCGCCGACCACCACATCGCCCAACATCCGCCTCGTCATTCCGGCGGAAGAAATCGACAAGCGCGCGCTGGCCGAGTACCAAGGCATCATCGACAACGCGGCCCACGAAGGCGCGCTGGCGCCCGACAACGTGCCCGACCTCATCCGCCTCCGCAGCATCGTCGGGCGCCTCACACCGCAGGCACCGCGCTGGAACCCCGACGCCGCGCGCTGGCAGTGGGAGGTCAACCTGATCGGCTCGTCGCAGGTGAATGCGTTCTGCATGCCCGGCGGCAAGATCGCCGTGTTCTCGGGGCTGCTCGAACAGTTCAAGCTGACGGACGACGAACTCGCCATGGCGCTCGGCCACGAGATCGCCCACGCGCTGCGCGAGCACGCCCGCGCCCGTGCAGGCCAGCGCGAGATCACCAACCTGGGCGCCAACGTCATCTCGCAGCTGTTCGGCTTCGGCAACCGGGGCGACACGGACCTGGGCGAAGGCGCCAAGATGCACCTGCTGGCCTTCTCGCGTGCGGAGGAAACCGAGGCCGACCTGGTCGGCATGGACATCGCCTCCCGCGCCGGCTACGACCCGCGCGCCGCGCTCACGCTGTGGCAGAAAATGGGTTCGATCGGCGGGACGGAGCAAAAGCAGTTTCTGTCGACGCACCCCTCGGGGCGCACGCGCATGGCGGTGCTGTCACGCCATTTGCCCGAAACGCTCACGCTGTTTGCCGACGCCCGCCATATGACGATGGCGAAGCTCCCGGAATATCGGTCGAACATGCAATATCTGGGCGCGGCGCCTGTTGATAATGGCGACGAGGCGCCGATGCGGCCGATGGTGCGGCGGCAATAATCGGCGTCGAACAGGCGCGCGTTCCACCTGATACGCCCCCCACACTCCATCGATATGCGGTCTAGAGCCGCATCCATCGCTGGTCTTCTAGACAACACTTCTTTCCGTTCCGCAAATCCCGCCGATTTACGGAGTTTTTACTTTTGCAGCGGGATTAATCGTCAGTGCGGCCACCATTTGGTAGGGAGTCACCCCATCTTAAGCAAACCCTAAGAAAACAACTTTGCCCGCCTTGTACGCTGCGCCCCGCAGCATTTCTACGCACAGATTTCCACGAAAATCACGAATACAGGGATACGTACAACAATGAAGGCATGGGGCAAGGGATTTACGGGAATTGCATTCGCCTGCGCATTGAGCGCCTGCGGCGGCGGTGGCGATAGCAGCAACGGCGGTTTTGCGGACCCGAACAGCTTTTCAGTCAGCGCAACCGTCGGCGGAACCAAGGTGCAAACGTTTAGCGCAGGCAGCCAAAATGCCACGCTGACGGTCAAGTCGGGTCAGGACCTGCGCCTGGACAGCAGCACCGACGTCAATTGGAAATCCGGCGATGCGACGAGCAACACCGAGGTCTCCGTCAAAGGTGCCAGCACGCAAAGCTGGACCGCAGGCCTGAAGAGCCCGCCGGGCGGCACGTTTACGATCACCGTGACGTCGACCAAGGACGCGAGCAAGTCGGCGAAGGTGACGGTCACGGTGACGCCGCATGAGTACACGGCAGGCACGGCGCAAGTGGGTCGCGTCATCACGTGGAAGGAAACGAGCAACTACGTGGACGGCTCGACCGCGCAAAAGACGCGTGTGAACACCACGGCAGCCGTCGACGCCAACACGGGCATCACGACCGTGACGTCCACTCTGAACAACGTGACGGATGACACGTTTACGCAAGACGCCGACGGCAACCGCCTCAAGCGCACGTTCCCGAACAACGCCTCGTGCACGTACAACCCCAAGCGCAATCTGCTGAACTTCCCGTTGTCGGTGGGCAAGACGTGGACGTCGGGTTGGCTGTACACCTGTACGGCCGGCTATACGGAAACGGTCAGCATGACCTCGACTGTGGAAGCGTATGAACCGGTCACCACCGATGCCGGCACGTTCAACACGCTGCGCATTCACCATATTGAAACCATTACGAAATCCAACGACGGTCAGCTTCAGAATGGCCCCGCCGGCAACGCAGCCTACGCCATCGACATGCGCTGCTGGTGGGACGTCGCCGGCCAGCGCACCGTGAAGTGCGACAACGCCAACACGTATCAGGGTCCGGCCCCGGCGAATTACGTGAAGACCTTCTCGCAGTCAATGATGTCGGTCCAGTAATACCGCGCAGCTTCACCGCTCAACCAGCCCCGCAGCCTTTGCCGGCCTCGCGGGGCTTGTTGTTTGTACGGCCGTCTTCGCCCGCCGCGACAACGCCATCCCCGCCACCGTCGCGCCCAGGATCAGCACCGCGCCGCCCGTCTGTATCGGGCTGAACCATTCGCCCAGGACGAGCGCGCCGAGCACCGTCGCCGTCAGCGGGCTGAGCAGCGACAGGAACGTCACGTCTGCGCCGAGCACGCCGATACCGCGGACCCACAGCCAGTAGCCTAACGCCGTGCCGATGACGATGAGGTACGCAAAGCCCACCGCGTTACGCGCCGTGAGCGCGGGCGGCAAGCCTTCCACGAACAACGCCACCGGCAGCAGGACCAGGCCGCCGAGCGCGAGCTGCCAGGCGGCCACTGCCAACGGCGTGCCGATGCGGTCCCAGCGTTCGATGAGCACCGTGCCGATCGCCATCGAGAACGCCGCGGCCAGCGCAGCCACCACGCCGATCGCATCGAGCTTGGCCGCTGGGCCGAGAATCAGCAGCCCCACCCCCAACGAGCCGGCCAGCGCCGCGGCCAGTTGTGCGGGACGCGGCTTGCGCGAAAGCAGTGGCCATGCGAGCAGCGCGACCACCAGCGGTTGCACCGACATGATCGTTGCCGCCACGCCGCCCGGCAGGCGCTGCGCCGCCACGAACAGCAGCGCGAAGAACACGCCGATATTCGCTAGCCCGAGAAACAGCAGCGGCAGCAGCTTGCTACGCGGCGGCAGGCCGGGGCCGAGCAGCATCAGCAGCACACCTGCCGGCAGCGCACGCAGCGCGCCGACCAGCAACGGGTGGCCGACGGGCAGCGTCTGCGTGAAGACGAGATAGGTCGTGCCCCACAGCACCGGCGCCGCAGCGGTGGTCAGCATCAACGTCAGACGGTTGAACTGCATGATGAATCTCCATGTCACGTTATTCGATATCGAAATAAATGAGGACACATCCAGGCGGCGTCTTCGCTCTCCGGCGCCAGCGCAGCGTTCCCAAGGGCGCCGCCTTGGCCCTGCGGCACGCGCGATGGCGCGCATTGTCTCCGCACCGCAAAACCGATACGATCTTCCGGAGCCTCGACATCAAGTAATTCGATGTCGAAATACTAGGACGAGGATTTTTATGGGTCAAGGTGATTCCGCATCCCCGCAGGGCGGGCCGATGGACAACATCCTCGCGCAATGGCGGCGCGAGCGCCCGGACATCGACCCGAGCCCGATGGCCGTCTGCGGCGATGTCTGGCGCGCCGGCGAGCGGTTGCGCAGCGGCGTGGTCGCCAACGTGGCCGGAGCCGATCTCGACATGGCGGGTTTTGACGTGCTGTTGACGCTGCGCCGCAACGGTCGCGATCAGGCGCTGTCGCCTTCCGCGCTGGCCAAGGACATGATGCTGTCGACGTCCGCCATGACGAATCGGCTCGACCGGCTGGAAAAGCGCGGCCTGATCGCCCGCAAGACCGATCCGGACGACCGGCGCGGGCTGCAGATCGTGCTGACCGACGAGGGCTTCGCGCTGGTCGACGGGCTGGTCGCCTCGCATGTGCAGACCGAAGAGCGGATGCTTGCGGCGTTGAGTCAGGCGGAGCGGGCGATGTTGCGAGAGTTGCTAGGGAAGATCGGCGGCGCAGGCGATTGAGTTCGACCGACAGGAGAACACGTTCATGCTGAAGCGATTCAAAAACCTGTTCGGCCGACCCGCGCCGACACCGACATCGGAAGACCCGCTGCGCGATGACGACATCCTGCGGGACGACTTTTCTCCCAGCGCGGACGCGATCGATGCCCTGGCCGAGTTCGTGTGCCTGGTGGGTGCGCCGTGTGGGCAGGCCGAGGCGGACCAACTGGCCGCGTCCGTGCGGACCGGCGACCTCCCGGGCGATGACATTGCCGGGCTGTTGACGTGGTCGATTGCCCGAAACCTGGGCGACGGCGCGCCGTGGACGCTGGCCATCTGGGTCGATTGGAAAGCCTGGGATGAAATCGAATGGCAGACCGAGAAGCTGCTCGACACGCTGGGCATCGGGGCGCACTGGGAATGGACCCGCGCTGAAGCCGAGCGCACCGTTGCAGAGGGGCTGCTCGATTTCGGCGCATGGCTGCGTCCGCACGGCTACGAATTGCTGCACGTCGATACCGGGGGCGACGACTACTTTGCGTTTCCCATCCGGGCGGATCTGCTGCAAACCGGACTTGCCCACGCCGAGCGCGCAGGGCTGAAGGTCGAGCAGGCCGACGACTTTCGCGCGTCGCAAGGGCTGTCGCTCTAGCCCTGCCCTGTTTACCGCAACAACCCCGTAAGAAGACGGGTCGCGCGCCGCGCCATTCCTCTTTACGATGGCGGCTCACGTGTGCGCGTGGGGCGCCAACCTGGAGGAGCGTGTGAGCCTGACCATCCTGTGTGTGCTGGTGATCGTGGCAGCGGTGTGTGCAGCACGCGGCCGACGTCGGGCTGCGCGCGGGCTGGCGGTGTTCTGTGGCGTGCTGGTGATCGCGATCGGCTGTGGGCCGGTGCCGGCCTGGCTGCTCGATTCGCTGGAAAAACCGTTCGAGAACGAGCCGCACATCCAATGGGGCACACGCAACGCCATCGTGCTGCTGGGCGCGGGTACGTTCCGCGTGGGCGATGAGGTCGAGCCGGGACTGTTCTCCTATCCGCGGCTGGTGGAAACCACACAGCTGTACCAGGCGTGCCGCAAGTCGGATGGCGATTGCAAGATCCTCGTCAGCGGCGGCGATGCACGCCACCATGGCTTACCGGAAGCAACGGTGTATCAGCGCGAGCTTGTCCGGCTGGGTGTGGCCAAGGACGACGTGCTCCTGGAACCCCGGAGCATGAACACGTGGCAGAACGCGCAGTTCTCGCGCACGGTGCTGGCGCAATACGCGCCGGACCGCACGGTGCTCGTGTCATCAGCCATCCACCTGCGGCGCAGCCTGCTGTATTTCACGCACTTCGGCATGGCGCCAATTCCGGTGCGCGCCGACGATCTGCAGGCCGCGGCCTCGCCCTTGCCGATGGCGTACAACTTTGCGCTGACCGATTTCGCGCTGCACGAGTGGATCGGCATTGCGCGGTATCACGTGTACAACGCGCTGGGCTGGAACCCGGCGCGCATCAATCCCGGCGACGCCTGATTCGACCCGGCTGCCCCGCCGTTCGAAGTGGCGCTCTAGTGCTTCCGGAGGGCAGCAAAAATCCGGCGCCGACCTATACTTTGTGCATCGCAACATCCGGGCATCGCAATGCGCCACCTCGGCCGTATTGAAGCTCACCGCCTCATCACCATTGGCAAGCTTGCTTGCCACCACCCGCCCACCGGGCGCGGCCATCCCTGACGGGAATCGCTGACGATTCCTGCGCCAGCAAGCAGGCCGCTGCGTAAGCAGCGCCCGCCCCGCCAGCCACACCTCAGAAGCAAACCAACAAGCAAGGGGAACCCTCATGCCTCAAGTCACGGCAAGCAAGCTGCCGGTCAAACTGCTCGCGCTCGTCTTCGGCGCCGTCGCGGCGCTCGTGATCGGGCGGACTTTCCTGCTGAACTGGCAGATCATTCCGCCCGGCTACACGGGCATCAAGATCAACCGGCTGGTCGATCGCGGCATCACGCATGAAAACGTCGTCACCGGGTTCGTGTTCTACAACCCTGTGCAGACCGCGATCATCCAATACCCGACCTACGTGCAGCGCGTGATCTGGACGCAAGACGTGAATGAAGGCCGCGCGCTCAACGAAGAGCTGACGTTCAACACCAAGGACGCCGTGCCCGTCAACGTGGACGTAGCCGTCTCGTACCAGCTCGATCGGGAGAAAGTGCCGGCGTTCTACACCAACTTTCGCGCCGATCGCATCGAGACCTTCACGCACGGCTACCTGCGTGACACCGCGCGCAACGTGATCGTCGCCATCGGCTCGGAATACAACTTCGACGATGTGAACGGCGGCAAGAAGGAGGAGTTCGTCGCGCGGCTCACCAAGGAGCTGGACGCGCGGCTCGCGCCGCTGGGCGTGTCGATCAAGCAGTTCGGCATCGTCGGTTCGCTGCGCCCGCCGCGTGCGCTGCTCGACGCGGTGAGCGCCAAGACCAAGGCCATCCAGGACGCCATCCGAACCGAGAACGAAGTGCGCTCCGCCCAGGCCGAGGCCAAGAAGCGCGTGGCGATTGCCGAAGGCGAAGCCGCAGCCAACCGTGCGCTCGCCTCGTCGCTGGATGACCGCCTGCTGGCGTGGGAGCGCCTGAAGCTCGAACGTGCCGCCATCGAGAAGTGGAACGGCGTGACGCCGAGTGTGATGGCGGGCGGCAACGGCGGCGGCATGTTGTTCAACATCCCGGCCGGCGCGCAAGCCAAGTAAGCCGCGCCGCCAAAGAAAAACGCGCCCGAAGGCGCGTTTTTCGTTTCCGCTCAGGCGGCGATCAGCTTGCGAAGCCCGGCGCTGCCTCGCGCACGGCGTGCTCGGCGCCCGCTGCGGGAATCGGCGCTTCCACATGCAGGCTGGTCGCTTCATCCACGCCCAGGTGCACGTTCATGCATTGCACCGCCGCACCGGCCGCGCCCTTGCCCAGGTTGTCCAGACGCGCGGTGACGACCATGCGCTCGTCCGAACCAAACACGAACAGGTCGGCGCGGTTGGTGTCGTTGGCGCCCTGCACGTCGAAGAAGCCGTTGTCGAGCGTCGCCACGTTGTCAGCCGGCGCCACGCGGATGAACTGCTCGCCCTGGTAGTAATCGGCCAGCACACGGGCGATGTCCGTCGGGCTCGCCTTGCGCGCCAGGTGCTGCGGGTGCAGGCCGATCGTCACCGCCAGGCCCTTGAGGAAGTTGCCGACCACCGGCGTGAAGATCGGCGCGAGGCTCAGGCGGCTCTGCACGCGCATCTCCGGCAGGTGCTTGTGCGCCAGGGCCAGCGCGTACGGACGCGGGCTGTCGAGCTTCGGGTTATTGGCGGCCAGGTAGTCGGCGATCATCGCCTTGCCGCCGCCGCTGTAGCCGGTGAGCGAGAACGCCGTGACCGGGTAGTCGGCCGGGACGATGCCTGCATCCACCAGTGGACGCATCAGCAGCACGAAGGCGCTGGCGTGGCAGCCCGGCACGGCGATGCGCTTGGTATTGCGCAGGCGCTCGCGCTGGCCCTGGGCCAGTTCGGGCAGCCCGTAGACCCAGTCGTCCGACGTGCGGAACGCGGTGCTGGCGTCGATGATGCAGGTGTTCGGGTTGTTGACCAGCGAGACGGCCTCGCGCGAGGCGACGTCCGGCAGGCACAGGAATGCGACATCGGCGGCATTCAGGAATTTGGCGCGCTCGGCGGAATCCTTGCGCTTGTCTTCGGCGATGCGCAGCAGCTCGATATCGTCGCGCTGCGACAGATAATCGAGCAGGCGAAGGCCGGTGGTGCCTTCCTGACCGTCGACGAAAACCTTGAATGCCATGGTGATCTCGCTAAAAAACTGGGGGCCAAAGACAACGCCGGCAAGCGGTGCCGGCGCGTGAGGTTTGCATTGTAGCGGCTGACGAAGACATTTCCGCGGCAGCGCTACGGAGTGATTGCTGTGTCGCTTACCAGTGCGGCTTCGTGTCGTAATCGATCGTCAGGGGCGCGTGGTCGCTGAACTTGATGTCCTTGAAGATCGACACCCGCTTGGCCGTGGCGGCAATACCTGGCGTGGCGATCTGGTAATCGATACGCCACCCAACGTTCTTTGCGTACGCCTGGCCGCGGTTGCTCCACCAGGTGTACTGCTCGGGGCGCTGGTCGAGCGTGCGGAACACATCCACATAGCCGACCTCGTCGAACAGCTTGGTCAGCCACGCGCGCTCTTCGGGCAGGCAACCGGAGTTCTTCTGGTTGCCCTTCCAGTTCTTGATGTCGATTTCCTTGTGGACGATGTTGACGTCGCCGCACAGCACGACCTCGCGGCCCTTTTCGTGGCGCAGGTCCTTGAGATGCTCCATGAACAGATCCATGAAGCGGAACTTGGCCTGCTGGCGCTCTTCGCCGCTGGAGCCCGACGGCACATAGACCGAGATGATCGACAGCTTGCCGTAGCGGGCCTCGACGTAACGGCCTTCGGCGTCGAACTCGCCGTTATCGAAGCCGATGATGACCTCGTCGGGCTTGTGGCGGGTGTAGATGCCCGCACCGCTGTAGCCCTTTTTCACCGCGTGCTGGAACACGCCGTGGTAGCCGTGCGGCGCCAGGAATTCGGGCGTCATGTCGTCTTGCGCGCATTTCAGTTCCTGCACGCAGACGAAATCGGCGTCCTGCTTGCCCATCCATTCAAAAAAGCCTTTGCTGGCAGCGGAGCGAACGCCGTTGAGGTTGGCGGAAATGATGCGTAACATGGCGGGACTTTTTTGCGGACCAGAGAAAAAAGATGAGCCAAAACAGCGAGTTGCGCCAATCCTTCATCCGCTTTGCGGTGGAAGCCGGCGTGCTGTCGTTCGGGGAATTCGTGACCAAGGCGGGGCGGACGTCGCCCTATTTCTTCAACGCCGGCAAATTTGCTGACGGCGCACTGCTGGGCCAAGTCGCGCAATTCTATGCGAAAACCCTGCTGGACTCCGGTGTCGAGTTCGACATGCTGTTCGGGCCGGCCTACAAGGGCATCACCCTGGCATCGGCCACCGCCGTGGCGCTGGCGGGCCTGGGCCGCAATGTCGGCTTTGCGTACAACCGCAAGGAAGCCAAGGACCACGGCGAAGGCGGCAGCCTGGTCGGCGCGAAGCTCCAGGGCCGCGTGGTGATCGTCGATGACGTGATCTCTGCCGGCACTTCGGTGCGCGAGTCGGTGGAGATGATTCGCGCTGCTGGCGCAACGCCGGCTGCCGTGCTGATTCTGATGGATCGGATGGAGCGCAGCGGCAATGCGGTGGATATCGGCGAGCGCTCTGCGGTGCAGGATGTGCAGGCTCAGTACGGGATGCCGGTGGTGTCGATTGCTAATCTGGATGATTTGCTGGGGTATCTGGATAACGCTGGTGACCCGGCGCTGGCTGGGTATCGTGAAAAGGCTGCGGCGTATCGGGATAAGTACGGCGTTAGTGCGATTTGAGTTTTTGATGTTGTGGAAAACCCCGGTGGATTTGGTTCGCCGGGGTTTTTGTTTTTTGGTTTGGCGTTTGTTTCATCCCCTGCCGGGGCTGACTCACTTTCTTTGTCTTGCCAAAGAAAGTAAGCAAAGAAAGGCGCGCCCGAGATGGCGACCCCCTCCTTGAATTTCTGTCGCAGGGAGGGAGGGGAGGCAAACTCGCTGCGCTCAGACAGGCCTCCCCTCTTTTTCCTCCCTGCAACAGAAATTCAAGGCGCCATCTAGGGCAGGGAAAGTCAAAAGACAAAAGCCACACCAACTGGGCACAAGCGCAAACGACAAGGCCAACCACACGATGGGTTGGCCTTTCTCTTTTGACGTTGAGCCCTTGATGGCGCCTTGAATTTTCGTAAGCGGGCGGAAAAAAGGTGGGGAACTGTCTGAGCGCAGCGAGTTTTCCCCACCTCCGCCCGGTTACGCAAATTCAAGGAGTCCTTCGCCATCTCGGGCGCGCCTTTCTTTTGCTTACTTTTCTTTGGCAAGACAAAGAAAAGTAAGTCGGTCCCGGCAGGGAACGAAAGGGAAGTGGACCACCAGCGCCAAAATCCGACAACGCCAACCCAGTCACTCAATCCTCAACGCCTCAAACGCCGGATTCCCCTCCGGATACTGCGGCTTCATCCCTTCCAGCACCCGCAACAAAATCTCCGCCACCATCACATTCCGGTGCGTCTTCGAATCCGCGGGCACGACATACCAAGGGGCGTCGGGCGTCGCGGTGGCGTTGATGGCGGCCTCGTAGGCTTCCATATAGCCCTCCCAGAACTCCCGCTCGGCAATATCGGCTGGGTCGAATTTCCAGTGTTTGTGCGGATCGTCGACACGCTCCTGCAGGCGCTGGCGCTGCTCGTCTTTCGAGATATGCAGGAAGCATTTGACGATGGTCGTGCCGGTGTCGCTCAGCATCTGCTCGAACGCGTTGATGTGCCCATAACGGCGTTTGCATTCGGCCGCGTCGATGTCGCCGTGCACGCGCGTGATCAGCACGTCTTCGTAGTGGCTGCGGTTGAAGATGACGATCTCGCCGCGCGCGGGCGTCTGGGCGTGCACGCGCCAGAGGTAGTCGTGTGCGAGTTCCTGCGGCGTCGGCGCCTTGAAGCCGACCACGCGCAGCCCGAGCGGGTCCATCGCGCGGAAGACGCCGCGCACGGTGCCGTCCTTGCCCGAGGTATCCATGCCCTGCAGGATTACCAGGACCTTGCGCCGGTGCTCGGCGTAGAGCACATCCTGCAGCGCGTCGAGCTTGGCCGAGACTTCGGCCAGGCGCGCGTTGTCGTCCGCCTTGTTGCCGGTGGAGAACGGCTTGCTGGAGGCATCTACCTTCGCGATCTTGAACTTGTTGCTGCCGTCGAAACGGTAGTCGTCAATCAGGTTCTTGCCGTTCGTGCCCACGGTATCTCCTTGTTGTTCTGACGTTGCGGCAGGCGGCCGCGCGGTGTCAATGCGCTGCGGCAGTCAACTTGAGCGCATCCAGGTCCAGCGTGCCTTCAAAAACGGTGGTGGCGGGGCCCGTCATCATGACCGGCTGGCCGACACCGGCCCAGGCGATGGTCAGGTCGCCGCCATGCGTGGCCACCTTGACGGGCGAATCGAGCAGGCCGCGGCGGATGCCGGCCACCACCGCTGCGCAGGCGCCGGTGCCGCAGGCAAGTGTCTCGCCCGCGCCGCGCTCGTACACGCGCAGGCGTACGGAATGGCGATCGACGATCTGCATGAAGCCCGCATTCACGCGACGCGGAAACACGGCATGCGATTCGATCAACGGACCGTCTTCGAGCACGGGAAAGGCTTCCGTATCGTCGACGATCTGCACGGCGTGCGGATTGCCCATCGACACCGTCGACAGCCATGCAGTGCGGCCGTTGATCTGCAGCGCGTGCTGCGTGTCGTCGCCCTCGACGCGAGTGGGCAGGCCCTCCGGCAGGAACGGCAGGCGCGCTGCCTCGAACACCGGAGCACCCATGTCGACCGTGACCTGGCCGTCGTCCTGCATCGTCAACGTGGCGATGCCGTTCATGACTTCCACGCGCACGGTGCGCTTGTCGGTCAGACCGCGGTCGGTGACGAACTTGACGAAGCAGCGTGCGCCGTTGCCGCAGTGCTCCACCTCGCCGCCGTCGTGGTTGAAGATGCGGTAGCGGAAATCGACGTCGGGCCGCGTTGAACGCTCGACCAGCAGGAGCTGGTCCGCCCCCACGCCGAAGTGGCGGTCGGCAATGGCAGCCCATTGCTCGGGCGTGAAGTCGATCGGGGTCTGGAGGCCGTCGAGCACGACAAAGTCGTTGCCCGCGCCGTGCATCTTGGTGAAGTGCAGTTTCATGGCGGGCCGCACGGAGGCGGCAATGAGCGTTCGGAAAACGCCCATTCTAAAGCGAGCCGGCCTCGGTTGCCCCGGGGCGGCTGCGGGCATCAATAAATGCCCGGCATGCCCTCGGGGCGGTGCTTGAAGCGCTTGTGCACCCAGTAATACTCCGTGATGCGCGGGCGGATCGCGTCTTCAAAGAAGGCGTTCATGCGGCGCGTGTCGGCGGTCAGGTCGCCGGTGGGGTAGTTCTCCCACGCGGGCAGGATGCGCAACGCATAGCCCTCGTAGTTGGGCAGGATCTCGGTGTACATCGGCACGACCTTGGCGCCGGTCATCGACGCCATGCGCGGGATGGCGTTGAGCGTGAGCGCCGGCACGCCGAAGAACGGCACGAACTCGGAGTCGCGCTCGCCGAAATCCATGTCCGAGATGAGCTGCAGCGCCTCGCCGCGCTTGATGGTGCGCATGATCTGGCGGATGTTTTCGTTGCGCGACACCATGGTCGCGCCAAAGCGGCTGCGCAGTGCCTTGATGGCGTCATCGAGCACCGGGTTCGCCATACGCGTGTACAGCGAACAGCCCGCGTTGCCGACGTGCTTGCGCAGATAGTCCGTCAGCGCCAGCGCGCCGATCTCCACGCCCGACAGATGCAGCGTGACGAGAATGTGCGGCTGGCCGTGCAGCGCCGGCAGGTTGGCCTGATCGTCGATCTTCACCACGCGCATCAGGCGCTTTTCCGATGCGAACCACGCAAACGAGCGCTCGGCAAAGCTGCGGAAGACCTTGCGGAAAACGTCGTGCGCCATGGCTTCGCGCTCGGCTTCCGATTTCTCGGGAAAGCACGCGCGCAAATTGGCCAAGACCACGCGGCGGCGGCCATTGGGGATTCGGTAAAGCAGTCCGCCAAGGCCTTCGCCAAAACGCGCGACAAAACCGTACGGCAGGAAGGACAGCAGCCACAAGAAGCCGAGTCCGAGTTTGGCAGAGAAACGTTCCATAAAGGCAGCAGTGTCAGGCAGCGGGTGGAGCTTCCGCGCCCTTGGGATGCTTGTAGCGGTTATAGCCCCAGAGATATTGCGTCGGCGCCACGGCAATCAACCGCTCAATGGCGGCGTTGATGCGGGTGGCGGCCTGCGTGGCGTCTTCGGGCAGATCACCGATCTCCTCCACGTGCAGCCGGTAGCCCGTACCGCGCGGCAGCCGCTCGGCAAACAATGCCACGACGGGCGCACCTGTGAGCCGATGCAGACGGTGCACCAGCGTCATCGTATAGGCCGGCTTGCCGAAGAACGGCGCCCATACGCCTTCACCGCCGGTGGGCGTCTGGTCGGGCAGGATGCCAATGGCCTCGCCGCGCTTGAGTGCGCGCACCAGCATGCGCACGCCCCGCGGGTCTGCGGGAGCCATGTGCATGTTCGGCCCCGTGCGCATGTGTTCGATCCAGGCGCGCAGGCTTTCCTTGCGCGGCGGCTTGAACAGCGATGTGACGGGATGCTCGCTCGCGTAGGCCTGCGGCAGGACCTCGAAGCAGCCCAGATGCGGCGTGAGGAAGATCAGGCCGCGCCCGTCTGCCAGCGCACGCTCGATGGTGGCTCGGCAGACATCGAACAGGTGCGGCGCAACCTGCGCCCCGTTCTTGCGCACCCAGAAGTACGGCATCTCGAACACCATGCGGCCGGCGGAGCGCCCAGCCTCTTTGAGCATGGCGGGCGTGACGTCGGGATAGGCGTGGCGGAAGTTGGCGATGAGCCGGTCGTGATAGCGGCCGGGCACCTGGGCGGCCAACGCTCCCAGCCAGCCGCCCAGCGCCTGCAGCACTGACAGGGGCAGGCGTGAAAACAGCCAGTAGAGGAAGGTCATGCGTGCGTACGCTGCAATGTGTTGGTCGCAGTCGACAGGAGAGCAGGGTCTTGGCAGGCCGTGCTGCGGCCCCGAAAAGTGCCGCGTATAATAGCGCGATTCGCCGAGTTAACTGACAACTTGCGGGGCGAATCCTTGCTTGGCCACAAACCTCGGCAAGGTTGCTAAATACCGCTAAAGCGTCGCCGGCCGTGGCTTAACGGATTGGCAACGTGATAGCCAATCTGGAGCTAACAGCCGTGTCAAACGACTTCCTCTTCACCTCGGAGTCGGTCTCCGAGGGCCATCCCGACAAGGTCGCCGACCAGATTTCCGACGCCATCCTGGACGCCATCCTCGCCCAGGACAAATATGCGCGCGTCGCAGCAGAAACGCTGTGCAACACCGGGCTGGTGGTGCTGGCGGGTGAAATCACCACGTCGGCCAACGTCGATTACATCCAGGTCGCGCGCGAGACCATCAAGCGCATCGGCTACGACAACACCGAATACGGCATCGACTACAAGGGCTGTGCCGTTCTCGTCGCTTACGACAAGCAATCGCCGGACATCGCGCAGGGCGTCGACCGCGCATCGGACGACTACCTGAACCAGGGCGCCGGCGACCAGGGCCTGATGTTCGGCTACGCGTGCGATGAAACGCCCGAGCTGATGCCCTTCCCGATCTACTACGCACACCGCCTGGTCGAGCGCCAGTCGCAACTGCGCCGCGACGGCCGCCTGCCTTGGCTGCGCCCGGACGCCAAGTCGCAGGTGACGGTGCGTTATGTGGATGGCAAGCCGCACAGCGTGGATACCGTGGTGCTGTCCACCCAGCACGCGCCGGAAATGTCGCAAGAGGCCATCCGCGAAGCCGTGATCGAAGAGATCATCAAGCCGGTGCTGCCGTCGCACATGCTGGCCGACACCAAGTACCTGGTGAACCCGACCGGCCGCTTCGTCATCGGCGGCCCGCAGGGCGACTGCGGCCTGACCGGCCGCAAGATCATCGTCGACACGTACGGCGGCGCAGCCCCGCATGGCGGCGGCGCGTTCTCGGGCAAGGACCCGTCGAAGGTCGACCGCTCGGCGGCGTATGCCGCGCGCTACGTGGCCAAGAACGTGGTGGCCGCCGGTCTGGCGCGCCAATGCCAAGTGCAGGTCAGCTACGCGATCGGCGTGGCACGCCCGATCAACATCACGGTGTACACGGAAGGCACGGGCGTGATCCCGGACGAGCAGATCGCCAAGCTCGTGCAGGAGCACTTCGACCTGCGCCCGAAGGGCATCGTGCAGATGCTGGACCTGCTGCGCCCGGTCTACGAAAAGACCGCCGCGTACGGCCACTTCGGCCGCGAAGAGCCGGAGTTCAGCTGGGAAGCCACCGACAAGGCCCTGCTGCTGCGCGAAGCAGCCGGCCTGGCGGGCGAGCCGGCCAAGGCGTTTGCCTGAGCCAGCACTGGCGCCAAAGAGAAACCGCCCTTCGGGGCGGTTTTTTTGTCTGCTTGCCAAGAAAAAAGCCGCCCCGAAGGGCGACTGCTTTTTCTAACTTACACATGCGGTGCGCGCTACTGCCTGGCAACGGCTGCACGGAACGCGGCATCGTCGAGCAACACGCCAACCAGCTTGCGGTAGAGCGCTTCATATTGCCCCGCCGCCTGTGGAATCGCCGACACCCCCATGAACGGAGAATCCCACGAAGCCTCGGTGCGCAATGCGCGGTCGTAGCGCACGGTGCCAGACCGCGTCACCACAAACCGTGCTGCCAGCGCTGCTTTGCCGGTCCCGACGGGAGCTTCAACGGAGCTGTCGAGCAGCGTGCCGGTGATCACCGCATCCGAACGTGCATCCAACAGGCCTGCCGACTGCAACTCGACGCGCAAGGTTTCCCGCAGGTATTGGGCAAAGGAGCCTTCCACCGGCGAACGCACTGTGTTGCTGCGAATGCTGACGCCCTTATCCACACTCGCCGATTGCGCAGCATCCAGCGTGAATTTGCCCACCTCGACCGGGCCGATGGCAGGGCTACCGGCGCGCAGTTTCGCGGCGTTCTCGATGGTCGGCTTGGGCGGCGTCATCGGCATTTCGGCGCAACCCGCCAGCAGCGAGGCGGCCGCGAGCAACGCCGCCCACAGTGCACGCACCATTCCGGAATCAGTTGAACGCGGCGTCATAGGACAGATCCTTCAGCGCGTTGCTCAACACCTCGCGCGTCACCTGCTGGACTGCGTCCAGCGCTGTCGCAGACTTCTTGGCGCCGGCGGGCGGATTGGCGTTACCCAGGGTGGTGTGGATCGCATGACGCGCAGTCTTCACGATGGGGGTCGCCTGCCCCGGCGGCAGGTAGCTCACCGTGCAGATGTAGCCATCGGTGACAGCGCTGCCGGCCAGACCAAAGGTCAGACCCGTCACGAAACCCTTGGACGCGGCATCGTCCGTGATCGGCACGTTGTTCAGCGTGACGTTGAGCATGCCCACGTTCGGCGTCGGCTCTGTCGATACCTTCGAGAAGAGGCCGGTTTCGATGACTTCCTTGGCGGCCGTGTCTTTCAGAAGCGTCGTCACGCGCGGGTTGGGCGCGCCTTTGGTTTGAAATTCGAACACCAGTTGCACCGGCTTCGGATCCGCAACCTTCTTCATTTCGGACGCCGGCACCGCTTTGGTCGCGGTATCGACATAGAAGCTCGCGCAACCTGTCAACATGGCCGCGCCGGTCAAAGCAGCGGCCATCACCATACGGCGGATGAAGCGCCCGCCCCCAAACTTGCTGTTGTTGTTTTGCATACCCTGATTCTTCTTTGTGTGAGGTCGACTTCGGATACGTCGACGCAGGCGGTCAGCGTACTGGCGCGCCCCCGCAGACGGCGCCCCGGAGGGGCTGGGGGATGCTATCAGAGGCGAAGTGAAGATCACGCCCTTTCGAAGAGGGGTATCGCGGCGGCTGGTGGGGCCGCTTCAGTCGGGCTCCGAACCCGGCGCATCGGCAAAATGAAAACCGCCCTTCGGGGCGGTTTTTTCTTGGACCTTCGCAGCAGCAATCAAGCCGCCGTCACGCGAAAAGCCCGCCAGCGCGGCGAGTTGCCGTAGCGAGCACGAATGCCCTGGCGCAGTTCAGCGGAGTTGCCGTACTGGAACAGGCCGTTCTCGATGTCGTAGAAGAGTTCGCGACCGGGGCGCGTGTCCACGGCTGTCGCGTGGCCGTAATTGGACAGCCAGTACACGCCCGGCGTACCCGTCACGATATCGAGCAGCGCATCGAAGTTCACCGCGTTGGCAACTTGCACGCCATGCAGGTCCACGTTGCTCAGCAAGGTCAGCACATCCTGTCCATTGCCATTCGGATCCCAGCGGAACTTAACCTGCAAGATGCCGGCGCGCAGCTTGCTCGGGTCGGAATCCTTGGGCGCGATCGACGCGTCCAGCGTGTTCTTGCACCAGAGCGCGCTGGCGGCGGCGCACCAGCCGAGGCGGCGTTCGGTGTCGGTGCCGCCGCCCTGCGTCTGCAGGCTCGAATAGTTGTTGTGCGATGTGTAAAGCGTCTGTTCTGCCATGATGTGGCCTCGTCATCCAAGCGTGAGCCACCGGCTGTGTGCCGGCGCACCGCAAGGAACCGCCCTCACGGCAAGACCCACTCTAGGGACGCCAGGGCAGCGCCGATATGCGCCGCATGTGCCCAACCTCGCCCCATGGCAAGCGGCACGGGCCAAAGATCACGGCAGGCGATTGCGCAATTTCGATCAGGCGCGTCAAACCCGCCGGCGATACCGTATCGCCACCCAGGAGCCACCGCATTGACCACCGCCACTGACCGCTACCTCGCCCGCTTCCGCGCCGTGCTGGCCCACATCGACGCGCATTTGGAAGACACGCTCGACGTGGACGGGCTGGCCGACGTGGCGGCGTTTTCCAGCTACCACTTCCACCGTCAGTTCTCGTTGCTGTTCGGCATGAACGTCGGGCGCTATGTGCAGTTGCTGCGGCTGAAGCGTGCCGCCCATCAACTCGCCTATCGTGACGACGTGCGCATCACCGACATCGCGCTGGCATGCGGGTACGAAGGGCCGGAGGCATTTGCGCGGGCGTTCCGCAGGCAGGCGGGCCAATCGCCGTCAGCCTTCCGGGCCGCGCCGCAGTGGGCGTCCTGGGCGACCGATCTACAGGCGCTGCGCGCCCTCAGGAGCCAACACATGCCCGCACAACCGCACACCGAATCCGTTGAGATCGTCGAGCGCGAGGCCGTCGCCGTCGCCGCCATCGAGCACCGCGGCGACCCAGCACGCCTGGGCGAGACCCTTCGCACGTTCATCGCCTGGCGCCGCGAGCATCGCCTGCACCCCAGCGTTTCGGCCACGTACAACGTCATCTACGACAACCCCGACGACGTGCCGCCCGAAGCGTTCCGCATGGACATCTGCGCGGCGACGCAGGCACCGGTCGCCCCCAATGCGGCGGGCATCACCGGCAAGACGCTGGCAGGCGGGCGCTACGCCGTGCTGCGCCACACGGGCTCCGACGACACGCTCGCCCAGAGTGTGGCGTACCTGTATGCCGATTGGCTTCCCGCCAGCGGCGAGGAGCTGCGCGACGCGCCGTTGCTGTTCCAGCGCGTGCGCTTCTACCCCGACGTGCCCGAGCACGAGGCTGTGACGGACGTACTCCTGCCGCTCAGATGACCGGTCAGACGCTCAGGCGTCCAGGTGGATCTGGATGCCGGTGGCCGTGTAGATGGCCGTGGCCTTGAAGCCGTCCACCACCACCGACGCGAACTGGCGGTTGCTGCCCGCGCCATCCACCACGGCGATGGTGTCGCCCACCTTGGGCGCGTAGCCGTTCACGAACTTCACGTGCAGCGTGCCGCCGGCAATCGTGGTGAGGCCGGCCACGCTCAGCTTGCCCTGACCGTTCGGGCCGATGGCGAGGTCGAGCGTCGTGCCCTGCAGTTGCGTGAACTTGCCCGCAATGGCCACCGCCGCCGGCGCGTTGACCGCCAGCGTGCCGGCGCCGACATACACGTCGCCCGTGCCGAATGCGTTGGCCGAATCGGCTTCCAGCACGCCGCCTGCAACCTGCGTGCCGCCGGTGTACGTGTTGGCACCTGCCAGACGCAGCCGGCCAGTGCCCTGCAGCGTGAGCTTGCCCGCGCCCGAGATGGCATTGCGCCACGTATCGGCCGCGTTGAAGCCGCCCTGCGTTGCATCCATCGACACGATCACGTTGCCGTTGAACGCGCCGTAGCCGTCGGCCGCCGCGAACAGGTTGAGGCGGCCCCAGCCTTCGGCGTCGTCGAGCACGGGGTAGCCGGACGCCAGCTCCGTCGTCTTCAGCACCACGCGGCGTTGATCGGCGCTCAGGTACGGGAAGCG
Source organism: Ralstonia sp. 1138 (assembly GCF_040544795.1). Classification (NCBI taxonomy): domain Bacteria; kingdom Pseudomonadati; phylum Pseudomonadota; class Betaproteobacteria; order Burkholderiales; family Burkholderiaceae; genus Ralstonia; species Ralstonia sp. 1138. The sequence goes on along the minus strand of NZ_JBEPKQ010000002.1, from coordinate 559,283 downwards.
CGTTTCCAGCAGCACCTCGGCGCCCTTGGGCACCACCGGCGCCAGCGTCGTCGCGCCGATCTGCGTGAAGCCAAACGTCATGCGGCGCGTGAAGTTGGCCTGGTTGGTGGCGTAGTCGGCAAAGCGGTCGGTGGCCGGCGTGCCGGACTGGGCCAGCGCCGGGAAGGTCGTGGCGTCCGTGCCGGTCTGCGCCATCAGCGCGGTGTGCGCCTGCGTGAAGGCGGCCGTCTTGAGCGCGGCATTGGACGGGTCGACGAGGTTGGCTGCGGCGGCGGCAATGCCGATCATGCGGCCCGACATCACGTCCAGCGGCGAATGCATGCCGGCCAGGATGCGGTTCTCGCCCAGCTCCAGACCACGCGACAGCATCTGCTGGAAGCGCTCGGGCACCAGGTATGCCATGGCCACGGCATCGCGCGTCGCCTCGGCCGAGTGGCCGCTGATGAAGCCGCCGTCGGTGGCGGGGGTCGGGCTTTCGGCCGGCACCAGCGTCGGCACGACCACCACGCTGCTGCTCCAGCGGTACGGTCGCGCGTATTTGTAGAAGCGCTTGGCCGGCTCGGTAGAAGCGTTGTTGCCGACCGTGTTGATCAGGTCGACCACCTTGCCGAAGGCGGTGTTGCCGCCCGAGGTGCCCACGCCCGTGTTGTTGCCGCTGTCGTTGTAGAGCACCGTGGTGGCATCGGCCGGCACGGTGGTAATCGACGTCGTCTGCTGCGCGAGCGTGCGCCACGCGGTGGTCAGCGGCCCCATGCCGTCGGTCACGCTGTAGCCCTTGCCGCGGCGGTCGTCAAAGTACGCCGCATCGGCCTGGGCCTGCGTGCGGTTGGTGGTGGCGTTCACCACGTATTGAACGTTTGCGTTTAAGACGGGCAGATTGAGCTGCGTGCCGCCGGCCGTGCCGTCATTGGGCAGGCCCGTCCACGTGGAGGCAACCACCGCCGGGAACGACCCGTTGGCCGGCGCGTTCACGCCCGCATCGACGATCTCCGTCAGCGGCTGCCAGAGGTCGAGAAAGCGCGTGAACAGGCGCACACCGGCGTTGGTGCCCAGCGTGGCGTAGCGCGCATCGCCGCGCTGGTTGGTGGCGATGTTGTCGACGAAGGCGGGCACGCCGGTGGCCACGGCAGCCGTGTCGACAAAGCCGGGGTCTGCCGGCGGCGCCGGAATGGCCTGCGTGGTAGCGACGGGCGTGCTGCTGGTGTTGTCATCGCCGCCGCCGCACGCGGTGAGCGCGAGGGCGCCGAACAGCGCAACGAGGCTGGAGCAAAGACGCGGACGGAAAAACACGGGGCGGGCAGTGAAGGACATGGTGCGGCGGGCGCGGAGCCCGAAGAGAGCGCTGGAAAACCTCGCAGTCTCGGCACGCGCTGTGAAACCACCGTGACGTTTCCTTGACAAATCTGCGTGATCGTCGCCCTACATTGGGGCACGCCACGTCACGGCAGCGCTGACGGCGCGTTATGTCACAGCGTGATAGAATCGCCGGCTCCGTTTTTTGACTTTGGTGAAGCCTGGTCCGGGCAATCGCCGTCCGTCGACCATGTCCGCTTCACCGCTGCATCCCGCCCTGCGCCGCTGGCTCCACAGCTTCATTCCCGCACCCGTAACCGTGCGCTGGAGCGAACGCGTCCGCTCCGCCGTCGGCGCCCTCGTCGGCATCCTCTTTACCGGCACGATGATGAAAATGGTGCCAGGCGCTTCCACGCTGATTCCGCTGCTCGTCGCGCCGATGGGCGCCTCCGCCGTGCTGCTGTTTGCGGTGCCGGCCAGTCCGCTCGCGCAGCCGTGGTCGATCATCGGCGGCAACCTGGTGGCGGCCACGGTGGGCGTGACATTCGCGCTGCTCGTCGATGATCCGGTGATTGCGTCGGCGCTGGCCATCTCGGCGGCCATTGCCGGCATGTTTGCGCTGCGCTGCGTGCACCCACCTTCGGGCGCGGTGGCGCTCACCGCCGTGATCGGCGGGCCGGCCGTGCATGCGCTGGGCTATCGCTTCGTGCTCGAGCCGATCCTGATCCAGTCTGCGCTGCTGCTGGTGGGCGCGCTGGTGTACCACGCCGCCACCGGCCACCGGTATCCGCACGCGCAGCGCCTGCCCGCTGCCGAGCGCCCGCCCACCGCGGCCGGCTTCACCCGCGCCGACATCGTCGCCGCGCTGCGCCGCCAGAGCGAACTGCTGGACATCGACCCCGAAGACATTGAAGCCGTGCTGCGCGAGATGCAGCTGCAAGCCTACACGCGCACGTTCCAGGCGCTGACCTGCGCCGACATCATGACCACGCCGGTCGTCACGGTGTCGGCCGGCACATCGATCCCGCGCGCGCTGCAACTGCTGCGTCAGCATGGCTTCAAGGCGTTGCCGGTCGTGGACGAAGGCAGGCGCGTGGTGGGCATCGTCACGCGTGTCGACCTGCTCGGCCTGGCGCCCGCAGACATGCGCCAGACGCTGCGCCGCTGGTTCAGCATCGGCGCGCTCACGCCGCCGCGCGTGGCCGACCACATGAAGACGCGCGTGCAGACCATCGCGGCAGACGCGCCCATGTCGGATCTGGTGCCGATGTTTGCCAGCGCCGGCCACCACCACATTCCGGTGCTGGATGCCGACGGCCGGCTGGCCGGCATCGTTACCGAATCCGACTTGGTGGGCGGGCTGTACCGTCAGGCGAACATCGCGCCGCAGGCGGCCTGACGCGTCAGCACATCAGGCGCCCGAGTGCCCGACTGCGCCTGCCCTGCCGTCACAGCGCATCCCAACGCCAGTCCTGCTGGAGCCGGTCCCGAACGTAGTCGACAAACACGCGTACGCGCGGCGCAAGGTGCTGGCTGTGCGGATAGATCGCGTGCAGCGGTGCCGCCGACACCGAATGCCCCGGCAGCACGCGCACCAGGCGCCCAGCCAGCAGATCGTCCCCCACGTCCCAGATGGATTTGACGGCAATGCCCGCGCCCTCGGCGGCCAGCGCATGCGCGGCTTCGCCGTCGTTGGTGACGATGGAGGCCGTCACGCGCACGGTGTGCTCTTCGCCGCCGCCGCTGAAGCGCCAGTCCGCGCGGCGCTGGTCTCCGATGACGATGCACCGATGGCGCACGAGGTCTGCCGGATGCGCCGGCGCGCCGTGCTCGGCCACGTATGCCGGCGAGGCACATAGCACCCGGAAGTTCGGCGCCAGCGGCCGCGCGATCAGCGTCGAATCAGTCAGCGCGCCGAAGCGGATGGCCATGTCGTAACCACTGTCGATCAGGTCGACCACGGCGTCGGTCAGCTCCAGCTGCACGCTCAGTTGCGGATGCTCGCGCTGAAACGCCGCCACGATGGGCGCAATGCGCCGTCGCCCGAGCTGCCCCGGCGCCGTCACGCGCAGCAGGCCACTCACGGCCTGGCGACGCTGCATCAGTAGCGACTCGGCCTGTTCGATTTCATCGAGGATGCGCACCACGCGGCTGTGGAATAGCACGCCCTCTTCGGTCAGCGTCTGACGGCGCGTGGTGCGCTGGATCAGGCGTACGCCCAAGGCGGCTTCGAGCTGCGCCAGGCGCTTGCTCACGACGGACAGCGGCAAATCCATCTCGCGCGCCGCGCCCGACAGGCTGCCGGCGGAAACGATACGGGCAAACGAAATGAGCGCGGGCAGGTTGTCGAGCATGGGGCAATTCTTCGCGTTTCGGAAAGGATGTTTCCTATTGGCAGCGGTATTTCAGCGATTTCGCGAAGGCTAGCATGCCCCGGTCTTTCACGTTCGCGCTTGTGCCATGACCCGACTGCCTGATACCCCGCCCTCCACCGACGCTCGCGTCGACACCGCTGCCCAGCCGCACGCCGGCCGCCGCACGTTTCTCAGCCGTGCAGGCGCCGGGGCAGGCGCCCTGGCCGCTGGCGCGCTGCTGGCCGGCAACGCCGCCGCACAAGCACCGCGGGCCAGCGGCCCTGCAGCTGCTGGCGCGCCAGGCGCAGGCCAGTTCTGGCCAGACGGCATCCGCCTCGTCATCTCCATCTCGATGCAGTTCGAAGCCGGCGGCCAGCCGCCCAAAGGCACCGACAGCCCATTCCCCAAGATCGACTTTCCGGCCAGCATGCCGTCCGACCCGGCCACCAACACGTGGTTTGCCTACGGTTACCGCGAGGGCATTCCGCGCATGCTCGACCTGTGGGACCGACACGGCGTGAAGGTGACCTCGCACATGATCGGCGAGGCGGCGCAGCGCCACCCGGAACTCGCGCGCGAGATCGTCGCACGCGGCCACGAGGCCGCCGGGCACGGACCGCGCTGGAGTTCGCAATACGCCATGACGCGCGCCCAGGAACGCGCCTTCCTGAGCGAAGCCATGACGATGGTCGAGGCGGTGACGGGCCAGCGCCCCGTTGGCTACAACTGCAACTGGCTGCGACGCGGCCCCAACACGCTGTCGCTGCTGCAGGAGCTGGGCTACCTGTATCACATCGACGACCTGAGCCGTGACGAACCCTTCATCGAGCAGGTCAACGGCCGCGACTTCGTGGTCGTGCCCTACACGCTGCGCAACAACGACATCCTGCTGATCGAAGGCCGCAACTACTCGCCATCGGCCTTCCTCGAGCAGATCAAGCTCGACTTCGACCAGCTCTACGAAGAAGCCGGCTCGCGCCGCCGCATGATGTCGATCAGCGCGCACGACCGCATCAGCGGCACGCCGCAGATGGTGCGCGCGTGGGACGCCTTCCTCCGCTACGCCAAGCAGCACCCCGGCGTGGCCTTCCTGCGCAAGGACGAGATCGCCCGCTACACAGCCGCAAGCCCGCTGAGCGTGCGCGAGCCCGAAACCATCTGACGCCGGCCCGGCGGCGGCGCTGCATGCCCGCCGCCAAGCTTTCGGCAACCCGCACACCTGCACGCACCGCCATGCCGCATATCGTGATCGAAGCGACCGAGCCGCTGGCACTTCGCCTGGACTTTCCCGCGCTGTTGCGCACGATCCACCAGCAGTTGGCCGACAGCGGCAGCGCGCGGCTGACCGACCTCAAGAGCCGCGTCCACATCGCCGGGACGTTTCTTGCCGGTGACGACGCGCAAGCGCAGTTCGTCGTCGCCCGCCTGGTGCTGACCAACCCGCGCCCCGCACAGATGCAGCGCGACATGGCCGCGACCATCCACGACGTTCTGCGCGATGCCATTGCCGCCCGCGCAGACGCCGGCGCCTGGTGGCAATGCTGCGTGCTGGTGGAAACGCTCGACCGGACGCTGTACCAGAAGACCGACTCGCGGGCACCCGGCTAGCCCGTCAGTCAACACCGCACCCCGCAACACACACAACAACACCCAAGGAGACCTCATGAACCCGCACCCGCACGCCGGTGCGCTGGCGCAGCCTGCACCTGCCGCCGCCACGCCATCCGCACTGCCCCGCACCGCACCTGACGATCCGGCACTCGATGCCATCTACCGCCGCATTGCCTGGCGGCTGATGCCGATCTTGTTGCTGGCCCAGGTGTTGGCCTACCTCGACCGCGTCAACATCGGCACCGCCAAACTGCAGATGGCGGCCGACCTGAGCCTGAGCGCCACCGCCTACGGGCTCGGCGCGGGCATCTTCTTCGTCGGCTATTTCTTCTTCGAGGTACCGAGCAACCTGCTGCTGCATCGGCTGGGCGCGCGCGCCTGGATCGCACGGATCATGGTGTCGTGGGGGCTGCTGTCGGCGGCCATGGGCTGGGTGCAGAGCACGACCGGGTTTTACGTGCTGCGCTTCCTGCTGGGCGTGGCGGAAGCGGGCTTCTTTCCCGGCATCGTGCTGTATCTCACGTACTGGTTTCCCGCACACCGGCGCGGCCGCATGACGACCCTCTTCATGAGCGCCACGGCCGTGGCGGGCATCGTGGGCGGCCCGTTGTCAGGATGGATCCTGGCGGCATTCGACGGGCAGCTCGGGCACGCCGGCTGGCGGTGGATGTTCGTGCTCGAAGGGCTGCCGTCTGCCCTGGTGGGCGTGCTGGTGTTCTTCCTCTTGCCGAGCCGGCCGCGCGAGGTGCGCTGGCTCAATGCCGATGCACTGGCGCGTCTGGAGGCGGATCTCGCGCAGGCCGCACCGGCGCAGGCGCCCCTGCATCGCGCGTCGGACATCCTCAACGGCACGGTCCTGCTGTTTGCGCTGATCTATTTCCTGCTGCTGGCGGGCCTGTATGGCGTGAGCTTCTGGCTGCCGAGCGTGATTCGCGCCGCGGGCATCGCCAGCACCGTCACGGTCGGGTGGTTGAGTGCCGTGCCGTATGCCGTGGCCATGGTCGCCATGAACGTGGTGGCGCGGCAGGCTGACAGGCGGCGCAACTGGGGCACGCTCGTCGGCGCGTGTGCGCTGGTGGCCGGTGCAGGCTTTTGTGTGAGCGCGTTGACCGTCGATCAGCTCGCGCCGGCCATGGCCGCATTGACGGTCGCCTCGGCAGGCATCCTGTCGGCGCTGCCGCTGTTCTGGAACCTGCCCACCGCCCGCCTGGATGGCGTGGCAGCCGCTGCCGGCATCGGCTTCATCAACGCCATTGGCAACCTGTCGGGCTTCGTCAGCCCATCCGCCATCGGCTGGCTGACGGACCTGACACACACGGCAACCGCAGGCGTCGGGCTGCTGGGCGCATGCGCCATGCTGGCCGGTGTGTTGACGCTGGCGTACGGGCGTCGCGGTCGCCCGTCCTGACATCAGCTATAGACAGGTGCGGCCGGCGCGGATACGACAGCCCTCCCCGCCGGCCACTGCATCAAACCACATCCATCGCCAACTCGCGAAACGCGCTCAGCTGTTCCGCCGCCACCGAGTACGCCACCAGGCGCGGATAGTCCGCCGCCGGCACGCGGTCCGGCACCATCAGCTGGATGAAGGCCCACGCCACGGCCACCGTCACGCCGGCCTGCGTCAGCTCGTTCTGGTCAACGGGCAACGGCGCGTCCTTCCACTCCGCCTCCAGCGCTTCCACCGCCGCCAGCAACTGGGTGTGCACGCGCTCGACCCACGGCCCGTGCACTTTCTCGCTCGGGCGCAGGTTGTGTTCGTAGACGATCTGCACGGCCTTCTCGCACGCGGCCAGCGCCAGGCCGATCACGCGCAGGGTGTGCTGGCGCTCGGCAATGGCGGCGGGCATCAGGCTGCGGCCTGCCAGCGTTTCTGCGTAATCGATGATGAGCGTGGAGTCGATCAGCACGGTGCCGTCGTCGCACACCAGCGTGGGCGCCTTGACCACGGGGTTGATAGCGCTGAACTGATCGAAATGCCGGAAGACCGAGACCGACGCATGCTCGAACGGCAGCCCGAGCAGCTTGAGCGAAATGGCCGTGCGGCGCACGTACGGGGAATCAAGCATGCCGATCAACTTCATGGAATCTCCTGGCTGGTGTGGGTGTGATGGGTAAAAAACCTGGGGTGTGCAATGCCTTGGCCCCACGCGGGCGCGGATGCACATGATAGACAGCCAGCGCAAAGCGTGCCCGCGCCCCGGGCACGTTTTCTGCGTGTGCAGCATCCGCTTTAGGGCACCCGATTTGCCACCCAATTTGAGCCGCCTGATGCCGACACCGGCCGGCCTCCCGATTTTCTAGAATGCACGACACGGGCCAATGCTGCCGCCCGCCGGACAGGAGACCTTATGCCGTTTCTCGCGCACGACCATGACTGCCTCGGCTGGAGCGGTGAGATGGCGCAGCGCGTGCTGGCATTCGATTGGGCGTCCACGGAGTTGGGCCCGATCGAGGACTGGACACCCAGCCTGCGTGCCGCCGTGCAGATGGTGCTGGCCTGCCCGGTGCCGCTCGTCATGCTGTGGGGCCGCCACGGCTACATGGTCTACAACGACGCCTACGCCGAGTTTGCCGGCGGGCGTCATCCGTATCTGCTCGGTTGCCCCGTTGAACTCGGCTGGCCCGAAGTGGCGGACTTCAACCGCCACGTCATGGATGTCTGCCTGGGTGGCGGCACGCTGTCGTACCGCGACAAGGAACTCGTCCTGTTGCGCAACGGCCGCCCCGAAGACGTGTGGATGGATCTCTACTACAGCCCGCTGCCCGATGACAACGGCCGCCCGGCGGGCGTGCTGGCCATCGTGGTGGAAACCACGGAGCGCGTGCAGACCGAACGCGAACGTCAGGCCGCCGAACAGGCGCTGCGCCAGTTGACCGAAACGCTGGAGCAACGCGTGGCCGATGCGCTGTCAGCCCGCGCCGAAGTGGAAGCGCAATTGCGCCAGGCCCAGAAGATGGAAGCCATCGGCAACCTGACGGGCGGCGTCGCGCACGACTTCAACAACGTGCTGCAGGTGATTGCCGGCAACCTGCAGATGCTGGCGGTGGAAGCGCCGGGCAACACGCGCGTGCAGCACCGGGTGGCCGCGGCCACGCGCGCCGTGCAGCGCGGCGCCACGCTGGCTGCGCAATTGCTCGCCTTCGCGCGGCGCCAGCCGCTCTCGCCTGCGGTCGTCAACCCGACACGGCTCGTCCAGGGCATGAGCGAGATGCTGCACCGTGCGCTGGGCGAAGCCATCAAGGTGGAAACGCATCTGGCCGATGACCTGTGGCACGTGCAGGCCGACCGCAACCAGCTCGAGAACGCGCTGCTGAACCTCGCCATCAACGCACGCGATGCCATGCGCGGCGGCGGCGTGCTGACCATCGCCGCCAACAACGTCACGCTCGACAGCACGCAGGCGCAGGCGCAAGGGCGCGGCCAGCTTGCGCCCGGCGACTACCTCGTCTTCTCCGTCACCGACACCGGCGTCGGCATGCCGCCCGAAGTGGTCGAACACGTCTTCGAACCGTTCTTCACTACCAAGCCCGATGGCCATGGCACGGGTCTGGGCTTGAGCATGGTGTTCGGCTTCGTCAAGCAGAGTGGCGGGCATATCGCCATCGACAGCGCGGTCGGGCGCGGCACCACGGTGCAGCTCTACTTCCCCCGCAGCACGGAGGCCGCCCCGGACGATGCCCTCGACCTGCGCGACACCGTCGTCACGCCCATGGGCGGGCGCGAGACCATCCTGGTGGTGGAAGACGACACCGACGTGCGCCTGACAGCCGTCGACATGCTGACGCAGCTCGGCTACCGCGTGCTGACCGCCGCCAATGGCGAAGCCGCGCTGGAACTCATGAACAGCGGCACGCCCATCGATCTGTTGTTTACCGACGTGATCATGCCGGGCCCCATCAAGGGCGGCGAACTGTCGATCCGCGCCGCGCAACGCGTGCCGCCGCTGCCGGTGCTGCTCGTCTCCGGCTATACGCGTGACGAAATCCTGCACGACGGCAGGCTGCCGCCGGGCGTGACGCTGCTCGACAAACCCTACCGGCGCGATGACCTCGCGCGCATGGTGCGCAACGTGCTCAACAGCAGCCGCACAGGGCAGACGCAGGTGCGGCCCACAGTAACGACATCCACCGACGATGCTGCAACTGCAGTTGCATCTGCCGACACGTCACCACCGCCCACGGTGCTGCTGGTGGAAGATGACGCCGGCTCCCGCGAAGCCATGCAGGAGGTGCTTACAACGTTCGGCCTGGAATGCGTGTCCGCCGCCACAGCCGAAGACGCGCTTGCCCTGACCCACACGCGCCCGGTTCACGTCCTGCTGACCGACCTCACCCTGCCGGGCCAATCCGGCGCCGACCTCGCCCGCGCGCTGCTGCGGCAGCACCCGAACATGGACGTACTGCTGATGACCGGATACGGCATCGAGGCCGACATTGGCGAGCCCATCCCGGGCGCGCGCGTGCTCGCCAAGCCGGTCGACCTGACGCTGCTGCATGGGGCGCTGGCGCCATGGCTCGGCACAACCGTCAATGCGGCAACGCAACATGTGACGAACGCCGCATAATCGCTGCACCCTGTCACAACTGGCCGCCCCCGCTCGTCTAGGGAGCATCTGTCCTAGACGACGCCCCTGCCATGACCCAGCACCGCCCCGACCGCGCCGACCGCAACACCCGCACTGACCGCGAAGACACGGCCTTCACCGCCGCGCGGCCTCGGCTCTTTGCGATTGCCTATCGCATGCTCGGTAGCCGGGCCGATGCGGAAGACGTGCTGCAAGACGCCTGGATGCGCTGGCACCAGACCGACCAGACCGCGCTGCAGTCGGCCGAGGCGTGGCTCGTGACGGTGGTCACTCGCCTGTCGATCGACCGCCTGCGCGCCGCCAAGGCCGAGCGCGAAGCCTACGTCGGCTGGTGGCTGCCCGAGCCGCTGGTGGAGCCCGAATCCCACACCCCCACGCCCGAAGCCGCGGTCGAACTGGCAGGCGATTTGTCGATGGCCCTGCTGTGGGTGCTCGAACGCCTGTCGCCCGAAGAGCGTGCGGCGTTTCTGATGCGCCAGGTGTTCGAGCAAGACTACGCAGAGATCGCCGCCCTGCTGGGCAAGACCGAAGCCGCGTGCCGGCAACTGGTGCACCGCGCATCCGACCGTGTGCAGCAGGAGCGCCCGCGTTTTGATGTCGCGCCCGATGCGCATCGGGACTTGCTCGAACGCTTTGCCGAAGCCTCACGCACAGGCCAGCGCGACGCCATCCGCGCGCTGCTGGCAGACGACGCGCAATTGGTGGGCGACGGCGGCGGCAAGGTGCCGTCGTTCACGCGCATCATTCAAGACGCCGGCCAGATCACCAAGATCTACTGCGAACTGGTGCTCGCCATGGGCAACGTCCGCTACGTACACGCCCGCGTGAACGGCGAACCCGGCCTGCTGCGCTATGTGGATGGCAAGCTGGAATCGGCCCAGTCGTTCGTCCTCGAGAGCGGCCGCATCGTGGCGATCTACGTGGTGCGCAATCCGGACAAGCTGGCGCACATCGGCATCGGCGCATAAGAAAACGAAGATTTTCTGGCCGGGCTGTCACAACCCCGCCGCGTGGCGCGTCTTGAGGGTATGGAGCGACGCAAGGCAAGCACCGGCCCACCGGTCGCCCGCCTCGGCTCCTTCGTCCACCCAAACCCTCAGGAGCCACTCATGTCGCAAGCCCCTCGCATTGCCTACTTCCAACTCGCACCGAAGGCGTTCAACAACTTGCTGAACCTGTCGAACGGCCTGCGCCGCGACTTGCTGGGCGCACGGCTGGTCGACCTCGTGCTGCTGCGCGTGTCGCAAATCAACGGCTGCGCCTTCTGCATCGACATGCACTGGAACGACCTCGTCAAGATGGGCGAAGACCCGCGCCACCTGAACGCCGTGGCCGGCTGGCGCGAGGCCCCGTTCTTTACCGAGCGCGAGCGCGCGGCCCTGCGCTGGGCGGAGCTGGTCACCGACACCCCGCACAGCGATGCCAGCGACGAAGAATTTGCCCGGCTGCGCCAACACTTCAGCGATGAAGAGATCGCCGAGCTGAGCTTTGTGATCGTCACCATCAACAGCTGGAACCTGCTGAACGTGAGCCTGCGCAACCCGGTGCCGCTGAATGCGCCGTATGTTGCAGCGGCGTAACAAGGTCGGCGCCGATACGACGATCGCTGTACAGCAGCGCCTGCACCCACGCGTAGGCGCTGCACCTACAGGCTCGGCAGGTTCAGCCGTGCAGGAAGCGCACCATCAGCACTTCGTCTGCATAGCCCGTGGTTGATTTGAGCGCGCGCGGCTCCACGCCGTAAGTCTCAAACCCGCAGCGCGCATACAGCGCGAGCGCCGCATCGTTGCCGCGCACGACCGACAGCGTGAGCTGCTGCACCAACCCCGCTGCCGCCGCCACGATGCGCTCCACCAGCGCCACGCCCACGCCGCGCCCGCGCGCTGCCGGTGCCACATAAAAGCCCCACACGAAACCCTTGTGCGCGAGCTTCGCCATCGTTTGCTGCTTGAAGCCCGCCATGCCGATGATGCGTGCATCGCTGCCGGTTCCCGCATAGGCGCCCAGCACGATCGTCGTCGCCAAGCGCTCGGCAAACGCTTCCGTCGAGAGCCCGACCTCCGCCTCGTAGGTTGAGCCGAATGCGTCCGGCGAATCCTTGAGCGCGGCGAGCCGGATGGTGCGGTAGTCGGCGACATCGTTTGCATCGCCCGAAGACAACTGGCGGATTGCGACTGCGTTGTTGTTCGGGTTGGCGTTGGACATGGCTGACGAGGAGATTGTCGTGTAGGCAAGAAACAGACGTGGGCCGCCAGTATCGCGCCAATCACACGCCTTGGACCTACAGCGCCGCCTCCGTCCATGAAGCCGAGGGCGTTGTCCGTCAATTGGCCTATGTCGGCGCACACCCAGCTACCTATGCTTCGGGGAAACGCGAGTCAGCAGACCGCGACAACGAGAACCGGGGGGAAGCCATGGCCGAGCTTTTGATCGCCCAAGCGCAACGCAGCAGCAGCGCACACGTACAGCCCACGCCAGCACCGATCCCGCCCGACACCCCGCGGCACACACGCGGCCTGCACGGTGCCGCACTGGTGATGGCGGCTGCGCTGTCGCTGGGGCTCAGTGCCTGCGGTGGCGGCGACGATGCCGGTACCACGACCCCGCCGACGAACAACAACACGCCGGCGCCAACGCCGACACCATCACCTGCGCCGACACCGACGCCGGCCCCCGCCCCCGCGACATACTCGGTGGGCGGCACCGTCAGCGGCCTGGCCGCGGGTAAATCGGTCACGCTGCTGGACAACGGCGGCGATGCCGTGGTCGTCAGCGCCAACGGCAGCTTCCACTTCCCGACCAAGCTCGCGCAGGGCAAGCCCTATGCAGCCACGGTCGGCACGCGGCCTTCGGGCGAGAACTGCACCGTCACCAACGGCAGCGGCATTGTCGGCACCAGCAACGTGACGACCATTGCAGTGGCCTGCACGCCCAAGCCGCTGTTCGGCTATGCGGTCAACTCCACCGACGGCACCATCTCCGCCTTTACGCTGGATGCGACCACCGGCCTGCCTACCGCAGTGGGCACAGCAGTAGCGGTGGGAGCGGGCCCGCTGTCGCTGACCATCGACCCCGCAGGCAAATTCGTCTACGTGGCCAACGCCAACGACAACACCGTCACCACGCTGTCCATCAATGCCAATACCGGCCTGCTCACGGTGGTGGGTTCGCCCACCGCCACGGGCATGCAGCCGTACAGCATTGCGCGCACGCCCAACGGCAAGTTTGCGTATACGGCCAACTTTGGTGACAACACGCTCTCGGCGTTCTCGGTCAACACCGGCACGGGTGCGCTCACTGCGCTTGCGCCCATCACCGCCGGGGCCAACCCGTACACGGTCACCATCAACAGCGCCGGCACCTTCGCCTATGTGGTGAACGCCAACAGCGGCGCCACGCCCGGCACGGCCATGGCGTTTGCCGTCAACAACAGCACCGGCGCGCTCACGCAGGTGGGCACCACGGTCAACACGGGCAACACGCCGCAGTTCATTGCGGTTGCACCAAGCGGCGGCTTTGCCTACGTGGCCAATTCCGCCGACAACACGCTGGGTGTGTACAGCATCGACAACACGGGCGCACTCACCGCATCGGGCTCACCCGTGGCAACCGGTGTCAACCCGTTCTACATCGCCATCGCCCCGTCGGGCGGCTTCCTGTATGTGGCCAACGTGCTGGACAACACGGTCAGCGTGTTCAGCATCAACCCGGCCAACGGCGCGCTCACGCTGGTTGACACCACGCCCACCGGCAACGCGCCCGTGACGGTCATCGTCAACCCGGCCGGCACCTTCGCCTACGTGGTCAGCGCCGTGGACAACACCGTCAGCGCGTACAGCATCAACAGCACCACCGGCAAGCTGACTGCCGTGGCCAGCGGGTCAGCCGCCACCGGCAACATCCCGCGCGGGATGGCGATCGTGGCGGTGCCGTGAGGTTGTGATTGCGCTGAGTTGAGCTGAATCGGTCTGCAGGCATGCAAAGCCCCTCGCGATGGCGAGGGGTTTTGTTTTATTGCCGGCGCGTGCGGCAGCGCCGGCGGTGCTCACACATCAATCGCCGAAGTCGACTTCACCTTGCGACGTAGCTCGTATTTCTGGATCTTGCCCGTCGATGTCTTGGGCAGCGGGCCGAAGAACACCGCCTTGGGCACCTTGAAGCCCGCAAGCAGCGTCTTGCAGTGCGCGATCAGGTCTTCTGCGGTGGCGGTGGCGCCGTCCTTGAGTTCAACAAAGGCGCAGGGCGTTTCGCCCCACTTGGCATCCGGCTGGGCGACCACGGCGGCGGCCAGCACGGCGGGGTGGCGATACAGCGCGTCTTCCACCTCCACGCTGGAGATGTTCTCGCCGCCCGAGATGATGATGTCCTTGCTGCGGTCCTTGATCTTGATGTAGCCGTCGGGCATGCAGACGCCCAGGTCGCCGGTGTGGAACCAGCCGCCGGCAAACGCCTCGCGCGTGGCCTTCTCGTTCTTGAGGTAGCCCTTCATGCAGATGTTGCCGCGGAACATGATTTCGCCAATGGTCTCGCCATCGGCCGGCACCAACTGCATGGTTTCCGGATCGAGCACCGCTACCTGCGATTGCAGGTGATACCGCACGCCCTGGCGTGCCTTCATCGTGGCGCGGTCATGCTCGGGCAGCACGCGCCATTCGTCCTGCTCGGCACAGACGGCGGCGGGGCCGTACACCTCGGTCAGGCCGTAGACGTGCGTCAGCTCAAAGCCCATGGCTTCCATCTGCGCCAGCACGGCGGCTGGCGGCGGCGCACCGGCCACCATGCCGCGCACAGGGCCGCGCAGGCCCTCGCGCCACGACGGCGGCGCGTTCACCAGCGCGGTGTGCACGATGGGCGCTGCGCAGTAGTGCGTCACGCCTTCGTCGCGCATGAGGTCGAACACCAGCTTCGGCTCGAACTTGCGCAGGCACACATTCACGCCTGCGCGCGCCGCGATCGTCCACGGGAAGCACCAGCCGTTGCAGTGGAACATCGGCAGCGTCCAGAGGTAGACCGGGTGCTTGGGCAGATCCCACTCCAGGATGTTCGACACCGCGTTGATGGCCGCGCCGCGATGGTGATAGACCACGCCCTTCGGGTCGCCCGTGGTGCCCGAGGTGTAGTTCAGCGCAATCGCATCCCACTCGTCAGCCGGCAACTGCCACGCGTAGTGCGGGTCGCCGGAGGCGAGGAACGTTTCGTAATCGGTGTCGCCAAACGGCTCGGCCTGCGGGCCCAGGGCATCGTTCACGGCAATCACCTTCAGGCCGGGAATCTCCAGCGCCATCTGGCGCGCCACATCGGCAAACTCGGTGTCGGCCAGCAGCACGCGGGCTTCGCCATGGCGCAGCATGAAGACGAGGTTGGCAGCATCCAGGCGGATGTTCAGGGCGTTGAGCACGCCGCCCGCCATCGGCACCCCGAAATGCGCCTCCACCATGGCAGGCGTGTTGGGCAGCAGCGCCGCCACCGTGTCGCCACGGCCCACCCCCGCCAGCGACAGTGCACTGGCCAGGCGCCGCGCACGCACGTAGGTGTCGCGCCAGTTCTGACGCACCGGCCCGTGCACGATGGCCAGGCGATCGCCATACACATCGGCCGCGCGGGCAAGAAACTCGATGGGTGTGAGCGGGACGAAGTTGGCCGCGTTGCGGGCCAGACCGCTATCAAAATCCGTGGGCATTGCTGTGTCTCCGTGCGCCGGGCGCTGTTGCTTTTTGTTGGGCAACGCTATCATCGGCCGGCTCCCGCACTCTGTCACCCGGATGACAAACCGCCCGGAAACCCGCGCCACCCAAAGGCCGACGGGTTTCTTACAAAGCGAAGGCAGAGCCCCACGCGCCCCCGCCACCTTGACCGTGTGCCCACGCCCGCCATGACGACACCCCGTGCCCCGACGCCCGCCACGCAACTGCAAGGCCATGCGTGGTTCACCGCGCTTGCGCCTGAACACCAGGCCCTGGCCGTGCGAGAAACCCTGCTGCAGGCCTTCGAGCCCGGCGCCTTCATTGCCCGACGCGGTGAACCATCCCGCTACTGGATCGGCGTCGACACGGGCCTCATCAAGCTGGCCGTGTACACGTCCGACGGGCGCGGCTGCACGTTCTCCGGCGTGCCCGCCGGCGGCTGGTGCGGCGAGGGCAGCGTCATCAAGCGCGAAGACCGCCGCTACGACGTGATTGCCATTCGCGCCTCGCACGTGCTGCTGGTGCCCGAACCCGTGTTCAATACGCTGCTCGCGCAGAGCCTGCCGTTTGCCAGCTTTGTGGTGCGCCAGCTGAACGAACGCATGGGGCAGTTCATCGCCACCGTGCAGAACGATCGCCTGCTGAGCGCCGATGCGCGCGTGGCGCAAGCGATTGCACAGTTGTTCCACCCGGCCCTGTACCCGCGCACGAGCACCGTGCTGGAACTGTCGCAGGAAGAGATCGGCCTGCTGACGGGGTTGTCGCGTCAGCGCGTGAACCGGGCGCTGCAACGGCTGGCCGAAGGCGGAATGATCACGCTGTCGTATCAGACCATCCGCGTGACCGATCTTGAGCGGCTGCGGCTGTTCGGCCTGTCGGAGCTGTAAGCGCCGCGGCCGACTCTGTCACCCGGGCGACATTGCCCCTGTTGCGTGCAGACATAGAATCCTGCGACAGTCGCGCTTCATCCGCCGCCTTATCGGTCAGCCATGCCACTCATCAGCCGCGCCCACGTCCGACTCTCGCGCCTGCGCTTTCCGTTTGCGGTGCGCGTGCAGGCCGAGCTGGGCAGCGCGTGCCTGCGCGATGCCAACGGCCGACGCGAAGTGCGCCCGGGCGACCCGTTTGTCGTGCCCGCTTTCGCGCATTTCGGTTGCGAGATTCCGGGCACCGTGTGGCAGCCGTGCGCCATTACGTTCCACGCCGTGCCCGACGCCGGCTGCCCGCGCATGGCCGCCATCCAGCATGACAAACCCTGGGCCCGTGCGCTGGCCACACTGGTGTTCGAACACCCGGCGCAGGCGTGGAATGCCGCCCTGCTCAGCCACTGCTGGCAGGCCTGCCCGCGCCAGGTGCGAGCGCGGCTGTTTGCGGAAGGGGAAGCCCTGCATGCGCTGGTGCGCGAGCAACGCGCCGCCTGGGCGCTGTACCGGCTGGCGCACACCTGCGGCAATGACGCGCCCGAAGCCGAAGCGCTGCACGCGCTGGCCCGGCGCGCCGGTCTACGCAACGTGCGCACGCTCAAGGAGACGTGCGGGAGCCTGTTCGGAGTGGAGCTTGGCGCGCTGCTGGCGCGCAACGCAGATGCGGTGGGCGGTGCGCTGCAAGGCAGTGCGCCTAGGCTGGCGCACTGGGCGCAGCCGCTCACGGTGGCTGTTTAAGCGTCGGCCGCAGCCGCTGCTCAATCCACAATCACCCCACGCCGCACACCCTCACGCGGCGGCGGGCTGGGCTCGCCCATGATGTCCCGCACCGCGTCTTCAATCGTGGCGGACAGCGCGTTGAGCGCGAGGTCGTTGTCTTCGGTGCCGAACGGGTCTTCAAGCTGCGAGGCGATGGCCTCGTGCGCCATGAAGGTGTACGCCACGAACACCGCAAACACGGGCGTGAAGCTGCCGATGCTTTCCACCAGCCCGAACGGCAGCGCGGCGCAGAAGAAGTACACCGTGCGGTGGATCATGACCGAGTACGCGAACGGCAGCGGCGTGCCGGCAATGCGCTCGCACCCGCCGATGCTGTTCGACAGCTCGTTGAGGTTGCGGTCGAACGCCAGAACGGCAACCCCATCGAGCGCGCCGGCTTGCGTGCGACGCTGCACCCATTCGCCCAGCCACTGCACGATGGCGATGGGCCGGTAGCGCGCAGCCATCACGCGTTCGAACAACGGTGCGGGCAGGCGCGCAGCAAGGTCTTCGCGCGCATCGGTGTGACGCAACTGGTGACGCAGCGCGTGCGGCAGCGCACCCAGCACCTGCGCGAACTCGCGCACGTCGGCATCGGCTGCGGCACCGTTCGGCCCAGTGCTGCGCGGCAACGTCAGCGCCTGGCGCGTGAGTGAGCGCGCCGTGTTGAGCAACTGGCCCCAGAGCTTGCGGGCCTCCCAGTAGCGGTCGTAGCTGGCGTTGTTGCGAAAGCCGAGGAACACTGCCAGCGCAATGCCGACGAGCGAGAACGGCGTCGTGCTCAGGTTGACCGAGATGGGCAGCAGGTGCGCATGCACCGCGATGGCCACCAACGACACGAGGAAGATCAGGAACAGGCGGGGCAGAAGCTGCGGCAGCACCGATCCGCGCCATGCGAGCAGCATGCGGAACCAGTGCAGATGGGGGCGGACAACCATGGGGCGGGTGAGGCAGAAGGTGGAGTGCAGCGATTATCGCAGAGCACTCCTGGCGCCTGACACCTGTTTTTGGCGGTATTCAGGGCTCGTTCGGCCCTGTGGACCCTGCCTCCGCCGCGTCGGATATTTTATGAATTGATTATCTGAAAATCCCGACCCGGCTCAGCTCCCGCAAAAACCCCGCATATTAAAAATCCAAAACACAAATCGGCGCAAAGCGAACGCACTCGCTTTACGCCAACCCATGCAGAACCGCACTGCATTCTGCATGTTCAGGCCCGCCGTAAATCAGGCGGTCTGGGTATAGCCGCCCTTGGTCCAGCTGTTGCCGTCCCAGCACCACTCCGTGGTGTTGCTGCCGCTGGTGGCATATACGCGGATATGGACCGCGCTGCCGACCAACCAGCTGGTGACGGAGACGTTATCGCCCGGCTCGCTGAAAGCGCCCGTGTACCACCCCTTCCCGTCATAGCAACGCTCGGTGATCTTGCCACCATTGGCCGTGTAGACACGGATCGACGGCACGGTCCCCCACGACGTTGCAGCGGTCTGAACGTTCGACATGTTTTATCTCCAGAATGTGATTTCAATATCCATCAAATAAATGCAGCGAGATTTTCTCGGCATTTACTACGGCCCGGGTTCAGGGCTTCGCTAGCATAAGCAAAGAAAATTCCGGCTGCTGCTGAGAGATAAGCAGCACAGATGGAGAGAAAACTTACTGAACAAATGACCGATTTTTCGCGCCCAACCATTATGTTGAGCGCACCCACAAAATAGACAAAAGGCACCAGATGAGGTGCCTTGATCATGTCTAATCCAAAATAGCTGCAAGCGATGGCATAGCCACCATAGGAGCGCTCACTGCACCGCACCAATGAACGCCGCCAGCTCCGCCGTCTTGGGGCTGGCAAACACCTCCTTGGCGGGGCCGCTTTCATGGATCAGCCCATGGTGCATGAAGACGAGCTGATCGCCCACGTCACGGGCGAAGCGCATCTCGTGCGTGACCATGATCAGCGTCATGCCTTCAGCGGCGAGTTGCTTCACCACGGCCAGCACCTCGTTCACCAGTTCCGGATCCAGTGCGGAGGTGATCTCGTCGCACAGCAGCACCTTCGGCTGCATGGCGAGCGCGCGGGCAATGGCCACGCGCTGCTGCTGGCCGCCGCTGAGCTGGTCGGGGTAGGCATCGAACTTATCGGCCAGGCCCACCTTGACGAGCATCTGTCGTGCGAGGTCCTGGGCATCGGCCTTCTTCATCCCCTTGACCACCACGGGCGACAGCGCCACGTTCTCACCCGCCGTAAGGTGCGGAAACAGGTTGAACTGCTGGAACACCATGCCCACGTTCAGGCGCAGCGCGCGCAGTTGCGCGGGCGTGGCCTGCGAGCCCTTGAGCACCGCGTTGTCGACCACGATCTGCCCGTCGTCGATGGCTTCCAGCCCGTTGATGGACCGCAACAGCGTGCTCTTGCCCGAGCCGCTGCGCCCGATGATGGCGACCACCTGGCCGCTTTCCACGCGCAGGTCCACACCCTTGAGCACATGGTTGTTGCCGTAATGCTTGTGTACGGCGCAGAGATCAACGAGCGGCATAGAGCTTCTTTTCCAGATGAGAGGCGTAAAGAGACAGCGGCCAGCACAGCGCGAAATACGCCAGCGCCACCAGCCCGTAGATAAGGAATGGCTGGAAGGTGGCATTGGCCAGCACCGAACCCAGCTTGGACAGGTCTTCAAACCCGATGATGGACGCCACCGCCGTGCCCTTGACGATCTGTACGGAGAACCCGACCGTGGGCGCAATCGACAGGCGCACCGCCTGCGGCAGCACCACGTGCCGCATCTGCTGGAAGTAGC
Organism: Ralstonia sp. 1138; assembly: GCF_040544795.1. Taxonomy (NCBI): domain Bacteria; kingdom Pseudomonadati; phylum Pseudomonadota; class Betaproteobacteria; order Burkholderiales; family Burkholderiaceae; genus Ralstonia; species Ralstonia sp. 1138. Next base: position 539,272 of record NZ_JBEPKQ010000002.1, on the reverse strand, counting down.
CCATCGCCAGGCTGGAAGACGCTTCCCACTGCCCGCGCGGAATGGCCTCGACACAGCCGCGCCACACCTCGGCCAGATAGGCGCTGGTGTACAGCGTCAGGCCGATGGCGGCAGCCGTCCACGGCGACATCTCGAACCCCGCCATGGACGCCCCAAAGAACACGATGAACATCTGCATGAGCAGCGGCGTGTTCTGGAAGAGCTGGATGTAGGCCTTGCTCACGCGCTGCAGCGTAGCGTTGCGCCCCACACGGGCAAACAGCACCACCAGGCCGGCCGTGCCGCCCAGCGCAAAAGCCATGAGCGACAGCATGAGCGTGGCAAGCAGGCCCTCCCCCAGCTTGAGGAGAATGGGCAACAGAGGAATGTCGGCAATCATGCGGCATCTCCAACGGAGGCGGCTGCGGTGGTGGTGGCAGCAAGCGGTGCAGCAGACACCGCAGGCACGCGGCGCCCCACGACAAAGCGCTGCCCGATCCAGGCCAGCAGCTGACGCAGCAACAACGCCAGCGCAAAGTACAGCGCCGTCACCACCAGGTAGGTTTCAAACGCGCGGAAGTTGCGCGACTGGATGAAGTTGGCCGCAAAGGTCAGGTCCTGCGCGGCAATCTGCGAGACGACCGACGTGCCCAGCATCACGATCACGATCTGGCTGCTCAGGGCCGGCCACACCTTCTGCAGCGCGGGCCGCAGCACCACATGCCGGAAGATGGCCCAGCGGCTCATGGCCAGCGCGTTGGCGGCTTCCAGCTGGCCGCGCGGTGTTTCTTGAATGCCCGCACGCACAATCTCTGTGATGTACGCGCCCAGGTTGACCACGGCCGTGAGCAGCGCCGCCTGCCATTCGTTGATCTGCACGCCCAGCGAGGGCAAGCCGAAGAACACGAACATCAACTGGACGAGGAACGGCGTGTTGCGGATGCCCTCCACATACACCTTGAACAGCGCATTGAACGGGGCGATGCGCCAGGCGCGGCACACGCCCCCGGCAATGCCGATGGCGCCGCCGAGCACCGCGCCCGCCGCCGTGAGCGCGAGCGTGAATGCTGCGCCCTGCGCAAGCTGGCCGCTGTAACTGAAGACAGCGCCAAAGTCGAATTGATAAGCCATGGAGGTCATCCGTGGCCCGGCACACCAACATGGGCGCCGGGCCTGTGTTGCGAAGGCGTGCGCGGGCTTACAGCTTGGTGGGCAGCGGCATCTTGATCCAGCGCTGCGACAGATCGTTCAGGCGGCCATCCGTCTTCAGCTTGGTGATGACGGTGTTCACCTTGTCGAGCAGCGCGGGCTCGCCCTTGGCCACACCCACATAGCAAGGCGTGTCTTCCACGGGGAACTTCAGGTCGAGCTGGCGCAGCTTCGTGCGCTCGTTCACCGCGTTGGCGACGATGTTGCCCACCGTCACCAGTTGCACCTGGCCAATCAGGTAGCTCTGCGCGGTGGCGTTGTTGTCTTCATAGCGCTTGATGGTGGCCGATGCCGGCGCAACGGCCGAGAGGGCCAGATCTTCAGTCGAACCGCGCGTGACGCCGATCGTCTTGCCGGCCAGATCTGCCGGTGCCTTGATCGTCATGTCTTTCGGGCCGTACACGCTCTTGGGAAACGGCGCATACGCCTGCGTGAAGTCGATCACCTTGGCGCGCTCCGCGTTCTTACCCAGGCTGGAGATGACCACATCGACTTTGCCCGTGGTCAGGAACGGAATGCGGTTGGTGCTGGTGACGGGCACCAGCTCGGCCTTGACGCCGAGTTCCTTGGCGACGAGGTTGGCCATGTCAATGTCATAGCCCTGCAGCTTGAGGTCCGGCCCCAGCGAGCCGAACGGCGGGAAGTCGTTCGGGATGGCCACGCGGATCACGCCGGCTTTCTGGATGTTGGCCAGCGCATCGGCATGCGCGGGGCGGCCGGGCAGCAATGCCGCAACAGCGCTGGCCGCCATGACGGCGTGGAGGAAGAAGCGACGCGAGATGTGGCGCGAAGCGTGGCGGGCGGTGATGCGGGTCATTCAAAAACTCCTTCGGATTCAGACATGGAGACGAGGCGAAACGAAACCGGTTCGTACGGCATGCGCTCGGGCGCAAGGTGGGGTGAAGGCGGCGGCGCGTTCAGATCAATCCCGCTGCGGCGCGCGGCTGACAGCAAGTGCGCGCGCATGGCCTCTGCACTGGCGGCAGCGTCGCCCGCCGCAATGGCCTGCACGATGGCGTCGTGCTCGTGCGCGGGGTGGTCGTCTGCGCCGTTGCGGGCAAAGGGCAGGCGCAGGCTGTGGCCGATGGCGTGTTCCAACTGACCGGCCATCGCCATCAACCCCGGGTTGCCCGACAACTGCGCGAGCAACAGGTGGAAGTGCAAATCCGCCTCTGCCGCGCTCAGCAAATCATTGCGCGCAAGCGCATGGGCCAACTGCTGCTGCAGCCATTGGAGGTGACGCAGGCCGGCGGCATGCATGCGCGCGGCGGCCAGCGCCGTCCAGCCGGGTTCCAGCACCAGACGCAGCTCGATCAACTGACGCGGCGACAGCGTGCCCAGCGCCGGCGTGGCAAACGGGCGGTGCATGCGCTCGGCACTGGCCCGCTCGGCGCCAAACGTCTGGCCACGCACCACCACGCCACGGCTGGGGAGAATGTCCACCAGGCCCAGCGTTTCGAGCACCGTCAGCGCCTCGCGCAACGACGCGCGGCTCACGCCCAGGCTTTCCGCTAGCTCGCGCTGCGGCGGCAGGCGGCTGCCACTGGGGTAATCGCCGCTCAGGATGCGTTGCTGGAGTGCTTGCGCAACGGAGGATGGAATGCTGTGCATAGGCCGAGATTGGAGAAAGACACGGTCGTGGTCTGACCGGTCGCCCACGGCTTATGCGAGTTTTGTGCCATGCAGCAAAAGGCTGCTTGTTTGGCGGTATTGCGGGGGGTTGGTTGCCTGGGCTGTGCCCTTGGGTGAGGCGGGGGCTGGGGGTGCGGGGGATTGGGCGCTTGGAGTTGGTGCGGGGTGCACCGGTTTGGGACGTGTGGGCGCTGAGGGAGCGGTGCGTTCCAACTAGCGTTGCACCAGTGGCGGAGCGAGGACCGTGTAGCACGTCACAAGAAACGTGACCTCGATGGAAGACGTAGACAACTTAGGCGCCTGGCGACAACTCCGACAGTCTGCGTACGCTTGTCAAAGGCTGCGGGATTCCCTCGACGGCCATCGCGTTTCTGATGGAGGACGACCACCCGCTCGAGAAGCAAAAAGGGGCGATCCGATCCGAGCTGGCCCCGGCTCCCCTCTCTCCACTAAGCAATACCAAGCTCCTTGGCATAGCCCTCCAGTTCGTCGGCGACGTGCGTCTTCAACGATTCAACGAATCGTTTGATCTTTGCATCGACGAACTGCCGAGACGGGTAGACCGCATACACGTTGCGGACCTGCGTGTGGTACTGCGGCAGTACGCGAACGAGTGCGCCGCTGCGCAGGTCGTCCATCGCTGCAAAGGCGGCCAGGAGCCCGATCCCCGCGCCATCCCGAAGGGCACATGACATTGAATCCATGTCGTTGACGCTGAAGTGAGGACCGGTAGGGCGGAACGTTGCATCGCCAGCGGGGCTCTCAAGGCGCCATTCGTCTGGCGCGTAATCGACTGTACCGAGGAGCACGCATGGGTGGTCGATCAGGTCTTCGGGGCATTCCGGGGTACCGTGGGCGGCCAGATAAGCAGGAGACGCTGCGAGGATGCAATGGCTGGTGCCGATGTTCTGGCTGACGTACGCGGAGTCTGGCAGCGTTCGCGTAATCACGATGCCGACGTCAAGCTGTTCTTCGAGCAGATTCGGCATGCGTTGCGACAGCAGAAGCTCGACGGACACTTCGGGATAGGACTTGCGGTAAGCCATGACGGCGCGCGTGACCAGATTGCGCCCGAGCCCGGGAACGGAGTGAACGCGCAACGTGCCGCGCGGCTCGAGCAGGGCGTCACGTGCCTCGGCCTCTGCACGCTCCACGTCGGCCAGGATGGCCACGCACCGGTCGTAAAACCGCCGTCCCGCATCGGTGATGACGAGGCGGCGCGTCGAGCGCTGCATGAGCCTGGTGTCGAGCGATTCCTCAAGGACAGAAACCGCACGCGAGACGTTTCCCACTGTCGTGTCCAGGTGGTTCGCGACGGCGGTGAAACTCCCCATCTCGACGACTTTCGCAAAAACCGACATGTTGTGTAGCTTGTCCATCCCACCTGCCCCTTTGGTCTGACTTCATCGTATCGGCCCTGCGCCGTGTATTCCCGCACCTCCCGTGCTTTGCGCGGGCGGCCGCTCTTCATCGGCAATCGCAGCCTTGCGTGTCGGTGAGCGTAACCCAGCGAAGCGCTCCGATTTTCTCTCTCCCGGAAAGAATCATTCTTTCCGCCCCGGCTAAATCCGGCGGGGCTTCCTACCTAGACTGCGTTCCGCAGACAAGCACTCCCTGACACCCGTGAGCCCCGGCAGCCATCGTCGGCTCGGTTGTACGTCAAGGCGCCGGGCGGCCGTCAAGCGGTTGACAAGGCATGAGTGCGCACCGATTCGAATTCCCACCTACTGGAGCAAGAAAGCCATGAACGCCCACTACGACCCCCTCTATCTTTTCATCAACGGCGAATGGATTACAGCCGGCGAGCGCGATACCGCACCGGTCATCAATCCGGCCACGCTGCAGGAACTCGGACGTGTGCCGCTTGCGACGGCGGCTGACCTCGACCTGGCGCTGCAGACGGCAAAGCGCGCATTCAACGTATGGCGCAATACGGTGCCGGCAGAGCGCGCGCGCATTCTGAAAGACGGCGCGAACCTGATGCGCGAACGCGCAGAGCACATTGCTGAACTGCTGACCCTGGAAGAAGGAAAGCCACTGGCCGAAAGCCGCGATGAAGTCCTGCGCGCAGCCGAGTACTTTGAGTGGTTTGCGGAAGAGGCCCGCCGCATCGACGGCCGCGTGGTGCCGTCCAATCGACCGGGCGTGCAGCAACTCGTGAAACGGCAAGCCATTGGCCCGGTGGCGGCTTTCACGCCGTGGAACTTCCCGGCCATCACACCGGCGCGCAAGCTCTCTGCGGCGCTGGCGGCAGGCTGCAGCGTCATCATCAAACCGGGTGAGGAAAGCCCGGCAACGGCACTCGCGCTCGCCCGTGCGCTGGACGACGCAGGGCTGCCCAAGGGCGTGCTGCAGGTGGTCTTTGGCGTGCCCGATGATGTATCGAAGACGCTGATTGCGTCGCCGATCATCCGCAAAGTGACGTTCACCGGCTCCGTCCCCATCGGCCGGCTGCTCGCAGCGCGCGCCGCAGAAGGCGTGAAGCCGATCACGCTCGAACTGGGCGGCCACGGCCCCGTGCTCGTGTTCAAGGACGCCGACGTTGAACGGGCGGCTGTGGAAGGTGCAGCAAACCGCTTTCGCGGCACTGGGCAGGTCTGCATTTCGTCAACGCGCTTTCTGATTCAGCGCGAGGTGTACGACGCGTTTGCTGCGCACTTCGTGTCGGCCACCCAGAAGCTCAAGGTGGGCGACGGGATGAAGCCCGGCACGCAGGTCGGCCCACTCGCCAACCCACGCCAGATTGCCAAGATGGAAGAGCTCGTTGCCGATGCCGTGGCGCGCGGTGCCAAGGTGCTGACCGGCGGCAAGCGCATCGCGCGCGATGGCTACTTCTTCGAGCCGACCGTGCTGGCCGACGTACCGATGGAGGCGCGCGTGATGCACGAAGAGCCCTTTGGCCCCATCGCAGTGCTGATGCGGTTCGATGAACTGCAAGACGGTCTTGCCGAAGCGAACCGCCTGCCGTATGGCCTGTCGGCCTATGCGTTCACGAAGGACGCGCGCACCGCCATCGACGTTGGCGACGGCCTGGAAGCCGGGATGATCGGCATCAACCAGTACCGCATCGTCTCGACCGAGCTTCCGTTCGGCGGCGTCAAGGAAAGCGGCATCGGTTCTGAAGGCGGCGCCGAAGGCATCGAGTTCTATCTCACCAACAAGTTCATCAGCCAGATCTGAGGAGGGCGCCACCATGTCAAACGCCAATTTCAACAGCCCGCGTGAAGCCGCGCGCGCCTTTACGCCGAAGCTCGCGGCACTCGTGGACGACGTGCTGTTTCCGCAGGTGTGGGCCGACGCCGCCCTTTCACCGCGCGACCGCAGCCTTGTGACCGTCGCCGCGCTGATCGTCGGCGGGCATCACGACGAGCTGCCCGCGCATCTGCGCCGCGCTGTGGGCAACGGGCTCACGCGGGAAGAACTTGCCGCAGCCATCACCCACCTCGCCTTCTACGCAGGGTTTCCGGCCGCGATCTCGGCTTCCGCAGTCGCGCGATCGACGCTCGGCGATGCACAGACCCAAGCACAGGCACAGGCGCAGCAGGAGACGCAATCATGAAAGCCATCACCTTCAGCGAATTCGGCGATGCCGATGTCCTCAAACTCGCCGACGTACCGGCCCCTGAGCTGCGACCGGACGACCTGTTGGTGCGCGTACACGCGGCGGGCGTGAACCGCGCCGACCTCACGCACCGACGCGGCGGATACGGCCGGCCGAACTTTGGCGACTCCACCATCATGGGGCTGGAAATTGCGGGCGAGGTGCTGGAAGTGGGTGCCGCAGTCGAGGGCTATCAGGTAGGCGACCGCGTGATGGGCGTGGTGGGCGGCGGAGCGTATGCCGAAATTGCCCGCATCGACTGGCGCATGGCCATGCCGATTCCCGAGCAGCTCGACTACGTACACGCGGCGGCCATTCCGGAAGTGTTCGTCACGGCGCATGAGGCGCTGATGCATCTCGGACGCCTCGAGCAGGGTGATTCCGTGCTCATTCATGCCGCGGCTGGCGGTGTGGGTTCTGCAGCGGTCCAGCTTGCGTACGCGACCGGCGCGACTGTGTTTGCGACCACCGAGGGGACCAAGCTCGAACGCGTTGTACAACTGGGCGCCGAACATGTCATCGACTACCGCACGGAAGATTTTGCCGCTGTCGTCGCGCAGAAGACGGAGGGGCGCGGCGTGGACGTCGTGATCGATTTTGTGGGCGAGCCGTATTTCGAGCGCAATGTCGCATCCCTTGCGAATGGTGGGCGCCTTGTGCAGGTGGGGATTCTGGGTGGCGGCGGACGCGTGCACGTCGACTTGGAGACGATTCTGTATCGCCACATCCAGATTATCGGCACCGTCATGAAGTCGCGCGCCCAGCAAGAGAAACACGCCATGGTGCGGCGCTTTCGCGAGCATTGGCTCAACCGCTTTGCCGGCGGCCGGCGCCTGGAGCCCGTGGTGGACAGCACGTTTGCGCTTGAGCATGCAGCCCAGGCCCATCGGCGCATGGAATCGTCCGCCAACGTGGGAAAGATCATCCTGACGATGGGCTAAGCATCGAACTGGCGTCCGGCGGTTGTGGTCACGCCTTTTCAGACAAGGGCTGCTGCTGGACAGTCGATGGCTCGTCGCTGTCAGCCCGCCGGGACTTTGCTCACGCGGTGGCATTCCCGCCCGTCACGGGAATGCGTCAGTCTGTTGTTATTGGCTGTTGCCACGCCGCTCGATGGCGGCTAGATCGCGAAGCGAGATGAGCGTCTCCTTCTGGCGCCCGCTTGATACTCATCTCGCTTTGCTCACTCCGGCTTGCGCCGTCATCTGCTGCCGATTCGCCGATCGGTTTTGTTGGCGGCGCTTACAGTCGATCGCCTCCGCGCCGCGGCTCGTTACTGATACTCCATCAGCACCGACATGGCGCCATTCACCGTGCCGGGCGTGACGTTGGCTTCGGTCTGAACGTAGGACACCCGCATCGGGATTGAGAACGAACCGCCGGTGTCCTTGTTGTAGTCATCGATTCTGGTGGACGTATCGAATAGAACAGCCGCCCCGGCACTGTCCGTTACCCTGATCCTCACGCCTTTAGCGGTGGATTCGGGCGAAAGCGGCAATACACCTGCCGAAGTCTCGATCGTGTCGCCCACCGGCTTGAGCCTGTAGAGAACCTTGTTGTATCCCTTCGGGCAGTCGTTAATGCTGATCTGGAAGCTGCGCTCGCCAGCCGTTGCGCCGATACCGGTCAAGCTTCTCGCGGTAGCGGGTTGCAGCGCTACGGCCTGACTTGGCACCGAGCAGCTTGCTTCGATTCTGGTCAGCGTGGTGTCAAGGCGGATGTTGTGAAAAGTCCAGCGGGATCCCGACGTTGTCTTTGCGTAAAAGCTGAACTGGATGTGATTGTTGGATACTCCGTTAACTAACGGTACAGCGTTCCTCAGCAATTGAATTTCGATCGGCGAAGAAAATTCTATGGGCGATTGATTTTCACTCAACCTTGTCTGAGGTTTTCCATTGATGAGGACTTGCATGTTCAAGCCTTTGATCGCCGTGAGAACGATCGGCCCCTCCACTTCCCAGCCCCCTGGGAGGCTACCTGGGACGGGCGTCACCATGGTAAAAGGCGTGAAATAGCGCAAAGTGCATGTGCCCTCACCACATAACTGTTGAGGCGTAATATAGCTTCTGGCCACAACGGTATCAGCAGGAGCATCCCCAGGCAGTGAGAGTGCGGTAGGAAAAGGACGGAAGTCTATGCCGAAAGCGGACGTGGCCGCAGTCAAGCCCAGCGCGGCCACTACTGCCCGTCCCACCACGCGCATGGCTTTCAGATCCAGCCGGTGCTTCTTCATTAGTTGCTCCCCAATATGCAAGGTATTGTTGGAAATGTGTGCCTCGCGCATCGGCCTATTGCACGTCCCCTCCTCCCAAATTTGATACACGTCTAAGTCGTTAGGGGTATCCAGGATGCGCGCGGCTATCACAAACACAGCGCTACGCGGAATGCTGCGATAACGGCTGGGCACGTGCGGATTGATTCTCTACATTGAGCAAAGATGGCGGCATCAGACGAATCCCAAAAACCGTAAGCGCCCGGTGATGAATTGCGCGCGGTCTGGTTTGACCGCACAGCAACTCAGGCAGCCAGCAAACGGCGGGGATACTGCGAGGCGTATCCGGGTCTCGTCAGGAAGAACGCCATGGCAACTATTCGGACCTGCGCAAGCTGCGGCCAACCCTTCGTCCCACGCTCTCAAGTACCGAACCAGACTTACTGCTCCATGCCAGCCTGCCAACGAGCGCGGCGACAGCGTTGGCAGCACGAGAAGATGGCAACCGACCCAGACTACCGAGAAAACCAAAAACGGAGTCAACGCGCTTGGCATGAGCGGCATCCGGACTACTGGCAGCAGTACCGGAACACCACAGCTAAGGGCGGGGAAACTAAGGGCGCACACAAGAGGGGCCAAGACTCCTCGTATGCCGGCTCAGTGCTGCCCAACTTCCCAGCTGGTCTCTATCGAATCGAAGCGGTTCTCCAACCGAGCGGCGCAACAATGGACGCGTGGATCGTACGAATGACGCCCGTGTATCTCGACCACTGATGCAAAAAGGACCTTTGCAAACATAGGACGTCATAGGCTCCGCATCTAACAACCGTTACCGTTTCTTCCATGTGAATCCTGGCCCCTCCTGCGACGCTGGAATTGCGCCTTCGGATCCACACGCGCCCACGTCCGTTAGCCGGCATTGGCGGAAAAAACTCTATGCGGTTGGACGTATGGCCGAAACCTTTTCGAGACCTCCCGACGAGCCCATCCTGCTTCGTGGCGCCGAGTACGTTCGGATGTCGACAGAGCATCAGCAGTACTCGACACAGAATCAGGCCGACAAGATTCGCGAGTACGCACAGCGTCGGGGCATCCAAATTGTGCGGACCTATGCTGACGAGGGTAAGAGCGGCCTACGACTCGACGGTCGCCAAGCGCTACAGCAACTTATCAAGGACGTTGAGTCCGGCACCGCCGACTTTCAAGTCATCCTCGCCTACGACGTCAGTCGCTGGGGCAGATTCCAAGATGCCGATGAGAGCGCCTATTACGAGTACATCTGCCGCCGTGCCGGCATACAAGTGGCCTACTGCGCAGAACAGTTCGAGAACGACGGCTCACCGGTCTCGACTATCGTCAAAGGCGTCAAGCGCGCCATGGCTGGCGAGTACAGCCGCGAGCTGTCTGCCAAGGTGTTCGCCGGCCAATGTCGGCTGATCGAACTGGGCTATCGACAGGGTGGACCGGCGGGATATGGCCTGCGGCGCGTCCTGGTCGATCAGCTAGGTACCGTACGCGCTGAGCTTACGCGCGGCCAACAAAAAAGCCTGCAGACTGATCGCGTCATCCTGATGCCAGGGCCGGACGACGAGACCGCAACGGTCAATCAGATTTATCGATGGTTTATTGACAGCAACTTACTGGAATCCGAAATCGCCAACCGGCTCAACGCCAGCGGCATTCGTACGGACCTCGGTCATGCATGGACACGCGCCACGGTGCGCCAAGTGCTGTCCAACGAAAAGTACATTGGCAACAACGTCTACAACCGGACGTCCTTCAAACTCAAGAAGCATCGCGTCGTCAACGGCCCTGAAATGTGGATTCGCAGGGACGGGGCTTTCGAAGCCATCGTTTCACCCGAGCTGTTCTATACAGCGCAAGGCATTCTGCGCGCTCGGGCGCGCCGATTCAGTGACGAAGAACTGTTGGACAAGCTGCGCAATCTCTATCGCACGCGCGGGTTCTTGTCAGGGCTAATCATCGACGAGACGGAAGGCATGCCTTCGGCAGCAGCCTATGCACACCGCTTCGGTAGTCTCGTCCGCGCTTATCAGGCGGTCGGGTTCACACCGGATCGTGATTATCACTACATCGAGATCAATCGCCTCCTGCGGCGTATGCATCCGCAGATCATCGGACAAACGGAGCGGATGATTGCCGAACTTGGCGGCTCAGTAGAACGTGACTCGGCAACCGACATGCTCACTGTCAATCGCGAGTTCAGTGTTTCGATCGTTCTATCGCGCTGTCAGATGCTGGAGACCGGCAGCCACCGGTGGAAGGTGCGCTTTGACGCTGGCCTTCTTCCCGACATCACAGTAGCCGTGAGGCTCGACACGGCCAACCAAGGGCCGCTGGACTACTACCTGTTGCCGCGATTGGACTTTGGTCTGCCGCGCATCAGCTTGGCCGATCACAACAGATTCGAACTTGAGACCTATCGGTTCGGTAACTTGGACTACCTCTACGGCATGGCCGAGCGCAGCCGCATCAGGAGGGCCGCATGACGAGGAAACACGCCAAGCCTGACCTGCGCATGATCCCGCTGGACGCAATCGAAGTCCTCAACCCCAGGGACCGCAACGCACAGAAGTTCGAGGATATCGTCCGCAACATCCAGACCATCGGTTTAAAGAAGCCGATTACTGTCACACCGCGCCCTGGGCAAGACGGCGCCGAGCACTACCTGTTGATCTGTGGTGAAGGACGCCTCAAGGCCTTCCGAGAGTTGGGGGAAAACTTTATCCCTGCGCTGGTGGTGGAGGCCAGTGATGAAGATGCCTTCGTGATGAGCCTGGCCGAAAATATTGCGCGCCGGAAGGGCAACGCCTTGGAGCTATTGGCAGGTATTGGCAGACTGCAAGAGCAAGGCTACGACAAGAAGGCGATCGCGGAGAAAACTGGGCTGACGCTGGACTATGTACACGGCATCCTGCAGCTCCTCAGTAGCGGTGAAGAGCGCCTACTTGTGGCGGTAGAGTCGGGGCGCATCCCATTGACAGCCGCACTTGTCATCTCGGGGGCCGGCAACAATGACCGTGCCGTACAAGTTGCCTTGCAGGAAGCCTATGAGACCGGCCAGTTGAGAGGTCACCAATTGCTGCATGCGCGGCGCGTCATAGAGAGGCGGCAGGCACTTGGAAAGACCTTGGCGCGCAGCGCACCACGCAAGCCGGCTGAGGTAACGACATCCAGTTTGGTGCGCAATTACCAGAAAGAAGTCGAGCGTCAGAAACTGCTTGTTAGAAAGGCTGAGACAGCACAACAACGTCTGCTCTTCGTCGTTGAAGCACTACGCGAGTTGATGTTGGACGAAAGCTTCACGGTGTTACTCCGCGCCGAGCGTTTGGATACGCTCCCGAAGTACCTGTCTGATCGAGTCTGGCCAGGAGGCCATACCTCATGACCGATCTGCTCGGGTTCATCCCTCGGCCACTGACGCTGCCGCTTGAGAACATTCTGCCGTCACGCAAGACCCCCGAGGGTCTCCAGCAATCTGCGAAGTTCAAACAGATTTTGTCGTCTATTGAAGCGATCGGCATGATTGAGCCGCTGAGCGTGGGCAAACCCGACAAAGCCAGCGGACTGCACGTCTTGCTTGATGGTCATATCCGACTCGCGGCGCTGAGGGAATTGGAGTTCGTGGATGCGCCTTGTCTGGTCGCCAACGATGACGAAGGCTATACGTACAACAACAGACTGAATCGAGTGAGCACGATTCAGGTGCACTTCATGATTCGGCGCGCCCTGGAGCGCGGTGTGCCTCGCGAAAAATTGGCCAAGGCGCTGAACGTCGATGTTCGACACATCATCATGCACGCGGCCCTGCTCAATGGCGTTTGCCCGGAAGCCGCAGAACTGCTGAAGGACTTTCACTTCTCACCGAACTTGGGTGCCGTGCTTCGCAAGCTGAAGCCCACCCGCCAGATCGAGTGTGTCGAACTGATGATCGCGGCGAACAACATCACAGTTTCGTATGCGCAAGCGCTAGTTGCGGCCACGCCGAGCAATCTGCTGCTACATGAGAGCAAGCCGCGCAAATTGAGCGGTGTCACCGCCGAGCAGATGGCAAAGATGGAGCGCGAGATGGGGAACCTGCAAGGCCAACTCAAATTGGTCGAGCAGTCCTACGGTCAAGACGTCTTGAACCTGGTCCTAGCCAAGGGATACCTCACCAAATTGGTGAGTAACGAAGCGGTGTTTCGGTTTCTGTCCCAGAAGCACCCTGATGTTTTACGTGAGTTTGAGACCTTGACACGATCAGTGTCGCTGGAGGCCTGAACAGGGCTCGGCTGAACCACTGCCTCTGTTGGCATTCCCGCCCGTCACGGGAATGCGTCAATCTGTTGTTATTGGCTGTAGCCACGCCGCTCTATGGCGGCTAGTACGTCCCACGTCTGCGGATCAACGTCGCGGCCCCCGAGCGACATCGATACGTATGCATCAATCGCATCCATAAAGCCTTTGATGAATGCCGGCGGGAATGCGTGTGCAGAGAGGTGCTGAAGCTCTGCCCGCAGCATGCCCGGTCGGCATTGGCCATGGGTGCGCATGGCGGTGCGAGTGCGCTTGAGATAAGCCTGCGCTGCCATTGCGCCGTTCAGGTACGTGCGATTTTTGGTGAGCGTGCCGGTGTCAGACGACGTGGACGCGTGCGTGGGTGGTGCAGGTGGAGATGGATAGGACGCGGGGCGGTGCCCGCTGTGATTCGCAGTCATGACAGCCTCTTGGATGGTTAAGAGACCCGTCATTCGTCGCCAGACGAGGTGGCGGGCCCGACGGCGAGGCTGGCGAACCGGCTCCAAGAAAACCGGCAGACCCGAAGGTCTCCCCACCCGGCCCGCCATAAATAACGCGCGAGCGAGTGCTCGGGGCTGATCGTGCATGACATCAGCCCCTCTTGGAAAAACCACGGATCGCCAGACCCGGCTGCCGTTGGAGCAGCAGCGGGAGCAATTATAGCGATGGGGGCGGCGGTAAAAGTTGGATTATTGATTACGCGCAGCAATGGTCGGAAGGCCCGGCTCACCCCTCAGACTGTGGAGTTTCAGTGTTAAACACTGGAACTCCACCCCCAGACACTGAAGCGTCAGTGTTAAACACTGGAGCTCCACCCTCAGACACGGGAGCTTCAGTGTTAAACACTGGAGCTTCACCCTCAAACACTGGAGCGTCAGTGTCAAACACTGGAGCTCCACCCTCAGACACTGGAGCTTCAGTGTTAAACACTGGAGCTTCACCCTCAAACACTGGAGCTTCAGTGTTAAACACTGGAGCTTCACCCTCAAACACTGGAGCTTCACCCTCAAACACTGGAGCGTCAGTGTCAAACACTGGAGCTTCACACTCAGACACTGGAGCTTCAGTGTCAAACACTCGAACCACAGCGGCTAGGGCTGGCGCTCAAAGCACAAGCACCGGCGCGCTGTAATCAGCGCGCGCCGTGTAATGCGCGACCGCTTTCCGTCAAAAATTGTGCGTGGCATTGAGATACGCAGCAACGGTGCCCAACATCTCCGTGTCGTGCCGACCGGCATGACACTGATAGCTGCTTTAGAAGGATTTCAATGTCTCAAAACCTGATTTCGTTTCAACTCAGCGCCACCGACGTAACCGCCATTGATGGCGCCCTGAAGACCCTGGAAGAAAAGCTCGTCGGCCTGATCGGCCTATCGACGGAACAACGCAGCAAGCTCATGAAGATGGGCCACAAGTCCGAGGCGTTCTGCCGCGAAGCCTTGGAACTGCTCAGCAACAACCCTGGCGTGCTACCGGCCAACTTCAGCCTGCAGGAAATGCGCCGCGATCTAACGGGCTTTGACACGTTGCGCCCCCGCGTCGCCCGCATGGACAAGCTGCTCGAACGGATGCGTGATTCGCAGCTGGCAATGGGCAGTGATTTGATGTCGGCCGCGCTGGAGGGTTACACGTACTTGAAGGTTGCGGGCAAGGGCGAAGGACTGGAGGGGGCGCGACGGGTTTTGTCGACGCGGTTTAGTCGGCGGCCGAGGAAGAAGGCTGAGGAGACTGTGCAGTGAGGTGATTGGTTGTTGATGGTTTGAACGAAGCCGCCCTTTGGGCGGCTTCGTTGTTTTGCGCAATCCAGACCAAGCGCGCTCGCTAAGCGTCGACGAGAATAAGACGTTTGGCGAATCGGGAGTAGCAACAGGCAGTTACACTGCCAACACACCCTCTCGCTCGCCGCTGGAACATGATTACTGAGACCCTCACCTTGGCCAGGCTTGCCGAAATGGCGGGGAAGTTTGTTTTCTGGGTTCGTAAGCAGAGGACCCGCCCAGCGGAGACAGTTGCTGGGCGCTTCATCCGTCTTTTTGAAAGCCACGATGTACATCGCAATCAAATACCTCGATTCTTTGGTCGAGGTTTGACCTTGCGGGACATACAAGACGAGAGTTCGCTCCTGGAAACGCTCGATGAGCCGATGCTTGAAGCAGTGTGCGACCTATTTGCGGTACGGCGAGAGTGGCTAGAAGGGGCCGAGGACCAGATCTATCCCTGTCACGACTTCTATAAGCAGCCTGAAGCCGTGGCACCCTTCCTGGCAGCGCTCAAGGCACATAATCCGGACGGTCAGCTCGATGGCGTATTAATCGCCCCTGACGATGAAAAAGGCGACGCGCTCATCATCCTAAGCGAGGTTGTCGGATGGATCGGCGACAAGCCCGTATATCGGAATCACCTGCTGAACAACTGGCTCTTCGATTACTGGAAGTCGCGGACTTACTTGGCCGCATGTGTAGCAAGCGCCTGGAAAAGCGAGGTCTATATACGCGGTTTTTACGCGCCTGGGAAGGCGATCAAGCGCACAGCGAGCGGCGAGCACCTATTGGGAACGGGGAGTGACTGGCCAGCTCCCAGCAAGAATAAGCGCTTGTATCCGGAGGATATGGCGCTGAAGCCTGAAGCCTTCTTAGCTGGAATCGATGCCGAGCAGGATAGTTATGGAACCGCGTCGGCGCTGAGCCTTTGGCTGAAGCTTGAAAAAGATGGCCACATGGCGACGGGTCTGTCAATGTACCGCCGCGAGGATGTTCGACAGCTATTTGAGGAACAGCTGACCATGCTCGGCGAAAAGTCGGCAAGCTTACGCTGACGCGACACACCCGCTCTGGGATTCGAGCACGAGCTGGCACCCGCTAATCGAAGCACAACAAAATATGAGACCGTTCACCCTGCGAGTTTTCGTACCTTCTGGCGACCCCACCGGTGTACTGATTGCAACGCGAGACGACGGGATTGGAAAGGCAACCATTTTCTCCCGACCACTCCTGGGCGAGGTCAAAGGCAGAAAAGAGTGGCACCTCCCGGGCGTCTATTTTCTGGTTGATCAATCCAAACTCTACGTTGGTGAGGGGGATCCTGTTGGTAAGCGCCTTGAAGACCATGCAGCAAAGAAATCCTTCTGGGACAGGGCACTCTTCTTTACGGCCGACAACCGCCTGAACAAGGCACACATCCAACACCTTGAATCGAAATTGGTGAAATTGGCCCATGAAGCTGGGATCGCCACTCTAGATAACGGCAACACCCCGCAAACGCCTGCTCTCGGCGAAGAGGAATATGCATTCGCGGAGAACGTCCTAGCTGATCTCCTGTTAATGCTCCCGCTACTGGGGTTTACTCAGTTCGAAGCAACGCAGGCTGTAGGCGAAGACGTAGACGCCGACACGGATGAGCCGAATGCGGTAACGACGGGCAAGCGAAGAGCCATCTACTCTGCACTTCCTCAAGGCATGCGCTTCCACGGTTCGTTCAAGGAGTCTCGCGCGACGATTGAAACGGCGGACGGTGGCGTCGTGCTGAAAGCCGGCAGCACCGTCGTAAAAGAGCCGGCTCCCAGCTTTGATGTTTGGATGGCCAAGTACGCGCAGCTACGCCGACAACTAATCGAGTCCGGCGTCATTGCGGAGGAGAATGGACAGATGGTCGTGAGGCGAGATCAGTTCTTCTCCTCCGCATCTGGTGCCGCCACGGTCGTGCGCGGCGTTAGCAGCAATGCGGACGGATGGGTTAACGAAGACAAACGGAACCTGGGCGATCTGCTGCGAGCGCTTAAACAGAGAAACGGCTAGTGATTGGGAGTGCGGCAAGCAAAAGTCGACGTCGCAAGATCACGAGGGCACCTGACGGGGCTAGTCGACTGAAATGCGTTACGCGGCTTACGGAACAAGAAGCGCGATAGGCGTTTGGCGCCACGTAGCGATGTGACGATCACAGCGTTGGAGGGGTATGCCCATGCGGAAAGCGTGTGAGGAGCGCTCAATACAGTGTGGATGGCGTTGTCAGCTCGTTTTGCGCGAGGCGGCGGAGAGAGAAAGGTGAACCTGCAACGTGGTAACTGCGTGGGCGGCTGGTTGTTGTGAACAATACTTCCAACGGCGTTGTCCATTCCAGGTAGATAGACACTCCTCTATGCTCGCACGGCCCCTCGAAAATGAACGTTTTTAGGAGGCGCTGGCTCGTGAGGCGGGTAAGTCGCTTGTAGTACCATGTGCTGTCATTTTGCCCACCTGTTTGCGCATGTTCGAGACGAAGACCTACGACGATCCTATGGTGCTTGATCCCGCAATTCGGGAGCGCTGGGCGTTCCTGGAGACCAGCTCCGCCGCTGCCGTATTGCGCGCGGTTTGCCGAGAAGAGTGGGCAGACATTACTGAGGTTCTGCGCACGTTCCAGCTTGTTCCTAATCGCTGGCTACGCGCGGGTGGCAATCGCGGTGATATTGCACAAGAAATTGACGGTATGTTTTCTGATTTAGGGTGGCGTGAAATTCGCGTCGATCTAACCACTCAAGGCATCCTGCTAACAAAGAACGGCAAGGAAGTGGAGAGATTGGAGCCTCAATATCAAGAGGGCTATCTCGTCGATAATTTCAAAGGGCGAGTAGCACTCGATGTTGAATGGAATGCGAAAGACGGAAACTTAGACCGTGATTTATCTGCATACCGATCGTGGCATGAGGCCGGCGTGATTTCTGCCGCGGTCCTTATCACGCAAGATAGGGTTCGACTTAAGGAACTCGCAGATCGTCTATGGAGAGACTACCAATTAACGCTCCCCGAAGAGGAAAGGAAATTTAAGCTCCCCATTGACCTCAGCACGTCTACAACTACAAATCTAGAAAAGGCCGCGTTGCGCGTGAGACGGGGAGTTATGGGAACATGCCCACTATTGGTAGTTGCCGCCATCCCGGCGACATGGAACCAGCAGCCGTACTTGCCCGCCTAAAGCGGCATTAATTTCGTGCCTTGGAGGGCTTTCTCCCTCGGGGATGCATTGTCGTTTCGGCCGCCTGCAGTAGCGAGCGAACTCTTTGGATGGAATAACCACTCCCATCGGAAAGCTGTCGAATACTTCTCCCTTGCTCATATAGGGCACGAAGTCTATCGCCAATGGCTTCGGCCCTATCCTTACTGACATGTTCATTCGGAGCCAAGCGCGGCAGAATTTCGCCGCCCTCATAGCCTTTGTGGACAACACCGCGCGGTATCACTTCATCGGCGGACTCGTCGCCCCAAACACTCCAGCCGGGGCGCGCGTGACGAGCAAACATTTCGAGGTAAGCGCCGGGTGAGCAAGCCTCAATCAACCGATATTGTTCGTCCGGTTTTCGAGAGTGCTCCCGCTTGCGCGTCTCGATCATGTTCACCTGCGAGCGTCCTGGTGGCAAAGTCCTCATCGATCCTTTGACACCGAACAAGAGTAACTCAGTCACGTTACGGAAATAGAAGCCGACACCTCGCCCGTCCGGCCCTCCGTCTTTTCGGCGCTTGGCCCAAACGATGTTTGACACGTATCGAAACCCCCACGCCTCCATAACCGCCAAGCCATCGGGAAGGAGAGCGTTTGGAACCCACAAGTAGAGATGAGCGTTGGGGGCAAGTATGTCCTTTACACCGAGCGACATGATCGCGTCGAGCGCCATCGTGGAGTAGCGATCCAACCTTCGGTGTTCAGGGGCAACTTTGCCAGTGCGATTGGAAAATCGCCATGGAGGGTCAGCTAGAACAGTTGAGAAACCGCCAACAACCTGAGGAAGGGGAGGCGGAGCGTTCTCTGGGCGGAGCGGTTTTGTAGCCATGCGACCGAGGCTAACAGAAAAAAAGATCTATTTAAAGATCTTTTCCTCGCACGGGGAGAGGTGGCACGGTACAATCCGTCGCTACCGACAAGCAGCGAATGCACCACTAGAGTCCACAGATGGAAGAACTGAAAGACTGTATGGACCCACATCCTTGCGCCACCCCTGACGTGCCGCCAGGTGTTAATGCCTCAGATATCAGCCCTCGCCCCTACCCTCAAGTGATCAAGTACATGGGGTCGAAGGCTACGTTACTTCCGTTCATCGCGCAGAGCCTATCCCAGGTCGGCCTGTCGGGTCGACCAATCGTCGATCTGTTCGCGGGCGCGTGCGCTATCTCTGGTGGCTTTGGCAATTCAACGAAAATAATATCTAACGACATCCAAGAATATTCGGCCACCATAGCAAGCTCTTATCTGCACAAGATTCAGCACGCCGGCAAAGTTGACGTAATCCGATTGGCTGAGATCTTCGCGAAGGAAAAGCTGGCTTCCCTGCCCGAAGGACTGACTCACTCCGATAACAGCACACTCGATGAATTTAATGCAGTCGAGACTAATAACAAAGCACTTCTAAACACTGAGTTCGATTTCCCATATCAGTTGTTTACTCGCGCTTACTCGGGGACATGGTGGAGCGCCGAGCAGTGTGTTTGGATTGATTCGATTCGGCAAGCACTTGATTCGCTGCGTGAAGATGGCAGTTTTTCTGAGGCAGATTTTCGACTTGGCTTGACATGCTTGATGCACGCAATGGCATACACAAGTCAAGGAACCGGGCACTACGCGCAGTATCGGGATGCGAAGGACGAGTCTTCGATGAAAGATATTGCCAAATATCGAAGGCAATCAGTCGCCGACTACTTCACGCGAAAATTTTCCGCGTTGGTGGATTGGAGTGCCAGATGCGTGGTTGATCTTCAGCACGAAACAACTTCGCTTGATTACAAGGATTGTTTAAGCCGGCTCGGCTCCTCCGTGATCTACGCCGACCCTCCTTACGCGTTTGTTCACTACAGCCGTTTTTATCACGCAATTGAAACCATTGTGCGATACGACTATCCCACATTGCAGTTAAAGGGAGGAGAAGTGGTGAAAGGGCGATATCGCGCAGATCGACATCAGTCCCCCTTCTGCATAAGCACTCAGGTACGAGGGGCGTTCGTAGACCTATTCGATGGAACAAAAGATGCGAACAGCGATTTGCTATTGAGCTACTCAAACACTGGGATGGTCGGGATTGAAGAGTTGATCGACCTCGCACACCAAGAGCTCGGCGGCCGATATCGTATTTGGGTAAACACTCTCGATCACGACCACATGACAATGGGCCGCCGGGAGGATCGAACACGCCAAGTGCAAGAATCGCTAATCGTCGCGAAACGCATTTGAATTTTGACTCGATAGCCCCCCCGGAATTGCTGCCCCCCGAAAAAAAACGCCGAGAGGAAATCTCGGCGTTTTTTTTATTGGGTGCTGCTAATACTCAAACATCAATATTCCGCGCCACCAACGCATTGCTCTCAATGAAGTTCCGGCGCGGTTCCACGTCGTCGCCCATCAGCGTGGTGAAAATCTGGTCCGCGGCAATGGCGTCTTCAATCTGCACGCGCAGCAGGCGGCGTTGGGTGACGTCCATGGTGGTTTCCCACAGCTGCTCGGGGTTCATTTCGCCCAGGCCCTTGTAGCGCTGGCGGCTCACGCCGCGCTCGGCTTCGCTCAGCAGCCAGGTCATGGCGGCGTGGAAGTCTGAGACGTTTTGCTCGCGCACCTTGTCGCCGGTGCCGCGGCGCACCTTGGCGCCTTCGCCAATCAGGCCTTGGAAGGTCTGGGCGGTGGTGGCCAGGGCGGCGTAGTCGGCGCCGGCCACGAAGTCGGCGTCGATGTGGCTCAGGCGCTGGTTGCCGTGCTGGCGGCGTACGACCATGACGCGGTATTTCTCGCTCTTTTCGTCGTACTGCATGAAGGCGTCTGCGGTGGCGCCGCCGTTGGCGCTGCTGGCGTTGCCTTGCATTTCCAGCAGGCGGGCCTTGAGCGTGCGGGCGCTGGCTTCGGCTGCGGGCTCGTTGGACAGGTCCAGGGCCACGCCTTCGGCAATGGCGCGCAGGGCGTCGGCGTCAATCACGCGAGACAGGCGCTCGATCACGCCGCGGCTGAGCTGGTACTGGCGTGCGAGTTCGGCCAGGGCGTCGCCGGCAATCTCGGTGCCGTCGGCACGCACGAGCACGGCGGTGTCCAGGGCCTGGCGCACGAGGTAGGCGGCCATCTCGACGTCGTCTTTGATGTAGCGCTCTTCCTTGCCGTGCTTGATCTTGTAGAGCGGCGGCTGGGCGATGTACACGTGGCCGCGCTCGATGATCTCGGGCATCTGGCGGTAGAAGAACGTGAGCAGCAGCGTGCGGATGTGCGAGCCGTCTACGTCAGCATCGGTCATGATGATGATGCGGTGGTAGCGCAGCTTGTCGAGGTTGTAGTCGTCTTTGCCAATGCCGGTGCCCATGGCGGTGATGAGCGTGAGCACTTCCTGGCTGGAGAGCATCTTGTCAAAGCGCGCGCGCTCGACGTTCAGGATCTTGCCCTTGAGCGGCAGGATTGCCTGGAACTTGCGGTCGCGGCCTTGCTTGGCAGAGCCGCCTGCGGAGTCACCCTCGACGATGAAGAGTTCAGACAGCGCGGGGTCTTTCTCTTGGCAGTCGGCCAGTTTGCCGGGCAGGCCCATGCCGTCGAGCACGCCCTTGCGGCGCGTCATTTCGCGGGCCTTGCGGGCGGCTTCACGCGCACGGGCAGCTTCAACGATCTTGCCGCAGATGATCTTGGCATCAACGGGCGTTTCGTCCAGGAATTCGGCCAGGGCCTTGCTGACGATGTCTTCCACCGGCAGGCGCACTTCAGACGAGACGAGCTTGTCCTTGGTTTGCGAGCTGAACTTGGGCTCGGGCACCTTGACGGAGAGCACGCAGGTCAGGCCTTCGCGCATGTCGTCGCCGGAGGTGTCGACCTTGGCTTTCTTGGCGATCTCGTTGTCGGTGATGTACTTGTTGATGACGCGCGTCATGGCGGCGCGCAGGCCCGTGAGGTGGGTGCCGCCGTCGCGCTGCGGGATGTTGTTGGTGAAGCAGAGCACCTGTTCGTTGTAGGCGTCGTTCCACTGCATCGACACTTCTACGGCCACGCCGTCTTTCTCGCCTGCGGCAAAGAAGATGGTGGGGTGCAGGACGGTCTTGTTCTTGTTGATGTATTCAACAAAGCCCTTCACGCCGCCCGAGAAGGCGAAGTCTTCTTCCTTGCCGGTGCGCTGGTCCGACAGCTTGATGTGCACGCCGTTGTTCAGGAACGAAAGCTCGCGAATGCGCTTGGAGAGGATCTCGTAGTGGTATTCGACGTTGGTGAAGATCTCTTCGTCGGCCAGGAAGTGCACTTCGGTGCCGCGCTTGTCGGTGGCGCCCAGCACGCGTAGCGGCGAGACTTCGACCATCTGGCCGTCCGGCGCTTGCACCGTTTCGATCAGGCGGTTTTGCGGAACGCCCTGCGCAAACTCGATGTAATGCACCTTGCCGCCCTGGCGGACGGTCACCTTCATCCACTTCGACAGGCCGTTCACGCAAGACACGCCCACGCCGTGCAGGCCGCCCGACACCTTGTAGCTGTTCTGGTTGAACTTACCACCGGCGTGCAGCTCGGTCATGGCGATCTCGGTCGCGCTGCGCTTGGGCTCGTGCTTGTCGTCAAACTTGATGCCGGTCGGGATGCCACGGCCGTTGTCGATCACGGAGATGGAGTTGTCCGTGTGGATGGTGACCTGGATCTCGGTGCAATGCCCGGCCAGTGCTTCGTCGATGGAGTTGTCCAGCACCTCGAACACGAGGTGGTGCAGGCCGGTGCCATCCGAGGTGTCGCCGATGTACATGCCCGGCCGCTTGCGTACCGCCTCCAGGCCTTCCAGGATCTGGATCGAGGCGGCGTCATAGCTGTTGGCCTCGGCGGGGGTGGATTGCGGTTTCTGCTCTTCGGTCATGTCGTTCTGCTCGCTGCCATGGGCGTTTTGCGCACATAGCGGGGTTGCTTAAAAACGGCGAAGGGGCGGATCGTCACGATCCAGCCCCTCGTCTTGCTCTGGGTGCAGCGGTGCGTCAAATGCGCATCGGCATGACGACGTACTTGAAGGTGTCGTCGTCCGGCAGGGTGATGAGCGCGCTCGAATTGGAGTCGCCCAGGCTCACCTGCACTTTTTCGGCCTTGAGGTTGGCCAGCACGTCCAGCAGGTAGGTGACGTTGAAACCGATATCCAGCGCATCGCCCTGGTAGTCGATTTCGAGTTCTTCCTGCGCTTCTTCCTGGTCAGCGTTGGTGGAGCTGATCTTCAGGACGTTGGTGTCGAGCATGCAGCGCACGCCCTTGAACTTGTCGGTGGTCAGGATGGCCGTGCGTTGCAGCGCCTGCTGCAGGAAGGCACGGTCGATCGTGAAGCTGTTGCGGTAACCCTTCGGGATCACGCGCTGGAAATCCGGGAACTTGCCTTCGACCAGCTTGGAGATCAGCTCGATATTGCCGAAGGTGAACTTGACCTGGTTGGAGGCCAGTTGCACCGAGACGGGATCGTCCACGTCTTCCAGCAGGCGTTGCAGTTCGAGGATGGTCTTGCGCGGGATGATGACTTCCTGGCGGCCGCCGGCGCCTGCCGGTTGCTCGCCGGTTTCGACGCCGCAGTAAGCCAGGCGGTGGCCGTCGGTGGCGACAGCCATGACTTGCTTGCCGTCCACCACCAGCAGCATGCCGTTGAGGTAGTAGCGGATGTCCTGCTGGGCCATCGCGAAGTGCACCATCGCCAGCAGGTGCTTGAGCGTCTTCTGCGGCAGCGTGATGCGGGCACCGAAATCGGTTGCCTCTGCGACAGTCGGGAATTCTTCGGCGGCCAGCGTCTGCAGCGCAAAGCGGCTCTTGCCGGATTGCACCGTCATGCGCTTATCGTTGAGCGTGAGCGCGACTTCGCCGTCGGGCATCGCACGCAGGATGTCGACCAGCTTGCGGGCGGCCACGGTGGTGGCGATATCGCCGGCGCCGGCGCCGCAATCGGCGTGCGTGGTGATCTGGATTTCGATGTCGGTGGACAGGAAGGAAACCCGTTCACCTTGCTTGGTGATCAGCAGATTGGCCAGGATGGGCAGCGTGTGTCGGCGTTCCACGATGCCGCTCACGATTTGCAGCGGACGCAGCAGGTTGTCTCGCGAGGTTTTGACCAATTGCATGAAGGCGATCCTTGGCTTGAGAGGTGACACCGCGCGCGCCCCAGCCTAGGCCACATGGGCCGGTGCCTGCAGGAGCATTCGCGATTAACCCAAAGTTGTTGTAAATCAAGGGGTTAATCACAAATTATACCGCAAATAAGGGGGCGCTGGATAGCGTCACGCGCGCGGCAAATATGTCTATTGTGCATGAAAAGACGCCCGCATTCGAGCGGGCGTCCGTTGAGGCTTGATTCAGGGCGAATGGCGTTGCCATGCGCTCTGCTGACCATCGCGCGGTCAGCCCTTGAGTGTTTGCTCCAGCACGTGCAACTCGTGGTTGAGCTGGGCGTCCTTCGTGCGCTCATCGGCGATCTTGCGCACCGCGTGCAGCACCGTAGTGTGGTCGCGCCCGCCGAACAATTCGCCAATCTCGGGCAGGCTTTTCTGCGTGAGTTCCTTGGCCAGATACATGGCGATCTGGCGCGGGCGCGCGATGTTGGCCGGCCGCTTCTTGGAGTACATGTCCGCGACCTTGATGTTGTAGAAATCCGCGCAGGTCTTCTGGATGTTCTCCACCGAGATCTGGCGGTTCTGCACGGTCAGCAGGTCTTTGAGCGCCTCGCGCGTGACCTCGATCGTGATCTCTTTGCCGTGGAAGTTCGAGTACGCCAGGATCTTGCGCAACGCGCCTTCCAGCTCGCGCACGTTCGAGCGCAGGTGCTTGGCGACGAAGAACGCCACCTCTTCCGGCACGGTCACGTTCTCGGCCTGCGCCTTCTTCATCAGAATCGCGACGCGCATTTCCAGCTCGGGCGGCTCGATGGCCACGGTCAGGCCGGAGTCGAAGCGCGAGATCAGGCGGTCGTCGATGCCGGTGATCTCTTTCGGATACGTATCGCTGGTAATGATGACCTGCGCCCGGTTGGCGATCAGCGCCTCGAACGCGTAGAAGAATTCTTCCTGCGTGCGGTTCTTGCCCGAGAAGAACTGGATGTCATCGATCAGCAACAGATCGAGCGAGTGGTAGTAGCGCTTGAAATCGTCAAACGCCTTGCGCTGATACGCCTTCACCACATCGGACACGTACTGCTCTGCGTGGATGTAGCGGATGCGCGCACGCGGGTTCTCCATCAGCATGAAATTACCGATGGCATGGATCAAGTGCGTCTTGCCCAGGCCCACGCCGCCGTACAGGTACAGCGGGTTGTACGACTTGCCCGGGTTGTTGGCGACTTGGATAGCCGCCGCGCGCGCCAACTGGTTCGCCTTACCGGTGACGAAGTTGTCGAACGTCAGGATCTGATTGAGGCGCGAGCGCTCGTGCACGGAATCGTCCACCGGCGCCTGCGGCGGCGCGGACAGGCTCGTGACCACGGCGGGCGCCTGCGGCGGCATGCGATACGACTGCGCGCTGACCTCGGCGGCGTCCATCACGGGCACGTCGATATCGGCGGCGGCATGGCTGGCCGTTGCCAGCGCGGTTTCGCGATACACGGACGGCGCGGGGCGCAGCGTGGCAGCGTCATGCGCGACACCGTTGCCGGTCGGCATGGCCTGCCGCGATTGACCTGCTTGCGCACCGAGGGGTTGCATCGGCACCGGCGCAAGCGCCGGCTGGAGGGCCGCCTGGCGCTGGCCGGCGGTCGGGTCGAGCACGAACTGCACGTCGACTGCCGCCTCCCAGTAGTCGCAGGCGAGCGACTGGATGCGGCCCGAGAACTGGCTCTTGACCCAGTCGAGCTTGAAGCGGTTGGGCGCGGCAATCCGCAGCGTGCACGCCTGCTCGTCAAACGACAGCGGCGTCAGCGGCTTGATCCACGTCTTGAATTGTTGCGGCGTCAGCTCACTCTCGAGCTGAGCGGACGCCGCATGCCAGAAATCCTGCATCGTTATCGTTAGGTGTTTGACCGGCGCCACACGCGTCAGATGACGTCCCCGGGAGGGCCGGCCGCCGGGCCCCTGGCGCTGGCCAGAAACCGGGTGGCTTTCGTTATTGGAACGGGATTGTACCCCCTGCCGAAAGTTATCCACAAAGGATAAGTCTGTGGATAACCTGTGGACCCGCTGTGAGTAGCGGTGGACAACCGATTTTGTTGACTTGCCGCAAACCCAGTCCTGACAAGGCTTTTCGCAGAGCACACCAAGCCGCACAAGGCGATGGGGACAACTCGCCAGCGGGTGGATTTCGGGCGCGGAGCGCACGTTATCCCCAATCAGCAAGGCTTGACAGATGTGGGAAATGCCGCTTAAATGTCGGGTTCTGCGATGCGCAGCAGGGGAGCGCACGCTTGTTCGTGTCAGATGCGGGGCGAAAAACACTTCGTCGCGACTGATCCGGCTTAGGCCCGATGCTCTCGGTGCCCGATGTTCCGGTGACACCCTAGACCTGAACAACATAGCGCACGGCAGTCTGCGTGGGCGATTTCTCTGACTGAATCGACACCAGGCCGCGGCGGTAGCCCTAGGCCCGGCGCGTGCGGCAATGTCCGCACCACCCATTAACAAGAGAGTGCATCATGAAGCGTACCTATCAACCTTCCGTTACCCGTCGCAAGCGCACCCACGGTTTCCGTGTTCGCATGAAGACCCGTGGTGGCCGTGCCGTGCTGAACGCACGCCGCGCCAAGGGCCGTAAGCGCCTGGCCATCTAAAGACGGCCGCGCCGAGGGTGACGGCTCATAGCCGTTGCCCATGGCTTTGCGGCACGCTGGCGATGGGCCTGCACGCCTACCCCAAGGCCGCGAGGCTGACAAAAACGGATGAGTTTTCATCCGTTTTTGCTTTGCGGCCGGTCCGGCGTAGTCGTCACTTCGTTCTGTATGTGCGTGCCAATGGCGCCGCCCAAGCGCGCCTGGGCGTGGTGATCGGCAAGAAATTCGCCAAACGCGCTGTCGAGCGCAACCTCATCAAGCGTCAGTGCCGCGAGTTGTTCCGCCTGCGGCAGCCTTTGCTGGGCGGGCGCGACGTGCTGATCCGCCTGCACGCCAAGTTTCCGCGCCAGGACGTGCCAACCGTGACCGCCTTCAAGCGCATCTGCCGTGAAGAGCTGGTGCACCTCTTTGAGGTTGCCGCGCGTCCATTGCCGGCACCGCCTTCGGCCACACCGTCCCAGCCCGGCGCTGGGAGCACGCCATGACGCGCGTGCTGCTGTTTCTGCTGCGCATCTACAAAGTGGCGTTCAGCCCGTTTGTGGGCGCGCAATGCCGTTTCCTCCCGACCTGTTCCGACTACGCGCGCGATGCCGTGCTCGCTCATGGGCCCGGTTACGGCAGTTATCTTGCGGCAAAACGTCTATGCCGCTGCCATCCGTTCGCACAAGGCGGGTATGATCCTGTGCCGCCCGCCGCTGGCGACGCTGTGTCCCGCTCCACCGATCCCGCATCGACCGACGCGACCGCAGCTGACTCCCAGCCTGCGCGGCCGTCGATCCAGGCAGTGCCGGACAACGTAGCGAGCAACCCGAGGTTGGACCCGGAAGCGCAACCGTACAAGGGTACGGTGAGCATCGCAGGTTCAAGACCGGGCTGCGCAGCCGTTTTTCGGCGCTGGCTTCACCTTCCCAGACCGTAATCCGACATGGATATCAAACGCACCATTCTCTGGGTGATCTTCTCGCTGGCGGTTGTCCTGCTGTTCGACAACTGGCAACGCGCGAATGGCCACCAGTCGATGTTCTTCCCGACGCCGCAAACGGCCACGACCACGGCCGCCGCGCCGGGCAGCACGCCCGCAGGCGATGTGCCGAAGAGCGCCTCGACGACGGCAGCCGCCGGGTCGCAAGCCGCCCCGGCTACGGGCGCCGCGTCGCAAGCACCGGCTTCGGAAAAGATCGTCATCTCGACCGACCTGCTGCGCGCCACCATCGACACCGACGGCGCCATCGTCACCAAGCTCGAACTGCTCGATCAGAAGGACCACGACGGCAACCCGATGGTGCTGTTCGACCGCAGCGTCGAGCGTACCTATCTGGCTCGCTCGGGCCTGATCGGCGGCGACTTCCCGAACCACACGACGGTGTTTGCAGCATCGGCCGGCCCGCGTGACCTGGGCACGGGCAACGATGTCTCGATCACGCTGACGGCCGACAAGGGCGGCGCCAAGCTGGCCAAGACGTACGTCTTCAAGCGCGGCAGCTACGTGATCGACACGCGCTTCGACGTGACGAACGACGGCACCGCGCCGATCAACCCGACCCTGTACCTGGAACTGGCCCGCGACGGCGGCGCGATCGAGCAGTCGCGCTTCTACAGCACGTTCACCGGCCCCGCCGTGTACACCGACGGCGACAAGTTCCACAAGATCACCTTTGCCGACATCGACAAGGGCAAGGCACAGGTGCCGGCCCCGACCGACAGCGGCTGGGTGGCGATGGTGCAGCACTACTTTGCGTCGGCCTGGATTCCGGCAGACAACGTCAAGCGCGAGTACTACGTCAACCGCGTCGACAACAACTTCTACCGCATCGGCATCCAGGAGCCGCTGGGCACCGTGGCGCCGGGCGCCAGCGTGTCGGCCACGGCGCGCCTGTTCGCCGGCCCGCAGCAAGCGCGCATGCTTGAGGCCATCACCCCGGGCCTGGACCTGGTGAAAGACTATGGCTGGCTGACCATCGTCGCCAAGCCGCTGTTCTGGCTGCTGGAAAAGATCCACGCGCTGCTGGGCAACTGGGGCTGGTCGATCGTCGCACTGACGGTGCTGATCAAGCTGGTGTTCTTCCCGCTGTCGGCCACGAGCTACCGTTCGATGGCCAAGATGAAGGACCTGCAGCCGCGCATGACGGCCATCCGCGAGCGCCACAAGGGCGATCCGCAGAAGATGAACCAGGAAATGATGACGCTGTACCGCACCGAGAAGGTCAACCCGCTCGGCGGCTGCCTGCCGATCGTGATCCAGATTCCGGTGTTCATGGCGCTGTACTGGGCGCTGCTGTCGTCGGTGGAAATGCGCGGTGCGCCCTGGATCGGCTGGGTGCACGATCTGTCCACGCCTGACCCGTTCTACATCCTGCCGGTGCTGATGGCCGTGTCGATGTTCGTGCAGACCAAGCTGAACCCGACGCCGCCGGACCCGGTGCAGGCCAAGGTGATGATGTTCATGCCGATCGCGTTCTCGGTGATGTTCTTCTTCTTCCCGGCCGGCCTGGTGCTGTACTGGGTGGTGAACAACTGCCTGTCGATCGCGCAGCAATGGTCGATCAACCGCATGCTGGGCACCAACAACAAGGCGGCACCCGCCAAGTAAGGCGAATGCGCTTCAGCAAAAAGGGCACCTCCGGGTGCCCTTTTTCATGCCTGCCAGAAACGCTTCAAGACCTCACACCGGTGCGTGGCAAACGGCTTCGATGTTGTGACCGTCGGGGTCGCGCACGAACGCGGCGTAGTAATTCGGGTGATAGTGCGCGCGCACGCCGGGCGCGCCGTTGTCGGTGCCGCCGGCAGCCATCGCAGCGGCGTAGAACGCCTCCACCTCGCCACGCGTATCGACGCGAAAGGCCACGTGCAGCGGCGGCTTGTTCGGCGCCTGCCCCGCCATCGCCGCCGAAATCCAGAACTCCGCCTTGCCCGGTGGGCCAAAGCCGGCCACGTCGGTGTGGCCGGTAACGGCCGCCGGAAACTCCAGCACCTTGGCCAGGCCAATGGCGCCAAGTGCCTGCTCGTAGAACCGCTTGCTGGCGTCGAAATCGCTGACGACGACGCCGGTGTGATCGATCATCCGAATCTCCTTGGAAACTGGCGCGCAAGGGCGCGG
Source organism: Ralstonia sp. 1138 (assembly GCF_040544795.1). NCBI lineage: Bacteria > Pseudomonadati > Pseudomonadota > Betaproteobacteria > Burkholderiales > Burkholderiaceae > Ralstonia > Ralstonia sp. 1138. The sequence goes on along the minus strand of NZ_JBEPKQ010000002.1, from coordinate 509,562 downwards.
CTGCCGCACAATACCGCCCATGACTGCAGCTGACCACCCCACCGCCTTGCCGAACGCTTCCACCGCGCCACGCGCGCCCATCCTCACCATTCCCATCGCGGCGATTGCCACCGCGCCGGGGCGGGGCGGCATCGGCGTGGTGCGCGTGTCGGGGCCTGATGTGCGCGCCGTCATGCAAGCCGTATGCGGGCGCGTGCTGACGCCGCGGCAGGCAACCTACCTGCCGTTCCTCGACGCCGGCGGCAATGCCATCGATCGCGGCATCGCGCTGTGGTTTCCGGCGCCGCATTCGTACACGGGCGAAGACGTGCTCGAGCTGCAGGGCCACGGCGGCCCCGTCGTGATGCAGCTGCTGCTGCAGCGCTGCCTGGCCGCCGGCCGCGAGATCGGCCTGCGCGTGGCTGAGCCCGGCGAGTTCACGCGCCGCGCCTTCCTCAACGACAAGATGGATCTGGCGCAGGCCGAGGCCGTGGCCGACCTGATCGAAGCCAGCACCGAAGCGGCCGCACGTTCGGCGGCGCGCTCGCTCGATGGCGCATTTTCGCAGGCGGTGCATGCGCTGGTCGAGCGCGTGATCCATCTGCGCATGCTGGTGGAAGCGACGCTGGATTTTCCCGAAGAGGAAATCGACTTCCTTGAGGCGTCCGACGCGCGCGGCCAGCTTGCCGACATTCGTGCGGCCGTTGACGGCGTGCTCGCGCAGGCGCGCCAGGGTGCGCTGCTGCGCGAAGGCCTGCATGTGGTGCTGGCGGGGCAGCCGAACGTCGGCAAGTCGTCGCTGCTCAATGCGCTGGCCGGCGCGGAGCTTGCCATCGTCACGCCAATTGCCGGCACCACGCGCGACAAGGTGCAGCAGACCATCCAGATTGAAGGCATCCCGCTGAACATCGTCGACACGGCGGGCCTGCGCGATACGGAAGACGAAGTGGAGCGCATCGGCATCGAGCGCACGTGGGCCGCCATCGCCCGCGCCGATGTCGTGCTGCATTTGCTGGATGCCGCGGACTATCGCGCCAACGGCCTGTCGCCCGAAGACGCCGCGATCGACGCACGCATCGCCGAGCACGTGCCCGCCGGCGTGCCGACCCTGCGTGTCATCAACAAGATCGACCTCTCGGGCGTGGCCGCACCAGGCCGCGTGGATGCAGAGCCCCCCGAGGTGTGGCTATCGGCGCGCGACGGCCTTGGCGTCGAACTGCTGCGCGCGGCGTTGCTCGAGATTGCCGGCTGGCAGGGCGGCGGCGAGGGGCTTTACCTCGCCCGCGAGCGCCATCTCGCGGCGCTGCGCACGGCGCGCGACCATCTCGCCACTGCGGCCGAGCACGCGGCACAGCAAGCGCAATCACTGGATCTGTTTGCCGAAGAGCTGCGGCTTGCGCAGGAGGCGTTGAACAGCATTACGGGGGCGTTTTCCAGCGATGATTTGCTGGGGGTGATTTTTAGTCGGTTCTGCATCGGCAAGTGACCGCCCCATGTCTGCCTACCCCGTTTCCATCAAAGGCGTCCTTCGCGCACCCACCGGCGATGTCGTCCTGCTACTCAATGAACGGGAAGAATGGGAGCTGCCCGGCGGGCGCATCGAACTTGGCGAAACGTCCATCGAGTGCCTAGTCCGCGAGATTGCCGAAGAGTTGAATTTGCACGTGGAGGTGAGCGCGTTGATCGACACGTACCTGTTCGAAGTCGTGCCGGGCAAGCACGTGTTCATTGCCACATATGCGTGCGCGCTGGTCGGCCCGTTCGAGCCGACCGTCAGTCATGAGCACAAGCGCCTCGGGCTGTTTGCGCCGGATGCATTGCCGACGAATTTGCCGGAGGGCTATCGGGCGTCGATAGCGGCGGCGCTGAAGGCGGCAGCCTAGCGCGATGCGTGCGCTCTTCATTTGCAGCCGCAATCGGCTGCGTAGCCCGACGGCAGAAGCAGTCTTCGCCCAATGGCCAAATGTCGAGACCGACTCTGCGGGCTTGGCGCCCGACGCAGACGTACAACTCGATGCCGACCAGCTTGACTGGGCCGAGGTGGTTTTCGTCATGGAGCGCAGCCACCAGCGACGCCTGTCGCAACGGTTTGGTGCGCGGCTACGCGGCAAGCACGTCGTATGTCTGGATATTCCCGACAACTACGCGTTCATGCAGCCCGAACTCGTCGCCTTGCTAGAGAAACGCGTCGGTCCGCATCTGCGCGGTTGACTGCAAGGCAGCCGTTCAATCCCGGCCCCACCGCCAGCGCGGCGGCTCGCCCTTCCACCAGCAAACCAGCACCAGCAGCCCTGACACACCCAGCACGTACAACGAAAAACCCAACTGCGTGCGCCCCGGGTGCAGCCCGACGATGCCGGCCACCAGCAATACAGCATAGATGGCGAGCACCACCCAGCCCTGCCAACGCGAAGGGAAACCCCATCCCCAGCCGTAGCGCTTGGCGGGAAACCAGTACTCGTTGGAATCGGTAGACATCGTTGTTTGGGAACGCGCGTGCAAAGGATGCCCGCTACTGTACTCCCGCACAGAATCGGCGCAACAAACGCCAACAGCCAGCCGGTCATTTACCGCTGGCGGATGTCGTTTGCAACAGAGAAGGGCGCGCAGGGCGCACCGAAGCGGCGGACAATGGCGCACAGGCCATCAACCGCATCTTGCTAGCTTCTGTATCGGGGAGTGGAGCGTTGGTTGAATCCGGAAAGGCTTCCGGTACGCACGAAGCGTTACGAACCAAGCTCGGCGGAACGGAGGTCGAATGACTTCACACCGCCAGCGGCAGCACCCGACTGGTGCTACCGAAACAATCGCGCGATCTTAGTAGAGCTTCTTCGGCAGCATTTGCGAACGCAGGCGTTTACGCGTACGCGACACAGCAGCAGCCTTCTTGCGCTTGCGCTCGGTCGTCGGCTTTTCGTAAGCGGTGCGGGCGCGCAGTTCCTTGATCAGGCCAGTGCGCTCGATTTCACGGCGGAAGCGGCGCAGTGCAACTTCGACCGGCTCGTTTTCTTTCAGACGGATGGTGGTCATCGGGTCCCTTGCTCAGTATTCGGGTGGACGGCGAAACAGCGGATTATATACCGCCCAGAGGGCGTGCAGTGTAGTTGAATCTGTTTACCGATGCAAGGCACTTCCGATTGTGGCGGAAAGGCCATTTCTTCGGCCATTTTTACGCAGATGCGTGGCCTTGATACTACGCCGCGAGCAACCGCCCGCCAGGGGCAGGTGCGGGAGAGGAACGCCGCTTGCTCAACGCGAGCATCTCTCCAGGCTCTCTACCGTGGAACGCGTTCCCAAGTCTGCGCCCGCGCCGGTTGCTGCAACCGCCACCCTCCTCGCCGAAGCGCTGCCCGAACAGCTGCGCTATGTCGACGACACACGCCCTGGCTACACCCGGCGCCGGCTGCGCGGCCAATTCGTCTATTTCGACACCCGTGGCCAGCGCATCCGCGACCCGGCGGTCATTGCCCGAATCAACAAGCTGGCGATCCCGCCGGCCTATACCGATGTCTGGATCTGCCCACACGCGGGCGGTCATCTGCAGGCGACGGGGCGTGACGCGCGTGGGCGCAAGCAATATCGCTATCACGCAGAATGGCGCGCCTTTCGCGATGCCGATAAATACGGGCGGCTGCTGGCCTTCGGGGCGGTGCTGCCGCGGGTGCGCGAGGCGATCACCGCCCACCTGGAAGCGCCGGGCCTGTCGCGCGAAAAGATGCTGGCGACGGTGGTCTACCTGCTGGACGTGACGCTGGTGCGCGTGGGCAACGCGGCGTATGCGCGCGACAACCGCTCCTATGGGCTCACGACGCTGCGCAATCGGCATGTGGAGGTGCACGGCAACACGGTGCGCTTTCAGTTTCGCGGCAAGAGCGGCGTGGAGCACGACGTGTCGGTATCGGACCCGCGCCTGGCGCGCATCATCCGGCGCTGCGTCGATCTGCCGGGGCAGGAGTTATTCCAGTACATCGACGAAGCTGGGGATCGCCGCGTAGTCGATTCCACGGATGTGAATGCATACTTACAAGAGATTTCCGGTGCGGATTTCACGGCGAAGGACTACCGCACCTGGGCGGGCAGCGTGCTGGCGCTGGACCTGCTGCGTGGGCGACCGGCGACCAATGCCACCGAGGCGCGCAGGCAAGTGGTGGAGGCCATTGCCGCAGTAGCTCAACGCCTGGGGAACACGCCGGCCGTCTGCCGAAAGTGCTACGTGCATCCGGCCGTGGTGGACGCCTTCCTGGCGGGCGAGCTGGCAGCACTGCCCCCGGTTCGGGCACGCAAGGGCCTGCGACGCGAAGAGGTGGCGCTGCTTCGATTTCTCGAACACACCGCCGAGGCAAACGGCGCGGGCAAAAAAAAGCCCGCCTGAACAAGGCGGGCTTTCGAGCGAACAGACGCCAACTTACTTCGATTGCTGCGGCGTCATGTCCGGCGTGGCGGGCGCGACGCCCGGAGCAGCCGTCGGCTGCGCCTGCCGTGCGGCCACGGTGGTGCTCTGCTCCTGCAGGCCGCCGCCCAGCGCCGTGTACAGATCGATGGCGTTGGTCAGGCGCGCCAGGCGCGTCTGCACCAGCGTCTGATCGGCGCTGAACAGATCGCGCTGCGCATCGAGCACGTCGAGGAAGCTCGACACGCCGTTGCGATAGCGCTGGTCAGACAGCGTCAGGCGATCGGCCGTGGCATCGCGGAAACGCTTCTGCGCGGCCACCTGCTCTTCCAGCGTGCCGCGCGCCACGAGGGCGTCGGACACCTCGCGGAAGGCCGTCTGGATCGTCTTCTCGTAGTTGGCAACCGCAATCTTCTGGTTGGTCTTGGTCAAGTCCAGGTTGAAGATGTTGGTGCCCCAATTGAAGATCGGCAGCGTGAGGTTCGGCACGAACGACCAAAACCCCGTTCCGCTCTTGAACAGATCATGCAGCGCGCCGCTTGCCGTGCCCACGTTGGACGTCAGCCCGATGCTCGGGAAGAACGCCGCACGCGCCACGCCAATGTTGGCGTTGGCGGCAACCAGCTTCTGCTCGGCCTGGCGGATGTCCGGGCGCTGCTCCAGCAGCTCCGACGGCACACCCGGGGGAATGTCGGCCACGATCTTTTCAGACGACACCGTGGTCGGCGCAGGCAGGTCGGCCGGCAACGGCGCCCCGACCAGCAGCACCAGCGCGTTGGTCGCCTGGGCGTACTGGCGCGTGAGCTGTGCCACCGACACGCGCGCCGATTCCACCAGCGTCTCGGTCTGGCGCAGGTCCAGGGCGGACGAAGCACCCACGTCAAAACGCTGCTTGGCCAGCTTGTAGTAGTCCTCGCGGCCCTTCAGGGTCTGCTGGGCCAGGTCCAGCTGCTCGGCGTAGGCGCGCTCGTTCAGGTAAGCCTTGGCCACCTGCGAGATCAGGCTGATCTGCGCAGCACGCCGGCCTTCGTCCGTCGCCAGATAACTCGCACGCGCAGACGACGTGACGTCGCCCACGCTGAACAGGTTCACCTGGTAGTTGCTGATGCCCACGCCAAGCTGGTACTGCTTGGTGTAGACGTCGCCGCCGGTGGTCGAGATCGACGGCGGCGTGTGGCTGCGCGTGTACGTGGCAGACGCGTTGACCGGCGGCAGCAGGTCAGCGATCTGCAGGCGGTACTGCGCACGCGCGGCCTCGACGTTGAGCATGGCCACGCGCAGGTCGCGGTTGTTCTCGAGCGCCAGGCCGATCAGCTTCTGCAGGCGCGCATCGGGGAAGAACTCGCGCCAGCCCAGTTCGGTCGCGCGGGGCGCGTTCTCGCCGGGCTTGGCGGAGTCCGCCGGCACGGCATAGCCGGCCGGTGCCTGCGGATACGCGCTCGTTATCGGAGCATCCGGGCGCTCATAGGTGGGCGCCAGCGAGCAGCCGGACAGCACGCCGGCAGCCAGCAGGAGCGCCGGCAGCAGCGCGGGGGTTCGAAAGGTCATCGTTTTCTGCATGTTCAGATTTCCTCGTCCAGCGGACGGTGCGCGGCATCCAGACGGCGTTGACGCTCGCTGCCCTTGAAGATGCGGCGGACCACCACGAAGAACACAGGCACCAGCACCACGGCCAGCACCGTCGCGGTGAACATCCCGCCCATCACGCCGGTACCGATGGCGCGCTGGCTGGCGGAGCTGGCGCCCGTGGCAATTGCCAGCGGCAGCACACCCAGGATGAAGGCGAACGACGTCATGATGATCGGGCGGAACCGCAGGTGCACGGCTTCCAGCGTCGCCTCGATCAGGCCCTTGCCTTGCGCCTGCAAGTCCTTCGCAAACTCGATGATCAGAATGGCGTTCTTGGCGGACAGGCCCACCACCGCAATCAGGCCGACCTTGAAGTACACGTCATCCGGCATCGCGCGCAGCGTCACGCCCAGCAGTGCGCCGAGCACCCCCAGCGGCACCACCAGAATCACCGCCGCCGGGATCGACCAGCTTTCGTACAGCGCCGCCAGCACCAGGAACACCGCCAGCAGCGACAGCGCGTACAGCGCCGGCGCCTGCGAGCCCGAGGCCTTTTCCTGCAGCGACTGGCCCGTCCACTCGTAGCCGATACCGGCCGGCAGCTTGGCCGCCAGGCGTTCCATCTCGGCCATGGCGTCACCCGAGCTGGCACCCGGTGCAGCCGCACCCGAAAGGCGGACTGCCGGATAGCCGTTGTAGCGCACGAGCTGCACCGGACCGACGATCCAGTGGCCCTTGGCGAACGTCGACATCGGAACCATGTTGCCCTGACCGTTGCGCACGTACAGGTTCATGATGTCTTCGGGCTGCATGCGGTTGATCTTGTCCGCTTGCACGATCACACGCTGCTGACGACCGTAGTTCGGGAAGTCGTTGGCGTACGCCGAACCCAGCGCCGTCGACAGCACGGCGTTGATGTCGGTGAACGAGACGCCCAGCGCATTGGCCTTCTCGCGGTCGATATCCACCTGGTACTGCGGCGAATCTTCCAGACCTTCCGGGCGCATGCCGGTGATGATCTTGCTTTGCGCCGCCATCCCCATCAGCTGATTGCGGGCTGCCATCAGCGCGTCGTGGCCCAGGCCCGCGCGGTCCTGCAGACGGAACGTGAAGCCCGTTGCGTTACCCAGTTCCGGAATCGGCGGCGGGTTGAGCGGGAAGACGATCGCATCGCGAATGCCGCCGAACAGCGCACCAAAGGCACGGCCGGCCACGGCATCAGCGGTTTGGTCCTTGCCCTTGCGCTCGCTCCAGTCCTTGAACGGGGTGAACACGATACCGGCGTTCGGGCCGTTACCCGAGAAGCTGAAGCCCTGCACGGCCACGATGTTCTCGACCGCCTTTTCCTGCTTGTAGTAGTTCTCGACCTGCTTGATCACTTCCAGCGTGCGGTTGGCCGAGGCACCCGGCGGCAACTGGATGTTGGTCACGATGTAGCCCTGGTCTTCGGTCGGCAGGAACGAAGACGGCAGGCGCAGGAACAGGAACACCACCGCAGCGATCAGCACCGCGTAGATGACCATGTAGCGGAAGGTCTTCTTCAGGATGCGTTCCACGAAGCTCTGGTAGCGATTCGTGGTGGTGCTGAACATGCGGTTGAACCAGCCGAAGAAGCCTTTCTTCTCGTGGTGCGAACCCTTCTCGATCGGCTTGAGCAGCGTCGAGCACAGTGCCGGCGTGAGCGTCAGCGCCATGAGTGCCGAGAAGAAGATCGACGACACCATCGACAGCGAGAACTGGCGATAGATCGCGCCCACCGAGCCCGAGAAGAACGCCATCGGGATGAACACGGCCATCAGCACCAGCGTAATACCGATGATGGCGCCTGTGATCTGGCCCATGGCCTTGCGGGTCGCTTCGCGCGGGGGCAGGCCTTCTTCGGCCATGATCCGCTCGACGTTTTCCACCACCACGATGGCATCGTCAACGAGAATACCGATCGCCAGCACGAGGCCGAACATCGTCAGCACGTTGATGGAGAAACCCATCGCGTTCATGACGGCAAACGCGCCCAGCAGCGAGATCGGCACCACGATCGACGGCACCAGCGTGTAGCGGATGTTCTGCAGGAACAGCAGCATCACCAGGAACACCAGCACCATGGCCTCGAACAGCGTCTTGACCACTTCCTCGATCGAGATCTGGACGAACTTCGAGGTGTCGTACGGCACTTTGTATTCCACGCCGGCCGGGAAGTACTTCGACAGCTCTTCCAGCTTGGCCTTCACGGCCTTGGCGGTGCCCAGCGCGTTACCCGTGGGCGAAAGCTGCACACCAATGGCCGAAATCGGCTGGCCGTTGATCCGCGCAGACGTCGAGTAGGTCTGGCCGCCGAGTTCCAGGCGCGCCACGTCCTTCACGCGCACCAGCGAACCGTCCGGCTTGGCGACCAGCACGATGTTGCCGAACTGCTCGGTGGTCGTGAGCTGGCCTTCCACCACGACCGTCGCCGCGAGCGGCTGGTCGGAGACGGACGGCAGATCGCCGATCGTACCGGCCGAGACCAGGGCGTTCTGCGCACGGATGGCGTTGTAGACGTCCGTCGGGGTCAGCTTGTAGCCGACTAGCTTGGCCGGATCGATCCAGACGCGCATCGCGCGCTCCGTACCGAACAGCACCGCCTGACCCACGCCCGGCACGCGCTTGATTTCGTTCAGCACGTTGCGCGAGATGTAGTCGCCCAGTGCCACCGGGTCCATCTTGCCGTCGGTGGATGCCAGCGTGGCGAACAGCAGGAAGTTCGAGCGCGCCTTGTCGACCTGCACACCCTGCTGGGTCACCTGCGAAGGCAGACGCGCTTCCACGCGCTTCAGGCGGTTCTGCACGTCCACCTGCGCCAGCGCCGGATCGGTACCGGCCTTGAACGTCACGGTGATCTGCGCTTGGCCGTTACCGCCCTGGCTGACCGACTCCATATAGAGCAGGCCGTCCGCACCGTTCATTTCTTGCTCGATGATGCTGGTGACGGATTCGTCCAGCGTCTTCGCATTGGCGCCCGGATACGTTGCCGTGATGATGACGGACGGCGGCGCAATGGTCGGGTACTGCGAGATCGGCAGCTGGGTGATCGAAATCGCCCCAGCAAGGATGATGAACAGCGCGAGCACCCAGGCAAAGACCGGGCGATCGATAAAAAACTTTGCCATGCGATGGCTCCTTGTTTACTGCTTGGCTGCCGGTGCGCTGGCAGCGGGAGTGCTTGCAGCAGGGGCGCTGGCCGCCGGGGCAGCCGCTGCGCCGCTACCCTGGCCGCCCTGACCTTGCGTGGCCTTGCCCTGGCCCGCCGACATCGGCTGCCACGGCACGGCCTTGACCGGTGCGCCCGGACGAACCTTCTGCAGGCCGTCGACGATCACCTTGTCGCCCGCCTTCAGGCCGCTGGAGACGATCCAGTCCGTGCCGATCGAGCGGTCGGCCTGAACCTGGCGTACTGCAGCCATGCCCTTTTCGTCGACCACCATGACGGAGGCGCCGTCCGGGCTGCGCGTCACCGCTTGTTGCGGCACCGTGATGGCCTGTTCGTCCACGGCCTGCTCCAGGCGGGCACGCACGTACATGCCCGGCAGCAGCGTGCGGTCGGCGTTCGGAACGATCGCGCGCAGCGTGATCGTGCCCGTGGCCGGGTCCACCGTCAGGTCCGAGAAGTAGAGCTTGCCCGGTTGGGCATAGGCACGGCCGTCTTCCGTCACGAGCGTGACCTTGGCCGCATCGCCACCGGCCTTGGCCAGCTTGCCGTCCTTGAGCGCCTGCTGCAGACGCATCACTTCGGTGCTCGACTGCGTGAAGGTCAGGTAGATCGGGTCGATCTGCTGCACGGTCGTCAGCAGCGTCGCCTCGCCCTGGCCCACGAGCGCGCCTTCGGTGACCTGCGCCAGACCGGCACGGCCGGAGATGGGCGAGGTCACACTGGCGTAGCCGACGTTCAGCTTGGCGGTTTCCACGGCAGCGCGGGCGGCGGCCACGTCGGCGGTGGCTTGCTTGGCGGCGGCGGTGGCGTCGTCGTAGTCCTGCTTGCTGATGGCGTTGGTGGCGACCAGCGGCTTGTAACGCTCAGCCTTCAACTGCGCCTGCGTTTGCGTGGCCTCCGAACGCGCAAGCTGTGCCTTGGCGCTGTCCAGCGACGCCTGATACTGCGCCGGATCGATCTGGAACAACTGCTGGCCGGCCTTCACGTCACTGCCTTCAGCGTAGGTGCGCTTGAGCACAATGCCCGCGACTCGTGCGCGCACCTGCGCCACACGCGTGGCCTCCAGGCGGCCCGGCAACTCGCTGGTCAGGCCAACGGAGTGCGGCTGCACGGTCACAACGCCGACTTCGGTCGGAGGCATGCCGGCGCCGCCCGGCCCTTGTGCCTGCTTGTTGCCGCAGGCTGCAAGTGCCACCACCATGAATGCGGCGGCAGCGAGTTGGTGATAACGGCGGGTGTTCGTCATAGATGACCCCATGTGGCGATAAGCGGAATGCCGGGTGCCGCAACGCCGCGCAAACGAGTGCGACGCCGGCAAGCCGTCAGCGAAACCAAAAGACACAAAACGAAAACGTCCGATGCTAGCCGTATCTGGCGGCACGCGATATGGCCTTTGCGACGAACTCGCAACAACTCGGACCAGAATGCTTAGACGCGGGAGCGATCGGCAGTCGATCTCCGACCCGCTGACCGACAAGACATGAAGTCGGCCCCGGGCCGCTTGCCCGCATGGATGTGGCGCATACGGCCATGGGCAAGCGACGGAGTGCGCGCTATTATAGATACGTTCGCGTATGTATGTAAGTCTCGCCCTCGACGAATAGGGACTCCGTTGACACATTTCCGGAGTTCGTAGCAATGAGCGCGACGAAGCGGACAGGCGGCGAATACCGCGCTGCGACAAGCATTGTCAGCCAATGGACCCGTTGCCGCGTTGTGCGGAGCGCAATGGTGCGTTGCCTGGAATTGTGCATTGCACAAAAGCCAATCGAAAGAACGCCGGACGAGATGCCCCGGCGTTCCTCTGGAAGATCATGGTCAGACGAACGAAGGAAGAAGCCCTGGAAACACGTAACCGCATTCTGGATGCGGCGGAAGACGTGTTCTATGCGCGCGGCGTGGCACGCACATCCCTCTCCGATATTGCGCAGGCGGCGGGCGTGACGCGCGGCGCCATCTATTGGCACTTCCGTAACAAGACCGACGTCTTCGCCGCCATGTGCGAGCGCGTGAAGCTGCCGATGGAGACGATGTGCACGCCGCTGGGCGTGGAGGCCGATGACCCGCTGGGTGAACTGCGCACCGTGGGCAACTTCCTGCTGCGGCAACTCGTGGAAGACGCGCACTGGCGCAAGGTCTTCGAGATCATGTTCAACAAGTGCGAGTTCGTCGAAGACACCAGCCCCATCCTCAAGCGCCAGCAGGAATCGTTTGAGGAAGGCATGGCCCATCTGACGAGCATCATCGAGCAGGCGACGCGGCGGGGGCAGTTGCCGGCCGACCTCGACATCCCCCTGGCCGTGGCGCATTTTCATGCCACGTTCAACGGCATCATGGGCGATTACCTGTTCTACCCGGACGCTTCCAGCCTCGCCACCAAGCGCGAGCGCCTGCTGGATGCCTGCATCGACACGCTCAAATACGCGCCGTCGCTGCGGCTGGAACCGGCAGCCGCAGCGGCCGCCCGCGCCGGGGCCTCGGCATGAACGCGCCGGTGTTCGATCAGATGGTCTTTGCCGGCGGCGGCAACCGCTGCTGGTGGCAGGCCGGCTGGTGGGACGTCGTGCAGCCCGAACTGGGCTTGGCGCCGCGCGTGATTGCCGGCATCTCGGCCGGCGCATCGACGGCGTGCATGCTGCATGCATGGAATTCCGCCGAGCTGATGGATTACTACGGCGAAGCCTTGCGCCAAAACACCCGCAACGCCCATTGGGGCAACCTGCTGCGCGGCGAGCGCGTGTTTCCGCACTACGGCATGTACCGCACGGCGCTGCTGACGGTGTTCGGCGAGGGCCGCTTCGCGCGGCTGGCGCAGGCGCCCGAGATCCGCATCGGCGTGGCACATATCCCGCGCTGGCTGGGCGCACGCTCAGCGGTGGCGGCGGGGCTGATTGCGTACAACATCGAAAAGCACGTTCGCAAGACGCTGCACCCGACGCTCGGCAAGCGCCTCGGCTTCACGCCGGAAATCGTGCGCGCGCAGGACTGCGCCACTCCGGAAGACTTGGCGGACCTGCTGCTGCAATCCGCCTCCACGCCGCCGTTCACGCCGGTGCTGCGGCGCGCGGGGCGGCCGGTGCTCGACGGCGGCATGGTCGACAACGTGCCGGTGCACGCGCTGGACGCCACGCCGGGCGACGCGCTGGTGCTGGTCACACGCCTGTACCCGCGCCCGACGTATTTCCGCATGGACGTGCCGGTGGCGGAGGGCGTGCAGCGCCGCTTTTATGTACAGCCCTCGCGCAAGGTCCCCATTTCGAGCTGGGATTACACCCGGCCCGGCGCCATGCGCGACGCCTATGCGCTCGGCCGTCATGACGGCGAAACCTTCCTGCGCGAACTTCCACGCGGGTTCGCCACGGCGGTGGCGGCGTAACCACCTCCTCCAAGACAGGCGGCGGGCGCGCCGCTTGCTCCACATGGCGCGCCCGCCGGCGTGCCTGCCAGGTCGTCCGGCCGATGCTTGTTCGACGGACACTTCATGCCCGCAAACCCTGCACATGCGTTTGACCTGATCGTGATCGGCGCCGGTTCGGCCGGGCTCGCAGCGGCGCGCCGGTCTGCGCAACTTGGCGCGCGCACGCTGCTGATCGACCGTGCCCAAGTCGGCGGCACCTGCGTCAACCGCGGCTGCGTGCCGAAGAAGCTGCTCGGCTACGGCGCCGCCTGGTCGCAGACGATCGCTCGGTGCTTGCGCGCTGCAGACACCTCCCGCACCTCGGACGCCTGGGCCGATGCCATCGCCCGCACGCGCGCCGAAGTCGCGCGGCTGCACGAAGCACATTTCGCCCAACTGGGCGATGCCGGCGTGCAATGGCTGAGCGGCATGGCGTCGCTGCGGGGCCGCGGCATCGTCCGCTTGCAAACCGAATCTGGCAAGACCACGCTGCGGGCACGCCAGATCGTGCTGGCCGCCGGCGCGCGCCCCACGCCGCTCCCCGTACCCGGCGCTGAGCTGGCCTGCACTTCCGACGACGTATTCGGCTGGGACGCGCTGCCCGCCTCGCTCATCATCGCGGGCGGCGGTGTTGTCGCGGTGGAAATGGCGTCCACGCTGGCGCGCTTTGGCGTCCGGGTGACCGTGCTGACGCGCGATGCGCGCGTGCTGCCGGAATTCGATGCCACGGTGGCCGAGGCCGCTTCGCAGTCGCTGGCTCGCTGCGGCGTCGACCTGATCCTGAACGTCGACGTCGTCCGCATCGAACACGATGCCGGAAACGGCGGCGGCGGCGGCGGCGGCGGCGTGGCCGTCTACGCGAGCACCGAGGGCAGCGACGCTCCGCGCGTGCTGCGCGCCCAGCGTGTCATGAGCGCCATCGGCCGGGCGCCGAACATTGCCGGCCTTGGCCTGGACGCTGCCGGCGTCACGCTCGATGCGCACGGGCGCATTGCCGTCGACCGCCACTTCCGTACGCGCGCCCGCGGCGTCCACGCAGTCGGCGACGTCTGCGGCGGCAGCCCGCTGCAATTGACGCCCGTAGCCGCCGCGCAGGGCCGCTACGTGGCCGAACGCCTATTCGGCAAAGGCATCAAGCTGCCCGACATGAACGCCGTGCCGATGGCCGTGTTCTGCGATCCGGCCATCGCCAGCGTGGGCCTGACCGAGGCCGACGCCCGCGCGCGCTGGCCTGAATTGGGCAAGCGCGGGCCAGACACCGACAAACGCGCCCTTGCCGACCGCATCGACGTGGTCGTCCGCCGCTTTGTCTCGCTGGAACAGCGCTTTGCGGGCTCGGGAATGGAGTCGCTGATCAAGCTGGTATGCAATGCGCGCAGCGGCCGCGTGCTCGGCGCGCACATTGTCGACAACGCGGCGCCGGAGATCATCCAGGCGCTCGCGGTGGCCGTGCGCATGGGCGTGCGGCTCAAGCATCTGCAGTCCACCGTGGGGCTGCACCCGACCGTGGCGGAGGAATTGCTGAGCATGTAAGCGCACTCATTCAATTTTCCTGATCCCGCCCTGCAAATCCATGCACGTTACTGGCGCGGCGTCGGCGCAGAATGGCAGACATATTCTTCAGGAAATTTGACATGCTCCCCGTGCTTTATCTGTCCCATGGGTCGCCCATGCTAGCGGCCGATCCCGGCCCCGTCGGCAAGATGCTGGCGGCGCTCGGGGAAGAGATGGCTGCGCTCAAGCCGCGCGCCATCGTCGTGGTGTCGCCGCACTGGATGACGCGCCGGCCGGCTGTCACCGCCCGCGCGCAGCAGGAAGCCTGGCACGACTTCGGCGGCTTCCCACCGCAGCTCTACGCCCTGGAATACGCCCCGCCGGGCGCGCCGGACTTGGCCGAACGCATCCGCACGCTGATCGACGGCAACATCGTCCCTGGGCTGGAAGAACAGGCCTCCACCGTGCTGGACCCGCGCCAGCCGCTGGACCATGGCGCCTGGGTGCCGCTGATGCTGATGTTTCCGGAGGCAACGATCCCCGTAGTGCAGGTGTCGTTGATGCCGGGCTTGTCACCGGCGTGCCAGATGGCGATGGGGCGCACGCTCGCGCCGCTGCGCGACGAGGGCGTGCTGATCGTCGGCTCCGGCAGCTTCACGCACAACCTGCGCGCGCTGATGCGCGGCCCGGGCATGGCGCAGCACGGCGTGCCGGTCGAGCCGTGGGTAACGGCCTTCCGCGAATGGATGATCGAGACGATGACCGACGGCATCCGCAGCGGCGACTTCACCCGGTTCTGCGATTACCGCGCGCAAGCCCCGAACGCCGCCCACGCCCACCCGACCGACGAACACCTGATGCCGCTGTACGTGGCACTGGGCGCCGCGATGGGGCAGCCGAGCCAAGCCACGCCGGGCGGCGTGCAGGCTCAGCACGTGGTCGATACGGTGACGTACGGATCGTTGGCGATGGACAGCTTCCGCTTTGACGGCGCGGGCGCCAATCAGCCGCAGCTGCGCGCCGCGGCTTGATTGGCGGAAACGACGGGCAGGACGACTGGCGTTATGCGCGGATCAGCGCAGGCGCCAGTGCCGTCGGATTGACCACGCTGTCGACGTTGCCCTGCAGAACATCGAGGATGTTCTGGAACGCGATGCTGAAGTACAGCTCGTAGCCTTCGCGCTCGACGTAGCCGATGTGCGGCGTGCAGATGCAGTTCTCCATGCGCAGCAGGGTGTGGCCCTGCAAGATGGGCTCCGTTTCAAACACGTCGATGGCGGCCATACCCGGGCGCCCGCGGTTGAGCGACGTCACCAGGCCGTTTTCTTCCACCAGCTCGGCACGGCTCGTATTGACGAAGAGGGCCGTCGGCTTCATGCGCGTGAGGTCGGCCACCGTGACGATGCCGCGCGTTTCGTCGTTCAGGCGCAGGTGGACGGACAGCACATCAGACAGCTCGAACAGCGCTTCCTTCGAATCCGCCACGGCAAAACCGTCTGCGCGTGCCCGCTCTTGCGACCCCTCGCGGCCCCACACCAGCACATTCATGCCGAAGGCGCGACCATAGCCGGCCACGAGCTGGCCGATCTTGCCGTAGCCGAAGATGCCCAGCGTCTGGCCCTTCAGGACGCGGCCAATGCCAAAGTTGGGCGGCATCGTCGTGGATTTCAGCCCCGACTGCTGCCACGCGCCGTGCTTGAGGCTCGCCACGTATTGCGGAATACGGCGCTGTGCGGCCATCACCAGCGCCCAGGTCAGCTCGGCCGGCGCCACGGGCGAGCCCTTGCCCTCCAGCACCACCACACCCTTGTCGGTGCAGGCATCCAGATCGATATGGCCGCCGGAGTCGCGCGATACGCGGCCGGTCTGGCTGATGATCTTGAGTTTGGGCAGGCGATCAAGCAACTGACGCGTCACGCGCGTGCGCTCCCGGATCAGCACAATGGCTTCAACGTCCGCCACGCGTGCGGCCAATTGCCCCACACCTTTGACGGTGTTGTTGAACACTTTGACTTCGTGGTCTTGCAGCAGGCTGAAGCAGTCCAGCTTGCGAACAGCGTCTTGGTAGTCGTCCAGTACGGCAATCTTCATCGACATCTCACTTCGAACAATGGTGCGCAGCAAAAAACAGCGATCCCTCGCGGTGGTATTCTTCCCATCCCTCGTCGCACGACAATCCGTGTCGACGTTCGGAATTGCCCGCCGCGGGCACGCAATTTGCGCAGCCCCGCTGGTGACGAGTCCTTGTTCTAGGGTCTGTTGACCTCGGTCCCGCCACTTTAGCGCACGCGGCCCCCGCTGCCCGGAAAAACCCACCTTCCGCCAGCGCACCGCTTTGTAACTGAATGTGAAATCAGCACGGCTACCGTCCCTCCGCCTGCCTCACCTCTCCCTCTGGAAACCGCTGATCCGGCCCGCTTCCGATGCGCCGTCGATCGCTTTCCACCCCGCCGCTGGGCGCGGCCACCGTGCTGATCCGACACCGATTTCTTTCTCACTTCCATTGGAGTTTTGGTCATGAATCAACCCGTGATGCAGGGCGTGCCCGCATTGAACGTGCCCGATTACGTGAAACACCCACGCCTGATCGCGTGGGTGGGCGAGGTGGCAGCCCTCACCAAGCCGGAGCGCATCGTCTGGTGCGATGGTTCGCAAGAGGAATACGACCGCCTGTGCGCCGAAATGGTGGCCGCCGGCACGATGAAGCAGCTCAATCCGGCCAAGCGCAAGAACTCGTACCTGGCGCTGTCCGACCCGTCGGACGTGGCGCGCGTGGAAGACCGCACCTTCATCTGCTCGCAGAAGAAGGAAGACGCCGGCCCCACCAACAACTGGACGGCCCCGGCCGAGATGCGCCAGACGCTGAACGGCCTGTTTGACGGCAGCATGCGCGGCCGCACGCTGTACGTGGTGCCGTTCTCGATGGGCCCGCTGGGCTCGCCGATCGCACACATCGGCGTGGAGCTGTCGGACAGCCCGTACGTGGCCGTCAACATGCGCATCATGACCCGCATGGGCCGCGCGGTGTACGACGTGCTGGGCACCGACGGCGATTTCGTGCCGTGCGTGCACACCGTCGGCAAGCCGCTCGCAGCCGGCGAGAAAGACGTGCCGTGGCCGTGCAACCCGACCAAGTACATCGTGCATTTCCCGGAAACGCGCGAAATCTGGTCGTTCGGCTCCGGCTACGGCGGCAACGCGCTGCTGGGCAAGAAATGCTTCGCGCTGCGGATCGCCTCGACCATGGGCCGCGACCAGGGCTGGCTGGCCGAGCACATGCTGATCCTGGGCGTGACGTCGCCGGAAGGCAAGACGTATCACGTGGCGGCGGCCTTCCCGTCGGCCTGCGGCAAGACCAACTTTGCGATGCTGATTCCGCCGGCGGGCCTGAACGGCTGGAAGGTGACGACCATCGGCGACGACATCGCCTGGATCAAGCCCCGCCAGGACGCCAACGGCAAAACGCGCCTGTACGCCATCAACCCGGAAGCCGGCTACTTTGGCGTGGCCCCGGGCACGAGCGAGAAGACCAACTTCAACGCGATGGCCACGCTCAAAGAGAACGTCATCTTCACCAACGTGGCCCTGACCGACGACGGCGACGTGTGGTGGGAAGGCATGACCGACACGCCGCCGGCGCACCTGATCGACTGGCAAGGCCAGGACTGGACGCCCGAGACCGCCAAGGAAACCGGCCGCAAGGCTGCCCATCCGAACGCGCGTTTCACGGCGCCCGCCGCACAATGCCCGTCGATCGATCCGGAGTGGGACAACCCGGCCGGCGTACCCATTGATGCGTTCATCTTCGGCGGCCGCCGTTCGACCACGGTGCCGCTCGTGACCGAAGCGCGCGACTGGACCGAAGGCGTGTACATGGCTGCCACGATGGGCTCGGAAACCACCGCCGCCGCTGCCGGCCAGCAAGGCGTGGTGCGCCGCGACCCGTTCGCCATGCTGCCGTTCTGCGGCTACAACATGGCCGACTACTTCGCGCACTGGCTCAAGGTCGGCGAGAAGCTGGCCAAGAGCGGCGCAACGCTGCCGAAGATCTTCTGCGTGAACTGGTTCCGCAAGGATGAAAACGGCAAGTTCGTGTGGCCGGGCTTTGGCGAGAACATGCGCGTGCTCAAGTGGATGGTCGATCGCATCGAAGGCCAGGCGCAGGGCGATGAGCACGTCTTCGGCGTGTCGCCGCGCTACGAAGAACTGAGCTGGGATGGCCTGGACTTCACGGCCGAGCAGTTCGCCAAGGTGATCTCGCTGGACGCGGCAGCCTGGAAGGAGGAACTGGCGCTGCACGACGAGCTGTTCACAAAACTGGCGCACGGCCTGCCGCAGGCGCTGCCCGACGCCAAGACCCGCCTGGAAGAACGCCTAGGCGGCTGACCTCGGTTTCGCCGTCGACCCCAAGAAGCCCGCCGTGTGCGGGCTTTTTTTTTCGCCCATGCTGGAACGCTGGCTAAACAATGAGCAGTAATCCTAAAGTTTTAAATCACGCGGATTACCCCTGCCCACAAAACAGATCAATTGATTTTTGGCGAATTGATTTGCGTTGTAAAAAATACCGGCTCCCACACGAGAATGACCATTATGCCAAGCCGAGCATAATTGCCGCGTATTTATGCCACGCCTGAATCATTGAACGGCCGCATCGGCGAAGAACGTTGCCTGGCATAGCTTTATGAAGAGTGCATGTCAATCGTGGCACTTCAGTTCGTGCCGGATTGAATGAATTTCCAAATTTTAAAATTCGTGCGTGACGAATCCCTACGGGATTCTTATAATCCGGCAAAACGGAATCCTTTCTCTCTGAGCCAGAGGGGGGGTTCATGACTAGAGGAAACGGGAAAGGGCGAACAAGCCTTATGCCAACGGAGGTGGGGATTCCCTACTTCACCGGCGCTCGGGGGGGCGCCGGCTCGGATTGTGCGCAAGCTGCGCCGCAAACCGTGCAAACGATTGCACGGTTCGGCACGCTGCGACTGGCACCGAGGGGTTTGCAGACCTTTCTCAGGACCACCCTGGACACCACCCAGGAGGCTCCGCTGGCGATCGTCGACGGGAACAGCAGCATGACGATCCGCGCAAGGCCGACGGCCAGGCAACAGCGCCCGCAAGAAAAGACATGCGAGCACAGGCGCAATTGCCCGCATGGCACTCATAACAACGCGCACCGCAGACAGCAGAGCGCAGCCACAAGGCTGCTCGCCGGAGTGTGTCGGCTGGTTAGACGGGAGGTATCACAAAGTGGGTATTCAGATCTTGCTGGTCGAACAAGACCAGGCAGAGGGGGAGCGTCTGTCGTTTTCCCTGCGTGATGGTGGACACGATGTTCAACGGGTCAGCCATCCGGGCCAGGCGCAGGCTGCCATCCTGGCCGCCATGCCGGAGCTGCTCCTGATGGAGTGGACGTGGCCCGAGCGCGAGTCGATCGACATGCTGCTGGCCTTGCGCGCCAACATGCAGACGCGCGGCCTGCCGGTCATCGTGCTGTCCCGCCATGGCGATGCGCGTGCCAAGATTGCCGCGCTCGACGCCGGTGCCGACGACTACGTCGTCAAGCCGTGCGACACGGGCGAACTGCATGCCCGCATCCGCGCCGTACTGCGCCGCCGCGCGCCGCATCAACATGGCGACGACATCCTGCAGGTCAACGGCCTGCGCCTTGACCCGCTGACGCTGGGTGTGACCGCCCAGACCGACACCGGCCCACGCGCCATTCCGCTCAGCCCGCTGGAATTCCGCCTGCTGCACTTTCTCGTCGCGCATCCGCAACGCGTGCATTCGCGCACGCAGCTGCTGGACCGCGTGTGGGGCAACCATGTCTTCGTGGGTGAGCGCACGGTCGACGTGCACGTGCGCAAGCTGCGCGTCGCGCTGGCCGGCACCCCGTGCGATGGCCTGATCCAGACCGTGCGCGGCGGCGGCTATCGCCTCGTCGTCGGCACCAGCGGCGCAACGGCCATGCATGCTGCCGAAGCGATCGGCCTGCAGCTCGAAGCCGCAACCCGCAAGGCCGAACTGCCGTCGTACGGCCACGTGCCGACATCGCGTTCGCTGGCCAAGGAACCGGTGCGCCTGGGCGTCTGAGCCCAGGTCGATCCAACGCGCATCGCGCATCTCCGACGGCCATCCCATCGCCGCTCATGCCGGGCGGCGATGGGGGCGTCGCGTCATCTCATCCGTTCAAGGTATCGACTATGAAGCTGTGGCACAGCGGTGTACTGCTGGCTGGACTGACGCTGGGCGCGCACGCCCAGGAAGTCACGCCAGGTTTGTGGGAAAGCACGACGAGCGTGACGCTGAACGGCAAGCCGTTGCCGCACTTTGACGAGCAAGGCCGCCAAGTACCGAGCCGCCCCGAACGCGGCTGTCTGAGCGCCAACGATGCCGGCGACGTGCGCGCCATGTTTGAGCGTTCCATCCGCCGCGATCAACAAGGCTGCAAGCTCACGCGGTGGAACTACACGCTGGGCACGCTCAAGGTCACGCTGTCGTGCGAAGACCCGCAGGGCGGCAAGGGCGTGCTGGAAGCCAGCGGCCCGCTGACGCCGACGTCGTACAACATCAGCGGCAATGGGCAGTATCAGCATTCGCAGTTCGGACCGATGAAGAGCGGCTTCCACTACCAGGGCCGCTACCTCGGCGGGTGCAAGTCGTAAGCGACGCACCAAAAGACAACGGCCGGACTGCACACGCAGCGCCGGCCGTTTTTGCTTGGGGAAGCCCGATCAGCGTTGGCTCTCGCGCCAGCGCTTGAGCCAGCCGAGCCCTTCGCTGGTGCCGGCACGGGGCCGATACTCGCAGCCGACCCAGCCGTTGTAGCCAAGCGCATCCAGCAACGCAAAGAGGTGCGGATAGTGCAGTTCGCCTTCGTCCGGTTCGTGGCGATCGGGCACGCCGGCGATCTGCACGTGGCCCACACCCTCAACGTACTGCTTGAGCTTGACCGACAGATCGCCCTCCATGATCTGCGCGTGGTACAGGTCGAACTGCACCTTGACGTTGGCGGCGCCGACTTCCTTGCACACCGCATGCGCCTGCGCCTGATGCGTGAGGAAGAAGCCCGGCATGTCGCGCGTGTTGATCGGTTCCAGCACGATGGTGACGCCCGCGCCGGCAGCCTCGCGCGCAGCGTAGGCGACGTTGCTGACGTAGGTGGCGTGATGGCGTGCGCGGTCAGCACCGGCGGGCAGCAGGCCGGCCATGACGTGCAGGCGCGTGTTGCCGAGCACCTGCGCATATTCGAGCGCTGTCGCAATGCCGCGCTTGAATTCCTCTTCGCGACCGGGCAATGAGGCGATGCCGCGCTCGCCGCCCGCCCAATCGCCCGGCGGGGCATTGAACAGCGCTTGCGTGAGCCCAGCGTCGTCAAGACGGGCGCGGATATCGGCCTTGTCGAAGTCGTAAGGGAAGAGAAACTCCACGCCCTCGAAGCCGTCTTCTGCCGCGGCGGCAAAGCGGTCGAGAAACGCGTGCTCCTGGTACATCATGGACAGGTTGGCGGCAAAGCGCGGCATGACAGACCTCTGAATACTATTGCTTATTTATTGACCAGCTTGGGCGGCGTGCGCAACACGGCAATGCAGCCGAGCACCAGCACGCCCGCCAGCGCGTACATGCCGGCGGATGTGCTGCCCGTCATGTCCTTGAGCGCACCGATCATATAGGGGCTCACGAAACCGGCCAAGTTGCCGACCGAGTTGATGGCGGCAATGCCGGCCGCAGCAGCGGTGCCTTGCAGGAACGCCGTGGGCAGCGACCAGAACAGCGGCGCACACGTCAGCACGCCCGCGGCAGCCAATGACAGGAACACGATCGACAGCGCCACGTTGTTACCCGCGGTTGCCACCACCGCAAACCCGACGGCGCCCATCAACGCGGGCACAACGAGGTGCCAGCGGCGCTCGCGGCGTGCATCGGCGCTGCGGCCGATCAGTACCATGGTGATCGCCGCACAGACATACGGAATGGCGGAGAGCACGCCCACCATCAGGGTGTCTTTCACACCGGCGTTCTTCACCAGCGTCGGCATCCAAAACGTCAAGCCGTACTGGCCCATGACGAAGGCGAAGTAGATCAGGCTCATCATCCACACGCGCGGATCGGAGAACACCTTGCCGATGCCGGGGTGCTCGGTCTTGCCTTTGTTGTCGGCCGCAATGTTGGCTTCGAGGATCTGCTTTTCCTCTTCCGACAGCCACTTGGCCTTGCGGATGCTGTCATCGAACTTCCAGAGCACCAGCAGGCCGACCAGCACCGCCGGGATGGCTTCGATCACGAACATCCACTGCCAGCCCTGCCAGCCGCTGCCGGCGCCTGCCCCGTGAAACGCGCTCATGATCCAGCCCGACAGCGGGTTGCCGAAAATGCCCGAGATGGGAATGGCCGCCATGAACATCGCCACGATGCGTGCGCGGCGGTGCGACGGATACCAGTACGTCAGGTACAGGATGATGCCGGGGTAGAAGCCGGCTTCCGCCAAGCCCAGGAGAAAGCGCATCACGTAGAACTGCGTGGGCGTCTGCACGAATGCGAACGCGCCGGAGATCAAACCCCACGTGATCATGATCCGCGCGATCCAGATGCGCGCGCCGATCTTGTTCATCAGCAGATTGCTCGGCACCTCGAAGAGGAAATAGCCAATGAAGAAGATGCCGGCACCGAGCCCGTACACCGTCTCAGAGAAGTTCAGCGCCTGCGACATCTGCAGCTTCGCAAACCCGACGTTCACGCGGTCGAGGTACGCGACCACGTAGCAGAGCATGATGAGCGGGACGATGCGGCGCGACACGCGCGCATAGACGCTGTCCTCTTTTGAAACGGCGTGCGAAGGCAACGCCGCCGTGGTGGCGGTCGAGGTGTTCATGTGGTCTCCGGTGTAGGTTTTATGTGGGCCGGGCAGCGGGCTACCGATTTGCTCCTGATCGCTACCAACGGGCCCCGAACGTCTGGCGCAGTTCGTCGATCTGCGCGTCGGACAGCGGTGCCGGCTTGGGTTCGGTCATCAACCAAAGCCGTGCGGTTTCTTCCAGTTCTTCCAGCGCGTAAGCGGCATTCGACACGGAGCCGTGCCACACCACGGGCCCCAGCCGGTCGAGCAGCACGGCGCGCACGTCGCAGGCCAACTCGGCGATCTGCGCAGCGACGTCCGGATGCCCCGGCCGCTGATAGCGGACCAGCGGCACGTGGCCGACCTTCATCACGTAGTACGGCGTGATGGGCGGCAGCACGTCGGCTTCATGCCAGACGCCCGCCAGCGTGAGCGCCACGAGATGCGTCGAATGCGTGTGCACCACGGCATGCGCCTCCGCATTGCGGTCGTAGATGCCGCGATGCAGGGCGAGCGTTTTCGACGGCTTGTCGCCGCTGACCCATTCGCCTGCGGTACTGACCTTGGCGATGCGCGCCGGGTCGAGCGTGCCGAGGCAGGCATCGGTGGGCGTGATGAGCCAGCCGTCGGGCAGGCGCGCGCTGATGTTGCCCGCCGTGCCGACGGTGTAGCCGCGCGCATACAGGCTCTGACCGACATGCGCGATCTCTTCGCGCAGCGCGCTTTCGTTCGTTGCGGTCATGCGACCGGCTCCGTCGTTGCGTGGGCCAGCTGCGCAAGCGCCTTCTCGAAGAAATCCACGGTCCCGAAGTTGCCGGATTTCAATGCCAGCGCAACCGGGTCCTTGTCGATGGTGGCCGTCCAGGGCACGCCCGGGTCGATCTGCGGGCCGATGCGCAACGCGCGCACGTCGAGCGCCTGCACAACCGCGCCCGATGTCTCGCCGCCGGCCACCACGAAGCGGCGTACGCCATCGGCGTGGAGCGTGCGCGCGATGCGGCCCAGCGCGTCTTCCACCAACTTGCCGGCGCGCTCCACGCCCAGCGTCTTCTGTACGTGGGCCACTTGCTCCGGCGCACTGGTGGCGTACACCAGCACCGTCTGCCCGGCATGGCGGTGCACGAAATCCAACGCCTCGACCACGACCGGTTTGCCTTCGGCCAGCGCCAGTGGATCGATCTGGAACGCCGGGCGCGAGGCACGCCAGTGCGCCACCTGGGCATTCGTCGCGCGCGAGCAGCTGCCCGACAGCACGATCGCCGAATCGGCCACCGCGGGCAGTTGCGCCGCATTGCCCTGCGCAGTGATCAGCCCTGCGCGGCGATATTGCGCCGGCAAGCCAAGCGCCAGGCCCGAGCCGCCCGTCAGCAGCGGCAGGTCGGCAAACGCCTCGCCCAGCACGATGAGGTCGTCTTTCGAAATGGCATCGGCAATTGCCAGCTTCACGCCGTCGGCACGCAGTTGCTGGGCCTGGTCGCGCGCAGCCTGCGCACCGCGCATGACGGTGTCGTATCGCAGCAGGCCGACCTTGCCCGCACTCTGGCGCGCAAGCACCGACACGAGGTTCGGATCGCGCATCGGCGTGAGCGGATGGTGCTCCATGCCCGACGCGTTGAGCAGCACGTCACCCACGAACAGATGACCACGGAAGATCGTGCGGCCGTTTTCGGGAAAGGCGGGGCAGGCCAATGTGAAATCGGTACCCAGCTCGGCCATCAACGCTTCGGCCACGGGGCCGATGTTGCCGGCATCGGTGGAATCGAACGTCGAGCAGTATTTGAAGAAGAAGCGCGAGCAGCCTTGCGCGCGCAGCCAGTGCAGTGCATTCAACGACTGCGCCACGGCATCCGCCCCCGGAATCGTGCGCGACTTGAGCGCAACGACGATGGCATCGGCATCCGCAGCGATGGCCTCGGCGCCTGCCTGCGGCACACCGATGGTCTGCACCGTGCGCATGCCGGCACGCACGAGCATGTTGGCAAGGTCTGTCGCACCGGTGAAGTCGTCGGCGATGCAACCGAGGACCGGGCGGGACGTGGGCGCTGCGCTCATTTCGGTTGGCCCTCCGGCAACGTGATGCCCGGGAAGATCTTGATGACGGCCGAATCGTCTTCCTTCGCATAACCGGCCGTGGATGCCTGCATGAACATCTGATGCGCGGTAGCCGCCAGCGGCAGCGGAAACTTGGTCGCGCGCGCGGTATCGAGCACGAGGCCCAAGTCCTTGACGAAGATGTCAACGGCGGACAGCGGCGTGTAGTCGCCCGCCAGCACGTGGGCCATGCGGTTTTCGAACATCCAACTGTTGCCCGCGCTATGGGTGATGACTTCGTACAGCGCATCCGCTGCCACGCCTTCGCGCAGGCCCAGGGCCATGGCTTCGGCCGCAGCGGCGATGTGCACGCCGGCCAGCAGCTGGTTGATGATCTTGACCTTGCTGCCCGCGCCCGCCTTGTCGCCCAGGCGATAGACCTTGCCGGCCATGGCGTCGAGCACATGGCCCGCTGCCGCATATGCCTCGGGCGTGGCCGAGGTCATCATGGTCATCTGGCCCGAGGCAGCCTTGGCCGCGCCGCCCGAAATCGGTCCATCCACATACAGAATGCCCTGCTGCGCGAGACGCGCCTCCAGCGCAATCGACCAGTTCGGGTCGACCGTTGAACACATGACGAACGTGCTGCCCGGTCGCATGGCGGCCGCTGCACCGGCCTCTCCGAACAGCACAGCTTCGGTCTGCGCGGCGTTGACCACCACCGAGACCACCACGTCCACGCCCGTCGCCACCTCGGCTGGCGTTGCACAGGCCACGCCGCCTTCCTTGGCGAAATCCGCCGCGGCACCGGGGCGCGCGTCGCAGGCATGCACGGTGTAACCGTGATTGCGCAGGGTCTTGGCAATGCCCAGGCCCATGGCGCCGAGTCCGATCACGCCGACCTTCCGGTCAGCCATCGATTGCGTCATGAATGACTCCAGAAATCAGTCTTGCGCCACGTCGCGCCCTTCGGCCAGACGACGAGCGGCATTGAACATGTGGGTCTGCGCGGCATTGCGTGCAGCCAATGCGTCGCGGTGGCGGATGGCCTCGACCATCGCGCGGTGCTCGTCGCGGACCTGGCGGGCGAAGTCTTCACGGCGCGCTTCGTTGCTGCGCGTCACGCCGATCGCTTCCTCCAGGTATTGGCTGAAGAAGCCAAGCGCCTGCACGAGGAACGGATTGCCGCTGGCCGCCGCGATGGCATGGTGAAAGCGCAGGTCTTCGGTCACGCCGTCACCGCCGGCCGCCACGGCAGCGTCAATGCCGTCGAGTGCGGCGTCGATCTCGATCATCTCGGCCTCGGTGCGACGCTGGGCGGCCAGCGCGGCGCCTTCGGCCTCCAGCGCGCGGCGCAGTTCGATGATGTGCAGCACGGCGTCGATCGACCCGGCCTGCGCCGCGTCGATCCGCAGCGGCTTGAGGCCGGCCTGCTGCGTGACGTACACGCCGCTGCCCTGGCGCGCTTCGACCACGCCTTCGTGGCGCAGACGCGAGATGGCTTCGCGAATCACGGTACGGCTGACACCGAATTCCTGCCCGAGCACGGTTTCGGAAGGCATGCGTTCGCCGCGGCGCAGTTCGCCCGCGTCGATCTTGTCCATCAGGGTCTGGGCCACGCGGTCGGACAGGGAGGGCGCGGCGTCGAGTCGTTCAAACATGGGGCAGGGATGTCTTGGCAAGCGTAAATTCGTCGTGTCATCATACAAGTTGAGTCGCAGAGCTTCATCCCTGTTTACCCTAGGCATCGATCAAAACGCCCGGCGGGTTACGCCAGGCAACAAGGAGACACCATGAACATCGTCATCACCGGCGGCGCCGGTTTCCTGGGCCAGCGCGTGCTGGCGGCACTGCTCGAACAACCCGGCCTGCCGGATGCGGACGGCTCGGTGCAGCCCGTTGAGACCTTCATCGTGCTGGACCAGGTGGCCGGTCAGATTGCCGATGCGCGCGTGCGCTACGTGACCGGCGATGCCTCCGACCCCGCCCTGATCGCCAAGGTGATCGACGAAAACGTGGGCGGCGTGTTCCACCTGGCCGCCGTGGTGAGCGGCACCGCGGAGGCCGATTTCGACCTCGGCATGCGCGTGAACCTGGACGGCACGCGCGCATTGCTCGATGCGCTGCGCGCGCAGCACGCCAAGACCGGCCGTGCGCCGCGCGTGCTGTTCGCCAGCTCCGTGGCGGTGTTTGGCGGACAGTTGCCCGCCGTTGTCACCGACGACACGGCGGCCACGCCGCAGGCCTCGTACGGCGTGCAGAAGCTGATGGGCGAATTCCTGGTCGGCGAGTATTCGCGCAAGGGCTACATCGACGGGCGCGCGGTGCGCATCCCCACGGTGTCGGTGCGCCCGGGCAAACCGAACGGCGCGGCCTCGAGCTTTGCCAGCGGCATCATCCGCGAGCCATTGTCAGGCGAGGAAGCCATCTGTCCGGTGGAAGCCGAGACTGAGCTGTGGCTCGCCTCGCCGCGTCAGGTAGTGGCGTCGCTGCTGCACGCGTACACCCTGCCGGCGTCGGCATGGGGCCATCGCCGATCACTGAACCTGCCGGGCATTACGGTGCGCGTGGGCGAGATGGTGGAGGCGTTGCGCAAGGTGGCGGGCGATGCGCCGGTCTCGCGTATCCGCTGGGAGCCGGACGCCCGCATCAAGGCCATCGTGCAAAGCTGGCCGGCACGCTTCGATACCGCCCGCGCCGATGCCATGGGCTTTGGCCGCGACACCTCGTTCGAGGCGATGGTGCGCGATTACGTGGAAGGCACAAAGGGCGTCTAACGGCCCTTTCCCAGCTCCACCGCAAACTTCACCAGCTCCGCCTGGCCCTCGATGCCGAGTTTGCGCTTCAGGTTCAGGCGGTGCGATTCCACCGTGCGCACCGACAAGCCCAGCTCGTCGGCGATGCGCTTGTTGGCGTAGCCCTTGGCGATGCCGTCGAGAATGTCGCGCTCGCGCGGGGTGAGCGCCTCCACAGGCGTGGGCATGACGGCCTGCTCGGCCATGCGCATCGCCAGCTGCGCGCTGTAGAACGGCCGGCCGGCCAGCACGGCATCGATGGCTTCGACCAGTTCGCTGGCGGGCGCGTCCTTGAGCACGTAGCCGCGCGCGCCGGCGCGCATCACCTGCCGCACGTATTCCAGGTTGTCGTGCATCGACAGCACGAGCACGGCAATCTCGGGAAATTCCTCGGCAAACTTTTCGGTGAGCGCGATGCCGTTCATGCCGCGCATGCCGATGTCCATCAGTGCCAAGTCGGGCGACAGCGTGCGCGCGGCCTGCAGGGCGGCTTCAGCGTCGCCGGCTTCACCCACCACTTCGAAATGCGGCACGGCTTCCAGCCGCACGCGCACGCCATCGCGCACGAGCGGGTGATCGTCGACGAGGAGCAGTTTGACGGGCGCGGGTGATCGCATGTTCATACGAGCGGAGAAGAGGGAACAGAAGCCAATCGAGCGATGACGCCATGCGGCAGCACGGCGGTCACCTCCGTGCCGTGCGGGCCGGAGGCGATGGTACAGGTGCCGCCGAGCGCGGCCATGCGCTCGCGCATGTTGCGCAGGCCGATCCCGTGTTGCGGGTCGACCTGCACGGACTCCACGTCGAAACCGGGGCCGTTGTCGCGAACGGACAGGCGCACCGCATCGATATCGTTTTCGAGCAGCACGGCGATGCGCGTCGCTTGCGTGGCATGGCGCTCGATGTTGGAGACGGCCTCCTGCGCAATGCGGAACAGCGCGGTGTTGCACGCATCCGGCAATTGCACCGGCGGGCCGACAAGTTCGAGCGCAATCGCAAACCCCGGCTGGCTGTCTTCGTGTGCCTCCCGTGTTTCGCGCACGAGGAGTTCCAATGCTGCCGCCAAGCCAAGATCATCCAGGAGCGCAGGGCGCAGGTTGTGCGACACGCGCCGGACCTCGCCCAGCGCACCGTTCAACCGGTCGAGCGCGCGGCGCAGCATGCTGTCTGCCCGCTCGATCGACGCCGGCGATGCAGGCCCGGCCTCAAGATGGCCATGCGCGGTTTCCAGCAACAGCTTGGTCGACACCAGCACCTGGCTGATGCCGTCGTGCAGCTCGCGCGAGACACGCGCGCGTTCGTCTTCCTGGGACTTCACCACCTGCTGCGCGAGCTGGCGCAGCTTGGCATCGGCCTGGCGATGGTCGCTCACGTTCAGCGCCAAACCGCTGCCGGCCACCAGCAGGATGCTGACTGCGGCAATGCCCACCACCCAGGCCAGCGTCTGGTCGATGTTGGTCTGCGCGCGCCGGTCAATCTCTCGCAGGGTTTGCTCGATGTCGTCCAGGTACAGGCCGGTGCCGACCATCCAGCCCCACTGCGGAATCGGCTCGACGTAACCGAGCTTGGGCACGCTCTGGTGCGTGGACGGCTTGTCCCACATGTAGCGTACGAAACCGCCGCCGGCCTGCGCGGCGGCAACGAGTTTCTGGATGGTCGGCTGTCCGCCTGAATCCGTCAGGTCCCACAAGTCGCGGCCGACAAGTTCGGGCTGGCGCGGGTGCATCAGGTTGCGGCCGCGCAGGTCATAGAGAAAGAAATAGCCGTCGGTGCCGAAGTCGAGACGGGCGAGGGTGCGCATGGCTTCGTCGCGCGTGGCGTCGTCCCGGGTCGGGTCGGCGCCGTGGCCGGCTGCCAGCAACGGTGCGATGGCACTCTGCGCCAGCTTGACGTAAGACCGCAGCTCGGTCTCCTTGGCCTGCAGATACGCCGACTCCACCAGCTGCCGTTCGTGCCGCGCCAGCGCGATCGACTGATGGCGCACGGTCAGCATGATCGCCAGCATGGCAATGGTCAGCGGTGCGACGGCGAGCAGCAGGATTTTCTGGCGGAGCTTCATAACAAAAACGCGGCGCTTTGCTGCATTGCAAGGTGGCGGCGCGGTCTCGATCAGGTGTGGGGCCCTGCGTAGAACTACGGACATGCGTTGCGTAGTCCTCCGCTTGTGGCGCGGGGTGGGGCTGGCAAATACTACACGCCCCTGTCACGGGGCAGGACTTACCGCAGGGATGAACCCACATCCCGCGTTCAGCACAACACTTCGACCAAGGTTCGAGGAGACCGACATGAGCTTCGTCAGGCAACACCTGATCTGGCTGGTCATCGCCATTCTTGGCGCGTCTGCGTTTGCCACCGTTGCGCTTGCGCGCGGCGAGGCCGTCAGCGCGCTCTGGGTGGTAGTGGCCGCCGTATGCATCTACCTGATCGCGTATCGCTACTACAGCCGCTTCATCGCCGACAAGGTGCTCGGTCTGGACGGCACCCGCAAAACGCCCGCCTGGCGTTACAACGACGGGCTCGACTACGTTCCCACCAACAAGCATGTGCTGTTCGGGCACCACTTTGCGGCCATTGCCGGCGCTGGCCCGCTGGTCGGCCCCGTGCTGGCCGCGCAGATGGGCTACCTGCCCGGCATGCTGTGGATCCTGGCCGGCGTCGTGTTTGCCGGTGCAGTGCAGGATTTCATCGTGCTGTTCATCTCCAGCCGCCGCGACGGCCGCTCGCTGGGCGACCTCGTCAAGAGCGAGATGGGCACCGTGCCCGGCGTGATCGCGCTGTTTGGCGCGTTCCTCATCATGATCATCATCCTGGCCGTGCTGGCGCTGATCGTGGTGAAGGCGCTGGTCGGCTCGCCGTGGGGCACCTTCACGGTAGCCGCCACGATTCCCATCGCGCTGTTCATGGGCGTGTACGTGCGCTACATCCGCCCGGGCCGCATCGGCGAGATCTCCATCATCGGCTTCGTGCTGCTGATGCTGGCCATCATCGGCGGTCAGGCGGTGCATGAAAATGCCGCCCTCGCGCCGCTGTTCACGTTCGACGGCAAGGCCCTCACGTGGATGCTGATCGGCTACGGCTTTGTCGCCTCGGTGCTGCCGGTGTGGCTGCTGCTGGCCCCGCGTGATTACCTGTCGACGTTCCTGAAGATCGGCACGATTCTCGCCCTGGCCATCGGCATCCTGATCGTCGCGCCCAAGATGCAGATGCCTTCGCTGACGCAGTTTGCCGGCGGCGGCGGCCCGGTGTGGTCGGGCAACCTGTTCCCATTCCTGTTCATCACCATTGCGTGCGGCGCGGTGTCGGGCTTCCACTCGCTCATCTCGTCGGGCACCACGCCCAAGCTGCTGGAGAACGAAACGCAGGCCCGCTTCATCGGCTACGGCGCGATGCTGATGGAATCGTTCGTCGCCATCATGGCGCTGGTGGCCGCTTCGGTCATCGACCCGGGCGTGTACTTCGCGATGAACAGCCCGGCGGCACTCGTGGGCGCGACACCGGATACGGTGGCGCACACGCTGTCCACCTGGGGCTTCGTCATCACCCCTGACGTGCTGATCCAGACCGCCAAGGATGTCGGCGAAAACACCATCCTCGCCCGTGCAGGCGGCGCCCCGACGCTGGCCGTCGGCATGGCGCACATCCTGCACCAAGTGGTGGGCGGCCCGGCCATGATGGCCTTCTGGTACCACTTTGCGATCCTGTTCGAGGCGCTGTTCATCCTCACGGCCGTGGATGCAGGCACGCGCGCCGGGCGCTTCATGCTGCAGGATCTGCTGGGCACCTTCGTGCCGGCACTCAAGCGCACGGATTCGCTCGTCGCCAACCTCATCGCCACGGCCGCGACCGTCGCCCTGTGGGGCTACTTCCTGTACCAAGGTGTGGTCGATCCGCTGGGCGGCATCAACACGCTGTGGCCGCTCTTTGGCATCTCCAACCAGATGCTCGCCGCGATTGCGCTGACGCTGGGCACCTGCGTGCTCGTCAAGATGAAGCGCGACCGCTACGTGTGGGTGACGCTGCTGCCGACCGCCTGGCTGCTGATCTGCACGCTCACCGCCGGCTGGCAGAAGCTGTTCGATCCGGACCCGAAGATCGGCTTCCTGGCGCATGCCAACAAGTACGCCGGCGCGATCGCCGAAGGCAAGCTGCTGGCCCCGGCCAAGTCGATGGCGCAAATGCAGCAGGTGGTGCTGAACGACCGCATCGACGCGTTCCTGTGCGGCCTGTTCATTCTCGTGGTGGTCAGCATCGCGTGGTATGGCGTGCGCACGGTGCTCAAGGCGCGCGCCGCGAGCCGCCCGACCGCCAACGAAACGCCGTACGAAGCGCTGGGCGCATGAGCACGGGCATGCGCGAAGAACTCGAGAACTTCGGTCGCTACCTGGGCCAGACGCTGCGTCTGATGGTCGGCGTGCCGGACTACGACACCTACGTGCGGCACATGCAGGAGACACACCCCGACCAGGCCGTCATGACGTACGAAGACTTCTTCCGCGAACGCCAGGACGCGCGCTACGCCGGACGCGTCGGCCGCTGCTGTTGATGAACGGTTGAACGCGCTCCAAAACAAGAACCGCCGGTGCATGCAGCCATGCCCGGCGGTTTTTTCTTGCGTGTCCTACATGGACTGACGTGCCGCTGTGGGCGGATCGCCATGCTTGGCGCGATACGTTTGCTCCACCAGTGCGCGCAGCTTGCCGAGTGCGCCGACATCGCCTTGGGCAGCCGCCCTGCCGTACCACTTCTTGGCCTGCTCGATATCCTGCGCCACCACGCCGGGCTCGCCACGCTCGTAATAGCTGCCGACGATGTACTGCGATGGCGCGTCGCCGCCCTCGGCCGCCTTCTTGTACCAAGTGAACGCGCGCCCGTAGTCGCGCGGCACACCGCGCCCGGTGAAGTAGTCGGTGGCCAGCGCGCGCTGCGCCTCGACATGCCCGCCGGCGGCAGCACGCTCGTACCACTTGTTGGCTTCTTCCAGGGAGCGAGGCACCAGCTCGCCGCGTTCGAACAATTCGCCGTAGGCAAACTGCGCGTGGGTCATCTGGTTATCGGCGGCACGGCGCAGCCATTTGACCGCTTCGTCGGGCCGCGCGACGGTGCCTTCGCCGCGCATCAGCATCATCGCGTAGTTGAATTGCGCGAGCCGGTTGCCGCGTTGCGCAGCCTCGGCAAATTCGTCGAAGGCGTGGCCGAAGTCGTTCTTCTCGTAGTGCGCGATGGCGATCTGGGTGAGGGCGTCGGCGTCGCCCCGCACATCTTGCGGCGAGGCGGCGGCCAGTGCAAAAGGTGCCGCCATCCCCATCGCAACCACCAACACCGCCTGCAGCATGCGCGGACTTCTGCGCCTGGTCTGTCTGCTCATCGCACGCTCCTCACCGGAAGATGAACCAGTGTAGCGCGCCACTGTGCTGCGCGTGGGCGCGCACAAACCAGCACACGGCAAGCCCATCGATGCCGAGGCAATCAGCCGGCGCGCACCCGGTACACCGCCACGCTGCCGCGCCAGTTGGCGCCCCAACGGACCACGTTGCCTTCGTGGAGGACAACGCGGTCGAGAATCACCAGCCCCACCTTGGGCGCCAGCGCTTCAAAGTCGCGGATGGTCAGCACGCGCACGTTGGGCGTGTCGTACCACTCGTACGGCAGCGATTCCGACACCGGCATGCGCCCGCGGAAGATCGACAGCCGGTGCGGCCAGTAACCGAAGTTCGGGAACGACACAATGCACTCGCGACCCACGCGCAGCATCTCGCGCAGCACCTGCGCCGTGTTGTGGATGGTCTGCAGCGTCTGCGACAGGATGACGGTGTCGAAGCTCTTGTCTTCGAACAGCGCCAGCCCGCCTTCAAGATTCTGCTGGATCACGTGCACGCCTTTTTGCGTGGAGGCCAGCACGCCCGCATCGTCAATCTCGATGCCGTAAGCCAGCACATCCAGCTCGTCCTGCAGCACGCTCAGCAGGCTGCCGTCCGCACAACCGAGGTCGAGCACGGTGGAGCGCGGCTCGATCCAGCGGGCGATGGCTCGGAAGTCCGCGCGGTCGGCCAGGATGTTCGGTACCGCGGAAGGTGCCGCGGTGTTCAGCGTTTGCGTTGTCATGCGCCGATCTCCTGGGCGATGCGTTCGTAGTAGGCGCGGACCAGCGCGTGGTAGCGCGCGTCTTCCAGAAGGAAAGCGTCGTGGCCGTGGGGCGCGTCGATCTCGCCGTAAGTGACACGGTGCTTGTTGTCGAGCAGCGCCTTGACCAGCTCGCGGCTGCGCGAAGGGGCGAATCGCCAGTCGGTCATGAAGCTGACGACGAGGTAGCTCGCCTTGGTGTGCGCGACGGCCTTGGTCAGATCGCCGCCGTAAGCCAGCGCGGGGTCGAAGTAATCGAGGGCGCGCGTGATGAGCAGATACGTGTTCGCATCGAAGTACTCGGCAAACTTGTCGCCCTGGTAGCGCAGGTAGCTCTCGACCTGGAACTCGACGTCGAACGAGAAACGGATGTCTTCCGCCTTCAGCTCGCGGCCGAATTTCGCGGCCATGTCTTCGTCCGACAGATACGTGATGTGGCCGATCATCCGGGCCACGCGCAGGCCGCGCTTGGGCTTGACGTTGTGCGCGTAGTAATCGCCGCCGTGGAAATCGGGGTCGGACAGAATCGCGCTGCGCGCCACCTCGTTGAAGGCGATGTTCTGCGCCGACAGCTTGGGCGTAGAGGCCACCACCACGCAGTGCCGCAGCCGGTCCGGATACATCAGGCTCCAGGCCAGCGCCTGCATGCCGCCGAGGCTGCCGCCCATCACCGCCGCGAATTGCTGGATGCCGAAACGGTCGGCCACGCGCGCCTGCGCGTTCACCCAGTCTTCCACCGTCACCACGGGGAAGCGCGCGCCATAAGGCAGGCCGGTTTCCGGATGCGGGCTCATGGGGCCGGTCGAGCCGAAGCACGAACCCAGGTTGTTCACCCCGATGACGAAGAAGCGGTTGGTGTCGACCGGCTTGCCCGGGCCGACCATGTTGTCCCACCAGCCGACTTCGCCCTCGGCGTGCACGCCCGCCACGTGGTGCGAAGCGTTGAGCGCGTGGCAAATGAGCACGGCGTTGGAACGGTCTGCGTTGAGCGTGCCGTAGGTTTCGACCATCAGGTCGTAGCCGCTGATTTGCGAGCCGTTGCGCAGTTGCAGCGGCTCGGCAAAGTGCATGCGCTCGGGCACGACCAGGCCGATGGCGTTGGCCGGTTTGCCGTGCTGTGCCTTTGAAGAGGCGGTATCGGCCTGCGCCGCATCGGCTGCGGTGACCGCGGGGTCAGCCTGGATGTCTGTCATGGCACCAAAGAAAAAACCCGACCGGCAACGCTGTTCACGCAACCAATCGGGTTCTCATGTGGCGCACGTGGGGCGCTTGCTTTCACCACCCCCGCTCTGACCGAACCTCTTTAGCCGCATTTGTAATGAG
The DNA here is from genome assembly GCF_040544795.1 of Ralstonia sp. 1138. NCBI lineage: Bacteria > Pseudomonadati > Pseudomonadota > Betaproteobacteria > Burkholderiales > Burkholderiaceae > Ralstonia > Ralstonia sp. 1138. The sequence continues at coordinate 474,444 of NZ_JBEPKQ010000002.1, read as the reverse complement.
AGCCCAGAGCCACATGTGTGCATGCCTGGACTCCCGCGCGCCCGCAAGCCAGTCGTCAAATCGGCGCGCCAGAGGAAGGTGATTATAGAGCAAGCGGCGGCGGACGCATCACCGCAGCGTGATGCGCCCGATCCCCGGCCCTACGTTGGTCAGAGGCCGGCCATGTTGATGTACTTGATCTCCAGGTACTCGTCGATGCCGTATTTCGAGCCTTCGCGGCCCAGCCCCGATTGCTTGACGCCGCCAAACGGCGCCTCCGCTGTCGAGATCAGGCCGGTATTGACGCCAACCATGCCGGACTCCAGCGCATCCGAAACACGCCAGGCGCGGCCCAGATCGCGCGTGTAGAAATACGCGGCGAGACCGAACTCGGTGTCGTTCGCGGCCGCCACGGCTTCGTCTTCCGTATCGAAAGGAATGAGCGCCGCCAGGGGGCCGAACGTTTCTTCATGCGCCACGAGCATGTCGGCCTTTGCATCGACGACGACGGTCGGCTCAAAAAACGCGCCGCCCTGTGCGGACAGCGCATGCGGCTTGCCCCCCACCAGCACGCGGGCACCCTGGCGTACGGCGTCGTCCAGATGCTGTTGCACTTTCTCCATCGCGCGCATGTGGATCAGCGGGCCCTGCTGCACGCCGGGCTCCGTGCCGTTGCCCACGCGCAGCGCGCGCACCGCGTCAGCCAGCTTGGCAGCGAAGGTGTCGTAGATGCCGCGCTGCACGTAGAAGCGGTTCGCGCACACGCAGGTCTGACCCGCGTTGCGGTACTTGGCGATCATCGCGCCTTCCACGGCCGCATCGACGTCGGCATCGTCGAACACGATGAACGGCGCGTTGCCGCCCAACTCGAGCGAGAGCTTCTTGATGTCGTCCGCGCACTGGCGCATCAGCAGACGACCCACGGCCGTCGAGCCCGTGAAGCTGAGCTTGCGCACGACGGGGTTGGAGGTCAGTTCACCGCCAATCGCCTGCGAATCGCCCGTGACGATCGACAGCAAACCCGCCGGCACGCCGGCGCGCGCCGCCAACTCGGCAAACGCCAGGGCCGAGTAGGGCGTTTCCAGCGCCGGCTTGACCACCATCGAGCAGCCGGCCGCCAGCGCCGGGCCGACCTTGCGCGTCATCATCGCGATGGGGAAATTCCACGGCGTGATGGCCGCGCTCACGCCGATCGGCTCCTTCTGCACGACGATGCGGCGATCGCCCTGCGGCGAAGGAATCGTATCGCCGTAAATGCGGCGCGCCTCTTCCGCAAACCATTCGATGAACGACGCGGCGTAGGCGATTTCACCGGCGGCTTCGGGCAGCGGCTTGCCTTGCTCGGCCGTGAGGATGGCCGCAAGGTCCTGCTGGTGCTCCATCATCAGATCGGCCAGCTTGCGCAGGATCCTGGCGCGATCGCGTGCGCTCACCTTGCGCCAGGCGCGTTGTGCAACCTGGGCGGCATCGATGGCGCGGCGCGTTTCGGCGGCGCCCATGCCGGGCACGGTGCCGACCTTACGGCCCGTGGCCGGATCGGTCACGTCGCGCGTGGCGCCGTCATCGGCATCGGCCCAGGTGCCTGCGAGGAACGCCTGCGTGCGCCACAGGCCGGGGTCTTTCAGTGCGATCGGCGGCGTAACCGGCGCGCTCGGCAAATCGGTGCGGGTCATGGTGTCAGCCCTCCAGTGCGCGTTGCAGGATGGCAAGGCCCTCTTCGAATACCGCGTCTTCAATCGTGAGCGGGAACAGGAAGCGGATCACGTTGCCGTACACGCCGCACGACAGCAGAAGCAGGCCGGCTTCGAGCGCCCGTTGCTGCACGAGCTTGGTGAAATCGGCGTCGGGCTTGCCGTCCGGCGTGTTGAATTCGACAGCAACCATCGCGCCCACGCCGCGCACTTCTGCAATGCGCGGCTGCTTGGCCTTGGCAGCGTTCAGTGCATCGACCAGACGTGCGCCCAGCGCGGCGGAGCGCTCGCAGAGTTTCTCGTCGGCAATGATGTCGAGCACGGCATGTGCGGAGGCCACCGCCAGCGGGTTGCCTGCGTAGGTGCCGCCGAGCCCGCCCGGCGCCGGTGCGTCCATGATCTCAGCACGGCCCGTGACGGCGGACAGCGGCAGGCCGCCGGCCAGGCCCTTGGCCATCGTCGTGATGTCCGGCAGCACGCCGGTGTGCTCCATGGCAAACAGCTTGCCGGTGCGGGCAAAGCCGGTTTGCACTTCGTCGGCGATCATCACGATGCCGTGCTCGTCGCACAGCGCGCGGATGGCGCGCACAAAGTCGGCGGGCATCTGGTAGAAGCCGCCCTCGCCCTGCACCGGCTCGAAAATGATGGCCGCCACCTGGCGCGGATCGATATCCGCCTTGAACAGACGCTGGATAGCGTCCAGCGCATCCTGCGTGCTTACGCCATGCAGCGCGATGGGCGCCGGCACGTGGTAGATGCTGCCCGGAAACGGCCCGAAGCCCGTCTTGTACGGCACCACCTTACCCGTCAGCGACATGCCCATGAACGTACGGCCGTGGAACGCGCCCGTGAGCGCGATCACCCCCGGGCGGCCCGTGTGCGCCCGCGCGATCTTGATGGCGTTTTCGACAGCCTCGGCGCCGGTGGTGAAGAACGCGGTCTTCTTGGCGTGCGTGCCGGGCGTGATCGTGTTCAGGCGCTCGGCCAGCTCGACGTACGAGCCGTACGGCACGATCTGGAAAGCGGTATGCGTGAAGTGATCCAGTTGCTCGCGCACGGCCTGCACCAGGCGCGGGTGGCGATGGCCCGTGTTGACCACGGCAATGCCGGCCGCGAAGTCGATGTAGCGGCGGCCTTCGACGTCCCAGAACAGGGCATTCTCGGCGCGCTCGGCGTAGCGGTCGGTCATCACACCGACACCGCGCGGCGTAGCGGCGAGGCGGCGGGCATTCCATTGGGCGTTCTGTTGCGGATCTCGGGCGTTCATGGCGGTCGTGTGCGTTGGGTCAAGAAAGATCGGATGCGAGCCAGTGTGGCGCCATTGGCTCTGTACAATAAGACCCAATCAGGTTTTTCTTTTGGAGCCACTTTGGCTCCATCACGCGCCATGGCCGACCACTCCCCCACGCACCGCGCCAGCATGCTGGTCGACTACCTCCAGCGCCGCTTCGACCGTGCCGGGCCGGGTGGCGAACCCGACCACCGCCGTCTGTACCGCGTGCTGCAAGAGGGCATCCTGCGCGACGAACTGCAGCCGGGCACCCGCCTGCCGTCGTCGCGGCAGTTGGCGACCGAGCTGGGCATCGCGCGCAACACGGTCATCCACGTCTATGAACAACTCGGCGTGGAAGGCTATGTCTCGGCGGGCGTGGGCAGCGGCACTTTCGTCGCCGATACCGCGCCGGACCGGTTGGACGCGGCGCCTGCACAGGCTGCCGCCGTCGCCACAGCAGCGGCCGCGCCGATCGCCGAGGCAGCCACGCCGTCTGCGCCGATGCTTTCGACGCGCGGCCGTGCGCTGGTGCGCGATGCAGGCGCCAGCTCGCGCCAATGGGGCGCCTTCATGCCGGGCGTGCCGGAGGTGCGGATGTTTCCGGCGCGCATCTGGTCACGGCTGCACAACCGGCTGCTGCGCAAGCCGTCGCCCGCGCTGCTGACGTATCCGGTGGGCGCGGGCTACCTGCCGCTGCGCACCGCGCTGGCCGACTACCTGCGCACCGCGCGCGGGGTGCGCTGCGAGCCCGAGCAGATCATCATTACCGCGGGCATCCATCCGTCACTCCAGCTCATCGCGCAACTGCTGTGCGACGCCGGCGACAGCGCGTGGATCGAAGACCCCGGCTACTGGGGCGTGCGCAGCGTACTCACCGCTGCGGGCGTGCGCACGGTGCCACTGCCGGTGGATGACGAAGGCATGCGCTTCGACATCCCCACGCGCGGTCGCCAGCGCAGCAAGCCGCCCAAACTCATGGTGGTTTCGCCGTCGCACCAATACCCGCTCGGCTCGGTGATGAGCCTGGCGCGACGCCGCGCGCTGCTCGCCACCGCACACGCCACCGATGCGTGGATCGTCGAAGACGACTACGACAGCGAATTCCGCTACGGCAGCCGCCCGCTGCCGTCACTGCAAGGGCTGGATGAAGGCGGGCGCGTGCTGTACATGGGCACGTTCTCGAAGGTGCTGTTCCCCAGCTTGCGGATCGGCTATCTGGTCGTGCCGCCGGCGCTGGCCGATGCCTTTGCGACAGGCCTGTCGGAGATGTTCCGCGGTGGCCAGATTCTCACGCAGGCGGTGCTGGCGGACTTCATTGCGGAAGGCCATTTCGTCTCGCACATCCGGCGCATGCGCGGTGTGTACGCGGAACGGCGTGAAACGCTGCTGGCTTCCATCAGCCGCGAATTTGGCGACGCGCTGCCCGTGCATGACGGCGCGTCCGGCCTGCATCTCGTGCTGGGCTTGCCGGCCGGCACCAACGATGTGGCCGTTGCCGATCTGGCGCTTGCCAACGACGTCGTCACGCGGCCGCTCTCACGGTATTACCAGGACGATGCGCGCCGCCTGCCTGGGCTGCTGCTGGGCTACGGCCATGTGGAAACCGAGCAGATTGCGGCGCGGTTTCATACGTTGGCGGAGGCGATACGCGCCGTCGGCTGACCCACGACGCGCGCAATAAAAAAGCCCCGCATTGCGGGGCTTTCTTTTAGATGATGCCGGCTCAGGCCAACAGCACGCGCAACTGCGCATCGGCACCTTCGACCGGAGACTTCCGGAAACCGCTCTTCGCATACCGATGCCAGCGCCCGAGCACTGCACACACGAGCAGGTTGGCGCGCGAAGCGATGTCGGTATCCGCAGGCCAGGCGCCCTGCGTGACCGCCATGCGCAGGCTCTGCTTGAGCGAGGCCTCGATGCGATCCAGGCACTGCGCCATGCGCTCGGGCAGGCGCTCGTCTTCGCCGACCAGCGCATCGCCCACCAGCACGCGCGTCATGCCCGGATTCTTGTCAGCAAACGACAGCAGCATGTGCGCGATGGCATGCGCCTGCCGCAGGCCGTGTTCTTCACGCAGCGTGATCTGATTGATGAGGCCAAAGACGGTCTGCTCGATGAATTCGATCAGCCCTTCGAACATCTGCGCCTTGCTGGCGAAGTGGCGGTAGAGCGCCGCTTCGGAGACATCCAGCCGTGCCGCCAAACCTGCGGTTGTGATTTTTTCACCACGCGGATGCTCCAGCATGCCGGCGAGCGTCTGCAGAATCTGCACGCGGCGCTCGCCCGGGCGGGGTCGTTTGCGTACCGGCGGTGCTTCTATGGCGACGTCCGCGACCGGCTCGGCGGTCGGAAACTCCGTTTGCGCGTTGCTCATGACTTCCTGGCCCCTCTCCCGTTCTGAGCGCGGAGTGACTGCCTAGCCGCGTCGAACAAGCCTTCGTTTTAGTTGAAGCACCGATTTTACTTTCACGCTCACATAGCCGGGCCGGTTGGCGAACAAAATCGGTGTGGCGGCCGGCTGATGTGGTGAATTTGCACGTGCGCCCATGGCAGAGGCTTGCATTGGATGCAATGCGTCGGCAGCGGAAGTGGGCTGCACGCCGGGCGGCACGCGCCGCAGATAGCCCGTCACCCACACCGTGCCGATGCCCAATCGCCGATAGCGTTTGAGGTGAGAAAGCGTGTCTTCGACGAGGATGGCGCGCGATGGCGCAATACGTTCGCGCGCGAGCAACCGGCGCAGCATCAGCGGATCGGGCTTCGGGCGCAGGCGCCGGTGCACCCACATGTGCTCGACGGCAATTTCGCGCAGGAATGCGCGTTTCAGGCCAATGAGCCGCAGCACCTCGCGCGCGTAGGCAACCGGTGCGTTGGTCAGCAGGATCTTGCGCCCGGGCAGGGCGCGCAGCAGTTGGGCGAGGCCGCGTTCGGCGCGCACCATGGCGCGCAGGTCTTCAAAGCGGTGGGCCTCTGCGAGGAAATCATCGGGGTCGACGCCGTGATGGCGGACCATGCCGAGAATCGTGGCGCCATAGCGGCGCCAATAGTCCACGCGGACCTGGCTGGCCGTGGCGTCATCCGTGCCGAGCACGCGCGCCACATACGCCGTCATCAGCCGGTTGATCTGCGGAAAGATCGCGTGGGAGGCGTGGTGGAGGGTGTTGTCGAGGTCGAACAGCCAGACCGGCTGCCGGGCGGGCACGGAGCCCGCCGGCACCTCGCGCGGGAAGGTGCGCGCAGCATGGCGCACCCGCACCGCCCGGGTGGTTCGCATCAGTGCGAGCGGATCATCGTGCCGAACGCCTGTTCGGTCAGGATTTCCAGCAGCAGCGAATGCTCGATGCGGCCATCGACGATGTGCACGGAGTTCACGCCGCTCTTGGCCGCATCCAGCGCCGACGAAATCTTCGGCAGCATGCCGCCCGAGATCGTGCCGTCGGCAAACAGCTCGTCGATCTCGCGGGCCGACAGGTCGGTCAGCAGGTTGCCCTGCTTGTCCATCACGCCCGGAATGTTGGTCATCATGACCAGCTTCTCGGCCTTCAGGATCTCGGCCATCTTGCCGGCCACGACGTCGGCGTTGATGTTGTAGGCCTGGCCTTCGTCAGAGAAGCCGATGGGCGAAATGACCGGAATGAACGCGTCGTCCTGCAGCGCCTTGACCACGGCCGGGTTGATCGTCTCGATGTCGCCCACGAAACCGATGTCGAGAAACTCGCCCGGCTTCTCGCGGTCCGGCATCTTCAGCTTCTTGGCGCGAATCAGGCCGCCGTCCTTGCCGGTCAGGCCGACCGCCTGGCCGCCGTACTGGTTGATCAGCATGACGATGTCCTGCTGGACTTCGCCGCCCAGCACCCACTCGACCACTTCCATGGTCTCTTCGTCGGTCACGCGCATGCCCTGGATGAAGGTGCCTTGCTTGCCGACCTTCTTCAGGGCTTCGTCAATCTGCGGGCCGCCGCCGTGCACCACCACCGGGTTCATGCCGACCAGCTTGAGCAGGATCACGTCGCGCGCGAAGCCATGCTTGAGCTTTTCCTCCGTCATGGCGTTGCCACCGTACTTGATGACGATGGTCTTGCCGTGGAACTTGCGAATGTAAGGCAGGGCCTGCGCGAGAATTTCAGCCTTCAACGCCGGCGCGATATGCGCGAGTTCGGGGGCGAGGCCAGCAGGGTCGGGGGCAGCAGAAGCGGTCATGACGGTGACATCCGGTTGGGCAGGTATGATGGAACGCCGAATGTCGCCTGCAACACAAAAAACGAAGCAGCCCATTTTCGGCAGCGGGATTTTACAAGAAAAGGCGCTACGGTCTGCCGGCGCACCTTATGTGCCCGCCATACCGTTGCCACGAAAGAACACCCTGGGGAAACATGGCCATCGCACCCGACCAACTCGACGCGCTGCGCCCTCACCTGCTGCGTTTTGCGCAACTGCAATTGCGCGATACGGCGCTGGCTGAAGACACCGTGGCCGACACCATCCTGGCGGTGCTTGAGCACCCGGAGCGCTTTGCCGGCAACGCCTCGCTCAAGACCTACGTCATCGGTATCCTCAAACACAAGATCATCGACGCGATCCGCTCGGGGCGGCGCGAAGTGCGCGTCTCGCTGCTTGCGGGCGGTGAATCCGACGAGGCCGGCATGCGTTCCGACGAAGCCGTCTTCGACAGCCTCTTTGCCGCCGACGGCCACTACACTAGCCCGCCATCCGACTGGGGCGACCCGGATGCCGCGCTGTCACGGCGCGAATTCTTCGACGTGCTGCAAATGTGCGTTGATCGGCTGCCGCCGCGGGTGGGCCGCGTCTTCATGATGCGCGAGTGGCTGGAACTGGAAACCGACGAAATCTGTCAGGAATTGCAGATCACGGCGACCAATGCCTGGGCACTGCTTTATCGCGCCCGCATGCGCCTGCGCGAGTGCCTTGACCTGCACTGGTTCGGCAATCAGCCGGCCGCCGCCTGAATCGCCCGTCAGCGCACCGAAGCCGCACACGCTGCATCACAGAGAACAACCATGCCGAACCGTTGGGGACTGCCCACCTGCAAAGAAGCCCACCGCATGCTGGTGTCGAAGATGGACCGCGACCTGTCCACAGGCGAGCGGCTGCGCCTGCGCGTGCATCTGTTCGCCTGCGATGCGTGCACGCGGTTCTCGCATCAGATGGGGTTTTTGCGCCAGGCGATGCACAAGCTCGGGCAAGACGACGACGGGAGCAACCCCGCGTGACTGCGCCGGCTGCCAACACCGTCTGCGCGATGTGCGGCGCGGACTTGCGCTGCGGCGCCATCGGCGACGGCACGGGGCCCGACGCGACATGCTGGTGCATGTCCGAAGAGACATTGCCGGCCAGCGCACGGCGCCCGGGACAGGGCTGCCGCTGCCAGCGTTGTCTGCGCGAAGCGATTGCGCAGGCGCGGGCGGCGTCTGAAGCCAACTGATCAGTCTTTGTCTTTGCTGTCGTCGTCCAGCGTGCGCAGTGCGCGTCGGACGTCGGCCCGGCCGCGCTGGCGCTCCGCGTGGCCGCCTTCGGTGTGGGCCCCGGCCTTGCGGCCACGGGCCAGCGGCACGAGAAAGTTGCGCGGGCGCGCAGTGCCGGCCTTCGTTGAAGGTTCGATGCGGAACGTCAGTTTCTGGCGAGTGCCCAGTGTCTTGTTAGCCATAGGAATGCTTCCTTGCGTGGCTTGAAGCGTCACTCGCCGCAAGCCATCAATGCTTGTGTTCGCCGCCGTGGTTCATGGCGGGCATGTTGCCGGCGGTCAGGTCGCGCACCCGCGCCTCGACCTTCTGCTCGACGACGCGCTTGTCGGCCAGCTCCACCTTCAGCGTGAGCGGCACGGTGGCGTCCTTGGCGAGCGGCTGCTTCAGGTCCATCAGCATCACGTGATAGCCGCCCGGCTTGAGCTGCACCGTCTGGCCCTTCGGCACCTCCAGCGACTGGACGGCGCGCATGCGCATGACGTTGCCTTCCATCTTCATCTCGTGGATCTCGGCCGTGCCCGCCACCGGCGTCGACACGCCCACCACCTTGGCACCGTCCGCCGATTGCAGCGTCATGAACGCGCCGCTGGAGGTCTGGCCTGGCACCGTGCCGCGCACCCACGCGTCTTGCACCGTGACCTGTGCAAAAGCAGCGGCACTGGCGAGCAGGCCAGCCGTGAGCACAGCCACGCAAGCGGAAGAACGGATCGATCGGGACGTCATCATCAAGGGCTCCTGTCAGGGACAAACGTGCTGCGCATTAAAGCACAGCGCCTGCGGGAAGATAGGTTGGGTGCACAATTGTGCGGCTGATTGACGCATCGCCGCACGGAGAACCGCGCGGTGCGCACGTTTACACTTGTTCACCATGCTTTCGACCCTGTCTCTTGCCGCCCCGCTGCTGGACGCATCCAGTCTACGCCGCCTCTTCTGGCTGCGATGGAGCCTGCTGGCCACCCAGCTGGTCCTGATGCTGCTCGCGCCGCTGGTGTTTGGCGTGCAATTGCCGGTGGTGCCGCTGCTGAGCGTGATGGGCCTGCATGCGCTGTTCAACCTGCTCACCGGATGGCGCGTTCGGCGCAACCGGCCCGTGCAGCATATCGAGATCACCGTCCAACTGCTGGTGGACCTGACCGCACTGTCCGCCCTGCTGTACTTCACGGGTGGCGCGACCAACCCGTTCGTCTCGTTCTATCTGCCGGCGCTGGCGATTGCTGCGGCCATGCTGCCGATTGCACACGTGGTGGGCCTCACGCTCTACGCGCTGGCCGCCTACAGCATGATGCTCGGCAACTACATCCCGCTGAAGCTGGCGAACCAGGCCGATGCCATGGCGTATCACCTCGCCGGCATGTGGATCGATTTCGTGGCCAGCAGCGCGATGATCGCCGGCTTTACGGCACGTCTGTCCGCTGCGCTGCGCGAGAGCGATGCGCAACTGACCGAAGCGCGCGAACGGCTGCTGCGCGAACAACGTATCGAAGCGCTGATGTCGCAAGGCGCGAGCGTGGCGCACGAAATGGGCACGCCGCTGTCTACCGTGGCCGTCATCACCGGCGAGCTGCAGCACGACGCGAAGCAGCCGGACTCGCCCCTCGCCCCGTATCGAGAAGACCTGCGCGCCATCGAACAGCAACTCGAACTGTGCCGCGCCGCCCTGGCGCGCTTGCAGCGCAAACCCAACGACGGCGCGCCGGAGCCGCTCGGCCAATGGCTACCCGGTTTTACGCAGACGTGGCAGTTGCGACATCCGGACATCCGCCTCCACACGGAGACCTCGCCAGCGGCACAGGCGGTGGAATTGGATGCTGTGAACGTCGGCCAGATCCTCACCATCCTGTTGGACAACGCCGCCCGCAGCCAGCACCACGCCGGGCGTGACCTGGTACCGCTGCTGCTGACCGCCAGGATCGACGCCAACCCCGATACGCTGCGCGATATGCCGCCGCAGATCGTGCTGTCCATTGTCGATACGGGGTTGGGCTTGCCGGAAGACCTGCGGACCTCGCTGGGCCGCACGCCTGTGCCGAGCCGGCACGGCGGTCACGGCATCGGACTGTACCTGGCTTCCACCACGGCGCGCCGCCTGGGTGGTACCGTGGTGCTGCGTCCGAATCCGCCGCAAGGTGCCATTGCCGAACTCCGACTGCCAATCGGTGGTCCGAAGGAACACCCGGCCGCTCCCATCATGGGCGCGCCTACCCTCTTCACATAACGAGACGGCCTGGCGCAGCCCCATGCGCGTACGGCCCCGGAGAACACCATGCAGCAGCCCGCCCCCTTTCTGATCCTCGATGACGACGACGTCTTTGCGCAGACGCTGGCGCGCGCGCTCACGCGTCGCGGCTTTGCTCCGCAGATCGCCCACACCGGCGGCGAGGCGTTGGCCCTGGCCCGCCAGACGCGGTTCTCGTATGTCACCGTCGATCTGCACCTGGCCGCCAGCGACAAGGGTCTGATGCCCCATGGCGGCACGGACTCCGGCCTGCACTGGATTGCCCCGCTGCGCCAGGCGCTGCCCGAGGCGCGCATGTTGATCCTCACAGGCTACGCGAGCATCGCCACCGCCGTGCAGGCGGTCAAGCTCGGGGCTGACGAATATTTGGCCAAGCCGGCCAATGTCGATTCGATTCTGCTGGCGCTGCAAGTCGGCGTGTCTGAAGCCGTGGCAGAGCAGACAATGGAAAACCCGGCGCCGCTGTCCGTCGCGCGGTTGGAGTGGGAACACATCCAGCGCGTGCTCGCCGAGCACGGCGGCAATATCTCCGCCACGGCGCGGGCGCTCAACATGCACCGGCGCACGCTGCAGCGCAAGCTGGGCAAGCGGCCGGTCGCCAAATAAGCGCCGGCCGCGCGAGGCTACATCAGCGCGGCATCACCAGCGGGTGTCACGCTCCCACGCCTTGAGTTCGTCTTCGGCGCGTTCCTTCGTGTAGCCGTAACGTTCCTGGATCTTGCCGGCAAGCTGATCGCGCTTGCCGCGGATCACCGTCAGATCATCGTCCGTGAGCTGGCCCCACTTCTCCTTGATCTTGCCCTTGGCCTGATCCCATTTGCCTTCGATCTGGTCCCAGTTCATACGTCCTCCATTGCGATTGAGATTGAGCGATTGAGACAAAGCAGGGGCGACCCGCAGGCCGCCCGTGCAGAGACTTCCTTGTGGCTTACTTCTTGAACTTGGCGGCGACGTCGTTCTGGCACTTCGTCTTCGCATCGCCGGACATGGCGTCGCAACGTTCCTTCGCGGCCTTGTAATTGGCGTCGTTGGTGTCCTTGACGGCGTCGCGGCGCGCTTCGCTCACGTCCTTGGCGTCACCGGTGGCCTTGGCATGGCTGACTTCTTCACCGGCCTTGGCGCGCGTGTAGGCGGCCTTGGCATCCTTCACGCAGGTGTCCTTCTCGTTGCCCTTCATGGCATCGCACTTCGTCTTGGCGACGTCGTAGTCGGCCTCGGCCTTTTCCTTGGCGGCGCGGTTGCGGGCGGCTTCAGTGCCATCGCGCTCCACCATCGCATTGGCTTTGGCGACGTTGTAGTCGCCCTTGGCCTGCGCACGGCAGACGTCGCGGTCATTGCCCTTCATCGCATCGCACTTGTCCTTGGCGGCTTTGTAGTTGGCATCGGCTTGCTTGACGGCGTTGTCGTAAGCACTGCGTTTGGCATCGTTCGGGGCCGAGGTTGCGGCGGGCCCGGTGGGCGCCGGTGTGGTCTGGGCGTGCACCAGCCCCATCGGGGCGCAGGCGAGCACGCAACACAGGGCCAGGCGTTGGATCGGTTTCATACGCTTCTCTCCTTGTCGTGGTTGGAATCGCGCACGCCACGTGCGCGGCGCGCATTGTCTGTGCGGCACCACCTTCTTCAGCAGATAACGGACCCGACCCCGGGTGATCCTGAGCAAACCCTTGCTGCGCCTGGGTTTGCGGCCCTCCAAACAAAACGGGCCGCATCGTCTCCGATGCGGCCCGAAATGCATATGGAATGCGTTGCTTACACGCTTAGAGCACGTAGCGCGACAGATCTTCGTTGCCCGACAGCTCGTTCAAGCGCTCGTCGACGTACGCGGCGTCGATGGTCACCGTCTCGCCCGACGATTTGTGCGCGTGGAACGACAGGTCTTCAAGCAGCCGCTCCATCACCGTGTACAGGCGGCGCGCGCCGATGTTCTCGACCTTCTCGTTGACCGAGCAGGCGATCTCGGCGAGGCGATGGATGCCGTCTTCCGCAAACACGAGATCGACGCCTTCCGTCTTCAACAACGCCTGATATTGCTTGGTGAGGCTCGCATCGGTCTGCGTGAGAATCGCGCGAAAATCTTCCACCGACAGCGAATCCAGCTCCACGCGAATCGGGAAGCGGCCCTGCAATTCCGGAATCAGGTCGCTCGGCTTGGACAGGTGGAACGCGCCCGACGCGATGAACAGGATGTGATCGGTCTTGATCATCCCGTACTTCGTGTTGACGGTCGTGCCTTCCACCAGCGGCAGCAAGTCACGCTGCACGCCCTGACGCGATACCTCGCCGCCGCCGTATTCACTGCGGCTGGCAATCTTGTCGATCTCGTCCAGGAACACGATGCCGTTCTGCTCGACGTTGGCCACCGCTTTCTGCTTCAACTCGTCTTCGTTCACGAGCTTCGCGGCCTCTTCGTCGATCAGCAGCTTGAAGGCTTCCTTCACCTTCATCTTGCGACGGTTCTTCTTGCCTTGGCCCAGGCCCGCGAACATCGAGCGGATCTGCTCGGTCATGTCTTCCATGCCCGGCGGCCCCATGATGTCCATGCTGGGCACACCCGCCGACACTTCCAGTTCGATTTCCTTGTCGTCGAGCTGGCCTTCGCGCAGCTTCTTGCGGAAGGTCTGGCGCGCGGTCGAATCCTTTTCTTCCGGCTGCGCAAAGCCGATGTCGCGCGGCGGCGGGATCAGCACGTCAAGAATGCGGTCTTCGGCTGCATCTTCGGCCTTGGCGCGCACCTTCTTCATCTCGGATTCGCGCGTTTGCTTGACCGCCATCTCGGCGAGGTCGCGCACGATGGTGTCGACGTCACGGCCGACGTAGCCGACTTCGGTGAACTTCGTCGCCTCGATCTTGATGAACGGTGCGTCGGCCAGCTTGGCGAGGCGCCGTGCGATCTCGGTCTTGCCCACGCCGGTCGGCCCGATCATGAGGATGTTCTTGGGCGTGATTTCCTGGCGCAGCGGGTCTCCCACCTGCTGGCGGCGCCAACGGTTGCGCAGCGCGACGGCCACAGCCTTCTTGGCCTTGTGCTGGCCGATGATGTGCTTGTCGAGTTCGGAGACGATTTCCGACGGCGTCATGGTTTCAGACATGGGAATCCTGTCGATGGGGGCGCTCGTTATTCGAGCGTCTCGATCACGAAATTGGTGTTGGTATAGATGCAGAGTTCGCCGGCGATCCGCAGCGATTTCTCCACCACATCGCGCGGGGCGAGGTCGGTGTTCTCCATCAGCGCCTTGGCGGCCGATTGGGCATACGAGCCACCGGAGCCAATGGCAGCAATGCCGCCTTCCGGGTCCAGCACGTCGCCGTTGCCGGTGATGACGAGGGTGGCTTCACGGTCGGCGACGATCAGCATCGCCTCAAGGTGGCGCAGGGCGCGGTCGGTACGCCAGTCCTTGGCGAGGTCGACGGCCGAGCGCAGCAAGTTGCCTTGATGCTTCTGCAGCTTGGCTTCAAAACGGTCGAGCAGGGAGAAGGCGTCGGCGGTGGCGCCGGCAAAACCGACCAGCACCTTGCCGTCGTAGATGGCGCGCACCTTGCGGGCCGAGCCCTTCATGACGATGTTGCCCAGCGTGACCTGGCCGTCGCCGCCGAGCGCAACTTGGTTGCCGCGCCGCACGCTGACGATGGTGGTGCCGTGATACTGTTCCATGCGCTTGTTCCTGGGGGTCGGGCTTGGCGCGGCCCCCAGCGGGCCGGCCAAAGAACTTCATACTTGACGCCAGCCCCGTGGATTTCAAGCCTGATTTCCGTCACAACGCACACTTTTTGTGCGCAGGAAATCGCTTCTTACGGCTTTTCTACCCCGTTCAGCGTGTCACATCGAAGGCATACGTGCGCTCGTCCAGACGCGGCACCATCGTGTAGCCCTTGCGCGCTGCCCAGACGTTGATGTTGAAGTAGAGCGGAATCACCCCGTCATCGCGCATCCCTATTTCCGTGGCGTCCTGCAGGAGCTTTTCGCGCTTGCTGTCGTCAAGCGTCTGCAGCGCCTCAGCCAGCTTGGCGTCGAGTGCGGGGTTCGAATAGCGCCCGCGATTGGACGCACCCCAGCCACGCGCGGGGTCGTACGTCGCCAGCAGTGCTTTCAGGCTGGAGCTGGCTTCACCCGTATCGGCACCCCAGCCCGCCTGCAGGAACGAAAAGTCCAGCTTGTTCGCCCGCGTGAAGAATGACGCCGACGGCAGCGTCTCGACCTTGGTGGCAATGCCAACCCGCGAAAGCATCGATGCGACCACCTGCGCGACGCGGTCATCGTTCGGGTAGCGGTTGTTGGTGGCGTGCAGCGTAATGGCAAAACCGTCGGGGTAGCCGGCCTGGGCGAGCAGCTTCTTCGCCGCGGCCGGGTCGGCGGCGGGTGCCTTCAGGCCAGGCACGTGGCCAAACAGCGAGCTGTTTACGAGTTGGCCCGTCGGTTCGGCCGCGCCCTCCATCACGCGGTCGACGATGGCCTGGCGTGAAATCGCCAGCGAGATCGCCTCGCGCACGCGTGCGTCCTTGAGCGGATTCTTCGACAGCGGCTTGCCCGCCTTGTCGGTCACGAACGGCGACACATCGCGGTTCGAATCCATATGCAGATACATCATGCGAAACACCGGCATCTTGAACACCGTCACCGCCGGATCGGCTGACAGCTTCTTGATGTCCGAGCTGGGCACGTTTTCGATGACCTGCACATCTCCCGCCAACAGCGCCGCCACGCGCGGTGCATCCGCCGTCAGAATGCGCAGCGTCACGTGCTGCCATTGCGGCTTCTTGCCCCAGTAACCGTCAAAGCGCGTCAGCTCCAGCCGATCGCCACGATTGAAGGAGACGAACTTGTACGGCCCGGTGCCGATCATGGTGCGGCCATTATTGAAGTCATCCGCGCCGGCTTTTTCGACCGCTTTTTTCGACACCATGTAGATGGTCGACAGGTCGTTCGGCACCAGCGGATAGGGGCCGTTGGTGGTGATGCGCACGGTGAGCTTGTCGACGGCCGTCACCTCCTTGAAGCCACGCGTATAGATCGTGAACGGCGATGGGCTGTTCTTGATGGTGGCCGGGCGCGCCAACGAATAAACGACGTCGGCGGAGGTGAACTCGGTGCCGTCATGGAAATGCACGCCGGGACGCAGCTTCACTTCCCACACCGTATCGCTCAAAGCTTTCCACGACGTAGCGAGGCCGGGCTTGAGGCGCATCTTCTCGTCCTTGGCGATGAGCGCCTCGAACATATGCTCGGCCACGTTCGAATTGGGCGTGACGTTATGAAAGTGCGGATCGAGCGAAGTGACATCGCTCGACAGGCCGACCACCAGCGTGGAGGCCGGCTGGGCATGCACAGCGCTCGATGTGAGCGCCGAAAGCGCCGTGGCAAAAGACAGCGCGGCGACAAGGTTCGCAGCGCGTAGCAGACGCAGGACCGGCATGACGACTCCCCGATGGTTCGTGACGAAAGCAAAACGTTCGGAGATTGTCAGGACCGGACGACGCCGGTGTCAACGTCGATGAAGCAGGGGGGCTGCGTGCTCAGTGATGGTGCCCGCAGTCGCAGTCGTCACCGTGTTGGTGATCATGATCGTCGTCGCCGTCTTCATCGTCATGGTCATCGTAGGCCCACGCGGGGAACGGATCGGACAGCGCGGCCCACGCCTCGGGGCCGGCAACCATCTCCGCCTCGGTCAACAGACAGGCGTCGAGTTGCGCGATGAGCGCGGCTTCGTCCAGGTCCGTGCCAATGAAGACCAGTTCCTGACGGCGGTCGCCCCATTGCGCGGGCGCACCGTTGTCGTGCATCTTGTCCACGATGTCTGCGCGGGCTTCTTCTTCATCGGGCCACTCGGCTTCATCCACAGCAGCCCACCAGGCACCCGCGCCGCCGTGACGCATCACGCCGCCGGCCTGGCCCCAGCTGCCCGCCGTGTCCATGCGTGAAGCTAGCCAGAAATAGCCCTTCGAACGCAACACGCGGCCATGCTCGCGCAGCCATTCGGTGTGCATCAGATCCCACAGACGCTGCGGGTGGAACGGCACGCGGCGGCGATAGACGAAACTGCCGATGCCGAGCGCTTCAGTTTCGGGCACATGTTCGCCGCGCAGCTCGGCCAGCCACGCAGGCGCCGCCGATGCGGCATCGAAATCAAAACGATGCGTATTGAGGATTTCGTCCAACGGCACCTTGCCGAACGATGCCGGCACGACGCGCGCCCGCGGGTTCAATGAATGCAGGATGCCGGCCAGACGTTCGCGCTCCGTATCGCTCACGAGATCGATCTTGTTGAGCACGATCACGTCGCAAAACTCGACCTGTTCGATGAGCAAGTCGACGACGGTGCGATCGTCATCTTCATCACGCGCCTGGCCGCGATCGGACAGAAAATCAGCAGCGTCGTAGTCGGCCAGGAAGTGCTGCGCGTCGACCACGGTGACCATGGTGTCCAGGCGCGCGAGGTCGGACAGCACGTCGCCTTCAGCGTCTTCAAACGTAAACGTCTCGGCAATCGGCAGCGGCTCGGCCACGCCGGTCGACTCGATCAGCAGATAGTCGAAGCGGTCTTCCCGGGCCAGGCGCGCGATCTCGTCGAGCAGGTCTTCGCGCAGCGTGCAGCAGATGCAGCCGTTGGACAGCTCCACCATGCGTTCGTCGGTGCGCGAAAGCTGCGCACTGGTGGCCGTGCCATCGCCGACGAGCTGCGCGTCGATGTTGACGTCCGACAGGTCATTGACGATCACGGCCACGCGCTTGCCCTCGCGGTTGGCGAGCACGTGATTGAGCAGCGTGGTCTTGCCGGCGCCCAGAAAGCCGGACAACACGGTAACGGGAAGCGGACGGGACATGATCAGCGGCCTCGGTTCGTGGCCAAACAAAGCAAACAGCCCGGTGAGTTACCGGGCTGCCAAATCAAATGAATGCGTCAGACAACTGCGACGCGTGCGTCAGTCACCCATCAACTTCTGGCGCTTTTCGCGGCGCTCTTGCGCCTCCAGCGTCAGCGTGGCCGTCGGGCGGGCGAGCAAGCGCGGAATGCCGATCGGTTCGCCGGTCTCGTCGCAGTAGCCGTAGTCGTTGGCATCGATGCGGGCGATCGACTGTTCGACCTTCTTGAGCAGCTTGCGCTCGCGATCGCGCGTACGCAGTTCCAGCGCGTGCTCCTCTTCGATGGTGGCACGGTCTGCCGGGTCCGGCACGATCACGGTCTCGCGCAGGTGCTCGGTGGTCTGGTTGGCGTTCGCGAGAATTTCATCGCGCATTTTTACAAGCCGGTCCTTGAAGAAGGCGAGCTGCGCCTCGTTCATGTAATCCTTGTCGCTCATCTTCAGGATTTCGGCTTCGGTGAGTAGTTTCTTGCTGCTCATGGTTGCTGCAGATGATCCTGGTAAATCGCGCGCCGTCTCGGCTATCGCGTCGTCCTTGCGCGGGGATGCGTCGGACTCATTCTGGCTGGCGGCGGACTTGCCGCCCCACGCGCCTCCTTTTGCCTCTCCCGCAGCGGCGCCCCCTGCCGCTTTTTTTCGGGTGGCTGGCGCAGCCTGGGCTGCTGCCGACTCCGTTCCGGGCTGCCCGGCTCCAACGTTGGCGCCGCGCCCTTCCTTGGTCTTAGTCACCATCGCCTGCTCTCCTATCGGACGTGCTTCGGACGACGTGCTTCTAAATCGACCTATTGTAGCTGAACGATCTTACCCGAACTATCGGAGAAACACGGACACAAAATCCGGCCCGGATTCTGCCTGAAAGCGCGCGGCGGGGCCACCCAAAAGGAGGGTAAAAGCGGCCGGATCAGGCCAGGCAGTTCTCCAATCCTTTCAGAATCGTTTCGCGCGGCAGGTCGACACCGATGAACACCATCCGGTTGGAAGGGGTCTCGCCGTCCCATTTGCCGCCCACATCGCTGCCCATGAGCTGGTGCACGCCCTGGAATACGACCTTGCGGTCGACGCCTTCCATGTACAGCACGCCCTTGTAGCGCAGCAGCTTCTCGCCGTAGATGTTCAGCACGCCGGAGAGAAACTCCTCCAGCTTGGTGTAGTTGAACGGCCGTTCGCTGCGGAAGACGAACGAGGCGATGCGGTCGGTATGGTGCGCATGCCCGTGATGGTGGTGATGGCCGTGACCGTGGTGCTCATGATCGTGGTCGTGATCGTGATCGCAATCGGCCGAGCAGGCGTGGTCATGATCGTGATCGTGGTTGTGATCATGACCGTCTTCGCGCAGGAAGTCGGGGTCGATCTCCAGCTTTGCATTCAGATTGAAGCCGCGCAGATCGAAGATGGTGTCGATCGGCGCGTCGCCAAAATTGGCGGTGCGGATCGGGGCGCGGGGGTTCATGTGCAGCAGGCGGTGGCGTAGCGCGTCCACGTCGTCGGCGGACACCAAATCGCTCTTGGTGATGAAGATGGCGTCAGCAAAGCCCACCTGGCGCTGCGCCTCTTCCTGCTTGTCGAGCTGCATGTTGCCGTGCTTGGCGTCGACCAGCGTGATGACGGCATCCAGCAGGTAGCGGCTGGCGATCTCGTCGTCCATGAAGAACGTCTGGGCAACGGGGCCGGGGTTCGCAACGCCGGTCGTTTCGATGACCACGCGATCGAACTGGATCTGGCCGTTGTCGCGGCGCGTGAGCAGATCGGACAACCCCTTCACCAGATCGCCGCGGATGGTGCAGCAGATGCAGCCGTTGCTCATCTGCACGATCTGCTCGTTGCCGTCCTGCACGAGGATGTCGTTGTCGATGTTCTCTTCGCCGAACTCGTTCTCGATCACGGCGATCTTCATGCCGTGCTGTTCGGTCAGGATGCGCTTGAGCAACGTGGTCTTACCGCTGCCGAGAAAGCCCGTCAGGATGGTGACCGGGATCATTTTGGACATGATGCGTTTCCTGTCTTGTGATGAGACGCCAGATGCGCGCAATCCGCGCAAGCGCCCTTGATGGTGAGTTCGGCATGGTCGGCTGCGAAGCCGGCGGGCAGGGCGGCCTTCGGCATGGCCGGCGGCTCGGCACCCTCCAAGCAGAAGTCGCGCCCGCATTGCGTGCAGTGGAAGTGACTGTGCGAGCGGTGCGCCGCTTCGCGCGCGGCATCGTGCTCGGCCAGGCTGAAGCGGAAGACACGATCGGCCCCGGCCGTCTTGTGGACGATGCCGCCTGCCACGAGCCAGTCGAGCACGCGGTAGACCGTCACGCGGTCGATGCCGGAATCGTCCGGCAGCGCATCGCATACCGCCTGGTGCGAGAGCGCATCGGCGCCCTGCATGAGCACAGCGAGCACGCGCACGCGGGGCTCGGTCACACGGCTGCCCAGGCCGCGCAGGCGTGCGCGGGCAGCCTCTTCAGGCGAACTGGGTTGCGAAGTGGCGAGATCGTCGCGCGGGGCCGGGGTATTCATGCGCGGGATTGTCCCACGGGGCGCGGGTTGCTGCAATTGAGTTGCAATTGGGCGGCCTTGCACCGCCCAGGGTTTCTTTTCGCGCGGCGGTAGCGCTTATGCCGCAAATGCCAGACACACCGGCGTCGGCACTTTCGCCACCACCGCCGGCTGGTCCAGCTTGCCGGTCTGGCCGTCGATGCGCAGCCGCAGGATGGTGTCGCCCTTCTGGTTGAGCACGTAGAGGTGGCTGCCGTCGGGCGCCATCGTCATCGCCCGCGGAAAGTGCACGCCCTCGCTCCAGTACTGAAGCGGCGCGAGCTTGCCAGAGGCGTCAATGCTGAATGCGGCCACGCTGTCGGCCAGCGGGTGGTCGGACTTCAGCTTCCGGTTGCTGGCGTAGAGGAACCGCCCGGACGGGTGCATCAGCAGCTCGGCGCCGCTCTTCTGGCCTGTGTAGTCGGCAGGGGTGGTGGAGATGCGCTGACGCTCTTCCTGCACGTGGCCGGTGGCGGGGTCGTAACCGTGGCAGGCGACCGAGCCTTCCAGTTCGTTGATGACGTAGAGCAGCTTGCCTTGCGGATGCAGCGCCAGGTGGCGCGGGCCGCTGCCAGGCTTGAGCTGCGCACGGTCACGCGGGGCAAGCTTGCCGCCCTCAATGGCAAACACGTTGATGCGATCGGTGCCCAGGTCGGTGCCGATCACGTGCTGGCCGGTGGTGTCGAACAGCATCATGTGCGCGTGCGGCGCCTCCTGTTCGGGGCGGGGGCCGGAGCCGGTGTCCTTGAAGATGCCGGAGACGGTGCCGAGCTTGCCGTCCTCGCCGATCGGCAGGAGGTTGTACGCGCCGCCGCTGTAGATCGACACGCACAGGTGCTTGCCGTCCGGCGACACGACCACGTGTGCGGGGTTCGTGCCCGACAGCGACAGCGGCTGGCGGTTCAGCAGCGTCAACTTGCCGTCGCGCGCGTCGATCGCATAGGCCTCGGCGCTGCCGTTCGGCCGACCTTCATATACCTCAAGTTCGTTGATGGCGTACAGGAACCGCTGATTCGGGTGCACGGCCAGGAACGACGGATTGGCGCTTTCGACGACCTGCACCTGCGTCCATGCATCGCCGCGCGGTGCGAGCACATAGATGCCGCGCGCGGCCGGGCCACCGGCGGTGCCGCCCGGCGCATTGAACGTGTACGTGCCGACATAGGCGAAGCGGGGAGCGCGCGCATTGCCTGCGGGCTGCGCGCCCGACGCGGCAGGTTGTTCGGCCGCCTGGGCCATGACGGTTTTGGGAAGAGCGCCCAGCAAAGGCAAGCTACCGGTCCACTGCATGAAAGTTCGACGAAGACGATTGGTCATTGGATGGCTCCATCAAACACGCACGGACATGGCGTGGTGGAAGATGTTGTTCGGATCATACCGGCGCTTCACATCCTGCAGAAACGCGTACAGGTCGCCGCTGCCGTAGTAGAGCTGCGGCCAGAACGGGTAGGCGAGCATGTCGACGTCGGGGTAGTTGATGTAGCAGCCCTCGTACCGGTCGCCCGGGTAAGGTGTGCCGCTGTGCGGCGCGGGCACATCGGGCGCGCCGTAGACGTCGCGGTAGAAATCGCTGATCCAGCGCAGGTGGCCAGCGTCATCGGCGGCGGACGTCCAATACGTCTGGTACTGCAGCTTCATGATCGAGGCGCGCTGCGGCACGGCGGTGTCGCCGATGCGCTCGGCCTTGTTGACGGCGCCGCCGTACGAATCGACTTGCAGCAACGACTGGCTCAGATCGACGCCCGGCATCGTCCGCGTGAGGTGGACGTAGATGCGTTGCGCCTCGCGCGCCGTGAAGCCGCGCTTCATGTAGGCCGATTTGTACTTGCCGCGCTGATTGGCCCCTGAGCCGTTCAGGTACTGCGTGGCCGTCAGCCAGTCGTATTGCACGATGGTATGCGGCTTGGAGCAGAGCAGTTGCCCCACGCCCTGCTTGTGCGCAGGGCCGTAGCCGGGCGGGCGCCCCTTGACCGGCGTCGGCGCGCAAGCCTGGAAGCGGCTCAGAAAATCATTGAGGACGGAGAGATCGCGGCACGTGCCATCCGGGTTGCAGAACTGCGTGAGCAGCACGATCTGCCCCGACGATTTGTGCGTGAGTTTGAGCAGCGAGAACATGCCCCACGTGTCCGGATCCTTGCCACGCGTCTCCCAGTATTCGCCGTAGATGCGCAGCAGTTCGGCAAAGCGCTGCGGCGTCATGGTCGCCCAGTCGAAGGCCACGGTGGCAAGCGCCACTTCCTGCGGCGCCTCGGGCAGCTTGGCGAAGGTGTAGCCCGTGATGACGCCGAAGTTGCCGCCGCCCGCGCCGCGGCACGCACGGAACAGATCCGGATCATGCGCCGCATCCACCGTGCGCGCAGCCGCCTTGCCGGTTTTATCCACGGTGACGATGTCCACGGCCGAGAGCCAATCCACCGTCAGCCCCTGCAGCCGCGACAACAGCCCATACCCGCCGCCGCAGATATGCCCGCCCGCGCCCACCGAATAGCAGGAGCCGCCGGGCAGCGTCACGTTGCGGCGCTTGTACAGCTCCAGGTAGCCGTTCCAGTTCTGCGTGCCGGCCGGAATGCGCACCGACCCGTCGGCGCGCACTTCGGGCGTGGCGAGCAGGCTCAGGTCGACGATCGTGCCGTCGGGGTTGTTGGAGACGAAATCCTCGTAGCAATGTCCGCCGCTGCGCACGGTCGGGCGCTGGCCCGCGTTGATGATGCGCTGCACGGCGGGCGCCACGTCGTCGGGCTTTTCTATGAGGGCGATGCGGCTGACAGCCTGCGCATCTGTCGAGGGCCAACGCAGGTTGAAACCATGTTTGAGCGTGTTGTAGCGAGGGTCTTTGCGCGTCACATCCAGTGTCATCGACGACTCCCGGTGAGGGCGTTTGCGCAAGCGTTGCGCAAACGGAGTTGGATTCGGACGCGTGGCGTCCGGCGGTTCCAACTTAGTCGCTCGCAGGCCCGGCTTCCATCAGACAATGCCGATACGGCTGGGTCATCGCGCCACGTGCGCGAACCATCCGACCACGCGCGTTGCCGTTGCGGCCCACAGCGGCCGCACCAGCCAGCACGCCGCAGCCCACGCGAGGATCACCACGACCAGATCGCAGCGACCGCTCTTCCACAGGTTCAGGGAATGACGCCCCCAGATCCAGGGCACACCCAGCGGATTGGGCCAGTCCGCCAGCAGATGCATCAGCCCGCCGCACGCGAAGCCGAACAGCAGCGGCGCCCACAGCTGCGCATGGCCCAACGCCTGGTACGACAGAACAAGCACCGCAACCCAGCCGATGCCCCAATGGGTGGCGGTGCGATGCGTGATCCAGAGGCGGCGCGCACGGGTCCACCAGGCCACCTCCATCCAGTCTGGTGCGGTGCTGCCGGCCACCGCCGCGCAAAACGCCAGGAGGCTGCCGAGATGTTCGAGAGACGTGTGCGAAGCCTGTGCGACGAGGGCGGCGGCAATCAGGCCTGCCGCCCAACCCGTCGCATGATGGGCAGCGTTGGAAGCCATCGACGAGATGCGGAAAACGAAGGACCGCATCTTCGCAATGGCGGCTTGCCGGGACAAGCCAAAAATTGCGACAAATTGCTAGCCGACTTGCAACAGCAGGCCCTTGAGGTATTCGCCTTCCGGGAAGCTCGTCAGCAGCGGGTGGTCGACGCCGCCCGCCAGCCTGCGCTGGATGCGCGCCGTCACCTTGGCATCGGCCGCCGCGCCCGCGACGATCTTCTGGAACAGGTCTGCGTCGATCGCGCCCGAGCACGAATACGTGAACAACAGGCCGCCCGGGCGCAGCAACTGCATGCCAACCAAGTTGATCTCCTTGTATGCGCGCGCCGCGCGATCGACCTGCTGCGCCGAGGCCGCAAACTTGGGCGGATCCAGCACGATCAGGTCGAACTGGCGGCCTTCCGCCCGGAAGTTGCGCAGCGACTTGAAGACGTCCGCATCCAGCCATTCGGCGCGCGCCGGATCGAAGCCGTTGAGCGTGACGTTGCGCTGTGCCACCGCCAGCGCCTCGCCCGACGAGTCGATCGACACCACCGAGCGCGCCCCGCCCTTGAGCGCCGCCAGCGAAAACCCGCCCGTATAGCAGAAGCAGTTCAGCACATCGCGATCGCGCGCCAAGGCGCCGACGAGCGCGCGGTTGTCGCGCTGGTCCACGTAGAAGCCGGTCTTGTGGCCTTCGCGCACGTCCACGTAATAACGCACGCCGTGCTCGGTGGCAGACAGGTCGGCGGCAGGTTCCGCACCGGCCAGCACACCGGTCATCTGCTCCAGGCCTTCGCGCTCGCGCACGCTCACGTCCGACCGTTCGTAGACGTTCGGGCAACCCGTCTCTTTGATGAGCGCCGCGACGATCGCCTGCTTCCAGTGCTCCACGCCCGCGGCGCTGAACTGGCAGACGAGCTGGCCCGCATTCCCTGTGCCGTACTGGTCGACGATCAGGCCGGGCAGGCCGTCGGCTTCGCCCATGACGAGGCGCACGGCGTCGGTGTCGTGCACCCACGCGCGGCGGTACGCCACGGCCGCGGCAATGCGGCGCTTGAAGAACGCGTGGTCGACGGGCTCCGATTCATCAAAGCTCCACACGCGCGCGCGAATCTGCGAGACAGGGCTGAACGCGGCGCGCGCCAGAAACTGGCCGTTGTGTGCGCGCACGATGACGGTCGCGCCGGAGGCCGGCTTGCCCTCCACGCGATCGATGGCGTTGGCGAAAATCCACGGG
Source organism: Ralstonia sp. 1138 (assembly GCF_040544795.1). Classification (NCBI taxonomy): domain Bacteria; kingdom Pseudomonadati; phylum Pseudomonadota; class Betaproteobacteria; order Burkholderiales; family Burkholderiaceae; genus Ralstonia; species Ralstonia sp. 1138. Next base: position 449,678 of record NZ_JBEPKQ010000002.1, on the reverse strand, counting down.
TGCCGGCGCAGCAGCGAGCGCTCCTTGCCGGGCTTCAGAATCAGGGTTTGCATACGACTGGGGATGGGGCGCCCGAAGCTTCGGGCAATGCGCTACTTCTTTTTTGCGCGGGGATGCGCCTGATCGTAGATCTTGGCCAGGTGCTGAAAATCGAGCGAAGTATAAACCTGCGTGCTGGCAATGCTGGCGTGGCCGAGCAGTTCCTGCACCGCGCGCAGATCACCGGACGACTGCAGCATGTGCGTGGCAAACGAATGCCGCAGCACGTGCGGATGCACATCCGCCGGCACACCCGCCGCGATGGCGTTGCGCTTCATGCGCAATTGAATCTGCCGCTGCGCCAGCCGCTTGCCGCGCGCCGACAGAAACAGCGCGTGCGCGTCTTCGGGTGCCGCGTCGGGCTTGGCAAGCTGCTCGCGCACCGCCAGCCATGCAGCCAGCGCCTCCGCCGCCTTGGTGCCCACCGGCACGGTGCGCCGCTTGCTGCCCTTGCCGAGCACCTGCACCTCGCGCGCCTCCAGATCGAGCCAGCTCGCCGATTCATACGCGCCAGCCTTCACGTGGCGCAGGTCGAGGCTGACCAGCTCAGAGAGCCGCAGCCCGCACGAATAGAACAGCTCGTTGACGGCACGGTCGCGAACCGTTTCGGCATCGTCGCCGGGCAGTTGCTCCATCAGCGCGACAGCTTGCTCCACGGACAGCGCTTTCGGCAGCCGCTTCGGGCTCTTCGGCGCGCGTACGCCGTCGACCGGATTGGCGGTGACGGCGGCATCGCGCAGCGCCATCCATTTGAACCAGCCGCGCCACGCCGACAGCGCCCGCGCAATGCTGCGGCCGGACAAACCGTCGCCGTGCAGCTGCGCCATCATGCGGCGGATATGGTGGGACTGCAGTTGCGTGAGATCGACGTTGGCGGCGTGCTGCGCACCGAGGCGCTGCAGGACGGCCAGCTCGCGGGTGTAGCTCTCCAGCGTGTGCGGCGAGAGCTGCCGCTCGAACTTCAGCGCGTCAAGGTAGGCCGCAATCTGCGGATGCGGCGGCTGTGCGCCATGGTCATCGGCGGATGCAGATTGCGGCATGCGGTGGGCTGCGCTCAGTCGCGCAGGCGGTTGAGCGCGGCAGCGGCCAGTTCGCCGATCTGCGCGAGGTACGTCGTGCCCATGCCGTCATTGAAGCGGCGGGCGTCCGGCGACCCGAGCACCAGCAGGCCGAATGCCGGCGCGGCGCTTGCATCGGCATCGCCACACACCGGTACGCGCAGCGTGACGATGGCGAGCGATTCGATGGGCGCGCCGCCGGTATCCGACGTATCGAGCCAGCCGGCCGCTTCAAAGCCGGCATTGGCGCCGCAATACGGCGCACGCAGGCCGGCCGCAAACAGGCGCACTTCCTCGCTCACGCCCTGCGCGACTTCCAGGTGTGCAAATTCCTCGCCGACCTGCCACACGCGCAGCGCCACAGCGGGCACGTCAAAGATTTCACGCAGACCATCCTGCACGGCGTACGGCAGCGCATGCGTGTCGGCCTCGCCCAGCAGGCGCGTCGTCCAGGCGTGCACGCGCTGCTGCGTGCGGTCGTTCTCGTTGCCGTGGCGCATCAGGTCCGACAGCTTGAGTTCGAGGTGCTTGTTCTTGTCGCGCAAGATTTCCATCTGGCGCTCCTGCAGCGACACCGCGCGATGGCTGTGCGGGCTCGTCAATTGAATGGCGGCCAGCAGCTCGGCGTGCTCTTCAAAGAAGGCCGGATGCGCCTGCAGGTAGTTGGCGACGTCTTGTGCGTTCATCGTGGAGGTGCTCATCAGGCTGCGCCGAGTTTCTTCTTCAGCAGTTCGTTGACTTGTGCGGGATTGGCCTTGCCGCGCGTGGCCTTCATGGCTTGACCGACCAGCGCGTTGAATGCCTTCTCCTTGCCGGCGCGAAATTCCTCGACCGACTTGGCATTGGCGGCCAGCACGTCGTCGATGATCTTCTCCAGCTCGCCCGAATCCGACATCTGCTTCAGACCCTTCTCAGCGATGATCGCGTCGGCATCTGCGCCGTGTTCGCCGGCCCACATGGCGGGGAAGACGTCCTTCTTGGCCGTGTTGTTGCTGATCGTGCCGTCGGCAATGCGCGCGAGCAGCTTGGCGAGTTGCGCGGGCGACACCGGTGCGGCATCGATTTCCAGATCGGCGCGGTTCAGGTTCGAGGCGACCTCGCCCATGATCCAGTTGGCCGCGGCCTTGGCGTTCGCAGCACCCGCATCCGCCATGACGGCTTCGAAGTACGCCGCCGTCGCCTTGGTGGCGGTGAGGATGCTCGCGTCGTACTTCGGCAGGCCGTAGGCCGACTCGAAGCGTGCGGCCATGGCGGCCGGCAGCTCGGGCAGCGTGGCGCGCACGCGCTCGATCCAATCGTCGCCGATGACGAGCGGCAGCAGGTCGGGATCGGGGAAGTAGCGGTAATCCTGCGCGTCTTCCTTGCTGCGCATCGAGCGCGTTTCCTTGCGGTCCGGATCGTACAGGCGCGTTTCCTGCACCACGGTGCCGCCGTCTTCGATCAGCTCGATCTGGCGGCGCACTTCGTAGTTGATCGCCTCTTCCAGGAAGCGGAACGAGTTCAGGTTCTTGATTTCGCAGCGCGTGCCGAACGGCGCATCCGGGCCCGGGCGCACCGACACGTTCGCGTCGCAGCGGAAGCTGCCTTCCTGCATGTTGCCGTCGCAGATGCCCAGCCACATCACCAGGGCGTGCAGCGCCTTGGCGTAAGCAACGGCCTCGGCCGCGCTGCGCATGTCGGGCTCGGTCACGATTTCCAGCAGCGGCGTGCCGGCGCGGTTCAGGTCGATGCCCGTCATGCCGGCAAAGTCTTCGTGCAGCGATTTGCCCGCATCTTCTTCCAGATGTGCGCGCGTGAGCTGCACGGTCTTCTCATAACCGGGCTGGCCGTTCTTGCCTTCCACCTGGATGGTCAGCGTGCCGCCCTGCACCACGGGGATCTCGTACTGGCTGATCTGGTAGCCCTTGGGCAGATCGGGGTAGAAGTAATTCTTGCGCGCGAAGATGCTCTTGGGCGCGATCTTGGCGCCGATGGCCAAGCCGAACACGATGGCCCGCTCGACGGCGCCCTTGTTCAGCACCGGCAGCACGCCCGGCAGCGCCAGGTCAACGGGCGCCGCTTGCGTGTTGGGCGCCGCGCCAAAGGCGGTGGACGCGCCGGAGAAAATCTTCGAGACCGTCGAGAGCTGCGTGTGCGTCTCGAGGCCGATCACCACTTCCCATTGCATGTTGCGTGTGTCCTGTCGATTGTTGTGGTGTGAATGTCTAGGTACTCAGGTGTTCAGGTATTCAGGTATTCAGGTGTTCTTGCCTGGCTGCGATCAGGGGTGCGGCGCATCGAGCCACGCCGCGAGCTTCGCGAACGCGGCCTCACGCGCTGCCGGATCACCGCCGACCGTGACCGTTCCGTAGCGACGTCCCTTGGGGATGCCGTTGCGCTCCTTGATTGCTGCCGTGCCGTCGAAGCCGTGATACGCGCCGCCAAACATGTCCAGCTCGAAACGCGCCTGCGGCTGCCGCGCCAGTACGGCCGTCTGCAGCGCCTGGCAGTGATCGGCCGGCGTCCAGTCGTCGTTGCCGCCGGCCAGCAGCAGCAACGGCGCGTTGAGCCGATAGTCCGGCCGCTTCTGTGCCGACGCACAGCCCGGATAGAACGCCACCGCGCGATTGACCGCGGGCGTATCGGCGGGCCAGGCGCGGCTGGCGTCCACCGCCTCCAGCACGGCCTGCGCGCCGTTGGACCAGCCAAGCAACACGATGCGGCGTGCATCCACGCCCGGCTGCCCCGCTACCCAGCGGATCGTGGCCAGCACGTCGGCGCGGCGCACGGCACCGTTGATATCGCGCGTGGCGGTGCGTTCGGTGCAGATGCCGTGCGGTTTGCCGCGCGGGCCGAAACTGTCCGGAAACACCACCGCGTAACCACGCGCGCCGAGCCACTGCGCATAACCGCGGTACCGCGAACCCAGCGCCTTGGCATCCGCCCCGGCCGGCGTATACAGGCCGCTGCAGCCGTGCAGCGCGATCACCACCGGCGTGCCGGCCGCGGGCGCCTTGACGGGCGACGCGACCCAGTAGGCGGTCAACGTTGGCGGCGCATCGTCGGCGTCTTTCACAGACGCACGCGGAATCTCCACCGTCTGCACGCCCAGCTCCGCCGAGGACGGCGCACGCGCCGCCGGCATATCCGGCAGGGCGCCCTCAGCGTCGGGCGTCGGTTGCGCGAACGCGTGCAGCGCCAGGGCGCTGGTCAGCGCCGCCACCACGCGAAGCGATAGGCGCATCACCGGGCATTCCGGGCGCATTGGCCCGTTTGCGGGTCGAACATCACCGGCCAGGCTTCTTCATAGATGCCGGGCGTGCAATGCGCTTCGCAGTTGGCGTGTGCCAGCGTGACGCGGCGCGGGTCCTGCCAGACCATCAGCGTGCAATTGCCGTAGCGCTCGCGCAGCTCGATGCTGGGGCGGCGCTTGGTCTGCTGGAACGTCGACAGGTCGAACTGGCACGAGCCGCGCCGGCCGACCCACAACTGCCATTGCATGGCGCTGACGTTGTTGTCGGCCACCGTAAGCGTCGCCTGCTCGCGGAAACCGTCTTCTTCGGTCTGGCTGCAGTAGCCGTTGATGTCGATGCGGCGGTCGGAAATCGGCGGCGGCTTCGACGGCCGGCTGATGCCGGGAATCGACGGCAGCGGAATCGGCACGCACGCCGCCAGCAGGCCGGCGGCAAGCGCCAGCCCGAGTGCAGTGCGGATGCGGTGGTTCATGCGTGCCTCCTGCATGGAGCGGAAACGTCGGTGCGGCGTCAAGCGGCCGGCTGGCGGTTATGCCAGTCGGTCGTCTGCTGGAACGCATGCGCGATCTGCAGCATGCGTGCCTCTTCAAAATAGTTGCCGATGATCTGCAAGCCAACCGGCAGACCGTTGGCGCCGAAACCGGCCGGCACGCTCATGCCCGGCAAGCCCGCCAGGCTCGTCGACAGCGTGAAGATGTCTTCGAGGTACATCTGCACCGGATCATCGCTCTTCTCGCCGATCTTCCAGGCAACGGTCGGGGCGACGGGGCCCATGATCACGTCGCACTGCGCGAATGCGTTCTGGAAATCCTGCGCGATGATGCGGCGGATCTTCTGCGCCTGGAGGTAATAGGCGTCGTAATACCCGTGGGACAGCACGTAGGTGCCCACCAGGATGCGGCGCTTGACCTCCCAGCCGAACCCTTCGGCGCGGGACTTGCGGTACATGTCGGCCAGATCGCGGTATTCCGCCGCGCGGTGGCCGTAACGCACGCCGTCAAAGCGCGACAAGTTGGACGAGGCCTCGGCCGGGGCGATCACGTAATACGTCGGGATCGACAGTTCGGTCTTCGGCAGGCTGATGTCGACCAGCGTGGCGCCGAGCTTTTCCAGCTCGGCCAGCGCGGCGCGTACCGTGGTGCGCACGTCGTCGGCCAGGCCTTCGCCGAAATACTCCTTGGGCAGGCCGATGCGCAGGCCGGCCAGCGGGCGGGCGGCATCGGCGCCTTGCAGCGGCTGGCCAAGCAGGCGGCCGAAGTCTTCCACATCGCCGCCGCGGCCGGGTTCCAGGCTGGTGGAATCGCGCGGGTCAAAGCCGGCCATGGCAGACAGCAGCAGCGCGCAATCCTCGGCAGTGCGGGCCATCGGGCCGCCCTGATCCAGCGACGAGGCGAAGGCGATCATGCCGTAGCGCGACACGCGGCCGTACGTCGGCTTGATCCCGGTAATGCCCGAGAACGATGCCGGCTGACGGATCGAGCCGCCGGTGTCCGTTCCGGTTGCGGCGGGCGCCAGATCGGCCGCCACCGCTGCCGCCGAGCCGCCCGACGAGCCGCCCGGCACGTGCTCGAGGTTCCACGGGTTCTTGACCGCGCCGAACGCCGAGTTCTCGTTGGACGAGCCCATCGCGAATTCGTCCATGTTGGTCTTGCCCAGCGTCACCATGCCGGCCGCGCCAAGGCGTTCGACCACGGTGGCGTCAAACGGGCTGACGTAGTTGCCGAGCATCTTGGAGCCCGCCGTGGCGCGCCAGCCGCGGGTGACGAACACGTCCTTGTGCGCGATCGGCACGCCGGTCAGCGGCGCCGCGTTGCCGGCCGCGATACGGGCGTCGGCGGCCCGCGCCTGGGCAAGCGTCGCCTCGGCGTCGACATGGGTAAAGGCGTTGAGGTGCGCCCCGGCCTCGATGCGCGACAGGTAGTGGCGAGCCAGTTCCTCCGCCGAAACCTCCTTGGCGGCGAGTTGGGCGGACAGGGCTTTGATCGTGGATGCGGTCATCGAATACGTTCGGATGGGCTGCCGGCAGCGGCCGGCGACGTCGAATGGAGTGGGCTCAAGACAAGCGCGGACGCGCCGTTTACGCGGATTACCGCGCGTTACTCGATCACCTTGGGCACAAGGTACAGGCCGGCTTCGGTGGCCGGCGCGCATTGCTGGTAGTCCGCACGGCGGTCGGCCTCGGTGACGGCATCGTCGCGCAGACGCTGGGCTTGCGCCTGGACCTGCTCGATCGGGTGGGCCATCGGCTCGATGCCGGTGGTGTCCACGGCCTGCATCTGCTCGACCAGCGAGAAAAACTGGTTGAGCTGGGTGAGGGTCTGGGCCGCCTCGCCTTCAGAGACTTCGATACGGGCGAGATGGGCGATGCGTTTGACGTCGGAGAGTTCGAGTGCCATCGGAGTGGGTCAGTGAGTGCAGCGGCGGGCGGGCAACGTACGGCAAGCGACGGCTACTGCGCGCAAAGACCGCTCAGGTTGGGCGCTGACAGCGCCGATTTGCCGCAATTTTGGCGCCAAACGCCCGCGAAACGCTCGAATTATAAGGTATGATTGCCGACTAAATTTCTAAGTCAGCAGGCGACTTCGTGCAGTCACGGACCCTCTGATTAAGTACCCCGGGAACCTCCCGGCAGTCGCACCGTCAGCATCAGGCGACACTTAATCAAAGGTTCCTTGGGGGCCCCCTCTCCGGGCGGCCCAGCCTCGGCAGGATGGCCAGTGCCACGGCACCCCACCGTCGACCACCACGGAGCCCGCGACATTCCCGGGAGCGCAGTAGCAGGATCGGACCGCATGGCATGCCCTTGCGACGTCCGCGCGTTGGTGCAGCCGTTGCGCCGCAATCCTGCTGCTGGGCCGCCCATGACTCGAAAAACAGGATTCATTCGATGTTCGGCTTTTTGCGCAGCTATTTCTCCAACGATCTCGCGATCGACCTCGGCACCGCCAACACCCTGATCTACGTCCGCGACAAGGGCATCGTCCTTGACGAGCCGTCGGTGGTGGCCATTCGCCAGGAAGGCGGCCCGAACGCCAAGAAGACCATCCAGGCGGTCGGCAAGGAAGCCAAGCAGATGCTGGGCAAGGTGCCGGGCAATATCGAGGCGATCCGCCCGATGAAAGACGGCGTGATCGCCGACTTCACCGTCACCGAGCAGATGCTCAAGCAGTTCATCAAGATGGTGCACGACACCAAGCTGCTGCGCCCGAGCCCGCGCATCATCATCTGCGTGCCGTGCGGTTCGACCCAGGTCGAGCGCCGCGCCATCCGTGAATCGGCGCTGGGCGCCGGCGCATCGCAGGTGTACCTGATTGAAGAGCCGATGGCGGCTGCCATTGGCGCCGGCCTGCCGGTGTCGGAGCCGTCGGGCTCGATGGTGGTGGACATTGGCGGCGGCACCACCGAGGTGGGCATCATCTCGCTGGGCGGCATGGTCTACAAGGGCAGCGTGCGCGTGGGCGGCGACAAGTTCGACGAGGCCATCGTCAACTACATCCGCCGCAACTACGGCATGCTGATCGGCGAACAGACCGCCGAAGCGATCAAGAAGGAAATCGGTTCGGCCTTCCCGGGTTCGGAAGTGCGCGAGATGGAAGTGAAGGGCCGCAACCTGTCGGAAGGCATTCCGCGCGCCTTCACGGTGTCGTCCAACGAAATCCTGGAAGCGCTGACCGACCCGCTGAACCAGATCGTCTCGTCGGTGAAGATCGCGCTGGAACAAACCCCGCCGGAACTGGGCGCCGACATTGCCGAGCGCGGCATGATGCTCACGGGCGGCGGCGCACTGCTGCGCGACCTGGACCGCCTGCTGGCCGAAGAAACCGGCCTGCCGGTGCTGGTGGCCGAAGACCCGCTGACCTGCGTGGTGCGCGGCTCAGGCATGGCGCTCGAACGCATGGACAAGCTGGGCAGCATCTTCTCGTACGAATAACGGGACCATGCGCCACGCCGATCCGCGTTCCGCTGTTGCGGCCGATTTCGTGACTGCCGTTCTGGTCACGCCAGCCGCCTTCGCGGACCGCTGAGATGCGTCTCGCGCCGGTGCGCCGTGCTCCGCCCACCCCGGGCTTCGGCACCGCACCAGCGCCACACCCAATCTGTTGCCGGCAGGCCGTTGACCTTGACGTTGACCGTCACGCGTCTGCCGTGCCCATTTGAAGCGTCCGGGTCATGGATTACTCCCCGCCGCCCCTCTTCAAGCAGGGCCCGTCCGCCACCGCGCGGCTGGTCGCCTTGCTCGCGCTTGCGCTTGCATTGCTGGTGATCGATGCCCGCATGTCCGTGCTGGGCGTGATTCGGCAAGTCGTGTCGGTCATCCTGTACCCGGTCGAGCGCCTGGTGCTGATTCCACGCGATACGGCACGCGCCGCGCTCGATTACACGCAGTCGTCCACCAGGCTGGCCGTCGATAACCGCAACCTGCGCGAATCGGCCGTTGCCCAGGCGCAGCAATCGCTGCGCGCCTCGCAGCTCGAAGCCGAGAACCGCAATCTGCGCACGCTGCTGAATCTGAAGCAGCACGCGGCGGTGCCCACGGTGACGGCGGAAGTCCTCTACGAAGCACGTGACCCTTATACGCAGCGCATCGTGATCGATCGCGGCTCGAAGGACGGCGTGCGCGCTGGCTACCCCGTCATCGACGACCGCGGCGTGGTCGGGCAGGTGACGCGCGTGTCGCTGTTCGAATCGCAAGTCACGCTGCTGACGGACAAGGACCAAGCGATCCCCGTGGAGGTCGTGCGCAACGGCCTGCGCAGCGTGGCGTTTGGCGGAGCGCGACCGGGCGCGCTGGACCTGCGCTTCATGGCTGCCTCGGCCGATTTGCAGCAGGGCGACCTGCTGGTCACGTCGGGGCTGGACGGCGTCTATCCGGCGGGCCTGCCGGTGGCGCGTATTTCGCAAATCGAGCGCAAGGCTGATACCGCGTTCTCGCGCGTGATCTGCGAGCCGGTGGCCGGCATCCGCAGCAACCGGCACCTGCTGATCGTGAAGTACGAATCGGGCTTCCCGCCGCCGACGGATCTGTCGCCGCCGCCCGCAGCCAAGGGCAAGAACGCTGCCCGCGACGCCCGCGAAGAAAAGGACCGCGCCGCACGCGCCGCCGCCGAAGCCAATGTGCCGGCACCCGCGCCGGTCGCCGAAGAAAACGCCCCGCCGCCGCGCCCGACCGACGCCGACGGCAATCCGCTGGACACCGATTCAGCGCAAAAACGCTGAAGCGAGGCCATCGATCATGAACTCGCCCCAATACCTGCTGCGCCCGGTCAACCCTGGCTTCATCGCATTCAGCTTCGTGCTGGCGTTCCTGTTCAACCTGATGCCGTGGGGCCACATGCAGTGGATTCCCGATCTGGTGGCGCTGGTGCTGGTGTTCTGGAACATCCATCAGCCGCGCCGCGTGGGCATGGTGGTGGCTTTCCTGCTGGGCCTCCTGATGGACGTGCACGAAGCACGTCTGCTTGGCGAACACGCGATGGCCTACACGATGCTGTCGTATTTTGCGATCACGATTCACCGGCGCGTGCTGTGGTTCTCGGTGCTGTCGCAGGCGCTGCACGTGCTGCCGCTGCTGGTGCTGGCGCACGCCGTGCCGATCGTCATCCGCCTGCTGATGGGCGCGCACCTGCCGGACTGGCAGGTCATCCTGCCGCCGCTGATCGAAGCTGCCCTCTGGCCGTTCGCCAACGCCTTCCTGCTGGCGCCGCAGCGTCGCCCGGAAAGCGTCGACGAAACTCGGCCCATCTGAGGCGGCCGACCTGATGCACCCAGCTATTCGCCTTCACCTGGCATGACCGAAATCCGCAACGTCGAACAGGAGCTGTCGCGCTTCCGCCTGCGGCTGGCGGCGGCCGCCCTGTTCGTGCTGGTCTGCTTCGGGCTGCTGCTGGCGCGTTTCTTCTGGCTGCAGCAGGTCAAGCACGAGCAGTACTCGGCCAAGGCGGAAGACAACCGCATCTCGGTCGCGCCGATCGAGCCCAACCGCGGCATCATCATGGACCGCAACGGCGTGGTGCTGGCGCGCAACTATTCGGCGTATACGCTGGAGATCACGCCGTCCAAGCTGCAGGACACGCTCGACAACACGATCGATCAGCTTGCCCAGGTGGTCGATATCCAGCCGCGCGACCGCCGCCGCTTCAAGCGCCTGATGGAAGATGCGCGCAGCTTCGAAAGCCTGCCGATCCGCAGTCAGCTGACGGACCAGGAAGTCGCGCGGTTCTCGGCGCAGCGCTTCCGCTTTCCGGGTGTGGACGTGCATGCGCGGCTGTTCCGCCAATACCCGCTGGGCGACTCGGCGTCGCACGTGATCGGCTACATCGGCCGCATCTCCGAGCGCGATCTGGACCGCATCGACAACATGAGCGATGCCAACAGCCAGCCCGGCGTGGCGTACGACCCGCGCAAGGATTCGAACAACTACAGCGGCACGGAATACATCGGCAAGGTCGGCATCGAGCAGAGCTACGAAACCGAACTGCACGGCCTGACGGGTTATGAAGAGGTGGAGGTGAGCGCGGGTGGACGGCCGATCCGCACGCTGTCGACCTCGCAGGCAACGCCGGGCAACAACCTGATCCTGTCGCTCGACATCAACCTGCAGCGGCTGGCTGAGCAACTCTTCGGCAACCGGCGCGGCGCCCTCGTGGCGATCGAGCCGGAGACGGGCGACATCCTCGCCTTCGTCTCCAAGCCGACGTTCGATCCGAACCTGTTCATTGAAGGGATCGACAGCGCGACCTGGAACGAGCTGAACAACTCGCCGGACAAGCCGCTGCTGAACCGCCCGCTGCGCGGCACGTATCCGCCCGGCTCGACGTACAAGCCGTTCATGGCGCTGGGCGCGCTGGAGCTGGGCAAGCGCACGCCGCAGTGGGGCATGGCCGACCCGGGCTCGTTCACGCTGGGCAACCACACCTTCCGAGATGACGTACCGGGCGGGCACGGCTGGGTCGACATGTACCGCTCCATCGTGGCGTCGTGCGACACGTATTACTACCGGCTCGCCAACGACATGGGCGTCAATGCCATCCACGATTTCATGAAGCCGTTCGGCTTCGGGCAGGTCACGGGCATCGACATCGAGGGCGAGCGCACGGGCATCCTGCCGTCCACCGAGTGGAAGCGCAAAGCCTACAAGCGCCCCGAGCAGCAGAAGTGGTACGACGGCGAAACCATCTCGCTGGGCATCGGCCAGGGCTACAACAACTTCACCATCCTGCAGCTCGCGCACGCGATATCGACGCTGGCCAACAACGGCGTGGTGATGAAGCCCCACCTGGTGAAGGCCGTTGAAGATTCGCTGTCCAAGTCGCGCTCGCTGACGGTGCCGACGGAGAGCTACCGGATTCCGCTCAAGCAGGCCAACATCGACGTGATCAAGCGCGCCATGGTGGGCGTGAACCAGGCCGGCACGGCGGCCAAGGCGTTCATCGGTGCGCAGTATGTGTCGGCGGGCAAGACCGGCACGGCGCAGGTGTATTCGCTGGGCAAGAACGAAAAATACAACCACCACGCCATTCCCGAAAACAAGCGCGACCACGCGTTGTTCGAAGCGTTTGCGCCGGCGGACCATCCGAAGATCGCACTCGCGCTGATCGTGGAAAACGCGGGCTTCGGCGCTGCATCGGCCGCGCCGATCGCACGCGCGGTGATGGACTATTACCTGACCGGCAAGTGGCCCGCCGAGCTGGCTGCCACCGCGCCGAAACCGCAGCAGCAACCGCCGGTGGATACGCCGAGCGTGTTCTCGACCGGCAAGACGGCCACCATCGCCAGCGCAACGGCTGCACCGCCGGTGGCGGTTGAGCCGGCATCCGGGGTCGCTGCCGCTTCGGGCGTGGCCGCTTCCGCCGCCGGTGCTGCGACCGCCGCTTCGGCGCCGGCTGCGTCGTCCGTGGCGGCAGGCGGCACGCGCAGTGCGCCGCCGCTGTCGCCGGACCTCGTAGCACCGGCCCTGCGCGAGGCCGGCACCAGCGCCGAGGCCGTCGCCCCGGCCACGCTCGACGCCCAGGTGCTGCAGGCGCTGTCGCATGCGCAACCGGCGCCAGAACTGCCGCCGCGCGGACGAGGCAACGCTGCCGCACCGGCTTCGGCGCCGGCCACCGCCCCCAAGGGGGCGAAGGACGCCAAGCCCGGCAACAAGCCGGCACCGAAGCCCGCGCAGAAACCGGCCTCCAAGCCGGCCGCGCCCTGATATTTGCGCTTGAGGATTTCGCCATGGACAAACTGGACAAGCGCCGCATATTCAACGTCATCAAGTCGCTCTTCACGGGCTTCGATGGCCCGCTGGCCCTGATCGTCTTCCTGCTGCTCGGCACCGGATTGATCGCGCTGTACTCAGCTGCCATCGACATGCCGGGTCGGGTGGAAGACCAAGTCCGCAACATCCTGCTGTCGTTCGTGCTGATGTGGATCATCGCCAACCTGCCGCAGCAGACGCTGATGCGCTTCGCGGTGCCGCTCTACACCGTCGGCGTGGCGTTATTGATTGGCGTGGCGGCGTTCGGGCTCATCCGCAAGGGCGCGCGGCGGTGGCTCAATATCGGCGTGGTGGTCCAGCCCTCCGAGATCATGAAGATCGCCATGCCGCTGATGCTGGCGTGGTACTTCCAGAAGCGCGAGGGCGTGATCCACTGGTATGACTATCTGGCGGCCGCCTTGCTGCTGCTGATTCCCGTCGGGCTCATCGCCAAGCAGCCGGACCTGGGCACCGCGCTGCTGGTCCTCGCGGCCGGCATCTACGTGATCTACTTCGCCGGACTGTCTTGGCGGCTGATCGTGCCGGTGCTGGTGGTTGCTGTGACCGCGATCACGCTGGTGGTGTCGTTCGAGTCGCGCATCTGCGCACCGGGCGTGAACTGGCCGATCCTGCACGACTACCAGCAGCACCGCGTCTGTACGCTGCTCGATCCGACCACCGACCCGCTCGGAAAGGGCTTCCACACCATCCAGTCGATCATTGCCATCGGCTCCGGCGGCGTGACGGGCAAGGGATGGCTGAAAGGCACGCAGACCCACCTGGAGTTCATCCCCGAAAAACACACCGACTTCATCTTCGCGGTGTATTCGGAGGAATTCGGGCTGGTGGGCAACGGCGTGCTGCTGTTCCTGTATCTGCTGCTGATCCTGCGCGGGCTCTTCATTGCCGCCAACGCAGGCACACTGTTCGGGCGCCTGCTGGCAGGGTCGATCACGCTGATCTTCTTCACCTACGCCTTCGTCAACATGGGCATGGTGAGCGGCATCCTGCCTGTGGTGGGCGTGCCGCTGCCACTCATCAGTTACGGAGGCACGGCGCTTGTCACGCTGGGCATGGGCATCGGCATCCTGATGAGCATCGCCCGACAGAAACGCTTCGTGCAGACCTGACACCTGACAAACGAAACGGCCGCCAAATTCTGGCGGCCGTTTCGTTTTCAGGCGGCGATGGCCTCTTCGCGCAGCAACCTTCGCAGCACCTTGCCCGTCGCGGTGGCGGGCAGCGCATCGTGGAACTTCACGCGCCGCGGCACCTTGTACGGTGCCATGTTGTCGCGCGACCAGGCAATCAGCTCGGCTTCCGAGAGCGTCACGCCGTTCATGGGCACCACGTGCGCGCAGACGACTTCGCCCTTGTCGGGATCGGGAATGGGCGTCACGGCCACTTGGCGGATCCCCGGGTGACGCGACAGCAGCGCCTCGACTTCCTCCGGAAACACGCTGTAGCCCGACACCTTGATCATCTCCTTGATGCGACCCTGCCACTGAAGGTAGCCGTCGGGCGAGACCTGGCCGATGTCGCCGGTGCGCAGGAAACCGTTGTGCAGGACGGCGCGCGTGGCCTCGTCGCGCTGCCAGTAGCCGCGGAACACGCCGGGGCTGCGGATGGTGATCTCGCCCGCCTGGCCGGGCGGCAATTCTGCGCCGGTGTGCGGGTCGACGATGCGTACCTCTGTCTGCGGGACGATCTTGCCGTGCCATCCCCAGCGCGGGGCATCGGCCGGCGTGATGGCGTCACAGGTATGCGTTTCCGACAGGCCGTATGCAGCTTCGTAGGTTCGGCACTGCGGGCCGGCAAAGGCGCGCCACTGCTCGGCGATCGCCTCCGTCAACGTCACGCCAAAGCTGGTGCATGGGTTGGTCACGAGCGATTCCGTGCGGTATTGCGCGGCATCCGGATGGGCCATCACCGCCAGGTTCATCGGCGTCATGCTGTACCACCACGTGACGCGGTAGCGGTCGATGGCCTGCAGCACGGCCAGCGGATCGAAACGATAGAGCAGGATGGTGGGCGCGCCGGAATACAGCATCACGTTCATGCCCATCAGCATGCCGGCAATATGCGACAGCGGCGCCACGGCGAGCAGCACGTCGGCCGCCTGGATGCCACCGACCTGCACCGTGACAGCCGTTTTGTACAGCGCGTTGCGGTGCGTCAGCATGGCCCCCTTCGGGCGGCCGGTGGTGCCGGAGGTGTAGACCATCAGCGCCACTTCATCCAAGCCAACCTGGATGGCGGCCACGGCATCGCGCTCGGCCACATCCACGGGTTCGGCCATCAACTGCATCAGGTCAAGCTGCGCGGCGCCCGGCTTGTTCTTGAGCGGCGGCGCAGACGAGGCATCGGCGGCAATCAGCTCGGGCGGCACGGCCAGTGCCTTGCGGCACGCCGGCTGCGAGGGCTGCAGATCGGCATAGCGCGTGGTGATGACGGTCGTGACCGACGTGCCGGGCCGGGCGGCCTCGACGATCGGCATCAGGTCTGCCGCAGCCACCAGAATCTTGGCGCCGGAATCGGCCAGTTGGTCGCGCAGTTCGTGTTGACGCGACAGCGGCCCGCACGGCACGACGATGCCGCCGAGCTTGGCCGTGGCCAGATGCGCCACGATGGCTTGCGGACAGTTGTGCAGAAACAGCGCAACGCGATCGCCGCGTGTCACGCCCAGCCGCCGGAACTGCACCGCCAGCCGCGTCGAGGCTTGGTCCAGCTCGCGCCAGCAGATCGTGCGGCCGTACCACAACAGGGCGATGCGCTCGGGCGTTTGCTGCGCATGGTGGGCGCAATACCGGTGCAGCGGCATTTCGCCCGCCAGATAATTGACCGGTTCGCGGTTCTGGATGGTCATGTGGTGTCTCCTCGGCCGGCGGCCTCGCAAAGCGAGACATCGGCCGTGATGGCAGCCCTCGTTGCGGGGCGCTCATGCGGGTCAGGGTTCGCGGCATCCATCGTTCGAGTATGGCGAAGCCGTCTGGCCACCGCCGCACCGATTTGCGCAAGACCCTGTTCCACCCACGATTTGAGCCGAACATGACGTCGCGCAAGACGAATCCCACAAAAATCTACCGTTCGGTATAGAGTCTCGGCGCAAATCTGCTACGGCGTCAATCGGTGAGAAGTCGGATACCCAGCCACGGCAATGAAATAGCGCAAACGCAAACCCGGTCGACATCCTAACCTGAGCGTGCGCTCACATTCCAGGATTGCCCCTAGGCAGTGAATTGCTTGTGACAATATTAAATATTTGCTGTCATGACAGATTTGTTCTATTTTTGACAACAAATTATGTGAGAGGCTGGAATGGATCGTTTGCAGTCGATGCGGGTGTTTTCCAAGGTGGTGGAGCTTGGCAGCTTCGCCCGGGCAGCCCAGCATCTGTCGATGAGCAATGCCGTGGTCACGCGCTACGTGGCCGACCTTGAGGCGCATCTCGGCACGCGCCTGCTCAACCGCACCACGCGCAGCCTGTCGCTGACCGACGTGGGCGAAACCTACCTGCAGCGGTGTGCGCAGATCCTGCTCGACATTGACGAGGCGGAATCGCTCGCCACCTCGCGCAGCCAGGCGCTCGTCGGTGGCCTGCGCATCGTCGCCCCCGTCATGTTCGGGCTGCACGTGCTGCCGATGCTGCTCGCGCGCTTCCAGCAGCTCTACCCGGAGGTGACGTTTGACGTGGCGCTGTCCGATCGCCCGATCGACATCGTCGAGGATGGCCGCGACGTCGGCATCATGGTTTCGGAACTCGGCCTCGGCTCGCACCTCGTCGCACGCCGGATGATTTCTGCGGAGATGGTCATGGCCGCAACGCCGGCCTACCTCCGCCAGCATTCCACGCCGCAGCGCGCCGAAGATATTGCCGAGCACCGCGTCATCGCCATGTGGCACCCGCAACTGCGTCACGAATGGGAGATGAGCACGCCCGACGGCCAGTCGATCTCGGTGCCGGTGCAGCCTTCGCTCGTCACAAGCAATGCCGAACTGATGCACCGCGCGGTGCTCGCCGACATGGGCATCGCGATTCTGTCGTCGTACATGGCCCGGCCGGATCTGGAATCCGGACGACTGGTGCGCGTGCTGCCGCAATACAAGCTGCCGCACCGGTCGCTGTCGCTGGTGTACCCAAGCCGCAAGTTCCTGCCGACGAAGGTCCGGACGTTCATCGACTACATGCTGGCCCAGGCGATGGAGGTCAAGCACAGCGAGGCGCGTGCTGGGCGCGGCCTCAGCGAAGCCGCATAAGCGGAGCCGCATCGCCAAAACAAAACGGGAGGACAGTGTCCTCCCGTTTGCATTGATGCCTGCGAAACCGCAATCAGGTTTCGCTGGTGCTTTCCTCATCGGCCTCGGCTTCAGCGGCTTTCTTGCGCGCCGGGGCCTTCTTTGCGGCCGTCTTGCTTGCGGTCTTGGCGGGCGCCTTCTTGGCAGCGGGCGTCTTGGCGGCGGCCGTCGTCTTCTTCGCCGCAGTCTTGGCACCGGGCTTGCCCTTGCCTTCGCCACGTGGCTCGAATTCGAAGCCGATCTTGCCGTCCGGCTGCTTGACGAGGAACGCCTTGAAGTTGCGCCCTGTGCGCGCCGACTTGAAGCCGGTCAGCAGGTCGGTCTTGCCTTCGGTCAGCAGCTTGGCCAACTGCTCGCGGCTGATCTCCTGCTGCAAGATGATCTTGCCGGTGGTGAAGTCGCAGGTCTTGGGCTGCGCCACGGCGTTCTCGCACACGTACTTCAGGCCGTGCTCGTAGACGTTGCCGTTGCACTTCGGGCAGTGGCCGACGCTTTCCTGGCCGGAGAAATCGACCGGCTCGCCATCGTCTTCGTCGTTCTGGCCGAAGTCGAACTCCATCTTCCAGTGACCGTCTTCCTGCGCCAGCTTGAGGATGGCGGCAAACGGCCGGCCCATCTTGCTGCGGAAGCCCTGCAGCGGGCCGATGGTCTTGTTGGTCAGCAGCTCTTCCACCTCGTCCAGCTCGAACTGGCGGCCACCCGGGATCTTGCTGATCGAGAAATCGCAGTGGCTGCAGGCGAAGCGGCGGTAGTTTTCCTTGACCACGTGGCCGCACTGCGGGCATGGCGTGGAGAGCGTCGCGTAGTCGCCGGGGATGGTGTCGCTGTCGTATTCCTTGGCGCGCTTGACGATCTGCTGCGTCATCTGCGCGATCTCGCGCATGAATTCGTCGCGCTCCAGCTGACCGCGTTCGATCAGCGAAAGCTTGTGCTCCCAACCGCCGGTCAACTCGGCCTGCGTCAGTTCTTCCACGCCCAGGCCGCGCAGCAGCGTCATCAGCTGGAAGGCCTTGGCCGTCGGAATCAGCTCGCGGCCCTCGCGTACGAGGTACTTTTCCGTCAGCAGACCTTCGATGATGGCCGCGCGCGTCGCTGGCGTGCCCAGGCCCTTGCCGGCCATGGCTTCGCGCAGCGCGTCGTCGTCGACGAGCTTGCCGGCACCTTCCATGGCCGACAGCAGCGTCGCTTCGTTGTAGCGTGCGGGCGGCTTGGTGGTCAGGCCGACCGGCTCGACCTTGTCCGTCTTGACCTTCTCATCCTTGGCGACCGGCACGAGGTTGGCGTCTTCGCCCTGCGCCTCGCGGCCGTACACGACCAGCCAGCCCGGATTCACCAGCACCTTGCCTTCGGTCTTGAAGTGATGCCCGGCCACCTCGGTAATCCGCGTGGTGACCTGGTATTCGGCGGCCGGGAAGAACACTGCCAGGAAGCGGCGCACCACCAGGTCGTACAGTTTCTGCTCGGGCTCCGAGAGGTTCTTCGGTGCCTGCAGCGTGGGGATGATGGCGAAGTGATCGCTGATCTTGCTGTTGTCGAAGATCCGCTTGTTCGGCTTGACCCACTGGTTGGCCAGGATCTTCTTCGCATGCGTCAGGTAGTTGGGCGAGCTTTCGCCCAGCATGTCCAGCGTCTGCTTGACCGTGCCCATGTAGTCTTCGGGCAGCGCGCGCGAATCGGTACGCGGGTAGGTCAGCACCTTGTGCTTTTCATACAGCGCCTGCGCCAGGCCCAGCGTGTTCTTGGCCGAGAAGCCGAAGCGGCCATTGGCCTCGCGCTGCAGGCTGGTCAGGTCGAACAGGGCCGGCGACATCTGCGTCGACGGCTTCGATTCTTCCGTCACGGAACCCGGCTTGTCGCGGCACGCAGCCACGATGCTCTTGGCCTCGGCCTCGCTCCACAGACGCGAATCGCGCTGCTCTGGATCGAACTCGTTCTTCTTGAACTTCGGGTCAAACCAGCGGCCTTCGTACAGGCCGGCCGCGGCGATGAACTCGGCGCGCACTTCCCAGTAATCGCGCGGGACAAAGCGTTTGATCTTCTCTTCGCGCTCCACCACGATCGACAGCGTGGGCGTTTGCACGCGGCCCACGGTAGTCAGGAAGAAGCCGCCGCCCTTGCTGTTGAACGCGGTCATGGCGCGCGTGCCGTTGATACCGACCAGCCAGTCGGCCTCGGAACGGCAGCGGGCAGCATCGGCCAGCGGGATCATCTCTTCGTCGCTGCGCAGCTTGGCAAAGCCGTCGCGAATCGACTGCGGCGTCATCGACTGCAACCACAGACGCTTCACCGGCAACTTGGTGTTTGCGTGTTGCGCGATCAGGCGGAAGATCAATTCACCTTCGCGCCCCGCGTCACATGCGTTGATCAGGCTGGTGACGTCCTTGCGCTTGATCAGGCGTGTCAGCACCTTCAGGCGTGATTCCGACTTGGCGATCGGGCGCAGGTCAAAGTGCGGCGGGATCACGGGCAGATGCGCGAAGCTCCATTTGCCGCGTTTGACTTCGTATTCATCCGGCGCGGCAATCTCGACCAGGTGGCCAACCGCCGACGAGAGGACGTAGTCGTCGCTCTCAAAGTACTCGTCGTGCTTGGTGAAGCCACCCAGCGCGCGCGCGATATCAGCGGCGACCGACGGTTTTTCGGCAATGATGAGAGCCTTGGACATGTGAGCGGATCCTGGCGATCGCAAGTAATCGGGTAAAGAAGAAGTCGCTTTTCTATAACGACCGTTCGCGTGTTTTTTTAGAGTCTTATGGCAACGCCTGCCGACTTCAAGTGCCGGCGACGCTTGTCAGCGCGCCCCTTTGGGCGTCCTCAATGTTCGGCCGGCCCAAATTTGGCCGCCAATCATAAGCGCGGTTCCTTTTCAGGCGCAATAGAGTGGCGCATGCGGCGCTTGGCGTTGTCAAGGCCTGCAATCACGCCGATTCCAGCAGCCAGCCTCGCAAGTCAGGGGCCGAAGCCACCGCCGAAGCCGTGCTCAGATCACGCGAAAGCAATCCCTCAACAACACCCGCGTGGGGCAAGACCGGGCCGAAAAACAACACATCGCTCCCTCGCTGCACCAGCAGGGTCGGAAAGTTCTCCACGTCGAAATCGCCCAGCGCGTCGGCATGGTCTTCCACATCGACCCAGACGAAGCAGCACTCCGGATGCCGCTGCGCCAGTTCAGTGAAGGTCGTCCGATAGCTGCGGCACGTGCCACACCACTCCGCGCACAGGCACGCGACCAGCAGTTGCCCGGAGCGGATGCCCGCGTGCAGCGCAGCGGCGTCGGTGTCGGGCGAGAGCAGTGGCATGAAAAACGGGGCTGAACGATCAGCAGAGTGGCGAGGGGGTCGCGCCTATTGTAGGCACGCTTTCACGGAAGCCGCAGGAAGCGCCCGCCGGGCTGACGCTCGACGCGGCCATCCAGCTCCAGCGCCAGAAGCTGCGCGGACAGCGCAGCCGCTGCCTGGCCGGTGCGCTCGCACAAGGTATCCAGATCGACGGGGTCAAACCCAAGCGCGTCGAGCAACGTCGTTTCAGCCGCACTCGGCGCCGCGCGGGCTGGGGCCGACGCAGCCTCGGGTGCCTGGACCGCGGCCGTGCGCGTCGCACGTTTGGCCGGCGTTGCAGCACGCCCCCAGCCGAGTTCGTCGAGGATATCGGCGGCGGTTTCCACCAGCTTGGCGCCTTGCTTGATCAACAGATGGCAGCCCTTGGCGAGCGGCGAATGGATCGACCCGGGGATCGCAAACACATCGCGCCCCTGCTCGGCGGCCAGCCGCGCCGTAATCAGCGAGCCGGACTGGGCCGCCGCTTCCACCACCAGCAGCCCGCGCGCCAAGCCGGAGATCAGTCGATTGCGGCGCGGGAAGTTCTCGGCCCGTGCGCCCATGCCGAGCGGGTATTCGGAGATGATCACGCCAGCCTCGGCAATGCGATGCGCCAGCGCCCGGTTGCGGGCGGGGTAAACAATATCGAGCCCCGTCCCCACGACTGCGATGGTGCTTCCCGGACCGGCCAGCGCGCCCTCATGCGCGGCCGCATCGATGCCCAGCGCCAGGCCCGACACGATCGTCACGCTCGCCGCCGACAGCGCCTGGGAAAACGCCCGGGCGTTCTCAATGCCGGCGGCCGTGGCGCTGCGCGCGCCCACCACGCCCACCGCGGCCGCGCGCAGCAGGGAGGCGTCGCCCTTGGTGTACAGCAGGGTCGGCGGGTCCGGCAGTTCGAGCAGGCGGGGCGGGTAGCCGCGATCGGCCAGCGTGAAGATGGCGTTGCCCGGCTCGTTCACCCAGGCGACGGTGCGCTCGATCAGCGCTGACAGCGTGTCGTCGGGCTCGGCGAGCACCGCCCGCGCCTGGCGCTCGGGAAGCACTTTGGCGAGCGCGGCATATGGCTGAGCGAAGATGTCTTGCGGCAACCCGAAGGCCGCCAGCAACTGCCGCGCGGCAACGGGCCCGACGCCGGGGGTTTCAGTCAGACGCAGCCACGCGGCCAGTTCAGCCGGGTCGCGCGTGCAGGAGAGGGAAGCCGTGGAGTCGGCCGCGGCGGGCGCCGCGACCTGGGATGCATCGGTCAAATCAGGGACTGCGGTAGCGCGTAGTTCAGGGTTGCGGCGACATCGGGTTGCTGACGCTGTCGCCCACTTCCACGGTGTTGGAGGCGTCCGTCACCAGTGCATAGGCGACATGCGGGAACACGCGGAACACGAAGGCCAGGCCGTAGCGTTCTTCCGGCAGTTGCACGGCCTCGTTGCCCGCGGTGGCGTCTTTCACGAGCGCACCAGCGCGCGCCAGCGACAGCACGTGGCCCGGCTCCAACCCCTGCTGGCTGCCGATGTTGAGCACAACCACCTGGTCGGTGCCGCCAAAACGCACGCCGCCAGTCACCTTGGCGACCGCGCCGTGCACGTCGCCTTCCGGCGCATGCGGCGTATAACGCACCGGCACGCGTGGCGGCAGTGGCATCAGTTGCGAGCCGACGCCCATTTCTTCCTTGGACGACAGCACTTCCATCTTGGTGACCGCCTGCGGGCCGGTCGCCGCACGCACCACGCGCAGCGTGCCGAGGAAGTCCGCTTCGTAGCCGAGCACGTTGCCGGTTATCGGATCCCTGAGCGGACGGACGGGGCGATACGCCTGCCATTCGGTGCCAGCCTGGCCGCCTTCGCCTTCCGGCAGCCCGCGAGCGTAGGCGTTTTCGCCCTTGCCCAGATACACGCGGCCTTCGGGCAGCGAGAAGATGCGCGCCGGCGTGGCCAGCGTTTCTTCATCCACGACGATCGGCTGGGTCAGGAACGGCTCGATGGCGGCGGCCGGAATGCTGGAGATGGCGTCGCCGTCTTGGCCCGACACGCGGGTATGCGGCGACAGGCGCACCGTGCTGCCATCCGCCGACGCCGGCGAACTCGACAGCCACGCGCGGCCATTGGCGTGATGCAGATACAGGATCTGGCCCGGATAGATCAGATGCGGGTTGCGGATCTGCTCGCGGTTCATGCCCCAGAGTTCGGGCCAGCGATAGGGCCGCTTGAGGTACTTGCCGGAGATCGCCCAGAGCGTGTCTCCACGGCGCACGGTGTACTGCGCAGGCGCGGTGGGGGACAGTTCGGATTCGGGGATGCCCGCTTGGGCAGCCGTCGCGGCCTGCGCCTGTTGTGCCGGCGTCACAGTGCGCTCGGCAGCGTGGGCGGCGCCCATGCAGAAAAGCGCTGCCGCGGCAACCGCCGACAGGGCGCAAACGTAAGACTGGCGCGCTTTCGTGGCAGTTTGCATGGCGGGCTGGGAGTGCATCGGTGTGTTACGATGGCGCATTATTCTATGAAGAATCGGCGAGTGGTCCGCGGGCCTGTTCGACGCCTCACCGCCGCAGCTGTACGCAGTTCTGCGCTGCAGCAAGAGGGGTATGGCATCCAACATTCGTCAGGCTTTTTCCTAAGCCATGTGGCGGATAGCGCCCCCGATTCTGCATGACATTCCAAGCGATCGCAATTGAAGGCAACCCCTCGTTAGCGTGGCCTTCTGCAACCGTTGTTGCCAAGCATCATGGCCCTACTGAATATCCTGCAATACCCTGATCCGCGGCTGCACAAGGTCGCCAAACCGGTCGCCGTGGTGGATGACCGCATCCGCAAACTGGTGGCCGACATGGCCGAGACCATGTACGAGGCGCCGGGCGTCGGCCTGGCCGCCACGCAGGTCGACGTGCACGAGCGCGTGATCACCATCGACGTGTCGGAATCGCGCGACGAGCTGCGCGTGTTCATCAACCCGGAAATCATCTGGGCCAGTGATGAGCACAAGGTGTGGGACGAAGGCTGCCTGTCGGTGCCTGATATCTATGACAAGGTCGATCGCCCGGCCCGCGTGCGCGTGCGTGCACTGAACGAGAAGGGCGAAACCTTCGAGCTGGAGGCCGACGACCTGCTGGCGGTGTGCATCCAGCACGAGATGGATCACCTGATGGGCAAGGTCTTCGTCGAATACCTCTCGCCGCTCAAGCAGACGCGCATCCGTTCCAAACTCAAGAAGCATCAACGCGACGCGGCGCTCCAGCGTTGAACGCGTTCCCATGCCTGCCGACGCCGACGCGCGCCCTCGCCCCATCCCGCTGATGCCGATCGCTCCCGATGACGCAGGCACCAACGTAAGCCCGCGCCGCCTGTCGGCGCTGCTCGTGCGGCACTGGCGTGCCGTCGTCGTGCTGATGCTGTGCGCGTATTTTGTGGCGGGCACGTTCTGGCGCGCGCCATGGAAGGCGGACGAGCCGTATTCCTTCGGCATCGTCATCAACATCATCGAGCGCGGCGACTGGGTCGTTCCCAACGTCGCCTTCGAACCGTTCGTCGAAAAACCCCCGCTGATGTACTGGACGGGCGCGCTCGCCGCGCTCGCGCTGCCCGACATGCCGCCGCACGAAGCCGTACGCGTGGCGGTGCTGTTCTGGATGGCGCTGACGTGCTGGGCCGTCTGGCGCACGGCGCGCCTGCTGCGCAGCGAAGCGCGCGACTGGCGCTTGCGTGTGGGGGCAGACCTGGCTCGCGGGCGCCCTGGGCTGACGTTGGCCGCACGCCGTGAAGCCGGCCTGGACGCCGGCGGCGCTGCATTGCGCGACTATGCGCTGGGCGCGCTGCTGCTGTTTGCCGGCTGCGTCGGACTGGTCGAGCACGTCCACAAGTTCATTGCCGATGTCCCGCAACTCGCCGGCACCGCGATCGCCCTGTATGGCCTGGTGCGCTTCGTCAAAGAGAGCGAAGCTGGCGGTGCAAAGGGCGTCGACGTCCTGCGCCCCGCACTGTGGTTCGGCACGGGCATCGGCGTGGCCTTCCTGGGCAAGGGCGTGCTGGTGCCGGGGCTGTTCGCGATCACCCTGCTGGCGGCGATCGCCCTGTTGCCCGATTTCCGGAACCGGCAGGCATGGCGCTTCTATGGCCTCTCGCTGCTGGTGGCGCTGCCATGGCTGGCGATCTGGCCGGCCGTCTTCTGGCACGAATCGCCGGACCTGTTCATCGAATGGTTCTGGGTCAACAACCTGGGCCGCTTCTTCGGCTTCTCGCATCTGGGCGGCGAGAAAGGCGCGCTGACGACGACCATCCGTTCCATCTTCCTGACCGGCACGCCGGCTGTGTGGCCGGCGGTGGCCGTGCTGGGCGTGTCGCTGTACAAGCTCATGCGGCAGCGCGGGCATGGCGCGCGTACGGCGTGGCTGTTGCCGTATCAGGGGCACCTGGTCGTCGCGCTGTTCGTGTTGGCGACGATTGCCGTGGTCCTGCGCTCGGCGGTGCTGCGCGATGTCTACCTGATGCCGCTGCAACCGGCGCTGGCCCTGCTCGGCGCGCCGATGCTGCTGCTGATCGCGCCAGCGTGGCGGGCGCGCGCATGGGGCGCGGCGGTGGCGTTGTTTGGCGTGCTGGGTCTGGTGGTGTGGGCCGTGTGGGGCGCACTCGTGACCAGCGGCGGGCAATTGCTGCCGGGGTGGCTCGCCAAGATGCTGGGCCGCGTGCTGCCGTTGCCGTATGACATGCTGATCCACCCGTTCGCCGTCTTGGCGGCGGGGGCGATTACGGCGCTGTGGGCTGCCTGCGTGTGGCTGCGGCCGGCGCGTTCGGGCGTGGTCGCATGGGCAGCCGGTCTGGGCATGGTGTGGGGCCTGCTGGGCACGCTGCTGATGCCCTGGGTGGACGACGCCCGCAGCTACCGCCCGCTGTTCCAGGCGATCAAGCCGGTGCTCGAATCGGCGCAGATCTGTGTGGCCACGCGCGGCATGGGCGAAAGCGAACGCGCGCTGATGCACTACGAAACCGGCGTGCGCCCCGTCAAATGGCTGCTCGGCCACAGCGGTGCCGGCGACGATCACCGCCCCAACCCGACCGCGCGCACCTGCGACCTGATACTGGTGCTCGAAAAACGCCCGGAACACGCCCGACGCCGCCCGCACGGCAACAACTGGGAAATGGTCTGGCGCGGCAGCCGTCCGGGCGACACCAACGAAACCTTCTCGCTGTTCCAGCGGCGCAGCAATGGCGCGCCCGAGGCGCTGCCGTCGCCCGAGCCCATCGTGCCGCTGACCGACACGCCGCATCGCGGTCGTCGCTAAGCCCAATGCGCTACGCTGTCGTGTAGCGCGCTTCCCCTCGTTTTCGGTTTTCCATCCATGACGTCCACCCTCCGCGTAGCGTTTGCCGGCACGCCTGAATTTGCGCAGATTGCCCTGGCGGCCATCCACCAGGCCGGCTTTCCCGTCGTTGCCGTGCTGAGTCAGCCGGATCGCCCGGCAGGGCGCGGCATGCAATTGCAGGCGAGCCCCGTTAAGCAGTACGCCGTCACGCATGGGTTCGCGCCGATCCTGCAGCCGCCGTCGCTCCGCCGCACGGGCAAATATCCGCAGGAAGCCGCCGAAGCCATCGACGCCCTGGCCGCCCAACGCCCCGACGTGATGGTCGTCGCGGCCTATGGCCTGATCCTGCCGCAGGAAGTGCTCGATCTGCCGCGCTTTGGCTGCATCAACATCCACGCGTCGCTGCTGCCGCGCTGGCGTGGCGCCGCGCCCATCCACCGTGCAATCGAAGCGGGCGATGCCGAATCGGGCATCACGCTCATGCAGATGGATGCGGGCCTGGATACCGGCGACATGATCGCCATGGAACGCGTGCCCATCGGCCTGACCGACACGACCGGCACGCTGCACGACACGCTGGCCGCGCTCGGCGGACGCATGGTCGTGGAGGCACTCGCCAAGCTGGCGCAGGACGGCAAGCTCGACGCCACGCCGCAGCCGGCCGAAGGCATCACGTATGCCGAGAAGATCGCCAAGGACGAAGCCGCGCTCGACTGGTCGCGCCACGCCGCCGCGTTGCTGCGCCAGGTGCATGCGTTCAACCCGTTTCCCGGCGCATCGGCTGCGCTGGATGGCGTAGCGATCAAATTCTGGCAAGCGGAGGCGCTGGCCGATCGCCCGGCTGACGTAGAACCCGGCACGGTACTCGCCGCCAACGCCGAGGGCGTCACCATCGCGTGCGGCGCCGGCGCGCTGCGTGTGACGCAGTTGCAGAAGCCAGGCGGAAAACGCCTGCCTGCGCGGGAATTCCTGCAAGGCCTGGCGATCCAGCCCGGCCAGCGCTTCGCCTCGCGCAGCTGACCACGCCATCTATATAGAAGAGGATTTCGCCATGACCGCGCTGGGCATCGTCAATCTGCCGCTCTTCATGCTGGCCGTGTTTCTGCTGAATGTGACGCCAGGGCCCGACACGGCCTATATCGTCGGGCGCAGCGTCTCGCAAGGACGCGCGGCGGGGCTGCTGTCGTCGCTGGGGGTGTCGGCGGGCTGCTGCGTGCACGTGCTGGCGGTCGCGTTCGGGCTGACGGCGCTGCTCGCGGCGTCCACCGTGGCGTTCACGGTCATCAAGGTGGTCGGCGCGGCGTACTTGATTTATCTTGGCGGCCGCATGCTGCTGGCGCCGCCTGAACGCGACGACGCCCCGGCCGAAAAAACGGAAACGCCCGCCGCCCGGCGCCCGCGTCCGCTCAAGTCGCTGTTCATGCAGGGTTTTCTCACCAATGTGCTGAACCCGAAGGTCGTGCTGTTCTTCCTGTCGTTCTTCCCGCAGTTCGTCGATCCGCACGCCGCCCACAAGGCGCTGGCCTTCCTGGCATTGGGGGCGGTGTTCATCGTCATGTCGACGATCTGGAACAGCTTGGTGGCGTGGGTGGCCGCCAGCGTCACGCGCCGGGTGGCAGGCAAGCCCGGCATCAAGCGGTGGCTCGATCGCGTCGTGGGCACGGCGTTTATCGGCCTGGGCGCGCGGCTGGCGTTCACCACCCGTTGATGCGTCAAGCGTCATCTGCGGCGAAATATCGCGCAAGTGCGGCGCAAACCCTTGAATTTTCAGCGATTATCGCGATCTAACGACTTCACAACCCCCAACACCCACAGGAGCCACGCCCCTATGTTCAACTGGATCAAGACCTTCATGTTGATGGCAGCGATCACCGCGCTGTTCATCGTCATCGGCGGCATGATCGGCGGACGCAGCGGGATGATGCTGGCGCTGCTGTTCGCGCTGGGCATGAATTTCTTCTCGTACTGGTTCTCCGACAAGATGGTCCTGCGCATGTACAACGCGCAGGAAGTCAACGAGACCAGCGCGCCGCAGTTTTATCGGATGGTGCAGGAGTTGGCCGGCCGCGCCGGCCTGCCGATGCCGCGCGTCTATCTCATCGACGAAGCACAGCCGAACGCCTTCGCTACCGGCCGCGACCCAGAGCATGCCGCCGTGGCCGCCACGACCGGCATCCTCAATATCCTGTCGGAACGCGAACTGCGCGGCGTGATGGCGCACGAGCTGGCCCACGTGCAGCACCGCGACATCCTGATCTCGACCATCTCGGCGACCATGGCCGGCGCGATCTCGGCGCTGGCGAACTTTGCCGTGTTCTTCGGCGGTCGCGACAGCGAAGGCCGCCCCGCCAACCCGATCGCCGGGATTGCGGTGGCGATCCTCGCGCCGCTGGCGGCGTCGCTCATCCAGATGGCGATTTCCCGCGCACGCGAGTTCGAAGCCGACCGCGGCGGCGCGACCATCAGCGGCGACCCGCAGGCGCTCGCCTCAGCGCTGGACAAGATCCATCGCTATGCGGCCGGCATTCCGTTTGCCGCCGCCGAAGCCCACCCGGCCACCGCGCAAATGATGATCATGAACCCGCTGCATGGCGGCGGCCTGGCCAACCTGTTCAGCACGCACCCGGCCACGGAAGAGCGCATCGCACGGCTGATGCAGATGGCGCAGACGGGGCAATATCCGGCGTAAAAGCGGCAGCCCGACGGGGCGCTTCCTTTATACTTCCGCAGTCCGCACGAGCCCGCCCATCGCGGGCTCGTTGCATTTTGTCCGCCCGATTTCCTGCCGCCCGATGCGCCTGCCGCCCGATTCCCTCGCCCACGCCTTGTCGCTTGCCGCCGCCGCCCTGGGCAAGCTGCGGCAGGGCACGGCATTGCCGCAGGCCATCGATGCCGTCTGCCAGAGCCAACCCGCACCGGTGCGCGGCGCCGTGCAGGATCTCGCCTACCGCGCCACGCGCTGGCTGGGCAGCACCGACTGGCTGATCCGCACGCTGATCCCGCGCCCGCCCGCCGAAGGCGCCGCCAATCTGCTGCGCGTAGCGCTCGCACAATTGCTGGACGAGCCGCTGCCGTACGCGCCGTTCACCGTCGTGGACCAGGCCGTCACGGCGGCCTCGGCTGATCCGAAGCTGTCGCACGGCAAGGGCATGATCAACGGCGTGCTGCGCCGCTTCCTGCGCGAGCAACAGGCGCTGGTCGCAGACATGCAGGCGGATCCGTCGGCCGCCACCAACTACCCGACGTGGTGGATCGACACCGTACGCAACGCGTATCCCGATGTCTGGCAAACCATCCTGGCCGCCGGCAACCGCCGCCCGCCGATGGTGCTGCGCGTGAACCCGCGCCGCATTGCCGTCGACGCGTATCTCGCGCGCCTGGCCGAAGCCGGCATCGACGCCGAGCGCATCGGCGAGCAGGCCGTCCGCCTTGCGCGCGCCGTGCCCGTTGCCGAACTGCCGGGTTTTGCCGACGGCGATGTCTCCGTGCAGGACGCCGGGGCGCAACTGGCTGCAACGTTGCTCGACGTGGCCCCCGGCCAGCGCGTGCTCGATGCGTGCGCCGCCCCGGGCGGCAAGACCGGCCATCTGCTGGAGCTGGCTGACGGCCTGGACGTCACGGCGCTTGAGTCGGATGCCGCGCGCGCCGTGCGTATCACCGAAAATCTCGCACGCCTGAGCCAGAACGCCACGCTCTGCGTCGGCGACGCGGCAAAACCCGACACCTGGTGGGACGGCCGACCGTTCGACCGCATCCTGGCCGATGTGCCGTGCTCGGCCGCCGGCATCGTGCGGCGCCATCCGGACATCCGCTGGCTGCGCCGCCCCGCCGACCTCAAGGCGCTGGCCGGGCTGCAGCGCGACATCGTGCGCGCCCTCTGGGCATGCCTGAAGCCGGGTGGCAAGCTGGTTTATGTCACGTGTTCGATTTTCCCGACGGAAGGCGAGGACCAGGCCCGATGGTTTGAACGCCATCTGGAAGATGCGATACGATTGCACGCGCCCGGCCAGTTGCTGCCGGTCTCGCCCGACGCGGCGCTGACCAGCGGATTCGACGCCGGCGCGTCGCCCATGCCGCTCGATCACGACGGCTTCTTTTACGCGGTTTTCCAGAAACGGCCTTGATGCACCGACCGTTGTGACTGTCATCCTTCGCCCATCGATCCGGCTGCTGCAAACCCGGTTCCGGCAGATTCTGCAACGGCTGGTCGCGCTGGTCGCATTGGGCATGCTCCTGTGGTGGCCGGTCGCCGCACCCGCACAGTCCATCGAAGTCAACCGGGCGCAGCTCGAATACGCCGACGGCGGCTGGAACCTCTCCGCCGATTTCGATTTCGACCTGCCCAGCAACCTCGAAGACGCAGTCAACAAGGGCATCGCGCTCTACTTCCTCGTCGAATTCGAGCTGATCCGCCCGCGCTGGTATTGGTTTGACGACCACGCCATCAGCGCCACGCGCGTGGTGCGGCTGTCGTATCACCCGCTCACACGCCAATACCGGGTATCGACCGGCGGCCTGCAGGTGCCGTTCTCGCGGCTGAAAGACGCCGTCGATTTCATGCAGCACGTGCGCGGCTGGCGCGTGTTCGAGCAGCGCGCCGTCAAGGCCGGCGAAACCGTCCAGGCCGAAGTGCGCATGCGCCTGGACGTGACGCAACTGCCCAAGCCATTCCAGATCAACGCCGTCAACACACGCGACTGGAATCTCAGTTCCGAATGGAAGCGCTTCAGCGTGCTGGTGCCGAATGAGCCGCCGCCTGCCCCGGCGCCCGCGCCTGCTGCGCCGCCGGCCAGCCCACCGGCATCCTCGCCGCCCGCTTCGGGTGCGTCGGGCCTGTCGCCCAATTCGGGCTGGGGGATGAGCGCCGGCCCGTCCAGCGCAGGCACATTGCTGGCGCCCGCCAAATGATCTTCGATCGCAGCTACAAGCGGCTGCTCTATCAGGTGGTGGCCGGCACCATCGTCTTTCTGGCGATCGTGCTGGTCGGGCTGCTGGCCGCCGCATCGGCCAATACCGAATTCTTCGACCGGTATTTCACGCTGCTCTACAAGGTCAACCTCGTCATCGGGGTACTGCTGGTGGTGATCATCGGCGGGCTGATGCTGGCGCTGGCGCTGCGCGCGCGGCGCGGCAAGTTCGGCACGCGGCTGATGACCAAGCTGGCGGTGTTCTTCGGCGTGGTCGGCGTCCTGCCTGGCGTGCTGATCTATCTGGTGTCGCTGCAGTTCGTGTCGCGCAGTATCGAGTCGTGGTTCGACGTGAAGGTCGAATCGGCGCTGGAGGCCGGCCTGAACCTTGGCCGCTCGACCATGGACACGGCGCTGGCCGATCTGCAGAACAAAGGTCGCCTGATTGCCGAACAGGTGGGCGATGGATCAGCCTCGGCCACGGCCATCACGCTCAATCGATTGCGTGAGCAATTCGGCGTGCAGGAAGCGACCATCTTCACGGCCAGCGGCCGGGTGATCGCCACCGCGTCAAACACCTACGACTCGCTCGTGCCGAACCTGCCCGATCAGGCCGTGCTCGAACAGGCCCGCGCGCCGGGCGGTTACGCCAGCCTGGAAGGCGGCAGCGATAACGATACCGGTAGCGCCTCCGCGCCGGCCGCCTCGGCGCCAGCGGCACGCAACAATGGCCGCCGCAATGATCTGTACCAACTCCATGTGGTGGTGGCGCTGGGGACGGCGTCCCGTGACGAGCCGGGCCTCGGGCTGAGCACGCCGGCACGCAAATGGGCCGGCACCGGTTTGCTGGCAGACCGCCGGCCGGAAGATGGCGGTGGCACCTCGCGCGGCTTCGGCCTGATCGGCGAGAGCGGCCGCGACGAACGTTTCCTGCAGCTCGTGCAACCGGTGCCGCAGGCGCTGGCGCGCAATGCCGACGCCGTCCAGCGCGCCTACCAGGAATACCAGGAGAAAGCGCTCGGCCGCACGGGCCTGCGCAAGATGTACATCGGCACGCTCACGCTCACGCTGTTCCTGGCGGTGTTCATTGCGGTAATGCTGGCGCTGCTGCTCGGCGCGCAGCTGGCACGGCCGCTGCTAATGCTGCTCCAGGGCACGCGCGAAGTGGCCGAGGGCGATCTCTCGCCCAAGCGCGAATTGCATACGCGCGACGAACTCGGTGTGCTCACCCAGCAGTTCAACCAGATGACGCGGCAGCTGGCCGACGCGCGCCGCGCCGTGGAGCAGAATCGCGCGGCACTCGAGCAATCGAAGGCCTATCTTGAGAGCGTGCTGACCAACCTGACCGCGGGCGTCTTCGTGTTCGACCATCGCTTCGTGCTGCTGACCGCCAACCCGGGTGCCGAGCGCATCTTCAAACAGCCCTTCGGCGCGTGGGTCGGCCAGGGGCTGACCAGCATCACGCCGGTGGCGGCCTTCGCGCCGGTGGTCGAACAGGCCTTCGCCGAACAGGACGCAAGCACGGCCGCCGGCGGCGCGGTGGCCCACTGGCAGAAGCAGGTTGAAATTCCGCTCGAAGACGAAGACGAGCCCCTCACGCTGCTGGTGCGCGGCACGCGCCTGCCCGGCCCGTCCGTCGGCGCGCACGGCACCGAGCGCGGCTACGTGGTGGTGTTCGACGATATTTCCGACGTGATCTCGGCGCAGCGCTCTGTGGCGTGGGGCGAGGTTGCGCGGCGCCTTGCGCACGAAATCAAGAATCCGCTCACGCCCATCCAGCTCTCGGCCGAGCGCCTGGAGATGAAGCTTTCGCCCAAGCTGTCCGAGGCGGACGCTGACGTGCTGCGGCGCGGCGCCACCACCATCGTCAACCAGGTGGCCGCGATGAAGCGCATGGTCGATGATTTCCGCGACTACGCCCGCACGCCGCCGGCCATGCTGCAGGAGCTGGACCTGAACGCGCTGGCCGCCGAGGTGCTGCACCTGTACGGCATCGATCA
Source organism: Ralstonia sp. 1138 (assembly GCF_040544795.1). Taxonomy (NCBI): domain Bacteria; kingdom Pseudomonadati; phylum Pseudomonadota; class Betaproteobacteria; order Burkholderiales; family Burkholderiaceae; genus Ralstonia; species Ralstonia sp. 1138. The sequence goes on along the minus strand of NZ_JBEPKQ010000002.1, from coordinate 417,302 downwards.
CCCCGACCGCCGCGACCATCCCGTCATCGAGGCCAAGCTGGGCGCCAATCTGCCGCTCATCAAGGGCGACCCGACGCAACTGCGCCAGGTCATCCACAACCTCCTGCAGAACGCGCAGGACGCCGTGGCGGAGAACGAAGCGGCCGGGCGACCTGCTCCGCATGTCATGTTGCAAACTGACACGGTAGAATACGACGACGCCTCGGGCGCGCGGCGGCAGGCCGTGCGGCTTGCGATCGCGGACAACGGCGGCGGGTTCTCTTCCCGCATCCTCAACCGCGCCTTCGAGCCGTACGTCACGACCAAAGCCAAGGGCACAGGATTGGGCTTGGCCATGGTGAAGAAAATCATGGACGAGCACGGGGCGCGCATCGAATTGCGCAACCGCCAGTCCAGCACAACATCGGGCACATCGGGTACCGACACCGTCGGCGCCCAGGTTTCCATACTGTTCGTAAAACTCGCGTAGCGCGGACGGCAATCCCGCCGCACATAGAGGAAAAGCATGGCCACCATCCTCGTTGTCGACGACGAAATGGGTATCCGGGAGTTGCTCTCCGAAATCCTCGGAGACGAAGGGCACGTTGTTGAAGTCGCCGAGAACGCGCAGCGCGCGCGCGAATACCGCGCGAACGCAACGCCCGACCTCGTCCTGCTCGATATCTGGATGCCGGATACCGACGGCGTGACGCTGCTCAAGGAATGGGCGTCGCAAGGTCTGCTGACCATGCCCGTCATCATGATGTCGGGGCACGCCACCATCGACACTGCTGTCGAGGCGACTAAGATCGGCGCGCTGAATTTCCTGGAGAAGCCCATCGCGCTGCAGAAACTGCTGACCGCGGTGGAGCAGGGCCTGTCGCGCAGCAAGGAAAAGCCGCGCTCCGCCGCACCGGCTGCAGCGCCGTCGGCGGGACTGGCAGGAGCCGCGCCCAACGCCGCAGTCGCGGGTACGCCTGCCGGGCCGGATCGCACCGATATCAACGGCGTACCGACCCGCCCTGCCGAAGGCGGCGGCATGCAGTTCTCGTTCGACATGCCGCTGCGCGAAGCGCGCGACCTGTTCGAGCGCGCGTACTTCGAATACCACCTGCAGCGCGAAGGCGGCAGCATGACGCGCGTGGCCGAAAAGACCGGCCTGGAACGGACTCACCTGTACCGCAAGCTCAAGCAACTGGGCGTCGAACTCTCGCGCAACAAGGGCGAGCCGGCGGCCTGATCATCAAAGTGCTCGGAGGGACTTGACGACTGGGCGCACACCCTGTCATACTTGCCTTTCTTTGCTTGGCCCGGTAGCTCAGTTGGTAGAGCAGCGGATTGAAAATCCGCGTGTCGGTGGTTCGATTCCGCCCCAGGCCACCAAAATTCCTCGCCCTTCAAGATCAATCGATTTTGCAGGGCAACAAAAAAGACCTCCTCGCGAGGTCTTTTTTCATTTCTGCGACGCCGTTCGCGCGTCCCCGCCATCTCCCCATTTGCCGCGCCAGCCGCCAATCTGCGGCGCAGTGGCGCATGCACAAAAAATGTACCCGAGGCTCTTGACGCAACGCAGCTTAGGGTATACCTAGCGGCGCAAACTGCGCCAAACTGTCGCAGGCCTCGGTATAGTGACTCAACGCTATCAAGCGGCAAGCACAAGGAGATTCTCCATGGCACTCGTTGGCACCGGTCACCACCACTTTCATTTCCACGCTTTCGACGGCATCAGCCGCAAGACGCGGTTGACGTGGTTGCGCAATGCCGCGGCGCTAACGTGTCTGATGGCGCTTGTCGCGGCCATGTGGGTGGGCGGCAATCTGTCGGCTCTGACGCACACGCCGCTCATGAGCGGGGTGTCATCGATCGGCGCGGTGATGATTCTGGCCTGCACGTGCATGGCGCTGAGCCTGCTGGGGCTGGTCGGCGCCGGCTTCTTCCAACTGCGCATGGAACAGCTCGACGCGCCGGCAACCTGAGACGCACGCACCACACGCACGACGGAGGCTTCGGCCTCCGTTTTTGTTTGCCTAGACGGCCGCATTCCTGGGATGCGGCCGTTTTTGCGTTCGCCCAACGCACTGAGGTCAATCCGAACTTGACTCATTTGTTTCAATTACGTAGTTTACGAAACAGTTGAATCAATTCGGCCACCTCATGACGTTCGATGGGCTCATGCAAACGCTGCGCGACCGCGCCGGCGATTTGTCTCCGCAACTGCAGCGCGCCGCCATGTTGCTGGAAACGCACCAGCACGACATCGCCCTGCTTTCGATGCGGGACTTTGCGCGCCGCTGCGACCTGCCCCCGGCCACGTTCTCGCGCCTGGCACGCGCGCTGGGCTTTGATGACTTTGCGGCGCTGCGCGACATCTGCGTGAACCACCTGCGCCAGCAAGCTGACGGCTTTGCCGTCCGGGCCAACGCGCTGCAAGGCGACGATGCGGCGGGCGCGTCGGAGGCCGAGCGCATTGGCATGGCGATCGGCGCGCATGTGCAGTCGGCGTTTTCGCCGGCCAACGTCGCAGCGCTGGAGACCGTCGCCAGCGCCCTGTGCAAGGCGCGCCGTGTCTTCCTGCTGGGCGCACGCAGTTGCCTGGCGCTGACGCATGCATTCGGCTATGCCGCGCAGCTGTTCGACGACAAGGTCACGCTGTGCGCCGGCAGCGGCAACACGCTGGCCGACCCGCTGCGCTTTTGCGGCGCGGGCGACATCGTCGTTGCCGTCACGTTTGATCCGTACACGCGCGAGGTCGTCGAAGCGATGCAGTACGCGCATGCGCGCGGGGCGCGCCTCGTGTATGTGACCGACAGCGCCATCGCCCCCGGCGCTGAACTGGCGTGGCAGCACCTCGTCGCGCCCGTCGCCATTCCGTCGTTCTTCCATTCGCTGGCCGCGCCGATGGCGCTGCTCGACGCGCTGCTGATGACCTGGTTCCGCCACGCCGGGCCCACTGCGCTCGCCCACCTGGCCGACAGCGACGCCCAACTCAAGCAACAGGCCGCCTACGTGCGCAGCGCCCGCCGCAGTGAAGCGGCTGTCGCCGTGCCGCCCACCCAACGTTGACCTCCCGAGATCACCCATGACACCGTCCACCACCTCCGTCTTCCACCGCGACCCGCGCAAGACGCTGCCCACCGCAGTCGGCGGCGAGGGCATGACCCTCATCGACTCCGACGGCAAGCGTTACCTCGACGCGTGCGGCGGCGCCGCCGTTTCGTGTCTCGGCCACGGCCACCCGCGCGTGGTTGATGCCATCTGCAAGCAGGTGCGCGCGCTAGCCTATGCGCACACATCGTTCTTCACCACGGACGTGGCGGAAGAACTGGCCGCGCGCCTGGCCGCTGCGGCGCCGGGCGATCTGGACCACGTGTATTTCGTCTCCGGCGGTTCGGAAGCAATCGAAGCGGCGCTGAAACTCGCACGCCAATACTTCGTTGAAATCGGCCAGCCGCAGCGCCGGTACTTCATCGCGCGGCGTCAGAGCTATCACGGCAACACGCTGGGTGCATTGGCGATTGGCGGTAACGCATGGCGCCGCGAGCCGTTCCTGCCGCTGCTGGTGCCGGCGCACCATGTTTCGCCGTGCTATGCGTATCGCGAGCGCCTGGATGGCGAGAGCGACGCGCAATACGTGCAGCGCCTGGCCGACGAGCTGGACGCGAAGATCGTCGAACTCGGTGCCGAAAATGTCGCGGCCTTCGTCGCCGAAACCGTGGTGGGCGCCACGGCCGGCGCGGTGCCGCCGGTGGGCGATTACTTCCGCAAGATGCGGGCCGTGTGCGATCGCCACGGCGTGCTGCTGCTGCTCGATGAGGTGATGTCCGGCATGGGGCGCACCGGCTACCTCTTCGCATGCGAGGAAGACGGCGTGGTGCCCGACATGATCGCCATTGCCAAGGGCCTCGGGGGCGGGTATCAGCCGATCGGCGCAACGCTGGTGAACCGCCGCATTGTCGACGCGATCACGAACGGCAGCGGCTTCTTCCAGCATGGCCACACCTACATCGGCCACGCCACGGCATGCGCGGCGGCGCTGGAAGTGCAGAAGGTCATCGCAGAAGAGAACCTGCTCGCCAATGTGCAGGCGCGCGGCGAACAACTGCGTGCAGCGCTGCGCGCGCGCTTTGCCGACCACGCACATGTGGGCGACGTGCGCGGCCGCGGGCTGTTTGTCGGCGTGGAGCTGGTGGCGGATCGCGCGACCAAGGCGCCGCTGCCGCCTGCCCGCAAGACGCACGCACGCGTAAAGGCCGAAGCGATGCAGCGCGGCCTGATGGTCTATCCGATGGGCGGCACGATCGACGGCCAGCGCGGCGACCACATCTTGCTCGCACCGCCGTTCATCGCCACCGCGCAGGACATCGACGCCATCGTCGAACGCCTGGGCGACGCCGTTGACGCCGCCACCGCCGCCACGCTGGAGGCCGCGTGGTAACTCAGCCCATCGCCATCGCCGTTGCGCCCAACGGTGCGCGCAAAACGCACGCCGATCACCCCGCATTGCCGATCACGCCCGACGAACTGGCCGCCTGCGCGCGCCAATGCGTGGATGCCGGCGCCGCGATGCTGCATCTGCACGTGCGCCGCCCCGACGGCACGCACAGCCTGGAGCCTGGCGACTACCGCCCGGCCATCGCCGCCGTGCAACGCGCCGTGGGCGACGCGCTGGTGATCCAGATCACCACGGAGGCCGTCGGCATCTACACGCCCGAACAGCAGATGGCTTCGGTGCGCGCGCTGCAGCCGGAAGCGATTTCCGCCGCGCTACGCGAGCTGGCGCCCGACGCCGCGCACGAGGCGGAAGCCGCGCGCTTCTTTGGTGAGCTGGCCGCGGCGCGCACGGCCATCCAGTACATCCTGTATTCCGCCGACGACGTGGTGCGCTACCGCGACCTGCGCACACGCGGCGTGTTGCCCGATACGCCGCACTGGGTGCTGTTCGTGCTCGGCCGCTACAGCGCGGGGCAGCGCTCCGACCCCACCGACCTGCTGCCATTCCTGCAGGCGTGGGCTGACGGCGGCAACCTCACCGCCAACGTGCCCTGGGCGATGTGCGCGTTCGGCCCGCGTGAAGCCGAATGCGCGCTCACCGCAGCGCTGCTCGGCGGCCATGCGCGCCTGGGATTCGAAAACAACATGGCCCTGCCCGACGGCAGCACCGCACCCGACAACGCGGCGCTCGTCACCAACCTGCGACGGCATCTCGACGCGCTGCACCGGCCGCTGGCCAGCGCCGCAGATCTGCGTAGCTGGTTCGGCCGTTAGGACGTTCCGCATTCATCGCCACGAAGCCAAAGCACAGACGGCCGCAACACAACAGGCCGCGCACCACAACCATTGGAGGAAGTATGCGTTTGACCACCCGCTGTATCCGGATCATCCCGCTTGCGCTGACGAGCCTGCTCGCGATCGGCGCGCACGCGCAAGCCCTGGACGGCACGCTCAAGAAGATCCAGGACAGCAACACGATCCTGATCGGCGTGCGCGAATCGTCGATTCCGTTTTCTTACCGCGACAGCAAGAACGAGATCGTCGGTTTCTCGGCCGACCTCTGCTCCCGCGTGATCGACGCCGTCAAGAAGAAGACGGGCAAGCCCAACCTCGACATCAAGCAGATTCCGGTGACCTCCCAGAACCGTACGTCTCTGGTGCAGAACGGCTCGGTCGATCTGGAGTGCGGCGTGACCACGCACCTGAAGTCGCGCGAGCAGCAGACTGCTTTTTCGACGACCTTTTTCATCGCCGGCACGCGCCTGCTGACCAACGTGAAATCCGGCGTGAAGGATTTCCCCGACCTGGCGGGCAAGTCGGTCATCACCAACGCGGGCACCACGTCGGAACGCATCCTGCGCAAGATGAACGACGAGAAAAAGATGAACATGAACGTGATCAGCGGGAAGGATTACGGTGAATCGTTCCTCACGCTTCAGAGCGGCCGCGTGGCGGCGTTCATGATGGATGACGTGCTGCTGGCCGGCGCACGCACGCTGGCGCAGAAGCCCGACGACTGGGTCGTGACCGGCACGCCGCAGTCGTTCGAAGCCTACGGCTTCATGCTGCGCAAGGACGATCCCCAGTTCAAGAAGCTGGTGGACGACACCATGACCGGCGTGATGAAGAGTGGCGAGATCAAGACGCTCTACGCGAAGTGGTTCGAAAAGCCGGTGCCGCCCAAGAACTTGAACTTCAACTTCCCGATGAACGATCAGTTGAAGGCGCTGTACGCGAACCCGAACGACACGCCGTTCGAGTAAAGCGCAGCGGCAGCCTTACGCCATGCTCCGGGCCAGCGCGGCGCGCTCCGCCTGTGGGATGCGCGCCGCCAACAGGTGGCCGGCGGCCCAGTGCCCGGACTCGGCGGCACCGTCCGTCCACGGGCTGCCGAGATAATCTCCCGCCAGCACAATCCGACGATCACGGCCAAGCGTGGCGCGGTACGCCGCAATGGCACGCGCGCGGCCGACGGGCGATCGCGGCTCGGCCGCAGCCCAACGCTGCACGTGTGCCGACACCACTGCACGCTCCAGACCCGGCAAATGCATCGCCATTGCCTCGGTGGCGGAACGGATCAGCGTGTCATCGTTCTGCGGCATGGTGCGCGTCGCGGCCTGCTCGCCGAACATCGCACAGACGACAGGACCGTCGCCTCGCCCTGCACTGTGCTGAAATGTCAGCGCCGCCAAAGGGCCGCCCTCCACGGGTGAAAACAGCGCGCCGTACGCCTGCGCGAATACCTTCGGTGCCGACCATGAAGGGGAAAGACCGAGGGCCACATGAATGCTCGGCGCGTAGGTCGCGTCGAGGACTGCGGCCTCGCCCAGCGTCGGATGGGGCAACCACGCCCGCGTTGCATGTGCAGGCGTGGCGAGCACCACGCCGTCGGCGCTGATCCACTCTCCGTTGACGCACAGGCGCACGCCCTCTGACGTTTCAGCAACCTGTTCGACGTTGGCGCCGTAACGCACATCGAGCGACGCGGCCATCGCGCGCGGCAGCGCCTGCCAGCCGCCTTCAACGATCAGCGTGTCTGCGCCGCGAAATGCGCCGAGCGCGGCCAACAACGCTCGCGAGGTCCCTTTCAGCCGGTGAAAGTACAGACCATGCACCATGGGTTCGAAGACGTACCGCGTGGCAGCGCCGCCGAACACGCGTGTGGCCCAGTCCTGCGCGTCGGCGTCGTCGAATGCGGCCAGACTGGCGTAGTGATTGGGGTCAATGCCGCGCGCCTCCCGCGCTTGGGCAAAGCCGCCTCGCAGCATCTGCCATGTTTCACCACAGGTGAGTTGGCCCGTGGTCGCAAGCGACCATGGGCGTTTGGAATGCACGGCGCGAAAGTCCTGCCCTCGCTGCAGCGCCGCCACGGCCGAAGTCTTGTGCAGCCGTGACGACAACCCCGCCTCGTGCAGCAACGGCAGCACGTGGCGATATCGTGACGACACGAATTGCGCGCCGCATTCGATGGTGCGTCCGTGAAACGGCACGCTGAGGATGCGGCCGCCGGGCGCGCGCGCCGCCTCGAATACTGTGACGGCGCAACCTGCCTGTTGCAGATGCCGAGCGGCGTTCAGTCCCGCAATGCCCGCCCCGACTACGATGAAATGTCGCATGGCCAAAAAGTGAATGGTGACGCGACTTACAATACCGGCTGGCCGCGCACCATACACAGCCTGTCAGTTTCTGCACGAGGACGCCGTCATGCCCAGAACCACCCGCACGCGCTGGATCGAAGCCGGTTTTGAACTGCTCGACATGTATGGCGCGGATGGTGTCTCGGCAGAGCGCCTGGCGCGCCGCCTGAATGTGACGCGCGGCGCGTTCTATCACCACTTCAGCAGCCGCAACGACTACGTGCGCAGCCTCCTGGCCGAGTGGGAACGCGCTTATACCGGCAGCATCCTTTCGCTCGTCAAACCCGACGACACCGCCGAGACGCTCCTCGTGCGCTACCTCGACGTGGCCGCATCGATGCATCCGGGGCGCGAAGTTGCCATCCGCACGTGGGCCATGCGCGAGCCACTGGTGGCTGAATACCTCGAACGCGTGGATTCGCAGCGGCTGGCCTTCGCCACACAACTGTGCGGCTTGCACGGAGGCGTGCCCGACGACGCCGCCTTCTGGGGCCGCATCGCCCACCTGTGCTTCATCGGTACGCAGCAGACCACGGCCCGCCCCGACCCCGAGGCGTTCCGGGCGTTCTTTCTGAAGTTGTTCGCGATGTCGCAACGGCTGGCCGTTCCAGCCTAGCCGTCGGACTCAGATACCGGCCTGCGCAACGGCCTCGATGCGCGCCTGATGCACGGCCTGCTTGATGTGCGCCGGGTTGTCGGCATAGCGCTTGGCGACGGCGCCGGCATCGATGGACGATGCAGCCGCCAGCGCGCGCAGCAGGCGTTCCGTCTGCGGATAGCTGCGGTCTTCAAACCCGAGCCGGCCACGTGCGTCGGCCTCGCACGCCTGCAGGGCCTGACGGAAACGGTCCGGCTTGCGCAGCGCATCGCAACGCTCGAGCAGACGCACCAGCGCTGCGGCATCGAAACCATCGCAACGATGGATGTTGCCGTGCTCGCGCGCCACCACCAGCGCCAGTTCGCGGCACTCGGTCGGCACGCGCAGGCGCTGGCACACCGCTTCGATCAGTGGCAGGCTGCGCTCTTCGTGGCCAATGTGGCGGGGCAGGATGTCGTCGGGCGTGGCGCCCTTGCCGAGGTCGTGCACCAGCGCGGCAAAGCGCACCGGCAACGAGGTCGCCATCGCTGCCGCGGTTTCGATCACCATCATGGTGTGCACGCCGGTGTCGACTTCGGGGTGATAGTCGGCGCGCTGCGGCACGCCCCACAGCCGATCGAGTTCCGGCAGCAGGCGCACCAGCGCCCCGCAGTCGCGCAGCACGGCAAACATGCGCTGCGGATGGGCTTCCATCAGGCCGCGTGCAATCTCCTGCCACACGCGCTCGGGCACCAGCGCATCGACTTCGCCGTCCTGCACCATGCGTTGCATCAGCGCATTGGTTTCGGGCGCGACATGGAAGTCGGCAAAGCGCGCAGCAAACCGCGCCAGGCGCAGGATGCGCACCGGGTCTTCCATGAACGCATCCGACACATGCCGGAACGTGCGCGACGCCAAGTCGGCCTGTCCCCCGTACGGATCGACAACGGGGCCGACGAGCGCGCCGTCTTCCGCCACGCGCTGCGCCATCGCATTGATGGTCAGGTCGCGGCGGACGAGGTCGTCTTCGAGCGTGACATCGGGGGCGTAGTAGACCGAGAAGCCCTTGTAGCCGGCAGCCGTCTTGCGCTCGGTGCGGGCAAGCGCGTATTCGGCATGCGTCGCGGGATGCAGGAAGACCGGGAAATCCTTGCCGACCGCGCGAAAGCCACGTGCCTCCATGGCTTCCGGCGTGGCGCCGACCACAACGTAATCCCGGTCCTGCACCGGCAGCCCGAGCAGCGCGTCACGAATGGCGCCGCCCACGGCATACACGTCCAGCCCATGCGTGGCCGGATCGACGATGGCTTCAGCCTGTGCCGCGCGTTCCGTCATTGATTGGCGGCATGGTCGGCAACAACCAGCGTGTCTTCGTCCGGCGCGGTGCGATACGGCTCGTCGTCGGCGAGGAAGTCATGCTCGGCGCGCGCACCGTCGATCCACTCCTGCATGGCGGGCAGATTGAGGATGTAGTCGGCATAGGCCTTGGCGGCTTCGGGCAGACGCACGCCGTACGTGGCGAAGCGGCTGACCACCGGCGCATAGAACGCATCGGCCACCGTGAAGTGACCGAACAGGAACGGGCCTTCGGCCGCGTACTTCTGGCGCAGCTCAATCCAGATCGTGGCAATGCGGTCGATGTCGCGCTGCACGGCCACGTTCCAGCCCATGCCGGGCAGCACGGCCGTCACGTTCATCGGCATGTTGTTGCGCAGGTTGGTGAAGCCGCTGTGCATTTCAGCGCAGACCGAGCGGGCGTGTGCACGGGCCTTCGGATCGGCCGGCCACAGTTGTGCGCGCGGAAAACGCTCGGCGAGCGTCTCGCAGATGGCGAGCGAATCCCACACCGTCATGTCGCCGTCCACCAGCACCGGCACACGGCCCGCCGGCGAGTAGCGACGAATCTCGGTGGAAAACCCTTCGACAAAAAGACGCACGCGAATCTCTTCGAACGGAATGCCGGCCTGCTTGGCGAGCAGCCACGGGCGTAGCGACCACGACGAATAGTTCTTGTTGCCGATGACCAGTTTCATGATTCCCGTCCTTGGAGAGTGCACTGCAATTGTTGTGGGAGCCCGCCAGCATCGCGCGGGAATGCCGGGCGCTCTAGTTTTGTTGTATCGGAAGCGGCGAGCGGCAGCGCGAAGGCGAACGAACCATTCTAGCCTTGCGCTGCACCGCCACAAAATGAAACGGATTGGCCACGGTTGTGAAGCGGATTCACAAACGACGCAAATCCTCCGCGTTTCCGTAGCGGCTAGCGATGAACCCGCGTACGTGCAGCACGCAATCCACGGTCCGGCCCAAAGCCGGCCAGGGCGGGCAGCATCACGGCCTCCATGCCGAGCGGGTGGATGCCGAGTTCCGGCGCGACCGGTTCCATGCTGACGTTGTCCACGCGCATGGAGTCGAGGTTGTCCCGCGAGATCGGCGCGCCTGGCAGGTGTTCGAGCAGCGCGGCCTGCATGCGGCCCAGCCCTTCGGGAAGCGGCACGATCCAGCGCGGGTGGCCGCTGGCACGCCCCGCAAAGCGCATCAGCTCCGCCAACGTGTAGATGCGCGGCCCCACCAGCGGATACGCGTGGCGGATCGTCGCGGGTTTCTTGAGCGCGTTGATGAATGCGGCGGCCACGTCGTCCACATACACGGGCTGGAAGCGCGCATCCGCACAGGCCAGCGGCACGAACGGCGCCATGCGCTGCATGCTCGCAAACAGATTCAGGAAGTGGTCCTGCGGGCCAAACACCACCGAGGGGCGGAACACCGTCCAGTCCAGCTCGCTGTTCATGACCACGCGTTCGCCATCGCCCTTGCTGCGCAGGTACATCGACGGGCCGGCCGGATCGGCGCCCAGCGCGCTCATGTGCAGCAGCCGGTTCACGCCATGGCGTCGGCATGCGGCGACGATGCGGCGCGGCAGGTCGACATGCACGCGCTGGAAGTTCGGGCCGTACGGGGTGTCGCGCGCGTCCTGCAGTACGCCGACGAGATTGATGACGGCGCAGTGCTCGCCGCCGCGCTCGGTCAGCGCCAGGAACAGTGCGTCGAGCGCGTCGTCGGCGTAGATGTCGGCATCCATCACGTCCACACGCGGCAGCAGCGTGAGGTTGTGCGCGCGGGACGACTCAGGATCGCGCGTGGGCACGATCATGCGGCCTTCGGGCAGGCCCGGCGCAGAAAATGTCTCCGTCACGAGCCGCGACAGCAACTGCGAGCCAATAAAACCGGTACCGCCAAAGATGAGCAGATTGGAGGGCTGCATGGAGGCATCTCCAAGACGGGTGGGGGGCAACACCACAATACATCCCGAACGGGATTGCCCCCAAGATATGTCGACGCAGCGTGCTGCGTGCGGCACAACTGTGCGTCAGCCAGCGCACGCGCCCATGAGAAACGCCCGCGTTGCGGCGGGCGTCGGCGGACAACGGGAGGACGATCAGGCGCTCAGGGCAGGTCGTCCGGCGTGACCGATTCGGGCACCACCTTGCCCAGGCGATCCTTGAGCGACTGCGGGCGCCCAGTCAGCAATGCGCTGTAGTAGGTCGCGTTCGACAGCACGTTTTTCACATACGTGCGCGTCTCGTTGAATGGGATCGTCTCGGCGAAGATCGCGCCTTCCACCGGCCGCGTGAGCGTCGAGCGCCAGCGTTTCGGGCGGCCAGGGCCGGCGTTGTAGCCGGCGGTCGCCAGCGTGACGGAGCTGTCCAGGTTCGTCAGGATCATCGACAGGTAGGCCGTACCCAGCAGCACGTTGGTATCGATGTCGCTCATCTGCGAAACGCGGAACCCCGGCAGGCCGATCTTCTTGGCAATGTGCTTGGCGGTTTCCGGCATCACCTGCATCAGGCCCGAGGCGCCCACCGACGAACGCGCGTCCATGATGAACCGCGATTCCTGGCGGATCAGGCCGTAGGCCCAGGCAATGTCCAATCCCACCGCATCGGCGTTGCGCTGGACCACATTGAGATACGGCGTCGGGAAGCGCAGCGCGAAGTCGTGCTCGGTCTTGGTCTTGTCGGCGGAGTTGACGGTGCGATCGAGCAAGCCCAGCTTGCGGCCATATTCGGCGGCGGCCAGCAACTCGCGGTCGCTCATGTTGCGCAATTCCCAGTTCCACTCGCGGTTGCCTTCGAAGCGCAGATTCAGGTCGTACAGCTTCTTGGCACGCCCAAAGCCCGGGTGGTTGCGGCCCATCACATCGATCTCGGCGTCGGTCACGGTCGTGCGCGGCGGCACGGTGATGCGCTGGCCGAGTTCTTCCTGCGCCAGTTGGCCATAGAAGTTGAACTGGCCGGCAATCGACTGGAACTGCTGGCGGGCTTCGTCGTTGCGATTGTCGGCCTTGAGCGCGCGGCCGTACCAGTACGTCCAGGCGGGGTCCCGATCGCGCAGGGAGGGGCGCATTTTCTCAACGGCCTGACGCACCATCTTCCAATCCCCGGCGCGCAGAGCCGCGCGCACGCGCCACTCCTGCGACTCGTCGGAGAGATAGGCATCGCCGCCGAGCGTCAGCTGGCGACGGTAAGCGTCCAGCGCATCGGGCGTCTGCTTCTTGGCGGCGTACTGGCCAATGACGCCCCAGCCCGCGCCTTGCTCTTCGCGCGACATGCCGCCGGTTTGCGCCAGCAGATACGCCGTCGCCTGCGACGGATCGTTGCGCGCCATGCGCGTCACGTTGGCCAGCGTGTCGTTGTCCACGCGATCGCCGTCGGGCAGCACTGCCGCAATGCGCGACGCTTGCGTGACGAGGTTCTGCTCCAGCGACAGCCTCGCCGCAAACGCCACGTCCGCACGCGTGAACTGCTTGGACTGCGCCAGATAGCCGATCAGGTCGACGCAGCCTTCGCCATAGCCCTTCGGATCCGACAGCGTGTTGCGGGCATCGGCAGCCACGTTCTGGCCCTTCATCGCACGCGAGAGCAGGGCATAGCACTCGACCTGCGTGTCGTCCTTCAGCACGAAGTTGGGGTACTCGGCGTCGAAGGTCGCCCAATCGCGCTTCTTGCCGAGCACGAGCAGCCAGTCGTTGCGCAGCCGGTCGGCAATCGCCTCGCCCTTGTAGCGTTGCAGGAACGAGCGGATCTCATCTTCCGGTGCATCGGTACGCGCATAGCCGCTGGCATCGAACAGCTGCGGCTTGATGCGGAAATACTGCACGTAAGACTGGATCGGGTAGTCGGAGAGGCTATCGGCCAGCTCCCAGCTGCGCGACACATCGTTGCGGCGTGCAGCGTTGCGCAGCTCGACAAACGCATCGTCCGGATTGGCCGGAATGCCCTGCGGCGCCTGGCGCTTGGCGGCCACCGCCAGCGGCGTCGGGCCGACCACGCTCATGCCCACCACGCCTGCAAAAGCCAGCGCGACCGCGCGATATACTGCCTTGGCCTTCAATGTCATCTCCTGCCCCATCCAATCACTGTTAGGTCTGCCGAATTATCCCATGTCAGCCTTAGGGAACCCGCACGATCCGGCCAATCCCACCACGCCCATCGAATCGCGCCGCACGCTGCGCACCATGTTGCTCGATGCACGCGCCGCGCTGCCGGATCGCATCGCCCACGATGCCGCGGTGGCGCATCACCTGGCCAGGTTGCTGAACGCACTGCCCGTCAAACGCCTGGCCGCCTACTGGCCAACGCAGGGAGAGTTCGATGCGTTGACGGTGCTAGGCCACTGGTTGGCGGCCGACGCCACGCGCCATGCACTGCTGCCTGTAGTGACTGACAAATTCTCGCCCCTGCAGTTTCGGCGATGGACGCCCGATTGTGAAATGACGCCCGGCGCGTACAACATTCCCATCCCCCGCTCGGGTGAGATGGAAACGCCCGATGCCTTGCTGATCCCGTGCGTGGGCTTTGACGCGCAGCGCTACCGCATCGGCTACGGCGGCGGCTTCTACGACCGCACACTGGCTGCGCTGCATGCCGCCGGGCACCGCCCCCGCACCATTGGCGTGGCGTACGAAGTGAACCGCGTGGAGTCCATCGCACCGCAATCGCACGACATCGCGCTCGACTGCATCGTCACCGAGCGCGGCGCGTTTTAATCCGCCACAGGAAACCCATGTCCCACACGCTGAAAACCGTTGCCGACCTCGAAGCCGTGTACGGCGCCCCGAACCCGCGTTCGCTGCTCAAGGAGATCGACCACCTGAACGCCGACTACCGCGCGTTCGTGGAGGCTTCGCCGTTTATCGTGCTGTCGTCCGTGGGTGCCGGCGGCACCGATGCCTCGCCCAAGGGCGATGCGCCGGGCTTCGTCCGCATCCTGAACGAACGGCTGCTGGCGATTCCCGACCGGCCCGGCAACAACCGCATCGACAACCTGCGCAATATCGTCGAAGACGGGCGCGTGTCGGTGCTCTTCATCGTGCCGGGCGTAGGTGAAACCTTGCGCGTGAACGGCACGGCGACCATCTCGGCCGATCCGGAATTGCTCGTGTCATTTGCGGTGCAGGGGAAGCTGCCGCGCAGCGTGATCCTCGTGCAGGTGCAGACGGTGTACTTCCATTGCTCGAAGGCGCTGGTGCGCTCAAAGCTGTGGGAGCGCGGCGCGCAGGAAACCAAGCCGGCTGTGCCCACCGCAGGCAAGATCCTGCAGCACATCAGCGGTGGTGCGTTTGATGGAGAGGCCTACGATCGCGAGTTGCCGGAGCGGCTGAAGACCACGCTGTACTGAGCGTTCAGCGCTTGGCTGTCTTTTTTGCGGCGACCGTCTTGGTCGCCGTTGTCTTTGTTGCCTTGGTAGCTTTCGCCGTCTTTGCCGTGGCGCGCTTCGGCTTGGCGGCCTTGGCATTGGCGTCACGCAGCGCGGCTTCAATGGCAAGTCGCGCCCAGTCGCGCAATGGCTGCCCACCGTCGAGCGCCTCTGCCGGCGTGCTCAGGTAGCCCGTCATGCTGATGGTGCGGCCGTTGCGCTCGTAACTGAACGGCGTGCATTTTTCAGCAAGGAAACGTTCGCGCGTGAGGTCGTCCACGCGCAGGTAAGACGTGCCGCGCAGCACCAGCGCAAACACGATGTCGTCGTAATACAGCGCCGCGCCGCTGAACATCCGGCGCGCGCGGATCTCGCCGATCTGCGCCGCCAGCGGCCGGAGTTCGTCAAGCAACCAGGCGATCAGCGGATCGGGTGCGGCGGCCATGACGATCTCCTTTGCTGTGCGCGTTCTCTTTACAGGCCCAGTCGCTGCCAGATCGCCCGCGTGGAGCCGGCTGCGTTCAGCGTGTAGAAGTGCAGGCCCGGCGCGCCGCCTTGCAGCAGGCGGTCGCACATGGCCGTCACCACGTCCAGGCCGAACGCGCGAATCGATTCACGATCGTCGCCAAAGCCTTCGAGGCGCTTGGCGATCCAGCGCGGCACTTCCGCACCGCACATCTCGGAAAAGCGCATCAGCTGCGACGAATTCGTGATCGGCATGATGCCGGGCACGATGGGCACGTCCACGCCGAGCTTACGTGCGTCGTCGACGAACTGGAAGTACGCGTCGGCGTTGAAGAAGTATTGCGTGATGGCAGAGTCCGCACCGGCCTTCACCTTGCGGGCGAAGTTCTCCAGATCGTGCCGGGCGGAGCGCGACTGCGGGTGGTATTCGGGATACGCCGCTACCTCGATGTGGAACGCCTCGCCGGTTTCCTGGCGGATGAACTCGACCAGCTCGTTGGCGAAGCGGAATTCACCGATCTCGCCCATGCCCGACGGCATGTCGCCGCGCAGCGCGACGATGCGGCGGATGCCGTGTTCGCGATACGTATTGAGAATGCCGCGGATGCTCTCGCGCGACGAACCCACGCACGACAGGTGCGGCGCCGCTTCGATGCCTTCGCGCTGGATTTCCACCACGGCGTCGAGCGTGCCCTGTTGCGTGGTGCCGCCCGCGCCGAACGTCACGGAGATGAAGCGCGGCTTGAGCGGCGAGAGTTGCGCGCGCGTGTTGCGCAGCTTCTCGGCGCCTTCCGCCGTCTTGGGCGGGAAGAATTCGAAACTGAATTGACGGTCTTGCATGACAGAAACCTTAAGCCTCGCGCAGCAACAGGCTCGAGAGCAGCCACGAGATCACGCTGTACAGGATGGAACCCAGCAGCGCGGCGCCAAAGCTGGCCACCTGAAAGCCCGCCAGCAGGTTGCCGACAAACAGGAACAGCAGTGCGTTGATGATGAAGATGAACAGCCCGAGCGTGAGCAGCGTCACCGGCAGAGTGAGAATCACCAGGATCGGGCGGATCAGCGTGTTGACCAGACCCAGCACGAGCGCCGCGATCAGCGCGGAGCCGAAGCCGTTGACGTGGATGCCTTTGAGCAGATAGGCGACAAGAAGCAACGCCAGCGCGTTGATGACCCAGACAGCGAGCAGTCTCATGGAGGAGTCCTCGGTTGGAGAGCCGGCAGCAGGGAATGCCGCCGGCAGGTACGGCTTAGTAGCGGTAGTGGTCAGCCTTGTACGGGCCTTCCTTGCTCACGCCGATGTACGCAGCTTGCTGGTCCGTCAGCTCGGTCAGTTGCGCATTCAGCTTCTTCAGCTGCAGGCGCGCGACCTTCTCGTCCAGGTGCTTGGGCAGCGTGTAGACGCCCACCGGGTACTTGTTCGAGCCCTTCACCGCTTCGGTCCAGAGTTCGATCTGCGCGATGGTCTGGTTGGCGAACGAGCTGCTCATCACGTACGACGGGTGGCCCGTGGCGCAACCCAGGTTCACCAGGCGGCCCTTGGCCAGGATGATGATCTTCTTGCCGTCGGGGAAGATCACGTGATCGACCTGCGGCTTGATCTCTTCCCACTGGTACTTCTCGACGGACGCGATGTCGATCTCGTTGTCGAAGTGGCCGATGTTGCAGACGATGGCCTGGTCCTTCATCTTGGCCATGTGGTCGTGCGTGATGACGTGGTAGTTGCCTGTGCAGGTCACGAAGATGTCGCCGTGCTCGGCGGCGTAATCCATCGTCACCACGCGGTAGCCTTCCATGGCGGCCTGCAGCGCGCAGATCGGGTCGATTTCGGTCACCCACACTTGCGCCGACAGTGCGCGCAGTGCCTGTGCCGAACCCTTGCCCACGTCGCCGTAGCCGGCCACGACCGCCACCTTGCCGGCGATCATCACGTCGGTCGCGCGCTTGATGCCGTCGACCAGCGATTCACGGCAACCGTACAGGTTGTCGAACTTGCTCTTGGTCACCGAGTCGTTCACGTTGATGGCCGGGAAGCGCAGCTCGCCGCGCTGGGCCATCTGGTACAGGCGATGCACGCCCGTGGTGGTTTCTTCGGTCACGCCCTTGATGGCGTCCAGGTTGCGGCTGTAGAACGTGGCATCCTTGGCCAGCTTTTCCTTGATGGCGGCAAACAGGAAGGTCTCTTCTTCGCTGCCCGGCTTGGCGATCACGGAAGCGTCTTTCTCGGCGCGGGCGCCCAGGTGCAGCAGCAGCGTTGCGTCGCCGCCGTCGTCCAGGATCATGTTCGGCGTGCCGCCGTCGGCCCATTCGAAGATGCGGTGGGTGAAGTCCCAGTATTCCTTGAGCGATTCGCCCTTGAAGGCGAACACCGGCGTGCCCGAGGCGGCAATCGCGGCGGCCGCGTGGTCCTGCGTCGAGAAGATGTTGCACGAGGCCCAGCGCACGTCGGCGCCGAGTGCCTTGAGCGTCTCGATCAGCACGGCGGTCTGGATCGTCATGTGCAGCGAGCCGGCAATGCGTGCGCCCTTGAGCGGCTGGCTGGCGGCAAATTCCTCGCGAATCGCCATCAGGCCGGGCATTTCGGTCTCGGCGATGGCGATTTCCTTGCGGCCCCAGTCGGCCAGCTTGATGTCGGCGACGAGGTAATCGTGTTTCAGTTCGGTGACAGCGTTCATTGGATCACTCCGAAAAAGATGGGTGACCGCACGCGGGAGATGACCACTGAGACGGGGCCCATGCTGGGGCCCCGGATAGATGCGTTCTCGCCATCGTGTCAGCCACGATACTGCGAGCGCCGTTTGAACTTCCGAGCCTGGCGGTTGGGGCAGTGCCCACCCGTTGCAACGCTCCTCGGAATGGGCTGGATTGTAGCGGATTCGGCCGACCGCCACCACGGCAGTTCATTGCTCCAGCAGCATGTTCAGCATCCGTTGCGGATTGGCCAAAAAATCGCGCGTGACCTGAAAGTGCTCGGTCTCCTCATAGGCGATGCGCCGAATGCCGTCGCCGTCACATTGATAGATCCAGGCGTCGGGATAAGCCATCAGGATCGGCGAGTGGGTGGCGATCACGAATTGGCTTTCCGCCTGCACCAGGTCATGCAGGCGCGTGAGCACTGCCAGCTGCCGTTGCGGTGACAGCGCCGCCTCGGGTTCGTCGAGCAGGTACAGACCGTTCGGGCCGAAGCGGTTCATCAACAGCGCAAGAAACGATTCGCCATGCGATTGCGCATGCAGCGACCGACCGCCGTAGGAATCGATCACGCGCCCGCCCAGGCCCGGCTCTTCATCCATCTGCTGGATGTTGGTGGCCACATTGAAGAAACTCTCGGCGCGCAGGAAGAATTCGGTGCGCGGCTTGCGAAAACCTCGTGCTATGCGCAGATGCGCGTGCAGCTCGGAGTGCGACGCGTGCGTGCTGAAGTTGAAGTTGCGCGAGCCGCCCTCGGCGTTGAAGCCGAGCGCCACGGCAATCGCCTCCATGAGCGTGGATTTGCCCGAGCCGTTTTCCCCCACGAGGAACGTGACCTTGGGATGCAGCTGCAGTGTGTCGAGCGCGCGTACGGCGGGCAGGCTGAACGGATAGGCGTCGAAGGCGGCAACGGTGTCGCGCCGCAGCGTGACGTGGCTGACGAACTGGCGGGTAAGCATGGTCGCAGGCAGGCAAGCGGAGGTGCCGGCATCGTAGCGCGGCGGCGCGCCGGATGCGCCTGCCAAGGCATGGCTCGCCGCTCAGGAAACTGCAAAGCGTTAGCGCGGCTCATGCGGCGGTGTCAATCGGTTGTCACATTCGAACCTTGCGATCCGGTTAGGAAGTGGTGCACCCGCATCACGGATGTGCAACACGCGGCCACCAAAGTGCCGGGCATCGTTCAGGGAGCCAACGATGCACAACCACAAACTTACGAAGTACGCCGCCGCCGTGGCAGCCGCGCTCGCCATGGCTGCGTGCGGCAGCGACGGCACGTCCAGCAACGCCGGCACTGCCGCGCCGGATGCCGGCACGCCCGCCACGCCCGCCAAGAACGTCGTGTTCTTCCTGGGCGACGGCATGGGCCTGACCACCATGACCGCCGCGCGCATCTACAAGGTGGGCGAAGACGGCGAACTGACCATGGACACGCTGCCGGAAACCGGCTTCGTGCGCACGTACTCGAACAACGCGCAGGTAACCGACTCCGCGCCGTCGATGTCGGCCTACATGACCGGCGTCAAGATGAACAACGAGGTCATCTCGATGTCGCCGGACACGATGGCCTATGACGCGGGCGGCAAGGATTACCTCTCGGGCGCCGACAGCACCTGCCCCAGCGGCAACGGCAAGCCCGTCACGACGCTGCTCGAACTGATGAAGGCTGCGGGCTACGGCACGGGCGTGGTCACCACCACGCGGATCACGCACGCCACGCCGGCCGCCACGTATTCGCACATCTGCCACCGCGATGGCGAGAACACCATCGCCGCGCAGCTCACGCCGGCCGGCAAGGGCTTCAACGCCGCGCTCGGCGATGGCGTGGACGTCGTCTTCGGCGGTGGCCGCAAGCACTTCCAACCCACCACGGCGGGCGGCGCGCGTACCGACGGCCGCGACCTGATCGCCGAACTCAAGGCCGGCGGCTACCGCTATGCCAGCAACAAGGCGGAGTTCGACACGCTGCAGGCCACCGACGGCAAGGTCGTGGGCCTGTTCACCAGCAGCCACATGTCGTACGACCTGGATCGTGATCCGAGCAAGGAGCCGAGCCTGGGCGAGATGACCAACAAGGCCATCGACGTGCTCGCCGCCAAGAAGAAGGGCTTCTTCCTGATGGTGGAAGGCGGCCGCATCGACCACGCGCTGCACGAAACCACCGCCCGCAAGGCGCTGCAGGACACGGTGGCGTTCGACTCCGCCATCCGTGGCGCAATCGACAAGCTCAACACGATCGACCCGGGCCTGAAGAACACGCTGATCGTCGTGACGGCTGACCACGACCACACGCTGGTGCTCAACGGCTACGCCAAGCGCACGGGCCCGACCAATGACAGCAACCCCGGCGTGCTGGGCCTGCTGAAGAACTACGTGACGGGTGCCAATGCCACCGACACCGGCGGCAACCCGTTCACGATCATCGGCTTCGGCACCGGCGAGAACCGCCCGGCCACGCGCGGCGCACTGACGGATGCCGCCGTGTACGACAAGAGCTATCACCAGGAAGCCGTGATCCCGGTTGCACCGGGCGGCGAAACGCACGGCGGCACCGATGTCTTCATCGGCGCACGCGGCCTGGGCGCCGAGCGCTTTACCGGCACGATGGACAACACCGAGGTCTTCGGCCTCATCAAGCAGGCCGTGGGTCTGTAAGAGGGAGAGGGCACATCATGAACACGCAATCGAACCGTATCCTGCGCGCCACGCTGCTGGCGCTGGCAGCCGGTGCCTGCGCCCAAGCGCACGCCGCCGGTGAAGCCAAGAACGTGATCTTCTTCCTGGGCGACGGCATGGGCCCGACCACCGTCACCGCCACGCGCATCTACAAGGTGGGCGAGGCGGGCAAGCTGACGATGGAATCGCTCAAGCGCACGGCGCGCATCAAGACGTACTCGAACGATGCGCAAACCACCGACAGCGCGCCGTCGATGTCGGCGTACATGACCGGCGTGAAGATGAACAACGAAGTCATCTCCATGTCGGCCGACACCAAGGCCAGCGATGCCACCGGCAAGGGCTATGTGAGCGGCGCAGACAGCACGTGCCCCGCCAACAACGGCACGCCCGCCGTGACGCTGCTGGAGCTGGCCAAGGCCGCCGGCAAGTCAGTGGGCGCGGTGACGACCACGCGCGTCACGCACGCCACGCCGGCCGCCACGTACTCGCACATCTGCCACCGCGACGGTGAAAACCAGATCGCCGCGCAGGGCACGCCCGGCAACGCGCTGTACAACGCCGCACTCAAGGACGGCCTGGACGTGCTGCTCGGCGGCGGCCGCCGTCACTACCTGCCGCAAGGCACGACGGGCAGCAAGCGCACCGACACGACCGACCTGATCGCCCAGTTCCAGGCGGCCAACTACACCTATGTGTCGACCGGCACGCAACTGGCGGCGATCAACCCGGCCACGACGACCAAGCTGCTCGGCCTGTTCAACCTGGACCACATGAACTACGAGCTGGACCGCGTGAAGAAGAGCGTGGACGAGCCGAGCCTGGCCGACATGACCGAGAAGGCCATCCGCGTGCTGCAGAAGAACGGCAAGGGCTATTTCCTGATGGTGGAAGGCGGCCGCATCGACCATGCGCTGCACGGCACCAACGCCAAGCGCGCACTGGAAGATGCCGGCGCGTTTGACGAAGCCATCAAGCGCGCGCTGGGCACGGCCGATCTGTCGAACACGCTGATCGTCGTCACGGCCGACCACGACCACACGATGACGATCAACGGCTACCCGCACAAGGGCAACCCGATCCTGGGCCTGTCGACTGACATCAAGACCAAGCAGCCGCAACTGGCCGCCGACGGCCAGCCTTACACCACGCTGGTGTTCGGCAACGGCGGCACCACGCGCAAGGCCACGCGCGACAACCTGGCCTCGGTCGATACGGCTGCAGACGATTACCTGCAGGAAGTGGGTGTGCAGCTCGGCACGCCTGGTTCGGAAACGCACGGCGGCGGGGATGTGATGCTGTTCTCCTCTGGTCCGGGCAGCGCACCGCTGAAGGGCACGCTGGACAACACGAAAGTGTTCGGCGTGGTCAAGACGGCCATGGGCCTCTGATTCCTGCGTTTCCATTGACGCGCATGCCGAACTCATCGGCATGCGCTTTTTTCGTTTCAGCCTCACCGAATTCGTATGACCCGATCTGCCCGCATTCTGTTTTCGTTCGCCTTCGCCGCCCTCGCTGCTACGGCACAGGCCGCCGGCCCGGTTTCGTCCAACGCGCTGACCGCCTTGCGCGTCGAACACCAGATGTCGTCGCTCGGCACCGACGGCATCCAGCGCGACGTCCGCTTTGCCGAACGCGTCTACCGCCAGGGCGACCGCGTCTGGATCGCCCGCGAACTGCCGCCCGCTTCGGCGCACGCCGAGCACGACCACGCCAACGCCCATGCCGGCCACAAGCACGCCGATACCGACACCGCCCCGCGCTGGATCGAACGCGACGCCAAGGGCGCGCTGACCGTGCGCGTGGTCAGCGAATCCCAGCAGAAAAACTACGCCGTGGAACCGGCCGAATATTCCAACATCGGCTTCGACGGCTCGTGGGCGACGGCGTATCACTTGCTCGACCCGGCCGCACTCAAGGGCATGCGCGCCGAAGGCCCGGTACGCAATGGCGTGCAGACCTACCGCTCGACGCAGGGCGAGCGCACCGTCACCGTCGATTGGGACGTGGCCGGCCAATACCCGCGCCGCGTGGAATCGCGCAACGCCACCGGCACGCAACGCAAGCTCACGCGCGTGACGGCGTTGCCCGCCCCCGCCGCCGCACCGTGGGAACGCGCCCAGCGCTACGCCGCCGCCGATTACACCGACCTGATGGACTGACGCTTCGGTCGGTGCGGGATAGCGCTATAGTGCGAAACACCCCCCAAACATTCGCACGACATGACGATCACCGACCCGACCCTCGCTGCGTTTGCCGCTCCCGCCTCGCACGTGCCGCGCGTGCTCACCATCGCCGGTTCGGACAGCGGCGGCGGTGCGGGCATCCAGGCTGACCTGAAGACGTTTGCCGCGCTCGGCTGCTACGGCATGTCGGCCATCACGGCCATCACCGCGCAGAACACGCTGGGCGTAACGGCGGTGGAATCGCTCACCCCGGACATCGTCGCCGCGCAGATCGACGCCGTGGCAAGCGACATCGGCGTCGATGCGGCCAAGACCGGCATGCTGGGCACGCCGCAGGTGGTGGAAGCCATTCTCTCGGCGCTGGACCGCCACCCGATCGCCAACCTCGTCGTCGATCCGGTCATGGTCAGCACCAGCGGCGCGCAGCTCGGCAGCGACGCCACGGTGCAAGCCATGGCGAAATGGCTCTTCCCACGCGCGTTGGTCGTCACGCCGAACCTGCCGGAAGCCAGCGCGCTGCTCGGCCGCGAGGTGCGCACTGCCGACGACATGTTGCCCGCCGCGCGCGACCTGCTGGCGCTTGGGCCCCGCGCGGTGCTGCTCAAGGGTGGGCATCTGAGCGCCACGTCCACCGCCGGTGAAGACGGCGTGCTGCAAGACGTGCTCGTCACCGCTGAAGGCACCGAGCGCGTCTACGCGCATACCTACATCGACACGCCGCATACGCACGGCACCGGCTGCACGCTGTCTGCCGCCATTGCCGCCCACCTCGCGCGCGGCGATGCGCTGGAAGTCGCCATCGAAGCCTCGCTCGATTACCTGCTGCACGCCATTGGTGCCGGCCGCCACCTGGCGCTTGGGCGAGGCGCCGGTCCGTTGAATCACGGATTCGCGCCGCGCCCGCTCGCCGCACCGCGTTCGCTCGAAGTGGATGTCGAGGAAGATTGATCAGGAGCTGCCATGAAACGCCTGCCGCTCATGCTGGTTCGCTGCCTTCCGCTCGCTGCGCTGTGCGCGTTGCTCGGTGCCTGCAATGGCTATGTCAGCCTCGGCTCGCCCATCGGCAGCGCCTTCTCGATTGGCGGCACACTGTCCGGGCTGCCCGGCGGGCAGTCGATCGTATTGCTCAACAACGGCCGCGATTCGCTCACGCTGGCCGCCAACGGGCCGTTCGTGTTTGGCGGGCTGGTGCCGTTCGACGGCAGCTACGTGGTGACGATCACCACGCAGCCCGCCTCGGCCAATTGCGTGGTGACGAATGGCAGCGGCACGGTCAATGGCGATGTGAACAATGTGCAGGTGACGTGTCAGGCGCGTTGAGCGATCAACACAGGCAAAAAAAAGCGCGGCTCTCGTCCGCGCTTTTTTCTTTCCACCGCCGATGTCAGGCCGATGCCGCCGCCTGATCCTTCGTCCACTTCTCCATGCGTTTTGCCATCTCATCGGGCGCCACATCTTCGACATGCGTGGACACGGTCCACACGTGGCCGAACGGGTCTTTGAGCGTGCCGGAGCGGTCGCCGTAGAACTGGTCCACCACGGGGCGGACTTCCGTGCCGCCGGCCTTCAGCGCATTGGCAAACACGGTGTCGACGTTGGGTACGTAGATCATCATGCCGACCGACGTGCTCTGCAGCGTGTCTGGGCTGGCGCAGGCCATGTTGGGGAATTCATCGGCCAGCATGATGGGCGAGTTGCCGATGCGGATTTCTGCGTGCGCGATGGTGCCGTTGGGGCCGTTCATGCGCATGATCTCGGTGGCGCCGAAGGCCTGCTTGTAGAAGTCGATGGCGCGCGCGGCGCCTTTGATGCTCAGGTACGGGGTGACGCTGTGGTAACCCTCGGGGATGGGCTGGACCGCCATGTCTTGTCTCCTGCAGCGTGTGTCGGAAAGCCGCTGCGGCAGCAACCGCAGCGGCGCACGAACAGGATAGGTCAGCGAAAACGCGGGTGCGTGGCGCAAGTGCACAGACGTGCGGCGGACGATGCTTACGCGCGCACGTGCGCCGCGAACGTCGCTTGCAGTGCGTCCACCGCAGCCGGCACATCGGCCGCCTGAGTGATGGCGCGCACCACCGCCACGCTGCCCACGCCCGATTCCAGCACGCGCGGCATCGCTGTCAGGTCGATGCCGCCGATGGCGACCAGCGGCGGCGCCGGCACGCGCGTGCGCATGGCGGCCGCGTAGGCGAACAGGCGGCCGAGGCCCTGCGGCACGGTCGGCATGGTCTTGGTGGGCGTGGCGAACACGGCGCCCAGTGCGAGGTAGCTCGGGTTCAACGGTGCGACGCGCAGCATTTCGGCAAAGCCGTGCGTGCTGATGCCAAGGCGCAAACCGGCCGAGCGGATCGCCACCAGGTCGGCATCGTCGATGTCTTCCTGGCCGAGGTGAATGCCGTAGATGCCGCTGCCGGGCACCTGCGCATGCACGTCGAGCGCAACTTGCCAGTGGTCGTTGATGAACAGGCGCGTGGCGCTGTTGCGTGCGGCGGCTTCTGCGCGGCGCACCTGGTCGACCACGGCCTGCGCGTCGTCCGACTTGAAGCGCAACTGCACCGTCGGCACCTTGAGCGCGACGAGGCGCGCCACCCAGTCCGCATCCGGCACGACGGCGTAGACACCGAGCTGCGTCGGGCACGGCGCAAAGGCAAGGTCCGCTGCGGTGGGGCACGGCAACGCGGGTTCGAGCACGCGGGGCAAGGCAGAGAATTGCGTGGGCCAGGCCAGGGCATCCGCATTCGCTTCCGCGATCCACGCGCGGGCCACGCACAGCGCATCACGCGGTTCGAATGCCAGCGCGAGTGCCGCACCGAAGATGGCGACGAAACGCGCGTCTAGCGCATCTCCATGTACCGCGGACGTAAAGCGGTACATACCGAGGCGGTCGTACACGGTGTCGATGCGTTGATCGCCTTCCACTGCCGTCAACACAACAGCGGCGCCAGCAGAGCGAGCACGCTCGGCTTGCGCCGTATCGGTCGTCAGCAGAACGGTGGCGGCGCTCGTGGCTTCGTCGGCGTGGTCGGCCACGCTCCAGGCGTGCGGGGCGCGACCGAAGGCTTCGGTATGGCGATCGACGATCTGCGCAGCAAGGGCTGCGGCTTCCGACCACGCGGCGGAAAAACGCAGGGCGGATGCACTCATGCCTGCTTCTCTTCCGCATGCCAGAACGGCAACCCAACAACCGGCGTGCTGGCCTGCGCGACATCACGTTCGGGCATCGGGCCCGACAGCCGCGCGAGGCGACCGGCCTGCGTGGCCATCGCAAACGCCTGCGCCATCGCCACCGGGTCGCCGGCTTGGGCGACGGCGGTGTTGAGCAGCACGGCGTCGTAGCCCCATTCCATCACCTGCGTCGCGTGCGACGGCACACCCAGGCCCGCATCGACGATGAGCGGCACGTTGGGCAGGCGCTCGCGCAGCAGGCGCAGGCCGTACGGATTGGTGGGCCCACGGCCGGTGCCGATGGGTGCGGCCCACGGCATCAGCGCCTGGCAGCCGACGTCGAGCAGGCGGCGGCACAGCACGAGATCTTCAGTGCAATACGGCAGCACCTTGAAGCCGTCGCGAATCAGGCGTTCGGCCGCAGCCGGCAGCGCGAGCGTGTCGGGCTGCAGCGTGTAGTCGTCGCCGATGACTTCGAGCTTGATCCAATCCGTCTCGAATACTTCGCGCGACATCTGCGCGAGCGTGTAGGCCTCGTCGGCGGAATAGCAGCCGGCGGTGTTCGGCAGCACGGGCACGCCGAGTGCTCGCAGCATCTTCCAGAAGCCCGCGCCGCCTTCGGGCGAGCCCGCGCTCTGGCGGCGCAGCGCCACCGTCAGCATGGCGGGGTTGGACACGCGCACCGCGTCTTCCAGCGATTGCGGCGACGGGTAGCGCGCGGTGCCGAGCAGCAGGCGCGAGGCGAAGGTTTCGTCGTAGAGGCGCAGCGGGTCAGCCACGGCGGACAGATTCGTAGTGGTCATCGAAGACTCCTAGCCGCCCACGACGGGCTGCACGAGTGCAATGCGGTCGCCTGTCTTGAGCGCGTGCTGCGCATGGCGCGCCTTGGGCACGAAATCGCCATTCACGGAGGCGGCAAACGGCGGCGCGATCTGCAGTTGCGGCGTGGCAGCACCAATGGCGTCGGCCAGCGTGCTGCCCGCAGGCAGCGCGAGCGACAGGTCGTTGAGGGTGACGTTCAGCGTCATGACAAAACAGGTTCGGGGGATGCGGCGTCAGCAAACAGCCCGGGCCATTCGCAATCGTCCGCATCGATGGTGCGGCCGTCCAGCAACGCGCGTGCAGTCGCCACAGCGGCTTGGGTGACGGCGGGCGCAATCATGTAACCGTGCCGGTACAGGCCGTTGACCGACAACGTGCCCGCGCCATCCCAGCGGATGGCCGGACGATGGTCGGGCAACGTCGGCCGGCACTGGGTGTTCAACTCCAGCACGCGCGCCTCGCCAAACGCGGGGTGCACGGCGTACGCAGCAGAGAGTAATTCCAGCGTGGAGCGCACGCTGGCCGGCGACATGTCGTCGGATTCCAGCTCGGTCGCGCCGATCACGTAGACATTCCCGGGCTTGGGCGCGATGTAGAGCGGGTAGCGCGGATGCAGCATGCGCACCGGCCGCGTGAGCGACACGTCCGGCGCATGGATGCGCGCCACTTCGCCGCGCAGACCACGCAAGCGCGGCCACTGCGGCTTGGCACCGAGGCCACGGCAATCGAGCACGAGGCGCGCGCCCAGCCCCGCAGCGGCGAGCGCGTCGGGGCTCGGATCGACAACCTCCGTGTTCCAGCGCAATTGCACGCCCAGCGCTTCCAGCTCGGTCGCCAGCGCATCCAGCACGCCGCGCGGGTCAAGCTGACCTTCACCAGCGAGATACAGCCCCTGCGTGAAGCGTTGCGCGAGCAGCGGCTCCAACTGCGCAATGCCGGCTGCATCCACGGCGCGCAGATCGGCAGCCACGCGCTCGGGCGGCGCGGCATTGCGGACGTGGCTGGCAAACAGCGATGCCTCTCCACGATCCGCCGCATGCCACACGACGAGCGTACCGGCCTGCTGGAAGAAGACCGGCGTGCGCAGCTTGGGCATCCAATCGCGCCACAGCGCGAGGCTGGCCAACCCCAAATCCACGACGAAACGATCAGCCACCGCAGCTTCGGCCAGCGGCGCCAGCATGGCCGCGGCCACATACGCCGCAGCACCGCTGCCGTCGCGCGGGCCGCGCTCCACCACGGCAATGCGCGCAGGCGGCACCCCCGTTTGCGCGAGTTGCCACGCACAGAGGCGGCCAGCGAGGCCACCGCCCAGGATCGTTACGTCAAATGCAGTCGAGGTTGGCATTGCACCGCTTGGCTTAGCTGTAGATCTTGCTGCCGCTCTTGCGGAACTCGATCGACTTTTCTTCCATGCCGCTCACGGCGGCGGTAGCGTTGGAGTCGAGCGTGGCCGCGTAGTCGCGCACTTCCTGCGTGATCTTCATCGAGCAGAACTTCGGACCGCACATCGAACAGAAGTGCGCGATCTTGGCGCCCTCGGCTGGCAGCGTTTCATCGTGGAAGGCACGTGCCTTCTCGGGGTCAAGGCCGAGGTTGAACTGGTCTTCCCAGCGGAACTCGAAGCGTGCCTTCGACAGTGCGTTGTCACGCAGCTGCGCGCCCGGCCAGCCCTTGGCAAGGTCGGCCGCATGCGCGGCGATCTTGTAGGTGATGATGCCTTCGCGCACGTCTTCCTTGTCCGGCAGGCCCAGGTGTTCCTTGGGCGTGACGTAGCAGAGCATGGCGGTGCCGTACCAGCCGATGTTGGCTGCGCCGATGCCGCTGGTGATGTGGTCGTAGCCCGGGGCGATGTCGGTCACCAGGGGCCCAAGCGTGTAGAACGGGGCTTCGAAGCAGTGCTTCAGCTCTTCGTCCATGTTGGCCTGCACGCGCTGCAGCGGCACGTGGCCCGGGCCTTCGATCATGACCTGCACGTCGTGCTCCCACGCCTTCTTGGTCAGCTCGCCCAGCGTGTGCAGCTCGCCGAATTGCGCGGCGTCGTTCGAGTCGGCAATGCAACCGGGGCGCAAGCCATCGCCCAGGCTGAACGACACGTCGTACGCCTTCATGATTTCGCAGATCTCGTCGAAGTGCGTGTACAGGAAGTTTTCCTTGTGATGCGCCAGGCACCACTTGGCCATGATCGAACCGCCGCGCGAGACGATGCCGGTGATGCGGTCAGCGGTGAGCGGCACATAGCGCAGCAGCACGCCGGCGTGGATGGTGAAGTAGTCCACGCCCTGCTCGGCCTGCTCGATCAGCGTGTCGCGGAACATCTCCCACGTCAGGTCTTCCGCCACGCCGCCGGTCTTGTCCAGCGCCTGGTAGATGGGCACCGTGCCGATGGGCACCGGCGAGTTGCGCAGGATCCATTCACGCGTTTCGTGAATGTGCTTGCCGGTGGACAAGTCCATGATCGTGTCGGCACCCCAGCGGATCGCCCACACCATCTTTTCCACTTCCTCGGCCAGCGACGACGTCACCGCCGAATTGCCGAGGTTGCCGTTGATCTTCACGCGGAAGTTGCGGCCGATGGCCATCGGCTCCAGCTCGGTGTGGTTGATGTTGGCGGGGATGATTGCGCGGCCAGCGGCCACTTCGGCACGCACGAATTCCGGCGTGATGTCTTCCGGGCGCTGCGGCAGGTTCGCGCCGTACGAGAAGCCCGGATGCTGCTTGAGCAGCTGGCGGTACTCGGGCTTGTCTTGCAGTGCCTGCAGGTTCAGCGATTCGCGCAGCGCGACGTACTCCATTTCCGGCGTGATGATGCCGCGACGCGCGTAGTGCATCTGGCTCACGTTGGCGCCGGCCTTGGCGCGGCGCGGCTTGGAGATGTGCGAGAAGCGCAGGTGGGCGGTCGCCGGGTCGTTGGCGCGGGTCTGGCCGTATTCGGACGACAGGCCCGAGAGGATTTCCGTATCGCCGCGCTCGTCGATCCACTTGGCGCGCAGCGGCGCCAGACCGGCCTTCAGGTCGATGTGCACATCGGGGTCGGAGTACGGGCCCGAGGTGTCGTACACCGGCACCGGCGGGTTCAGCATCTCGCCCTTGTCGGTGCGCGTGGCGGTCTGCTTGATGGTGCGCATCGGCACGCGGATGTCCGGGCGGCTGCCGACGATGTAGGTCTTGCTGGAGGCCGGATAGGCGAACTTCTGGTCGAGCTCGGACTGCAGCGAGTCGAACGATGCGGCGGGGGCGTTTTTGGCTTGGGGCATGGTCTCGTCCTTGATTCTGTGGCCTGGTGGTGCAGGCAGTGGACGAAACCGGGAGAGGTGGCGTGACCCGAAGAACTGAGGGGTGGGCTGCCAGAGACTACGCGGTGTTCTGAAACTTCCCACGCCGGTACGAACCGGATCGGGTGCGAAGGGACTCTCTCAGCCGCACGGCCCATCCGTACGGCACCCCTGTTTCATCCAACGAGGCTGAATTTAAGCACAGGGCCGCCGGCGTTGCCAGCACGAAAAGCCGAGAGAGGGCGGTCGACGCGTCATTTCAGTCCAAACCGCCGCGCAATGTGCGGCGGCACGCACCGGCGGGGCTCGCCTTGATCTTGCGCAACCCCGCCGCGTTTCACCTATGCGACGCTCAATCCCTTTTCTATTGCATTGCGGCACGGCCGCTGGGAGTTGTCATGCTGGAGCGTCGGTTCACACTCGCGGGGCGCAGCCTCGTACCCATCGTGCAGGGCGGGATGGGCGTGGGTATTTCGGCGCACCGGCTGGCCGGCGCCGTGGCGCGCGAAGGCGGCGTCGGCACCATCGCCAGCATCGACTTGCGGCATCACCACGCAGACCTCGTCGCCGCCACCGAGAAATCGCGCGACAAGGACGCCATCAACGCAGCCAACCTCGTCGCGCTGGACCGCGAGATTCGCGCCGCGCGCGAAGGCAGCCAGGGCAACGGCATGATCGCCGTGAACGTGATGAAGGCGGTGGAATCGCACCCAGCGCTGGTGCGTCAGGCGTGCGAGAGCGGCGCCGATGCGATCGTCATGGGCGCGGGCCTGCCGCTCGATCTGCCGGAGATGACGGCGGAACATCCGAAGGTGGCGCTCATCCCGATTCTTTCCGACTCGCGCGGCGTGGGCGTGGTGCTCAAACGGTGGATGAAAAAGGCGCGGCTGCCCGATGCGGTAGTGATCGAGCACCCGACGCATGCGGGCGGCCATCTGGGCGCCGCTCGCATCGAAGATCTGCGCGACGAGCGCTTTTCGTTTGCGCGGGTGCTGGACGAATGCCGGGAGTTGTTCATCAAGCTTGGGCTGGCGGCGGAGCAGATTCCGATCATCCTCGCGGGCGGCATCGATTCGCATGCCAAGGTGAAGCACTGGCTCGACAAGGGCGCCGCTGCGGTGCAGCTCGGTACGGCGTTTGCGGTGACGGAAGAGGGCGATGCGCACGTGCGCTTCAAGCGGGTGCTGACGGGTGCAGAGCAAGGCGATATCAGCGAGTTTGTCAGCGTGGCCGGGCTGCCGGCGCGGGCCGTGATGACGCCTTGGCTTTCGCGTTATCTGTCACGCGAAAGCGCGCTGCAGGCGAAAGCCAAGGTGCGGGATTGCCTGCAGGGGTTCGATTGCCTGCAGACGTGCGGGCTGCGGGATGGCATCGGCAAGGTGGGGCAGTTCTGCATTGACCTGAAGCTGGCGCAGGCGCTGCGGGGGGACGTGGAGCGCGGACTGTTTTTCCGTGGGGCGGGGAAGCTGCCGTTCGGGGAGGCGATCCGGCCGGTGCGGGAGTTGATGCATTACTTGTTGACGGGGGAGAAGCCGGCGGAATCCTCGACGGCAACCTGATGCGCTGACATCTCGTCGGAAAGAAAAGCCAGCCCGAAGGCTGGCTTTTTGTTGTGCGCTGACCGCTGTTTCCTCAGAACGGTGCAGCAAACGTCAAGCGAACGCCCTGCTGCAAACCGCCCATCCCGGCCATCACGCTGTAGTCCAACCCAAACGTGAGCGGCCCGGTGCGGAACTTCGTTCCCAACCCGATCTGCATGCGATCGCGCCCAAACGGCGTGCCCGGCACGTAATAGGCAGGGCCCGCCGATGCCAGATCGGCATACGCCAACCCTGCGTTGCTCTGCCCGTTGAAGTCGTGCTGGTACTCCACGCGCGCGAACGGCAGGAAGGTGCCCCACTTGGTCTTCTGCGTGTATTCGGCGCGCAGGCCGAGCGTGCCGGATACCGTCGTCACCGTCTGGTCGAAATACGTCAGCGTGTTGAGGCCGGCGCCCGATTCGGTGAACTGATCCAGCGTCGATTGCGAGACCGACAAACGGCCGTAAGGCGAGACCAGCCAGGTGCGATCGCGATGCTCGTAGCCGGCCGACACGGAGGCGAACACCTGCTTGCCGTTGCGTTTGCCGGTGGCGAAATCGTTGGAGTCCGTCACCCAGCGGCGCGAGTCGAAGCTGAGCGTGCCGAAGCCGGCCACACCATCGACGAACAACGAAGGCGGGGGGCGATAGCTGCCGTAGAGCGCGAGGCTATAGCTGTCGCCCGTGCTCTTGGTGCCCGCGTTGCCGATGTCGGTGGAATCGCGCCCGTAGCCGAAACCGGCACCGATCGAGAGCTGATCGGACACACGGTAATCCGCGCCCGCCGTCACGCCGCCCGTGGTGAAGCGGAAACCGGAGCGTTGCGAGCCAGCATTGGCGAAACCGAAGTCCAGCGTACCGGCGCTCCAGAACGCGAGGTTCGGGTCGGTGTTGTCCGGGCCCACGCCCGCCGCGTCGGCACCGGGCAGGTCAGGGCCGGCATCTGCGTTCGACTTGTCGGCGTTGCCGTTGGCCGCATCGGTGGGGCGCTTGGCCCGTGCGAACGGGCGCACGCCCTGGCCCTCACCGCGCATGCACGCATCGTGCGCGGAAATGCCGACCACATCCTGGCAACGCGCCTGCATGTCAACGCGCTGGCCCGGCATGGCCACCGTCAGACCGTTGCTTGACGGTGCCCGGCCGGTGCCATGCAGCGCTTCGAGGCGACGGTTGTAGTTGTCGATCTGCGTGGTGGCGAAGCGGCGCGCAGCCTGGACTTGCGCGTTGATCAGACCTGCCACATCCGGGTCGGCGGAGGGGTCCTTGCGCGGCGCAACGTTCACCTGCACGGTTGCCGGCGCCGAAGTGGCAAACGCGTTGGACAGCGTGTAGGTGATGGCAGCCTGACCGCTGTAGGTGCCCGACGGCGTGAAGTTCAGCACGTAGGTCGATGCCGCCGCAGCCGGGCTTCTCACGCCTGCCGGCGTCTGCACAGCCTTCTGCACGATCGTGGCCGTACCGGCGTTGGCCGGCACCACCGACACCAGGGTCGCCCCCGTGAAGGGGCCACCCGTGGCGCCTTCGGTCAAGTCCACGCTCACCCCCTGACCTGACGACGTGATGGCTTGCTTCTGCACTACGGCAATCGGCACCGCGTTCACGTTGACCGTCACCGGAATCGGCGCGGATGTGCCGGCCGTGTTGATCAGCGCATAGGTGAAGTTGACGGCGCCAGAAGTCGTCGGCGTCGGCGTGTAGACGATGTCCAGACCGTTGACGACGGCCGTGCCGCTGGCAGGCGGACTGACAATCGCGATGGACGAGAACGGACCGCCCGTTGCATTGGCCGTTGCATGCAGCGTGATCGGCACCGTCGACGTGGTGGTGGCCGTGATTGCCGGCGCGGTGCCGATCACCTGACCGACCGTGATCGTGTAGCTGCGTGTACCGCTGTACGGGGCACCCACTCCGGTGCTGCTGTCGGTGGCCTTCACAGTGAACGTGCTGCTGCCCAGCGTGGTGGGCGTGCCGGACAGAACGCCTGTGCTGGCATTCAGGCTGAGGCCCGCGGGCAACGACCCTGTGGATACGGCGTAGGTGTAAGGGGCGGTGCCGCCGGTGGCGCTGAAGGTCTGGCTGTAGGCCGTGGTGACCTGGGCCGACGTTGCGGCCGCCGGATTGACCGTGATCGTGGGCGCGCCGATGGTGACGCTGTAGGCACGGCTGGCCGTGAAGCTGTTGGCGTCGGTAGCCGTGATGGTGATGTTGAACGTGCCTCCGGCGGTGGGCGTCCCCGAGAGCACGCCGCTCGACGTGAGCGTGAGGCCAGCCGGCAGCGCGCCGGACGTGATGGCGTAGGTGTACGGCGCCCTGCCATTGGCGGCCGTCACGGTCTGGCTGTAGGCCGTGGCAATGGCGGGATTGGGCAACGTGGCGGGCGACACCGAGATGCTGGGCGCCGAAACGGTCAGCGTGTAAGTCCCAGTAATCGAATACGGTCCGCTGCCCGAGCTGCTGTCGGTGGCCACCACATTGAAGGTGACGGTCCCCGCCGAAGTGGGCGTGCCCGACAGCGTGGCGGTGGCGGTGTTGAACGACATGCCCGCGGGCATCGTGCCTGCGGTGATCGTCAGCGCATAGGTGTAAGGACTCGTCCCGCCGCTGGCCGTGAAGGTTCGGCTGTAGGCCGTGCCGGCCGTACCGCTCAGCGAGCCCGAGGCCGGCGTGATCGTCAACGTGGGCACCCCGACCGTCAGCGTGTAGGTGCGGCTGCCGGTGTATGGGCCGGTGCCAGTGCTGCTGTCTGTGCCGGTGATGGTGAAGTTAAAGGTGCCGCCCGCCGTGGGCGTGCCGGACAACACGCCCGTCGATGTGAGCGTCAGGCCCGCCGGCAATGCACCGGCCGTCACTGCGTACGTGTACGCAGGGATACCGCCGCTTGCCGTGACCGCCTGGTTGTAAGCCGTGCCGATCGTTGCGTTTGCCAGCGTCGCCGGGCTCAGGCTGATCGTGGCGGCATTGACGGACAGGCTATAGGCGCGCGTGCCGGTAAAGCCATTGGCATCCGTGGCGGTGATGGTGGGATTGAACGTGCCGCCAGCCGTCGGCGTCCCGCTGATGACGCCTGTCGTGCCGTTCAAGCTCAGTCCCGCGGGCAGCGCGCCTGATGTCACCGCGTAGGTGTACGGCGTTGCTCCGCCGCTCGCGGTAACTGTCTGGCTGTAGGCAACACCAGCCGTCGCCGCAGTCAGCGTGCTCGGCGACACAGTCACGCTGGGTGCCGAGGTGGTCAACGTATAGGTGCCAGATGTGCTGTACGGCCCCGTGCCCGTCGAGTGATCGGTGGCAGTGACCGTGAAGTTGACCACGCCCGTGGTGAGGGGCGCGCCGGACAACACGCCGGTGCCGGTGTTGAACGAGAGGCCAGTCGGCATCGTCCCGCTGTTGACGACAAGGCTGTAGGCGTACGGCGCCACGCCGCCACTCACCGTGAAGGCCTGGCTGTACGCCACGCCCGCTGAAGCGCTGAGACCGCCCGATGCCGGGGTGACTGCCAACGTGGGCGCATTGACGACCAGCGAATAGGCGCGACTACCCGTGTACGGGCCGTTGCCGGTACTGCTGTCGGTGGCGGTCACGGTGAAGTTGAACGTGCCGCCTGCCGTGGGCGTCCCCGACAGCACGCCGCTGGAACTGAGCGAGAGGCCCGCCGGCAACGCTCCGGAAGCGAGGGTGTAGGTGTAGGCCGCCGTACCGCCGCTGGCCGTCAGCGTCTGGCTATATGCCGTTGCAACCGTGGCATTGCTCAGCGTGGACGGCGAGAGCGTGATCGTCGGCGCGGCGACGGTCAGCGTGAGCGTGCCGCTGGTCGCCGTGAACGGACCGGTGCCCGTGCTGCTGTCGGTGGCCGTGATGGTGAAGTTGAACGTACCGCCCGCCGTGGGCGTGCCCGACAGCGTCCCGTTGCTGGCCAGCGAGATGCCGGCCGGCAGCGCGCCCGACGCGATCGCATAGGTGTAAGGCGCCGTACCGCCGCTGGCCGATACCAGCGTCTGGCTATAAGCCGTACCCACCGTGCCCGCCGCAGGCGACGACGGCGCATACGTGACGGTCGGACTCGACACGGTGACCGTCACGGTGGCCGGCGCCGAGTTGCCGCCCGTGTTGGTCGCCGTGTACGTGAACGAGTCCGTGCCGGAGTACGACGCGTTGGGCGTGTAGGTGATCGACATGCCCGACGCGGTGGCCGTGCCATGCGCTGCCTGCGTGGCCACGGCCACGCTGGTGGCCGCGCCGCCGGCGATGTTCAGCGTGACGGGGTTGCTGGTGCTGCCGTGTGCAACGGTGGTGCTCACAGCATTCGCAACGGGAGCCGCCACGAACGTGTAACGATCAAACGCGTTGGTGGGACTGGTCCCGTTAAAGTTCGTCACGGTGACGTCAACCGTACCGGGCGTACCCGCGGGTGAGATGGCCGTGATCGACGTGGCGCTGTTGACGGTGAAGCTGCTCGCGTTGGTCGCGCCAAACTTGACCGCCGTGGTGCCGGCGAAATTGGTGCCTGTAATGGCGACGGAGGTGGCGCCGGCGGTTGGGCCTGAGCTCGGCGAAATGCTCGTCACCGTGGGCGCAGTTGAGATGACGTTGATGCTGACGATACCGTTGGGCTGCCAGGTGACGCCGTCATTGCTGGTGTAGAACGTGGCGGTGTCGGTACCACTGAAGCCGTTTGGCGGGGAGTATACGAAACCACTGGTAAACGGGTCCCCCGAGGGCGGTACCGAACCGCTGTAGATGGCGATGGTGCCGCCTTGGGCGGTCGCCTTAAGAACAGCCGGGCCGGATGAATCGTTCATACCGCCGGCAGAATCGTAAGCAATGCCGGCCAGGAAGGGGTCGCAGTTGTTTGTGTCCGACGCCGTAAAGACATAGGACTTCTGCACGTTCATGTTGGTCGCGAACGTGACGGTGCAGGGGGCAGCGAGTGCTGCCTGCGACAACACCGTCAGCCAGATCGCCAGCACGGCCAGCAGGCCCCGGCGCAACCATTCCCGCCCCTGCACCTGCAGACAACGGAACATTGACCATCCGGCGACCCCACGCCGGCCATACGGGCTGTTTTGTGTCAGCACGCGCATTTCTCCCTCGCCCCACCCGCTGTGTTGCGGGCTTTTTGCTTTGTGGTGTGTTGGGAATACTCAGTGCCGGATCCCCATCAGGCACTTCCCGATGATGAGGGGAAATAGCATGCGGATTTGCACACGCAATCCATTGCAACGGACTTAGCCGCGCAAGGGCACCGTGTTAATCCTTGGAAATATTCCCCCGACAGACCCATGCGGCTTTCTTATCTTTTATGGGAATAGACGCAGTGATCCAGCGCGATGCTAAAAAAACGCTACCACTGCGTCAATACCACCTTTCGGACGCCCTCGCCTGATGTCGCACTTTTGGCACGTTCCGCGTTGATACGGCGTTTTCATGAAAGCCCGT
The DNA here is from genome assembly GCF_040544795.1 of Ralstonia sp. 1138. Lineage (NCBI taxonomy): Bacteria > Pseudomonadati > Pseudomonadota > Betaproteobacteria > Burkholderiales > Burkholderiaceae > Ralstonia > Ralstonia sp. 1138. Next base: position 380,133 of record NZ_JBEPKQ010000002.1, on the reverse strand, counting down.
GAACATTCCGCCCATTATTTTTTTGTTGATACACCGTGACCAGAATGCCAATCAAATTGAGACGCAAAAACCATTAATCGAAGAATTGCTGCGCTGAAGCATTCAATATCGTGGCGACGCGACATTACGAGGAGCGTTGCGCCGCAATACCTCGCGGAAATTCGCTTGATGAGCAGCGGGATGGCACTGCCGTACAAACAGACGCCGTATGGAAATCCCCTTCCAACCACCTCCGCCCCCGGTGGTCTACCATGGCCCACAGACCCAAAAGCGCCACGCCAGGAGACTCCCAATGCCCACAGAGGCCACCCACCGCGTCTTCAACCAGGTCCCGGACCTGACCGGCTTCAACCCCTTCACGTCCGACACCACGCTGCAAGGCGCGCTCGAACGCCTGGGCGGCGGCTGGAACGCCAGCGCGTTGCAAGCCTTCGGCGACCAACTCGGCGCGCCCGAGACGCTGCAGTGGGCCGCGGAGGCCAACACCTACCACCCCGAACTCCACACCCACAGCCGCACTGGCGAGCGCATCGACGCCATCCGCTTCGACCCGGCCTGGCACGCGCTGCTCGGCCTGATGCGCAGCCAGGGGCTGCAGGCGCTGCCGTTTGCCGACCCGCGCCCCGGCGCCTGGGCCGCGCGCACCGCCGGTTATTTCATGCAGGCACAGATCGAATCCGGCACGTTGTGCCCGGCGACGATGACGTTCGCCAGCATTCCCGTGCTGCAGAAAGAGACCGCGCTGTTTGCCGATCTGGGCCCCCGTCTCTACGCCCGCGAACACGACGCGCGCGACCTGCCGTGGCGCCAGAAAACCGCCATCCTCGTCGGCATGGGCATGACCGAAAAGCAGGGCGGCTCCGATGTGCGCAGCAACACCACGGTGGCAATGCCCTTGCGTGGCGAGGGCCGTGGCGCAACCTACGCCATCACCGGCCACAAGTGGTTCTTCTCCGCGCCGATGTGCGATGCGCACCTGGTGGTCGCGCGCATGGGTGCAGAAGACGGCCCGCTGTCGTGCTTCTTCGTGCCGCGCTTTCGCGATGACGGCAGCAAGAACCCCATCCAGATCCAGCGTCTGAAAGACAAGCTCGGCAACCGCTCGAACGCGAGCAGCGAAGTGGAGTTTTTCGGCGCGGAGGGCATCCTCATCGGCGAGGAAGGGCGCGGCATTCCGACCATCATCGAGATGGCGACGCACACGCGGCTCGATTGCGTGATCGGCAGCGCGGCCATCCTGCGCCACGCGCTGATGCAGGCGCTGCACCACGCGCGCCATCGCATGGCATTCGGCCGCCTGCTGGCCGACCAACCGCTGATGCGCAACGTGCTGGCCGATCTGGCCCTGGAATCGCAAGCCGCGACCTTGCTGATGATGGAACTGGGCAATGCGTTCGAGCGTGCCGATGTCGATCCGCTGGCCGCGGCATGGAAGCGCATCGTCACGCCCGCCGCCAAGTTCTGGGTCTGCAAGCGCACCATCGAAGCGACCGGCGAGGCGATGGAAGTCTGGGGCGGCAACGGCTACGTGGAAGAAGGCCCGATGGCGCGCCTGTATCGCGAAGCGCCGGTCAATTCCATCTGGGAAGGCTCGGGCAACGTGATGTGCCTGGACGTGCTGCGCGCCATCGGCCGCACGCCGGACGATGCGCTGCGCCTGGTGCACGACATTGGCGAGCGGGCCCAGGGCCACCGTGCCGTGCGGGCGGAGTTGGCCGCGCTGCAGGCGATGCTGCATCAGCCGGGCGACATCCAGGAAACCTCCGCTCGCCGCATCGCGCAGGGGCTGGCGCTCACGGCACAGGCGGCGCTGATGCTGGCCCACGCCCACCCGGACGACGCCGAGCGCTTTATCGCCAGCCGCTTCCATCATCAGCATGGCCGCGTGTTCGGCACGCTCGATGGGCATGCGCAGGAGCTTGGCGCGGTGCTGCAGCGCGCGTGGCCCGTGTAACACCACCCCGGGAATGTGGCCGCACGTGAGCGCACGCTTTCGCCGAACGCTCTTCACCACGGACCGACGTCCGGCCGTTTATCCACGCACCGAACAGGTGCTTGAGGGTATACCCGCAATCAGCGCATAATGCGCGCCCATGGCGGCGCGTGACATTGCTTCACGTTTTGGCATTCCCGGGGGGAGTGACGGCGCGCACGCCAGTGCTGCGCCGACAGGGCAACGGTGCAGCCAGTCGTGCCACTAGAGCCCTAACCCTCTCCCAGGACCTTTGACGATGTCGTTCCCCGCGCGCACGTGGCTGCTGGCCGCGCTTGCCGTTCCCGCCGCTGTTTCCGCCACCTTCTTCTCATCCGACGTTGCTGCCGCCACCCCGACGCTCGATCGCATCCGCGACTCCGGCACGGTGCATGTGGGGTATCGGGAAGACTCCATTCCGTTTTCGTATCTCGATGGCACCAAGCCGGTCGGCTACGCCATCGACATCTGCTCGCGGCTGATCGACTCGCTGCGCACGTCGCTCAAGCGCCCCGACTTGAAGGTGCAGTACGTGCCCGTCACGGCCGCCAACCGCCTGGACGTGATCGCCACGGGCAAGGCCGACCTGGAATGCGGCTCGACGAACAACTCGCCGGAGCGCCGGCAGAAGGTGGCCTTTACGATTCCGCACTACATCACCAAGGGCCGCATGCTGGTGAAGACCAGCTCGCCGATCCAGCAATGGGAAGACCTGAACGGCAAGACGGTGGTGGCCGCACGCGGCTCGACCAATGCCGACCTCGCACGCAAGCTCAACGAAACGGGCATGACGATGCAGGTGGTGGATGCCAACGACCTGCGCAGCGCGTTTGCGATGCTGGCCGATGGCCGCGCCAGCGCGTTTGCCGGCGACGACATCCTGCTCTCGGGCATGCGCGCCACGGCCAAGAACCCGGCTGACTATCGCCTCGCGGGCAAGACGCAGCTGGTGTCGTCGTACGCGATCATGCTGAGCAAGCAGGACCCGGAGTTCAAGAAGCTGATCGACCAGTCGATGACGCGGCTGATTGTCGACGGCGAGGTGCCGAAGCTGTACAAGAAGTGGTTCCAGCAGCCGATTCCGCCGAATGGGGTGAATCTGGATGTGCCGATGAGTTATTTGTTGCGGGATTCGTTTAATACGCCTACGGATAGTGCTGGGAACTGAGGCTGGATGTTTGGGCGTTTGTGGTGCACCCCTTGTTTCATCCCCTGCCGGGGCTGACTCACTTTCTTTGTCTTGCCAAAGAAAGTAAGCAAAGAAAGGCGCGCCCGAGATGGCGACTTCCCCTTGAATTTATGTCGCAGAGAGGGGAAGGGAAAAACTCGCTTCGCTCAGACAGTTTCCCTTCCTTTTTCCTCTCTGCAACAGAAATTCAAGGCGCCATCTAGGGCTCCAACGGCCACTCCGTTGGTGTGCGGAGGGCGGCGCTGCGGTTCGTCGCCCTGGTCGTTTTTAGTGCACCTCAGCGGGCGCGACTTGCGCCGGGATGCTGCCCACCACATTCAGTGTCGGGCGGCCGCCTTGGCGCATGAGGTCTGCGGCGCGCTCGGCGATCATGATGATCGGGGCGTTGGTGTTGCCGCCGATGAGCGTCGGCATGACGGAGCCGTCGATCACACGCAGGCCTGTCAGGCCGCGCACGCGCAGTTCGGGGTCGACCACGGCCATGCCATCGTCTGCGCTGCCCATCTTGCAGGTGCCGACGGGGTGGTAGATGGTGTCGGCGTGCTGGCGGATGAGGGCGCGCACGGCTTCGTCGTCGGAGCCGTCGCCGCGGATGTTTCCGGAATACAGCTCGCGCCCGCCCAGGTCGGCCAGTGGGCGCTGCGCGAAGATGCTCTTCACGGCGCGGAAGCCGGCGAGCATGCCGGCCATGTCGTCGGGGTCGGAGAGGAACTTCGGGTCGATCAGCGGGGCGTCGCGCGTGTCGGCGGAGGCCAGGCGCACTTCGCCGCGGCTCTTCGGGCGCAGCACGCACACGTGGCACGAATAGCCGTGGCCGTAGTTGAAGGTGCGGTTGTGGTTGTCGGCCATGGCGACCACGAAGTGCAGTTGCAGATCGGGATCGGTCAGATCGGGCCGGCTCTTGATGAAGCCGCCGGCTTCGGCAAAGTTGGTCGCCAGCATGCCGCGACGCTCGCGCCGGTAGCGCAGGATCTGGCCCAGCATATGCGCGCTGCCGCGTGCGGAATACCCGATCAGATCCAGGTTGAAGACTTTCTTGTGCAGGATGATGTCGAGGTGATCCTGCAGGTTCTGACCGACGCCGGGCAGGTCGTGCACAACGGGAATGCCGAGCGAGCGCAGATGCTCCGCGGGGCCCACACCCGAGGCCATGAGCAATTGCGGCGAACCAAACGCGCCCGATGAGACGATCACCTCGCGGCGCGCGCGCAGCGTTTCAGTGCGGCCTGCACGCTCCACCACCACGCCTGCCGCACGCTTGCCTTCAAAAACGATGCGCAGGGCCTGCGTGTCGGGCAGCACCGTCAACTGGCGACGATTGCGGCTGAAGGTGGCGTCGGCCTTGTCGCCGCCGTGCAGATAGGCGCGCGCGGCGTTCCAGCGCTCCCCGTTGTATTGCGTGACCTGGTACGGGCCGACGCCTTCCTGGTCGGGGCCGTTGAAATCGTTGTTGCGCCGGTAGCCTGCGGCCACGCCGGCCTCGACAAAGCGTTGTGCGATGGGGTTGCCGGTGCGCAGGTCGCTCACGTGCAGCGGGCCGGTGCCGCCGTGCAGCGCGTCGTCATCGCGGCCGGCAAAACGCTCGTTGCCTTCGGAGCGCTTGAAGTAGGGCAGCACGTCGTTCCAGCTCCAACCGGTGCAGCCGAGCGCCGCCCAGTGGTTGTAGTCGCTGGGCGTGCCGCGGATGTAGATCATCGCGTTGAGCGACGAACTGCCACCCAGCCCGCGCCCGCGCGGCTGATAACCCTGGCGGCCGCCCAGCCCCGCTTGCGGCACGGTCTGAAACCCATAGTTGCGCTTGTTCTTGAACGGCAGCGACGCCGCGCAACCGGCCGGCACCCACACGGACAGGTGATGGTCGTGCGGGCCCGCTTCCAGCAGCGCGACCGTCACGTCCGGGTCTTCGGTCAACCGGCTGGCGAGCGCGCAACCGGCCGAACCGGCGCCAACGATGACGTAATCGAAGGTGAGAGCCGAGGTGGGCAAATCGGTGGCCATGGATGTCTCCGGATGGGTTTTTTATTGGGCGAGCGACGCCGCCGGCTGTTTGCCGGTCACGAATTCACATCCTAGGCGCCATGGGTTGTTTCAAACGACCGGGCTTACCCGCATTAGAGGCATCGTTCGATGTCATGCAGCAAACCGGTGCGCTGCGGCTCCCAAACTCTTGTCGGAGTGAAGCGGCCGGGATGACGCGGCGCAGCAATTCCGCGCGGGCACACGGTTGCGAGGGCCGGCCTAAGCCTGGCATGCGGCACACGGCCGGACCGTATCAGCCCGTCGCAAGAGCGCGTGGCGACCATACTGCTTTGCAATTGCACCGATCCGCCGACCCTTGCCAGGAGCACCCCATGCAACCTGCCGATCTGCCCGCCCCACACATGTTGCACATGCAGCAGACCTTCGAGGCCATGCGCGCGGCCCACCAGGCCGACATGCTGCCCGCCTGGCCCGTGCGCCGCGACCGCCTGATGCGTCTCAAGCGCCTCGTCATGGACAACCGCGAGGCCATCGCCCAGGCCGTCAGCGCAGACTTCGGCAACCGCTCGCGGCAGGAAACCGAGTTGCTGGAGATCTTCCCGAGCGTGGACGGCATCAAGCACGCGCTGTCGCACGGCAAGCGCTGGATGCGCGTGCAGCGACGCGGCGTGAGTCTGTGGTTCCGGCCGGCCAGCACGCGGCTGATTCCGCAGCCGCTGGGCGTGGCGGGCATCGTCGTGCCGTGGAACTACCCGATCTATCTGACCATCGGGCCGTTGGTCTCCGCGCTGGCGGCGGGCAACCGGGCGATGGTCAAGCTCTCGGAATACACGCCGCGCTTTTCCGCCCTGTTTGCCGACCTGGTCGAGCGCAGCTTTGCCGCCGACGAAGTACGCGTCATCAATGGCGATGCCGCCGTCGCCGAGGCCTTCTCGCGGCTGCCGTTCGACCACCTGCTGTTCACCGGCTCCACCAACGTCGGCCATCACGTCATGCGGGCGGCCGCCGATAACCTCACCCCCGTCACGTTGGAATTGGGCGGCAAATCGCCCACGCTGATCGGGCCGGATGCGGACTTCGACCGCGCGGTGGAACGCACGCTAGTGGGCAAGCTGCTCAACGCCGGCCAGACCTGCGTGGCGCCCGACTACGTGCTGCTGCCCGCCGGCACCGAACAGCGCTTCATCGATGCGGCGCGCAAGCTGGTCGGCAAGATGTACCCCGACATGGCGCGCAACCGCGATTACACGACGCTCATCAGCCCGCGCCACTTCCAGCGCATGGCCAGCCTGGCCGACGAGGCCCGCGAGCAGGGCGCGCAGGTGCTGCCGCTTGCCAACGCCGCGCCCGACGACGCCACGCGCCTGTTCCCGCCCGCGCTCATCACCGGCGGCACCGACGACATGCGCGTTATGCAGGAAGAGATCTTCGGTCCGCTGCTGCCGCTGGTGCCGTATCGCACGCTGGACGAGGCGATCGACTACATCAACGCGCGACCGCGCCCGCTGGCGCTGTACGTGTTCGAGCGCAGCAACAGCACCATCGACCGCGTAATGAGCAGCACCATCGCCGGAGGCGTCTGCATCAACGAAACCCTGCTGCACGTGGCGCAGGACGACCTGCCCTTTGGCGGCGTGGGTGCCAGCGGCATGGGCGCGTACCACGGCATCCACGGGTTCGAGCGGTTCTCGAAGATGAAGCCGGTGTTCAAGCAGGCCCGGCTGAACGGGCTGGGCCTGTTCCGCGCGCCGTATGGCAAGACGTTCGAGACGATGATGAAGCTGCTCGTGCGCTGACAAGTCATTAGCAGCGATGAGGTTTTTGCACCAATGCATTAGCTTCTAGAATGCAGCGATGGCCAAGAACCTCGACATCACCCTCGTCCGCACCTTCATTGCCGTGGCGGAAAACGCCAGCATGACGGTGGCGGCCAACGCGTTGCACCTCACGCAGGGCGCCATCAGCCAGCAGATCAAGCGGCTCGAAGACGCCTTCGAATGCCGCCTGTTCGAGCGCGACGGCCGGCGGCTGGAACTCACCCGCGCCGGTGAACGGTTCCTCGGTCGCGCCAAACGCCTGCTCGCCCTCAACGACGAAATCTGGGCCGACATGGCGGCGCGCCCGCTGCAGGGGCCGGTGCGCCTGGGCGTGCCTTACGACCTGGTCGGTACCGTCTTCCCGCCGATCTTCAAGGCGTTTACCGAGGCGTGGCCCTCGGTGGAATTGACCATCGTCTGCGGCACCTCACCCGAGCTGGCGGAGGGCATAGCGCGCGGCGAGCTGGACGTCGCCGTGGTCGAAGCGCCGGTGGACGAAGCCACGGGCGAATGCCTCTGCGTGGAGCGTCTGGTGTGGGTCGGCCCGCGCGGCGGCAACGTGCATGCGAAGCGCCCGCTGCCGCTGTCGATGGTGGATGAAAGCTGCGCCTTCCGCGCCCGCGTGCTCAAGGCGCTGGGCGAGCACGGCATCGAATGGCGCACGGTGTTCGAGAGCGGCAACATCGAAGCGACCACCGCCACGGTGCGCACCGGACTGGCCGTCACGGCATGGCTGACGCCGACGGTGCCGGCGGATCTCGACATCCTCGGGCCCGAGGCCGGCCTGCCGGAACTGCCGATGTTTGCGATCAGCTTGCTGCTGCCGGTGCAGGGCGCGAGCCAGGCAACACAAGCGCTGGCGCAATGTATTCGAGACGGATTTTCTACGCGGCAAAGCGCGCTGGAGCGCAAGCGCGCGGCTTGAGCTGAGATCGGCTGCCTATCTGGCATCCCCGGCCCGCCCCGGGGAAACGTCCATCTGTTGTTATGCGGCGGTGACCTGCCGTCGCTCGATGGCGGCCAAGACCTCCCACGTGCGCGGGTCTACGTCGCTCCCCCCGAGCGACATCGACAGATACGCGTCGATGGCATCGATAAAGCCTTTCACGAAGGCCGGTGGATACGCATGTTCCGAGAAGTACGTGAGCTGCTCGCGCAGCCTGCCCGGCCGGCATTGACCGGCTTCGTGCATGACGCTGCGCGTGCGGCACAGAAACGCGCGCGCCGAGACTGCACCGTCAAGGTAGAGGCGGTTCTTGGTCAGCGACATGCGGCACCTCCCGGTTGCGTGGGAAGCCTGCAGCGCCAAGGCGGCGGAGAAGGGTAAGACGCGGGGCGATGCCCGCTGAGTGCGGTAGCCATGTGGCCTCCGGGGATAGGTTGATGGAGGCTCGCCGCTCGCTGCTAAACGAGGGTGGCGGGCCTGACGACGGCGTTAGCAGACCGGCCCTATCCCAGCTACCGGCAGACCCGAAGGTCTCACCGCCCGGCCCGCCATGAAACACATAGGCGTGCACAAGCACCGGACACAAAAATGCCGCGCGGAGGCGGCTGTCCGTCTGGGAAAAAGGGGTGGGCTGCTAAACCCAGTCACCGTTGGTGCGGTGACGGTGGGGATTATAGGTGCCGAAGTTGAACTGTGGCGGCCCAAAGCGTCCAGTCGAGGCCGATTCCTATAGTGACCGTCTACAGCAGCGGCTAAGTTCATGTCCGATTTCTGCTCGGCTGGCCTATGGAGATTGGAATGACTAAAACGCGATTCAAGAGCGACGCATCTGAGGCTATTTACAGCACAGCATCCGATTTGCATCGCGCCGGTCTCATCAATACAAAAACCCTGCGTGAATACCACGAGCTGTGTGTCGTGCCCGTACAGCAGCCAATTTACAAACCAGATGATTCGTCGCCGCTGGACTATGAAGCCCCCACTGAGGGCGATTGATTTTGCAAACCCAGCCTCGGAGAATGTGTGCGGTTTTCGCCAGCATTTCAACCGTTCAAACCTCTTCCACTCGATCGCATACGCATGAAGCGACCTATTTCCCTAACTGTCGTTAGCTGGCTTCTGCTCTTCAGCGCAGTGGCCTCCCTAATCTCTACGGTGAATTCACTGCGTAGCTGGCAAATGCTGGAATCGCTGGGTGTCCATGCAGAAGCGAACTGGACGTTGATCGGTCTCGGGGTGCTGACAAATCTGCTCGCAATCGCGTCGGGCGTCGGCATCCTGAAAGGACAAGGATGGGGTCGCAAGGTATGCCTTGGTTTTCTGCTGCTGAGTGTGTTGGTGTCACTGGTGTCGTTCTTCTATATCCAAGCGATTGGCGTGCTGGTCGCGCGACTGGCTGTCTTTGCAGCCCTCGCATTCATCCTGCAACGGGCATCAGCCCGCGCTTATTTTCGGCAGGGCAGCAATACCACCGCCACCGCGTAAGCGTTCTCACTGGCACCCCCAACGACCTTGCATACACATACCTTCACTCACCCAATCCTCCCGGAGCGCAAGCTCAGAACCGGCTTCCATTGGTCGGCGCTGGTGTTTGGCACGCTCTGGGCTTTCTCGGAAGGCTTGATCGCGCAAGGGGGGCGACTAGCCGGCGTCGACGCTATTGCCGCACTCCTGGTGACGCTGGACCGAAATGCAACACCGGAAGTGACCGTAGCTGCCACAGGCCTGTTCTTCGTCAAGAACGTCTACTGCGGTATTCGCGCCAGTGATTGGCTTGAGGACGCATTGCGCCAAGCCGGATACCGGCGCATCACCTAAAGTCCAGCCCACCGACGCGGCACGATGTTGAAGACCATTTGGACAATGTTGCCCCGCAAGCGGGTTACGACAACGGCCGAAGCACCGGAGAACAACCATGTTCGGCACGTGGCCGCGGCCTTCCATAACCGTGAGGAATTCCAGCGACGGGCTACGGCGGCCGCATTGGTACTTGGCAGCAATACGATCGACACGCTCGTCGGTCTATTGCGCAGTGAAGATACGCCACCTGACGCACTAGCACCTCAATTCGCTGGGCTTGGTGCTTGGCTAACCGCACGTCAGTTCGCCATCTTCGAGGTCTTCTACCACTTCGGTGCGCCTGCCGTTCCTACCTTGCTGAGTTTTATCCGCGGGGAGTACGACTGGACGCAGGGCAACGCCATCGAAATACTGTGCAGGCTATATGCAAAGGGCGTAGCACCGGCATCAGCGTTTGAATTGCTGAAGGAAACCATTCCGTCGATGCGCGAGGAGTCGTTGATTTATGCCGCAGGCCCGCTGCACATGCTCCGGCAGCAAGACACAACGCTCAGTGACGTTCTGGAAGAGCTTTTGGAAATACCCGAGTTCTCCGACGCGTACCAATACACGGTGACGGGCACGTGGCCATCGGCTGAGTAGCACCAAAAAACAAAAACCCCGCCAACCGGCGGGGTCCCCTAAATCCTTTTGAGCCTGCGAGCAATCAAGCCTGCGGCGCAGCCCCATCTTCGGGAGCGGCCTCGCCTTCGGCCTTGGCTTCGTCCTTCTTCTCGATCATCTCTTCCAGCGCGCCCGCGCCCTTGAAACCGGCAACGGCGGCGACGGCCTTGGTCAGCAGGCCGGCATCCGGATCGACTTTCTCGGCGGCTTCAACGGCGGCGACGGCGCCGGCGATCTTGCCCACTTCATCCAACAGTCCCATGGTCACCTCCGCGTGATTGAACGGGAGAACCATCTTGCTCCGGGCAAGGGGCGCAAGTGCAAGCAAAGTTAAAAATTTTTCGAAGGCGTTCGTTTGCGTACGCCGGGCATCACTCCGCTTCGGCGCCGGCAGGGGTGGCGGTGAGCGCGGCCAGGCGCTGGCGGGCGCTGTCGCTAATGGGGCTCGATTGGCGCGTCGCAACGTCGATCTGCACGATCACCGATTGCGATGTCGCGGCGCATTGGCCGTTCTGGAAGATGGCTTGCTCGAGCTTGACCGAACTGCGCCCGACGCTCGCCACGCGCGTGCCGATCTGCACCGAACCCGGCCAGAGAATTTCGTTGCGGAAGTCGAGCACGAGCTGTGCGATGACGAACTCGCAGCCGGGCGCGGCCAGCGGGTTGTCGGGCGAAAACAGCATCTCGACGCGGCCTGTCTCCAGGTACGTGGCGAAGACGGCGTTGTTGATGTGGCCCTGGCGGTCGGTGTCGCCGTAGCGGAGCTTGTCGGTCGAATGCAGGGGGTAATCGGAAAGGGAGGGCGTGGTCGTCATGTGGGGCGCGGCGTCTGGGTCAACTTGCGCATTCTGCCTGCCTTCCTGTGCAAGTGCTGACAGTGCGACCGCACCATGGCCTTTCCGTTGACTCGTATCAACGCGCCGTTTTCAGCAGCGCTTACGTTGGAAGCAGACGGCGTTGTTGATGTGGCCCTGGCGGTCGGTGTCGCCGTAGCGGAGCTTGTCGGTCGAATGCAGGGGGTAATCGGAAAGGGAGGGCGTGGTCGTCATGTGGGGCGCGGCGTCTGGGTCAACTTGCGCATTCTGCCTGCCTTCCTGTGCAAGTGCTGACAGTGCGACCGCACCATGGCCTTTCCGTTGACTCGTATCAACGCGCCGTTTTCAGCAGCGCTTACGTTGGAAGCAGATACCGGCCGCACACAAGGTGCGGCCGCAGACATGGCAAGGAGGCCACATGAAAACCCTGGTACTGGCGACGGACGGATCGACCTATTCCGATGCGGCAGCGCGGTGCATTGCCGACAAGACCCTCTTCGGCAGCGACGTGACGGTGCACGTTGTGCACTGCATGCCGGACCTGTCCGGCGACATCAAGTCGCTCGTCGGCAAGGCTGAGGTTGACGCGTGGTACGCGGAGGAAAGCACCGGCGCCATGGCTTCGGTCTGCGCGATCCTGGGTGCGGCGGGCGTGCCGTTCGAACGGCATGCGCTGGTGGGCTTTCCGCCTGACCGCATCGTGCACCACGCGCAAAGTGCGGGGGCGGCGGCCATTGTCATGGGCTCGCATGGGCGTGGCGTGTTCGTCGAAGCGCTGATGGGCTCGGTGGCGGGCCGGGTGCTTGCCCATGCCGAATGCCCGGTGGTGCTGGTGAAGGAGCCCAAGGCTTGATGGTGGCGGGGCGGCTGCAGCGAATCTCCGCTGCGCGCAGCGCTACCCCAGCGCCCGCACCGACGTGCTGATCGCCCGCGCGCATTGCAGCAGCGCGGGGCCGAGCTTCGCTTCCATCTCTTCCGCCGTCCATCGGCCGGTGGGCGCAACAAGGTGGATGGCGCCCAGCGGCCGCCCATTGCTGCTGACGACCGGCGCGGCAATCGTCATGTCGCCGAGGAACAGTTCTTCGCAGTTGGTGGCGTAGCCGCGCTGGCGCGCCTGGCGCAGCATTTCCATGATGTCGGCCACATCGGTGCGCGTATGCATGGTGTGCGCCACGCGCTGCGACGCCTCCACGATGGCTTGCGCTTCGGGCATCGGCAACGCGCTCAGGTAGGCGCGGCCCGACGCGGTGCAATACATCGGGATGCGGCTGCCGATGGGCATGTGCACCGGCACGAAATGCGCGCTCACAAAACGCGCGACATACACCATCTCGTTCTGATCGGGCTCGGTCAGGCACGAGGTTTCGGTGGTCATCTTGGTCAGTTCGGCCAGGAACGGATTCGCCACGTCGATGAGCGTATCGGCGGCCAGGTAGTTGAAGCCGATCTTCATCACCGCCGGGGTGAGCTGGTAGCGGCGCGTCTGCGGATGCTTGCGCAGGTAGCCGAGCTGCTCGAGCGTGTAGACCATGCGCTGTGCCGAGCTTTTGTTGATGCCGGCCGCGGCGGCCACGTCGGCAATCGTCATGGTGCGGCGCTGCGCGTTGAAGGCGCCCAGCACGGCCAGCCCTTTCTCCAGCGACTGGTTGAACAGCAGGTCGGGGGCGTCGGCGGGTTCAGCGGCGTCGGTCATGACAAGTGGCGGCTCGGTGGCAAATCAACGGACAAAGAATCGCATATCGATTCGTATACGTCGATTAGTGGTTTTCCATAGTTATTTATCGATTCGATACGTTCGAATATTGGCACAAGCATTGCATTGCGTTGAGCCAGTCCCCGTGCATTGCGCGTTCGGGGTGCATCTTTTTCCGTTGCCTGGAGGATTGCCATGTCTGTTGTCACCACCTTCCGTCGCGCTGCACTGACGTTGTGCATGCTCGGCACCGCATCGCTTGCCTGCGCGCAGGGTGCGCCGGCCACCTACAACGTGGGCGCCACGGCCACGGGCGTGCCGTTCACGTTTCTGGACGTGAAGACGAATTCCATCCAGGGGATGATGGTCGACACCGTGACGGCCGTGGGCAAGGCCGGGGGCTTCAACGTGAACGTGCAGCAGACGGTGTTCTCGGCGCTGATTCCGTCGCTCACGTCCAACAAGATCGACATCATCTCGGCGGCGATGCTCAAGACGCCGGCGCGCGCGCAGGTGGTGGATTTCTCCGACCCGGTCTACTCGTACGGCGAAGGCCTGATCGTCAAGGCTGACGACGCCAAGAACTACGCCACGCTCGATGACCTGAAAGGCGAGGTCGTTGGCGCGCAGGTCGGCACGGTGTTCCTCGACATGCTCAACAAGAAGGGCATCTTCAAGGAAGTGCGCAGCTACGACTCGGTGGCCGACATGACGCGCGACCTGGCGCTGGGCCGTATCAAGGCCGGCCTGGGCGACCAGCCGATCATCGCGTACCAGATCCGCCAGAACGCCTTCCAGGGCGTAAAGCTGGCTGCCGGCTACAAACCCGCCAACGTGGGTGATGTATGCCTGGTGGTGCGCAAGGGCGATACCGAAACGCTCAACCGCCTCAACAAGGCCATCGCCAAGATCAAGGCCGACGGCACGCTGGATGCCATCGTGAAGAAGTGGGGCATCTGATTCCCGACGGGTGATGCGCCATGAGTGTTGCAACGTTTCTTGAGAACGCGCAGGACTTCCTGCCGATCCTGCTGAAGGGGGCGGTGGTCACGGTAGAGGTGACCGTGCTGTCGTTCCTGCTCAGCAGCGTGATCGGGCTGGGGCTCGCGCTGATGCGCCTGTCGCCCATCAAGGCCGTGTCTGCGGCCGGGGCGACGATCGTCAACATCATTCGGGGGCTGCCGATCATCGTGCAGCTCTTCTACATCTACTTCGTGCTGCCGGACATCGGCATTCAGCTCACCGCGTTTCAGGCGGGCGTGATCGGGCTGGGCATTGCGTATTCGGCGTATCAGGCCGAGAACTTCCGCGCCGGCATCGAAGCGGTCGACCCCGGCCAGCGTGAAGCGGCGCAGGCCATGGGCATGCGCGGCACGCTCATCATGCGGCGCGTGATCCTGCCGCAGGCGTTTCGCATTGCGCTGCCGCCGTACGGCAACACGCTGGTGATGATGCTCAAGGATTCGTCGCTGGTGTCCACCATCACGGTGGCGGAAATGACGCGTGCGGGGCAGCTCATCGCCTCGTCCACGTTCCAGAACATGACGGTCTACACGCTGGTCGCGCTGCTCTATCTGGTGATGAGCCTGCCGCTGGTGTTCGGCCTGCGCAAGCTCGAACACCGCATGGGCGCAGGGAGGGCCAAACGATGAGCATGATCGAGATCCGCGATCTGCAGAAACACTTTGGCGACCATCAAGTGCTGCGCGGCGTGAGCCTGCACGTGAACAAGGGCGAGGTTGTCTGCCTGATCGGCCCGTCGGGCTCGGGCAAATCGACGGTCCTGCGCTGCATCAACGGGCTGGAGCCGTACGACGGCGGCGAGATCCGCGCCTTTGGCGAACGCGTCGATCAACACAGCAAAACGATCCACACGCTGCGCAGCCGCATGGGCATGGTGTTCCAGCGCTTCAACCTGTTCCCGCATCGCAGCGTGCTCGAAAACGTGATGGAAGGCCCCGTCTACGTGAAGGGCGAGCGCCCCGAAGCTGCGCGAACGAAAGCAATGGCGCTGCTGGAGAAAGTGGGCCTGGCCGCCAAGGCAGAGGCGTATCCGGCGCAGCTTTCCGGCGGCCAGCAGCAGCGCGTGGCGATCGCCCGCGCGCTGGCGATGGAACCCGAGGCGATGCTGTTTGACGAGCCCACGTCTGCGCTCGACCCCGAACTCGTCGGCGATGTGCTGGAAGTGATGCGCGCGCTCGCCCGCGAGGGCATGACGATGATCGTCGTCACGCACGAGATGGGTTTTGCGCGTGAGGTGGCAGACCGCGTGTGCTTCCTGCACAGCGGCACCATCGTCGAAGAAGGCCCAGCCGCGCAGGTCCTGGGCGCCCCGCGCCAGCCGCGCACGCAGGACTTTTTGCGCCGCGTGCTGCACAAGCCCGCCGATGCCCCCGCCGGAGACCTCGCGCCATGACGCAGCCGCAACTCGACATGGCTGCAGGCGGCGAGCCGCTGCCGCCCTCGCTATGGGCAGCGACGGCGCCTGCTGCACCGCCTACACCGCCGTTGATGGAATCGATCACCACCGATGTGCTCGTCATCGGTGGCGGATACACGGGACTGTCCACCGCATTGCATCTGGCCGAACGTGGCACGCAGGTCACCGTGCTCGAAGCCAACGATCCGGGCTGGGGCGCTTCCGGGCGCAACGGCGGACAGGTCAACCCGACGCTCAAGCACGACCCCGATGAACTGGTGAGCCTGCTGGGCGCCGCCCGTGCCGAACCGTTGATCGACACGGTTTCGCGCTCCGCCGACCTGGTGTTCGACCTGATCGACCGGCACCGCATCGACTGCCAGCCCGTGCGTGCCGGGTGGCTGCAGCTTTCGTATTCGGACAAGGCCGTGCCGGCGTTACATGCGCGCGCACGGCAGTGGGAAAAGCGCGGCGTGCCGGTGGAAATGCTGGACCGCGCCGCCGTCGCGCAACGTGTCGGCACCGAGGCGTTTGCCGGCGCATGGCTCGACGGCCGCGCGGGCGCCATCCAACCGATGGCCTATGCACGCGGCCTGGTGCGTGCCGCGCAGAATGCCGGTGCCGCGGTGCATGGCCGCACCGCGGTCACCGCACTCGAGCGGCAAGGCACGCAGTGGATTGCCACGACCAGCACGGGTGCAACGGTGCGGGCACAGCGCGTGGTGATCGCCACGAACGGCTACACCGGTCCGCTCTGGCCGGGGCTGGCGCAGACGGTGCTTTCGGCCAACAGCTTCATCGTCGCCACCAAGCCGCTCAAGACGGCTGAAGCCGAGCGCATTCTGGCGCGCGGCGAAACGGCTTCCACATCGCAACGGCTGCTGCTGTATTTCCGCAAAGACGCAGCCGGGCGCCTGCTGATGGGTGGACGCGGCTTCTTTTCCGAGCCGCGCGACGCGCAGGATTTTGCACACCTCGAACGCTCACTGGAGCTGCTCTTTCCACAACTCGGCCCGCTGGAATACGAATACCGCTGGGCCGGCCGCATCGCCATCACACGAGATTTCATGCCGCATATTCACGAGCCGGCGCCAGGCATCACGATGGCGCTGGGCTGCAATGGGCGCGGCATCGCGTTGTGCACCAGCCTCGGCCAGCAGATTGCCGCACGGCTGGCGGGCAGTGGCGAGGCGTTTCCGTACCCCGTATCGCCCATCACGCCGATTCCGCTGCATGGCCTGCAGCGCTTCTACATTGCGGCGGGCGTAGCGTGGTACAGCCTGCTCGACAAGCTGGGCGGCTGAGCGCGCTGTCACAGCCGGCCGTTGCCGCATGGTCTAGGATGGAGGCTCCTTCTCGTCACATCCCTGGGGGTCTCATGTCGTATCGCCGCCGTCTTGCGTTCGCTTTTGCGGGCGCCGCGCTGTTTGCTGCCGCCACGCCGTCGTTCGCGTATTTCCGCAACGTGCTGGCCAGCACCATCATCGGCTCGATGAGCCCGACGGAGTTGAAGTCGTTCACCAAGGCCATCGGCGATGTGCTGAAGAGCACCGCCGACAACACGCCCACGCAATGGAGTTCGCCCGCCGCGGGCAAGCAGCCTGCCGTCGACGCGACCATTACGCCGCTGGAATCCAAGACCGACGCCGGCCAGCCGTGCCGCCGCCTGCAGAGCGAACTGACGCGCGGCAGCAGCAAGGAACAGTGGACGGCGTGGCTGTGCAAGCAGCCCAGCGGCGAATGGAAGTTGCGGCGGCTGGCGCAGTAAGGCATGGGCTACCGGGCAGTCTGTAGCGCGGGCGAGCCGCCACGCTCCAGCGGCTCGCCCACCGGCTGCACTCAGCGGGCCGCCCGAAACGCCACTGCCAACCCCAGCAGAATCATCGCCATCCCCGCCATGGCGAGGAGCGCCAGGCGATGGCCAAGGACGAGGTCATCCAGCAGCGCCGTCACCACCGGCACGAGGTAGAACAGGCTCGTCACGTTGACGAGATTGCCGCGCTGCATGAGCCGGTAGAACAGCAACTGCGCTCCCACTGACATCACCACGCCCATCCACAGCAAGGCGGCGATGCCGGGCAAGCTGGGCGTGAACGTTAGCGATTGCGAGGGCAGGGCGAAAGCAAACCCCGCACACAGTACGAGGCTCACCGCGTTCTGCAACGGCAGCGTATCGATGGGCGACTGGTTCAGCCGCTTCTGCCCGATGGCGCCGACCGTCATGCAGAACAGCGCGGCCAGCGCATAGCCGAGACCGGCCATCGGCACCTGTTGCGCATCGGCCCCGCCCACCACCAGCGAAAGGCCGCCCAGCGCGAGGAGGAGGCCGGCCATCCGTGGTGCGGACCAGGTACGTTCAGTCACGAGCAGCGTGAGCAGCGGCTGCACGCCGAGCACCGTTGCCAGCAGCCCGGGCGTGAGGCCGCGGTCCAGCGCGAGCAGATAGCAGATCGAATAGCCGCCGGTCAGCAATGCACCGGTGGCGGCGACCTTCAGCCGTGAGCCCGGCGCCGGCCACCACCGCCCGCGCCGCAGGCCAAGGCCCGCCAGCACCAACGACGCGAGCGCAAAGCGCCCGACCAGAAACGCGAACGCCGGGACATGCTGCACCCCGATCTCCGCAAAGATTGCGCCGCTGCTCCACAGCAGCACGAATAGAACCGTCGCGCCGGACCCTGCCAGCGCGGCTTGCATGGAACGCATTCCACTCACCTGTCGAAAAAGGATGTCGGGTTCCGGCGCGCAGGCAAGCGCCTGCCTCGGGCGTGTGCCCGAGCCTGGTTCAGGTCAACCGGAAACGAAGCGGCTGGGAATCAGCCGAGAGCGGGCGGAGGCGGCGGCTGTGCAGCGACCGCGTCGTAGCCCCAGGAGACGACAGGAGGTGGGAAGGGCCCGGGCTGCACGCACACGTCATCCACGCGGGCGCGATGGCCGGCGGCGATGAGGGTGGCGTGAAGTCGGGACATGATGAAGATTCGAAGAATCAGAATCAGAATTGGCCGATGGCGTTGCAGCAGCCTATCGGGATCGCGCACAGGGCGCAAGCGCGACGCGTTACTTCAGGTACGACTTGATCACCTGCATCACCGCATCGAGGTCTTCCTGGCGTTGCGCCTCGGCCGGTTCCTTCACGACGTGATCGGTGAGGTGACCTTCGATGACCGCTGCCATCAGTCCGTTGACCGCACCGCGAATCGCCGCGATCTGCTGCAGGACGGCCGTGCAATCGCCCTCTTCGGCGAGTTGTTTTTCCAGCGCTGCGGCCTGCCCCTGGATGCGCCGCACGCGCGCCAGCAGCTTGGCTTTGTCGCGGATGGTATGGGCCATGGGTCGGGTATCGAGGTGAAGTGAACGACGCGGGAGGGTAGCATCACTATACTCGGGGGGAGTATATTTCGCCTACCCGATTTCACTGCCTTCCCTCCATGACCGCGTTCACCACCCTGCTGCAGCAAGGCAATGCCTGGCTGTTCGTTCCCAGTGCGATCCTGCTCGGTGCGCTGCATGGCCTGGAGCCCGGGCATTCCAAGACGATGATGGCGGCGTTCATCGTTGCGATCCGTGGCACGCTCACGCAGGCGGTGTTGCTCGGGCTGTCGGCCACGGTGTCGCATACGGCGGTGGTGTGGGCGGTGGCCATGGCGGGCCTGTACTTCGGCCGCAACTGGAACGCAGAAACCACCGAGCCCTATTTTCAGATGGTGTCGGCCGTGCTGATCGTGGCCGTGGCAGCGTGGATGATGTGGCGCACCTGGCGCAGCACGCACGCAGCGCACGACCACGATCATCATCACCATGACGGCGGTCACAGCCATGACGAGATCCAGCGCATCGACACCGGCCACGGCATCGTGCAACTGGCCATCTTCGAAGATGGCGCGCCGCCGCGCTTCCGGCTGACACGCGAGGGCACGCGCGGCAACGCATGGTCGGCCGAGCAGGTGCAAATCGTGACGGAGCGGCCCGACGGCAGCCGGCAAACCTTCCGCTTCGTCCAGCGCGACGGCTTTCTGGAATCGGAGCAAGTCATTCCCGAGCCGCACGCTTTTGTAGCGCGCCTGTCGCTCGGGCATGAACACCATCGGCATGACTACGACGTCACGTTCACCGAGCATGATCACAGCCATGGCGGGCTCGATGTGTCATCTACCGAATACCAGGACGCCCACGAGCGCGCGCACGCCGACGACATCCGCCGCCGTTTCACCAACCGTGAAGTCACCACCGGCCAGATCATCGTGTTCGGGCTCACGGGCGGGCTGATTCCGTGCCCGGCGTCGATCACCGTGTTGCTGTTGTGCCTGCAGCTCAAGAAGATCACGTTGGGCGCGGCGCTGGTGCTGTGCTTCAGCATCGGGCTGGCGCTCACGCTGGTGGCCTCCGGCGCGCTGGCCGCGCTCAGCGTGAAGCACGTCTCCCGCCGCTGGGGCGGCTTTGGTGAATTCGCACGCAAGGCGCCGTACCTGTCAGGCGTGCTGATCGCTCTGGTGGGACTGTACGTGGGGTGGCAGGGCGTGCACGGGTTGATGCAACTGCCGTAGCAACGTCTGCGCGTTTTGCGCAAAGCTGCATCCAGTGCCGTGCACCCTGCGTATCTGCAGGTACAGGCTGGTGCGGCAAGTTTTTCGTCGATGCAGTGTCAGGTTTGCATGCGCACCGCGACCAACCTGTGGGATCCGGGCGGCCACGCGCCGCGAGCGATCCGATGGAGCCGCCTCCGGCGGCACGTTCACCGCACGAGGAGTTCATCATGCACACCCGCCGCCTTACCCTGGCCTTGCTTGCCACGCTTTCCGCTTCCGCCGCGCTGTTCATCGCCCAACCGGCTTCGGCCGCGCAGGCCAAGTACGATCCGTACACGCAAGGCGCCGTCGACAAGACGGACCCGTTCACGCAGGGCGCCGACCGCCAGGCCGACACCTATGGCTATCTGTCGTGGAAGTACGATCGTTTCGATCCGTATGCGCAAGGCGCGGATCGGCAAACCAGCGCGCATGACGTGCTCGCATGGCGCGGCGATACGAGCTACCCGGGCAGCACGGACGGCGCACGCGCGTGAACGGCCCGTATGGCGTGAGAGGGACCGTATAAAACACGGCCCTCCGCGCGCGCATCACTTCACCGATGTTGCCCCGTCGACGATCCGGTCATACAACGCACGCGCTGCGGGCGACAGTTGCGCGGCCTTGCGCGTGACGAGCACCAGCGTGCGTGACACTTCCGGCTCGACCAGCTCCACCGTACGAATCATCGGGTACGCGTTCTTCTGCATCGCCAGCCGCGGCACCACCGCTGCGCCCAGGCCTTCGGCCACCAGCCCGAGCGCCGTTGAACTGCGCTGCACTTCGTAGAACGAATGCAGCGTCACGCCGCTCGCCTTGAGGGCACCGTCGAGCAGGCCGCGGTTGCCGCTGACCTCGCCGGCAAAGATGAGCGGGTAAGGCTGCAAGGCCTGCCACCGGATGCGGCGCCGCTTGGCGAGCGGATGATCGTCGCGGCAGACGAGGACGTACGGGTCGCTCGTCAGCGGCACGCTCACGAGTTCCGGATGCTGGTCGCCTGCAATGCTGATACCGAACTCGGCCTCACGACGCAGCACCGCCTGCAGCACGGACGCCGAGGCGTGGTCGAGAATCTTCACGCGATCGTGCGGGCGGTGCTCGGAGAACGCTCGCAGGATACGGGGCAGGTATTGCACGCCCACCGTGGGCACGCACGCGATGGTGATGTCGCCGCGCTGGCTCAGGCCGGTCTCGCGAATCTCCGTAAGCGCATCAGACAACTCATTGAGCAGCCGGCGCGCCTGCGGCAAAAAGCGCTCGCCGATTTCAGTCAGCTCGGTCCGGCGCGTGGTGCGCTCCACCAGCGCGACGCCAAGAAACGCCTCCAACTTGCGCAGGCGCTGCGTGATGGCGGTCTGCGTCACGTGGAGTGTGTCGGCGGCTTGCGTAAAGCTGCCACTCTCCGCAATCGCCACGAATGCCTGCACGCCGAGCGTATCGATTTTCATCAATGTTATGAATCAATTCGGAAATTGAATTCATTTTACTGATCGATTGGGAAACCGGACACTTTGCCCATCCCGCAAACCACGACAAGGAGCGCATCGTGACGACCCCACACGATTGGTACGCCAAGCAGTATGTGCAATTCGAGGATGAGCGCACGCGGCCGGTCCGGGACCTGCTCGCTGCGGTGCCGCCGACGCCCGTCCATATCGCCATCGATATCGGCTGCGGACCGGGCAATTCGACGGAAGCGCTGATGGCGCGTGCGCCTGCCGCAGCTGTTCGCGGCATCGATGCCTCGGCCGACATGATTCAAGCCGCACGCAAGCGCCTGCCTGAGGTGCGCTTCGATGTGGCCGACATTGCTGCGTGGGATGAGCCCGGCGCGTATGACCTGATCCTCGCCAATGCGGTGCTGCAATGGCTGCCGGCGCACGACACGCTGTTTCCGAAACTCGTCGGCAAACTTGCTGTGGGTGGCCATTTGGCCGTGCAGATGCCGGACAACCTTGACGAACCGGCGCACCGCCTGATGCGCGAAGTGGCCGCAGCGGGGCCGTGGGCCGGCAAGCTCAAGGGCGTGGAGCGCACGGAGCGCTTCGATGCGCGCCGCTATTACGCGCTGCTCGCGCCGCTGTGCTCGCACGTCGACGTGTGGCGCACCACGTACATGCACCCGCTGCAAGGCGGGGCGGATGCGGTGGTCGAATGGTTCAAGGGCAGCGCGCTGCGGCCGTTCCTCGCAGCGCTAAGCGAAGACGAGCGACCCGCATTCCTCACCCACTATCGCGACGCCATCGCCCAGGCCTATCCGGCACTCGACGATGGCACGGTGCTGCTGCCGTTCCCCCGGCTGTTCATCGTGGCGACGCGCAAGTAGGCGTAATCGCAGAAACAAAAATGACCGCCATGAAAAAAGCCCGACGGCAGACCACCGGCGGGCTTTTTATCTGACACCTGCGGCGCTTAACGCGACGGGTTCAGGGTCAGGTTCATGTGACGATTCACATCCTTGTACAGCAGGTAGCGGAAGCGGCCGGGGCCACCCGAATAGCAGGCCTGCGGGCAGAACGCACGCAGCCACATGAAGTCGCCGGCTTCCACCTCGACCCAGTCCTGATTGAGGCGATAGACCGCCTTGCCTTCGAGCACGTACAGGCCGTGCTCCATCACGTGGGTTTCGGCAAACGGAATCACGCCGCCCGGCTCGAACGTGACGATGTTGACGTGCATGTCGTGGCGCATGTCGCTCATGTCGACAAAGCGCGTCGTCACCCACGCGCCATTGGTGCCCGGCATCGGGATCGGCTCGACGTCCTGCTCGTTCGTCACGAAGGCTTCCGGCAGGGGAATGCCGTCGACGACCTGGTAGTGCTTGCGAATCCAGTGGAAGCGCACCGCGGCGTCGCTGACGTTGTGCAGCGTCCAGTCGGCGCCCGGCGGAATGAATGCATAGCCGCCCGGCGTGAGCGTGTGCTTCTTGCCCTGCAGCGTCAGCTCGGCTTCGCCTTCAACGACGAACAGCACGGCTTCGGCGTTCTTGTCCTGCTCGGGCTTGTCGCTGCCGCCGCCCGGGTTCACTTCAACGATGTACTGCGAGAAGGTTTCGGCAAAACCCGACAGCGGGCGGGCGATCACCCACAGGCGCGTGTTCGTCCAGAACGGCAGCCAGCTCGTGACGATGTCGCGCATCACCCCCTTGGGGATCACTGCGTACGCCTCGGTGAACATCGCGCGATCGGTCAGCAGATCCGTCTGCGGCGGATGGCCGCCATGCGGCGCGTAATACGTGGTCTTAGACATGTTGCATTCAGGCAATGGGTTGGTCCGGCCCCGAGCGCAAACAGCAACAGGCGGTTCGTACGCGGGCGGCGTTGACGATAGCGAAGTCGCCCACAATCGACCAATTAAATGTTGCGATGCCTTCCATTCGATTTGCCACTACCGCGCCAGCATCAGATCAAGGTTCTGGACCGCCGCGCCTGAAGCGCCTTTGCCGAGGTTGTCGAACACCGCCGTGAGCAGGACCTGGCCGTGGTCGTTGGCGAACACGGCCAGCCGCATGTCGTTGGTGCCGTTGAGCGCCTGCGGATCGAGATACGGCACGGCGGACGGCACCTGCAGCGGCACCACCTCCACATGCTGCGCGCCAGCGTAGTGGTCGGCCAGACATGCGTGCAGCGCAGCCGCATCCACGCCCGCGTTGAGCAGACGCAGCTCAAGCGGCACCGTCAGCACAATGCCCTGGCGATACGCGCCGTAGGCTGGGACGAACATCGGCCGCTGCGTGAGCCCGGCGTGCAGTTGGATCTCCGGCGTGTGCTTGTGCGCCAGACCCAGCCCGTAGACCTGGAACGGCAGGGCGTTTGCTGCCTCTGGCCCCTCGTAGGTTTCCACGGCAGCGCGGCCGCCGCCCGAATAGCCGGACACGGCTTGAATGCTGATGGGGTAATCCGCCGGCACAAGGCCCGCCTGCACGAGCGGGCGCAGCAGCCCGATCGCGCCGGTCGGGTAGCAGCCCGGGTTGGTCACGCGCGACGCGCCCGCAACACGTTGAGCTTGCTCCTCGCTCATCTCCGGAAAGCCGTAGACCCAGCCCGGCGTGGTGCGATGCGCGGAGCTGGCGTCGATCACGCGCACGCGCGGGTTGACGATGGCCGCGACCGCCTCGCGCGCGGCCGCATCGGGCAGGCACAGGATGGCGATATCGCAGGCGTTGATGGCCTCGGCACGGCGTTGCGCGTCTTTGCGGGCGTCGGCGGGAAGCGTCAGCAGTTTCAGGTCTTGCCGCTCGACACGGCCGCGCAGACGCTCGTGGATTTGCAGGCCGGTGGTGCCTTGGTCGCCGTCGATGAAGACGAGGGGCGTGGACATGGCGGGCGCTCCCAGGGAAAGAAGTTGGTGATGAATGCGAGCCTCCATCTTCGAGCGCGACCTAGAATATGAAAAGTTGAATTTCACAACCGTCACATTCAGCTTTCCTGAATCATGCGAGAGATCAGCCTGGACCGCCTTCGCACGCTCGTCGAAGTTGCCCAGCGCGGTTCGTTTGCCGACGCGGCGCGGGCGCTGCATCTGGCGGCGCCCACCGTCAGCCTGCACATTGCCGAACTGGAAGATCGCGTGGGCGCGCAGTTGCTCTCTCGCAAGCGCGGGCAGGTGCAGCCCACCGCCATCGGCGAGGTGATGGTGGAGCGCGCCCGCAAGCTGCTGGCCGATGCCGAGCAGGCGCTGGACGACATCCAACGCCAGGTGCAGGGACTGAGCGGGCGCGTACGGCTGGGCGCGTCCACCGGCGCCATCGCCCACCTGCTGCCGCAAGCGCTGGAGGTGCTGCGGCAAGACCACCCCGGCATCGACGTGCAGGTGGCGGTGCTCACGTCGCAGGAAACGCTGGCGAGGCTCGCCGATGGCGCGCTCGACATTGGCCTCGTGGCACTGCCGCAATCGCAGGTGGCGGGGCTCGCCATCAAGCCATGGCGGCGCGATCCGGTGATGGCGTTCCTGCCGGCGCACTGGACGAGCCCCGCGCGCATCACGCCGGCTTGGCTGAGCGCGCAGCCGTTGATCCTCAACGACGCCACCACGCGTCTGTCGCGCCAGACGACCGAGTGGTTCGCCACGGACGGTTATCACCCCGTGCCGCGCATCCAGCTCAATTACAACGACGCCATCAAGAGCCTGGTCGCCGCCGGTTATGGCGCCACGCTGCTCCCGCACGAGGCGTCCGCCGCACCGTCGGATGTGCGCATCAGCATGCGGCCGCTGCGGCCTGCGTTGTGGCGCGAACTTGGCATCGCGCACCGGGCCGGCCACGTCGAGCGATCGACGCAGCATGTGCTCGATGTACTTTGGATGCTGCGCGCGAAATAGCGCATTGCGCGCCTTGGCACCGTGACGAGGCGGAGAATCCGCTGAATAAAGTTTGACTTCTTGTGTCGCGACAACTATCGTAAGATATGTTTTTCGACACAACACGGCCCGCCTGGCTGCCCATTCCGAGCCGCGCACGCCGCCTCCTCCCTTTCTTTCTTCGCCCTCATGCCTCTACTTGATCCCTCGCGCGAGCGCCGGTTGCTCTGGCTGCTCGCGCTCACGCAGTTCACCGTCATCATGGATTTCATGGTGATGATGCCGCTTGGTCCGCAGATCATGCATACGTTTGGCATCGGCCCGGCGGCGTTCGCCACGGCCGTGTCGGTGTATTCGCTGTGCTCGGGTGCTTCCGGCCTGTTGGCCGCCACCTACATCGACCGCTTTGACCGGCGCCGGCTGCTGCTGGCCGTCTACGGCCTCTTCACGCTCGCCAACCTGGCGTGCGCGCTGTCGGGCAGCTACAGCATGCTGCTGTTTGCACGCGCATTTGCGGGCGTTACGGGCGGCGTGCTCGGGTCAATCATCATGGCCGTGCTGTCCGACGTGATTCCGCCCGCGCGGCGCGGCGCGGCCACCGGCGTGGTGATGTCGTCCTTTGCGCTGGCGGCCATGGCCGGCGTGCCGGTCGGCATTGCCATTGGCGCACACTTCGGCTGGTCGGCGCCGTTCTTCCTGCTGACGGCACTCACGGTGCTGATCTGGCTGGGCGCGCGGCAAACGGTTCCGCCGCTGGCCGAGCATCTGGCCGGCAATCGCAGCCAGACGCTGGGCGAGGTGCTCTCCGGCCTGTGGCGGTTGCTCACCAACCCGCGCCATCTGCGTGCCTTCGTGCTGACCTTCGTGATGATGGGCTCGCACATGCTGGTGATTCCGTTCATCTCGCCGGTGCTGGTGGCCAACCACGGCGTGGCGCCTGAAAACCTGTCGTGGCTGTATGTGGCGGGCGGCGCGGCGTCGTTCTTCAGCTCGCGCGCGGTGGGCAAGCTGGCCGACCGCTACGGCCGCCGGCGCGTGTTCGTGGCTGCTGCACTGCTGGCGTTCATCCCGGTGCTGCTCATGACGCATCTGCCTGAATGGCCGTTCATCGGCATGCTGCTGTTCTTCCCGTTCTTCATGGTCATCCTCTCCAGCCGCATGGTCCCGATGCAGGCATTGATGACGACGGTGCCCGCTCCGCAAGTGCGCGGCGCGTTCCTGTCGGCCAACAGCGCGGTGATGTCGGTGGGGACCGGCGTGGGTGCGTGGCTGGGCGGGCTGCTGCTGTCCGGCGGTGCAGGCGGCCGCATCGAGGGCTATGGCCTCAACGGCTGGCTGGCCGTGGCGGCCGGGCTCTTCTGCGTGTTCTGGGTGAGCCAGGTGAAGGGCTCGGATGCGCAAGGCGATCCGTCGCTGGCGGCATCGCCTGCAGCACCGGCATCGGCTGCACATGCCGGCGCGTCGGGTCCGCAAACGGTGCCGCAAGCACCGCAGGCGGACAAGGCCTGACCGGCTATTCGGCTTCCAGCACCGTCTTCAGCTTCACCAGGTCGCGCTGCACCCATTCGGCATCGGCGTTGAACTGCGCGTCGTCCATGTTCGGCTGCTGAAACAGCGTGAGCGAGACGGTGGTGCCGGCGCCGTTGCGCACCACGCGCAGCGGCACGTAGATGACCGATCCGTCGGGCAGGCGCACCCAGTGATCGGCGATGCCAAATTCATTGGGCGGGCTGAAGCGGATGAACACGGTGCCTTCGTCGCTGTTGGGCGCGGCCTTGGCGATCCACTCGTCGGGTGCGGCGCCCGAACCCTGCGTCCCGGGCGCGAGCCCTTCCGACAGGCCGGTCGCCCAGATCGGAAAGTTCAGCGGCTCGGCCAGGAACATGGCCACGTCATCGAAGTGACGCTCGACGTTGATGCTCAAGGTGCGGACGTTGTGCAGCATGAGGCCTCCGTGTGCGGCATTCGCCGTGCGAGGCAGTATATGCGGCGTTCAGGCGGGCAGCTTGCGAAAGCTGATGGCTAGGCGGTTCCACGTGTTGATGGTGCTCACCAGCAGCGTCAGGTCGACCAGCTCGGCATCGGAGAACTGCGCACGCACGGCCTGCCAGACGTCGTCGGGCACGCGCGTTTCTGCGACGAGCGTGACGGCTTCCGTCCAGGCCAGCGCGGCGCGTTCGCGGTCGGTGAAGAAGGGCGTTTCATGCCAGACCGAGACGGTGGCCAAGCGGCGGTCGTCTTCGCCGCCCTTGCGGGCATCGGCGGTGTGCAGGTCGACGCAATAGGCGCAGCCGTTGATTTGCGAGGCGCGCAGACGCACGAGTTCAGTCAGCGGTTTTTCCAGCGTGCTTTTGCCCAGCGCTTTTTCGAGGCCCATGACCGCCTGGATGGCGGCGGGATTGCTTTGATAGAAGTCGAGGCGGGGTTCCATGAGAGGCTCCTGTATTCGCTGTATTGAGAACTGGAGCCAGTCTAGGCGCGCAGGTGGCACCTTGGAATTGCCAATCCCCGCGAATATCAGGTAGCCACCTTGGCCAGCGCCTCCGCCAGCTTGCCGAGGCCCGCGTCGATCTCGGCAACGTTCACGTGGCCGTAGCCGATCAGCAGCCCGGGCTGCGGCGGCCGCGCCACATACATCCTGGCCGTGCCGTACAGCCCGACGCCGACGCTTTCCGCCAGCTTCACCAGCTCGGCCTCGGGCAACGGTGCGTGCACCTTCGCGGCCATGTGAATGCCCGCCGCTGACGGCACGGGGGCCAACCACGGCGCAAGCGGGCCACGCAGATGCCGCAGCAGCGCATCCCGGCGCGCCGCGTATTCCTTGTGCATGCGGCGCAGGTACTTGGCGAAATCGCCGTCGAGCATGAACTTGCCCAGCGCCGCCTGCATGAGCGATTCGCTGTGCCAGTCGGCCACCTGCTTGGCGTGCCGCAGCGGCGCCACCAGCGAAGCCGGCGGCACCACATAGCCGATACGCAGTTCCGGAAAGATCGTCTTCGAAAACGTACCGACGTAAGCCACGCAACCGGCGGTGTCCAGGCTTTCAAGCGATTCCATCGGGCGGCCGTCGAAGCGGAATTCGCTGTCGTAATCGTCTTCGATGATGAGCGCGTCATGACGCTGCGCCCAGTCGAGCAGTTGCGCGCGGCGCGCGAGGCTCATCGGCATGCCGAGCGGAAACTGGTGCGACGGCGTCACGTAGACGAGCTTGGCGTGCTTGGGCAGCGCATCAACGACGAGGCCTTCGGCATCGACCGGCACCGGCACGACGTTGGCGCCCAGGGCCTGCAGCGCAATGCGCGCGGGCGGATAGCCAGGATCTTCGATGGCGACGGTGTCGCCCGGGCGCACCAGCACGCGGGCGATCAGGTCGATGGCCTGCTGCGCGCCGTGCGTGACGACAATATCGGCCCAGGCACACACCACCGCGCGACTGAATGCGAGATAGCGCGAGATGGCCAGCCGCAGCGCCTGGTCGCCGGCCGGGTCGTGATAGCCGCCGCGTCCGCGCGCCTGCTGGCGCAATGCGTGCGCAACACAGCGGCGCCACACGTCGAAGGGAAACAGGCGCTTCTCGGTCACCCCGCCAACAAAATCGTGGACGATGTTCGCGCGCGGCTGGGGCAGCACCGCGGGCATGTTGTTCCACGGCGTGTCGAAGGCGCGGGCCACCGGCGCAGGCGACGCCAGTTGCGCCGCAGGCGAGGCCGTCGGCGTGCGTGCGCGCAATCCTTCGGTGGCCTCAGCGACGAAGGTGCCGGAACCGGCGCGCGTGCGCAGATAGCCCTCGGCGATGAGGCGTTCGAATACGTCGAGCGTGGTCTTGCGCGACACCCCGATCTGCAGCGCCAGGTCGCGCGTGGAAGGCAGACGCTCGCCCGGCACGAGCCGGCCGTCGAGGATGGCGGTGCGGAGTTGTCGATAGAGCTGGCCGGCAAGGTCATGCCGGCCGTGGATCGTCAAATGGACATCCATCGTGGGCGCAGTGTGCGAAGGGGCTGCGCCATTCTACGGAAGGTGCCGGAGGCGGGGCAGAGCGGCCAGGCCCGAAGTTCAGCCCTCCCGGCCGTCAGCGCGCGGCGCGATCAGCCACGGCGTGTAGCGCCACAGGTAGGTCACGAACGCTGCGACCCACAGCACGCTCGCCCCGCCGATCCACACCTCGCGCGGCAGCAATGCGGGGCCCGCCACGCGCACGAGTGCGGCCAGCGCGATGGCGGCATAGGCGAAATGCTCTGCCCGCCCCGTGCGCAGCATCCGGCCGGTGTGACCGAGCGCAGTGCGCGTGATCATCGCGATGATGGCGCCGCCGATGGCTCCCGCCGTGAGCGCATGCAGCGCGGTGGAACGGTCGCCCCAGCCGAGTGCAGCCGCAGCCAACATCGCAAAGCCGATCGGCAGGAAGACATACGCCACATGCAGGATGGAAACGATGGGCGTGCGCAGCGTGCGGCGGGTATCCCAGCCTGCCCAGCGGACGGCCTGCACGACGGCTGCCACCGCAAATACGATGGCGGGAACGATGCCTTGAAGCGGCGTCGCCAACATGACAACTGCGAGCGCCGTGGCCGGAACGACAGCGCGCTCGACCCACACCACACGGCGCACCTGCACGCCCGGAATCGCGTTGGACGTAAACATCGGGATGACGCGTCCGCCAATGACCGTGACGAACAGGCAGACCAGCCCGGCGGCCGCATCCAGGCAACGCAATGCGGCAAGGGGCGCCTCAAGCGCTAACGCGCCATGAAACGCTGCGTTGACGGCACCGAGCACCAGCAGCGCGATCGCCAATCCGTAGTTGCGTGCGCTCTTCGCGCGCCACAAAACGCGCAGAAACGCCACGACGCACGCCGGCAGGAACGCCATATCGGCTGCCACGGCCAGCGGCACAGGGCCCATCCACATCAGCACACGTGCCGCCAGCCATAGCCCAGCGAGCGCGGCGAGCTGCGGGCCTTGCGGGGTCTGCAGGCCCGTCCAGTTCTTGCCTGCGGTGAACAGAAAACCGACCACCACCGCTGCCGCAAAGCCGAACACCATTTCGTGTGCGTGCCAGAACAGGGGCGCCATCGTAGCCGGGCCTCGCGCCGAAGGCAGTACACCCAACAGCAACGCCGCCCACAACGCCATACCCAACACGGCAAACGCCGCCGCAAGCAGATAGAACGGTCGGAAGCCGAGCGCGAAGAGGGCCCGCCCCGAGTAAGGCACGCGGCTTGCCGGATCGGGCTTGCCGATGGTGAGCAACGGGGCAGGACGGGGCATGGTGAAGTCTGTGGTTCAAATCAAAGGATGTCGTCCAGCAGGTCGGGGCCGAACACTTCGCGATGGATGCGCTCCGACGGCACGCCGCGGGCGAGCAGCGCCGCACGCTGCGCCTGCATGAACGGCAGCGGGCCGCAGAGATAGAAGTCCGCGTCCGCCGCGTTATCGCGCACGAATGTGTCGACCGTCATGCGGCCGGGCCGTGCGGGGCGCGATGCGAACTCCACGTCTTCGCCGGACTCCAGGAAGACGTGCGCCTCGAAGGCCGGCAGCGCTTGCGCCGCGCGTTCCAGATCATCGGTGTGGGCAACATGCGAGGCGGCGCGGGCGGCGTGGCTAAACACGATCTTGCGGGCGCTGCTCCCCTGCGCCAGCGTGTTGAGCGCCGAGATCATGGGCGTAATACCAACACCCGCCGACATGAGGACGATAGGGTTGTCGGTCGCCAGTTGCGGCACGAAGTCGCCGTAGGGTTGGCTGACGAGCAGGACGTCGCCTTCGCGCGCATTGGCATGCAGCCAACTCGAAACGGTGCCCGCGGGGCGATCGGCGTCACCCGCATCGCGCTTGACCGAGATGCGCCACGTGCGGCCATTTGGCGCGTCCGATAGGCTGTACTGCCGCTGCTGGAGCACGCCCGGCGCCAGTTCCACTTGCACCGAGATGTATTGGCCCGGCAGGAAAGCGGCCAGCGGCGCATCACCCACGGCTTCGAGCGTGAGCGACACCACGTCTTCAGCCTGCTGACGGCGGCTGACAATGCGCACCGGCTGACGATGGTCGGGGCCGCTGCCGGTGTACTGGTACAGGCGCGCTTCAGCCGCGATCAACTCGGCGGCGAGCAGCCAGTAGGCTTCGTCCCAGGCCGCGAGCAGGTCAGGCGTGGCGGCGTCGCCCAACACTTCGGCAATCGCACCCAGCAGGTGGCGCGCAACGATCGGATAGTGGCTCGGCTTGATACCGACAGCGGCGTGCTTGTGCACGATGCGGTTGACCACGGGCGCCAGCGCGGCGTTGTTGCCATGGTTGGCGGCATACGCAAATACCGCCGAAGCCAGCGACTGCTGCTGCGACCCATTGGCCTGATTGCCCATGTTGAACAGGTTCGTCAACTCGGGATGGCTGGCGAACATGTTGCGATAGAAGGTCTGGGTGATGGTCAAGCCGTGCTCGCGCAGCACCGGAACGCTGGCAGCAATGTAGGGCTTGGACTGGTCGGACAGCATGCTGGACTCCAAATATGCGTGAAATATGCAACAAATAAGACGGGGGCGCCGTCACGCTTTTGTTCTGGATGGCCTGGTGCTCAGGCAACCGCTTGCGTTGGATTCTATTAAACGTATATTTGATATGCAACAAATAGACCTGCGTCAAACCGGCGCATCTCCAGCGGCAACTTCCGGATAAGATGCGCCTCTCATGAATGTTTTACCTGCAGAGCCCGCACGCCCGCCATGCGACTGACCGACTACACCGACTACGCCCTGCGCACGCTGATCTACGTGGCCGTGCATCCGGACGAACTCGTCACGATCCAGCGCATTGCGGATGCCTTCGGCATTCCCAAGAACCACCTCATCAAGATCGTCCAGCAGCTTGGGCAGGACGGCTTCCTGCATACCGTGCGAGGGCGCGCGGGCGGCATCACGCTCGGCCGGCCCGCTACCGAAATCAATCTCGGCGACGTGGTGCGCGCCACCGAGCCCGACTTCCGCATGGTCGAATGCTTCCAGGGCGACGACAACCACTGCGTCATCACGCGTGTGTGCGGCCTGCGCGGCGTGCTGCATGCGGCGTTGCAGGCGTACTTCGACGTGCTCGACGGCTATACGCTGCAGGATCTGGTCGACAAGCCGAACGCGGTCAACCGGGCGTTGGGAGAGGCACCGCTGCCGATGCCGCGTGCGGCCCGGCGCAAGGTGAGTTGATCCGTGCGCGCAGGAACGTTCGTCCGATGGCTTCCTACAGTCTCTTCGATGTATTGCCCCGCAGCCCTTCCAA
The DNA here is from genome assembly GCF_040544795.1 of Ralstonia sp. 1138. Classification (NCBI taxonomy): domain Bacteria; kingdom Pseudomonadati; phylum Pseudomonadota; class Betaproteobacteria; order Burkholderiales; family Burkholderiaceae; genus Ralstonia; species Ralstonia sp. 1138. The sequence continues at coordinate 347,710 of NZ_JBEPKQ010000002.1, read as the reverse complement.
TCCGTCCGCCCTGCGCTGTCTAAGTCGCATTGCGCGCCTCAAAGCCGCCCACTGCGCCGCTCCGGCCCAACTCGAAGCGCTATTCGCCTCACTGCAGTACCGCTCCCCGCCGGGCACAAGTTGACAACGTTTGACAGCAAACGTGCCTGACGCTGCCTAAATTGTCCGCTCCGAAAACACTCGGCACCCAGGCTTCACGCTCCCGACATGCTGTCGGTCGGCAGCCCAGGTGCCGGCTATCTGGGAGCAGGCATGAGCGAAAGGCGCATCAACACCAAGCACGCACACACGTTTGAAAGCATCAAACAGCTGAACGAAGACGATTCCGAATTCTGGTTTGCACGCGACCTGGCGCCGATATTGGAATACCAGGATTGGCGCAACTTTGTGCAGGTGGTCGAAAAAGCAAAAATGGCCTGCCAGCGATCAGGCCAGGCCATCGAAGACCATTTCGGTGAGTTCAACAAAATGGTCGAACTCGGCTCCGGTGCGGTTCGCAAGATTGTGGACTTCCGGCTCACCCGCTACGCCTGCTACCTCATCGTCCAGAACGGCGACCCGTCGAAACCTGTCATCGCCAACGGGCAAACCTACTTTGCCGTACAGACGCGGCGCCAGGAACTGGCCGATCAAGCGCGCTTTGGCGCGATGTCTGAAGACACTCGCCGTCTCATGCTGCGTGGTGAGCTGACGGAGCACAACAAGGCTCTGACGACCGCCGCCAGGCGCGCGGGGGTGGAATCCGGACTCGACTACGCCATCTTCCAGAACCACGGCTACAAGGGCCTTTACGGCGGCCTGGGCGCCAAGGACATCCACGCCGCTAAAGGGCTCTCCAAGAAGCAGCAGATTCTCGATCACATGGGAAGCACCGAACTGGCCGCCAACCTGTTCCGGGCCACACAGACCGAAGACAAGCTGCGGCGTGAAGGCGTCCGCGGCAAGCGCGAGGCCAACCAGACGCACTTCGAAGTGGGTGCCAAGGTGCGTCAGACCATCAAGGAGATCGGCGGCACCATGCCAGAACACCTGCCAACGCCGGCAAAGAGCATCCAGCAGATCGCGAAGGAACAGAAGCGGCTGCAGCGCAGCGCCAAACCATCGGGAGAAGAGAGCAGCTGAGCCCGCGCAATCGCGGCTTAGAACAACACCCTTACCAAAGCGCGTCGGGAGACGCTTCATGCCCAAGACCCGCGCGCGTCAGCATCGCATGCTGACGTAGCCCGCGCGCCGCTTCTACCTTGAGCGGCTCTTCGGCGCTCACTGCATCCTCGCTCAGGCATGTTCACTGCTGCAAACCGGTCGTTGGCCGTGCCATTTCCGGTGACGGCCAAATCAACCGACCAGCGGAGGTGTCATGAAACCCACTCGCGACAAGAGCAAGCACGCGTCGCATTCGAAATCGACGTCGCAGAGCAATCGCAGTAGCGCATCGGCCAAGGAGCGTGGCGGACACGCCAGCCAGGGCAGCAGCGGCAAGTCGTCCGAACGTGCCGGTGCCAAGTCGCACGAGCGCGGCGCACATGGCGGGGGCGGAGGCGGAGGCGAACACGCAACGCACTCGCCGATCGGCATCCAAAAGGCCTTGAAGGGCGCGTCTTACCCGGCGAAGAAGCAGGAGCTGCTGAAGACTGCGCAGGCGAACGGCGCAGACGACAGCACGCTGAAGACGCTGCGCGATATGCCCGACGACGAGTACGACACGCCGGCCGCGGTTTCCAAGGCTGTCAGCAACGAAAAGTGATGCGCCTCGGCGCAGGAGGACGACTCATGAACAGATCGACACAGCGTTTGAGCGCGCGGCGCGTGGCCGCGTTGCTGGTGGCAGGTGCGCTCGGCTTTGGTGGTGCGTTGAGTGTGGCGCGGGCGGCGGCGGACAAGTCCGACACGACGTTCGTTACCAAGGCCGCGGCCGCGGGCATGCTCGAAGTGCAGGCCAGCCAGGTTGCGATTACGCGCGCGAGCAATCCCGACGTGCGCGCCTTCGCACAACGGATGGTGAAGGACCACACCACCGTTGGCGACGAACTCAAGTCCTTGGCCGGCAAGAAGGGGGTCACCGTGCCCGACAGCCTGCCCGCGGACGAGCGCGCGAAGGTCGACAAGCTCAGTGCGCTTGAAGGCGCGAAGTTCGACAAGGCCTACGCCGATGAGGTGGGCGTGAAGGCGCACAAGGAAGCGGTCTCGTTGTTCGACAAGGCTTCGAAGGACGCCAAGGACCCCGACATCAAGGCGTTCTTCTCGCACAACCTGCCTGCGCTGCGCGAGCATCTGCAGATGGCGGAGCAGTTGAAACCTGCAGTGAAATAGCGCTGCGGCAACACGCATCATTGACCGAGGTGATCATGAATAGCCGACACCAGAAGGGCGCCGGACATCCGTCCGGCGATGACACCTTCCTGACCGACGTGTCCGAGACCGATGCAGAGGGCACGACCGTGCGCGAAGCCGAAGTCCGCGAACGTGACATGTCCGAAGTGGACGGGCGGAAATCGCACCGCCAACCATCCGGCGAGGAGGAACGCGATACGTCTGCGAAGGACGCGCCCTGACGCCACACCGACATTGCAATCGACACGGCCCCGTTGATGGGGCCGTTTTTCTTTGCGCGCTGTTTGCGTATCCCGCCCATTCGCTGGGTTCCGCACCGCTTGTGGATTTAACACGGCGTCTTCACCAAACCGTCACGGTTGGACGCCAAGATGCCGCCACGCAAACGTTTCAGTCGTGCATGAGCCGCCCACACGCATGGGTGGCCGGAGGCGTTTGCGCGACCTCATCGAATCGACAGGAAACCACAATGCTTTCGACCAAGAAGACGCTGCTCGCGATCGCGGTGCCGGCGTGCATGACCCTCGGCCTGTACGCGTGCGGCGGCAGTGACGACCCCGCTCCCACCAACACGGCAGGCACCTCGCCCGCACCGGCACCGACCACGCCCACGCAGCCGGCCAAGCCGCAGGGCATGTGGACCACGGGCGATCTGCACGTGCACACGGCGGAGTCTGTCGATGCCGTCACGCCGCTGTCGACAGTGCTCGATCACGCATTCGACCTGAATGGCCTTGATTGGATGGCCGTGTCGAACCACCTGCGGCCGTCGCCGCGCGATGCCACGGGTGCCACGCTTGCCGGCGGCTCCATTGCCGCGTCGGCCGGGATCGCCAAGTACGAGATGCCCGCCATTGCGCAAGCGCAGGCGGCAGGCAAGTACGCCGGCAAGCTGATCTTCTCCGCGGCCGAGTGGGACATGCCCACGCACGATCACCTGAACGTGGGCATCTTCGATGGCACCGACAAGCTGCAGACGTCGGCCAAGGGCCTGAACAAATTTGAGTACTTCTTCACGCAGCAATCTGCATCGCTGTTCGATCCGAACGATGTGACCGCATGGCAGCAGGAAGGCCCGCGCGCCGGCACAACACACACCGACGTGGTCAATGCCTTCAAGTGGCTCAAGACGAATTACCCGAACAGCAGCTACGGTCTGATCAACCACCCGTCGCGCAACCCGGGCAAGTACACGGTGGCGGACTTCCGCGAGTTCAACGACACGGCGCCCGACATCATGTTCGGCATCGAAGGCATGGTCGGTAACCAGATGGAACCCGATCGCGGCGGCTATACCAGCGCCTACATCGACGCCAACTTGAAGAACCGCACCTACGGCGGCGTCGACTACGTGGTCGCGCAAGTCGGCGGCGTCTGGGATGCGCTGCTCGGCGAGGGCCGCCGCATCTGGAACTTTGCCGATTCCGACCACCACTTTGAAGTGGATGCCACGCAGCAGTTCAGCAGCGGCTACTACCCCGGCGAATACGCCAAGACCTATATCTGGCTGCCCGGCACCAGCCCCGACCTGAAGACGCTGCTGGCGGCCATGCGCTCGGGCAAATCGTTCGCCGTGTTTGGCGACCTCATCAACGCGCTGGATTTCACCGCCGGCACCGCGGCCACGTCAGCCGACATGGGTGGCACGCTCACGGCCAAGGCCGGCGACAAGGTGACGATCACCATCCGCTTCAAGAGCCCCGATCACAACAACTATGAGTACCCGCTCGGCAGCGGCTTCAAGGTCAACATGCGGCCGGTGGTGGATCATGTCGACCTGATTGCCGGCGACGTGACGGGCAAGGCGGCATCGGGCACGCCGGCCTATGCGAAGGACACCAACGACTCCACCAAGGTCGTCGCCACGTTCACCAAGGCGGACTGGAAGGTCGACGCAGATGGCTACAACACCGTCACGTACACCTACACGGCCGCCAAGAACCAGTACTTCCGCCTGCGCGGCACGAACCTCGGCATGAACGTGTCGGGCGAAACCAGCAACGGCAATCCGCTGCCCGATCAGAAGACCGTGGTGACGGAAAACGCTGCACGCTTCAACGCCATCAACGATCGCAACTACAACGATCTGTGGTTCTACTCGAACCCGGTGTTCGTGTCGGTGCAATAAGCGCCGCAGCCGTCAGGCAGGCGCGGTGACGGACGCTGCGGCGGGCGCGCTCGTGCGCCGCAGCCACACCGTCACCGCCAGCCCGACGCCGCCCGGCCCGGGCGCCAGCGCAATCTGCCCGCCCATGCGATCCACGATCTGCCGCACGATCGCCAGGCCCAGGCCGCTGCCTTGGGTCTGCGTGCCTTCCAGGCGCGTGAAGCGTTCGAACACCCGTGTGTACGCCTCGGGCGGAATGCCAGGGCCGTTGTCGATCACGGCCAGCATGGCCCAACCGTAGTCCGCCGACACCTGCACCGTCACGTGGCCGCCTTCCTGCGTGTAGCGCACGGCGTTGTCGACGAGGTTGAACAGCAGGGCGGCGATCAGCGTGCGGTTGCCCGACGTCCACACAGGCTGTTCAGCGGGCTCGATGCCCAGATCGATCTGGCGGCCATCGGCCAGCAGCGCGAGGTCTTCCAGCACGGTACGCGCCACCTGTGAGAGGTCCACCGCCTCGCTCGTCGCGGCCGAGGCTTCGGCCTGAGACAGCAACAGCAAGTCGTTGATGAGATCCGCCAGATTGCGCGTGCTGGTGCGCGCGGCTTTCAGGACTTCGTGGAGCGCGGCATCGGCGTTGGCTTGCGCTGCCACCTGCATCTGCGTATCGAGAATCGCCAGCGGCGTGCGCATCTGGTGCGCGGCATCCGCAATGAAGCGCTTCTGCGTGAGCGCGTTGTCGGCAATGCGCTGCAGGTACTGGTTGAACGCGCCGGCAATCGGCTGCAGTTCGTGCTGCAGGCCGTCGGGGTCGAGCGGCGCAAGGTCGGTGGGCGCGCGTGCCGACACATTGCCGGCCAATCGCAAGATCGGTCGCAGTTCCAGCGTCAGGCCGATGAGGATCATCGCCAGCGCAAGGCCCACCAGCGCGAGTTGGCGCACGGTGGCCGGCCACCACAACTGGCGGATCATCGCGTCGCGCCCGTTCGTGGTTTGCGCGACGCGCGTGACGACGCGCTCGGTGCGGCCGGCGTCGTACATGGTGCGCACCACGGCCGCCACGTGCACGGGCTGGCCCTCTACGGTATCGGTGTAGGTGCCGGCGTCCGCCAGGCCCGCCGCATCAAACGCGGGGCGCGTGCCGAAGTCCAGCCGCCCGGCCAGCAGCCGGCCATGCTCTGTGCTGACCTGGTACGTGACCTGGTCGCGCACGGGGCTTTCGGGCGCGGCAAACACCGCCAGCGCGGCCGGCGGCACCGAGACGCGCAAGCGACCTTCGTCCCATTCGACCTGGCCGCTGATCATCTGCGCGGCCGTGTCGAGCGCGTGAAAGTGCACGAGATCGGCGTTGTGGCGTGCGGCGGCCAAGTCCAGCCAGCCGTCCGCCGCCACATAGACGACCAGCGGCAATGCCAGCCACAACACCAGCCGCGCACGCAGGCTGTGCGCCCGCGCAGGGGCGGGGCCCGACTGCGCTGGCGCTGGATCAGGACTGCGCAGCAGAGGCATCGCGCAGCAGGTAACCGAGGCCGCGCAGCGTAACGATGGTGGCAGCGGAATGCTCCAGCTTCTTGCGCAGGCGGTGGATGTAGATTTCGATGGCCTCGGGGCTGGCTTCGTCGTCCATCCCGAACACGCCGTTCACCAGTGCCGGTTTGGACACGGTGCGCCCGAGCTTGAGCATGAGGATTTCGAGCACGGTGTGCTCGCGCGCAGGCAGCACCAGAGGCTGGCCGGCCAGATTGAAGGTGCGGCTGCCGGTGTGGTACGTCAGGTCGCCGCATTGCAGCTCGACGGATTGGTCGGGCGCACTGCGCCGCACGAGCACCTGGATCCGCGCAATCAACTCGCGAATCTCGAACGGCTTGACGAGGTAGTCATCGGCGCCGGCACCCAGGCATGCGACCTTGTCGTCGATCCCGCCGCTGGCCGTGAGGATCAGCACCGGCACGGCGTTGCGCCGTCCGCGCAAACGTTGCAATACGCCTTGCCCCGACAAGGTGGGCAGTTGCAGATCGAGCAGCACCACGTCGTAGTGTTGCGTGAGCAACAACGTGTCGGCAGATTCGCCATCGGTGGCGTGATCCACCGTGAAATGGGCGCGGCGCAGGGCTTCAGACAGCCAGTGCGCCAGCGGGGCGTTGTCTTCGATCAGGAGCAGCTTCATGCGAAAACAGCGCGTCCGAAAAATGAAAGCGATTTGTGGGTTGCCGCTTCCTAGAATGGTGGCGGCTGCCTACGCGCGCCGGAGGCATCACTCACCAGATCCGGACCGCGCGATACCGATATCTACAAAAGAGCCGGAGACAACTCAATGGGTGTTTTTACCTGCAGGAGCGCTCGCGCACGCGGCCTCCGGGGCTGGATCACGCCGTGGCTCGCTGCCGTTCTGGCAGTGGCAACCTCCCATGCCCTCGCCCAAGACCCGACGCGCCTGACGCTCATGGTCAGCGGCACCGCCAAGATGATCTACCTGCCCGCGACGCTGGCGCAGCGCCTGGGCTATTTCCGCGACGAGGGGCTCGAAGTGGAACTGCTCTCGCAACCCGCCGGCGTCGATGCCGAGAGCGAACTGCTCACGGGCTTTGCGCAAGGCGTGGTCGGCTTTTATGACCACACCATCGACCTGCAAGCCAAGGGCAAGGAAGTGCGTGCCATCGTCGTATTCAGTCAGGTACCGGGCGAAGCGGAAGTCGTCTCGACACGGTTGCCGGCAGCCGTGCAATCGATGCGCGATCTACGCGGCCGCACGCTGGGCGTGACGGGGCTGGGCGCATCCACGAGCTTTCTCACGCGCTACCTGATGGCGCAGCAGGGGCTGTCGGCCGGCGATTACACCATGCTGCCCGTCGGCGCCGACCGCAGCTTCGTCACCGCGCTGCGCAACGGCCGCATCGATGCCGGCATGACCACCGACCCGACGGTCTCGCGTCTTGTGCACAGCGGCGAAGCCCGCGTGCTGCTCGACTTGCGCACGCTGGAAAGCACGCGCGCCGCGCTGGGCGGCCCGTATCCGGCCGCGTGCCTGTATCTGCAGACCGAATGGCTCGAAGCGCATCCGGATATCGCCGCCAAACTGGCTCGCGCCTTCGTGCACACCCTGCGTTACATGCACACGCATGGCGCGGAAGACATTGCCGCCCGCATGCCGGCTGAATTCCGGCGCGATCATCCCGAGCTGTACGCAAAAGCGCTTGCCGCCGCGTTGCCCACCTTCAGCACCGACGGACGCATGCCGGACGACGGCCCACCCACCGTCCTGCGCGTCCTCGCCGCCAGCAATGCCAACGCGCGCGACAAGCACATCGACCTCTCGCGCACCTATACCAACAAGTTTGTCGATCAGGTGCGCGAGCGCCGCTAGCTCAAGCCAAACACTCGCTTAGAAGCGCGTCCGCATACCGACGGCGAACTCCGTCTGGCTGTTGTGGCCGTTGGTGCTGCCCACGATGTACTGATCCTTCAGCTTCATGTAGTCCGCCGCGACGTAGAACTCCGTGCGCTTGGACACGTGATAGAACACCGAGCCGTACAGCGTGTTCTTGCGGCCGCTGCCCGCTGCGGTGGCGCCCACGACGCTCGCATACGCGTTGAGGGTGTTGCCGTCGGCGCTGAAGGCGGCGTTGTTGGCCTTCATGATCTGGTAGCCGATTTCGTAGTCGAACGCACCCGGGGGCGCCACCTTCAGCGACAGGGTGTATGCGTTGTCGCTGCGGTTGCCGATCGCGGCCGGCTGCTCGCCGGTGTAGTGGAAGTAACCGGCATTCACGCGGAACATGCCGAAGATCACGTTGCCGCCCACCGAATACGAACGGTCCATGAAGCCGCCCACCTTGGCCTGTTGCGCGAAGCCGGCCAGGTGGAAGTTGTCGCCGTTGTAGCCCAGCGCGAGCGATTCGGTCGTGCCTTGCGTGAACTGGCCCGGCACTTCACCAAACTGATAACCCAGGGCCGTGAGGAAACGGCCGTCCCACATCTTCTTCCACACCACGCCGTTGTTCATGCGTGTGCCGGTGGCGCTGCCTGCGTAGAAAATCAGCTGCTTGAAGTTGTTGACGTTGGTGTAGCCGCCTTCATCCAGGCTCACCGAGGCGCTCGTGTAGGGGTCGCCGTAGATGGCCGAGATGTCGCGCGCAATCGCGTTCTGACGGCCGAAGGTCAGCTTGCCCAGCGCCTCGCTCTGCAAGCCCACCCAGGCGTCGCGGTTGAACAGCACGCCAGGGGTGTCCATGTTGCCGGTCGGCGTTTCAAATTCGGATTCCAGGCGGAAGATGGCCGACGTGCCGCCGCCCAGGTCCTCCTTGCCGGTCAGGCCCCAGCGGCTGCCCGAGAACCAGGGCACCTGGAAGCCGGTCAGGCGCGCGCCCGAGGCATTGGCGTTGTTGACGGTGCTGATGGTGGTGTCGATCAGCCCGTAGAGCGTCACGTTCGACGACTGGGCGTGGGCGCCGGTGGCCAGCGTGGCCGCCGCAGCTGCTGTTGCCGCAAGGGCAAACTTGATGCGGGACATTGAAGTCTCCTTCCTTTGTGGGTGATGGTGTCCGGTCGTGGTGCCGGCTTCGGAAAACGCGCGACGGCGGTGGGTCAGGCCGCCGATGCAATCGCTGGGCGAGCGTAGAAGGGACCACCTTTCTGGAGCCTTTCGCGTCGGCGTGCGCGCAACGTCAGGGTCTACCCGCATTGGGGCATGGGCAGACGCGCGTTGTTGCGTCGTCCAATGCAACGCATTGCAGCCCCGGCAATCAGGCTCGCGGTAGAGTGTCGAGTCACCTCACCGCAACTCCACCAGACCTTCCCCATGCACCCGTCCCAAATGACCGGCCTGCAATTGCTGCAGGCCATGTCGCACGGCGAGCTGCCGCGCGCGTCCATCAGCGAAACCATCCCGATGACGATGGATTCCATCGAAGCGGGCACCGTGCACTTCACCGCCCAGGCCGACAAGCGCCACCTCAATCCGCTGGGCGGTGTGCACGGCGGCTTTGCGGCGACGGTGCTCGATTCCGTAACGGGCTGCGCCGTGCATTCGATGCTGGAAGCGGGCGTCGGCTACGGCACGGTCGACCTGAACGTCAAGATGGTGAAGGCCGTACCGGTGGATACACCGCTGGTGGCCGTTGGGCGCGTGCTGCATGTCTCGCGCACGATCGGCGTGTCGGAGGGCACGCTCAAGACGCAGGACGGCACATTGCTCGCGCATGCCACGGCAACGTGTGTCATCCGCCGTCCGTAAATCCGATTGACCTGGAGCACCTGATGTCTGAACCGCTGCAAACCCTGTCTGCCCTGTCTGCGAAGACCACCGCGCTGGTGCTGATCGACCTGCAACGCGGCATCCTGCCGTTCGCGCAGGGGCCGCATACGGCCGAGCAGGTTGTGGGCGCGTCCGCCAAGTTGGCCAAGCGCTTTCGCGAGCTGGGGGCGCCCGTGGTGCTCGTGCGCGTGGGCTGGGCCGCCGACTACGCCGATGCGCCGCGCCAGCCCGTCGACCGCCCCACGCCCACACAGCCCGGCGGCCTGCCGCCGCAATGGTGGGAACAGCCTGCCGAGCTGGAAGTGGCGCCCACCGACATCCAGATCACCAAGCGCCAGTGGGGCGCGTTCTACGGCACCGAGCTGGATCTGCAACTGCGCCGTCGCGGCATCACCACCATCGTGCTGGGCGGTATCTCGACGCATGTGGGCGTGGAATCGACAGCGCGCGCCGCGTGGGAGCACGGCTACGCGCTGGTGCTGGCCGAAGATGCGATGAGTTCGAACGATGCGGCGATGCATGGCTCGTCGGTGGAAAACGTGTTCCCGCGACTGGGCCGTGTGCGCGACACCGACACCATCCTGGCGGCGCTGACGGCCTGAACGCTGACGGCCTGAACGTTCAAGCGCCGTCTTCGACCGGCACGTACAGCACCATGCGCAGGCGCGGGTCTTCCATCACCGGCAGGCCGATGTAGTCGTAGCGGACGACCTTGCCGCCGGGCGTGCGAATCAGCTTGTGCTCCGCGCGCTGGGCGCGCACTTCGTGCTGGCGCCACCACGTATCGAACTCGCGGCTGCTGGTGCGCAGCCGGTCCACCAGCGCCACGAGTACCGGGTCGTCTGCGTGCGGGTCGTACACCGCGCGAAACTTCGCCAGCATGCGGCGCGCCTCGTTTTCCCATTCGACAAAACGCTCGCGCGCATTGGCATACAGGAACATGTAGACCAGCGAGTTGCGGTCTTCCGGCGGCATCGTGCCGAAATCCATGAAGAGCTGCGAGGTCGCCTCGTTCCAGCACAGCAACTCGGTGCGGTAGCTGCGCACGTGGGCCGGCAAGACCATGCCGGCAACAGCGCGGCGCAAGACATCGGGCACCGCCTCGGCGGCCGGACGCCCCGACGCCGCAGCCGCTGCGCCCGTCAAGACCGACTCCGCGCGCGCCAGGCCGCGCATGTGCGCGCGTTCATCCGAAGACAGCTTCAGCGCACGCCCGATCGCCTCGATGGTCGCCACTGAGGGCCGCACGTCGCGCCCCTGCTCGATGCGCACATACCAATCGATGCTGATGTTGGCGAGCTGCGCGACCTCTTCCCGGCGCAGCCCGGCGGTGCGGCGGCGCCCGGTGCCCTCGGGCAGCCCCACATCCTGCGGACGTAGATGGCTGCGGCGGCTGCGCAGGAATTCGCCCAGCTCGTTGCGGGGCGCGGCAGGCAAGGGCGCGAGGTCGGCGGTGAAATCGTCCATGGCGGTATTACACACGGCGGCGCGTGTGGGTGGGAGGGACAAGCTAATCCTAGGTTAATCCTAGCTCTGCATCGAATCGGCGCGCGCACCTACGCTGCGTTCACCTCTCTTTCCGGAGCCGATCGTGACCCACCTTTCTTCTGCTTCCTCCGCCTCGGAACCCCGTCGCTGGCTCGCCTTTGGTGTGATGGTGACGGCGCAATTCATGTTCATCGTCGACGCGTTCATCGCCAATGTGGCGATCCCGAGCATCCGCACAAGCCTGCATGCCACGCCCGCGCAACTCGAGGCCGTGCTCGCGGTGTACCAGCTTGGCTACGCGATTCTGCTCATCACCGGCGGCCGTCTGGGCGACCTGTTCGGTCGCAGGCGCGTCTTCCTGCTGGGCCTCGTGGCCTTTACCGCCACCTCGGCCGGTTGCGGGCTGGCGGGCAGCGCGGCGGCGCTCATTGCATGGCGTTTCACGCAGGGCCTCTCGGCCGCGATGATGGTGCCGCAAGTGCTGGCGAGCGTGCAGGCGCTCTTTGCCGGCGCCGAGCGTGACCGGGCGCTGTCGATCTTCGGCCTGGTGATGGGCACGGGCGGGGCAGCCGGCTTGCTGGTAGGCGGCGCACTCACCAGCGCAGATATCGCCGGACTCGGCTGGCGCTCGGCCTTCCTGATCAACGTGCCGGTCGGGCTGACCGCCGCGCTGCTCGGCTGGCGCTGGATTCCACGCCCGGGCGCCGACGCGGCAAAGGTGCATCTCGATACCGCCGGCGTGGCGTGGATGGCCGTCAGCGTGGCCGCCGTGCTGGTACCGCTGCTGTTCGGTCGCGAACTGCACTGGCCAGTGTGGACGCTGGCACTGCTTGCCGCAGGCGTGCTGGGCATGGCGACGTTCCAACAGCTTGAGGCCCGTGTCGACCACGCCGGCGGTACGCCGCTGCTGCCGCCCACCTTGCTGCAGCATCGCGCGTTCATGACCGGCCTGACGGCATCGGCGCTGCACTACATCGGGATGATGGCCTTCTTCCTCGTGCTGACGCTGTATCTGCAAAACGGGCGGCAGCTGTCTGCGGTGCGCATGGGCGTCGCCATCCTGCCGCTGGCCATCACCTTTCTCATCACGTCGCGGGTGGCAAATGCGCTGGTGCGGCGCCATGGCGTTCGCGCGCTGTTGGCAGGCCTCGGCCTGATGGCGCTGGGGCTGCTGATGCTGCTGTCGGGTTTCGGCACGGCGTGGGCGCACCCCGCCACGCCGAGCATGGCGCGCATCAGCATTGCCGTGGCGCTGTACGGCGCGGGGCAAGGCCTGGTGGTCGTCCCGTTGATCGGCCTGGTGCTGACCGGCGTAGCACGCACGCAAGCCGGTGCAGCAGCAGGGCTGCTGATTACCGCGCAGCAATTGGCGGGCGCGCTGGGCGTCGCCTGCATCGGCGGGCTGTATTTCACGTTTGCCGCAGGCGGCGGTGCCATCGGCATGGCGCACGGCACGATGGCGGGATGCATCGCCATGCTGGCGGCGCTCGGTGCGGCGGCCGTGGGTTTTGCGCGACTGGGCGCACAGCAGCGGCAACTGGCCGCGGCCGGCGCGGCAAGCCCGGCTTGAGTCGCGTTACACCTCACACGATTCGATACTCGGGCGCGCGACACAAGCGCGCCCGCGTGCATTGATCAGCCCCGGCGGACATTCCACACTCCCGCGCGATGCACCTGGCATCGCTTGCCCCTTTTTCCGCATGGCCACTGTTTCCCACCTTCGCACCGCGGCTTCAGCCCCGTCCGCTGCACCGTCGCTAGCTCGTCGCATCGTCGCGGAGGGGCTCGGCACAGCCCTGCTGATTGCAGTGGTGATCGGCACCGGCATCCACGCAAGCCGGCTCTCCGGCGGCGATGCCACGTGGACGCTGCTGGCGCAATCGCTGGCCGGTGGCGCGGGTCTGCTGACGCTGTTGACGGTGTTTGCGCCGGTGTCGGGGGCGCACCTGAACCCGGCGGTCACGCTGTCGGCGTGGCTGCGGGGCGGTCTGCGTGGGCATGAGGCCCTGGCCTACCTGGCTGCGCAGGCCGTGGGCGCCGCGCTGGGCGTGGCCGCTGCGCACGCCATGTTCGGCATGCCGGCGTGGGCGCCAGGCACGCATGCCGCAACCGGACCCGCCCTGTGGTGGAGCGAGGCACTGGCAACGTTCGGATTGATTGGGGTGGGCATCGCCTGCGGCCGTCACGCGCCGAAGCAATTGCCGCTGGTGGTGGCCGCCTATATCGCAGCCGGATATTGGTTCACGTCGTCGTCATCGCTGGCCAACCCCGTCTTGGCCTTTGCCTGCGCGCTGACCGACGGCCCCTCCGGCATCCGCCCGGGGGATGTCCCGGGCTACATGCTCGCGCAATTGCTCGGCGCCATGCTGGCAACGCCGTTGTTCAATTGGCTGATGGGCGTGGAAGCATCGCCCCGGCAGGCATCCGACACGGGCGTCACCCCAACGCAAGCCGTGCCGATGCCCCGCCGGGCAGGCTGAACCGGGCGCTTAGCGCAGCGCCTTCAATCCGCTGTCGCGAATGTACTGAAAGAGATCCGTCTCGCGCGCCAGCCCCAACTTGCGCAATGCCATAGTCTTTTGCGTGCTGACCGTCTTGATGCTCGAACCGAGCCTCAGCGCAATGTCCGACACGGCCATGCCGCCGGCATACATGCGAAGCACTTCGCGCTCGCGCACGCTCAGTCGCTCGAACACACTCCGTTCGTTGGAACCAAGGCCCGTGTCCTCCAGGATGCGCGGGCTGTCATAGCGCACGCCGCGCGCGCCGGCCATGACAGCGTGGCCGACATGAACGAGATCATCGTTCTTGCTCACAATGCCCGACACGCCGATTTGCCGCATGACGCGCAGGAGCGCCGGGTTGTGAACCATCGTGCAGACCACGATGGCACGCTTCGGATGCTTCTTGCGCAGGCGCGCCAGCAGTTGCATGCCGTCGAAAGCGGGGTCGCCGCCGAGGTTGTAGTCGGTCACGATGACGTTGCAGTCGGCGCGTAGAAGTACCTCCAGCAGCTCGCGTCCGTCGTGTGCCTGTGCGACGACACGCAGTTGCGGAAACTGCCCAAGGGCCACGGCCAGCCCCCGCAGAATCAATGGATGATCGTCTGCCATCACGATCGAGAGGACAGAGGACATGCGCGCGCCGTCAGCTCAAACGCTTCGCCGGCGATGGCGTGTCGTGCCTGGCGAACAGCAGGGTGGGAGAGATCGGAGCCGTCATGGAAGGAGGGAAGGCCGCAGAGGGGAGCGGGTACCTTACTCACCTGATATGCGCGGCGGGGTCAGACTTTTCTTACTTTTGCAGGATGTAACCTTTCGGGGCAGAAGCTGTTTCTATCAGGGCTGAGGAAAACTGAATGGCCCTGCGGCATTCGCCCTCAAGCCGCCGCCTGCACGTGCGCCAGAAACGCCGTAACGGAAAGCGGCGCGGCCCACAGATACCCCTGGCCCGTGGCGCAGCCGAGCGCGCGCAAGGTCTGGCGCTGCGCATCGGTTTCCACGCCTTCGGCAATGCACTCGAGCTGCAGGGTGCGCGCCAGTTCGATCATCGTGCGGCAGATCACGCCGCGCTGGCTGGTCTGATCCACCGCCGCCGTAAACGACCGATCGATCTTGAGAATGGTGAAGGGCAGGTCGGCCAGCAGCTTGAGCGTCGCAATGCCCACCCCAAAATCGTCGATGGCCAGCGGATGGCCCAGCAGGCGCAAGCGGTTCAGCGCGATGGTCAGCTGCGTAGCATCCGGCACGGGCGAATCCTCCGTCAGCTCGATGGTGATGGCCGCCGGCGCAATGCGCGCCTCGCGCACGGCCGCTTCGATACGGTCGATGGTGCCGGCCCGGCTCAGCGTCTGCGCAGACGCATTCACCCCGATCGAAACCGGATGCGCATGCGCAGCCAGCGCGTGCTGCACGCGCACGCAATGCTCCAGCACGTGAAAGAACAGGCCATCGGCCAGCCCGAGCGCTTCCAGGCGCGGCACGAACGCGGCGGGCGACACACGCCCGTGCACGGGGTGCATCCAGCGGCAGAGCGCCTCGGCGCCCGCAATCTGATTGCTGGCCAGATCGTGCTGCGGTTGAAAGACGACTTCGATCTGCTCGGGCGTTTCGTGGATCAGCGCGGCCAGTTCATCATCGGAAAACTGCGGCAAGCCCGGGGTTGCAGCGGGCGCCCTGTCCAGCTCGCGCGCGGCGGCTTCTTCGAGCAACGGCAGGACGTGCGCCGGGCGCAGCGGCTTTTGCACACCGTGCGTGCGCGTCAGCCCGATCGCATCGGCCAGGCCGACGTGCGACTCCACGATCGGCGCATCCATCGCGCTGACCCACGCCCACACGGGCGCCTGTCGCGGAAAGACGCGGCCGCCGCGCAAGTGCATCTGCTCCATCAGTTCGGGGCCGTTCATGCCAGGCATGTCGATGTCGCACAGCACGAGATCGACGTGGCAGAGCTGGAGGAGGTAGAGCGCCTCGCGGCCGTCGCAAGCGGTCAGGATCTGCTGCACGCCCAGCGTATGGAGCAGTTGCCGGGCGGCAGCCCGTTGCACGGGGTGGTCGTCCACCACCAGCACGGCGAGTTGCGCGAAACCTTCCATCGGCCAGTCCTTGTTGTTGTGGGTATCGGGGCGAAGCGCACCGTGTCTGCACTGTGTGACGCCACCGTCAGCCGCCATTGAAGCACCGCGCGGAGGCCTTGTCAGGCGAAGTCGATGCACGGCGCCGGAAAAAAACAAAGCCCGCGCAGCTTTTCAACTGCGCGGGCCTTGAGCGATTCCCCCAACCTTTTGAGCTTCCGACGCCGGTGTCGACAGCGTCGGGATGGAAGAAATCGTGCCCGAAAAAAATGAAGCCCGCAACAGGGGCGGGCTCAAAAGGGGGGGAGTGCTCTCTAAAGAGAGAGCAAGGTGAAGTTTAGTGGAGGGGGTGCAGTCAGACTGTCCGGGGTTCGCCGAAACCCTTGTAGGACAAAAACTGACGCAATTTCGCGATGTTAGCTGCACAAAGCACACCGTTGGGCGCACATTCGCGGCGACAACGTGATGCAGGCAACGCTTTGGGCGGGCACCGCTCTGACGCGCTTGAGCGATCGAAGCGTGGCTCGAAGCGCCCGCTTGAAAAAGCTGCGCTCGTTGCTATCGGGCAACGCCCCCGGAGCAAGACGCCGAAAAGATGAGAATTCAGAGTAGCCAGAACCGGCTGAGATGCAAGGCGGCCAGAAGAACAACGAAAGCCGCGCGCCAAAGAAAAAAGCCCGAGCACCAGGTGCTCGGGCCACAATCCACCAAGGAGGGTGGAGGAGACAGTTCCTACTATAGCGAATCGTTTGCTGCGTTGCAATAAGGTAGAACTACTTAATGTAACGAGAAGCTACAAGCGTTGCCGGCGCGCCACGTGTGACGAAAACGATTGCAAGCGTCAAACGATGATGCAACGCAACAAAGCACATGGCGCACCGAAAGCTCACGTCAAGCTCGCGGTGCGCCACGGTTCAACTTCGGGCCGATCGGCGAAAGTAACTGCTGACTTAGCAGCCCAACTTAAAACGCCGGCAGGATCGCGCCCTTGAACTGGGTGTCGATGAACTTGCGCACGTCTTCCGATTGGTAGGCGCGCACCAGCGTCTTCACCCAGGGCTGGTTCTTGTCTTTTTCACGCACGGCGATCAGGTTGGCGTACGGCCCCTGGCGATCTTCCAGGGCGATGGCGTCCTTGGTCGGCGTCAGGCCGTTCTTGACGGCGTAGTCGGTGTTGATCGAAGCGGCGTCCAGGTCATCCAGCGAGCGCGGCAGCTGCGCCGAATCCAGCTCGATCAGCTTGATCTTCTTCGGGTTCTCGACCACGTCGCGCGGGGTGGCGTTGTTGCCGTTCGTGCCGGCGCCCGCCTTCAGCTTGATCACGCCGGCCTTCTGCAGCAGCAGCAGCGCGCGGTTGCCATTGGACGGATCGTTCTGGATGCCGACCTTGGCGCCTTCCTTGAGCTGCGCCAGCGACTTGACCTTCTTCGAGTAGAAGCCCATCGGCGCCACGTAGGTCAGGCCCACGTTGACGATCTTGTAATGCCGCGCCTGGATCTGGCTGTCGAGGAAGGGCTGATGCTGGAAGCCATTGGCGTCCAGGTCGCCCGAATCGAGCGCGGGGTTGGGCTGGGCGTAATCGTTGAACTCGATGATCTTGACGTCGAGGCCGTCCTTCTTGGCGACCTTCTGAACGACTTCCCAGATTTGCGCATCGGGGCCGCTCATGGTGCCGAGCTTGATCTGCTTGGTGTCGGCGTTGGCGGCGGTGGCGACGGCAAAGGCAATGGCCGGTACGGCCACGCGCGCAAGGCGGGAGAACAGAGACATGGAGAAACCTCGTGGATCTTGTCGTGAATGAAATCCGCCCGCGGGTAGCGGGCGTGTGACGCGATCCTGTCATAGCGGCCCACGTAACCGAACGACTTTTTCGGCATGTCCATATGCCCTGCAACGGTGCAGCCAGGCTAGGCGATGGGCTCGGCGTCTTCCACAGGCGGCGGCTCGGCGGCGGGCAGGGCGACGACAAAGCACGCGCCGCCATCCGCCGGCGCCTCCACCCAGATGCGGCCGTGATGGGCGCTGACGATCGCCTCGCACACCGCCAGGCCCAGGCCGACGCCCGTGGTGGCCGATTCCTTCTCGCCGCGCGTGAACTTCTCGAAGATGGTGCGCACCGCGCCGGCGGGCACACCCGGCCCGTGGTCGCGCACCCGCAGGCGCAGTTCGTTGCCGCGTGCTTCGTCGTGGACGAGTTCGCCCGAGACGCGGACCTCGGTACCGGCCGGCGCAAACTTGCCCGCGTTCTCCAGCAGGTTCGACAGCACACGCTCCATCAGCGACCCATCGCAGCGAATAAGCGGCAACGCCGCGAGGTGATCCACCACCACACGATGATCGGGCAGCGGGTTCGCCTGCAGCGCCGCGCCCACCAGCTCCTCGATCGATTGCCATTCCAGCCGCAGCTTGACGTCCTGGTTCTGCAGGCGCGCCATGTCGAGCAGGTTGGTGACCATGGTGCGCATGCGCTGCGCCTGCTGGCCGATGGCGGCTGCAGCTTCGGCCTGCAACGCGGGCAAGGGCGGCTGCGCGCGCAGCAGCGTCTCGGCCATCCCCACCAGGCCTGTGAGCGGCGTGCGCAAGTCGTGCGACACGGCGGCCAGCAGCGAATTGCGCAGCCGCTCCGATTCAATCCGCACTAAGGCGTCGCGCGCCACTTCCACGTAATGCACACGCTCGATGGCGATGGCGATGAGGGTGGCGCAGGCGTCGATCTGGCGGCGGTTGTCGGGCTGGGCGAGCACCTGGAAGGTTTCGGGCTCCACCGCGAGCACTCCGCGAATGGCCATCGGCGCCTTCAAGGGCAGATACAGCACCGAGCCCGACGGCAGCGTATGCGTGCCCGTGCCGGCGGGCTGGCCGTGCTGATACGTCCAATCTGCCAGCACGCGGTCGAGGTTGGGCATGCCGGACGGCGCATCGGTGCTGCCTTCCGGCTTGGCAATCTGCGGTGCGCCCAGCCGCCCATCGAGCCCGACGAAGAAGAACGCACAGCGCCCGCCAAACGTTGCGTTGACGAAGCGCCCGCCGATGCTGACGATCTGGTCCAGCGTGAGCGCGGCGGACAACTCCCGCGCGGCCTCATACAGCGCATGTGCCGACGCCTCGCGCTGCACCGCCACCTCGGCCTGTTCACGCAGGCCGGCCGTCAACTGGCCCACCAGCATGCCGACCGCCAGCATCACCCCAAAGGTCAGCAGGTACTGCACGTCGCTCACGGCAAAGGAAAAACGTGGCGGCACGAAGAAGAAATCGAACAGCGCCACCGACAGCACCGACGCCAGCGCCGCCGGCCCGCGCCCATGGCGCATCGCCACCGCCACCACGGCGGCCAGGAACAGCATGACGATGTTGGCCAGATCGAACACCGGCCGCACGAGGCTGGACAGCGCCGTCGCCACGCCCACATACACACAAGCGGCCACATAAGCCGGCTTGAGCCAACTGGCTTGCGCATCCGCCGCACGCTGCGCCTCGCTGCGCACGTCGGCACGGCCAATGTCCGCCGCGCGCGGCGGCAACTGGATATGCGCCGGGTCCGCCGCCGCACGGATCACGTCGACCTCGGGGCACTGCCGGGCCAGCGCTTCGGCAAAGTCACCGCTCGGCAGGCGGCGCTCCAGCCCGATCGCCAGCCGCAGCGCCACCACGATGGCGCGCGCCGATCGCCAGCGCTTCTCCGGCGGCCGCCCGATCACCGCCTTGGTGATGTTGTGGCGGCGGATATAACCGGTGATCGCCTCGACGGCGTTGGTGCCGGCCAGCGTCTCCACCTTGGCACCGGCGTCTTCGGCCAGCTTGAGCAGGGCATGCAAACGCTCGGTGCGCGCATCGGCGGCGCGCAGATGCGGCATCACCACGGCCACGGCATGCCAGTCGCATTCCAGTTGCGCGGCCAGGCGCGCCGCGCTGCGGATGACCTGTTCGCCATCGCCCTGCGGGTCCAGGCACGCGACGACGGTTTCGCGCGTACGCCAGACGTTTTCAATGCGGCGCGCGCGGCGATAGGCCTGCACATCGTCGTCCACGCGATCGGCGGTGCGGCGCAGGGCGAGTTCGCGCAGCGCGATGAGGTTGCCCTTGCGGAAGAAATTGCGCGCGGCGTGCTGCGCCTGCTCAGGCATGTAGACCTTGCCCTCGGCCAGGCGGCGCAGCAGTTCATCGGCGGGCAGGTCGACGAGGATGACTTCGTTGGCCGCATCGAACACCGCATCCGGCACGGTTTCCCACACACGGATGCCGGTGATGCTGCCGACGGCCTCGTTCAGGCTGTCGAGATGCTGGACGTTGACGGTGGTCCAGACGTCGATGCCGGCAGCCAGCAGGTCTTCGATGTCCTGCCAGCGCTTGGGGTGGCGCGAGCCTGCCACGTTGGAGTGGGCAAGCTCGTCGACGAGGATGAGTGCGGGCCGGCGCGCCAGTGCGGCATCCAGATCGAATTCGGGCAGCGTGCGGCCCTTGTATTCGACTTGGCGTGTGGGAAGGTGCTCAAGGTCTGCGACCAGCGCGGCGGTTTCGGCGCGGCCGTGGGTTTCGACCAGACCGATGATGACGTCGATGCCAGCGGCGCGGGCGGCCTTTGCTGCTGCCAGCATCGCGTAGGTTTTGCCTACGCCGGCCGAGGCGCCGAAATAGATGCGGAGTTTGCCGCGGGCGGACTGCTCTTGGCCGGATTGGAGTTCGGCTAGGAGTTGGTCGGGGTTCGGGCGCTCGTTATCTGGCATGGCTTGTATTTTGGGTGCTTTTTTGTTGTTGGTGCATCCCCTGTTTCATCCCCTGCCGGGGCTGACTCACTTTCTTTGTCTTGCCAAAGAAAGTAAGCAAAGAAAGGCGCGCCCGAGATGGCGAAAGATTCCTTGAATTTATGTCGCAGGGAGGGGAAGGGAAAAACTCGCTGCGCTCAGACAGTTTCCCTTCCTTTTTCCTCCCTGCAACAGAAATTCAAGGCGCCATCTAGGGCAGGGTACGGACACACCATCGAAGTACAAACGCTGTAGTGGGTACGCGCCAAGACGCGAGGCAAGGCAAGTCAGTAAGACTAGGTGGAGATGGCGAGCGAAGCGAAGCAGCACACCGCAACACACAAGACACCGATAAGGCACGCAAACCACCGTTTTGGCCGTTGACGTTCCTGCCCTAGATGGCGCCTTGAATTTTCGTAAGCGGGCGGAAAAAAGGTGGGGAACTGTCTGAGCGCAGCGAGTTTTCCCCACCTCCGCCCGGTTACGCAAATTCAAGGAATCTTTCGCCATCTCGGGCGCGCCTTTCTTTTGCTTACTTTTCTTTGGCAAGACAAAGAAAAGTAAGTCGGTCCCGGCAGGGAACGAAAGGGGGATGGACCACCAACATCAAACCCAGCAGTCCACAAAACCCCAACCCCTCACTTCAAATCATCCAACGCCAAATTCAGCTCCAACACATTGACGGTAGGCTCGCCAAACACCCCAAGCACCGGCCCCTTGGTGTTCTCAGCCACAGCCTTCTTCACCAGGTCAGCGGAGAGATGCCGCGCACGCGCAACCCGCTCCACCTGATACGCCGCAGCAGCAGGACTAATCTCCGGGTCCAGCCCACTCGCAGAAGCCGTCACAAGATCAGCAGGAATCGGCGCGGCATTCCCAGGGTCCGCTTCCTTCAGGGCAGCAATGCGCGCCTTCGCCGCCTCCGTCAACGCCGGGTTGCTCGGCCCAAGGTTGGAGCCACCAGAAGCCTGCGCGTTATACGGATTCGGCGCAGTCGCCGAGATCCGCCCCCAGAAATACTCCGGGGTGTCAAAGTTCTGCCCGATCAACGAAGACCCGACCGCCTTGCCGTCACGCTCGATGATCGAGCCCCCCGCCTGCGCCGGAAACAGCGCCTTGCCCACGCCCGTCACCACCACCGGATACAGCACCCCCGTAATGAGCGACAGCCCGACGAAGACCACCAGCGCCGCACGCAGCAGGCCACCTTGTTGCGGCACATCGGCCTGAACAGGTTGACGCGCTTGAGTTGTGGTTGCCATGAATGCACTCCTTCCTTAAACCCAGCCCATTGCGGCCAGGAACATGTCGATGAGCTTGATGCCCGGGAAGGGCAGCAGCAGGCCGCCCAGGCCGTAGATCAAGAGATTGCGGCGCAGCAGCGCGGCGGCTCCCAGCGCGCGGTACTTCACGCCTTTCAATGCCAGCGGAATCAGGAACACGATGATCAGCGCGTTGAAGATCACGGCGCTCATCACGGCGGATGCCGGCGTTGCCAGGTGCATCACGTTCAGTGCGGCGAGCTGCGGATACGTCGTCGCAAACGCGGCCGGGATGATGGCGAAATACTTCGCCACATCGTTGGCGATCGAGAACGTGGTGAGCGACCCGCGCGTCATCAGCATCTGCTTGCCGATCTCGACAATCTGGATCAGCTTGGTGGGGCTGGAATCCAGGTCGACCATGTTGCCGGCCTCCTTGGCGGCCTGCGTGCCGCTGTTCATGGCAACGGCCACGTCGGCCTGTGCCAGGGCGGGCGCATCGTTGGTGCCGTCACCGGTCATGGCAACGAGGCGGCCCTGCGCCTGCTGTTCGCGGATCAGCGCCAGCTTGGTCTCGGGCGTGGCTTCGGCAATGAAGTCGTCGACGCCGGCTTCGGCGGCGATGGACGCGGCGGTCAGGCGGTTGTCGCCGGTGATCATCACCGTCTTGATGCCCATCTGGCGCAGCTCGGCAAAGCGCTCGCGGATGCCGGCCTTCACGATGTCCTTCAGTTCCACCACGCCGAGCACGCGGTCGTTGTCGGACACCACCAGCGGCGTACCGCCCGCGCGTGCCACGTCATCCACAGCCGTCGACACCGCATCGGGAAACTTGCCGGCCAGCAGCGTCACATGCGTGCGGATCGCATCGGCCGCGCCCTTGCGGATCTGGCGGGCGTCACCGGCATGCGAGACATTGATACCGCTCATGCGCGTCTGCGCAGAGAAAGCCACGTACACCGGCTGCGTCTTCGCCAGCGCCGCTTCATCGATGGATGCCTCGCCCAGATTGCGCGCGAGCGTGACGATGCTGCGGCCTTCCGGCGTTTCATCGGCCAGCGACGACAGCCATGCGGCCTCGGCCAACTGCTTGGCCGTCACGCCCGGCGCGGGAATGAAGCGCGACGCCTGGCGGTTGCCGTGCGTGATCGTGCCGGTCTTGTCGAGCAGCAACACATCCACATCACCGGCCGCTTCCACGGCGCGGCCGGAGGTGGCAATCACGTTGGCCTGCATCATGCGGCTCATGCCCGCCACGCCGATGGCGGAGAGCAGACCGCCAATGGTGGTCGGAATCAGACACACCAGCAGCGCGACGAGCACGGTGATCGTGATCGGCGAACCGGCCTTCATCGCGTCCACCGAGAAGATCGAGTACGGCAGCAGCGTGACAGTCGCCAGCATCAGGATGATGGTCAGGCTCACCAGCAGGATCGTCAGCGCCAGTTCGTTGGGCGTCTTCTGGCGCTTGGCGCCTTCCACCATCGAGATCATCCGATCAAGGAAGCTCTCGCCGGGGTTGGCGGTGATGCGCACGATGATCCAGTCCGACAGCACGCGCGTGCCGCCGGTCACGGACGAGAAATCCCCGCCCGATTCGCGGATGACCGGCGCCGATTCGCCGGTGATGGCACTTTCGTCCACCGAGGCCACGCCTTCGATGACCTCGCCGTCGCCGGGCACCATGTCGCCGGCTTCGATGAGCACGATGTCGCCACGGCGCAGCGCGGTGGCGGCGCGCGCTTCCACCCGATCTCTGCGATGCGGGTCTGCCAACACCTTGGCCTGCACCGTGGTCTTGATGCCGCGCAGCGATGCGGCCTGCTGCTTGCTGCGGCCCTCGGCCAGTGCCTCGGCAAAGTTGGCGAACAACACCGTGAACCACAGCCACACCGACACGGCGAGGATGAAGCCCGCCGGCGCTTCGGCCTGGCCGCGCAGCGCCATGACCCACAGGATGGTGGTGAGGATGCTGCCAACGTAGACGACAAACATCACCGGGTTCTTGGCCTGCGCGCGCGGCGACAGCTTGCGGAAGCTATCGACAATGGCGGGCTTGACCAGCGCCGACGAGAACATCGACAGCTTGCGCACATCCTTGGCGGACAGCGTGGTGTGCGTCGTGTGCGTGCTGCGTGCCTGCGGCTCGGCGGCTGCAGCAGTACCAGTACCGGCGCTCGGCTCAAGCTTGTGCTTGACCGTACGCACAGCCGGTTCGGATTCGGGATAACGGATAGCCATAAGGCACCTGTTGATATGGGGTAGACGACTCGCCGTGCGCTTAGCGTGCGAGGTGTTCTGCAATGGGGCCGAGGGCCAACGCGGGGATATACGTGAGCGCGCCCACCAGCAACACCGAGCCGATCAGCAGCACCACAAACAGCGGGCCGTGCGTGGGCAGCGTGCCGGCCGTCACGGGCAGGCGCTTCTTGGCGGCAAACGTGCCTGCCATCGCCAGCACCGGCACGATGATCCAGAAGCGGCCCAGCCACATCGCAATGCCCAGCGCCACGTTGTAGAAGGGCGTGTTGGCAGACAGGCCCGCAAACGCGCTGCCGTTGTTGTTGGCGGCGGACGAGAAGGCGTACAGCACCTCAGAGAAGCCGTGCGTGCCGGGGTTGAAGATGCCGGCCTTGCCCTGCGTGACCACCACGGCGATGGCCGTGCCCACCAGCACCAGCAGCGGCGTGACAAGGATGGCGATCGACGTCATCTTCATCTCGAACACCTCGATCTTCTTGCCGAGGTATTCCGGCGTGCGGCCGATCATCAGGCCCGCGATGAACACGGCCAGGATGGCGTACACCAGCATGCCGTACAGGCCCGAGCCCACACCGCCAAATACCACTTCGCCCAGCTGCATCAGGAACATCGGCACGAAGCCGCCCAGCGCCGTCAGCGAGTCATGCATGGCGTTCACCGCCCCGCACGACGCTGCCGTGGTGATGGTGGCAAACAGTGACGAAGCCACGATGCCGAAGCGCGTTTCCTTGCCTTCCATGTTGCCCACGGCCTGGTCGATGCCGAGGTTCGCAAGCATCGGGTTGCCATGCAGTTCAGCCCATGCCAGGAAGACGGCCAGCACGGCAAACAGCACCGTCATCGCCGCCAGCACCGCCCAGCCTTGCCGTCCATCGCCCACCATGCCGCCAAACGTAAAGCACAGCGCCGCCGGGATGATGAAGATCGCCAGCATCTGCACAAAGTTGGTCAGCGCGTTGGGGTTCTCGTACGGGTGTGCGGAGTTGGCGTTGAAGAAGCCGCCGCCGTTCGTGCCGAGCATCTTGATCGCCTCTTGCGACGCGACCGGGCCCATCGGCAGGGTCTGCGTTTGCGTGGTGGCTTTCTCGGTAACGGGGTTGCCTTGGGCATCCTTGAGCGGGTTGCCCTGCGCGTCCATCTTCGGGTTGTCGTACGTGGTGGCGGTGACGGTGGTCACCTCCTTGTAGCCGTCGAAGTTCTGGATCACGCCCTGGCTCACGAAGAACACCGACACGATGATCGACAGCGGCAGCAGCACATAGACCGTCGCGCGCGTGAAGTCGACCCAGAAGTTGCCGATGGTGTTGGCCGAGTGGCGCGCAAACCCGCGGATAAGCGCAATCACCACCGCAATACCGGTGGCCGCAGACAGGAAGTTCTGCACCGCCAGTCCGAGCATCTGCGTGAGATAGCTCATCGTGCTTTCGCCCGAATAGCCTTGCCAGTTGGTGTTGCTCACAAAGCTGATGGCCGTGTTGAACGACGAATCCGGCGTGATGGCACCAAAGCCCTGCGGGTTGAGCGGCAGCCACTGCTGCGCGCGTTGCAGCGCATACACCGCCAGCGCGCCCAGCACGTTGACGACGATGACCGCCAGCGCATAGCGCTTCCAGCCCATCTCGGCCTGCGGGTTGACGCCGGCCACGCGATAGAACAATCGCTCGATGGGGCCGAGCCAGTGCGCGCGCGATGGCTTGTCGCCAAACACGCCAGTCATATACGCGCCCAGCGGTTTGGCCAGAACCAGCAGCACGACCAGATAGATCGCCAGCTGGAGGAGGAACGCATTCATGGTGTGCCTCGCAGTGTTGTTAGAAGCGTTCGGGCCACAGCAGGGCCACGAACAGATAGATCAACAAGGCCACCGTGATGGCCCCGGACAGCACATAGAGCCAGGTCATTGCTGTTTCTCCATCGCGTGCGTGGTCGGTTGGTCTTTGGTGGCAAGCCGGCCGGAGAGGGCGAGCAAGCCGCCCACTGCCAGCGCCAGCACCGCAAGGCCGGCGAGATAAACGAGGTCCATATGCGCTCCCCTTTCCTTCAGGTCATGATGGTCAGAACGTCTTGGTCACGGCCAGCAGCGCGGTGGCCTTGCCCATGTAGTTGCCGCGCGTGTTGGTGTACGCGGCGCGTGCAGCGTTGGTGTCGATGTACGCAAGCGATGCCGTCCAACCGCTGCCGAAGTCTTTCGTCACGCCCACCTTCCAGTCGGCATACGAGGTGCGCACCACCTGATGCGGCACCTGTTGGTAGCCCACGTGCAGGTTCAGCGTCAGGCCCCAGAAGCCGGTGTCGAAGTTGCCCGACAGATCGAAGTACTGGCTGTGGTGGCTATCTGCAAAACCGAACAGGTTGGAGAACGCGTGCGAGTACTTGAACGAGACCGGCCCATAGCCGATCTGCGCATAGCCCTCGGTGGTGTGCGGGCGGGTGTAGCCGTCGGGGTAGCTGCCCGGGTAGTAGTACTGCAGCACGCCCACATCAATGGGCACGTCCTTCATCAGCTCGGTCTTGTAGCCGCCGTAGAAATCCATCTCGATGGGAGCGGAGACGTTGGGGTTGGAATCCCCCAGCCAGCTGATCGACGAATTCCAGTTGCCCACGTAGAAGCCGTTGGGCAGCGCGTAATCCACACCGCCCTGAATGGCGGGCTTGTTGTTGGTCTGCATGAGACCGCGATAGCGGTATTGGCTGGCCAGCGTGACGTTGGCCGTCAACGGGCTGGCGGGGGCGGCCGGAGTGGCAACGGGTGCCGGCGCAGCGTCGGTGGACTGCGCAAAAGCGGCCGCGCTGGACAGTGCTGCGGCACAGAAGACAACGCCACCCATGACGGTGGCGTGCAAAGAAACCTTGGCTTGCATGGACCTTTCCCTTGTTGTTTTAGGTGCCGCCCGGCCCGGCGCAGATGCGCTTCAACGGGGCCGGATGCGGCGTGCAGGCAGGCTCCCGTCACAGGGCCTGCGTGCAGTGCAACAGTAGGGAAAGGGGGGTAAAAACGGGGTAAAGGTTGGGGGGAGGGGTGTAAACGCCGTGTAAAAACCGGCTTGCTACATGCGAGGCGCTTGACGGGGCAGCGAGGTGTTGTAGGTCCAACCCCGCGCCTCTGTCAGATGTTGGGAGAATGGAAGAAGTGCCGTGTTGTGACGTTGCCCGGTTCCACTCGCGCGCTCGCACTAATCAACAACACAACGACAAGCGCGCTGCTAAAACAGACGCCCTAAAAGTGACTGGGCTTTTGCTCTGAATGTTCACTCTTCTGACTTTGTAGCGAACACGCCTTTTTTGCCCGCCGAGCCCGGCGTATATGTGACGAACGAGTTGTCTTTTGCCGTTTCCATATGCAGCCGCCCGCAAGCAGTGCATTCATACGCCGTCCGTCTCAACGCTATGAACTGTCCATGGATGTGGTCATGGAGCAGATTGCCATGGTCCAGTCCGAGAGCTATGTACTCCTCGGAGTAGCCCCGATCGAGCAGCCAGCGGTGCACCTCCCCTTGTTCGACTGCCGTCACATAGCTCTGAATTTCGCCGACGAACCAGTCGGAGAACGGCTCGCAATCTACGTCCTTTAGGAAAGCGGCCTTGTACGGTAGAGACGACGTGTTATCCCGAATGGTGTTGCCACACGTGCATAGCAATTTGCTCATGACACCAACGTAATCTTGAGAATGGACACCAGATGATAGGGCCGGGCGACGGTCTTTCCAAACGACTATCCGCTCAAGTTAGCCAATCTAAGTTGGCTGGGAGGACTTTCTCGCCATTCGCCTCCATGTCGCCCACCGCTTCTGCAACAATCCTCCGGATACCGGCGAGTGCACCCTCCGGCGTGGCAGCGAGCCACGATAGCGACGGAAATTCTGCGCAGAGGCCAACGTGTTCCCCATCTTCGGGGTACCACGTCACCCGGTAAGTGAACTGGTCTTGCGTCATGACTTCGCTCCTAAATCAAAAGAGCCGCACGAGGCGGCTCCCTTTGTCAGTTACCCGGTGACGAATAGGGCAGCATGTCATCGACCTTGATGATCTTCCAACCATCATGTCGTTTGGTGAAAAACACGAGAACGGTGACCTCGCTACGCGAGCCAAAACTCACAGGCACGACAACAGCCTCGCTGAACGTGAGCGGCCGGCCTGGCTTGATATGAGCGAGCCAATCACGTTCGTCGTAATCCTGCGCCTTCAGAAAGTAGTCCGCACCGCCAGGAAGTTGGTCTCGCCTGTAGTCTCTGCGCAGGCTCTCAACCGTAGACGCGTCAACGTAGCGATCGATCTCGCGATCTAGAAGCGGGAACACTTGGTTCACCTGCTTGTTGATGTACCAGACATAGAACTGTTTCGCTTGCAGACCAAGAGAAGTCAGCGCGTCAGCATAGGACGCGCACGAGAATGCCATTAGAAAACCGGCAAGCCAAAATGACAGTGTTTTTTTCATGCTTGCCTCAATGACGTCGATACAGCTTGTACGGCGGCTTTTGCGTTCGATACGCTTGGCCGGGATAAAACCCATTGTTCTGGACAAAGTCTGATACCCAGCTTGATCCGTCAAACATGGCCATATGGCCGTGGGGGTGCCCGGGGATGGGTTGGATCACGATCACATCTCCTCGACGAGGCGACGAAGCGTCGTCCAGTTCGATGAACCCGGCCTGACGCAAGGGAAACCCATAGTCCTTTGCCGAACGTGTTGGGGTCACACTGACTCCTCCTGCTTCAATCGCCTTTCGAACATACTTTGCACAGTTCCCAGTGCTTTGGCTTTGTGCATGCTGTCGAACGTGATTGGCCGCTGCATTACTGTCCCACATAGTTTCCTCGCATTCAGTTGATTGGAAATATCTTTCCCAAGATATCTCCGAGAATGCTAGGTCTTAAAGCGTAGTTTAATGATTGAGATTTGTTTCGTATTTATTGGAAGATGTGTTATTCCAATTCAGCGGACTTTCTTCACATCGGACTCGTACCAAGCCCCTCCGCATCACCCAAGCACGTCTACGATAATTCCGCCTGCTGCTCCTCATCCGACGATCTTTCATCAGCTCTGCCAGCTTCGTCGTCCTTTCGCTTTGCTCCCCGACTAAACCGCACCGCCAGCGCCTTGCGCGCCGCGTCCAACCCTTCTCCCTGACCCGCCACCTTGAGGAACGCGTACCCCTCCAACGTGGCGCTCATCACATCGCTGCCCAGCGCCAGCTGCGAATCCGCCATGCGTTCGTGGATGCGTGCCACGCGCATGAGGCGACTGCGTAGCTGATCGAAGCCCGCCAGATCGCGGCGCAGTTCGGCGAGGTCGAAATTGCCGGGCAGAACGTTGGGGTTGTTGTTCAGCACCTCCACGGCCTTGCGTGCGAAGGCTTCGGACTTGTCGCCCATCTTCACCAGCGTTCGGCGCTGCACCGGGGTGAGGTCGATCAGGCTGGCAAGCCGGTCTTCCAGCGTCTTCAGCGCGCCGTCGACGGCGGCCAAGTCAGCTGAAGTGAGCTGATACGAAATCAAGTTCTGCGGCATTTCACTCCTCGCAAGTCGATTGGCTGTGCCGTGCCATCAAGGGCACGAGGGCGGGAGATTGGCCGCTACGGCGCCGGTCCGCAATGCCAGGAGGCAGTTTTGGACGAAGAATCAGAATGATCTGATGCGGCCTTCACAACTCGACACATCGAGAGGCGTTCTCGACGGTCCGAGCTCAGAGCTCGACGCGTGGAGCTTTTTGCTCGACTGTCCGAGCTCAGAGCTCGGCGTGCGAGGCTTTTTGCTCGGCCGTCCGAGCTCTGAGCTCGACGTGCGGGGCTTTTTGCTCGGCGGCCCGAGCTCGGAGCTCGACGCGTGAGGCTTTTTGCTCGGCCGTCCGAGCTCGGAGCTCGGCGTGTGAGGCTTTTTGCTCGGCTGCCCGAGCTCGGAGCTCGACGTGTGAGGCTTTTTGCTCGGCTGCCCGAGCTCGGAGCTCGACGTGTGAGGCTTTTTGCTCGGCTGCCAAAGCTCAGAGGTCGGCGTACGAAAATCAGAATCCGGTGCGCACCCCCCATCGCTATAATTCCCCCGCCGCCGCACCAACGGCAGCCGGGCGTAGCAACCCGCATAGCATCCTTAGAGAGACTGTCGCGCCAGCGACGGTCCGCCTTCGTTCGCTTGTGTTTTTCATGGCGGGCCGGGCGGGGAGACCTTCGGGTCTGCCGGTCGTTCTCTAAGGGCCGGTTTGCTACCCCCGCCGTCAGGCCCGCCACCCCGTGTAGCAACGAGATTGCGAGCCTCCGATGCAACTTAGAGAGGCCGACATGCCATCTGTCAAAAGCGGGCACCGCCCCGCGTCTTACCCATCTCCACCAGCACCACCACCGAGCCCAACGCCCACGTCGTCCGACGCAGGCACGCTTACAAAAAACCGCACCTACCTGAACGGTGCAATCGCAGCGCAGGCGTATCTCAGGCGCACCCGCACCGCCATGCGCACCCACGGCCAATGCCGACCGGGCATGCTGCGTGAGGAGCTTCAGCACCTTTCCACACACGCGTTCCCGCCGGCGTTTATCAAGGGCTTTATGGATGCGATTGATGCGTACGTTTCGATGTCGCTCGGAGGGCGCGATGTCGATCCGCAGACGTGGGACGTGTTAGCCGCCATAGAGCGGCGGGGCTACAGCCAATAAAAACAGATTGACGCATTCCCGTGACGGGCGGGAATGCCGGAGCGGATCGGGCGTAGTGAAGTCGGCTGTGGCCAATGGAAAGCGCCAGGCTCCTCGCCTTGCGGTCTCTAAATCAGGACAACGAAACCACGGCTATCCCGATGCGGCGGCTTCATATCCGCCCTGGCCTCTCTCGCGGATGGAGACGCCAGCGACTGATCGGATACGGCAGTTACCGCCCGATCAAGAAGAGGCTCGGTGAATGTCATATCGCATGGGAACACGTCATCGGCTGCCGTGTTGATCGCGGTCAATTCCTGTTTCTGAACCCCGCCAATACTGAAGACGTAGCTTGGTGAGTCCATTGCTGTGGCCGGAGGCGGATATGGAGAACCATGAACCTGGGCAGCAACGTGACGACACTGCGCCAGCCATCACGCGCTCGAAGCTTGTACTGATCGGCTTTCTGCTGGTTGTTGCGTACTTCCTATGGACCGAGCATCAGGCGCACGTGATCCAGTTCCTGCCGTTTCTGCTGCTTGCGGCATGTCCTTTGATGCATGTGTTCATGCATGGTGGTCATGGCCATCGGCATCACGGGCACCCACCCGCCAACGCTGACCGCGCCGACGCCCCGGGAGAACAGTGATGCAACACGACAGCACATTTGGGTACGGCCTGTGGTCACTGGTGTTCATCAACTCCGCCGTCTTCATCATCTTTGCCTTCAGCTTTACGAAGCCTCAAACCTCGCGGGACTGGCGTTCGTTCGGTGCGTTCTCGGCGTTCATCGTTGCGCTGTTCACCGAAATGTATGGGATACCGCTGACGATTTATCTGCTGTATCCATGGCTCACAGCAAAGTTTCCTGGTGTCGACTTTCTTTCGCATGACTCAGGGCATCTGCTGGAAGTCATGTTTGGCTGGCGGGCCAACCCCCACTTTGGCCTGTTCCATATCGTGAGCAACGTGCTGATCTTTGGCGGCTTCATCCTGCTCGCGGCGGCATGGCGCGTGCTCTACGTTGCGCAAAGCGCTCACCGGCTTGCGACCACGGGCATCTACGCCCGGTTGCGGCACCCTCAGTATGTGGCGTTCATCCTCATCATGGCCGGCTTTTTGTTCCAGTGGCCCACCCTGCTGACACTGGGCATGTTCCCGATCCTTGTATGGATGTATGTGCGCCTGGCAAAGGCAGAAGAAGCCCAAGCCCTGGCCGAGTTCGGGCGCGAATATGAAACTTATCGGGACCAGACACCCGCGTTCTTTCCCCGCTTTGGCGAAGGTGCCCGCAACGACAAGGTGCACAGGAAGCTCTGATGTACCGATGCTGAATCAGGAGGCTGCCATGAAGCCGCTCAGAACTGGAGCCACGTTCGCCTTTACGGTGATGCTGTTCTATGCACTGTGTGCGATGGTCTGGTACGCATTTCCAGAGCCGTTCATGCAGTTCATGACGGCGCTGTTCCATGGCATCGACTTCCACACACTGCAAAGCGGAAAAGCAACGCTCGGGAGCACGGCCTATGCCGATGTCATCCTTGGGGTCTGGGCGTTTGTTGCGGCAACGTTTTTTGCTTGGCTGAGCGCAAAGCTTCCGCCAGAGAATTGAACCGCCGGCTTGGCGCGGCAGCGTGGAAACTGCTGCCGGGTCAGATGTTTAGCCGGCGCAGACGCAGAGCATTCGATACCACCGAAACTGAACTCAGGCTCATCGCCAGCGCTGCGATCATGGGTGACAGCAGCAACCCGGTTGCGCTGTAGAGAACACCAGCGGCAAGCGGCACGCCCAGGGCGTTGTAGACAAACGCAAACCCAAGGTTTTGCTTCATGTTGGCGATCGTTGCCTCGGACAGGTTCCGAGCGCGTGCGATGCCGCGCAGGTCCCCTTTCACAAGCGTGACCTGCGCGCTATTCATGGCGACATCCGTGCCTGTGCCCATGGCAACACCGACATCGGCCTTTGCCAACGCGGGCGCATCGTTGATCCCGTCGCCTGCCATGGCGACTGTCCGGCCCTCGCTTTGAAGCTTCGTCACAAGCGCCAATTTATCCGCGGGCCTGACTTCTCCATGAAACTCGGCGATGCCCAGCGACTCAGCGACGGCTCTTGCCGTGACCGTGCCGTCGCCGGTGGCCATCACCACACGAATGCCTGCGTCCTTCAATTGCGCCAACGCTTCCGCCGTTGTCGATTTAACGGGATCTGACACGGCAAGCAGACCGGCAAGCCTGCCGTCTGCGGCCAGGTACATCACGCTCGCGCCTCGCGCGCGTAGCGCGTCTGCGGCATGAGCCAGCGGAGCTGCATCGATGTGTTCTTGTTCCATCAACACCTTATTACCCAGCGCCAGCTTCTTGCCGGCGACAGCGCCGCGTACGCCGATGCCGCTGCTGGATTCGAAGTTATCCGCCTTGTACAAAGACAGCCCGCGCGCTCTGGCGGCCTCCACAATGGCCGCAGCCAATGGGTGTTCGCTGCCTTGATCCAGACTGGCCGCCAAGCGCAGCACTTCCACGTCATCAAAACCGTTGGCGCCCACAGTGCGTTCAAAAGCAGGCTTGCCTTCGGTGAGCGTTCCGGTCTTGTCGACCACGAGGGTGTCAACCTTGCGCAGGTTCTCGATGGCGGCGGCATCGCGAAACAAGATACCGTTCGATGCGCCCTTGCCGCTCGCCACCATGATCGACATCGGTGTGGCAAGACCCAGCGCACATGGACAGGCGATGATCAGCACGGCGACCGCGTTGATCAGCCCGTACACCCAGCTTGGCTGCGGCCCAAAGAAGCCCCAGGCGAAGAAGGTCAGCACGGCAACGGCCACCACAGCGACAACGAAACCGCCCGCGACCTTGTCCGCCATGCGCTGCATGGGCGCCTTGGAGCGCTGAGCCTGGGCAACCATCTGGACGATCTGCGAGAGAACGGTTTGGGAACCGACTTTCTCAGATTCGATGATCAGGCTGCCTGCTGTGTTCATCGTCGCGCCAATCACGTGGTCACCCACCCGCTTGGTCACGGGGATCGGCTCACCGGTAATCATGGATTCGTCAAGCGAGCTGGTGCCTTCGACCACGATACCGTCGGTGGGCACCTTCTCGCCCGGCCGCACGCGCAGCCGGTCACCAACGTGCACATGGCTCAGTGGTATATCGGCTTCGGTGCCGTCCGCGTTGACGCGCCGGGCCGTCTTGGGGGCCAGACCCAGCAGTGATTTGATGGCGGCAGAAGTTTGCGATCGCGCCTTCAGCTCCAACAGTTGGCCCACCAGCGTGAGAGAGATGATGACCGCCGCCGCCTCGAAGTAGACGCCGATCCGGCCGTGCTCGGTGAACGTCTGGGGAAACAGTCCTGGCGCGACGGTGGCGATCACGCTGTACAGATACGCGGCGCCCGTGCCGAGGCCGATCAGCGTCCACATGTTCGGGCTACGGTGCACGAACGACTGTGCGCACCGCCGGAAGAAGGGATAACCCGCCCACAGCACCACGGGGGTCGACAGGACCAGCTCGACCCAGCTTTGCTGCGAAGCATCCATCCAGCCGTATCGGTGCCCGAACATCGCGAGGATGAACGCTGCAACGGTGAGCGGCAGCGTCCACCAAAAGCGGCGCTGGAAGTCGATAAGTTCCGGGTTCTCTTCTTCGTCCAACTCCGGAATGACGGGCTCCAGCGTCATGCCGCAGATCGGGCAATTCCCTGGGCGGTCCTGCCGGATTTCAGGATGCATTGGGCACGTGTAGATGGTGCCTGCTTGGGATTCGGCGGGGGCTGTTGCGGCCCGGCCGTGTTCGTGCACTGCACCGTGTGCTTCAAGGCGATGACCGGCGTGCTGATCATGCGAGTGAGTGTGATCGTGCTCGGCTGCGTGGATGTGGCGGTGCTCTTCCATGGACATCGGCTCCTATCAGTTCGCCTACTGCCGGACGCACTCACTTTGGGAAGCATCGTGCGTTTTCTCATGCTCAAGAAACGATGAACCCTCCCATTTGGGAGGGTCAACGGTGAGCGTTGCGCCAGCGCTGCACTACGCGACTCGGCGATCCACCTACTTAGACATCATGCCGCCCATTCCGCCCCCCATGCCCATGCCTTGGCCATCCATCATCATCTGCATCATTTCCTGCATCATGGCCGTGTGCCGCTCCATCATCCCCTGACACATCGCCATCTGGCTGGCCTGGCTCTTTCCCTTCATTGGCTTCATGTCGCCCGTCTGCCGCATGCCAGCCATCATGTCCTGCATCACCTTCATGCGCTCGTCCATCAACGCTTGACGTTGTTCAGGCGTGTTGGCGGATGCCAAGCGTTCCCTGATCGCGCGTAGGTGGGCAATTTGGGCATCAAAGTCGGCATTGCTTTGCTGCACAGCCGTTGCAGCGGGTGCCGCGGCCTTCTTCTCCGGATGGGTATGGTCATGTTCAGGGCTGCTCGATGGGCCCGCAGCGAGCGCCAGAGAAGCCCACATGCATACGAGCGTGGTCGAGACGGTTGCGATAAGGGTGCGTCGAGCGTTTGCCATGATGACCATCCTTGAGTGTCATTTGCTGCAGATATCACTGCCAATGTAGAAGACGGGCGCGATGCGCCATTGATGCATGTCAAGCCGTCACTGCATGCGCCTGCGTGGAACGCGCGCGACCGGTCGTTTGTTGCGCTAGCGCCCTGGAATGGGCCTGACGTCAACGCACAGAATCGGAAGTTGGAACGGGCCCCCCATCGCTACAATTCGCCCGCTGCTGCAGCAATGGCAGCCGGGTGTAGCAGCCCGTCTCTTTCTCAAAGGACGGATAGCCGCTGCCACGCGGCTTTTTTGTCCGGAGCTTGTGCACGTCTATTGTTTTTATGGCGAGCCGGGCAGGGAGACCTTCGGGTCTGTCGGTTTCCTGTGAGGCCGGTCTGCTACCCCTGTCGTCAGGCCCGCCTCCCTCGTTAAGCAAGGAAAGCCCGGCCTTTCACCGGCGCGGAGGCGCCTTATGTCTATCGATGAACAGGCGGCGCAGTCTTCGGACGGCAGGGCCGGGCCCTATCACTCAACCCGCTCCTCAAACTCGCTGAGCCGCCTCATGACAGCGGGATTGTCTTTGTACCGCCGCTTCAATGCGGCAAGACGCTTGTCAGTGCCAGCGCAGTAGATGTCGAAGCTGTCGAGCAGATATTCCCTTCGCTCGACCTGTTCCGGGCTGTCCCCCTCGAATGGTTCGCCACGAAAGTGGTCGCAGATTTTCCGTTCTTCAATGAACGTTGTGACCTCCGGAGGGAGGCGCAGGGGTGTAAGCGCGCTTGCATGCGAGCACGCCGTCAGAAGGACAAGACAGCCAGTCAACTTCAATGTGATGTTCATGTGAGCACAGATGCGTTGAATAGGTCTTGTGACAAGGGCGCGCGGCTTCAATGCGCCATCCGCCGGAGCGCACCGAGCCCAACGATGGCGAACAGAAACAGGAAGGCACCAAGAAACCCCGTCAGTAATCCACCAACCATCGCGCGATTGCGGAACCACGTTGGCCCAAGCGCTCGCGTCGACAAGTTGGCTGCGACCTGGGTACGCCCTTGTGCGATATCGCCAAGGCGTTTGGCTGCAGTTTCAAGGTTGGACAAGAAGCGCTCACCGCCTGTGGAATCTCCGTCGATCGTCCCGGCCCAGGTGTTCACGCGGGCATGCAGAGCCGCATCGCTCCATTCGACAGCACCTGCGTAGCGTTTCAGAAGGAGGTCGAGCGCGGAGCAAAGCTCGCTGTCTGCGGCAACGGCGTTCGCAAGATTGGGCGCTTGTTTGCCATACGCAAAAAGCCCGGGGCGGATTTCCGCCTTTGGTAGCCATGACAGCGGATTCACGAAGCGCATCTTCTCCTTCGCATAGAACCCGATGTCGACCGGCTTGGAACAGTCCACAGGAATCGTCGCGACTTCAAGTCCTCGCAGTCGCGCAATCGAGACATTGCGCTGCCTGGCCATTTCATCAATTGACTGCATGGTGTGCGGTGTGTGAACGGGCAATCTATTTGCAAAGCCTCAAACCTTCCCCACCGGCTTCAACTCCCACATCGGCAGGTAATTCATGATTGGCCGTTCAAACGTGCCGCCCTTGTCGAGAAAGGGCTTGGCCGAATCCAGCATCGGCCGAAACGTATCCAGTTGCTTGGCCGCATCGAGATCAGTCCACAGGCTCACGTTCGACAGCGACGAGGTGGCCTCGTCCTCGCCCACATAAAACGCGACCAGACCTCGCATGGCTTCGATGCCGGGCCGGAGCACGGCTTCGAGGTCGTTCATCATCTGCCGCATCTCGGCGAACTTGTCTGGCGGACACCGAAGAATCGAGACTCGGACGACTGGTTGCATTGGAAACTCCCTTCGTTGAGCTGCGTTGAAAGACAGGTTAATTCGCCCGTTCCCGGGTAAGGAGCGTACCGTCGACCAACCTCCCGACATCAGCCATGGCAGTACGCCAGCACAGCAAAATGCCCGCCGTATGAGCGGCATATTCTTAATGCCTCGGCCTCCCAAGAGGGATCTTCCTTCTCATAGGTTGCCTTGCTGCGGTGCCAGTCTCCGTCTGGCGTCAGCACGGAATAAGTGATGCCCTCGGCGGTGAGTTGATCGACTGGAAAGACAACGAGCGGTTGAGCCTCCGGAATGCCTGCATAGGCGGAATAGCTCAACTGGCTTTGATCCATCCACTCTTTCGTGCAACACCAGTAGTAGTCCCACCGCGCGTTTTCGATCGGCGTGTCGTCTTCCCCCATATTGAAGGGACGCATCATCTCTGCGGCGGCAGCCTCTACTGAGTCCGTGTCCAGAGGGTTGATGTCGGTCGGCAAGATGATGAGCGCAAAGAATTTCATGATGAAGAGCGTCCATCCCGGAGCGGGCTTGCCGGTTATGAAGGACGCCAGCAGACGATAGTGAACGGAGTGCAGAACGGATGCGGAGAGTACCGCTACTGCGCCAAAAACTGAACAACCGCACTCACCGTAACCGGCATCTGCTCCTCCAACTACCAATGCTCCGCATCGGAAATCACCAGCGCCTGCACATTAGTGGCGGCGTTGCGATGTACACGGTGGGAAAGGCGCGACGCAGAGCCTCGTCAAGAGTAGTGCGCGCCACGCGGGGTGCAAGCGTGAAGGAGAGGGGAGGCGGGCGCCGGCGCCTCGGGGGTTACGTCTGCGGCGGATGCTCGCCCGACGATTCGATGACGTTGGGATGGCCGCTGGCGGCAAAGCGCGGCTCAAGCAGGTTGTGCAGCAGCACGCCCAGCACGGCGCCTGCGCATTCGGCCAGCACAAACGCCGGCACGCTGCCGGGCGCGATGCCGGCAAAGCTGTTGCTGAACATGCGCCCGAACGCGGCCGCCGGGTTGGCGAACGATGTGGACGCCGTGAACCAGTACGCCGCGCCGATGTACGCCGCCACCATCGACGCAGCCCGTCCGTTGGGCGCCCGCAGGATGACGATCAGCAGGCCGGCGGTGGCCACCGCTTCGGCAATCCACTGGCCCGTGCCGCTGCGCACCTTGGTGGAAAACTGCAGCAGGGTCATGTCGAACATGGCGTGCGCCAGCCATGCGCCCAGCACCGCGCCCAGCATTTGCGCAACGATGTACGGCAGCAGCGCGGCGGCGGGCAGCTCACCGCGCGCCGCCATCACTGCGCTGACGACCGGATTGAAGTGCGCGCCGCTGACCGGCCCCAAGGTTTCGATCAGAACGTAGAGCCCGCCCACCGTGGCGGCCGTGTTGGCGAGCAAGGCGATTGCGGCGTTTCCGGCCGCCAGGCGCTCGGCCATGATCCCCGAGCCGATCACGATGGCCAGCAGTAGCGCCGTACCCAGTGCTTCGGCGGTAAGCCGGCTGCGCAGTTCGACCATGGTGTTCAAGCCTGTGTAATGCGTTCCAGCGCGGCCTGCAGCTCGGCGTTGCTGAGGGTGTCGAGCGGCAGGGCCAGCAACTGCAGCATGCGATAGCCGATGGCCTGGCGTGTCAGTTCAAAGGCCTGCCGCTTGCCCTCGTCACCGCCGGGTGCGTTGGAGGGGTCGGCATAGCCCCAATGCACTTTCACGGGACTGCCGGGCCAGTAGGGGCAGGTCTCGGCTGCCGCGCTGTCGCACACGGTAATGACGATGCGCATCTGCGGGGCGCCGTCCGCAACAAACTCGTCCCAGCTCTTGCTGCGGTAGCCAGTGGTGTCGATGCCTGCGTTGGTTAGGGCTTCGAGTGCGAATGGGTTGAGGCGGCCACTGGGTGCGCTGCCGGCGCTGTAGGCGCGCACGTCTTTGCCGAGTTGCTTGGCCCAGTGGTTGAGCATCCCTTCGCTCAGCACGCTGCGTGCGGAGTTGTGGGTGCAGAGGATGAGGACGTTGGTGGTCATGCGTGCGCCCTTAGCAGCAGGATGAGCCGGACTTCACGGCAATGCCGATCGGCTTGCCCTTTGGAGCACGCGGTGCGCAGCAGGCAGACGCCTCCGGGGCGGCTTCTTCCTTCTTGTCCTCGCTGAAGACCGGGATGTTGCCGAGCGAATGGAAGTGCTCCCAGGCGATGCCCTGCGGGTCGGTGATCCAGTGCTTGTCGCTGCGGGCATAGCAGCAGGTGGTTTCGCCTTCATCCAATAGCGCCATGTCTGCGGCTTCCGCACGGGCCTTCAGGTCGGCCAGTTCGGCAGCTTCATCCACCTGGAAACCCAGGTGGTCAACGCCCGGGGCGCTGCCACGTGTCGAGATGGCGAAGTTGATGCGCGGGTCGTCCAGCATCCACTTGGCGTAGTCGGTTTCCACGCGCGTCGGCTCGGCGGCAAAGAGCTTGGAGTAGAAGGCGATGCTCTTGCTCAGGTCGTCAACGTGGAGATGGACGTGAAATCGTTTCATGGGATGCTCCTTCAGCACTTGCAGTCGGTGGCGTTCGCTTCCAGGCAGGCTTCGCCCTGGCAACAGTTGGCGGTCAGGAAGCCCAGCAGGGCGTTCATGTGGTCATACGCCGCGCGATAGATCAGATTGCGGCCTTCACGCTCTTGCGTTACCAGGCGTGCGGCCGTCAGTTCCTTGAGGTGGAACGACAACGTGGCGCCCGGCACGTCGAGCTGTTCGGCAATCGCACCCGGCGTCATGCCTGCAGGCCCTGCGACCACCAGCATGCGGAACACTTGGAGGCGCAGGCCATGGGCCAGCGCGGCGAGAGATCGGATAACGTCGTTTTCTTCCATATTTCCAATATATTCGAAATGTAGAGCCGCAGCAAGGCGGTCAGCCTGCGATATCGGGAACAACTTGGGAGGCACTTGATGCTGTTGCGTGAGAGATCGGGCGGTGGCGCTCGGTGGTTGCTCCACCAATCGCCATCACGTGCATGCCGCTTTGCCCACAACCCCGCCACGGCCTTGATGCCCCACAGAGGGTTTATAGGTTTACTTCTTTATGTATACAGATAGTAGTAGTAGATAACGGTGGATAAGTCCTGTGGATAAGCACGAAAAGCGCTTTGACATCAAAGACTTGCCGAACGTACAACCCATCGGACAGTGTGTGCCGTTGCGTGGATGACTGCGGGGGATCGCATCTGGCCCGGTCGCCCCGCCGGGAAGTTATTCCCGTGCTGTCTGCACGCTGACCCCGGAGAACCAACACGCTTGTCCCTGGAGTTATTCACAGGGGGAGGGGAGGTTATCCACAGTGGCATCTCTCCCACCCGGCTAGTGCGGGTAGTACTCCAGCTCTGCTATGCGCGCCCGGATTGCCTCCACGTTCAGCCCTTCGATATCGGGGCTCGCCACTGATCCGGCATCTGCGCGCCACGGCGCGTTGTCGGCCACCTTCTGGGCGTTTCGATAGGCCAGCCAAGCACGTTGTGCGTTGCGGATGGCCTCGCGTGATACGGGGTCGGATTTGGCCATGACGGCCTGGTACAACGTGTTCATCTGCCGGTCGTAGGCCTGATACGCGGTGTGCGTGCATTCGGTCATGCCGGCCGTGGTGCTGCCTCGCGGGCTCTGCAGGCACTGCTCGAGTGCGTCGTCGATGGGGTCAGCGGCCCATGCGGCCAGCGGCAGCAGCAGCGCGACCGCGAGGGATAGCGTACGGACGACGCCGCGCATACGCCGGGTGGCGAGATCGGATGCTAGGTGGGTCGGGGCGTTGAGCGTAGGAAGGGCCATTGCATACCTCATCGTTTTTACGGCGGGGGTGGTTGCCATGGTAGGAAAAGACTTCCCGTGCCGCATGGGGCGTGGATGCAACGCCGCCATGTGCGGATAAAGCTCACCACGCCGCGGCGTTCCCGAGCACAATCCCGCACACGCTCGCATTCGCCATCGACATGAAACACACCCACGTATCCCATCTGCTGTGCATTGCCGGCCTGCTGCTCGGCACGCAAACCGTCCACGCTGCTGAAGATGCCTGCACCGCGCAGGTGGAAGGCGCGATCA
The DNA here is from genome assembly GCF_040544795.1 of Ralstonia sp. 1138. Lineage (NCBI taxonomy): Bacteria > Pseudomonadati > Pseudomonadota > Betaproteobacteria > Burkholderiales > Burkholderiaceae > Ralstonia > Ralstonia sp. 1138. The sequence continues at coordinate 306,646 of NZ_JBEPKQ010000002.1, read as the reverse complement.
AGCGGGCGTACCCCGCTGCGAAACGCACGGGCAGCGGCTACACGGTCGACGGCGCCCGCATCCAGTTGTCGGAGGCGTTCAACCCGCATGCGGTGATGTGCCGTACGTGGCCCGCGCACCCGGAACTCACGCTCCTGGCGGTGCCGCTGATGCAACAGGAGGATGCTGACGCAGGTAACGAAGGTGACCTTGAACTGTTCGTGCTCGACACGGCCAACGGCAGCATCCGGCAACGTCTGCGCCTGCCCGCGCGCATGTCGGACGATGCGGTGCGCATTCGGTCCGTCACGTTCGACACCGCGCGCTATGTGGTCGCGCCCGGGCAGACGGCGTTTGGCGTGCGCATCGTCAAGGAGAGCAGCTCGCGGGCCAATCCGTTCAGCGAGACCGCTTTGTGGCTTTACACCCTTCAGAGCAGTCAATTGAAGCCGGTGTTGAACGGCGTCGCGGTGGAAACCGGCGGCGGTGAATGGGATACCAACTGCGCCGGCGCGTTCGAGCAAACCAAGCGCACGCTGACCATGACATCGGACACGCACAACGGCTACGCCGACATCGCGGTGACGGAAACCAAGTCCGCATCCACCAACAGGGTCGACAAGGCCGGCGAATGCCAAACGCGCGACGCCAAGCCGCAACGCACCACCTACCGCCTTGCCTACGACGGCAAGCAATACGTTGTGCCGAAGGCGCTGGCGCCGCTGGAGTGAGCGGCAGGCGCGGCCTGGCTCGCGACGCCCTCATCCTCGCCTCTACGCCATCTCGCCTAACCGACGGCTGATAACGCAAACAGGCCGGCCGTCCTATACCTGTGGTGTTCGGCCATGCGCGGGCGTGGCGGCCGTGGTGGCCGTGGTGGCCGTGGTGGCCTTGTCGCGGCGCTTGCCCTGGCCATCATCCAGGAGGCAGATCATGCGCATGCTCGTCAACGTGCGGATTCCGCACGAACCCTTCAACACCTATGTGCGCGACGGCTCCATCGCCGAGCGGATCCCGCGCGTGCTGGCCGAAAGCAAGCCCGAGGCGGTCTACTTCACCGAGCAGAGCGGCCATCGCGGCGCGGTGCTCATCGTGAATGTGGAATCCGCCTCGCACATTCCCGCGTTGGCCGAGCCGTGGTTCCTGCAGTTCAACGCAGACTGCGAGTTCCGCATCGTGATGAGCGCGGAAGATCTGAAGAAGGCGGGGTTGGCGGAGATTGGTGCCAAGTGGAACTGAGGTTTCGTCTGGCCGGCGTCTTCCGTCGTTTTGTGCCCTGCGGTCATGGTTACGATTGGTTGCACTGAAACGCACATTCTCATCTGCGTCTGCCTAGAATCCGTAGAACCAAAAACCAGGAGGAAGACGTAAATGACCCGAGCACAATGGATGATGGCGGCTGCAATGGCTGCGCTCTGCACCATCTCGCTGACTGCGCAAGCCAAGGGCAATGCAGGCGGCGGTTCTGCTGCGCATATCAGCAGCCAGGGCATGGCCAACACCAACGGGCACGACAGCCTCGACCGCGATAAGGGCAAGGCCCGGGCGGCAGACCGTGCGCATCAGCATGGCAAATCCACGCAACATAAGCACGCGGGCAAGGGCAAGTAAGCACCGCAACGCAGCAAAGAAAAAGCCGGTCACGCAGACCGGCTTTTTTGTTGCGCGAGCGCTGAGGTCAAAGGCTCAGCAATTGCCCTTCTTCGCCTGCCCCGGCGGGCAGAAGCCGTTGCCCGGGCCGCCTTGCGGATGCGCGGCCGGGCCATCGACCGGCACGTAGACGCAACCGCCCAGCAGCGATGCACCCAAAGACAGGATGAGGATGATGTTCTTCATTGTGTTGTGAGGGGCGGGCTTCGCCCCTTTTCTCCCTGGTTAGAAACTGAAATTGACGCCGGTCTGGCTGCCGGCCGAAACGTTGACCGGATTGCTCAGCGTGGCGCCCGATGCACTGGTGGCCTGCACTGAGTACTGGCCCGCCGATGCTGACACGGCCGACAGCGCGATCGGCAGCGTCGCACTGTACGTGCCCACCAGCGGCGCGGCTGCGGGCAGCGCCAGCGAGTAGGCGCCGGTATCAAGGTTGGCATTGGCCGAGGTGATCTCGTACGACACCGAGTTGACCGTCTGCAGCGCGCGCAACGTGGCCTGCGCCGATGCGATGGCCGCGCCCGATGCGGTATTGGTGGTGGAGGCCGGCAGCGCGATCGGCGCGCCCGTAGTGGAGACCGTGGTCGTGGTGCTGGCTGTCACGGGCACGGTGCGGATGATGCCCGTGGCATGGCCGGTCGGCAGCGTGTTGTCGACGATCACCACGTCATAGGCGCCGTTGGTGCTGCTCTGCACCAGCGGCGACAGCACGAACTTGCCCGTGGCGTCTGCCACCGTGCCGCGGATGACCTGGCCGTTCTGCTCGGCATAGACCGTGGCGCCGGCCTGTGCGGTGGGCACGTAGCCCGTGATCGAGCCGCTCACCACCGTGGGCGTTGCGGTGACGACCGGCTTGAGGCTGTAGCCGCCGTTGCCCTGCTGCACGATCGATTTGCAGGCATTGAAATCCAGCACCAGATCCACCAGCGTGTTGGCCTGCACGGTGAAGGGCTGGATGATCTTGTAGCCGCTCTGTGCGCCGCTGGGGGTGGCCAGCGCCTGCTCGGTCGACGAGCCGGTCACCACCACGGAATTGGCCAGCGTGTTGCCCCGATTGGCAGATAGCACGAGGCGCAATTGCTGATATTGCCCGGCGGGCAACGGTGCCGTACCGAGGTCGGTCAGCACGCCGTTGGTGAGCGAGAGCAAGTCCACCTTCTGAGGCGTGGCCAAGGCGATGTCGGTCCAGCCGGCGTCGGAGTCGGCCGCAGAGGCGCTGGCGTGCACGCGCACCTTGTTGACGGTGACATAGACGTGATCAAAACCGCAGGACGGCGCGTCCGTCATCGAGACATGGACCGTGCCCGTGCCGGCATCCGTACCGCCATCCCCGCCGCCGCATGCTGCGATGAGCAACGGTAGGGGCAATGTAAGGAGGATGTTCCGATAGGTTGTTTTCATGGTTATCTCCTCGGGTGGGGGTGCCCGAAGGATAGTCGTGGCCATGGCACGCATTTTGGTCGATTTGAAACCAATCGTAACGCTGCCTGTGCCGGTTGGCACCGGGCAAGGGGAACAACGTTTGCGCTGGTTTTCCCTGACTGCATGGGGGCAACCGTTTGGCATGGGAGGCCGCGCCCGCCTGCATGCTCGGTCTATTTCTTCTTTCTTCACCGCGCCCTGCGCATCGAGGGCGCTCCGGACCGCGTGAGCGAGTGCGCCTCGCCGTTGTTCATGCAGGCATCTTGGGCGGCCAGTTGTGCGTTTCTGCCTGGCAGTGTTTGCACCACGCATAGAGCGCGTCGTACATCACCAGCCCGTGTTCGAGCATGGCGAGGTCATCGGCAAAGACATGCGACAGGCCCAGCGAAATTGCGTACAGCCCGCTGGACTGCGGTGTCATGTCGAGCCTTGAGGTATCCGCGCCGCGCACGATCTGCGCAAGGTGCTGCAGGGCCGGGTCATCGCCAAGGCGGTACTTGCTGAGAAACGCATCGAAGCTGCACAGCTCGCCCACGTGCGAAAGTTCCACACCTGGAACGTCATACGGAATGGCGCCGGTGTCATGGGCGACGCGCAGCACGTCGCCCGGTGGCACGTAGAGGAAATGGGGTGTCTCGTCGATGAAGCGGGCGATCAGCCACGGGCAGGCGATGCGGTCGATTTTGGGGCGCTCGCGTGTGATCCATTGCATGGCACTACCTCCCGCATGAGTGAACCGTGAATCAGTGATGCAGCAACGGATACAGCGCCAGGCCAAGCAATGCGGCCCCCGCCACGATCACCGGTTCGGGCAGCTTCTTGAACTTCACGAGCAGCAGCACCGTCGCCACGGCCAGCAGCGCCGTCGGGACATCGACGATGGAGCGCTTGGCCAGCACGATCACCGCGCCGGTAATGGCGCCCACGGCGGCCGCCGTCACGCCATCCACAAACGCGAGGATGGAGGGCAGCTTGCCGTATTTCTTGAAGTACGGCGCCGGCAGGATGGTGAAGAGGTAGCACGGCAGAAACGTGCCGAGCGCCGCCACGCACGCACCGGGCAGGCCCGCCACCAGGTAGCCGATAAAGCCGACGGTGATGACCACCGGGCCGGGCGTGATCATTGCCACGGCCACCGCGTCGACGAACTGCTTTTCGTTGAGCCAGTGGTGCTCCGTGACCACGCCGCCGTAGAGGAACGGCACGATGGCCAGCCCCGAGCCGAAGACGAATGCACCGGCCTTGGCGAAGAACGCGCCGAGCTGCCACAGCAGCGATGCGTCGATCGTGCTGAGCCAGCCGCTGGCGGCCGCGACCGGGGCAGCCGCGATGGCGTTCGTGCGGCCCTGGCGCAGCCACCGGGGCGGCGCACGCCAGAACCACACCAGCACGCCCGCCGCCAGGAAGAGCCACGCCACCTCCGATTCGGTGATGACCGTCACGGCCGCCAGCAGCAGGTAGATGGCCCACAACAGCTTGTCTTTGCCGACGCTCTTGGTGGTGAGCTTGTGCGCGCTGATGGCGATGATGCCGATCACCGCCGCGCCCACGCCGTAGAACACCGACTGCATCCACGTAAGTCCGCCAAAGCGCGTGTAGGCCCACCCCAGCGCCACCACCATCAGGAACGACGGCAGCACGAACGCAATGCCGACGAGCGTGGCGCCAACGATGCGGTAGTGCACATAGCCGAGGTAGATGGCCAGTTGCGCGGCCAGCGGCCCCGGTGCGAGCTGGGCGAGCGCGAGGCCTTCCTTGTAGTCCGCTTCGGTAATCCACTGGCGGCTGTCCACCAGATCTCGGCGCATGTAGCCGGCCAGCGCGACGGGGCCGCCAAAGCCCAATGCGCCAAGCCGGAGGAAATACAGGAGCAGTTGCCGGAGCGTGTAGGTGGGTTGTTCAGGGGCAATGTTCATGGGTTACCTGCAATGAGCGACAGCGGTCATGGCTTGCGGCTGCCGGAAAAATGCACATACAACGAATCGAGCACACTCCCGATTTCTGCGAGCAGGGCATCGTCATCCGCCACGCGCTTGCGGGCCCCTGCCAGGATGGCTTCGAACCCGCCGGCTTCCGGCGTGGCCGCGCCGCCCACGTCGAGCGCATGCACCATGGCGCCCAGGCGCGCGAGGCCGGCATCGTCGTCGAGCCCAAAGCTGGCGACGAGCACCTCGAACGAAACCCGTTCGCCAACATGCGTGAAGGCGGCACCGTCAAAGTCGAAGCCGAGCGCATCGGCGGGGCAATCGGCCGGGCTGTCGAGCCACAGGAAGCGCGCGTGCGGATCGATGAAGCGGTGGATGAGCCAGGCGCTGGCAACACGGTCCACCCACAGGTGCCGGCGCGTGGCCCACAGGCGGCCCTGGTATTGGGTGCGGTCACGGCGGGGGATGCTGCCCGCGGCGGCGCGCGGTTCGCCCGGCGAGTGTGTGGCTTCGACCGCCGCCGCAAAGTCGCGCCATTGCGCATCGGCACGCACGGTCGCTTCATTGGAGAAGAAGTCGATCTTGCGGATGGCCTCGTAGGCGCGGGCATGGCGGCGCAGCAGCCGGTTGCGCTCGGCGGCGGGCAGGTCGGGTAGCGTCTTGCGCGCTTCAGACAACTCGGCCAGCCACTCGGCGTAGTCAGGCGAGCGGTCGAACAGGGCGCGGTAGGCCGCGTCTTCCGCTGCATCGCCGGCCTGCACGCGCAGCACCCAGGCCTGGCCGTCTTCCTGCAACGTCTCGTCTGCCAGGTCGTTGAGCTGTGCGGCATGCTCGGCACGGGCGGGTAGCAGGTAGACGCCATCGCGCAGCGCCGCACAGCCGATCGCCTTGATGGCGCGCCAGATGCGCATGCGCGCGGTGGCGCGGGCGGTGGGCAGGCTGACGATCAGCAGCAGCCAGGAATCGATGGGGGCGGTCATGATGGCAGCATAGGCGCACGTCATAACCGCTGCAATCTTGTAGAGGTTCCTACATCAGCGCGGCGAGAGGGCCATGGCTTTCGTCAGGAATGCCTTGACGTCGGCCTCGGCGCGTTCGGCTTGCTCCAGGTTGGCGCCGGTGGAAACGCCCCGGACGGTGCAGCGCTTGTAGTCGGCCTCCATGGCCTGCAGGTTGGGGTATTTCTCGCCGCTCTTCAGCCGGTAGTACGCATCGTGCTGCACGTCGATCATGGTCTGCGGGCAATCGCGCGCCGTGGTGGCACCCGGGAAGTACTTGAAGTACGCACGCGTGCTGTCGAAGTCGTGATACGCGCCGGGGTAGACATGCACGTCGACGGTCTGGCCGTCACGCCGCATGACCTCCGCCGCGTTGCGGCAGAGCTGTGCGGGCGTGTAGTCGTCCTTCTCGCCCAGTGCGAGCATCAGCGGGGCGCCGGACAGCGGCGGCGGCGGGATCTCCCACCAGAGCGCCGAGCACCCGGGGTAGAAACCGATAAGCGCGGCAAACCGCGTGTCGTCATCGATGACGCCCTTGCGGAACGCATCGAGCGTCATGTCCAGTGCCACACCGCCGCCGCGCGAAAAACCAATCTGCCCGATGCGCTTCGGGTCGATGCGCGGGTCGGTGCTCAGCAGCTTGAGCGCGAACAGCGCATCGGCGTCATTGGCGGCGGGGTTGAGCTGCGACTGGTTGTCCATCGTGTTGGCAATGCCGCGCGGGCCATACGAATCCACCACGAACGCGGCCATTCCCATCTGGTTGAAGAGCCGCACCCACCGGTCGACGTCTTTCTGCTGCGGCCCGGCGGAGCCATGCGAAATCACCATCGCAGGCACCCGGCCTTGCAGGTTCTCGGGCAGATACAGCGTGCCCCAGATAGGCGTGGGCGTCTTGTCGAACTTGCGATGCACCAGCTCCCATTTGCTCTTGGGCGTGGCGCTGTTGAAGTGAATGCGGCCGGTCGGTTGTGCCGAGAGATCGCTGACGATTTGCTGCGCCGATGCGGGCAGTGCCAACGCCACGGCGGCAACGGTGGTAGCAACAAGGAACAGGTGACGCAACAAGCCGACGGTCGAACGCCTTCTCATGAGGATTCCTGGCGGTGAAGTTGAAGCGCTGATTGTGCCGCGGGGAGACGGCAGGCGCAGCCATCTTTGTCGATCTAGAAATTCCACACCACACCGGCGCGCACGGTGCGGGGCTCGGCGGGATGAATGTGGCGGTCATTGATGCCCGTTGCCACGTCATTGGCATCCAGCGGTGACGCCTCGCCCTTGAGCAGGGATGCGTAGTAGTAGTCGATGTCGTTCACTTGTTTGTTCAGCACATTGAGCACCTCGACGAACACGCGCACGTTCTTCTGCAGCCGGTAGCCCAGCTTGAGGTTGACCAGGAACGACGATGCCGATCGCACGCTGTTGTCTTCAACGAGCGGGCGCGGGCCGAAGTAGCGCAGCCGTGCGCCAAGCATCCACCGGTCGTGCGTCCATGACACGCCGGCCGATGCGGTGGTCTGGATGGCCTCGGGAATGCTGTCGCCTGCCGGGTTGCTGTCGCGAAAGCGCGCACGCGAGAAGGCCGCATCCGCATCGACGATCAGTTCGGGCAGCGGCGTGTAATAGGCCGCGAGTTCCACGCCCGTGCGGCGGCTCGGGCGGCTGGGTTCGGTGGTGCCGGTGTCGCCGGAGAAGACGAGTTCAGAGCCAATATCCAGGCGCCAGAGCGACGCGGAAAGCTGCAGGTTGGGGGCAAGCGCCCGCGTGCGCACGCCGACCTCGTAGCCGGTGGCGGGGACGAGCACCGACACCTTCTGCACCGGGTCTGCGCTCACCGGATCAACGGTGGTGGTCGCGCCGCGCACGTCATTGCTGTGATAGCCCCGGCCCCAGTTCATGAACACATCGGTACGCGCCGTGGGCGACAGCACGACGCTCAGCTTGGGGCTCACGATGTGGTCCGTTCCATTGCCCGAATTGAGCGGGTTGCTGCTGGCGACGCTGTACCAGAACTGATCGGCCCGCACACCGGCGATGGTGCGCAGCCACGGCAGCCACTGCGTGCTGTTGCGCACGTAGAGCGCGGTGCTGGTTTCGTTCACGGTGTCGCTGCGGACCAGCGCGTACGGTTGCCGCGCCTGCGTGTTGGTCAGGCGAATCGGGTCCAGCCGGTCGAAGCGCGTATGCGAGCCGACTTCCGTTTCGCTCTCACGCCCGGCAACGCTGCCCAGCCACGTGCGCGATGCGTTCACGCCCGTGGTGACGCGGTTCTCGAACTGCTCGAACTGGTCGCCTTGCTCGGGGTTGTTAAGCGCGTACGTAAAGTTGGAGAACAGCTGCAGCCGGCTCTTGATGACGTAGGCGTTGGCCTTGAACATGCCATCGGCAAGCGGCCGCAGCCAGTCGGCCGAGAGGCTGTAGCGGGACGCCGCGCCGCCATCGCTCGGGTCGATTGCACCAAAGCGCGGGATCAGCCCTTCATTGATGGCGCGCAACGGCACCTGGTCGGTGGATTGCCACGCGTTCTTGTAGGCCATGCCGGTCACGCTGATGCGCTCGCCGCCGCCCAACGGCACGGTGTAGCGCAGCACGCCATTGAGCTTGTGCACGCCTTCGGGCACGGTCCACGGGCCATTCTCGCCCAGCCATTCGAAGCCATAGAGCAGCGTGCCGGGGCCGACCGTGCTGGCGTTGGCCAGCAGGCCGCGCCGGTAGTTGTGCTCTCCCAGCTCGAGCTGCGCGATGCCCTGCGGCAGATGGCTCACGTAGTCCATGCGCACCGCACCGGCCGCAGAGAAGTCGCCCTCTTCCGCAAAGCTGGTGCCTTTCTTGTAGGCAATGCCGTCGACCAGTTCGGGGATGACGAAGTTCAGATCGGTGTAGCCCTGGCCGTGCGCGTGCGTGCGCATGTTGACCGGCATGCCGGCCACCGTGGTGGCGAGATCCGTTCCGTGGTCGAGGTTGAAGCCGCGCAGGAAGTATTGGTTAGCCTTGCCGTCGCCGCTGTGCTGCGTGACGATCAGGCCGGGCACGCTCTCCAGCAATTCGCCCGGCCGCAGCAGGGGGCGATTCTCCAACTGGGCGCGCGGCACATAGCCTTGGTTGGCGGCCTCGCCCGTCGACGACGCGGCGGCGGCAGAACCACTGGCGGTGACGGCTCCAAGCTGAAATTCAGGCTGCTGCAAACCGCCTGCATGCGCGATGCCTGAATGGCCCCACGTCCAGCACAGGCCCCACAGTGCTCCCATCGACCACGCGTAACGCGCCTGCATACCACGGCCCCCTTTTGCCCCGGATGTTGTTTGCGAAGTGTCATGCAAGGCTCATACCACATGTCGATGGGCGCGGGGTTTAGGGGGATGTGCAAGCAGAAACCAGGTGCCCGTGAAGTGCAAAGCTTTACCGGCGGGATTGGCGTTTGGGTGCGGCATCAATAAAGGCGGTTTCTCAATTCGCTTTGCCACTGTGGAGAAAGACCACTCGTCGTAAACCATGATGGGTGGCGGGTTTTCGCCCGCTTCTTTAAGGAACGAAAACAAAAACCCCGCCTTAGCGATGCTGAAAACAAACACATCCTCAAATCCCGTTGATTTTTACATTCGTTGTACATCGCGATGCACAGCCATTCCTAGAATCACGCCGTCCGCAACACTTCAGAAACAATGCAGTGGGGTCAAGTTGTGCGGACAGGGCTGATGCTCGCCGTCATGAGTTGGTCTGGCAGGTCCACCAAGAAAGACGTGGCAAGGTCGGAGACAACCTCTGCGAGACGATCGGCCCACCGGGGAAGTAGGACTTCAACAAACCATCAACGATAAGAAGGGGAAGTCCGCGCAAATCGCGCTACGTCTGTCCGGGGGGACAGACGTAGCGGCTTCTTTACGCGTGCGCGCGGACGCAAACGTATGTCTACGCCATTGTTCCAGCGCCGCCGCGGGCGGCTTCAGTTTGTCTCCATTGCGCTTGTTGCTTCGCCATTCGCCCTGTTCGGGGCGCTTGCGCATGCAGACTGCACCACCACCGGGCAGACCACCGTCTGCGATAGCGCGGCACCCAATCCAACCACATCCACCATCGGCGCCGGCAACGTGGCGGCGGAAGACAACCGCGTGGTGACGGTGCAGACAGGCAGCACGGTCGCGGTGGGCGACACCAGTGCGATTGCCGTGCGCGACAACGCCAACATCACGGTGCAATCGGGCGCCACCGTGAGCGCAAACGCGGTGTCGACGTCCGGCTTTTATGGCACTGGCGGCAACGCAATCGACTTCCGCAACAACAGCACGCTGACGGTGCAGCAGGGCGGCCAGGTGCTGGCCAACGGCACACAGCTCAGCGGGGAAGCCGTCAACCCGGAAGGCACCGGCAACACCATCGTCAACAACGGCCTGATCAAATCGGCGCATGGGGCCGCCATCTGGTTCCAGAACACCACCGGCGGCAACACGGTCGTCAACAACGCCACGGGCACGATCCAGACCGACGTGGCCAACGGCAACGTGATGGGCGCATCGGGCAACGGGTCGGTGGATTTCACCAACCGCGGCAAGGTGGTCGGCAATCTGATCTTTGCGGGCGGCAACGATGCGCTGCACCTGTACACCGGCTCATCGGTGAGCGGCAGCATCAGCGGCGGCGGTGGCGCAAACGTCATCACACTGAACGGCACGGATAGCGCAACGCTGGGCACCATCACGAACTTCCAGACCCTGCGCAAGCAGGACAGCGGCACGTGGACGCTGTCCAAAACGCTCGCCAGCATGGGCGTGACCAACGCGCAAGTGCAGCAGGGCACGCTGATCGTGCAAGGCAACAACAGCGCCTACACCGGGACGATGCAAGTGGACGCCGGCGGCACGCTGCAAGGCGATGCGCTGGGCGTGACGAAGGCCGTGACGAACAACGGTCTGGTGCGTTTCCAGCAGGATGTGGATGGCAGCTATGCGGGCCAGATCGTCGGCGCAGGTGCGCTGGAAAAAACCGGCACGGGCACGCTCACGCTCGCAGCCGGCAATACGTACAGCGGCGGCACGACCATCACGCAAGGCACCCTCGCCATCGGTGCGGACAGTGCATTGGGCGGCGCGACGGGCGTACTCACACTCAACGGCGGCACGCTGCAACTGACCGGCAACGTGGACGTGGCCGGCACGCGCGCGGTCAGCATCACCAACGCCAACGGCACGATCGATACGCAGGGCTTCACGTCGACCGTGAGTCAGGGCATTTCAGGTGCCGGCGCGCTGACCAAGGCCGGCAGCGGGACGCTGGTGCTGGCGGGCGACAACACGTACCAAGGCGGCACCACCATCGCCGCGGGCACGTTGCAGCTGGGGAATGGCGGTACGTCGGGCAGCGTCGCGGGCGATGTCGTGAATAACGGCACGCTCGCCTTCAATCGCTCCGATACGTACACGTATGGCGGACAGATCTCCGGCACGGGCGCGGTCAATCAGAGCGGTACCGGCACAACGGTCTTGACGAACGATCACACCTATTCGGGCGGCACGACCATCTCGGCAGGCACGCTGCAACTCGGCAATGGCGGCACGTCAGGTTCGATCACGGGCAATGTGGTGGACAACGGCACGCTCGCCTTCAACCGTTCAGACGTGTTCACGTTCGGCGGCACCGTCACCGGCACGGGCGGCATCACGCAGGCCGGTACAGGCACGACCGTGCTGACCGCCAACAACGCCATCCAGGGCAATACCGTGGTGGCCAGCGGGGCGCTCGCCATCGGCGACGCGGCGCATGCCGGCGCAACGCTCGGCGCGTCGGGCTCCAACGCGCCGCAGAACCTGCGCACGATGGCGGCCGGCGGCAGCACGGTGCAGATCGCCGCCAACGCCACGCTGGGCGGCTACGGCACCGTGAACGGCGCTGTCACCAACAACGGCACAGTGGCCGTGGCCGATGCGCTGGCCGCGTTTGCCAACACGGGCAGCGGCAGCCTGACGATCAACGGCGCACTGAGCAACGCCGGTACGGTGCAGATCGGTGGCGCGGGTGTCGGCAACAAGCTGGTAGTCAACGGCAACTATGTCGGCAACGGTGGCGTGCTGGCCATCAACACCAAGCTGGGCGCCGACAACTCGCCGACCGACAAGCTCGTCATCTCGGGCGGCACGGCCAGCGGCAATACGGCGGTGCGCGTGACCAACGCCGGCGGCGCGGGTGCGAAAACGACGGGCGATGGCATTGAAGTCGTCAGCGCCATCAACGGCGCAACCACGCAGGCCAATGCCTTTGCGCTCGCCAACCGTGTCGTGGCCGGCCCGTATGAGTACACGTTGCAACGCGGTGGCTCCGCCAGCGCCGACAGCTGGTATCTGCGCACCCTGCAAACCTCAACCCAGGGCACCGGCGGCGGCACGACGGGCACCGGTACGGGCACAGGCACTACGCAGCCGGCACTGCGTCCGGAGGTGTCGCTCTACACCGCCATTCCGCAACTGACGCTGCTCTACGGCCGCGCGCTGCTCGATACGCTGCACGAACGCGTGGGGGAGGAGAGCAACCAGGCCGCCGCACCGGCAGGCACCTCACCCGTGCTGCGCACCGGCTGGGCACGCGTGATCGCCCAGAAGGGCAGCCGCATGTCGGACGGCAACGGTGTCTACGGCAACCAGGGCCCTGCGTTCAGCTATGACTTTGGCGGCGTGCAGTTCGGCGCCGATGTCTACCAGCGCCAGCGCGAAGACGGCAGCCACGACCACGCCGGCGGCTACTTCGCCACCGGCCGCATCGCGGCAGACGTCACGCACGCGGATGGCGCAGACGCGGGCCGCGACACCGTCAACGCCAACACGGTCGGCCTGTACTGGACGCACTTCGGCCCGTCGGGCTGGTACCTGGATGGCGTGGTGCAGGGCACGCGCTACGACGCTGATGCGTCCCCGCATGGCGTGAACGGTTTGAAGACACACGCGCTCGGTTACGCCGCATCGCTGGAGGCCGGCTACCCGATCGCGCTGTCGCCGCAATGGCGTGTCGAGCCGCAGGCGCAGCTCGTGTATCAGCGTGCCGCGTTTGCCGATGCCAACGACGGTGCCGCCGACGTGCGCTTCAACTCGGTGAACTCGATGCTGGGCCGGCTTGGCGTGCGCGTGAGCAAGCGCTGGGGCGAATCGCCGGAGCGTCAGCACACCGCATGGGTGCGCGCCAACGTATGGCACGAGTTCCGCGGCCAGACGGGCACGCAGATGTCGTCGCCGGACGGCGGCTTCGTGCCGTTCACCGCGCAACTGCCGAGCACCACGCTGGAGCTGACGGGTGGCCTGACGGCGCAGGTGGCGAAGAACGGCGTGTTCTATGCCAGCGTCGGCTATCAGGTCAGCGCGGACCGTCGCCTGCATGGGGTGAATGGCAAGGCGGGGGTGCGTTGGGGGTGGTGATGGAACATCGCTGTTCCTGCGCGTGAAAGAAAAAGAGCCGCTTCATGCGGCTCTTTTTTCATGTCGACCTCGCGCGCTTACGCCGCGTGATCCCCACCTTCCTGCGCCTCACGCTCTTCGCGTTCCTCGCGCTCTTCACGGGGCAGGGTCAGCATGCCGGTGTTGTAGACGTACTCATACACCTCGCCGTAACGGCCCCATTCGATGCCGATCTTCAGCACGCGCTCGGCCTCTTCGGGCTTGAGGTACGCCTCCAGCTCGCGCAGCACGTGCTCTTCGCGGATCTCGCCGTCTTCGTTGGCTTCCAGCTCGGCGCGGATGTGCGCGGCCAGGGCCACGCGCTCCAGCAGCTTCTGGCCGAACAGCACCTTGCGCTCGGGCGGTTCGGTTTCCATGTAGGTCTTGCCGAACGGCGTGACGATGATGTCGCCGCGCTCGATGGTGGCCAGTTGCAGCAGGGACAGTGCTTCGCACGCGGGCAGCAGGTCGTCGTCGGTCACGCCGGCTTCTTCTGCCAGGTGCGGCAGGTCGGCGCGGCCGTTGAACGGCGCTTCGACCAGCAAGTCCAGAATGGCCTCCATCTGGCCGATCTCGGCGTCGGGCAGGCGGTAGGCAAGCTGCTCGGCGGCGGGCTCCACGCCTACATGCACGCCCACGCGCTGCGGCGAGGTCATCAGCCCATACACCTCGTCGATGAGGTTGCGCACGGCGGCGGAATCGCGGTTGCGCGGGCGCGGGAACGGCACGCGCACCTCGGCGCGGATGCGCCCCGGATCGCTCGACAGGATGACGATGCGGTCCGCCATCATCACCGCCTCTTCGATGTTGTGCGAAACGATGAGGATGCTCTTGATGTTGGTGCGGCGGTCTTCCCACAGGTCGAGCATTTCGTCGCGCAGGTTCTCGCCGGTCAGCACGTCGAGCGCGGAGAACGCTTCGTCCATCAGCAGCAGGTCGGGCTCGGTGACGAGCGCGCGCGCAATGCCCACGCGCTGGCGCATGCCGCCCGAGAGTTCGCGCGGCAGGGCGCTGTTGAAGCCCGACAGGCCGATCAGGTCGATGGCCTGTTCGGCGCGCTCTTCGCGCTCGGCCTTGGGCACGCCTTGCGCCTCCAGGCCCAGCTCCACGTTCTGCTGCACCGTCAGCCACGGAAACAGCGCAAACGACTGGAACACCATCGCAATGCCCTGCACGGGGCCGGTGTACTCGCGCCCGCGAAACAGCACCTGCCCGCGATCGGCGCGCACAAGGCCCGCCATGATGCGCAGCAACGTCGACTTGCCCGAGCCCGATTTGCCCAGCATGGCGACGATCTCGCCCTGGCGCAGGTTAAGGTCCACGCCTTCGAGCACGGCGCGGTCGGTGTGGTCTGCGGTGCGGAAGATCTTCGAGACGCCGCGCAGCTCCATGACGCTTTCAGCGTGCTGGCTATGGGTGCTGGTGGTAACCATGTGTGTTCTCAGCTAAATAAGTCGTCTTAGAACATGCTCAAGATCCGTAGCGAGCGCCCCGAGGTTGGCCCGAGACGCGCAGCCGTACATGAGTACGGCGAGCATCGCAGGGTCAAGATCGGGGTGCGCAGTAGGATCATGAGCATGTTCTTACAGGCGGGTGCGCTCTTGCGCGATGTCATACAGGCGGTTCCACAGCAGCCGGTTGAAGCCGACCACGAACAGGCTCATCACGGCAATCCCCAGTGCAATGCGCGGGAAGTCGCCCTTGGCCGTCATCTCGGCGATGTAGCTGCCCAGGCCCGTCGCCACCAGCGTGCGGTCACCCCACGACACGTATTCGGAGACGATGCTGGCGTTCCACGAGCCGCCGGCGGCCGTCACCAGACCGGTCAGCAGGTTGGGGAACACGGCGGGGATGAGGAAACGCTTCCACAGCAGCCAGCCGCGCAGGCCGAAGTTGCGGGCGGCCAGTTTGAGTTCGGTCGGGATGGCCGACGCGCCGGCAATCACGTTGAACAGGATGTACCACTGCGTACCGAAAATCATCAGCGGGCTCAACCAGATTTCCGGGTTGAGCGCGAAGCGCGCGATGAGCATCACCGCCAGCGGGAACATCAGGTTGGCCGGGAACGCCGCCAGGAACTGCGCCACTGGCTGGGCGATGCGCGCCACGTTCGGGTTCAGGCCGATGCGGATGCCGATCGGCACCCACACGAGCGCGGCCAGCGCAATCAGCAGGATCACACGCACCATGGTCAGGAAGCCGAGCCAGAAGACGTGGCCGACCTCAGCCCAGCCCACCTCGGAGCGCACGAACTGCAGCACGTGCGCCACCGCCATCAGCGCGGCCAGGATGATGACGACATCGGCGATGCGGTGCGACCACGGGAAGCGCGGCAGGAATCCGTTGCCGGGGGCCGCGGTGGGCCGCGTACGCTCGGCACCCCAGGACAGCGTGCGTTCGGCCAGGGCGGCGGTGCGCTCCAGCAGCGCCTTGACCCACTCGGAGCGGCGCAGCAGGTCCAGCAGCCACGATTGCGGCTCGCGCTCCGACGACATCGAGTCGAAGCGGAAGCGGTCTGCCCAGGCAATCAGCGGGCGGAACAGCAGTTGGTCGTACAGGATGATGCCGATCAGCATGGCCAGGATGGCCCAGCCGATGGCGGGCAGGTTCTGCTGCTGGATCGCCAGGGAAATGTACGAGCCGATGCCCGGCAGCTTGATGTCGTGGCCCGAGACCGAGATGGCTTCCGACGCCACCACGAAGAACCAGCCGCCCGACATCGACATCATCATGTTCCACAGCAGGCCCGGCATGGCGAACGGCACTTCCAGGCGCCAGAAGCGCTGCCACTTCGACAGGCGGAACACCGTGGCCGCCTCTTCCAGGTCGGTCGGGATGGTGCGGAACGATTGGTACAACGAGAACGCCATGTTCCACGCCTGTGACGTGAAGATGGCGAAGATGGCCGCGCATTCCACGCCGACGAGGTTGCCCGGAAACAGCGCAATGAAGCCCGTCACCGTGATCGACAGGAAACCCAGCACCGGAATCGATTGCAGGATGTCGAGCGCCGGCACCATCACCTTTTCGGCGGTACGGTTCTTGGACGCAATGGCGGCAAACGCAAAGGAGAACGCCAGCGACGCGCCCAGCGCCAGCAGCATGCGGATGCTGGTGCGCAGCAGGTAATAGGGCAGTTCAATGACGTCGAGGCTGACGTCCAGGTGTTCGCCCGGCGTGTAGGGCACGTTCATCTGCTTGGCGGCGTAGGCCACGAGCACGATGGCGGCCAGGATGATCGGCAGGAGGGCGAGGTCAAACCGGTTGGGCGGCGCCGTCAGCAGGTTGCCGAAGTTGACGCCAAGGTTGGTACCGAAGGTGGTACCCAAGCGGCCCCGGATGGTGGTTTCGTTGTCGTTCTGCTGCATCTTGGATAACCGGGACGGAAACCGCGGACGAAATTCGGGCGCCTCAAGGCCTGGGGCCGAGACGCAATACATGGCATGGCGGATGACGGGGCTGGGCGCAGTGCTTTGCGCAAGCGTTGCTTGGCACCCGGCGGCAAGCCGCCTAGTTTACCTTGCGTAACGTCAGAGCCCGCCGCGCGGTTGTCAGTCTGACGACGTCACATTCCAGAAATGTGACAGAGATGCGACAGCGTCGGTTTGTCATGTTTTACCCAACACATCTCCTGCCGTTTGCTCCGGAGGCCTGCCATGTCCGCCATTGCGCAAGTGATCGTTACCGTACAGGGCCGGGTGCAGGGTGTCGGCTACCGCGCCGCATGTGCCGACCACGCCCGCCTGCTCGGCCTGCGCGGCTGGGTACGCAACCGCCGCGATGGGGCGGTCGAAGCGTTCCTGGCCGGCCCCGAGGCCAATGTGCTCAGCATGCGCGAATGGATGTGGGAAGGGCCGGACAGCGCGCACGTTACGCAGCTGGACGTCGCCACGGGCGACCATGAGGCGCCGGGGCCCGGCTTCGAGATCCGCCCCACCGTGTAATGTCCAGCAATCAACGGACACGGATTCGACACGAAACCGTCACCTACCGCACAAGCTCGACTCCTAGAATCGGTCACCCAGCCCCCTTCCTGGTGACCCGTCATGTCGCATCCCCTCTCCGTCCAGCCCGGGGCCGTGCCCGGGCGCTTCCGCAACCTTGGTATTGCAGCCTTCCTGCTGATGCTGGCGGGTGGCGCCGCCTACGTGGTGAGCCATCTGGTGACCGATCTGGAAGGCGTGTCCACCAGTTCGGCGTTGCCGTTCGTGCTGCTGGGCATTGCGCTGCTGATCGCGCTCGGCTTCGAGTTCGTCAACGGGTTTCATGACACGGCCAATGCGGTGGCCACGGTCATCTACACGCATTCGCTGTCGCCGCACCTGGCGGTGGTGTGGTCGGGTGTGTGGAATTTTGCGGGCGTGATGGTGTCCAGCGGGGCCGTGGCCTTCGGCATCCTGCAACTGCTGCCGGTGGAGCTGATCCTGCAGGTGGGCAGCCACTCGGGCTTTGCGATGGTGTTTGCGCTGCTGATCGCGGCCATCATCTGGAACCTGGCGACCTGGTATCTGGGGCTGCCGTCTTCCAGCTCGCACACGCTCATCGGTTCGATCATCGGCGTGGGCCTGATGAACCAGCTCCTGCACGGCGCCAACGGCACGAGTGGCGTGGACTGGAGCCAGGCGCTGGGCGTGGGCAAGTCGCTGCTGTTTTCGCCCATCATTGGTTTTCTGCTGGCGGGGCTGCTGCTGTGGGTGCTGAAGGCGGCGGTGCGCGTGCCCGCCCTCTATGCCGAGCCCGAGGGCAACCAGCCGCCGCCGTTCTGGATTCGCGCGCTGCTCATCCTCACGTGCACGGGCGTGTCGTTCGCGCATGGCTCCAACGACGGGCAGAAGGGCATGGGCCTGATCATGCTGATCCTGATCGGCACGGTGCCCACCGTCTACGCGCTCAATCGCGCCGTCACCCCGGCCGAGACGCAGACCTTCCTGGCCGTGTCGCATCAGACTGCCGCCACCTTCGGCAAGTACACCAACGGGGTGGCGCCGTCGGCCAATCCGCGCGCCGATGTGGAGGCCTATGTACAGAAGCGCGTGCTGACGCCGGCCACGCTGCCGGCCGTGCAGGCGTTGACGAACAGCATCGCCGCGCAGGTCGGCGAGACGGGCTCGATTGCCGCCGTGCCGCAGAACGAAGTGGATAACGTGCGCAACAACATGTACCTGGCGTCCGAGGCCATCCGCCTGCTCAAGAAGAGCGGCCAACCCGCCATTGCCAAGGACGACCAGGCCGTCATCGACAACTACAAGCAGCAGCTTGACCACGCTACGAAGTTCATCCCCACGTGGGTGAAGGTGGCCGTGGCGATTGCACTGGGCCTGGGCACGATGGTGGGCTGGAAGCGCATCGTCATCACCGTGGGCGAAAAGATCGGCAAGCAGCACCTGACGTACGGGCAGGGCGCGTCGGCCGAACTGGTGGCCATGGTGACGATCGGCGCGGCCGATGCATATGGCCTGCCGGTATCGACCACGCATGTGCTGTCGTCGGGCGTGGCGGGCACGATGGCGGCCAACGGCTCAGGGCTGCAGTGGAATACCGTGCGCAGCCTGCTGCTGGCCTGGGTACTGACGCTGCCCGCATCGATCGTGCTGGCGGGTGGCTTGTACTGGCTGTTCCGCGCGATCTTCTGAATACCTGAACGCGCGCATTGAACGAAAAGGGCGACCGCGCAGGCCGCCCTTTTTTTTGTTTCTCCGATGGCGTTGCCGCCGGTTCAGTACACGTTCGGCACGATCATGTCTTCCGGCACCGGGTGGCGGATGTACTCCGCATGGTGCACGCGCTCGGGCAGCAGCACCGGCGGATGCGGCACCGGGTGGTAAGGCACCTGCCCCAGCAGATGGTGGATGCAGTTCAGGCGCGCGCGCTTCTTGTCGTCGGCCAGCACGACCCACCACGGCGATTCGGGAATGTGCGAGCGCTCGAGCATCGCCTCCTTGGCCTGCGTATAGGCCTCCCAGCGGCGGCGGCTCTCCAGGTCCATCGGGCTCAGCTTCCACTGCTTGAGCGGATCGTCGATGCGGCTCTGGAACCGCACTTCCTGCTCTTCATCCGTCACCGAGAACCAGTACTTGACGATCTGGATGCCCGAGCGCACGAGCATCTTTTCGAACTCGGGCACGGAGCGGAAGAACTCTTCGTATTCCTCGTCGGTGCAGAAGCCCATCACGCGTTCGACGCCGGCGCGGTTGTACCAGCTGCGATCGAACAGGACGATCTCGCCGGCGGCGGGCAGATGCGCCACGTAGCGCTGGAAATACCACTGCGTGCGTTCGCGGTTGGTGGGCGCCGGCAGCGCGGCCACGCGGCACACGCGCGGGTTCAGCCGCTGCGTGATGCGCTTGATGGCGCCGCCCTTGCCGGCGGCATCACGGCCTTCGAAGATCACCACCAGCCGGTGGCCGGTCTCGATCACCCAGTCCTGCAGCTTGACGAGTTCGCCTTGCAGGCGGAACAGCTCGCGGAAGTACATGCGCCGCGTTTCGCGCGCTTCCTCGCTGATGCCCTCGCCGCCGCCGAGCAGGTGGT
Source organism: Ralstonia sp. 1138 (assembly GCF_040544795.1). Lineage (NCBI taxonomy): Bacteria > Pseudomonadati > Pseudomonadota > Betaproteobacteria > Burkholderiales > Burkholderiaceae > Ralstonia > Ralstonia sp. 1138. The sequence goes on along the minus strand of NZ_JBEPKQ010000002.1, from coordinate 286,726 downwards.
CGTCGATTTCCATCTCCAGCTCCTCGTCCAGCGTGTCGAGGAGGTCTTCCTGCAGGCGCGCCTGCCGGGCTGCGTCGCGTTCGCTCATGGTGTGTTGCTCCTGCCGATCTTGCCGAGAGTGCCGAGAGGGGCGCTGCGCACGGACAGCGCAGTGCAAGTCTAAGCCCGACTAGGTAGCACGGGCATGTGGCAGGGGAGTGACATGTGGGCGTCACGCCGCCCAAAGGCTCAACTGGATTCGCCTTCCAGCATGAACTTGGCGCCGTCGTCCTGGCCGAGCAGGCGCACCAGCGTGGGCATGGCTTCCTGCAGCTGTGCCTTGAGCGTCCACGGCGGGTTGACGATGAACATGCCGCTGCCGTGCAGGCCCAGGCCGCCCTCGACCGGGTGCTTGACCGTGAGCGTGACGTGCAGCCAGTCGGTCGGCCGCAACTGCTTCAGGCGCGAAGGAAACTGCGCGGCTTCGCGCCGCTGCACGAGCGGATACCAGATCGCATACATGCCGGTGGCAAAGCGCTGCAGGCTGTCTTGCAGGGCCTGCACGGTGCGGGCGTAGTCCTGCTTGTCTTCGAATGACGGATCGATCAGCACCAGCGCACGGCGCGGCGGCGGCGGCAGGATCGCCTTGATGCCGGCAAAGCCATCGCCGTCGTACAGCATGACCTTGCGGCCTGCACCGCGAAAGTTGTTGGACAGCACCTTGATTTCTGAGCTGTGCAGCTCGAACAGGCGCAGGCGATCGGCGTCGCGCAGCATCTGCCACGCCAACCACGGCGAGCCGGGGTAGTGCCTCAGTTCACCGTTGGGATTCAGTTCGCGCACCTGGTCGAGGTACGCATCGAGCAACGGCGGCAGCGTTTCACCGCCTTCGGCCGCGCGCCACAAGGGGCCAATGCCGGTATCGAACTCGGCCTTCTTCTGCGCCCATTCGTGGTCCAGCGCGTAGAGGCCGGCACCGGCGTGCGTGTCGATGTACCAGAACGGCTTGTCCTTCTGCGTGAGGTAATCGAGCATCTGCACAAGCACGGCGTGCTTGAGGACATCGGCGTGATTGCCGGCGTGGAAGGCGTGACGGTAACTGAGCATCGGCGGGCCATGTGCGCCCGGAGTATCAGGCGCGGGCAGAGAAAACGGTAGGCGCGAATCCTACCACCGCGCGGGATGCGTCCCCAGCGGCACGCTGGGCAGCGCCCAGTGCGGAGGCGTCTCGGAAAGCTGCCCCGCGTGGCGCAGCGCGGTGAGCGCGCCAAAGCCGGACGGTGACGTTTCCACATACGCGCCGATCTCTTCATAGCGCGGGTCGGCCGCATCGAACCCGTTGACCATGCGGCCCAAGCTGCGCAGCCAATGCGCCGTCTGCGCGAGCGACACACGCACGTGCCAGCTGCCGCCTTCGGTCATGCGGCGTGCGAGCGCGGTCATTGCGCCAGCCGCCATCAGGTAGCCAGCGCCGTGGTCGAGCGCCTGTGCGGGCAGCGGACGCGGCTTGGCCTCGCCGGCGGCCTGCGCTTCGGCCCAGTTGAAACCGCTGGCGGTCTGCACGAGCGAATCGAAGCCTCGTCGATTGGCCCAGGGGCCGTCGTAACCGTACGCGCACAGGCTGACGTAGACGATACCGGGGCGCAGCGCAGCGACCTGCTCCGGACCAAACTGCAGCGCCGCCAGGCCACCGGGCCGATAACCCTGCACGAAGATATCGGCGTCGCGCAGCAACGTGCGGAGTTGGCCGGCACCGGCTGCATCGCGCAGGTCGAGCTGCGCGGAGCGCTTGCCGCGCCCGGTGTCGATCACCAGCGGTGGGATCGCCGGCAGATGCGGCCCCGTGACGAGCAGCACGTCGGCCCCATGCGCTGCGAGCGTCCGGCCGCAGACGGGGCCTGCAATCACGCGCGTGAGGTCCAGCACGCGCACGCCCGAAAGCGGACGGCCGTCGGCATGCGCCGGCAGCGGCTGCGGTGGCGCATCGCCCATGCGTTCGATCGTCATCAGCGGCTGGCTTGCGACGGCGATGCCTTGCGGGTGCGCGTCCCACTCTTCAAACGTGCGCGCGGCGGTGACGACCATGCCCGCTTGCGCGGCTGCTTCCTCAAACGCCTCTGCGTTCCATTGGTTCAGCGCGGCGGCCACGGCGGCCCGGTCATACGCACAGCCGAGCAGCTTCAGCACACCGTCACGGTGATGCGCAAAGTTGGTGTGCAGGCGCACCCAGCGGCCATCGCCGCAGCGGTAGAGCCCGGCGATCTTGTCCCACGGTTCGGGCGGCAACTGGCCTTCGACACGGAAGTAGCGCTCGGAGCGGAATTCCAGCGCGGCGTGATGCATGTCGACAGATACGGTTTGCTGGCGCCCGCTACGCAACGTGTCGACCTGCGCGGCCGCGAGTGCAGCAGCGGCAATGGTGCTCTGCGCCAGCGTGCCCACCGCAAACGACGACGGCAGCGCCGGCTCGGCGCCCGTGAGTGTGGCACGCGACAGCACATCGGCCGGCTGGCCGAGCACGGTCCACAACTGGCCGAGTGCGTCGGTAGGGCTGACAGTCTGCATGGAAGGATCAACCACATCAGCAACGGGTGACGGCATGGCGGGGCTCCGCAAGCAAGGTGCGCCCATTACAGTCCCGCGCGGCCGATAGCGTCAACATTGACTAGACTGATCAACCTCGATCGCCGTCCACCACATCCGGCCCGATGACCGCCTACCTCAATGCCGCCGAAGCCGCCGAGCGCCTGCGCATCTCGCGCCCCACGCTGTACGCCTATGTGAGCCGCGGGCTGCTTGCGGCGTACCCGTCGCCCGACGGACGCGGCAGCCGCTACCGCGAAGCCGATGTGGCACGGCTGGCCGATCAGCGTTCCGGCGGACGGCGCCCGCGCCAGGTGGTGCGTCATGCGCTGGACTGGGGCCTGCCCGTGATGGAATCGGCCATCACGCTGATCGATCATGGGCAGTTGTTCTACCGTGGCATGCCGGCGCTGGAGCTGGCCGAACACGCCACGCTGGAAACCGTGGCGGCGCGGCTGTGGCAGTGCGAAGAAGCGGCCGCCTTCAACACGCCCGCGCCGGCGTTGCCGAAGAGTTGGTACGCGGCGCTCTCGTCGCTGGCAGAGGCGGACATCCGGCAACGCTGCTTAGCGTTGTGCGCGCTCGCATTGCCGGCGCTGGACGAAGCCGCGTGGCGGCAGGATGCTGCACGCACGGCGCGCGATGCCGGTGCGCTGCTGCGCGTCGTGTTTGCCGCCATGCTGGGCCGCAAGCCCGATGCCGCGCCCGCGCACCTGCAATGCCAGCAGGCATGGAACGTTGATGCGCACGCCGCCGAGGCCATCCGCGTCGCCTTGGTGCTGTGCGCCGATCACGAGCTCAATGCCTCCAGCTTTGCGGCGCGCGTGGTGGCATCGACCGGCGCCAGCCTGGGCGCCGTAGTCAGCGCGGGGCTGGCTGCGCTCTCCGGCGGCCTGCACGGTGGCACCACGGCGCGCGTGGAGGCGTTGCTGAGTGAATTGGAAAGCGAGCGCTCCGTGACAACGGCATTGCGCCGTCGACTGGATCGCGGCGATGCGCTGCCCGGCTTTGGCCATCCGCTGTATCGCCAGGCCGACCCGCGGGCGGAAGCGATCCTGGCGCAGTTGCCAAAGACGGGCGCGGTGCGCAAGCGGCTGCAGACGGTGATGGACGCCGTGGCCGGATTGACCGGCGATGGGCCATCGGTGGATTTCGCGCTGGTGGCCATCCGCCGCGTGCTTGGGCTGCCGGAAGGTTCAGGCTTTGGCCTGTTTGCGGCGGGGCGAACGGCGGGCTGGATCGCGCACGCGCTGGAGCAGCGTGCGGCAGGGCAGTTGATCCGCCCGAGAGCCGCCTATGTGGGGCCGATGCCGGCCGCGCCGGACGCACCGGCGGGCCGCATCATTCGTGTGCGGTAACGACGCGGGCCGAGGGTCAGGCCTGCGGAATCTCGATCTTCACCTCCAGCACTTCCAGGTTGTCCTGGCGCTCGAGGTTGACCTTGATGTCGTCGTTGCCGATCTTCACGTACTTCGAGATCACAGCCACCAGCTCGCGTTGCAGCGCGGGCAGGTAGTCGGCGGGCGCACCGCTGGCGGTACGTTCATGGGCGAGGATGATCTGCAGGCGCTCTTTGGCAACGCTTGCAGTCTTCTTCTTCTCGCCGAGCAGGAAAGACAGAATCGACATGGATGTGCGTCTCCTTATTTTCCGCCGCCGAACAGGCGCTGCAGGAAGCCCGGCTTGTTGTATTCGACGTAGCGCAGTTCCTTCTCCTTGCCCAGGAAGCGGTCGATCACATCGTGGTACGCATTGGCCACGTCGGAACCTTCCAGATGGATGGCGGGCAGGCCCTGGTTGGATGCCTGCAGCACGGCCTCGGATTCCGGAATCACGCCGATCAGCTTGATGCGCAGGATTTCCTGGATGTCGGTCAGCGACAGCATCTCGCCTTCGGACACGCGCTTCGGGTTGTAGCGCGTCAGCAGCAGGTGTTCCTTGATCGGCTCCTTGCCTTCCACCGCGCGGCGCGACTTGGACGACAGGATGCCCAGGATGCGATCGGAGTCGCGCACCGAAGAGACTTCCGGGTTCGTCACCACGATGGCCTCGTCGGCAAAGTACATCGCCATCAGCGCGCCCGATTCGATACCGGCCGGCGAATCGCAGACGATGTATTCGAAGCCCATTTCCTTCAGGCCTTCGATCACCTTCTCGACGCCTTCACGCGTGAGCGCATCCTTGTCGCGCGTTTGCGAGGCGGGGAGGATGAAGAGGTTTTCGCACTTCTTGTCCTTGATGAGGGCCTGGTTCAGGTTGGCCTCACCGTGGATCACGTTGATCAGGTCATACACCACGCGGCGCTCGCAGCCCATGATGAGGTCGAGGTTGCGCAGGCCGACGTCGAAGTCGATGACGGCGGTCTTGTGGCCGCGCAGCGCAAGGCCGGCGGAAAACGCCGCACTGGTGGTCGTCTTGCCGACGCCGCCCTTGCCGGAGGTGACTACGATGATCTTGGTCATGGCTCGTAACTCTGTAAGTTAAATCGCTCGGCGCACGGGGTGCGTCACTTCATCCGCAACGGTTCGAAAACCAGCGTGTTGTCCGCGAGCCGGACCTGCGCAGGCTTGCTGGCGTAGGCGTCGGGCCACGGGGTTTCGCCGGTGCGGTAGATGCCGGCGATGGAAATCAGTTGAGGCTCCAGGCACGTGCAGAAGATGCGCGCGTCCAGGTTGCCCTTCACGCCTGCCAGCGCGCGGCCGCGCAGCGAGGCATACACGTAGATGTTGCCCTCGGCGATCACCTCGGCGCCGTCGCTCACCAGGTCGAGCACGACGAGGTCGCCGCGCGCATAGATGCGCTGGCCGGAACGCAGGGGGCGGTCGACGATCATCGTGCCGGGCTGCATGGCCACGGCATCGGCAGCAGGAATGGCAGGGGTGGAGGCAGGGGCTTCAGCGGCTTGGGCGTGCTCGGGCGCATCCGGTGCGTCCTGCGCGTCCTTGCTGTCCGCATCTTTGGCGTCATTCCCGCCGCGCGGGCGGCGGCCGTGGCTGTCGAGCAGCGGCAGGCCGAAAGCCTGGGCCCATTCGGCCTGCTCCGGGCTGGCGACCACGCCGATCGCGCGAGCACGCAGCGCGGTCAGGGTCTCCACCAAACGGTCGATGGGCAGGCGCTCGTCTGCGGCCAGGCGGCGCACGTCGATGGCGATCACGTCGTTGGAGAAAAACTCCGGCGTGTCGGCAAAGCGTCGCGTGAGTTCGGCGGCCAGGGCGTCCATGTCGGCGGTGCGCGGCGACAGCAGCAGGGCATCGACGGTGCCGCTGCGGATCTCGAACAGCGGCGCTTTCTTCTGGGACATAGAACGGCTACGCGGAAAAATGGGCTCATTCTAACGTTGTTGACGAAACGCCTTGAATTTTTTGGCCCCGCCGATCCCCCATTCGGCTAAGACGCGCAACCGGCGCTGTTCTCCACATGGCGGGCGCCACGCGCAAATGTCATCCGACGGTCACGGCATCGTCATGCGCGCTTTCGATACTTCTCCGCTTCTGAGCCCCCCCCGGTCCAGTCTGTTGTCCTCTCGCGTTGCGCAAACGGTTCCTCCGATTCTGCGTGCGCGTCTGCGTGTCATTCGCTTCATCTGCCATTCGCAGTTTGCATTCAGCAGTTCGTAGTTCGCATACCAAAAAATAGACTTCAGGGAGAAGTTCATGCGAGTCCGACCATTGTGTTCGGCGGCGTTGCCGCTTGCTGTTTTCCTGTCGATGACGCTGGCTGCGTGCGGCGGCAGCGACGACACCCCGTCGAACGGCAGCACCACGCCTGCTGCCAGCGCCGCCCCGGCCGGCACCAAAGCCACGCTCGCCGTGCTTGAGACGACCGACCTGCACACAAACGTGCTGTCGTACGACTACTTCAAGCTGGCGGCCGACAACTCGCTCGGCTTCGAGCGCGTGGCGACGCTCATCAACCAGGCGCGTGCGCAATTCCCGAACACGCTGCTGCTGGATAACGGCGACACCATCCAGGGCACCGCGCTGTCGGACTACCAGGCCATGGTGAGCCCCGTCACGTGCGACCAGACGCTGGCGATCTACAAGGTGATGAACGCCGCCAAGTACGACGGCGGCGGCATCGGCAATCACGAGTTCAACTACGGCCTGCCGTACCTGTCGCAGGTCACGGGCAATACGTTCAACGTGGATGGCCTGCCCGATCCGGCCACGCAGAAGAAATGCGCGGGCCCGGCCTTCCCGCAGGTGCTGGCCAACGTGATGAGCGCGAAGACCAACGCGCCGCTGTTCCAGCCGTACACGATCATCACCAAGACGGTGACGGCCACGGCGCCGGACGGCAGCACGATCAGCGCGCCGGTCAAGGTCGGCATCATCAGCTTTACCCCGCCCACCATCACGAGCTGGGACAAGCGCTGGCTCGACGGCAAGGTCTACACGGTCGGCATCAAGGAAACCGCCGCCAAGTACATCCCCGAAATGCGCGCGAAGGGCGCCGACCTGGTGGTGGCGATTTCGCACGGCGGGCTCGATAACTCGACGTATTCGCCGACGATGGAAAACGGCAGCTGGTGGCTGTCGACCGTGCCGGGCATCGATGCCATGCTGATCGGCCATTCGCACCAGCTCTTCCCGGATGCGAACAGCACGGTCTTCCAGTTCAACCTGCCGGGTGTCGACAAGGTCAAGGGCACCGTGAACGGCGTGCCGACCGTGATGGCGAACTACTGGGGCAAGCACCTCGGCGTCATCAAGCTGGGCCTGACGTTCAACGGCACGAACTGGGCTGTGGACAAGACGCAGACCACGGTGGAAGCGCGTTCGATCCAGAATGCCGACAAGACCTACGTGGCCGCTGATCCGACGGTCTCGGCCGCCATCGCCACCGAGCACCAGGCGACGATCAACTACGTGAAGACGCCGGTGGGCAGCACCGACTTCAACATGAGCACGTACTTTGCCGACGTGGGCGACCCGGGCGCGATCGAGATCGTGAACCAGGCTCAGGCCGATTACGTGTCGGCGTACATCCAGGCGAACCTGCCGCAGTACGCGTCGCTGCCGGTGCTGTCGGTGAGCGCGCCGTTCAAGAGCGGCTTTGGTGGCGGCACCGATTTCACCGACGTGGCAGCCGGCCCGCTGGCGATCAACAACGCGGCTGACCTGTATCTGTATCCGAACACGGTCTACGCCGTGAAGGTCGCGGGCTCCGACATCAAGAACTGGCTGGAAACGGCGGCCAAGCGCTTCAACACCATCGACCCGACGCAAGCGACGGTGCAGAAACTGGTGAGCACGTTCCCGGGCTACAACTTCGACATGTTCACCACGCCTGACCTGACGTATGAGATCGACGTCACGCAGCCGGTCGGCAGCCGTATCAAGAACCTGATGTACAAGGGCGTGGCGCTCGACCCCGCCGCGCAGTTCATCGTGGCGACCAACAACTACCGTGCAAGCGGCGGCGGCAACTTCCCGGGCCTGGACGGCAGCAAGACGATCTATGCGTCGCCGGATGCCAACCGCGACGTGCTGATCAGCTACATCAAGAAGATCGGCAGCGTGAAGCGTGCCACCAACGGCTCGCAGCGCAGCTGGCGCTTCACGAAGCTGGCGACGTCGGCGGCAACTGTGGTGTTCCCGTCAGCGGCGGGCAAGCTGGCTGCCGCTGCGGCTGCAAACATCAACAACGTCACGCTGTATCAGGCTGACGACGGCACCAACAAGGGCCTGTCGCTGTACCAGATCGACCTGACGCAGTAAGAGGACCACGCCATGCCTTCTCTTCGTTCCGCATGGGCGGGTGCACCGACCGTGGAATCTCCGCGGCAGTCGGTGCCGATGCTGACCGTGGCTGCCGCGCTGGCGATCGTCGTGATGGCCGGCGGTTGGTTGTCGCACGCACGCCAGGCGCCCGCCGTGGATGCCACGCAGCTGGAATCGTGGCGCGCCATGGTCGTGCAAGCGATGGAGCCCGAGGCGCTGCAGAAGCTGCGTCAGCTCGCGCGCGGCGGCTCAGTGCCGGCGCAATCCGCGTTGGGCGAAGCCTTGCTCGGCGCGCACGACAGCGCTTTGCGAAACGAAGGGATGCGCTGGCTGGAAACCGCCGCACCGAGCGATGCGCGCGCGCAGTTGTCGCTGGGCAAGGCGCTGCTGCTCGGCACCGGCGGGGTGGAGCGCGACTATCCGCGTGCGTTGCGCCTGCTGCGTCAATCCGCTGACAAGGGCGACGCCGCCGCCGCGTATTACCTCGGCCTGATGTATCGCAGCGGCTACGGCACCGCCATCGACACGGCGCAGGCTGCGCACTGGTTTGATCGTGCCGCGCGTCACGAGATTCCGGCCGCGATGTTTATGCTGGCCAATGCATATCGTGAAGGCGATGGCGTGCCGCGCGATGAGGCCCGTGCGCTGGCGCTGTACCAGGACGCTGCCGAGCACGAATTGCCCGAAGCCGTGCAGGCCTTGGCGATGGCGTATCAGAACGGCGAACTCGGCCTCAAGCGCGACGATGCGGCGTATCACCAGCAGTGGATCGAAACGGCGCATGCGCTGAAGCATCCCGCGCTTGCGCCGTAAGCATCACCTTCACTTCTTCTCGGCTGTTCTGATCAACGCGATCCTCGCTGTCATGGCGATGGATCGCGTTGGTCTTTCTGGTTAGCAGACCGCTTCACCTTGCCCTTCTGCCATTGATAAGCGCCCGCTATTTGTGGAGCACCCGAGTTTGCAGAATGGGACAAATCCTATCCACAGCGATTGGATCACGTGTTTTTATGTTGCCCGACGATAACGAACCGGAGCAACACATGCGCGTATGGTGCGCAAGGCTGGCAGCGGGCCTCATGTTAACCGCGGCAAAGGGCGCTTTTGCCTACACATGCACCACGGTCACGACGAGTACCACAATCCAACCGCAAAAGCTCTCGGTGCAGCGCGACCTGCCGGTCGGCGGCCTCATTGCGCAGGTGGTTTCCGATGTGGTGACTACCTTCAACTGCACCAACGAAGTGCCTCGGTTGACATACCAGGAAGTCGGCATCAAGGGATATGGCACCTACGTTGGCGACATCGACGGCAAGCGCGTGTGGAAAACCAACATTGAGGGCATTGGCTATGCCATTGGTGTTGGAATCGTGAACGGGTGTGGTGAGGGCCTGGAACGCTGGGTCAACGGAACGACCAACCCAGACAATCCGAACCATCGCCTGTATTGTGCGGTCAACGGGGTATTCAGCACGCAACCCATGAAGCACAAGGCGTTGATCAATTTCTACAAGACCGAAGCGAGCACGGGAACGGGCACGGTATCGGGCAAACTGATCGGCGCCTTTATCTTGAAGAACAACCAGAGTGTCTGGCAGACGGAATCCCAGTTCAGCATTGGCTCCGTTGCAGTGGAAAAGCTGTCGTGCACGCTGGGCAGCGCGGCAATCAATGTTGCCATGGGGGAAGTCCCCGTTGGTGCGTTCAAAGGGCCGGGTACTTCGCCGCCAGAGGGCCGCACAAAGAGCTTCGGTATTCCGTTGACGTGCCCGAAAGGCGCCAGCATCAACCTGCAACTTGACGGCACCGCACACGACGCCACGCAAGGCATGCTGAAGTTGAGCGACGAAGCCGCAAGCGCCACGGGCGTGGCCATCCAGATGCTCTACGACGACAAGCCCGTGGAGCTGGCCAAGCGATTCAAGTGGCAGACAACCGAGGCCGAAGGTACGTATTCGATCCCGCTCAAGGCGCGGTACGTACAAACGGAAAACAGCGTCGTCCCAGGTATTGCCAACGGCAGCGCGACCTTTACGCTGACGTATCAATAAGTCGGCGCAGCCGGTTCACTGAAGTTAGGAATCAGCGTGCGTGCTGCACGTACGCTGGTTTCCGTTCTTGCCCCGGCTTTTGCAGCATCGCTGATCTGCGCCTCGCGTTAACGCCAAAACAAGAAGGTTCCTACATACACGCGATAGCTCGCATGCTTCCATTCATAGTTTTCAATCATGACGGGAGCAAGACGTGCGCATCGTATACCGGAGTTTCTTGGCAGCGTTGATGTGCCTGGCTGGAGGCAGTGCCCTTGCGTACACCTGCGAAACCGTTACGAGCAGCACCACGATTCAGCCGAAGGACCTTGCGATCCAGAGAGACATTCCCGTGGGGAGCGTCATTGCAGAGGTGGCATCGGACATCGTGAGCACCTTCAAGTGTTCCAACACCGAGCCAAAGCTTCCTTGGCAGGAGGTCGGGATTAAGGCGTATGGGACATACGTTGCCGACTTCGACGGCAAACGCGTCTACAAGACAAATGTTGATGGAATTGGCTACGCCGTTGGCATTTCGACCCCGGGCGGTACATGGGACGCATGCGCCAACCAGACGCGCTGGGTTACGGGATTGAACACCGACAACCCGGACCACTACATCTACTGCGCGGTGAACGGGATGTTCAGCGCGCTGCCAAGGCAAGGCAAAGCGTTGGTCCGCTTCTACAAGACGGCTGCAACCATCAGCGCCGGGTCGGTGTCAGGAAAGCAGGTGGGCTCTTTCATCCTGCGAAACAACAAGACCTCTTGGCACAGGCCGGAATCCACCATCAATATCGGCACATTCAAGGTCGATGTCATGTCGTGCACGGTAAGCCGCAAGCTGATTCCGGTGAAACTTGGCGACGTGCCCGTGAGTGCGTTCAACGGGTTGGGCACTTCGCCGCCTTCCAGGACGCAGGCCTTCAGCATTCCGTTGAACTGCGCAAAAGGTACGAGCATCAACGTGCAACTCGACGGGGAGGCACATGACGCCGCGCAGGGCATGCTGAAATTGGACGCGGGCGCCACCAGCGCCACGGGCGTAGCGATCCAACTTCTTTACGATGACAAGCCATTGGAACTCGCCAAGTTATTCAAATGGCAAGTGGCAGATGCGGATGGGGACTACGCGATTCCCCTCAAGGCGCGCTACGTGCAAACGGAAAACAGCGTCGCACCAGGCATTGCCAACGGCAGCGCCACCTTTACGCTGACGTATCAGTGATTTGGCGTTGCCGGTTCAGTAAAGCCCGCGGGTCTGGGCGTGCAGTCGCACCAGACCCAGCAGCGCATCAATCTGCGGGGTCGGCACACCCACGTGTTGACCAATCTCCCGCACCGATGCCACGAGCGCATCGATCTCCAGCGGGCCACGCCCGGCCTCCGCATCCTGCAGCATCGACGTCTTGAACGCGCCAAGTTGCCGCGTGACGGCGCTGCGTTCTTCACCGCTCTGTTCGATCGGGCAGCCGATGCGCGCGCCGATCGCTTTCGCTTCTTCCATGATGGCCAGGCAAAACGCGCTGACCTGCGGGTCGTCGAGGATGCGATCACACGTCGCGCCGGTCAGCACCGACACGGGGTTCATCGTCATGTTGCCCCACAGCTTGAACCAGATGTCGCGCTGGATGGCTTCGCTGCGCTCGATCTGCAAGCCGGCGCGTTCAAACAACGCACCGATTGCATCAAGGCGCGGTGAGGTGCCGCCCGCCGGTTCGCCAAGAATCAGCCGCTTGCCGAACCCATGGCGCACATGCCCCGGCGCCGTCGTCGAGCACGTCAAATGCACCACGCAACCGAGCACGTTCCGGGTGGGAATGGCCTGCGCAATACGGCCGTGCGGATCGACCGATTGCAGGCGCAGACCTTCCAGCGGGCCAGGTCGATCAAAGAACCACCATGGGACGCCGTTCATCGCCACCACCACGGCGGTGTCCGGGCCGATGAGGGGTGCGATGGTTTGCGCCACGCTTTCCATGGCCGGCGCCTTCACAGCAACGACAACGAAATCCTGCACACCGAGCGCATGCGCATCGTCACTCGCGCGCACCGGCGCAGAGCGTGTATTGCCGTCTTCGGTCAGCCGCAGACCTTCTGCTTGCAGCGCTTGAAGCGTCGCGCCGCGCGCCAACACGTTGATAGGTTGATCGGCCAACGCCAGCTTCGCGCCAAGATAACCGCCGACCGCGCCGGCGCCGACAATGCAAATACGCGTCATGTGATCAGGTTCGGTAGGAAGGATCGATGCGGTCGATGGTGCGGGTCAGCGCCGCAAACACATCTTCGCCTGCGCCGAAGTTCGGGTTGAACTGCAACGAATCGCGCGTGCAGTTGCGCGCAATCGCTTCGGGAATCTCCAGCACGGGGCCCATCGACGTGGAAGCCAGTTGGATCTCGCACGCGCGGTTGAGCAGCCACAGCACGGCAAACGCCCGCGCAATCGAATCGCCCCAGGCCAGCAGCCCGTGGTTCCGCAGAATGACCGCAGGCTTGTCGCCGATGTTCTTCACCAGCCGCGGCCCTTCATCGGCATGCACGGTAATGCCTTCAAAGTCGTGATACGCCACTTTGCCGTGCAGCTGCGCCGCATAGAAGTTGCTGATCGACAGACCATCGCGCGCGCAGGCCACGGCCATGCCGGCGGTCGTGTGGGTGTGCATCACGCAATGCGCACCCGGAATGCCCGCGTGAATAGCGGCATGCACGGTAAAGCCGGCCGGATTGACGGGCCAGTCCGGCTGACCCGCCGCGCGCTGCACATTGCCCTGCAGGTCGATCTTCACGAGGTTCGACGCGCAAACCTCGGCATAGGTCAGGCCAAACGGGTTGATGAGGAAATGCGGGCCGCCATCGTCGGCGCTGCCATCTTCGGGTCGCAGGCGCAACGTGATGTGGTTGTAGATCAGTTCGGTCCAGCCGAGCTGCGCAAAGATGCGGTAGCACGCCGCCAGCTTCACGCGCGCGGCCCATTCACGTGGGCCGCACCAGTCCGGGCGATGGGCCTGGATGCTCGATCCGGCGTCGGGTGAAAGCGAAAGCACCGTCATGACCTGTCTCCTGATCGCAGGGGCCATGCGCCGGTCGGGTTGCCGGCGCTTAAGTGATTCACATGTTAATGAATTTGCACCGAACGTCAAACAACGTTACATCCGCTAGCTCGCCGTCTGCTAGGGCAACTGGTTACGCAGGATCACCAGCCACTGCATGACCGAGTTCGTGTACGGATCGAGCTGGTTGGCGTCATTCAACTCCGTGATGCTCATCGACGCGGATTGCTGCACGTTGCCGCCAATCGATTTCACTTCATGGCGCACCGGGTCCACCTCGACGACCAAGTCGCAGTGCATGGGCGTTCTGCCGGCCTGGATCTCGGCCGGGTCCGTCATGAAGCGATCGGCGCCCCGTGCGGTGCAGATGAGGTCGCCGGGGCGCGGCACGGCCGGCGTGCGTTCGAGCACGAAGGCAGGGTGCTTGAGCAGACGGTCGCGCGCATCGGTCACGTATTCCGCATGCGTGGCACCCGTCAGGAATTGATCGTTCTGCAGGCCGGCCTTGCGCATGATCCACGAGATGAACACCGCAGACCACGCCCAGCCGCCTGTCGTGAGCTGCTGGCACGTCGGCGTCTTGCCGACGATGGCCCAGTAGCGCTTGGCCAGCACGCAGCCGCGCGCGGTCGCTTCACCGCCGGTGCCGTCCGGATAGCGCAGGCAAGGTGCGGGGGCGGGAGCAGCGGGCGTCGCAACCGCTTTGGGCAGCGGCATGTCGGTACCGCTTTCTTCATCGGACGGGGCCGGCGTCGGGTCGTCGGGTGTCAGCCAGCGGCCTTGCGGCTGGTCGGGGAAACCACCGCCGGCCACGCAATACGTATCGTCACGCCCCACACGCACGACCTGGCGGCCCCATCTGTCCCATTCGGTCAGGGCAATCTGGATCATCTTTTCGCGCGGCGTGGCGCCGGGGCGCGTCTGCACGACTTCGTTGTCGGGCAGCGGTTCGGCCTGTGGGCGCGCAGGCGGCGTCGCGCAGCCGGCAAACCAAAGGACCGGTGCGATCAGGACGATCGGCAGGGCAATACGCAAAGCGAGCGAATTGCGCAGAAGAGGGCGGGACATGGAAGAGGAGGGAAGGGATGGCCTGACGGGGAGACAGGCCTTCCGACGTGGTACGCCACTGCTGCGGTCGATTCACGCATGCAATGGCATGCCACGTCGTTGGCGCTCACCAGACGGGCTGGCTGCGCCGAGGGCTGTCACTGCATCAGGCGTTGACAGCGTCCTTGAACTTCTGGCCGGCCTTGAACTTGACCGTCTTGGCTGCTTCGACCTTGATTTCTTCGCCGGTGCGCGGGTTGCGGGCCATACGCTCGGCACGCTCACCTTGGCTGAAGGTACCAAAGCCGATGAGGCTGACCGCATCGCCCTTGCCAACGGATTCCATGATGGCTTGCAGCGTCACGTTCAGTGCCTGCTCGGCCTTGGCCTTGGTCAGACCGTCTACGCCGCTGGCGATGGCGTCGATCAGTTCGGTTTTCGTCATTGCTTGACTCCCTTCAAGAGTAGATAAAACACACAACAGAGCGTCCGGGGGATGGCTCCAAGGGCGACATGATACCGGCATGCGAACAGCGTCGGCACGTGAGCTTTGTAACGGCAGGTGGCATGTGGGTTCCGTAAACCCGCATGGGGCCTACGTTGCGAGGCGATCCCATCACATCAATGTTGACGCGCGGTGTTCTCGTTTGCGGTTGGCTTGTTGGTTCGCTGACCGGTTCGACGCAAGTCGATCGACGGGTTTACCTTTTTTCTTATGTATACAGATAGTAGTAGTAGATAACGGTGGATAGTTTCTGTGGATAAGTGCAAAAACTGCTTTATGTTCAAGCACTTGTCGCAAGCAAAACAGGGGGTACCGCGTGTGCCCTCAGGTGGATAGCTTGCTGTTTTTTCCGATCGTCCGGCGGGCAACCCCGTCACTTGTGCCCACACCGTCGACAGGGCAGCCACAGACAGCCAACAGCATTTGCCGGTAGTTATCCACAGCGGCAGGCCAAGTTATCCACATTGGTCGAGCGGCATGGGGTTGTGGCACGTGTCGAGATGCCATGCTTTTGGTGTAGGCTCACGGCTTCGTTGATCGACGTTTTTGTTTCGCTTTACTGCGCCATTTCCCATGACACGCACGTCCCCTGATGCCACGCCGGCTCTGGCTGAGTCCTCGCCCGCGACGGAAGCGCCGGCCAAACTGCGCCGCCGCGATCGCATCGAGGTGCGCGAATCGGGTGTGCACGGACGCGGCGTGTATGCCGTGGTCGCTATCGCACGCGGCAAGAAGATCATCGAATACAAGGGCGAGCACATCACGTGGAAGGAGGCGCTGCGTCGCCATCCGCACGATCCGTCGGACCCGAATCACACGTTCTATTTCAGCCTGGAAGACGGCAGCGTGATCGACGCCAAGTACGGCGGCAACCGCGCGCGCTGGATCAACCACGCGTGCAAGCCGAACTGCGAGGCGCGCGAAGCGGATGGCCGCGTCTTCATTCACGCGCTGCGCGACATCGAAGCCGGCGAAGAACTGTTCTACGACTACGGCCTCGTCATCGAAGGCCGCCAGACGAAGGCCCTGAAGGAACAGTTTGCGTGCCGCTGCGGCGCGAAGAAGTGCCGCGGCACGATGCTGGCGCCGCCCGCGAAGAAAAAGAAGAAGTAAGTCGCAGGTCCGTCCGTCGATCAGACGGCGTCGTCTGCCAGCGGCAGGCGCAACACGAAGCGCATCACGCGGCTGCCATCGCGCGCGGTCGCATCATCGATGGCGACGGTGCCGCCGTGCAGACGCACGATGTCGTGCACGATGGCCAGGCCCAGGCCGCTGCCTTGCGGTTGCCCCGGGCGGTGGTCCGCATCCCCACGGAAGAAGCGCTGGAAGACTTCACCGCGCCGCTCGGGCGGAATGCCGGGGCCGTTGTCTTCCACACTGACCACACCCCACCATCGAGATGCGGCGTCGGCCTCCATGCCGGCGCGCAAGGTCACGCGTCCGCCGGCCGGCACGTATTTGATGGCGTTGTCGAGCAGGTTGTTGGCGGCCTCGCGTAACAGCACCACGTTGGCCAGCACCGGCGCCTGCAACGAACCCGGCGATGCTGCCTCCTGCGGCCAGGCCTCGAAGCCGAGATCCAGCCCGCGCGCGAGTGCACGCGGCACCCACTCGGCGCCGGTATCGAATGCAAGCGAAACGAGATCGACCCGCATCGGCGGCCCCAGCTGATCGAGCGTCATGCCGGGCTCGGCACGCGCCAGCGTCAGCAACTGGTTGGACAGGCGCACCGCGCGGTTGGCCCCCGATTGCAGCTCCAGTAACGCCGGCCGCGCATCGTCCAATGTCTTGGCATCGACAGCGCGATCGGCGTGCAACTTCAACGCGGTGAGCGGCGTGCGCAGCTGATGGGCAGCGTCTGCGATGAAGGTGCGCTGGGCTTCGAGTGCGTCGCGCAACCGGGCCAGCAGCGCGTTCATCGCGTTGATGAGCGGTTGCAGTTCAGCAGGCACGCGCTCCGCAGATTCCGCCGGCAGCGGCGTCACCGAACGCGCGCTCTGCTTGTTGAGGGTGTCGGCCAGCGTCTGCAACGGCTGCAGCTCTTCCTTGAGCACCAGCGAGAGGATCAGCCCGCCGATGGCCAGCAGCACGATCAGCGGAATCGACACCGACAGCAGCACTTCCTTGGCGGCCGTATCCCGATGGTCCAGCAGCTCCGCCACTTCCACGACGATGCCGCCTTCGGCCTGCATGGCGTCTGGCGGGTTGGATAGATTGAACGCGGGTGCCGTCTGCGACTGCGTGGGCGCGAGCGCGGGGCGGGTGACGTCATCTTCGGGATCGGGCTGCACAGGCTGGCGCGGTGAGCGCGGCTTGGGCACCTCCGCGCTCACGCCCGGTACGAGCAAATGCACCGCGCGCACCTGTTTGCCGTCGATCCAGCTGTAGAACACGCGCGCATCCCCAATGCGGACCTGGCCCGAGCCGTAGCCCAGCGGTGTGTCGCGCCCGACGAGCGTGCCCGTGGGGCCGGAAATGCGCCAGTAGATGCGGTCTTCACCGCTGTTCTGAACGAGCGTCTGCGCAGTGAGGGCAATGTCGTACAGCTTGGCTGCCGGCACATGCGGACCGGCGATGCGCAATTGCTCCGCCAGCGTGTTCGCCACACCCACCAATGCGCGATCGAACACCTGCGCGGTGTAGTGCGCCGCCAGCCAGTACGACAGCGCGCCGGTTCCCACAATCAGG
The DNA here is from genome assembly GCF_040544795.1 of Ralstonia sp. 1138. Taxonomy (NCBI): domain Bacteria; kingdom Pseudomonadati; phylum Pseudomonadota; class Betaproteobacteria; order Burkholderiales; family Burkholderiaceae; genus Ralstonia; species Ralstonia sp. 1138. The sequence continues at coordinate 269,121 of NZ_JBEPKQ010000002.1, read as the reverse complement.
CCAAACAGCGGTGTCGCCAGCGCACGCAACAGATGCAGGCGCAGGCTGATCGCACCGTTGCCGCCCTTGGCCGGTGCTGCTGAAGCCGACGACGAGGCGGGACGATGGCGTTTGAACATGGCGAGAACTACGCCGCGACGCGTGCCTGCAACAGATAGCCGAAGCCGCGCACCGTGACGATCTCCGCTTCGGAATGTTCGATCTTGCGGCGCACGCGGTGCACATAGACTTCGATGGCCGTGTCGCCCACCACGTCGTGGCTGGCTTCACCGATGGCGTGGCCGAAGCTTGCAAGGTGATCCTGCAACTGCACCTTGCTGACGACGCGGCCCTGGCGCAGCATCAGCAGCTCCAGCACGGCAAACTCGCGCGGCGACAGCTCCAGCGGTGCCGCATCGACAAAGATGCGGCGCTCCATGCCGCTCATGCGCAACCGTCCGACAAGGATGTCGGGCCGCGCGGCCGGCTCGGTCGAATCATTGCGACGGCGCAGCAGGGCGCCCACCCGTGCCACGAGTTCGAGCATCTCGAACGGTTTGAGCAGGTAATCATCGGCGCCGGCGTTCAGGCCGTTCACCTTGTCCAGCAGGCCGTCGCGCGCGGTGAGGATCAGCACGGGCGTCACGCGATCGCGCGCCCGAAACTGCGACAGCAGCGTCATGCCGTCGATACCGGGCAGCCCGAGATCGAGGATGACCAGATCGTGGGTCTGCCGGGTGAGCTGTTCAGTGGCGAAGACACCGTCGTGCACGACATGCACGCGATGTCCGGCTTGCGTGAGTCCGGCATGGATGCCGCTGGCGATGGCACGGTCGTCTTCAATCAGCAGGATGCGCATTGACTCGATCCAGAGTGCGGGCGGAAAAGGGCAAAAAGGGACAATCGGCGAGATTGGGCAGCGCTACAATGCGCGGATGACCGATGCCCTGCTCACCATCACCGATCTGGAGGCCGCCATCAATTTCTGGCGTGCCCGTTCGCCCGCCGAAGGCGAGGAACTGCGGCTGTGTGCCGAGGCGTCGGCGCTGGCCAAGCCGTATGCGCTGATGATTGTACAAGGCGCCACCCGCATCGCCCCTGAGCAATTGGGCGACAAGGCGCGGGCGGCGTATGAGGCGTGGCGCGCAGCCACACGGGGCTGAGCGCCAGCGTTGCGGTGATTACTTCGCGCCGGTGGCGCCTGCGCTTTTCGCGGCCTGCTCGATAAAGCGCGCGAGATCGGCGTCACGGTGCGTGAGCCCATTCGCATCGTGTGTGGACAGGGTGATGTCCACGCGATTCCACACGTTGAACCACTCGGGGTGGTGATTCATCTGCTCGGCTTTGATCGCCACGCGCGTCATGAAGCCGAACGCGGCGTTGAAGTCGGCGAAGGTGAAAGTCTTCTGGATGGCGTCGCGGTCGCTCTGCAGCGTCCAGCCGGGCACTTCGGCAAAGAGGGCCTTGCGTTGGTCGTCGTTCAGGGTCGGCATCATGATGGGGGCGAAGTTCTGTCTTGAATGCGCGCAGTATAGTCAGCGCGCCACGCTCTGCGCTCAGATGTCCGCCGTGTCTGCCCAACCTTCGCGGTTGCCGACGTTCAATACCAGATCGCCATCCACCACGTCGCCCGCACCGATCGTCGGCAGCGCGGCGAGTTCTTCATACAGCGGCGTGAAATCCGGACGCGTGGCGTCGAACAGCTGCTCGAAGCTGTCGATCGTGAAGTAGGTCTTCTGGAACGTGTCGATGCGGTAGCGCGTGCGCATGATGCGGCGCACGTCGAAGCCGATGCGGTTCGGGCTGGCTGAATCCAGCGCGTACACCGATTCACTCTTGCTCGACACGATGCCCGCACCGTAGATGCGCAGGCCGGCCGGCGTGCGAATCAGGCCGAATTCCACCGTGTACCAGTACAGGCGCGCGAGCATGTCGAGCTGGCCCAGGCGCGCGGCCTTCAGGCCACCCTTGCCGTAGGCTTGCATGTAGTCGGCAAAGATCGGGTTAATCAGCAGCGGCACGTGGCCGAAGATGTCGTGGAAGCAATCCGGCTCTTGCAGGTAATCGAGCTGGTCGGGGCGACGCATCCACCAGCTTGCGGGAAAGCGGCGATTGGCGAGGTGATCGAAGAACACTTCGTCGGGCACCAGGCCCGGCACGGCGACGATCTGCCAGCCGGTGGCGCGCATCAGGGTTTCGTTGAGTTCGTCGAAAGACGGCACGGCGTTGCGGCTCATGCCCAGCGTCGACAGGCCTTGCAGGAATTCATCGCACACGCGGCCCGGCAGCAACGCTTCCTGGCGGTCGTACAGCGTGCGCCACGTGGCATGGTCGGCGGCGGTGTAGCGGTGCACCGGCTGCTGCATGGTGAAGTCGGCGCGCAGCGTCTGGCCGTCCAGGCCTTCGGCGAATTGCTCACGCAGCTTGTCGGTCAGGGTGCCGTTGAAGCCAGCCGGAGCGGCGTTTTGCGCTGCGTCGGGGGCGGTGGTTGCGATGTCCATTTGTAATGTCGATCTGTGCAATCAGAGTCCGGCCAGTGTAGGGGCGGGGCCACGCGGGTTGGCCGCAAAACGGTGGTCCATTGCGCCTCGTTTGCGGAAATCATGCAGAATGCTGCCTGTGAACGCAGGAGATGTGCATGATTTCGCTTGATACCTTCGATCTGGCCCTGCTGGCGGCCCTTCAGCGCGATGGCCGCGCGACGCATCAGCAGCTCTCCGAGCAAGTCCACCTGTCGGCCAGCCAGGTCGGACGGCGCCTGGCGCGGCTTGAATCGGAAGGCGTGATCGAGGGCTACCGGGTGGTGCTCTCGCCGACCGGGCTGGGGCTGGGCGTGACGGTGTTCGCGAGCGTCAAGCTGGCGCACCACGGCGACGCCATCGTCGAACGCTTTCGCGAAGAGATCAGCTTGCTCGACGCGGTGCAGGAGTGCTACTCCGTGGCGGGTGACGCCGATTACATGCTGCGCGTGGTGGTGCCCGATCTGCCTGCGCTGTCGGAATTCGTCATGCGCAAGCTGATGCGTGTGCCGGGTGTGGACAATGTCCGTTCCAATATCGTACTGACGGCCTTGAAGCGGGATGGCGCGTTGCCGCTATCCCACCTTGGTGGGTAGATTCGCGCCTTGCGCCGGGGTGCGCGGCGTGTCACGCTGCAAGCCGACATCACTTTGCTGATATGAATCGCCTCTGTTTGGCGGGAGACCACGATGGTTGAAGGACACACCACGCATCCGGCGCACGCGCCGGCGCATCTGTCAGGCGGCTACGGCATGCCGGCACGGGTTCGCGCGTGGTGGGTGGCTGCCGCCGTGGCGGGCGTCACCTACGGCGGCATGCTGACCATGGTGGCGGTCGAGGTGCCACCCGGCACGCCGCTGGTCGGCCGCATCGTCGCGCAACCGCTGTGGAAAATGCTGATGGCGCTGCTGCTGGCGCGCGCAGCCTCGCTGCATGAAATTCCGCGTGAGCGGCGCTGGCTGATCGGCGCCATGGTGTTTTCCGCGTTCGGGGATCTGTGGCTTGCTCTGCCGGGGTTCGCGTTCTCGTTCATGGCCGGGCTGGGCTGTTTCCTGCTGGCGCATCTGTGCTATCTGCGGGTGCTGGTGGGGCTGCGCGGCGTGTCGTCGGCCATCCGCATGATTGGTGTCGGCGTGATGATCGGCGTGGCCATCGGCATGCTGCTGTGGTACTGGCCGGGCCTGGGCGAACTGAAGGGGCCGGTGATCGCCTACATGGTCGTGCTGTCGGCGATGGTGTGCGCGGCATTGTTGGCGCGCCTGCCGGGGCCGCTGACGGCGTGGGGCGCACTCGCCTTTGCGGCGTCCGACGCGATGATCGGCATCAGCGTGTTCGTCTTTCCGTTCACCGACCATGAGCTGGCGATCTGGTGGAGCTACGCCGCTGCCCAGCTGCTCATCAGCGCGGGATTGCTCACGCGCCGCACACCGCCGCCGCGCCGCGCCGCTGCATAAGTCCGTCCGACGTTTCTTCCGCTGCGGGAGCCCGATGCTGGAGACCCTCGACGCTGCCACCACGGCAGCCCGCCTGCCTTACGCTGCGTTGGCCGATGCCATCGCCCAGGTGTTGCGCGACGCACGCGCCGGCCGCGCCCAGGCACCGGCGCGTCTTGTGATGCCCGTGGCGGGCGGCGGCAATCTGCTGCTGATGCCGGCGTCCAATGCCGACATCGCCATCACCAAGATGATCACCGTGCACCCGCACAACCCTGGCCGAGGCTTGCCAGCCATTCACGGCGAGGTCGTGGTGATGGACGCCCGCACCGGCGAGCGCCGGCTGATGCTCGATGGCCCGACCGTGACCGCGCACCGCACCGCCGCCGTGTCGTTGCTGGCGGCGCGCTTGCTGGCACCTGAGCCGGCGGGGGATCTGCTGCTGATCGGCGCTGGAGCCCAGGCGCGTGCGCACCTGGAAGCCTTCCGCTTCGGGCTGGGCACGCGACGCGTCACCATCGTCGCGCGCACGGGTGCCAGCGCCGACGGGCTGGCGTACTACGCACGCGCCCTCGGCATGGACGCCACCGCACTGGCCGGCGGTGATGCGGCCGGCGTGGCGGATGCGGCCCGCGCGGCATTGCCGCAGACGTCGCTGGTGATTACCGCTACACCGTCATCGCAACCGGTGCTTCCGGACTTGGGCGATCCAGGCCAGCCTGCAGGCTATGCGTGGGGCGCGCATCACTTCATCGCGGCTGTTGGCGCCTTTCGGCCCGACATGGCCGAGCTGCCGCCGCGCTTGTGCGTGCATGCCGCCGCCGTCGATCGGCTGTACGCCGACACCCTCGTCGACTTGGAAGCCGAGGCTGGCGACCTGCTGCAGGCCGGCGTGCCGTGGTCGCGTGTGCGGCCATTACAACAGTGCGTCGACGCGCCGCCGGACACACTTACGCAGCCCGCGCCGGTGTCGCCGGTGGTGTTCAAAAGCGTCGGCAGTGCCCTGTGGGATCTGGCTGCGTGCGTGCTCGCGCTGTCCAAGTCCAGGTCTGTTTAAAAATCGGGCATGTGCCGAAGACGCCCGCTGCAGGCCGATGGAGCGCGCCGCTTGTAACAGAAAACCTCTAGAAAAAGGGTTCTAGCCAAGGCAATCACACGGGATAATGGCCATCCCTTCCGCCTGGGAGGAGACGTAGAACGCACCGCAAACGTATCAAGGCGTTTGTATCGGATGCGTCTGACACAGGAGCACATACAGAGATGGCCTATAAAAAAGCACTGGCGGCCGCCGCCGGGATGATCCTCGCCACCGCCGCACACGCACAGGCTGCCGGCAGCAATATCGTCAGCCTCGGCTGGTTCCGCGTGATGCCGAATAGCTCGAGCGACCCGCTGTTCGTCAACAGCGTTGGCGGTGCACCCGTCAACCAATCGGTGCCGAACACCGGCGCGAAGATCAAGGAAGCCGATACCGTTGGTCTCGCCTTTACGCACTTCTTCACCGACAACGTGGCCGTGGAACTAGTGGGCGGCCTGCCCCCGCGCCACAAGATTGAAGGCACCGGCTCGTTCTCCGGCTATGGCGAAATCGGTTCGGCCAAGCAATGGAGCCCGGCCGTGCTGGCCAAGTGGTACTTCTTCAGCGCGGACAGCAAGTTCCGTCCGTACGTGGGCGCTGGCCTGAACTACACCTGGTTCTCCGACGAGAAGATCACCAGCAGCGCGTTCCAGAACCAGGTCCTGGGTCGCGGCACGCCGGGCAGCAAGAGCAATGTGACGACCGACAGCTCGCTGAACCCCGTGCTGAACGTGGGCGCGACCTACGCCATCACCAAGGATTGGTTCGTTGGCTTGTCGGTGTCCTACCTGCCGCTGAAGACGACGGCCAAGATCGACACCACGCTGATCAACGGCGTGCATATCCAGAGCGAAGCGAAGATCAAGATCAACCCGGTCGTGACCTTCCTGAACGTCGGCTACCGCTTCTAAGCGGCTTCCGCGCAAACAAAAAGGCGTGCCACAGCGGCACGCCTTTTTTTGTTGCCGAGCCCGGGCTCAGGCGGAAGCTTTGACCGGGTAGCCGGCTTGTTCGATGGCAGCCTTGACCGCATCGACGCTGGCCCCGCTGGTGACGGCCACGGTCTGCTTGTCGAGGTCGACCTGCACATTGGCGCCGGCATCGACCTGCTGCACCGCGCGCGTGACGGCCGATACGCAATGGCCGCAGCTCATGCCCGTCACCGCAAAGGTCGTGGAGGTCGTGGAAGACGTCGTCATGGTTGGCTCCTGAAAGAGGGAAGGGTGAATCACGGCAGCAGTATGAACCTTCCCATCGTGGGAAGCGCAAGCGTAAAATGGCGCTTGACCTTACCAAGATGGGAAGGTCTAGGCTGATGCCATCTCCTTCAAAACGGACGCTTCCATGACTGCCGCCAGCCTTCCCGACGTGACTTCCACCGATCTCGATATCAGTGGGATGACCTGCGCCGCCTGTGCGGGCCGCGTCGAGCGCGCCTTGCGCGCCGTGCCGGGTGTGACCGAGGCGAGCGTGAATCTCGCGACCGAGCGTGCCCGCGTGCAGGGCGGTGCGGCCCGCGATGCGCTGATCGCCGCCGTCACTGCTGCCGGCTATGAGGCGCGCGTCGCTTCCGACGAAACTGCCGCGCCGGCTGCCGCCGAACCCGACTTCTGGGACGGTGCCGGCCCCGTGTGGATTGCCGCCGCGCTGTCTGTGCCGCTGGTGTTGCCGATGATCGCCGGCTGGTTCGGTGGTGACTGGATGCTGCCGGCGTGGGTGCAATGGCTGCTGGCGACGCCGGTGCAGTTCGTCATTGGTGCGCGCTTCTACAAAGCCGGCTGGAAGGCGCTCCGTGCGGGCGCCGGCAATATGGATCTGCTGGTGGCGCTTGGCACGTCGGCGGCGTATGGGCTGTCGCTGTGGCTGTGGTGGCGCGCCGGGGCGGAGGGGATGCACCACGCGCCGCACCTGTACTTCGAAAGCGCCGCCGTGGTCATCACGCTGGTGCGGCTCGGCAAGTGGCTGGAAGTGCGTGCCAAGCGCCAGACTGCCCAGGCCATCCGCGCTCTGCAGGCGCTGCGCCCCGACACCGCTCGCGTGCGCGGTGCCGACGGCACGCTGCGCGATACCCCCGTCGCCCAGGTGCGCGTCGGCGACGTGGTGTCCGTGCGCGCCGGTGAACGCATCCCCGTGGATGCGGTGGTGCTGGAAGGCGCGAGCCACGTCGATGAATCCATGCTGACCGGCGAAAGCTTGCCCGTGCCCAAGCGCGAAGGCGACCGCGTGACCGCCGGTGCCATCGCCACCGACGGCGTGCTGCTCGTGCGCACCACGGCCATCGGCGCAGATACGATGCTCTCGCGCATCATCCGCCTCGTAGAAGACGCGCAGGCCGCCAAGCCGCCGATCCAGCAACTGGTCGACCGCGTGAGCGCCATCTTTGTGCCGGCGGTCCTGGTGGCGGCGTTGCTGACGCTGGCCGGTTGGTTTATCGCTGGGGCGGGGTGGGAGACGGCCATCGTCAACGCCGTGGCGGTTCTGGTGATCGCTTGCCCGTGCGCGCTCGGCCTTGCCACGCCGTCCGCCATCATGGCCGGCACGGGTGCGGGCGCGCGGCGCGGCATTCTCATTGCGGACGCGCAGGCGCTGGAGCGCGCCCAACAAGTCGATTTCGTTGTCTTCGACAAGACGGGCACGCTTACCGTCGGCCAGCCGCGTGTGACAGCGGTGGACGCGGCATCCGGCATTGATGCCGACACGCTGCTCGACCAGCTTGCCGCGCTGCAGGCCGAGAACACGCACCCGCTGGCACAGGCCACGCGCGACTATGCCAAGGAGCGCGGTCGCGCTGTCACGCCCGCGCAATCGCCGGAAGTGCTGGCCGGACGCGGCACGCGGGGCATCGTGAATGGCGTATCGCTGCAACTCGGCAATGCGCGGTGGATGGATGAACTGGGGCTCGATCGCAGCGCATTGCAAGCACGCGCCGATGCGCTGGAGGCGCAAGGCAACACCGTCTCGTGGCTTGCGCAGCGTGACGAAAGCGGCGTGCAGTTGCGCGGGCTGATTGCCTTTGGCGATGCGCTCAAGCCCGGCGCGAAGGAGGCCGTGTCCGCGCTGCAGGCGCGCGGCGTGCGCACCGCGCTTGTGACCGGCGACAACGCCGGCGCAGCACGCAGCGTGGCGCAGGCGCTCGGCATCGATGAGGTGGCCGCGCAAGTGCTGCCGCAAGACAAGGCCGCGCGCGTGTCGGCATGGCAGCAGGGCGGCCATGTGGTGGCGATGGTGGGCGACGGCATCAACGACGCGCCAGCGCTCGCGGCGGCCGATGTCGGCATTGCCATGGCCACCGGCACCGATGTGGCGATGCAGGCCGCCGGCATCACGCTCATGCGCGGCGAGCCGCGTCTGGTGAGCGACGCGCTGGACCTCTCGCGCCGCACTGTCGCCAAGATCCGCCAGAACCTGTTCTGGGCCTTCATCTATAACGTGGTGGGCATTCCGCTGGCGGCATTCGGCTTGCTGAACCCGACATTTGCCGGCGCGGCCATGGCGTTCTCCAGCGTGAGCGTGGTCACCAATGCGCTGATGCTGCGCCGCTGGCGCGCCACCGGAGACAACGCATGACGCGCACGAATCTCATCGACAAAGGCCCCGTCAACATTGGCGAGGCCGCGAAGGCCAGCGGCGTGTCGGCCAAGATGATCCGTTACTACGAAAGCATCGGCCTGCTGCCGCCGAGCCCGCGCACCGAAGGCAACTACCGCATGTACGACGCGCGGGCGTTGCATGTGCTGCGCTTTATCCACAGGTCGCGCTCGCTGGGTTTCGCGCTGGAGGAAATCCGCACGCTGCTGTCGTTGTGGAACGATCGCGAACGCGCCAGCGCCGATGTGAAGGCCGTCACCCTGCGCCACGTGGCGGATCTCGATGCGCGCATCAGCGAGCTGCAAAGCATGCGCGACACGCTCATGACGCTGGCCAACGCCTGCCACGGCGATGACCGCCCCGATTGTCCGATCCTCCAGAGCGTGGCCGGCGAGGGCGGTGAAGGCGGCCCCGAGTCCGACCTCGACGCCTGCTGCCACTGACGGGCCGCTCTATTGGCGCGGATTGCGACAGGCGGCGTCTATGCCACAATCTGGCAACCCAAGGAGGAGACGCCGATGACGCAAGCCCCCGCTCAGGTCACCGCCCATCCAGCGCTGGAAACCCGCCAGCGCATGAAGGACGGCACTGAACTGCTGGTCCGCACCTGGTTGCCCGCGCCCGACACCGGCGAGCCGCGTGGCACCGTCATCCTCGTTCACGGCATGGCCGAACACAGCGGCCGCTATCCACATGTGGCCAAGGTGCTCACCGACCTTGGTCTGCGCGTACGGGCCTTCGACCTGCGCGGCCACGGCAAGAGTGGCGGCCCGCGCATGGCGCTCGACGCGCAAGACAACTACCTCACCGATCTCGCAGAAATCGTCGATGCCGTCGTCGCCGAATGGCACGAGATGCCGTTCGTGCTCGGCCACAGCATGGGCGGATTGATCGTCGCGCGCTTCACCACCGCGCGTATCCGCCCCGTGCGTGGCGTGCTGCTGTCGTCGCCCGCGCTGCGCGTGAAATTGCCGCCCGGAACGGGCATCGTGCGAGGGATTCTCTCCGCCATTGCGCCGCGGTTGCCGGTGCCCAATCCCGTTGATCCGGCCAAGCTTTCGCACGATCCGGGCGTCGCCGCCGCCTATCGGGCAGACCCGCTGGTGCAGGGCACGATCAGCGCATCATTGCTGGAGTTCATGCTCAACGCGATCACGCAGGCGCAGCAGGATGCGCCGCGCCTGGAAGCGCCGATGCTGCTGATGGCCGGCGGTGCAGATTCGATTGTCGATCCTTCCGGCAGCCGCGATTTCTATGCGAATGCGCCGGAAGATTTGCGGACCTTGGCGTGGTTCGACAACGGGTATCACGAGATCTTTAACGAAGCCGAGCCGCTGCGTAGCGAGGTGTTTGGAAAGATGACGGAGTGGCTGGCTTCGCGGATTTGATTTGAAGTGAATTGGTTGCACCACAAAAACAAAAACCAATAACACCAAGGAAAAGAAGCACGGAGACATGGACACCTACGACTACATCATCATCGGCGCAGGCTCCGCAGGCTGCGTCCTCGCCAACCGGCTGACCCGCGACCCCGACGTTTCCGTCCTGCTGCTCGAAGCGGGCGGCAAGGACGATTACCACTGGATCCACATCCCCGTCGGCTATCTGTATTGCATCGGCAATCCGCGCACCGATTGGCTGTATCGCACGCGCGAAGAGCCCGGCCTGAACGGCCGCTCGCTGGGGTATCCGCGCGGCCGCGTGCTCGGCGGTTGCTCGTCGATCAACGGCATGATCTACATGCGTGGGCAGCGCGAAGACTACGACGGCTGGGCCGCCATCACCGGTGATGATTCCTGGAGGTGGGATGCGGTGCTGCCGCTGTTCAAGGCCAGTGAAAACCACCACGGCGGCGCGAATGCGTGGCACGGTGCAAACGGCGAATGGCGCGTCGAGCCGCAACGCCTGCATTGGCAGGTGCTGGAGACCTTCATCGAAGCGGCCGTGCAGGCGGGCATTCCGCGCACGAGCGACTTCAACCGCGGCGACAACTTCGGCGTCGGCTACTTCGAGGTCAACCAGAAGCGCGGCATCCGCTGGAACACGGCCAAGGGGTTTCTGCGCCCGGCATCGCAGCGGCCGAACCTGACCATCGTGACGGGCGCGCAGGTGCGGGCGCTGACGTTTGACGGCAAGCGCTGCACCGGCGTGACGTATCGCGGGGCAGGGCAAGACTACACCGTGGCCGCGCGCGAAGAGGTGATCCTGTCGGCGGGCGCCATCAACTCGCCCCAATTGCTGGAGCTGGCGGGCATTGGTCAGCCGGAGCGTCTGCAAGCGCTCGGCATTCCAGTGCGCCAGGCGCTGCCGGGCGTGGGGGAAAACCTGCAGGACCACCTGCAGCTGCGCAGCGTGGTCAAGGTGAACGGGGTGCCGACGCTCAACACGCGCGCGTCCAACTGGTGGGGCAAGGCGCTCATCGGCATGCAATACGCATTCAATCAGAGCGGGCCGATGAGCATGGCGCCTTCCCAGCTGGGCGTGTTCGCGCGATCGAATCCGCATGTGTCGCGGCCAGATGTGGAATATCACGTGCAGCCGCTGTCGCTCGACAAGTTCGGCGATCCGCTGCACGCGTTCAATGCGTTTACCGCGAGCGTGTGCAACCTGCGGCCCACCTCGCGCGGCACGGTGCATGTCACATCCGCCGATCCGTTTGCGGCGCCGACCATCGCGCCGAACTACTTGTCCACCGAGGAAGACCGCAAGGTCGCGGCCGATTCGCTGCGGCTCACGCGCCGCATCGTCGCGCAGCCGGCCTTGGCGCAATACCGGCCCGAGGAGTATCTGCCCGGCGCCGCGTTCCAGACCGACGAGGAACTCGCCCGCGCGGCCGGAGAAATCGGCACGACCATCTTCCACCCGGTCGGCACGTGCCGCATGGGCCGCGCCGACGATGTAAACGCCGTGGTCGATGCGCAGCTGCGCGTGCGCGGCATCGACGGCCTGCGGGTGGTGGACGCGTCCGTCATGCCGACGATTACCTCCGGCAACACCAACTCGCCGACGATCATGATTGCGGAGAAGGCGAGCGAGATGATCCGCGTGGCGCGCAAGGCCCGGGCGCGCGGTGAGGCGGTGCCGGCCTGACGTCGGTCCCCCGATGCCGATGACACGGGCGTGCCACACCGCCCGTGTCCACTGGATGCGCAATCCGCATTGCCCCGATACGTAACTCTACGTAACCCTTGCACGCGAGCCGGAAAGCCAATGCCGGTGCGGGTTTCCGGGGCGTAAGCGGGGTGTAATCGTCTCGGTAAAAACCCCGATGTTTTGCAACGCAACAGCCGTTGACAATCATCCGCACCATAAAAAGGGCGGGAGACAAGAGGGAATCATGGCGCAGGACATCATTCTCGAAACGCGCGGACTGACCAAGGCCTTCAAGGGCTTTACCGCCGTGTCCGACGTCAACCTGCGCGTGCAGCGTGGGTCGATCCACGCGCTCATCGGCCCGAACGGTGCCGGCAAGACGACCTGCTTCAACCTGCTGACCAAATTCCTGGTGCCCACGCGCGGCACGATTCTGTTCAACGGCATCGATATCACGCCGGAGAAGCCGGCACAGATCGCGCGTCGTGGCGTGATCCGCTCGTTCCAGATCTCCGCTGTGTTTCCGCATCTGACGGTGATGGAAAACGTTCGCGTCGGGCTGCAGCGGCAGCTCGGTACGGCGTATGCGTTCTGGCGCAGCGAGCAATCGCTCAACACGTTGAATGCGCGCGCGATGGAGCTGCTGGAACAGGTGGGCCTGACGGAGTTTGCGCACACCGTGACGGTGGAGCTGCCCTACGGCCGCAAGCGCGCGCTGGAGATTGCGACCACGCTGGCGATGGAGCCCGAGCTGATGCTGCTCGATGAGCCCACGCAGGGCATGGGCCACGAAGACGTGGACCGCGTGACGGAGCTGATCAAGCGTGTCGCGCAGGGCCGCACGATCCTGATGGTCGAACACAACATGAACGTGGTCTCGTCCATCGCCGACAAGATCACGGTGCTGCAGCGCGGCCAGATCCTGGCCGAAGGCCCGTACGAAGACGTCTCGAAGAACCCGCAGGTGATGGAAGCCTATATGGGCACCGCCGATGCGGCGCTGGAAGGCCATTGAGGCCGTTGACGCTGTTGAGGCCACTGATCGACGCTGATCGATCACGCGACGCGGCTGCGTGCCGCGCATCAAACGTAAGCGAACGCTAGACCGAACACACGAGAACACTGCATGAGCACGCCCGCGCTCCAGATCAAGGACCTGCACGCCTGGTACGGCGAATCGCACATCCTGCATGGTGTCGACCTGACCGTGAACCGCGGCGAGGTGGTCACGCTGCTCGGCCGCAACGGCGCGGGCCGGACCACCACGCTGCGCGCCATCATGGGCCTGGTGGGCACGCGCAAGGGCTCCATCGTCGTGCACGACGCAAGCGGCCACGGCGTCGAAACGATCGACCTGCCGACGCACAAGATCGCCCACTGCGGCATCGGCTACTGCCCCGAAGAGCGCGGCATCTTCTCGAGCCTCTCGTGCGAAGAGAACCTGATGCTGCCCCCGGTACTGAAGGGGCAAGTCGCCAAGACCGGCAATGCCGGCATGAGCATCGAAGAAATCTACGAGATGTTCCCGAACCTGGCCGAGCGCCGCCAGAGCCAGGGCACGCGCCTGTCGGGCGGCGAGCAGCAGATGCTGGCGGTCGGGCGCATTCTGCGCACGGGCGCGAACCTGCTGCTGCTCGACGAGATTTCCGAGGGCCTTGCGCCGGTGATCGTACAGGCGCTGGCCCGCATGATCCTGATGCTCAAGAAGCGCGGCTACACGGTGGTGATGGTGGAGCAGAACTTCCGCTTTGCCGCGCCGCTGGCAGATCGCTTTTATGTGATGGAACACGGCCGCATCGTCGAGCGTTTCGAGGCGGCGCAACTGCAGGACAAGATGCCGGTGCTGCACGAACTGCTCGGCGTGTAAGACGTTTTCCCGATCGACTTGCAAGACCCATGCGCCAGCGTGATCCGCGGCGCGCACGACACAGGAGACAAGACCATGACACTCAAGAAGCTGGCTGGTGCATTGATGGCGGTAGGGCTGGGCGCGGCTGCATTCGGCGCGCACGCGCAGGTGAGCGGCGACAAGGTGAAGATCGGCTACATCACCGATCTCTCGGGTCTGTATGCCGACATCGACGGGCAGGGCGGTGTCGAGGCGGTCAAGATGGCGATCGAGGATGCGGGCGGCAAGGTGCTGGGCAAGCCGATCGAACTCGTGACGGCCGATCACCAGAACAAGGCCGACATTGCCGCATCGAAGGCGCGTGAATGGATGGACCAGCAAGGCCTGGACATGCTGCTGGGCGGCACGAACTCCGCCACGGGCCTGGCGATGAACAAGGTGGCCTCTGAGAAGAAGCGCGTGTTCATCGACATCGGTGCGGGCACGGCACGCCTGACCAACGAAGAGTGCACGCCGTACACGATCCACTATGCATACGACACCGTGGCGCTGGCCAAGGGCACGGGCAGCGCGGTGGTCAAGCAGGGCGGCAAGTCGTGGTTCTTCCTGACCGCCGACTACGCCTTCGGCCACTCGCTGGAGAACGACACGACGGCCGTGGTGAAGGCCAACGGCGGCACGGTGGTGGGTTCGGTCAAGCACCCGCTGTCGGCGTCGGACTTCTCGTCGTACCTGCTGCAGGCGCAGTCGTCCAAGGCGCAGATCCTGGGCCTGGCCAACGCCGGCGGCGACACGATCAATTCGATCAAGGCGGCCAAGGAATTCGGCATCACCAAGTCGATGAAGATCGCCGGCCTGCTGATGTTCATCAACGACGTGCATAGCCTGGGTCTGCAGACGGCCGAAGGCCTGTTGATGACCGACAGCTGGTACTGGGACATGAACGACGCCACGCGCAAGTTCGCCAACCGCTACTTCATGAAGATGAAGAAGATGCCGAGCAGCCTGCAGGCTGCGGACTACTCGGCGGTGTCGAACTACATCAAGGCCGTGGCCGCTGCCGGCACGGACGATCCGGACAAGGTCATCGCGCAGCTCAAGAAGACCAAGATCGACGACTTCTACACGAAGGGCACCATCCGTCAGGACGGCCGTGCCATCCACGACATGTACCTGCTGCAGGTGAAGTCGCCGGCCGAATCGAAGAAGCCGTGGGACTACCTGAAGGTCGTGGCGACGATCCCGGGCGAGCAGGCTTTCACCACGCCGGCCGAGTCGAAGTGCTCGCTGATGAAGAAGTAAAAGCGTAGGCAATCCGGCGCCGCCGTCCGTGTGGAGGGCGGCGCCATCAACGTTGTGTTGGCGTTCTTCTCCTGACCGCGATGGAAATTTTCGGCGTTCCGCTACCGGCCATGCTCAGCCAGCTGTTGCTGGGTCTGGTCAACGGTTCCTTCTATGCGATGTTGAGCCTGGGCCTTGCGGTCATCTTCGGGCTGCTCAACGTCATCAATTTTGCGCACGGGGCGCTGTTCATGCTGGGCGCGGTGCTCACGTGGATGGGCTTCTCGTACCTGGGCGTGCCGTACTGGGCGATGCTGGTGCTGTCGCCCCTGGTGATCGGCCTGCTGGGCGTGGTGATCGAACGCACGCTGCTGCGATTCATCTACAAGCTTGATCACCTCTATGGCCTGCTGCTCACGCTGGGCGTGACGCTCGTTATCGAGGGCGTGTTCCGCGCCATCTACGGTGTCTCGGGCCTGCCGTACGACACGCCCCAGCTGCTGCAGGGCGCCACCGACCTCGGCTTCATGATGCTGCCCAACTATCGCGCGTGGGTGGTGGTGGCGTCGCTGGCAGTGTGCTTCGCCACCTGGTTCATGATCGAGAAGACGAAGCTGGGCGCGTACCTGCGCGCCGGCACCGAGAACCCGAAGCTGGTCGAAGCCTTTGGCGTGAACGTGCCGCTGATGGTCACGCTCACTTACGGTTTTGGCGTGGCGCTGGCGGCGTTTGCGGGCGTGCTGGCGGCACCGGTCATCCAGATCTCGCCGCTGATGGGGCAGAGCATGATCATCACCGTGTTTGCGGTGGTGGTGATCGGCGGCATGGGGTCGATTCTGGGTTCGATCGTCACCGGCCTGGGCCTGGGTGTGATCGAGGGGCTGACCAAGGTGTTTTATCCACAGGCGTCGGCGACCGTGGTGTTCGTGATCATGGTGCTGGTGCTGCTGGTGCGTCCGGCGGGCCTGTTCGGTAAAGAGAAATGAGCGGCGCGGCCAACATGACCAACTCTTCCTCCTTCAAATACGTCTTGTACGGCGTGCTGCTGGTGGCGCTGATTGCCGCGCCGCTGGTGGGCGCCTATCCGGTGTTCGTCGCCAAGCTGCTGTGCTTTGCGCTGTTTGCCTCTGCCTTCAACCTGCTACTGGGCTACACGGGGCTGCTGTCGTTCGGGCATGCGGCCTTCTTTGGCGGCGCGGGCTACGTGGCCGGCTACATGATGCGCGACTTGCACGTCACGCCGGAGCTTGGCCTGCTGGCCGGGACCGCGGCGGGCGCGTTCATCGGCCTGATCGTCGGCCTGCTCGCCATCCGCCGTCAGGGCATCTACTTCGCGATGATTACGCTGGCGCTGGCGCAGATGCTGTACTTCTTCTGCCTGCAGGTGCCGTTCACCGGCGGCGAAGACGGCCTGCAAGGCGTGCCGCGCGGCAAGCTGTTCGGCGTGCTGGACCTGTCGTCGGACATGACGCTGTACTACGTGGTGCTCGTGATCGTGGTCGCGGCGTTCCTGCTGATCGTGCGCACGATCCACTCGCCGTTCGGGCAGATCCTCAAGGCGATCAAGGAGAACGAGCCGCGCGCCACGTCCCTCGGCTACGACACCGATCGTTTCAAGCTGCTGGCGTTCGTGCTGTCGGCGGCGCTCACGGGCCTGGCCGGTGCGCTCAAGACGCTGGTGCTCGGCTTCGAGACGCTCACCGATGTGCACTGGTCGATGTCCGGCTCGGTCATCCTGATGACGCTGGTGGGCGGCCTCGGTATCCTGTCCGGCCCGCTGCTGGGCGCCGCGCTGGTGATTGCGCTGGAAAACAAGCTTGGCGACATTGGCAGCTTCCTGGCCGGCGCCACCGGCATCGAGGGCTTCAATATCCTCGGCGAATCGGTCACCACGGTTACGGGCGCGATCTTCGTGATCTGCGTGCTGACGTTCCGCCGCGGCATCATGGGCGAAATTGCGGCGCGCGTGCCTTGGTTGCGACGTTGACGCCACAATGCCCGAAGATGCCGGCAAATTTCACCCGAACGGCTGATCTTGGTGCCTGATGCACCGTAAGGGTTTGCTCTAGTTGCTGCATTGCGGTGCATCTTTTACAGTCGCGTTACGGTTTTCGCACGAGATAAATGAGGCGGGAGCGAGGAGACGACAGCACACACCGCATGTACGGTGGAGATGCAAAATAAATGAAGGCCCTGCCAGGCGATCCCCGGCAGGGCCTTTTAGTTTGTGCGCTCGCCTTCCGCGAGGGCGCCGGCCAGCAGCGCACGGCCCCGGGCGCTGACCGTTACCAACTGCAGCCCCGGCGCGGAGTCGGGCACGCAGTCCACCAGCCCGTCGATGCAGGCATCCTCCCAGATCGACAAACGCGGGCACGACGTCCGCCACGTTTCCAGTACTTCAGCATAGTGCCGCGGCCGCTCGGCCAGCGACTGCAGCAATTGCAGGGTGAGGGCGCGGGTCGGATCAGCCATGGCGGGCTCCGTGGGATGACGCATCCATTCTGGTTCGCGCTTATTCACAAGAGAAATGCATTCGGTGTCGACGCCTATGCGCGCGCTGCATGACAATGGCGCCTTCGCCTGAGCCCCCCATGACCCTGTCCACTCGCCTTGCCACGCCCGAAGACCGGCCGCGCCTGCTGGCCGCCGTCGCGTCGACCGCCTCGCCGCTGCAGGTGGCGCATGCCGTCGATACGCTGCTCGCCCATCCGAGCGTGCATCCGTGCTTCCTCGTTGAAATGCGTGAAGCGCTGGCCGGCGTGGCGCCGATCACGCTCGTGCCGCATCTGGCGCTGGGCGGTCTGGTGGCGTGGTTGCCCGTCGGCGTGATGGTGCTTTCCGGTGACACGGCCACGCGCGATGCGGCCCTGGCGGCCGTCAATGAGTACGCCAGGGCACATGGCATACTCCACGTCCTGTTGCCGCCCGCGGCGCTTTCGGCGGAAGACGCCGCAGAACTCGGCTTTGCGCCCGACGCATCGGGCTGCTGGCGGCGCAGCGCACGTCCGTCGCCCAAGTCGCTGGGCTAATCCTTCCCGTTACGTTTCTCCTGATGGAATTCGCTTTGCTCGCCGTGGCCGGCTTTCTGGCTGGCCTGATCGATGCCGTGGCCGGTGGCGGCGGCCTGGTGCAGATTCCCGCGCTGTTCTCGGCGTATCCGAACATCGCGCCCGCCACGCTCATCGGCACCAACAAGGTCGCGTCGATGTCGGGCACGGCGACGGCGGCGGTGCGCTACGGCCGCACGGTGCGCATTTACTGGGGCGCGACGGCGCCGGCGGTGGTCACGGCGTTTGTGTTTTCGCTGCTCGGCGCGTGGGCGCTCACGCATATTCCGGCCGAGCCGCTGCGCCGTGCGCTGCCGTTCGTGCTGGCGGTGCTGCTCGTCTACACGGTGGCCAAGAAGAATCTGGGCGCCGATCACGCCCCGAGCCTCAAGGGCTGGCGCGAGCGCGCCGCGGCATTGCTGGCCGGCGCGGCCATCGGTTTCTACGACGGCGTGTTTGGCCCGGGCACCGGCAGCTTTCTGATGATCGTGTTCGTGCGCGTGTTCGGGTACGACTTCCTGCATGCGTCGGCGTCCACCAAGATCGTGAATCTGGCGACCAACGTGGCTGCGCTGTTGCTGCTGGCCGCCAAGGGGCACGTCTGGTGGCAGCTGGGCCTGGTGATGGCGGTGGCCAACGTCGCCGGCAATCAGGTCGGCAGCCACCTCGCGCTGCGGCACGGCAGCCGCTTTGTGCGCAAGGTGTTCATCGTGGTGGTGCTGGCGTTGATTTTGAAGACGGCTTACGACGCCTTCATCCGTTGAGCTGCTTCTCGAGCGCCACGCTGCGCTCGGTAACGACATCGCCCGTGTGCTGCGTGGTTACGGTTTCGATCAGCATGATTCCGCATTCTTCGTCGGCTACCGGAAAGTGACGCACGCCGCGCGGCACGACGCAGAATTCGCCGGGGCCGAGATGCACATCGGCGCGGTCTTCGAAAGCGATTTTCAGGTGGCCGTAGACCACGAAGAACAGCTCGTCTTCATTCGGGTGGTCATGCCAGACGAACTCGCCTTTGAGCTTGGCGACCTTGATGTATTGGTCGTTGACCTGGCCGACGACGCGCGGCGACCAATAGTCCGTGACCTGTTCCAGCGCCTGCGTGACCTGTACGGCGTGTCCTGCGAGCATGATGCGCTCCGATGTGTGGGAAGGCCCTGAAGATAAGGGCGGGCGCCGCGCATTCCCAACCAAACTTTCTAATCGCGCCGATCACGCGGGCTAATGCGCGGTGCGTTGTCACCGTGTTGCCGCATGGGCCCGCTACGCTGCAGGGTTCCGCTTTTGCCCGCGCTGCATCATGGCCCTGAGTCTCGACGACATCCGCACGCTGTTCGACCGCCACGGCAACCTTGCCTACAGCGGCGAGCCCGTCACCCAACGCGAACATGCCCTGCAGACGGCCGCGTTGGCGGAGGCGGCCGGCGCGTCGGATGCGCTGATCACGGCGGCGCTGCTGCACGACCTCGGTCATTTGCTGAACCTGCAGGGCGAGACGCCGACCGCCCACGGCATCGATGATCAGCACCAGTACTTTGCGCTGCCGTTTCTGCGTGCGACGTTTCCGGAGGCCGTGCTGGAGCCGATTCGCCTGCATGTGGATGCCAAGCGCTGCCTGTGCGCGATGGATGCGCATTACTACGCGCGCCTCTCAGCCGATTCCGTACGGAGCTTGGCGCTGCAAGGCGGCGTGTTTTCGGCGCAGGAAGCCGAGGCCTTCATGCAGCGTCCATACGCTGCCGATGCGCTGCAGCTGCGCCAGTGGGACGACCTCGCCAAGGTGGCCGGGCAGCGCACGCCTGATCTTGCGCACTTCCTGGCGACGGCGGCGAGGGTTTCAGCGGCAGCCTAGGCTGCGCAGCGTCGCGCCCACGGCGTCGTCCCACGGCGTGTGCGGTTCGGCGCCGAGTGCCTGCACGAGCTTGGCGTTGTCCATGCGCACCGGGTGCTGCCACAGGTATCGCATCTCGCGCATCTCGCGCAGCATCTCCGAGAACGGCGCCAGCGCGGGCATCAGCCACCACGGGAAGGCGCGCGTCTTGACGGGGCGGCCCACCGCGCGGCCGATTGCTGCGGCCATCTGCGTGCCGTCGGCATCCCAGTGACCACGCATGTGATAGACGGCAAAGTCCGGCAGACGGTCGCCTTGCTCGACAAGACGCAGCATCGTTTCGGCCACGTCCGGCAGGTACGCCCATTGGTGCCCGATGCCCGCGGCGCCGGGCTGCGTGACGGTGCGCACGGGCTTGCCCGGCCTGACCAGCGCGCCGGCAAACCACGTGTTGCCGGTTTGCGGCCCGAAGAAATCGCCGGCGCGCACGATCAGGCTGCGCACGCCGTCTGCGCTGGCGGCCTGCATGCGGCGCTCCAGCTCTGCGCGGATCTTGCCCTTGCGCGTGAGCGGTGCCTGCGCGGTCGTTTCGCGCAGCACGGGAAACGTGTCCGGCGCAAAGTTGTACACCGTGCCGGGCAGCACGATGCGCGCGCCTGAAGCACGTGCGGCGGCGATGGTGTTGTCGATCATCGGCAGCACCAGCCCGGCCCAGTTCTGGTAGCCCGGCGGGTTGACGGCGTGGATGATCAGCTCCGCGCCCTGGGCCGCGCCAACCACGTCTTCTCGCACCATCGCGTCGCCGCGAATCCATTCGAACGCGGTGTTGCGGTTGGTCAGCGCCTCCGGATTGCGCTGCAGCGCCCGCACGTGCCAGCCGCGTGCCACCAGCCGACGGGCCACTTCACCGCCGATGCCGCCGGTGGCGCCCAGTACCAATGCGATGCGTTTTGCCTGTTGGTTTGCCTGTTCCATGACCGTGCTCCTGAGGTGTGTGAGAGCGTTACGATGGACGCATTCTGGGCGCGACTGTGCTTCAATGGAATTGTTGATGATGAGTGTGCAGCTATACGAATTTGTATGAGCGGAACTGAGCCCGGCTGGGAGTTGTATCGGACCTTTCTTGCCGTTGTGCGAGAAGGATCACTGTCGGGCGCCGCCCGCGCGCTGGGGCTGACGCAGCCCACGGCAGGGCGGCATGTCGATGCGCTCGAACGGGCGCTGGGCATGTCGCTCTTCATCCGAACGCAGCAGGGGCTGAGCCCCACAGAAGCGGCGCTATCGCTGCGGCCGTTTGCAGAATCGATCGAAGCCACGAGTGCAGCCTTGCTGCGCGCCGCCTCCAGCCAGGGCGAGGGCGTGCGCGGCACCGTGCGCATCACCGCCAGCGAGGTGGTGGCGGTGGAAGTGCTGCCGCCCATCCTCGCCGATCTGCATGCCGCCTATCCGGAGCTGACGCTGGAGCTGGTGCCTTCGAACCGGATGGAAGACCTGTTGCGCCGCGAGGCGGATATCGCCGTGCGCATGCAGCCACCGAGCCAAGGCGTGCTCGTTGCGCGGCATATCGGCGGGATCGAACTGGGGCTGTTTGCCCACCGGCGCTATCTGGCGCAGCGCGGCACGCCAACCACGGTGGAAGAACTCGCCGGCCACACGTTGATCGGCTACGACAAAGAGAATGCGTTCCTGCGCAGCGTGCGAGCGCAGTTCCCGTGGATCCAACGCAACCGCTTCGCGCTGCGCACCGACAGTGACCTGGCTGCGATTGCCGCGCTGCGTGCGGGCTTCGGCATCGGCTTCTGCCAGGTCGGCCTGGTGCGGCACAACGCAGATCTGGTTCGGCTGTTCGGCAAACAGGTTTCCATCACGCTCGACACCTGGCTCGCCATGCACGAAGACCTGCGCGACAGCCCGCGCTGCCGCGTCGTGTTTGACGCGCTCGCGACGGGGCTGCTGCGTTACATCAACGGCGATTGATCGATCGCGTTGTCAGCGGCCGTGGCGCAGTGGGTCGAGCAGACCCTTCAGGCCGTTGTGATCCAGCTCCTGCATCAGCGCGAGCAAGCGGCCGATCTGCCCCGGTGGAAAGCCCTCGCGCGCGAACCAGTTGAGGTAATGGCCCGGCAGGTCGGCAATCAGGCGGCCCTTGTACTTGCCGAAGGGCATTTGCGTGGTGACGAGGCGTTGGAGGTCTTCGGGGTTCATGGGCGCTATTGTGCCGCGTCAGCGCGAGGTGGCTGCAACAATCAACCCCGCCAGCACCACGCACAGCGGCGAGTACATCCACGTATCCCGCTGCGCAAACACGCTGCCGCGCACCCGCTTGAAGAAGCCGACATAGCGGAAGTCGCCCACGGCACGCAGCGTGAACACGGCGGCCAGCGCGAACGCGCCAATGCGCAGCGCGCCTTGCGGAATTGGCGCCACCAGCGTGCCGGATGCTGCGGCCACCCATGCCGCCATCGCCAGCAGGATCAGCCCGATCAACGCCGTGCCCAGCGCGCTTGGCTTGAACAGCGGCGCGCCGTTGCTGGAGGGCACAGCGGCCTGCTTGCCGGCGCGTCCGCCAGCGGCCCAGTAGAGGTGCGTCAACCCAAGAAATGCAAGCACTGCGCAAGCGATACGACCGGCGATCAGGGCGGGGAACATGGTGGCGGAACGTATGGAGATGGCGTGAGTGTAGTCAGCCGCGCCGCCCGCAGCGGTGGCCATGACGTCGCACCCTAAGCTGGCACACGCGCCGCCACATATTCCAGCAGATGCGCGACGAAACCCGTGAGCTTCGGCAACGGCCGCCGGTCCTGCCGGTACACGACGTGGATCGGTCGCGGTTCTGGCGCATACGCCTGCAGCACGCGCACGAGCTTGCCGTTGGCCAAGTCTTCAGCCACCAGTACCTCCGGCTGCAGCAGCAGGCCCGCGCCCGCCACTGCGGCCATGCGCAATCCGTGGCCGTCGTTGCAAGTGAAGGTGGGGTCGTCGCGCCAGGGCGTGTCGCCGTCCCACCCGCGCAATTGCCACGCATTGCGGTTGTTCCACACCATGTGCGACAGGCAGCGATGCTGCGGCAGGTCGGCCGGCGTTTCCGGCCGGCCGTACCGCGCCAAGTACTCCGGCGACGCGCAGATGACCATGCGATACACGCACAGCGGCTTGGCCACCAGATCGGCATCGCCCAGCGGGCCGATGCGGATGGCGAGATCGAACCCTTCGTCGACGAGATCGACCATGCTGTTGCTGAGGTTCAACTCCACGCGCACCTGCGGATGCGCCTGCTGGAACGTCGCGGCCAGTGGCGCGATCACGCACGCGCCGAACGTGGTGGGCGCGCTCACGCGCAGCGTGCCCGAAGGCGACGCGCGCAGCCGTTCGACCGAGGTTTCTGCCCAGCGCACCTGTTCCAGCACGCGCTTGGCATCTTCGTAGAACACGCGGCCGGCGTCGGTCAGGCTTTGGCGGCGCGTGCTGCGCTGGAGCAGGCGTGCGCCCAGCTGCGTTTCCAGCGCGCTCACATATTTGCCGACCATCACCGCGGACATTTCAAGCCGTGCCGCGGCCTCGGTGAAGTTGCCGCCTTCGACCACGGCAACGAAGGTCTCCATGCTGCGCAGCTTGTCCATATTCCGAACCATTGATTTGGAATGACCGAAGGTATCACGGCTTTATCGCATAAGGGGTTCGACCAAGAATAGGCGCCATTCCAACCGGATTTGCGAAGGAGCACAGCATGAAAATCGTCGTGATTGGCGCCAGCGGCACCCTGGGCCGCGCCGTGGTGGCAGAACTGGAGCAGGGCGGCGCACACGAAATCATCCGCGTCGGCCGCACGCAGGGCGAGCATCAGGTCGACATCACCAACGCAGACAGCGTGGCGGCGCTGTTCGACAAGCTCGGCCGCGTCGACGCCATCGTCTCCACTGCGGGCAATCTGTTCTTCGGGCCGCTGACCAAGATGACGGCCGCGGATTTCAACGTGGGCCTGCAGGACAAGCTGCTCGGCCAGGTGCGCCTGGCGCTGGTCGGTCAGCATTATCTGAACGACGGCGGCTCGATCACGCTGACCACCGGCATCGTGGGGCAGGAGCCGATCGCACAAGGCGCCAACGCCACTGCGGTGAACGCGGGGGTGGAGGGCTTTGTGCGCGCCGCCGCGTGCGAGCTGCCGCGCGGCATCCGCATCAACGCCGTGAGCCCGACGGTGCTGACCGAATCGATGGAAGCATATGGCCCGTTCTTCCCCGGCTTCGAACCGGTCTCGGCAGCGCGCGCGGCGTTGGCGTACCGGCGCAGCGTGGAAGGCGTGCAGAGTGGCCGGGTGTATCGCGTGGGCTGAATCGGCCCAGGTCGTGAACACGTTAAGTTTCGGGGTATCTCCCCCTTGCCCGCGTGGCGTGACTCCTTCTAGACTCGTTCATCCCCGACCCATCGGTCGGTCAATCGCAGATTCAGGGCGGGCGCAGACCCGCTCGACACATCTCAGGAGACGGCATGAAGGTATCGCGCGCATCCCGCATTGCACTCGCCGCGACGGCGCTGTTGGCCGGTACGGCATTCGCCCAGGTGAAGGTCGGCATTACGGTGTCGGCCACCGGGCCGGCGGCGTCGCTGGGGATTCCCGAGAAGAACACCGTGGCGCTGCTGCCCAAGGAAATCGCCGGCAAGAAGGTCGAGTACATCGTGCTCGACGATGCGTCTGACACGACCACCGCCGTCAAGAACACGCGCAAGCTCATCACCGAAGACAAGGTCGACCTGGTGATCGGTTCGACTGTCACGCCCAACTCGCTGGCGATGGTCGACGTGGTGGCCGAGAACGAAACGCCGATGATCACGCTGGCCGCCTCCGCGCGGATCGTCGAGCCGATGGACGCCAAGCGCGCGTGGGTCTTCAAGACGCCGCAGAACGATTCGCACATGGCAACGGCCATTGCCGAGCACATGGCAAACCATGGCGTGAAGACCGTCGCGCTGATCGGCTTTGCCGATGCCTATGGCGATTCGTGGGCGCAGGAGTTCGACAAGGTGGCGGGGTTGCGCAAGCTGAAGGTCGTCGCCAACGAGCGCTTTGCACGGACCGATACGTCTGTGACGGGGCAGGTGCTGAAGATCATGGCGGCCAATCCGGATGCAGTGCTGATCGCAGGCTCAGGTACGCCGGCCGCGCTGCCGGAACGTGCGCTCAAGGAGCGGGGCTACAAGGGCAAGCTGTATCAGACGCACGGTGTGGCGAACGCCGACTTCCTGCGCGTGTGCGGCAAGGATTGCGAAGGCACGTTCCTGCCGGCGGGCCCGATCCTGGTGGCCGAGCAGCTGCCGGACAGCAACCCGGTGAAGAAGCCGGCGCTGGCGTACAAGACAGCATACGAAAAGGCCTACGGCGGGCAGGTTTCCACCTTTGGCGGCCACATGTGGGATGCCGGTTTGTTGCTCACCAATGCGATGCCGGAAGCGCTGAAAAAGGGCCAACCCGGCACGCCGGCGTTCCGCAAGGGATTGCGCGACGCGATGGAGACGACGACCAATCTGGCGATCTCGCACGGCGTGATGAATATGAACGCGAAGGACCACCTTGGTCTCGACCAGCGCTCGCGCGTCATGGTCGAAATCAAGGACGGCAAGTGGAAGCTGCAGAACTGACGATGTAGGCAACGCCATCGGCCACGCAAAACGCACGGTTCGCGCCGTGCGTTTTGCTTTGTCTAGCGGAGGGCTCAAGCGTTGATAAGGCTTTGCGGCACCGGCGACGCCGTGGTTTCCGGCAGCGCAGCGTCGATTTCCGCGAGATCCGCATCCGTCAGTTTCAGGCTGGCCGCGCCGAGCAGGCCGTCAAGCTGATCCGGCCGTCGCACGCCGGCGATGGCTCCCGTCACCACCGGGTTGCGCAGCGTCCACGCGATGGCGACTTCGGCGGGCGTGCGTCCATGCCGGGCGCCGACGCCACGCAGCACCTCCACCAGCGCCAGGTTGCGCGTCAGGTTCGGCTCCTGAAATTCGGGGCTGCGCTGCGCGCGCCAGTCATCGGTCGGCAGCGCGGCGATGCGCTCGCGCGTCATGCGCCCCGACAGCAGTCCCGATTGCAGCGGCGAATAGACGATGTTGCCGATGCCATGCGCCGCCGTGTACGGCAGGATGGACTCCTCGATGCCGCGCATCAGCAGCGAGTAGGGCGGTTGCAGCGAGGCGATCGGTGCGACCAAGCGGGCGCGTTCCATTTGCGCCGCATCGAAATTCGACACGCCGATATGGCGGATCTTGCCGGCGCGGCGTGCCTCCGCCAGCGCGCCGATGGCGGCTTCGATCGATTGCTCCGGCGCCCCGGGCGGGAAGGCCGGCCAGTGGATCTGGTACAGGTCGATCGCGTCCACGTTCAGGCGGCGCAGGCTCTGGTCGATTTCACGTGAAAGCGATGCCGGGTCGAGCGAATGCGAAATCCGCCCCTGCGCGTCCCACACCAGCGAACCCTTGGTGAACACGTACGGGCGGCGGTCTGCGGGCAACGTGCGCAGCGCGCGGCCGACCACCGTTTCCGCGTGGCCCAGCCCATAGGCGGCAGCGGTGTCGATCCAGTTGATGCCGGCGTCCGCAGCGGCGGCGATGGCGGCAATGGAATCGCGATCGTCCTGGGCGCCCCAGCCATATTCCCAGTTGCCGCCGCCCGTGGCCCACGTGCCGAAGCCGAGTGGAGAGATGTGCAGGTCGGATTGACCAAGTTGTCGTGTCTGCATGGCGATGTCCTTGTCAGGTCAGGGAGAGGAGTCGCCAGTCTAGGCAGCGCGGTCACGCCGATTAAGTGGATAGAATCGGATGCACTATGAAGACAGAATTCACAATCGATCCGGACCTGCTGCCCGCGCTCGATGCGCTGCGCCGCGTGGCGGAGGCGGGGAGCTTCACGCAGGCGGCCGCAGCGCTGGATGTTTCGACGTCTGCGCTGTCGCAGACCATCCGGCGGTTGGAGGCCGCGCTCGGCGCGCAATTGTTGGCGCGGACCACGCGGCAGGTCAGTGCAACCGAAGCGGGCGAAGCCTTGCTCGCGGTCGTGCGGCCGAGCCTCGATGCGCTGTACGGCGCGATGGCCGAAGTGGGGGAGCGCGCCACAGAGCCGCGCGGCGCGTTGCGCGTGACGGCTTCACGCGTCGCGTATCAGGCGGTGCTGCAGCCGGTGCTGGGCGATTTCCTCGCGCGCTATCCGCGCATCGAACTGGAGGTGTCGGTGGACGATGGCCTGTCCGCCATCGTCGCCGACCGCTTTGACGTCGGCATCCGCTTCGGCGAGCGTGTCGAGCGCGACATGGTCGGCGTTCCGATCGGACCGGCGCGCCGCATCGCGGTGGTCGGCAGTCCAGCGTATCTGCAGGCACATGGCACGCCCGAATCGCCGGACGCCCTGCGCGACCATCGCTGCATCCGATACCGCTTTCCCAGCAGCGGCGCCTTGTACGACTGGGAGTTTGCCGCGCCCGGCGGTGGCGCC
This sequence comes from Ralstonia sp. 1138, assembly GCF_040544795.1. Lineage (NCBI taxonomy): Bacteria > Pseudomonadati > Pseudomonadota > Betaproteobacteria > Burkholderiales > Burkholderiaceae > Ralstonia > Ralstonia sp. 1138. The sequence goes on along the minus strand of NZ_JBEPKQ010000002.1, from coordinate 241,949 downwards.
AACCAGTCGGCGGATGTGGCCGGCAGCTTCATCGCCAATGACGTGCTGGCAATGGTCGAGGCGGCGAAGCAGGGCGTGGGCTTGGCGCACGTGCTGGAAGACCTCGTCACCCACGATGTGGCGGCTGGCCGCTTGGTTCGGGTGCTCGAAGATTGGTGCCCGCCCAGGTATCGCTTCCATCTCTATTTCCCCCGCATGCCGCAGATGCCGGGCAAGCTGCGCGTGTTCATCGATTTTCTGCAGGCACACTCAGCCAAAGGTGAGTGACCGTCGGCGGAATGTGTTTCACGTGAAACACAAACGCCCCGCCCAAGCGGTGCATGTTTCACGTGAAACACGAAAAGCAGGGGAATTTCGTCCCGATTGCCGCATGGCCGAACTGCGGTGTAGCCGCGCGACTTATAATTCCGCTTCTCCAAATTTTTGATGCCTCCATGCGAGGAGGAAGCCATGCTGTATCCAATTGAATTCGATGTGATCGTGGTGGGCGGCGGACACGCCGGCACCGAGGCCGCGCTGGCGGCAGCGCGCATGGGGTGTCAGACCCTGCTGCTGACGCACAACATCGAGACGCTGGGGCAGATGAGCTGCAACCCGTCCATCGGGGGCATCGGCAAGGGCCATCTGGTCAAGGAAGTGGACGCCTTGGGCGGGGCCATGGCCATCGCGACGGACGAGGGCGGCATCCAGTTCCGTATCCTCAATTCCAGCAAGGGCCCGGCCGTGCGGGCGACGCGCGCCCAGGCAGACCGCGTGTTGTACAAGGCGGCGATCCGCCATCGCCTCGAAAATCAGCCGAACCTGATGTTGTTCCAGCAGGCCGTGGAAGACCTGCTTGTTGAGGGGGATCGTGTCGTCGGGGCGGTGACGCAGGTCGGCGTGCAATTCCGCGCACGCGCTGTCGTGCTGACGGCCGGGACGTTCCTGGATGGCAAGATCCACGTTGGGCTGAATAACTACACCGGCGGTCGCGCGGGCGACCCCGCCGCGGTATCGCTGTCGGCGCGTTTGAAGGAATTGAAGCTGCCGCAAGGGCGCCTCAAAACCGGTACGCCGCCGCGCATCGACGGTCGTTCCATCGATTTTTCGGTGCTCGAAGAGCAACCGGGCGATCTTGATCCGGTGCCGGTGTTCTCGTTCCTGGGCCGCGCGGACATGCATCCGCGCCAAGTGCCATGCTGGGTCACGCACACCAACGAGCGCACGCACGACATCATCCGCGCCGGGCTGGACCGCTCCCCGATGTACACGGGCGTGATCGAAGGGGTGGGGCCGCGCTACTGCCCCAGCATCGAAGACAAGATCCACCGCTTTGCCAGCAAGGACAGCCACCAGATCTTCCTGGAGCCAGAAGGTCTGGCGACGAACGAGTTTTACCCGAACGGCGTGTCGACCAGCCTGCCGTTTGATGTGCAGCTCGACCTGATCCACTCGATGCGCGGGCTGGAAAACGCCCATATCCTGCGCCCCGGTTACGCCATCGAATACGACTATTTCGATCCGCGTGGGCTCAAAGCTTCGCTGGAATCGAAGGCGATTTCCGGTCTGTTCTTCGCCGGCCAGATCAACGGGACGACCGGTTATGAAGAGGCCGCGGCGCAAGGCCTGCTGGCGGGCATCAACGCCGGCCTGCAAGTGCAGGGCAAGGACGCCTGGACGCCGCGCCGCGACCAAGCCTATCTGGGCGTGCTCGTCGACGACCTCATCACCCGCGGCGTGACCGAGCCGTATCGCATGTTCACCAGCCGGGCCGAGTTCCGCCTGAGCCTGCGTGAGGACAATGCCGACATGCGCCTGACCGAAGTCGGCCGCGCACTGGGCGTCGTTGACGATGCGCGTTGGGACGCGTTCAACCGGAAGCGCGACGCTGTTTCACGTGAAACAGAGCGTCTCAAGTCGACCTGGGTGAATCCGGCCACGCTTCCGCTGGAAGATGCTGAGCCGGTGCTGGGCAAGGGCATTGAGCGTGAGTACGCCCTGGCCGACTTGCTGCGCCGCCCGAACGTGACGTACGAAACGCTCATGGGCATGCAGGGCGGCAAGTACGCGCTCGAAGCGCCGTTGGCTGAAGACCCGTTGCTGGCCGAGCAGATCCGCGAGCAGGTCGAGATCGGCATCAAATACCACGGATATATCGCCCGGCAAGCCGATGAAGTCGAGCGCCTCGGCGCCAACGAAAACACACGTCTGCCGGCCGATTTTGACTATTCGCAGGTGCGCGGCCTGTCGATCGAGGTCCAGCAGAAGCTCGCCAAGCACAAGCCGGAAACCATCGGCCAGGCTTCGCGTATCTCCGGCATCACGCCGGCCGCCGTGTCACTGCTGCTCGTGCACTTGAAGAAGGGCGTGCTGCGTGGACAAGTCGGCCCGCGCGCCAGTGCAGAAGGCGAGGCCGCTTGATGGCGAATGCACTGACAGACGCCCGGGCAGACCTGGAGGCCGGCGCGCGTGCGCTCGGTCTGTCGCTGGACGAAGCGCAAGTCGACCGCCTGCTGGCGTACCAAGGGCTGCTGGCCAAATGGAACCGCGTCTATAACCTGACCGCCATTCGTGATGCCGGCGACATGCTGACCCATCACCTGCTGGATTCGCTGTCGGCCGTATCGCGCATCGCCGAGTTGGCGCGTCGCGCTCAACCCGACGCACCGCGCGTGCTGGACGTCGGTTCGGGCGGCGGCCTGCCGGGCATCCCGCTCGCCGTCGCCTTTCCGGATGTCAGCGTCACGATGGTCGACATCGTGCAGAAAAAGACCGCCTTCCTGACGCAGTGCCGCGCCGAGCTTGGCCTGACCAACGCTCAGTCGCATTGGGGCCACGTGGAAAAACTGACCGATGCCACCGGCTATGGCGTCATCACCTCGCGCGCCTTTGCCGAACTGGTCGACTTTGTAAATCTGGCCGGGCATCTGCTGGCCCCAGGCGGTCGCATGGTCGCCATGAAGGGCGTCCGCCCGGATGCCGAAATCGAACGCTTGCCCGCCGGCTGGGCCGTCGAAGCCATCGAGCGCCTGACCGTGCCGGGGCTGCCGGCCGAGCGTCACCTGGTCATCCTTGCGCCGTCGGCGTGAGCGAACGTTGTAGCGAGCCATTCACCGCAGAGGAGTCATGTCGAATATTTTCGTGATCGCCAACCAGAAGGGTGGGGTCGGCAAGACCACCACCACGGTGAATCTCGCGGCCGGGCTGGCCGCGCAAGGGCAGCGCGTGCTGCTGGTCGACCTCGATCCGCAGGGCAATGCCTCGATGGGCTCGGGCATCGATAAGCACACGCTGGAATTCAGCGTCTACCAGGTCCTTGTTGGGCTCGCGACGATTCCGCAGGCACGCCAGCGCTCGGAGGCAGGGCGCTACGACGTGCTGCCCGCCAACCGCGACCTGGCCGGCGCCGAAGTCGAACTGGTCGACCTGGAACATCGCGAAAACCGCCTCAAGCTTGCGCTCGCCGAGGTGGAAGCCGACTACGACTTCGTCCTCATCGACTGCCCGCCGTCGCTGTCGCTGCTGACGCTCAACGGCCTGTGCGCCGCACATGGCGTGGTCGTGCCGATGCAGTGTGAGTACTTCGCGCTCGAAGGCCTGTCGGATCTCGTCAACACCATCAAGCAGGTGCATGCCAACCTGAACCGCGATCTCAAGGTGATCGGCCTGTTGCGCGTGATGTTCGACCCGCGCGTGACGCTGCAGCAGCAGGTGTCGGCGCAGCTCGAATCGCACTTCGGCGACAAGGTGTTCAAGACGGTCATCCCGCGCAACGTGCGTCTGGCCGAGGCGCCGTCGTATGGCATGCCCGGCGTGGCGTTTGACGTGGCATCGAAGGGGGCCAAGGCCTATCTGGATTTCGGCGCCGAGATGATCGCGCGCGTGCGGCAGATGGCCGACATGCCGGCCTGAGCAGCAAGAGGAACAACATGAGCACGATGAAGAAAAAGGGACTGGGCCGCGGCCTCGAAGCGCTGCTCGGCAGCCCGGCCGAGATTGTCGAAGCCGCCAAGCAGGAGGGCGCGCCGACGGTCCTGAAGCTGGAACAGATGCAGCCCGGCAAATATCAGCCGCGCACACGCATGGACGAAGGCGCGCTACAGGAGCTTGCCGCGAGCATCCGCGCCCAAGGCCTGATGCAGCCGATTCTGGTGCGCAAGGTCGAGTCCGACGGCGCGAAACCGAAGTACGAAATCATCGCGGGTGAACGCCGCTTCCGCGCATCGCGCCTCGCCGGTCTGACCGAAGTGCCCGTCCTCGTGAAGGACGTGCCGGATGAATCGGCCGCCGCCATGGCGCTGATCGAAAACATCCAGCGCGAAGACCTCAACCCGCTGGAAGAAGCGCAGGGCATCGCGCGCCTGGTGCGGGAATTCCAGTTCACGCACGAGCAGGCGGCGGAATCGGTCGGGCGTTCACGCAGCGCGGTCTCGAACCTCCTGCGCCTGTTGAATCTTGCCCAGCCCGTGCAGACCATGCTAATGGCCGGCGACCTCGACATGGGCCACGCCCGTGCGCTGCTCGCCGTCGATGGTGCGACCCAGATCACATTGGCGAACCAGATCGTCAACAAGCGTCTGTCGGTGCGTGAGACGGAAAAGCTGGTGGCGTCGACGCTCAAGCCGTTCGAGCTGAAATCGCTGAAGCAGAAGGGCGGGCACCAAGGCGGCCGCGACGTGGCGCGTCTCGAAGAAGAACTGGCCGACCAGCTCGGCTTGGGTGTGCAGATCAAGCTGGCGGCCAAGGGACGCGGTCAGCTGACCGTGCAGTTCAGCAGTCTCGATGAATTCGATGGGCTGCTGGCGCGCCTGCGCCCCGACGCCGGCGAAGAGGCCGCCTGAGCCGATCTGCGACAGTTTGACGCAGGCGCCGCGAGCCCCCGCTGCTGCGCCATTTGCGGGCGTCGACTCGCACAGAATTGGTGCGATTACTTCGCACGTCATCGACGCCAGGCGCTACCGACACCATCATGGAATCAACCGGGCGCCGCTCCATCAGGCGGATTCGGTGCCCCGGCAGCAGCACCGCATTGCGCGCACCGAACGGAACAGGATCGCGTGAAGTGCTGTCGAAGGCGCCCGCACGAGCGTTCGCTTGTGCGTTGACTGGCGAACGCCATGTCCCGTAAAATCGTGCGGTTTTAAATCCGCCTGACCCAAAGCGGTGCGGCATGATGAAAGCACATTCTTCCATGCAGCCAGCTGACCGGCAACGGCCCGATTCTTACGCTTCGTTGAAAGCCGCCCGGCCCCAGTCGGTGCAGGATCCGAAGCACGACAGTTGGGACGATGAGGAGCAGGCGGAGCCGCCGGTGCATGTGCTCTCGCATGACGAAGCGGTCGCCCTGTTTGGCGAGCAGGCTGTGCAGGCCTCGCGTATCACGCCCTTTTCCATCGTGCTCGGCCAGGTGGCCATCACACTGTTGTGTGCGCTCGGTTGGTATGTCGGCAGTTGGTTCGCGGGCACGGGCGCTGCGTCAGCTGCCGAGGCCGGATTGTCGGCGCTGCTGGGCGGCGGCGTATGCGTGGTGCCTTCGGCATGGTTCGCGATGCGACTGTCGACGGCCAAGGGGTTCGAATCCATCGCCCGCCTCGTAGTGGGCGAAGCGATCAAGGTGCTTGGCACGGTCGCGCTGCTGGTGATCGTGGTGGTGGTGTTCAAGGGCCTGCATTGGCCGCCCTTGCTGATCACCCTGATCCTGGCGCTCAAGATGTATTGGGTCGGTCTCGCGCTGCGATAGCGCGTGGAGGCGGCTCCAGCCCACCGCGACATGGCGGGCACACGGGTGTGTTGGCATACGGCAAGGGCCTGAGGCAGGAGAAGCCCGGTTCATTGCGCTGACACCCCGCAAGAACAAGGTGGCGCGTTTCAGCCGCGTGCAGTCCGCGATCTCCAGGAGACACCTGGCTGAATCGGGCGCGGGTCGGAACGGATCACGAAGAATGTTTCGCAATATTGGACTGAATCATCATGGCAACTGAAGTCGCAGAAGCCGCCGGCCACGCCGCCGAGCACGCTCTCACGCCTTCCGCGTATATCGCGGAGCATTTGCAGAATTTCAATAGCATCGGCGGCAAACAGGCCTCCGTCGTCGACTTCTCCGTCATCAACTGGGACACGATGTTCTGGTCCGTGTTGATGGGCCTGATCGGCATCATCTTCCTGGGCATCGCTGCACGTCGCGTTACCGCCGGCGTTCCGGGCCGCTTCCAGGCTTTCGTTGAACTCGTCGTCGAGATGGTCGATGACCAAGCCAAGGGCATCATCCACGGCGATCGTTCCTGGATCGCTCCGCTGGCGCTGATGGTCTTCGTGTGGGTCACGCTGATGAACGCGGTCGACTTGATCCCGGTGGACTGGGTCACGGGCGTCAACCACCTCCTCGGTACCTTCGGTGTGCACGTGCCGCACCACCGCGCGGTGGCCACGGCCGATCTGAACGGTACGTTCGGCATGTCGTTCGCCGTGCTGATCCTGATGATTTACTACAGCTTCAAGATCAAGGGCACGGGCGGCTTCGCGCACGAGCTGCTGTCGGCCCCGTTCGGCGCCAAGTGGTATCTCGCGCCGTTCAACCTGATCCTCAACATCATTGAATTCCTCGCCAAGGCTGTGTCGCTGGGCATGCGGTTGTTCGGCAACATGTACGCGGGCGAACTGGTGTTCCTGCTGATCGCGCTGCTTGGCTCGGTCTGGACGTTCGGTGCTGACACGTCGGCGCTGGGTTTCGTGGGTCACGTGGTGGCTGGCGCAGTGTGGGCGATCTTCCACATCCTGATCGTGCTGCTGCAAGCCTTCATCTTCATGATGCTGACGCTGGTGTATATCGGCCAGGCACATGAGCACCACTAAGTAGTTGCGGTTCAGGTTCTCCGGTTCCGTTTGATTTTTCCAAGTTCTCAAGTTCTTAGTCTTTCACGTAAAAGGGAGTCATCATGCAAGCATTTCTCGCCAACATCCAAGGTCTGACCGCCATCGGTATCGGCATCATCATCGGCCTGGGTGCTATCGGCGCCTGCCTCGGCATCGCACTGATGGGCGGCAAGTACATCGAAGCCTGCGCACGTCAGCCTGAACTGATGAACCCGCTGCAAACGAAGATGTTCCTGCTGGCTGGCCTGATCGACGCGGCATTCCTGATCGGTGTTGGTGTGGCCATGCTGTTCGCGTTCGCCAACCCGCTGCTGTCGGTCATCAAGTAATTCTTTTCGGTCTGCATGATGCCGGAGGCGGCCTGGGTGAACGCTCCGCGTGACCCTCGCCGCTTCGTGCATTGATCCGTAGTCTCAATACCGAAAGGAACACACCATGAACCTGAACGCCACACTCGTCGCGCAGATGGTCGTGTTCTTCATCCTGTGGTGGGTTGTTGCCAAATTCATTTGGCCGCCCCTGGTGAAGGCGCTCGACGAACGCGCGAAGAAAATCGCCGATGGCCTGGCCGCTGCCGATAAGGGCAAGGCCGAGCTGGAGCTGGCCAACAAGCGGGTCGAGCAGGCACTGACCGAAGCGCGCAATGAAGGCGCGCAACGCATCGCGGACGCTGAAAAGCGTGCCCAGATGAGCGCCGAAGAGATCAAGCAAAACGCCCAAGCCGAAGCCGCGCGCATCATCGCGCAAGCCAAGGCCGAAGCCGAGCAGCAAACCGTGCGCGCGCGTGAATCGCTGCGCGACCAGGTTGCCACGCTGGCCGTCAAGGGTGCCGAGCAGATCCTCAAGCGTGAAGTCAATGCGCAGGTCCACGCCGATCTGCTCAATCAACTCAAGGCTGAGCTGTAATCATGGCAGAACTCGCAACCGTTGCCCGTCCGTACGCAGAGGCGCTGTTCCGCGTGGCGAAGGCCGGCAATCTGGGTGCATGGTCTGAGCTTGTGTCGGAAATGGGGCAAATTGCCGCCGTGCCTGACATGAAGGCAATCGCCGATGATCCGAAGCTCTCCAAAGCCGATGTGGCGGGGATCTTCCTGTCGGCGCTGAAATCTCCGGTTTCGCATGAGGCGAAGGAACTGGTTGGCCTGCTGGTGGCCAACAAGCGCCTGTCGCTGCTGCCGGAAATTGCCGCGCAATTCCATGTGCTGCGGAATGCCAGCGAAGGCGCCGCCGACGTCGAGATCACCAGTGCGTTCCCGCTTGAGGGCGCGCCCCTGACCGAACTGGTCGCCACGCTCGAACGCAAGTTCGGCAAGAAGCTGCAGGCTCACGTGAGCGTCGATCCCTCGTTGATCGGCGGCGTGCGTGTGCAGATTGGCGACGAAGTGCTCGACACCTCGGTGCGCGCGCGCCTGACGCAGATGCAGTCTGCGCTGACCGCCGCGTAATGCTGTTTCGCGAGGCGCCGATGCAATCGACGATATCGCGCCCGCAGACAGATTGAAGAATTAGGAGCATTCGATGCAACTGAACCCCTCCGAGATCAGCGACCTGATCAAGACCCGTATCGAGGGCTTGAAGGCTGGCGCTGACGCAAAGAACACCGGCACGGTCATCTCCGTGACGGACGGTATCTGCCGCATTCATGGCCTGTCGGGCGTGATGCAAGGCGAAATGCTGGAATTCCCGGGCAACACGTTCGGCCTCGCGCTGAACCTCGAGCGCGACTCCGTCGGCGCTGTGGTGCTGGGTGAGTACGAGCACATTTCCGAAGGCGACGAAGTCAAGTGCACGGGCCGCATTCTGGAAGTGCCGGTTGGCCCGGAACTGCTGGGCCGCGTGGTCAACGCACTGGGCCAGCCGATCGACGGCAAGGGCCCGATCAACGCCAAGAAGACGGACGTGATCGAAAAGGTCGCTCCGGGCGTGATCGCACGTCAATCGGTGAGCCAGCCGGTGCAGACCGGTCTGAAGTCGATCGACGCAATGGTGCCGATCGGCCGTGGTCAGCGTGAGCTGATCATTGGCGACCGCCAGACCGGCAAGACCGCCGTTGCAGTCGACGCCATCATCAACCAGAAGGGCAAGGGCATCTTCTGCGTGTACGTGGCAATCGGCCAGAAGGCTTCGACGATCGCCAACGTGGTGCGCAAGCTCGAAGAGCACGGCGCGCTGGAATACACGATCGTGGTGGCTGCTGCTGCTTCGGACTCCGCTGCTATGCAGTACCTGTCGGCCTATGCCGGCTGCACGATGGGCGAATACTTCCGCGACCGCGGCGAAGACGCCCTGATCGTGTATGACGATCTGACCAAGCAAGCTTGGGCCTACCGTCAGGTTTCGCTGCTGCTGCGCCGCCCGCCTGGCCGCGAAGCTTACCCCGGTGACGTGTTCTACCTGCACTCGCGTCTGCTGGAGCGCGCTGCACGCGTGAACGCCGATCACATCGAGAAGATCACCAACGGTGAAGTCAAGGGCAAGACCGGTTCGCTGACCGCACTGCCCGTGATCGAAACGCAGGCCGGCGACGTGTCCGCCTTCGTTCCGACCAACGTGATCTCGATTACCGACGGCCAGATCTTCCTGGAAACCGACCTGTTCAACGCCGGTGTGCGCCCCGCAATCAACGCCGGTATTTCGGTGTCGCGTGTGGGTGGTGCTGCTCAGACCAAGGTCATCAAGAAGCTGTCGGGCGGTATCCGTACCGACTTGGCTCAGTATCGTGAACTGGCTGCGTTCGCGCAGTTTGCTTCCGACCTGGACGAAGCGACCCGCAAGCAGCTCGAGCGCGGCCGCCGCGTGACCGAACTGCTCAAGCAGCCGCAATACCAGCCGCTGCAAGTGTGGCAGCTGGCCGCGTCGCTGTACGCAGCCAACAACGGCTTCCTCGACAACGTGGACGTGAAGGACATCCTGGCTTTCGAAAAGGGCCTGCACGACACGCTGAAGACGAAGTACGCCGATCTCATCAACCGCATCGAAGATACGAAGGATCTGTCGAAGGAAGATGAGGCCGCCCTGCGTGCCGCGATCGAGGATTTCAAGAAGTCCGCCGCGTTCTAACCGCGTCATTCCCGAAACTGGTCACGCGTAGCCTGCGTGACCAGGTTTGAACGGAGAGGAAGAAATGGCCGGAACAAAAGAAATCCGCACCAAGATCAAGAGCGTGCAAAACACGCGCAAGATCACCAAGGCGATGGAAATGGTCGCCGCATCCAAGATGCGCAAGGCGCAGGAACGGATGCGTGCAGCCCGCCCGTACGCCGAGAAGATCCGCAACGTGGCTGCGCACATGGCACTGGCCAATCCGGAGTACAAGCACCCGTTCATGGTGGCGCGCGACATCAAGCGTGCCGGCCTGATCGTGGTGACGACGGACAAGGGCCTGTGCGGTGGCTTGAACACCAACGTGCTGCGTGCCGTCACCACCCAACTGCGCGATCTGCAGAACAAGGGCGTCGAGACGCAAACCACCGCCATCGGTACCAAGGGCATGCAGTTCCTGGGCCGCGTCGGTGCCAAGGTCGTCTCGAACGTCGTGCATCTGGGCGACACGCCGCATCTGGAAAAGCTGATCGGTGCGATCAAGGTGCAGCTGGACGCGTTCAACGCAGGCCAGATCGATGCCGTGTACCTCGCGTACACCCGCTTCATCAACACGATGAAGCAGGAGCCGGTGGTCGAGCAGCTGCTGCCGCTGACCGCCGACAAGCTCGCGCAGACTGACGCCGAGAAGCAGGCCTACTCGTGGGACTACATCTACGAGCCGGACGCGCAAACGGTGGTCGACGAGCTGCTGATCCGCTACGTCGAGGCGCTGGTGTACCAGGCGGTGGCCGAGAACATGGCGTCCGAGCAATCGGCCCGGATGGTGGCGATGAAGGCGGCTTCGGACAACGCGAAGAACGTGATCGGCGAACTGCAACTGGTCTACAACAAGACCCGTCAGGCAGCGATCACGAAGGAACTGTCCGAGATCGTCAGCGGCGCAGCTGCAGTCTGATAGCCACGGCAAAGAATCAAGTTATTGGAGATACAAATGAGTATCGCAAACGGAAATATCGTGCAGTGCATCGGCGCCGTGGTGGACATTCAGTTCCCGCGCGACGCGATGCCGAAGGTCTACGACGCGCTGGTGCTGGACGACAGCAACGACGCTTCGTTCGCCGAGAAGGGCCTGACCTTCGAAGTGCAACAACAGCTGGGCGACGGCGTGGTGCGTACCATTGCGCTGGGCTCGTCCGACGGTCTGCGTCGCGGCATGCGCGTGGCGACCACCGGTGCACCGATCTCGGTGCCCGTCGGTCACGGCACGCTGGGCCGCATCATGGACGTGCTGGGTCGCCCGATCGACGAAGCGGGTCCGATCGCGTCCGACGAGAAGCGCGCCATTCACCAGAAGGCCCCGAAGTTCGACGAACTGTCGCCGTCGGTGGACCTGCTGGAAACCGGCATCAAGGTGATCGACCTGGTCTGCCCGTTCGCCAAGGGCGGTAAGGTGGGTCTGTTCGGTGGCGCCGGCGTCGGCAAGACCGTGAACATGATGGAGCTGATCAACAACATCGCGAAGCAGCACTCGGGCTTGTCGGTGTTTGCTGGCGTGGGCGAGCGTACCCGTGAGGGCAACGACTTCTACCACGAAATGAAGGACTCCAACGTGCTCGACAAGGTGGCCATGGTGTTCGGCCAGATGAACGAGCCGCCGGGCAACCGTCTGCGCGTGGCGCTGACCGGCCTGACGATGGCCGAGCGCTTCCGCGACGAAGGCCGTGACATCCTGTTCTTCGTCGACAACATCTACCGCTACACGCTGGCCGGTACCGAAGTGTCGGCACTGCTGGGCCGTATGCCTTCCGCCGTGGGCTATCAGCCGACGCTGGCTGAAGAAATGGGCAAGCTGCAGGAACGTATTACGTCGACCAAGACTGGCTCGATCACGTCGATCCAGGCCGTGTACGTGCCTGCCGATGACTTGACCGACCCGTCGCCGGCAACGACCTTCCTGCACCTGGACTCGACCGTTGTGCTGTCGCGTGACATCGCTGCACTGGGTATCTACCCCGCAGTGGATCCGCTCGACTCGACGTCGCGCCAGCTCGACCCGCAAGTGGTCGGCCAGGAGCACTACGAAGTCGCCGACCGCGTGAAGAAGACGCTGCAGCGCTACAAGGAACTGCGCGACATCATCGCGATTCTGGGCATGGACGAACTGTCGCCGGAAGACAAGCTGGCTGTGGGCCGCGCCCGTAAGATCCAGCGTTTCCTGTCGCAGCCGTTCCACGTTGCAGAAGTGTTCACGGGTTCGCCGGGCAAGTACGTGCCGCTGAAGGAAACCATCCGCGGCTTCAAGATGCTGGTGGACGGCGAGTGCGATCACCTGCCGGAACAGGCGTTCTACATGGTCGGCTCGATCGACGAAGCCTTCGAGAAGGCCAAGAAGCTCCAGTAAGAGCAACGTCTGGCACCGTGCGTAAGCCGGCGCCAGTACTGGCTTCCTGAAGCCCCTTCAGGGAGCCGCTTTTCTGAGCAAAGGAATCGAGATGGCAACCATTCATGTAGACGTCGTCAGCGCCGAGCACGAGATCTTCTCCGGCAATGCCAAGTTCGTGGCGCTGCCTGGTGAAGCCGGCGAGCTGGGCATTCTGCCCGGCCACACGCCGCTGATCACGCGCATCAAGCCGGGCGCCGTGCGCATCGAGAAGGAAGATGGCGGCGAAGAGTTCGTGTTCGTTGCCGGTGGCATTCTCGAAGTGCAGCCGAAGAAGGTGACCGTGCTGGCCGATACCGCAATCCGCGGTCACGACCTGGACGAAGCCAAGGCGAACGAAGCCAAGCGTGCGGCCGAAGAGGCGCTGCAGAACCAGAGCAGCGACCTGGATCTGGCCCGTGCGCAAGGTGAACTGGCCGTGGCCGCTGCGCAGTTGGCGGCGATCGCGCGCCTGCGTCGCAAGCGCTAAGGCAAGTATGTGCCGGCGGGTGTCACTGGCCGGCGCAGACGAAAAAGCAGCCCCGAAGGGCTGCTTTTTTTTTGCCTATGAACGGGCGAGGCGCCTGCTCAGCGGTGCTCGCCTTCGCGCTTCTCTTCACCGCGATGGGCCTGTGGATGCGGTTGGGCTTCGTGGTGTTCCTGCCGCGGCGGTTGGGCCTGTGGTTGAGGTTGTGGCGGACGCGCTTCAGGCGGACGTGGTTGAGGTTGCGGCGCGCGCATCTCGACGTGCGGTTGCGGTGCAGGGCGCGGGGCTTCCATGCGCGGCTCCGGCCGGCGCTGCTCCGGCTCGTGGGGCACGCGCATCTGCGGGGGCTCGTTGTGCGGGTGCTCCTGCAGGGTCGCTGCCGGATTGCCGTTGAAACGATTCGGCTCCTGGCCACCGCGCTGCGGTTGAAGCTGAGGCTGAGGTTGCGGCGCTTGCGGCAGTTGAGGGCGCGGCTCAAAAGCGTGGCGTTCATCACGCGGCGTACCGGGTGCACCTTCGCGTTGCGGTGGGCGTGTCGTCATGCCGGCCGGGCCTTGCGGTGCCTGCGCGGTCTGCAGTTGGGCAGGGCGCTCCTGCGGTGCAGCGGCGCCCGGCTGCGGGCGCGGACGATTGATGGAGCCCGGCGCCATCAGCGCCTGCGGAGCCGGCCCCGGCTGGCCGCCGTGCTGTGGCTGCGCACCTTGCGGGTTCGGCGAGCCGATCAAACCTTGTGGCCCGTTCGCACCGTGCTGCTCCGGCGGTCGGCCAGGCTCGCCGCCGGCGCGTGCAGGCCCACTCTGCCCATTCTGCGCGGCGCGACTCAAACGGAGCCCCGCTGCCTGCGCAGCTACGGGAGCGGGCGGCATTCCGGCACTGGCTTGACCTCGCACGGGCGTGATGCGCGGGCTCACGTTGCCGCCCGTCCAGGCAGGGCCAGCGCCCGGCAGCGCACCGCCCTGTGAGCGGAACCGCTCTGCCAACGCATCGTGCCCGCCCGCCGGCGCGGCGGGTGCGCGTACCGCGATCGCCTGACGTGCAAACACCTGCTGCGGCGGCAACTGATGCGGTCCGCCGTTGGCTGCAGCGCCCACGAGGCTGGCGCGCACCGGGGCCAGCGCTGGTGTCGAAACAAACTGCGCATGCGCCATCTGCGCGCGCAATTGCTCCGGCCGCAGATGCGTCATCGCGGGGCCGACCGGCTGGCCGTTGACGAACGTCTTGGCAGGCACGGCCGTCAGCGCGGCGGGGTTGTTGGCGTTGACGTACGTCACCCGATTCACGTTTCGGATGTTGGTCACGTTGGTGTTGTTGATGATCGTCTTGTTGACCGTGACGTTGTTCACCACCACCGTGCGGTTGATGTTCGTTACGTAGGTCGGGCTGGCCGCATACACAGGGCGATACGCTTCGCCCGGAGCGAGCGGGAACCACGCCACACCCGGCGAGCCGATCGAGATGTTGATCCCCCAGCTCACTCCGCCGCCGCCTCCGCCGCCCACGAAACCGACCAGCGCCGGGGCATACACCGGCCGCGGTACCACCGGCCCCGGCACCCAGCACCACGTCGTGCCGACGTACGCCCAGCGGCCGTAGTGGAAGGGGGCGAACCCCCACGGCGCGTCATCGACCCACGTCCAGCCCCACGGCGCCACCCAGGCCCAATGGCCCGTGCGATACGGTGCCCAGCCGGCGGGCACGGCGCGTGGTACCCACACGGCGCCGTAGCCGTCTTCTTCACGCCATGTGCCGTTGTCGTCGAGGGCTTCGTAGCCGGTCATTTCGCGGCCGACGTAGCGGGCAGACACGGAAGCGTCTTCGCGGGCATCGCGCGATTCGGCCCAGCGGTCGAAGGCGTCGCGGCCCGGGTTGTCGGTGCCGCCCACTTCGGCGAGGTCCGTGCCGCCAAAACGGATTTGCTGCCCGGCGCCCAGCGGCGTAGAGCGGTCATCGCCGTAGGCCGTGCCCTGACCACGCCAGACGGTCACGGTCGTGCTTGAGCCGTCGGGTGCGACGTCGAGACGATATTCGCCCGGCGCCTGCGGTGTGAACGCCAGGTTCGGCGTATCGATCTCGATGGTCTGGTCGGGCGGCAGCGAGCGTACGCGAACCGACAGCGCGCCTTGTGTGAGCTTCACTTGCGTATTGCGGTCGTCCAAGTCGACGAGCGTGGCGCCGGTGTTTTGGCCCAGGCGCAGCGCTGTTGAGCCGACATGGAGTTCGCTGTGGCTGCCCTGGTCGGACCACAGGCGGTCACCCGTGGTGAGCGGGCGGTTGAGCGAGGCGCCGGCCCAGTCGTCGGAACCCGCGGGCGCGAAGCTCACCGTGCCCGAAAAGTCCGACAGCCGCGCCACCCGCGAAGCCGGGTCGGCGGCCATCGCGGCTTGCGCACCGCAGACGAGCAATACGGCGGCAACGCCTACGGCGCGCAACACATGTGGCAGCCGCACACCGGAGAGAGCGGAACGACGGGAAGCCTTGGACATGATGAGCCCTCGTTTTTATAGCGGCCTGCGCCGCGTGGATGTCTCCATTTAACGCGGCAGGCGCCGAGGGGTCGACTTGCCTTTGTAAGAGCGTGTTTCTCCGGGTGGGCAGTCGAGGGCGAGGCAGGGAGGCGCGCGAATTGCGCAGGCAAAAAAAAAGCGCGCGGGCCGGGGAGCACCGCGCGGACGGGAAATCCCTTCGAGGGGTCAATTCGAAAGGAGGGGGTAACTTTGCACTGGGAGCGGGGTCGTCACGAGCGCGCTGGGCGGATGGGTCATCCAGGGCCGAATCTGGCGCACAACATTTGGACACAAACGCTGAGGTGCGAAGGCATTGTGGGTGACGGGGTGGCCCTGAGGCGTAACAAAGTGTGTCGGATTGCAATCGAATGCAAGCGCGGTAAAGGCCGCTCGGTGTGAGCCCAAAATCGCTTCACAGACGTTTTCAGGGAACGCCTGCTGCACCTGCACAGTCCCACCGGTTTGCCGCTCAGGCAGACTGGGCTTGGAAAACGGCGAACCAGCGGTGTGTGTCCTAGTCTGGGGTGTCGGGTTGATAGGAGGGAGGCATGCACAGGCATGCGATGCACCATGTGTTGCAGAGGTCGGTGAGGGCGGGCGTTTTTGTTACGTTGATGGGGGCACTTGGCGGGGTCGGAGCCGCACAGGGCGGCACTGAAGCGGCCGCTGCTGCGCCTGCAACCTCCGCGAGTGCGCCGCCAGCCTCCGCACCTGTTGCTTCTGCACCAACTGCCCCTCTTGCAAAAACGAAAGAGCAGCACGAGCGACTGGCCGGCAGTTTCTGGCAGGGCACGGTGGGCAAGGGCCCAGACGGCCCCGGCTGGAACGTCTGGCTGAACGTGTACGACGCACCGCCCAAAGAGCAGGACAAAGACAAAGACCCGGTGGCCGACACGCTCACCGGCGAAGCCTACGATGATCGCCCCCAGGGCCGCGCCTTCTGGACCGTCGAGGGCCGCAACGCGCCCGAACGTCGCTTCGTGTGGCGCGAGCGCGCAGAAGCGCTCGACGCGGCCGGCCAGTCCGTCGTGCGCGAAGGCGGGACGCTCTCCGGTGCGCTCTCAGGCGACGGTGCCACTGCCACCGGTACCTGGAGCGACGGTGGCCGCAGTCAGCCTTTTACGCTCAAGCGGCTGGCGCGCTATCAGGAGGCCACGGCCGCCTCCGGCCAGGCCAAACTGACCGAACGCTATCCGGTGACGGGCGACGCGGCCACCGACGCGCTCATCCAATCGCTGCGCGTGCGCAAGTGCGACCAGTTCGACACGGAATGCGTCATCCGCATCAGCGCCGTCGGCCTGGGCGACACCATCAGCCTCTTGCGCATGGTGTGGGCTTACAGCGGCGGCGCGCATGGCAACTACAGCTTCACCGCCGGCAACTGGCGACGCGGCGCGCAGGGCTTTCAGCCGATCGCCCTGGCCGATGTGCTGAACCCCACATCCGCCTGCCTGCAGAGCTTCAATACGCAGATTGTCGATGCGCTCAAGCGCGAAGGCGCGCCCGATGCACCGCGCGGCGCACTCAAGGAGAAGGACCTGCGTAACGCCGCGTTTCCGTTTACGCTGCAAGGAGACCGCATCGTCGTGCACTACGGGCCGTATGAAGTGGGACCGTATTCGTCGGGCGCGTTCCGTGCTGCGGTGCGCATCGATGACCTCGGCGCCGCATGCAAGCGGCCCACAACCTGATCGCCACTGCATTGCCAACCATGTCCGCCAATCTTTCCTACGTCGATGAGCAAGCCACCATGCGCCGGCTGTTGTCGGCCAAGACCATCGCCGTGGTCGGGCTGTCGCCGCGTCCGACCCGGCCCAGCTATGACGTGGCGCGCTATCTGCAGCAGGCCGGTTATCGCATCGTGCCGGTCAACCCGCAGCACGCCGGCGAAGACGTGCTCGGCGAGCCCTGCTATGCCACGCTCACCGAAGCCGCAACTACGCTGGCCGCCGCCGGCCAGCGCATCGACCTCGTCGATATCTTCCGCCGCTCGGAACAGGTCCTGCCTGTTGTGCAGGAAGCCGTGACGCTGGGCGTGGGCGGCATCTGGGTGCAGCTCGGCATCGTGAATGACGAGGCGATGGCCGTCGCGCGCAACGCCGGCATTCCGGCCGTGCAAGACCGCTGCACAAAGATCGAGCACTGGCGACTCGGCATCGCCGAGCAAAAATAAAGGTCGGCCCCCAAGGCCCTGTGACAAACGTGGTGGCGCGGCGTCCCGACCTGTCAAAGGCTTCAAGCCAGCGCGACGCGCTACACTCCCGCGGTCATCGCATCCCGCTTACATTATGGCCGTCGATCCGCAAATCCTGCAGTTCTACCAACGCCTTGCCGAACAGTTCGGCGCCTTGCCGCCGCCTGAAGACGCAGCCGCGCAACGCGCGCGCTTCGAAGCGATTGCGGCTGTGTCCGATCGCACCGATCCCGACGGCGTTGAAGTTTCAGACCTGAGCCTGCCGCTTGCCGGGCGCACGCTCGACGCCATCGTCTTTCGTCCGAAGGGTGTGGCAACGCCGCGTTTGCTGGTGTGGTTTCACGGCGGCGGATGGGTCGTGGGCGCGCCGCGCACAACGCATCGCATGCTCGCCGCATTGGTGGCGCAAGACACGGGCTGCGCCGTGGTGAGTGTCGATTACCGCCTCGCGCCTGAGCATCCATTTCCCGTGCCGGCCGACGATGCCCGCGACGCGCTGGCGTACCTGGCCGAGCAGCGCGTGTACCTCGGCTTCGATCCGGACTTCCTGGCGGTTGGCGGCGACAGCGCGGGCGGCCATCTTGCGGTGCAGGCCGCGCAGGGCATGCGCCCCGGCCTCGTCAATGCGCAGTTTCTGCTGTACCCCGTCACCACGCCGGCTTTCGGCAGCGAGAGCTACAACGCGTTTGCACAAGGCCCGGGCCTCACGCGCGATGAAATGCGCTGGTACTGGGAGAAATACATCGGTGCCGAAGCCCTGGCTAAGCCGCTCGCCGAGCAGGACCCCCGCATCTTCCTGATGGCACGCCCACCGGCCTATACGCCGCCCGACACCGTCGTCATCGTGGCGGCGCACGACGTGCTGCGCGACGACGGCCTGCAATACGCCGACTACCTCGTGCAGCACGGCGCGCAGGTCATCACCATCGAGGCGTCGGGCATGACGCACGGCTTTGCGCGTATGCAGTTCGAAGCCGAGCGCGCACGTGAATGGATGCGCCGCGCGGCGCATGCATTCGTCGGGATGATCAGCGAGGAATAAGCGGGGGCAGGGCTAACGCGTCGGCGTGCGGCGCGGGCGGAACGCGGCCAGCACGCGGCGTGTGACAAACAGCGAGAGGTAATCCTGCACGCGGGCGTCGGCTGCCAATGTGCGCATGGTCTGCATGTACTGCTCGCGGACGAGATCGGCCGGTGCGCCGGTGTCCTGTGCAATCTGGCGGATCTGCTCGTCCTGGTCTGCGATGGCGGTACCCATGTTTGCTTCCCGTCGTGGCTTTGGCAGTGACGCGCGGGGCTGACTTGCGCGGCGAGTGACCACTATAGGAAACGCGTCAGAACAATCCAGCCTTGTTGCAAAGCTTTCAGCAGACCACCTGCGCGGCATCAAAACGGTGCTGTTGCCCGTGCAGACACTGCACCGGCAAAGATCATTTGCCCCAGTTTGCAGGCATGCTCTGCAGGCCGATGGCGGCGCCCGACGTATCGGTCACGCGCGCCAGTTCACGATACGCAATGGCCTGCACGCGCTCGGGCAGCGGCACGAACTTCGCGCGCGCGGCCAGCTCGTCGCCGTGGAAGTAACCCCACGTCAAAAACTTCAGCGCAGCCAGCGTGCGCGGGCCCGACGCGCTGACTGCCGGCACGACGATGAAGGTGCCCATGGTGATCGGCCACGTCTCCGCGCCCGGCAGGTTGACCAGCGGCGCCGTGAAATCGCCCTTGCGGTTCCACGCGCTTTGCGTCACGGCCTCGCGGAAGCCGCTTACCTGTGCGCCGACGAAGCGGCCCGCCGCGTTGCGCAACTGCACGCCGCTCAGATCGTTGTCGAGGATGTAGTTGTAATCGACATAACCGATGGCGCCCGGCGTGGCCTGCACCGCCTTGACCACGTCGCCGCTGCCCTTTGCGGCGGTGAAGCCTGCCGGCCAGTTGATCGTCGACTTGGTGCCGTACGCGCTTTTCCAGTCGGCGCTGACGGCGCTCAGGTAATCGGTGAAGTGGTACGTCGTGCCCGAACCATCGGCGCGCACGACGGGATGGATCTTCAGCTTGGGCAGCGTCACGCCCGGGTTCAGCGCGCGCAGCTCGGGCGCATCCCAGCTCTCGACCTTGCCGAGGAAGATCTGCGCCAGCAGTTCGCCCGTCAATTTGAGCTGACCGCGCGGCACGCCCGGCACGTTCACAAACGGCACCGCACCCGTCACGACCGACGGCACGCAGACGAGGCCCGCCTTGGCGGCCTCTGCGCTGGAGAGCGGCACGTCGGACGCACCGAAATCCACGGCGCCTGCGCGAATGCGCTTGAGGCCTTCCCCCGAGCCCACCGCGTCGTAGCTCAGCGTCACGCCCGACGATGCGGCGTATCCCGCCGCCCAGACGCGATAGACCGGCGCAGCGGCGGTCGAACCCGCGCCGTGCACTTCCGCGCGCGCGAGAACCGGCATGCCCGCAGCCGCAACGGCCAGGGCGAAAACAACGTGCTTGAACATGGGAGACCTGCGGACTGCAGAAGACGCAAAGCGTGGGATTGTAGCGACGCCCGTGTGACAACGCGCCGTGCCCCGCAGATAGAGCCTATCTACAACATGGGGATGTGTTGTAAGACGTTCCGCAAACGTTGGGCGGAGTAGGGGGTGGGATCGGCGGTTTTGTTTAGGCGCCGCCGATCCCGGCTACCCGTTAGGCGACAGCGCTGGCTGCGTCAGCCTTGATCAAGCCTTCGGCCGTCAACGCTTCGATCACGTGCGGCCGCGCAGCCACGCGGGCCATATACGCCTGCACATTCGGATACGCGCCCATCGGCAGCGACAGGACGTTCGTCCAGTTCAGCACCGTAAAGGCATAGGCGTCGGCCACGCTGTAGGTGTCGGCCAGGTATGGCTGTTTGGCGAAGCGTGCGTCGAGTTCGGCAAAGCGCTTGGCCAGCTTGTCCTTGGCGCCCTGGCGGGTGGCTTCCGGCGTGTCCTTGTACCAGAGCGGGCCGAAACCTTTGTGCAGCTCCGTGCTGACGAAGGTGAGCCATTCGATCACAGCCAGGCGGCGCGCGCTGCCCGGCTTGCCGATCAACGCCTGCGTCGGGTCGAGGTCGGCCACGTACTGCAGCAGCGCGGCGCCTTCGGTGTGGCGCGAGCCGTCGGCCAGCTCCAGCAGCGGCACGTAACCGCGCGGCGAGATCGTGTAGAAATCCGTGCCATCAGCGGTGAGGTGCTTGGCTAGGTCGACGGCGGTCAGGTCAAACTGCGCACCGACTTCGCGCAGGGCGATATGGACGGCCAGCGAGCAGGCACCGGCGGAGTAATAGAGCTTCATGGTCTGGGTCTCGTGAACAGGTTGGGAAAGCCGCCAACGGCGGCGGTGACGACACTGTAGGATTGCGCCAGTGCCAATGAAATAGGCGGAGCAGCAAATCATGCTTGCACAAACGCAATACCGATTGAGCGCGGCAGACCTGGAGATCGTGCTGGCGATGGTGCGCACCGGCACGCTGGCGGCGGCCGGTGAACGGCTTGGGGTGGATGCGTCCACGGTGTTCCGGTCGTTGCAGCGCATCGAGCGCGGGCTGGGCGCCACGCTGTTTGCGCGCTCCCGCACGGGCTATCTGGCGGGCGACCTGGCACACGCGCTGGCGGAACAGGCCGAGCAGGTGGAGTCGGCCCTGGAGGCCGCGCGATCGGCGGTACATGCCGTGCCGGACCAGGTGTCAGGCACCGTGCGCATCACCACCACGGACACGATCCTCGTCGGCATGGTCGCGCCCGCGTTGAAGTTGCTGCAGGCAGAGCATCCGAACCTGAGCTACGACCTCCGTGTGAGCAACGAGCTGGCCAGCCTGACCCGGCGCGATGCCGACATTGCCGTGCGGGCCACGCGCCGTCCGCCGCAGCATCTGGTGGGCAAACACATCGGATCGATTCGCGTGGGGCTATACGCCGGGCGCACCAGCGGCATCACCTACGCCGATGTCGAAGCGGGCCGCACGCCGTGGGTGGCCGTTGACGATGCCATTCCGGATCACCCGTCGGTCAGTTGGCGCAAACGGCATTTCCCCAAGGTCATGCCCACGTACTTCGTCAACAGCCTGCAGATTGCGGCCGAGATGGTGGCGATGGGCGTGGGCGTCGGCATCCTGCCCCTGGTGATGGCGCAGGCGCGCAGCGATCTGGTGTCGCTGCGGGATCTGCAGGACGCCAATCAGTCGGAACTGTGGCTGCTGACGCATCCGGAATCGCGCCACTTGCGGCGGATTGCCGTGGTATATGGCCACTTGGCGCAGACGCTGCGCTTGCCGTAGTTCAGTTCGCAGCAACCGCCGGGGCGACGGCGGGCTCGCCAGGAATGAGCGCGGCGCGGCGACGCAGATCCTCCGTCGTTTCACCGTTGCCATCGGGCCGCCAGCCGGGCGGGCGGAAGAGGTAGCCAAACACTTCGCCGGCCGAGCGAGCCGTCTTGAGGTCTTGCCAGAGCGCGCGCCAGTGCGCGAATTCGATCACCAGCAGGTTGTACGTGCGCATCGGGTGCACGAGGCCGTAGCGGCAGGGCACGTCTTTGCGTTCGGGGATGTAGGTGCCGAACAGCCGGTCGAACACGATCAGCACGCCGCCGTAGTTGCCATCCAGGTATTCGAGGTTGGACGCGTGATGCACGCGGTGCGCCGAGGGCGTATTCAGCACCCATTCCAGCGGCCCCAGGCGGGGAATCCACGTGGCGTGGATCCAGAACTGGTACAGCAGATTGAGCGACAGCAGCATCAACACAATGCGCGGCGGCATACCCAGCAGCGGCGCCAGCGCAAAGAAGGCGAGGGTGCCGGTCAACCGGCCCGTCCAGCCGAAGCGGTAGGCGGCCGAGAGATTCAGGTCGTTCGGCGAGTGGTGGATGGCGTGCGTGCACCAGAACCAGCGTACGCGGTGCGCGGCGCGGTGGTACCAGTAGTAGCAGAACTCCTGGCCGAGAAAGCACGCGGCCCAGCCCGTCCAGTGGTCCATCGGCAGCGTCCAGAGGCGATGCTGGTAGACCCATTCCAGCCCCTGCGTCCAGAACGCCAGCGGCAGCAGCCAGCGTAGTGGGTACTCGCGTACCAGGAAATCGACCACCGACACGCCGGCGGCTTTCCAATCGTAGTTGGCCCAGCCGTTCCGCAGCGACAGCACGATTGCCTCGGCCAGTGACGACACCAGCACCAGCACGACGGCAATCTTCAGGATGGTGAACAGCACGGCCATGGCGCTGGCTCCCGGCTCCGGTGGGAATGCCAGCGACGGTACTGCAAACGGTGCCGGGGCGGCAATTCGGGCCGATGCCGGGGTGTCTTACAACCTATTCCACGTGTTCAACGCGCCCAGGTGTTGTTGCGGTTGTGCAGAAAGATGTGCACCCCACCGCTTTTGTCCTGCGCCACGCCGGCGCTGCCCCACGGATAGTCCGCCAGGCCGCCGGGGTCCTTGCCCAGTTTGCTGGCGATCCAGCGGCGGTGGCGTTGTTCCACCACGCCGATGTCGTCGTACGAAACCGGCTGCGCCAGCTCGACGAATACGCTGACGAGCGCATCGGCTTCAAACCGCAGGCTGACGGTGACGGGCGTGGTGTCGTCCAGCGCGGCCATCGTTGCGAACTGGCACGAGACCTCTTTGCCCTCGACACTGACCGGCCGCACCGGCCCGACGGCAAACCGCGGGGGCAGGTCGTCGGCCCGTGTTTCCGGGGTGATGCGGATGTCAGCGAACCGGATGTCGCCGGTGGCCGGGTCGATGTGGAGCGCGTCGTGCATGGGGTTGGGTTTTCAAGGTGTGAATTGCCTGGGCAATGATGCGAAACGTTTTCCTTTATAGCAGCCATCCCTTCGGGGGGACGGGGGTTTTGGCGCCTCAAGTTCGTCTGCGCACTGCCGTAGCAGCTTGGGTGGCCCCCGACAGCCAGCAGTCGGTTCTGGAGGGCGCTGCGGCAAATACCGTACGCAGTCAGATTCATGGAAAACGTTTGGCCTAGAAGAAACATGATCTCCTCTCTCCGCACCCGAATTCTCCTCATCTCATCGGCCACCGTGGTCGGGGCCCTCGCGCTGTCCGGCGCGGCTACCTATTCCATCGTGCGTTCGAACACGATGGAATCGATTGACCAGAACCTCGCCGCCATTGCCAGCGGCAACACGCTCGCCATCGACAAATGGGTCGCGGCAAAGGCGCAGGCCGTCAAGGCCACCGCACGCGTGATCGAGCATGGCGACCCGCAAGGCTTCGGCAAGCACATGGGCGACGCCAACGGCTTCCCCATCATCACGATCGGCTGGACCGACAAGAGCTTCATCTCCACCAGCGCCACCACGCCCAAGGACTACGATCCGACCGGCCGCCCCTGGTACAAGCAGGCCATTGCCGCAGGCCAGCTGCTCGTCACCAAGCCCTACGGCGACGTGTCGACCGGCGTGCCGTACGTTTCGTTTGCGGCGCCGCTCGTCAAGAACGGCGAAACCACCGGCGCGTTGTCCGGCGCCGTGCCGCTGGACGGCGTGCGCGAGGTGGTCGCGGCGGTCCACCCGACACCGTCGAGCCTCGCCTTCGTGGTCGCCAAGGATGGCCAGGTGATCGCCCACCCCGATGCAAAACTGATGCTCAAGCCGGCCACCGACGTGGCGGCCTCGCTCACCGCCGACACGCTCGGCAACCTGGCCAAGGCGACGTCGCCGCTGGAGGTTGAGCTGGCCGGTGCGCCGAAACTGCTCAAGGCGCAAGCCGTGCAGGGCACCGATTGGTACCTCGTGATTGCGCTGGACAAGGCCGAAGCCACCGCCGGTCTGCGCAACGTCGTCAAGGCGCTGGCCGTGGCCATGGTGCTGCTGACGCTGGCCGCCGTGGGCATCGCCGCGTTCTTCACGTCGCAGTCGTTCCGCCGCCTGTCGCAGGTGCGCGATGCGATGGACACCATCGGTTCCGGCGGCGGCGACCTGACGCACCGTCTGCCCGTGGTCGGCAACGATGAAGTCGCGCAGATCAGCGCGTCGTTCAACACCTTCATCGACAAGATCGGCGAAGTGCTGCTGGAAGTGCGCGCCAGCGTCGACAGCATGAAATCCGCCACCGGCGAGATCGAAGCGGGCAACCGTGATCTCTCCAATCGCACCGAGGTTTCGGCCAGCAACCTGCAGGAAACCTCTGCCGCGTTGACGGAGCTGACGACCAGCGTGAAGAACTCCGCCGATGCGGCCGTGCAGGCCACGCGCCTGGCCAGCGACGCCAGCAATGCCGCCACGCGCGGCGGCGAGGTGGTTTCCAGCGCCGTCAGCACGATGGACGAGATCGCCAAGTCGTCGGCACGCATTACCGAGATCATCGGCGTGATCGACAGCATTGCGTTCCAGACCAACATCCTCGCGCTGAACGCCGCGGTGGAAGCCGCCCGCGCCGGCGAGAACGGCCGCGGCTTTGCCGTGGTGGCCGGCGAGGTCCGCACGCTGGCGCAACGCAGCGCCACGGCCGCCCGCGAAATCAAAGACCTGATCCAGGCATCGGAAGCCAGCGTGAAGACCGGCGCGCAACGCGTGCAGGCCGCGGGCGCCACGATGCAGGAAATCGTGCAGGGCATCGAGCGGGTCGCGCGCATCATCGGCGAGATCGACGGCGCGATGCACGAGCAGAGCACCGGTATCAGCCAGATCGATCGCAGCGTCGCCGAGATGGACCAGGCCACGCAGCAGAACGCCGCGCTGGTGGAACAGTCGACCGCCGCATCGTCGATGCTCAACGAGCAGGCGCACGGTTTGGCACGCACGGTCGGGCTGTTCAAGCTGCGCAACACCTGACGCGCCGCACCCCTCTTCAACGCGCCCGGGCCGGGTGCTCCTTTGCCTAGAATGGAGCCCCGGCAACATCTCCGCCACCTTTCACCTTCGGCGGACGTTGCCTGACCTCAATGCTCCGCCCGTATGCCCAATGTGCTGATCCTCGGTGGCCGCGCGCCCGTGGCGCTCGACCATGCTCGCCGCTTTGCCCACCAGGGGTGGACGGTCTGCATTGCCGACAGCATTCCGTGCCAGATCAGCGGTGCCTCCAGGGCGGTTTCGGCAACCTTTCGCATTGCATCGCCGCGCCATGCATCGGCGCAGTTTGCGGCCGACCTCGCGCGCATCGTGCGCGAACGCTCCATCGATCTGCTGGTACCGACGTGCGAGGAAGTCTTCTTCGTATCGCGCTATCGGCATCACTTGCCGCATCACGTGCGGGTGCTCGCCGAAGACTTCGACAAGCTGCGCGCGGTGCACAGCAAATGGACGTTCCTTGAACTTGCGCAGGATTGCGGGGCCGATGTGCCGGTCTCCGCGCGGGTGCGAACGTTGGACGAAGCGCGCGCCTGGGCGGCGGGGCGGGCGGTCGTGCTCAAGCCGGAGTTCTCGCGCTTTGGCGTGCATGTGCGCCTGTATCGCAACGGCATCCCCGACGACGCGCCGCCGCTGGCCGACCTCGGCGCCTGGGTGGTGCAGACGTTGGTAGCAGGCCGGGAGTTCTGCTCGTACAGCGTCGCGGATCGCGGCCGGCTCGTGGCGCACGCGCTGTATCGGCCGGACTGGCGCATGTCGACCAGCGCGAGCTTCTACTTCGCGCCTGCGCGCATCGACGCGGTACGTCACTTCGTTGCCAACTTCGCACGCAAGCTCGACTTCACGGGGCAGCTCTCGTTCGACTGGATCCAGCAGGCCGACGGCCGCGTGAGCCCGCTCGAATGCAACCCGCGCGCGACCAGCGGTTGCCACCTGTTCGGCCTTGACGATGCGTTGCCCGCCGCGCTGGCCGGCGCGCTCGACGGCTGCATCGAACCGTCGCCCGGCGTGCCGCGCATGGCGGCTGCGGTGATGGCATCGGCAGGGCTGTTCGATGCGTTGCGCCACGGCACGCTGCGCCAATGGCGCCACGACTGGCGCGCCGCCACCGACGTCATCGCCACGCCGGGCGACCGCGGCCCGCTGTGGGGTGGTGTGCGCGATCTCGCCGCGTATGCGCGCATGGCCATCGCCCAACGTTGCAACATGCGCGAAGCCGCCACGCAAGACATCGAGTGGGACGGCCAGGCGCTGCCCGAGGTATGAACGCGCCCGGTGCGGTGCCGCATGCGTGCTTTGCCGACAAGGCCGGTGCGTTCCTGCACGTGCATCGCGGGCAGGCGTCGCAGCCGTTCGTCGCCAACTTGGTGACGCAGGTCGATGTGGTGGAGGCCGGTGGTCTGCCGCTGCCTGTGACCGTCAACGGCAGTGAGGACCGCGCCGACCCCGTCGAGAATGAGAACGCCTGGGTCTGCTCGCCTATTACCACATACGGCCGCTATGCGGCGGAAGAATCCGAGCGCTTGATGCCGCGCATGCTGCGTCCGGTGCTGCGCGGCGGGATCGGCCTGGCCGATATGTGGATGCGGCATGCGCAGCTCGATCGCGCGGTGGCCGTCAACAACTGGCTGGTCAGTACGAACCTCTATCCATCGGCGGCGGCGTTCGATCTGGACGCGCTGGCCCGAACATGCCGCGAGCGCTGGCCGGACCGCGCGATCTGGCTGCGTTCGCTCAACACGATCCAGCACGCCGACTGGCTGCGCGCCGCCACGGCTGCCGGCTTCGATTTGATCCCCACGCGGCAGGTCTATCTGTTCCTGCAGTTGCAGCGTGCGTCGCGCGCATCGGAACTGCGTCGCGATCTGCGGCGCGACCTCAAGCTGATCGACGCGACGCCGCTGACGTTCGTGCCGCACGACGCCTTCACCGACACCGACTTCGCCCAGGCCGAGCGGTTGTATGCGCAGCTCTATCTCGACAAGTATTCCGCGCTGAACCCGCGTTACACGGCAGCGTTTCTTCGCGCGTGGCATGCGGCGGGGCTGCTCGAATGCGCGGGTTTTCGGGATGCGCAGGGCGTGCTGCGCGGGGTGGTCGGCGTGTTTGGGCAAGGGTCGTTGCTGACCGCGCCCATCGTCGGCTACGACACGACGTGGCCGCAGCAGGCCGCGCTGTATCGTCTGCTGATGGCGCACGTGCTGCGCCTGACCATCACGCGCGATGCCGAATTGAACCTGAGCGCCGGCGCCGCGCATTTCAAGCGCCTGCGCGGCGGCGTGCCGGCCATCGAGATGAGCGCCGTCTACTGCCGGCATCTGCCACCCGCCACGCGTCGCGCCATCGCCGTGCTGCGCACCCTTACCACCCGGATCGGCGTGCCGATCATGCAACGCTTTCAGTTATGACTGCCTGGAACACCACGCTGCTGCGCGGTTGGTATCCCGTCGCCGAGGCGCACCGCCTGCGCGACAAGCCGATGCGCGTGACCGTGTTTGGCCGTGCCGTGGTGCTCGCGCGCTTGCCCTCCGGTGGCCTGCTCGCGCTGGACGATCGCTGCCCGCATCGGCATGTGCCGTTGTCCGACGGCCAGCTCGTTGGCGAGACACTGCAGTGCAAGTACCACGGGTGGACGTTCGGCGCCGACGGCCGCTGCACGGCCATGCCGGGCATGTGCCCAGGCGCCGCCGTGCCCGCTGTGCAAGTGAATGCGTGGCAGGTGTTCGAGCACGACGGGCTGATCTGGATGAGCGCACGGCCAGCGGGCGAAGCTGCCCCGGCTGCCTTGCCGGCATTCCTGCAGCGCTTGCCGCCCGGCAGCCGCCGCTTTCTGTGGAGCACGCTGTGGCAGGCACGCCCCGCCGATGCGCTGGAGAATTTTCTTGACCCGCTGCACACGCATCTCGTCCATCCGGGCCTCGTGCGCAGCCATGGCGCGCGCCAGCCGATGACGGTGACCGTCACCCAATCGGCAGATGGCCTGCAGGTCGACTACGCCGGCCAGCCGCAGCAAACCGGTCTGCTGTACCGCCTGTTCGAATCGCCCCGCACGATGGAGCGCGCGCATTTCGGTATCGTTGCGCCCGCCACCGCCCAGCTCGAATACCGCTACGCCAACGGCAGCGCGCTGTATTTCACGCTGCACTTCACGCCCGAAGACGAGATGCGCACGCGCCTGTTCGCCACGCTGCATGTGGAAAACCGCTGGGCGCCAGCCTGGGCCGTGCGCTGGTTCGTCTGGCCGTTCCTGTATCGCGTGGCGGAGCAGGACCGCCGCATCGTGGAAGCGCAGGCCGCCAACAGCGCACGCTTTGGCCGGCAGGACGGCATGTCGACCGAACTCGATCTCGTGCGGCCGATGCTGGACGCGGTGTGGATGCCGAACGGCAAGCCGGTGGAGGCTGGCGAGCGCGTGATGCAGATGTGGCTGTAGCCCACCGCGTTGCTACATCGACCGCCCGTCGAAGTGGGTGACCGGCACGCTCGCCAGATCGATGTCTTCCAGGCAGCGCACGTTGACGGCAATCATCGGCGTGCCGTCGGGCATGACGCCTTCGGCATACGGATGGATGCCGCAGGTCGGACAGAAGCGGTGCTTGATCACATGCTTGCGGAAGAGATAGGCGCTTGCGTTGTCTTCCGGCGTGAGCAGCCGCACCTTGTCGCGCGCCACGAACCACAGCAGCGAGCCCTTGCGCTGGCAGATCGAGCAGTTGCACGCCATCGCGTTTTCGGGGTGCCCATCAACTTCGAATGCGACGTTGCCGCAGTGGCAGCTTCCTTTATGCGTCATGCCGGTCTCCTGTGATGTCGTTTTGTGGTGGGCTTGGCGCCGTCCACTATAGGCGAGCCGTTTTGGGAGCGGCGCCCGGTTTCTCGGGAATCGCCCTAGGTCTACGCGGCCGCATGCCGATGCGACAATCGCCGCGAGCGCGCCAGACGAACGAGCCAACCAACGCGCCACGGACCGCCGCGCATTGACGGCGACCGCGTCTTGAGGAGGAGCCACCATGCATCGCCATCGTCCTGTTGCCATGATCCGAGCGATTTCTGCTGCCGCCATCTTTGCCGGTAGCGTCGGCGCGTTTGCGCAAGCATCGGAACCCGCTGCGGCTCCGGCCTCGGCACCGCCGCTTGCGGCACAGATCGTCAACATGGGCGGCATGACGCCGGACGAGATCGGCCCCGTCATCGCCGAGATGGGGTCGCTGCGCACCAAGACGCTGGTCACGGCGGCCAACGGCACCGTGGGCGTCCAGGTCGGCACCGTGGCCAAGCACACGCATACGTACGCCGACGAGATCCAGTACGTGATGTCGGGCACGGCCACCGTCTGGCTCGACAACGCGCCGCGCGAGGTCAGGGCTGGCGATCTGATCGTGATTCCGCGCGGTGTGGTGCACGGAACGCTGACCACCAGCCCCGACTTCAAGTCGATGGCGATCAAGCTGCCGCCGCAGCGTGCGGGCGATACGCACAAGGTGCCGTGATATCCGCGCCGTGATCTTCGGCATGTTGGCCTGGGTCAGGGCGGGATAAAAACACCATCCCTTACAATGGCGCCCTCCCAAAGAGTCCATCGCCATGTCCGCACCGCTCGCCAACGACACCTTCCTGCGCGCCCTGCGCCGCCAGCCGACCGACTACACGCCGCTGTGGCTGATGCGCCAGGCGGGCCGCTATCTGCCCGAGTACAACGCCACGCGCGCGCGGGCCGGCAGCTTCCTCGGCCTGGCCAAGTCGCCGGCGTATGCGACCGAGGTGACGTTGCAGCCGCTGGATCGCTACCCGTTGGACGCGGCAATCCTGTTTTCCGACATCCTGACCGTGCCCGACGCCATGGGCCTGGGGCTGTCGTTCGCGCAAGGCGAGGGGCCGCGCTTTGCCAAACCGGTGCGCACGGAAGCCGATGTGGCGGCGCTGTCCGTGCCGGACATGTCGTCGCTTCAATACGTGTTTGACGCCGTGGCGGAAATCCGCCGTGCGCTCGTCCAGGACGGCCGCCAGCGCGTGCCGCTCATCGGCTTCTCGGGCAGCCCGTGGACGCTTGCCTGCTACATGGTCGAAGGCGGCGGTTCGGACGACTTCCGCACCGTCAAGTCGATGCTCTACGCCCGCCCGGACCTGATGCACCGCATCCTGGAGATCAACGCGCAGGCCGTGATCGACTATCTGAACGCGCAGATCGATGCCGGTGCCCAAGCCGTGCAGATTTTCGATACGTGGGGCGGGGCGCTGGCAGACGGCATCTACCATGAGTTCTCGCTGGCCTACATGGCGCGCGTGGTGCAAGGCATTCGCGCCGGCGCCGACGGCCAGCGTGTGCCGGTCATCCTCTTCACCAAGGGCGGCGGCCTGTGGCTCGAAGCCATGGCCGAGACCGGTGCCGACGCGCTGGGTGTGGACTGGACCGTCAACCTGCAGCGTGCCCGCCAGCGAACGGCAGGCCGCGTCGCCCTGCAAGGCAACCTGGACCCGACCGTGCTGTTTGCCGAGCCGGAGGCGATCCGCGCGCAAGTGCGCCGCGTGCTGGAAGACTATGCAGCCGGCGGCGGCAGCGATGGCCACATCTTCAACCTCGGCCACGGCATCTCGCAGTTCACACCACCCGAAGCCGTATCGGTGCTGGTGGACGAGGTGCACAGCTTCAGCCGCGCGCTGCGGTCGAAAGCGAAGTAACACGATCAAGATCAATGCTGCAGTGCGATAGCGTTTGAATCGTGCCGCAGTAGTGCGTGAAGTCGGGGGCACGGGTGGAATCTTCGCCGCTTTGGTGCAGTAGGGGTGAGTGACTACTCGCGTGCCGGTGGCCCCATCTGGCCCCAGCGGGGTGTCAAGCGATTTATTTCGCGCTTTCTGGTGCGTAAGCGGGCTGTCAAGACTTGACTTATGCACAAAGCTGTCGCGGCTGATTCTTTCCGCGGCGCAACAGCGGCGGCTCTGTGCACGCAACGCATAAGTGTTTGATTTTTCTGAAAGAAAGCCGCGTGCGCGTAAATCGTGCAAGCTAGAAAAACGGCGCGTCTACCGGCCTTCGCGGCCGCAGCGGCCGACTTTTCAACAAAGTTATCCACAGGCCGTGTGGATAGGCCGGAAAACGGTCGCCGATCAGGGCGCCAAGGCATAAACCTCAAGTAGTACTTGAACATTGAACCGACCATGGCAATGGCTGTGAAGGCAAGGTGAGATGGGCAAGACGCATTTCCCAGGTGCACGATGCGCCGCTGCATCGCAACAATCTCTTTGCAATTCAACCGTTTGCGCCAAGCATGACCACCGCCCTCGTCGACGCCGCGTTCTCTGATGCCCAGGTGTCGGCTGCCATTGCGCGTGTGGTGATCGATACACCCCTCGATGCCGTGTTCGATTACCGGTGCGGGCAACCCGTGCTGCCTGGGCAACTCGTGGTGGTGCCGTTCGGCAACCGGCGCGTGGTGGCGTTGGTGGTCGAAACTGCCGCAACCACCGAGGTCCCGCTGGAAAAGCTGCGCGATGTGGAGCGGGTGCTGGACTGGGTGCCGCCGCTCGACGCCGAATGGCGGGCGCTCGCCGAATTTGCTGCCGGTTACTACCACCGTGCGCTCGGTGAGGTGACGTTGCCCGCGCTGCCGCCGTTGTGGCGCACGCCGGGCAGTTGGGACAACCTCGCCCGGCAGGCCAATGAAACCGTCTACGTGATGGTTGAACCGGCGCGGGCCGCGTTGCTCGACAGCGTTCCGAAACGTGCGTCCGGCGCCATGCGCCTGGCAGAAGCACTGACCGGCGATGGCGAGCTGTCCACCAGCGCGGCTGTCGAACTGCACGGGCAGGCCGTCGCCAAGCTGCGGGACTGGACGACCGTCGGCTGGCTGCGCGCAGAACTGCGGCCGAAGGCACTGCTGCCGCAACCGCTCGAACTGCCGCCGCCTTCCGTCGCCCCCGCCCTGAACGACGAACAGGCCGCTGCCGTGGCCGCCATTGCCCAGGCGGGAGCGGCCGGCACATTCAGCCCATTCCTGCTGTTTGGCGTGACCGGCAGCGGCAAGACCGAGGTCTACCTGCACGCCATCGCCGACGCCCTGGCGCGCGACCCCGCCGCGCAGGTCCTGATGCTGGTGCCCGAGATCAACCTGACGCCGCAGCTGGAGGCGCGCATTGCGGCGCGTTTTCCCGGCGTGCCCATGGCCGCGCTGCACAGCGGCCTGGCCGAACAGCCGCGCGCGCTGAACTGGCTGGCCGCGCATCGTGGCGAGGCGCGCATCGTGCTCGGCACGCGGCTGGCGATGCTGGCGTCGCTGCCCAACCTCGCGCTCATCCTCGTCGACGAGGAGCACGACACGTCGTACAAGCAGCAGGAGGGCCTGCGCTATTCGGCACGCGACCTGGCGCTGTGGCGTGCCAAGCAGCGCAACATCCCCGTGGTGCTGGGCTCCGCCACGCCGTCGCTGGAAACCTGGTGGCGCGCCGAGCAGACCGCCACCACGCGCCTGACGCTCTCGCAACGCGCGCAGGCTGAAGCTGTGCTGCCGCGCGTGTCGCTCATCGACCTGAACCTGGAACGCCGCGCCGGACGCCAGATTCGCGATGGATTGTCCAAACCGCTCGTCGACGCGATTGCCGATCGCCTGGCGCGCGGCGAACAAAGCCTGCTGTTCCTCAACCGCCGCGGCTACGCGCCAGTGCTGTCCTGCGACGCGTGCGGCTGGCTGTCGGGCTGTCCGCGCTGCTCGGCGTACCTGGTGCTGCACAAGCCGGAGCGGCGCCTGCGGTGTCACCACTGCGGGTACGAATCGCGCATTCCGCATCACTGCCCCGACTGCGGCAACGTCGACATCGCCCCGCTCGGGCGCGGCACCCAGCGCATCGAAGAGACCCTCGGCGAGCTGTTTCCGCAGGCCCGCGTCGCCCGCATCGACGCCGATTCCACCCGCCGCAAGGGCAGCGCCGAAGCGCTGTTCGACACCGTGCACGAAGGCAGCGTCGACATCCTGATCGGCACGCAGATGGTCGCCAAGGGGCATGACTTCCAGCGCGTGACACTGGTGGGCGTGGTCGCGCCCGATTCCTCGCTGTTCTCGCACGATTTCCGCGCGGGGGAGCATCTCTTTGCCTCGCTGATGCAGGTGGCGGGCCGCGCGGGTCGGGCGGGCTTGGCCGGCGAGGTGCTGATTCAGACGCGGTATCCCGACGCACCGGCGCTGCAGGCGCTGGTTCGGCACGACTACGACGGTTTTGCGCGCCAGCTGCTGCGGGAGCGCAAACAGGCCGGGCTGCCGCCGTTTGCCTATCAGGCGTTGTTGACCGCAGAGCACAAGGAAGTCGCGCGGGCGCTGGAGTTTTTGGGCGCCGCGCGTTCGGCTGGTGAAGCCTTGGCCGCTGAATTGGGCGCGCCGGTGTTTTTGCATGATCCGGTGCCCATGACGATGGTGCGCCTGGCCAACCGCGAGCGGGCGCAGTTGCTGGTGGAATCGGGTTCTCGGGCGGCTTTGCAGAAGCTTTTGACTGCCTGGACTGAGGGGTTTGCGGGGATTGGGAAGACGGTGAAGGGGGTGCGGTGGCAGTTGGAGATTGATCCTTTGAGGATTTGAGGGTTGGTGGTCCATCCCTGTTTCGTTCCCTGCCGGGACCGACTTACTTTTCTTTGTCTTGCCAAAGAAAAGTAAGCAAAAGAAAGGCGCGCCCGAGATGGCGACCCCCTCCTTGGATTTGTGTCGCGGGGAGGGGAAGGAGCCAAACTCGCTGCGCTCAGACAAGGCTCCTTCCTTGATCCTCCCCGCAACAAAAATCCAAGGCGCCATCAAGGGCTCAACGTCAAAAGAAAAAGGCCAACCCATCGCGCGGTTGGCCTTGTCGTTTGGGCGGGCGTCCCGAGGGTGTGGCTTTGTCCTTTGACTTTCCTGCCCTAGATGGCGCCTTGAATTTCTGTTGCAGGGAGGAAAAAGGAAGGGAAACTGTCTGAGCGCAGCGAGTTTTTCCCTTCCCCTCCCTGCGACATAAATTCAAGGAATCTTTCGCCATCTCGGGCGCGCATTTCTTTGCTTACTTTCTTTGGGCAAGACCAAAGAAAGTGAGTCAGCCCCGGCAGGGGATGAAACAAGGGACGCACCAAAAGCCAAAAAACCCGCCCACCAACACAATAAAACTCGCCCCAAAATCCCCCACCACCCCAGCGGTTGCACCCCAATCTACCCATTTCGAACCAAGGGGTTTCACTAGGTTGCACCTTCGGGATCGCCAGGCGTATGATCCGCCCAATTTGCCGGCCACAAGCCAGGCAATGGCAGCTCTGGATAGGAACCCACATGGCTACAACCACCCTCGGGGTCAAGCTGGACGATGCTTCGCGTGAACGCCTCAAGCGCGTTGCGCAGTCCATTGACCGCACGCCGCATTGGCTGATCAAGCAGGCGATCTTCACGTATCTGGATCAAGTGGAGCGGGGGCAGCTGCCAACTGATGCAAACGGCCCGGCGGCGGATGGCCTCCCGTCCGCCGCCGCAGCCGTCTCGGACGTGCACGAGGGTGACGAGCCCGCGGTGCAACCGTTCCTCGAATTTGCGCAAAGCGTGCAACCGCAGTCGGTCCTGCGCGCTGCCATCACCGCCGCCTACCGCCGGCCGGAAACCGAAGCCATTCCGATGCTGCTGGAGCAGGCCCGCTTGCCGGGCGCGCTCGCCTCGGAAGCCAAGCAGCTCGCACGGGACCTCGCCGGCAAGCTCCGCACGCAAAAGGTCGGCACCGGCCGCGAAGGCCTGGTGCAGGGCCTCATCCAAGAATTCTCGCTGTCGAGCCAGGAAGGCGTGGCGCTGATGTGCCTGGCCGAGGCGCTGCTGCGCATCCCCGACAAGGCCACGCGCGACGCGCTCATCCGCGACAAGATCAGCAACGGCAACTGGCATTCGCACCTGGGCCAGAGCCCGTCGCTGTTCGTGAACGCCGCCACCTGGGGCCTGCTGCTGACGGGCAAGCTGGTCGCCACGCACAACGAAGCGGGCTTGTCGCGCGCGCTCACGCGCATCATCGGCAAGAGCGGCGAGCCGCTGATCCGCAAGGGCGTGGACATGGCGATGCGCCTGATGGGCGAGCAGTTCGTCACCGGCGAAACCATTTCCGAGGCGCTGGCCAACGCGCGCAAGTTCGAGGCCGAGGGCTTCCGTTATTCCTACGACATGCTCGGCGAGGCCGCCATGACGGAGGAAGACGCGCAGCGCTACCTCGCGTCGTACGAGCAGGCCATCCGCGCGATCGGTCAGGCGTCGGGCGGGCGCGGCATCTACGAAGGGCCGGGCATCTCGATCAAGCTGTCGGCGCTGCACCCACGCTACAGCCGCGCGCAATACGACCGCACGATCAACGAACTGTATCCGCGCGTGAAGGGCCTGGCGATGCTGGCCCGCGAATACGACATCGGCATCAACATCGATGCGGAAGAAGCCGACCGTCTGGAGCTGTCGCTCGACCTGCTGGAACGCCTGTGCTTCGCGCCGGAGCTGGCCGGCTGGAACGGCATCGGGTTCGTGGTGCAGGGCTACCAGAAGCGTTGCCCGTTCGTGCTCGACTACATCATTGACCTCGCCCGCCGCAGCAAGCACCGTCTGATGATCCGCCTCGTGAAGGGCGCGTACTGGGACAGCGAGGTCAAGCGCGCCCAGGTCGACGGCCTGGAGGGCTACCCGGTCTACACGCGCAAGGTCTACACCGACGTGTCGTACCTGGCCTGCGCGCGCAAGCTGCTGGCGGCGCCGGAGGCGATCTTCCCGCAGTTCGCCACGCACAACGCCCACACGCTGGCCGCCATTTACCACATGGCCGGTCACAACTATTACCCCGGCCAATACGAATTCCAGTGCCTGCACGGCATGGGCGAGCCGCTGTACGAGCAGGTCGTCGGCAACAAGCCGGGCAAGCTGAACCGCCCGTGCCGCATCTACGCGCCGGTCGGTACGCACGAAACGCTGCTGGCCTACCTCGTGCGCCGTCTGCTGGAAAACGGCGCCAACACCTCGTTCGTGAACCGCATTGCGGACGAGTCGATTCCTCTGGACGACCTCGTCGCCGACCCGGTGGCGGTGGTGGAAAAGATGCACGCCGATGAAGGGACGCTCGGCCTCCCGCATCCGAAGATTCCGCTGCCGCGCGCCCTTTACGGTGACGTTCGCGCAAACTCGTCGGGCATCGACCTGGCGAACGAGCAGCGCCTGGCGTCGTTGTCGTCCGCCCTTCTTGCCGGCACCAGCACGGTCTGGACCGCCGAGCCGACCATCGGCGATGCGCCTTACGTGGGGGGGCCATCGCAACTTCGGCAGCCGGTGCGCAATCCGTCAGACCTGCGCGACATCGTCGGCCATGTGACGGAAGCTACCGAAGCCGACGTGGATGCCGCGCTGTCGGCCGCCACCGCCGCCGCCCCGATCTGGCAAGCCACGCCGCCGGAAGCGCGCGCCGCGCTGCTCGATCGCGCCGCCGACCTGATGGAAGGCGAGATGCAGCACCTGATGGGCCTGATCATCCGCGAGGCCGGCAAGACGCTGTCCAACGCCATCGCCGAGGTGCGCGAAGCCGTCGACTTCCTGCGCTATTACGCGGCACAGGTGCGCGGTGGGTTCTCGAACGACACGCACCGTCCGCTGGGCCCAGTGGTCTGCATCAGCCCGTGGAACTTCCCGCTGGCGATCTTCACCGGCCAGGTCAGCGCTGCGCTGGCCGCCGGCAACCCGGTGCTGGCCAAGCCCGCTGAACAGACCCCGCTGATTGCGGCGCAAGCCGTGCGCATCCTGCGCGAAGCCGGCGTGCCGGCCGGTGCCGTGCAACTGCTGCCGGGCCGCGGCGAGACCGTCGGCGCGGCGCTGGTGAAGGACGGGCGCACCAAGGGCGTGATGTTCACTGGCTCGACCGAAGTCGCGCGCATCCTGCAGCGCACGCTGGCCGGCCGCCTGGATGCCAACGGCGCGCCGATCCCCCTGATTGCCGAGACCGGCGGTCAGAACGCAATGATTGTCGATTCGTCGGCGCTGGCCGAGCAGGTGGTGGCGGATGTGCTGTCGTCTGCGTTCGATTCGGCGGGGCAGCGTTGCTCGGCGCTGCGCGTGCTGTGCTTGCAGGATGACGTCGCCGACCGCGTGCTGGCGATGCTCAAGGGCGGCATGGCCGAACTGGCGATGGGCAATCCGGATCGACTCGCCACCGACGTGGGCCCGGTGATTGACGCCGAGGCGCGCGACAACATCGTCGGCCACATCGAAGCGATGCGCGCCAAGGGCCGCCGCGTGCATCAGGCACCCGTGCCAGCTGCGTGCGCGCACGGCACGTTCGTGCCGCCGACGGTGATCGAACTCGACAGCCTGTCGGACCTGACGCGCGAAATCTTCGGCCCCGTGCTGCACGTGGTGCGCTGGAAGCGCTCGGCGGACAACACCGGCCTCACCAAGCTGATCGAGCAGATCAACGGTACGGGCTACGGCCTGACGCTGGGCATCCACACGCGTATCGACGAGACCATCGCGCACGTGGTCGACCGCGCGCACGTTGGCAACCTGTATGTGAACCGCAATATCGTCGGCGCCGTGGTGGGCGTGCAGCCGTTCGGCGGCGAAGGCCTGTCGGGCACCGGCCCCAAGGCCGGCGGCCCGCTGTATCTGCTGCGTTTGCTGTCGACCTGCCCGCAGGACGCCATGCGCACCGCGCTGCAACTCACCGCAGGTGCAGGTACGGAGGTCGATACCGACGCGCGCCGCGCGCTGCTGGCACCGTTCGACGCGCTGACGGACTGGGCGCGCAAGCAATCGGCAGAACTGGCGGCGCTGTGCGAGCGCCTGGCTGCGGCTTCGGCCACGGGCGCCACGGCCACGCTGCCCGGCCCGACCGGCGAGCGCAACACCTACACGCTGTTGCCGCGTGAAGCGGTGCTGTGCGTGGCGGCCGATCCGGCGGATTGGCTGCGTCAACTGGCAGCCGTGCTGGCGGTCGGCAGCGTGGCCGTTGTGCAGGAAAACCCTGCCATCGAAGCGGTACTTCGGGGCTTGCCGGCGGCAGTACAATCGCGCGTCCGCGTGGTCGGGTCGACCGACGAAGCGGCGTTTGATGCGGTGCTGCATCACGGCGATTCGGACCATCTGCGCGCCATCTGCGAAGGACTGGCACGACGTGCCGGCCCGATCGTGGGGGTGCAAGGCCTGCCGCACGGCGGGGAAGGGCTGGCGCTGGAGCGCCTGCTGATCGAGCGTTCGCTGTCGGTCAATACGGCCGCCGCGGGTGGCAACGCCAGCCTGATGACCATCGGCTGACGGGGAGCACGAGCAGGATTCGCGGTTCCATTCGCACGACGGGTGCGGATGGGATGCGAAGCGGGAGGAGGGCGGCGGTGATCCCGTCGCGCTATTGATCCAAATTGCGTTTGAACTAGGAGACGCACAAATGAAATTGAAGCAACTGTGGGTGGCCGCCGCACTGTGTGCGATGGGTAGCGCCGCATCGGCCCAGGAAGTCATCAAGCTGGGCTTTGCTGCCCCGATGTCGGGTCCGCAAGCGCAATACGGCACGGACATGAAGAACGGCGCGACGCTGGCCGTCGAAGAGTTCAACGCCACCAAGCCGAAGATCGCCGGCAAGGACGTCAAGTTCCAGCTGATGGCGGAAGACGACCAAGCTGACCCGAAGACCGGTACGGCAGTCGCCCAGAAGCTGGTGGACAGCGGCATCAAGGGCATGCTCGGCCACTTCAATTCGGGTACCAGCATCCCGGCGTCGCGCGTGTACAACCAGGCCGGCATCGCGCAGATCGCCATGGCAACCGCGCCGGAATACACCAAGCAAGGCTACAAGACGACGTTCCGCATGATGACTTCCGACACCCAGCAGGGTTCGGTGGTCGGCACGTTCGCCGTCAAGAAGCTGGGCTACAAGAACATCGCCATCGTTGACGACCGCACCGCTTACGGCCAAGGTCTGGCCGACGAGTTCGAGAAGGCCGCCAAGGCTGCCGGCGCCACCATCGTGCGTCGCGAATTCACCAACGACAAGGCCAGCGACTTCAAGGCCATCCTCACGCAGATCAAGAGCAAGAACCCGGACGCCGTGTTCTACGGTGGCGCCGAAGGCCAATCGGCCCCCCTGCTCAAGCAGATGCGCGAGCTGGGCATGAAGTCCACGCTGATGTCGGGCGAAATGTCCAAGACCGACGACTTCATCAAGCTGGCCGGCCCGCAAGCGGCGGAAGGCATGGTGGCATCGCTGGCCGGTCTGCCGCTGGAGCAGATGCCGGGCGGCGCTGGCTACAAGGCCCGCTATGAGAAGCGTTTCGGCACGCCGGTGCAGACGTACTCGCCGTACGCCTACGACGGCGCGATGGCCCTGATGAAGGCGATGGTGGCTGCCGGTTCGTCCGACCCGGCCAAGTACCTGCCGATCCTGGCTGCGACCAACACGCAAGGCGTGACCGCCAAGCACTACGCCTATGACGACAAGGGCGACCTGAAGGACGGCGGCATCACCGTCTACAAGGTCACCGGCGGCAAGTGGACGCCGCTGGAGAGCGTCGGCGGCAAGTAATCCGACCGGCTCTCAGCCATTCGCAGTATGAAAACCGCCCTCCGGGGCGGTTTTTCTTTGCTGGCGGCTAGCGACTCCAAACGCAGAGTTGTCGCCTTCTGCATCGAAAATCATCGATCTATTATTAAATATCGTGTAACGCGACTCTAACGCGTGTCAGTGCTTGGCTGACTTTCCCGGATGAGGGCTTCGGGTACCATGTCGGCCATGACAGGACTTCACGATCTCTTCCCTTCGTGGCCGCCCGCTCCTGGCGGCCTTTTCTGGATCGGGCTGGCGCTGGTTGGCGCGGCGTTGTGCGGCGAGTTTGCGCGCGCGGCGCTCAAGCTGCCGCGCATCGTCGGCTATGCGGTAGCGGGGCTGGTGGCCGGCGTGCTCGGCCGCCCGCTCATCGATGCCGACATGCTCGAGCAGACCCACATCCTGATCGAGATGGCGCTGGCGTTGGCGCTGTTCGAGCTGGGGCACCGATTGTCGTTCGAGTGGCTGCGTGCCAATCGTTGGCTCTTGCTCACCAGCGGCTTCGAAAGCCTGCTGACCTGGGGCCTGGTCACCTGGGTGCTGCAGCTGTTTGGCGTGGCGACGCCGGTGGCGGTGGCCGCGGGCGCCATCGCGGTGGCCACGTCTCCGACGGTGCTCCTTCAACTCAAGAACGAACTGCGCGCAGAAGGCCAGGTGACGGAGCGACTGCTCTCCCTGGGCGCGCTCAACAGCATCTACGCCAGCGTGCTGGTGCCGCTGACCGCCGGCTGGCTGCATAGCGAATACGGGCATTGGGCGGCTGCGCTGATCCACCCGCTGTACCTGCTGGCAGGCTCCGTGCTTCTGGCCTGGGTGGTCGGCAAGGTCGGCCACGCGCTGTATCACCGCATGGCCGGTGACGATCACTACGCGTTCCTGGTGCTCGTCGGCCTGGTGCTGTTTGCCCTGGCGATGGCCAAGCTGCTGAAGCTGTCGGTGCCGCTCACGCTGCTGCTGGCGGGCGTCGTGTTCAAGCACCAGGACGATCACCCGCGCGTGTGGCCGTCGCACTTCGGCAGCGCGGGCAGCATTCTGATCGTGGTGATGATCGTGTCGCTCGGCCTGCCGCTCAAGGCATCGGATTGGGCGAT
This sequence comes from Ralstonia sp. 1138, assembly GCF_040544795.1. Lineage (NCBI taxonomy): Bacteria > Pseudomonadati > Pseudomonadota > Betaproteobacteria > Burkholderiales > Burkholderiaceae > Ralstonia > Ralstonia sp. 1138. The sequence goes on along the minus strand of NZ_JBEPKQ010000002.1, from coordinate 200,997 downwards.
CGGTGGTGTGGCGGCGGTGGCGCTGGTGCTGTCGCGCTTCATTGCCAAGCTGGCGGCCACCACGGCGCTCGGCTCGTTTTCGGGGCTGTCGATGCGGCAGAGCATTGCGCTTGGCCTGGCGCTCGCCCCCATGTCGGGATTGTCATGGTTGCTGATGCACGATACGGCGGCGCTGTATCCGCAGACCGGCGGGCCGCTGGCGGCCATCATCCTGTGCACGCTGGCGATCCAGCAGATTGCTGCGCCGATCCTGACTGCACGGTCCCTGCGCTGGGCGGGTGAGGTGCGGCAAGACAACGAACACCGCTAAGAGGCTTCCATGTCCCTCGAACCGTTCTCGAAATCCGAAGCACTCACGTTTGGCGTCGAGCTGGAACTGCAGCTCGTCAATCGTCACGACTACGACCTCGCTTCGGCGTCGCCCGACCTGCTGCGCATGCTCAAGGGCAAGGAATATCCCGGCGACATCAAGCCCGAGATCACCGATTCGATGATCGAGATCTCCACCGGCATCTGCCACAGCCACGACGAGGCGCTCTGGCAGTTGCGCGAAATGCGCGACCGCATGGCCGAAGCCGCCACGGCGCTGAACATCGGCATCTGCGGCGGCGGCACGCATCCGTTCCAGCAATGGAGCCAGCGGCAGATTTCGCAATCGCCGCGCTATCAGTACATCTCGGATCTGTACGGTTACCTCGCCAAGCAGTTCACGGTATTCGGCCAGCACGTGCACCTTGGCTGCCCGAATCCGGACGATGCGCTGTATCTGCTGCACGCCATGTCGCGCTACGTGCCGCACTTCATTGCGCTGGCAGCGTCGTCGCCGTTCGTGCAGGGCGTGGATACGGGGTTTGCATCCGCGCGCATGAATTCGGTCAGCGCCTTCCCGATGTCGGGCCGCGCGCCGTTCGTGCTGACGTGGGACGCCTTCATCGCGTACTTCGACAAGATGCACGCCACCGGCGTGATCGAGAGCATGAAGGACTTCTATTGGGACATCCGCCCCAAGCCCGAATTCGGCACGATCGAAGTCCGCGTGATGGACACCCCGCTGACCGTCGAACGCGCCGCCGCCATCGCCGCCTATATCCAGGCGCTGGGCCGCTGGCTGCTGCTCGATCGCCCGTTCATGCCCGAGGAAGACGATTACCTCGTCTACACCTTCAACCGCTTCCAGGCGTGCCGCTTCGGGCTGGCCGGTGAATACGTCGACCCGGCCACGGGCAATCGCGGTGCGCTGGCCGATCACATCCTGGAGACGAGCAAGGTGCTGTCGGCACACGCCGAAGCGCTGTCGTCCGAAGGCGCGCTCGACATGGTGCGGGAGGTGGTGGAGGGGCGCGATGCGGATGCCGAATGGATCCGCGCGGCGCAACGTGAAACCCGCAACCTGCACGAGACCGTGCGACGCGGTTGCGGGCGCTGGACGCAGGCGGCAACGCAGCCCGCCTGACGCATCGAGATCGAGGAACGGTCAGTCGCTGCGGACCGTTCCGGGCGCTTCCAGCCAGCGCTGCATGAACACAAGGTCGAGCCACTGGCCGTGCTTGATGGCGGCCTCGGGCATGCGGCCCACTTCCTTGAAGCCGAGCTTTTCGTGCAGCCGGATCGAGCCTGCATTGGCGCCGTCGATGGCGCCCACCATGACGTGTTTGCCCAGCGCCGCGGCACGCTCACACAGCGCTTCGACCAGCCGGCTGCCCAGCCCCTTGCCGCGCCAGTCGCGGTGAATGTGCACCGAGTGCTCGACGGTGGTGCGAAAGCCCGGGTACGGGCGGAAATCCCCAAACGATGCAACGCCTGCGACTTGTCCGCCATCGTCAGCCACCAGCACCGGATATCCCTGCGTGGCACGCAAGGCCAGCCACGCAGTGCGGTCTTCCAGCGTGACCGGTGTTTCGGTGTAGATCGCATTGGAGTTGGCGATCACGTCGTTGTAGATGGCGAGGATGGCCGGCAGGTCAGCCTGCGTTGCGTCGCGGAGCAGCATGATGCGGGTTGGGGTCAGTGAGTCGGTCGCACCGCCAGCACGCGGCGCGCGAAGGCCCAGCATACCAAGGCGAACACGATCAGCCCAAGCCATTGCGCCGTGCCTTCAAACGAGGCACCGACGATCGCCAGCGGCGCATCCTTGCCCGTGCCGCCGATGATGGCCGCCATCAATACGCCCACCAGGCTTTCGCCGACGATCAGGCCCGACGCCAGCAGCACGCCGTGGCGGTTCGGCACCTCGGCATAGCGCTCGTACGGTACGCCTGCGGCCCGCGCGCGCTTGGCAAGCAGCTTCTCGATGATCCACGCCAGCACCGCGCCGGTCACCAGCACCGTGCTCACCGTCGGCGGCAGGTAGATGCCGATGCCGACCGCCAGCACGGGCAACCGTGCGACACCGCCACGCTGCTTGAGCGCCCAGTCGACGGCGATGAGCAGCACGCCGATGACGATGCCCGCAATCACCATGTTCCATTCCAGCTGGTGCGTGAAGATGCCGGTGGCGATGGCCGTCATGAGCGTCGCCTGCGGTGCGGACAGCGCCTGCGCGGCGTCCATGCCGGCACGCGGCAGCGCACCCGGGAAGCCATACGCGTTGTACAGCAGCTCCAGCACCGGCGAGATGACCGCCGCGCCCGCCACGCAGCCGATCAGCAGCGCCACCTGCTGGCGCCACGGCGTGGCCCCGACCAGCCAGCCGGTCTTCAGGTCCTGCAGGTTGTCATTCGAGATGGTCGCCACGGCCACCACGGCCGACGTGGTGAAGATCGCCAGCGCAATGCCGAGCTTGCTCGCTTCGGGAGAGCCGACGATGCCGTTGTCCGCGCCGATGGCCAACAGCAGCAGCGACACCAACGTGATGGCGATGATGCCGATGCCCGAAATCGGGCTCGACGACGAACCGATCAGCCCGGCCATGTAGCCGCACGCCGCCGCCACCAGAAAGCCGAACACCACCGCAAAGATCACCGCGCAGGTGATCAGCGTCCAGCGCGAGCCGGCCGACAGCATGGTCGGCGCCAGGAATGCGGCAAACGTGATCACCAGCACCACGACCATGGCCAGCGTCACCAGCAGGATCCAGCGCGGCGCCATGTCCTGCTCGGTGCGTAGCGCGCTATCGGTTTTCGGGCGCAGGCTGCCGAACGAGCGCTTCACGCCTTGCACCACCGGGCCGATCAGCGTGCCCAGCGTCCACACGGCCGCCACCGCAATCACGCCGGCGCCGATAAAGCGCACCTGCGTGCGCCACACATCCGTGCCGAACGCAGAGAGCGCCTTGCCGGCCGGCATCGGCGTGATGGAGGTCAGGTACGGCACGGCGATGCCCCAGGCGATCACCAGGCCCACCAGCATGGCCAGCCCGGCCACGATGCCAATCAGGTAGCCCGCGCCCAGCAGTGCCGTTGAAAAGCCCAGCGGGAAGCGCACCACTGCGGCACCGGCCGCAAACCACCAGCTCGCCCCTTCGCCCAGCAGGCGCAGGCCGCTGGTAGCAAAGGCCACGATGGCCGCAACGATGCCGCCCGCTGCCAGATCGCGCATGCCGGTGGCGGCGGGCACCGCGTCGTCATCGACGGCGTCCTCACCGTCCGCCGACTGGCCGCTGCCCACGCGCAGGATCTCTGCCGCCGCCACGCCTTCGGGGTATGGCAGATCGCTCTGCACGACCATCGCGTGGCGCAGCGGGATCGTGAACACCACGCCGAGCATGCCGCCCGCCATGCAGACTCCAAACGTTTGCCAGAACGGGAAGCCTTGCCAGTGCCCGATCATCACCAGGCCGGGCAGGATGAAGATGATGGAAGACAGCGTCCCGGCCGCAGACGCCTGCGTCTGCACCATGTTGTTTTCGAGGATGTTCGTGCCGCCGAGCATGCGCAGCACCGCCATCGAAATGACCGCAGCCGGAATCGCCGAAGAGAACGTCAGCCCGACCTTCAGGCCGAGGTACACGTTTGAAGCGGTAAAGATCACGGTGATGATCGCGCCAAGGATCATGCCGCGCAGCGTCAGCTCTGGCAGGGTCGCTGCCGGAATGTGCTTGGGAGGATGGAGGGATTGCATCCTGCGGGTCTCCAAAGAGGGTTCTCGTGGCGCGGATTATAGGAGTGGACGGGGGCGGGGGCGCGGTGGTTTTTTTTGGGGTGTCCTCTAGATTTGTTGTTTGTGGTCCATCCCCTTTTCGTACCCTGCCGGGCACGACCTACTTTTCTTTGTCTTGCCAAAGAAAAGTAGGCAAAAGAAAGGCGCGCCCGAGATGGCGACCCATCCCTTGAATTTCCGTAACCGTGCGGAGGCGGGGAAAACTCGCTGCGCTCAGACAGTTCCCCGCCTTTTTTCCGCCCGCTTACGAAAATTCAAGGCGCCATCAAGGGCAGGAAAGTCAAAGACCAAACCAACGCAGCGCCAGCGCAAACGACAAGGCCAACCTCACGACGGGTTGGCCTTTTTCTTTTGACGTTCCTGCCCTTGATGGCGCCTTGAATTTCTGTTGCAGGGAGGAAAAAGAGGGGAGGCTGTCTGAGCGAAGCGAGTTTGCCTCCCCTCCCTCCCTGCGACATAAATTCAAGGGGAAGTCGCCATCTCGGGCGCGCATTTCTTTGCTTACTTTCTTTGGGCAAGACCAAAGAAAGTGAGTCAGCCCCGGCAGGGGATGAAACAAGGGATGCACCACCAAGACCAAAACCCAAACCAAAAAATCAGCACTCCACAATATTCACCGCCAACCCCCCCCGCGCCGTCTCCTTGTACTTCGTCTTCATATCCGCACCAGTCTCGCGCATGGTCTTGATGACCGAATCCAGCGAAACATAATGCGTGCCATCCCCCCGCAACGCCATGCGCGCCGCATTCACCGCCTTCACCGACGCCATCGCATTGCGCTCAATACACGGAATCTGCACCAGCCCGCCGACCGGGTCGCACGTGAGCCCCAGGTTGTGCTCCATGCCGATCTCCGCTGCGTTTTCGACCTGCGCAGGCGTGCCGCCCAGCACTGCCGCCAGTGCCCCGGCAGCCATGGAACACGCCACACCGACTTCCCCCTGGCAGCCGACTTCCGCGCCCGAGATCGACGCGTTCATCTTGTAAAGCATGCCGATCGCGCCGGCGGTGAGCAGGAAATCCACGATGCCGTTGTCGTTCGCGCCGGGCACGAAGCGGTCGTAGTAATGCATCACGGCCGGGATGATGCCGGCTGCGCCATTGGTCGGCGCCGTGACGACGCGCCCGCCTGCGGCGTTTTCTTCGTTCACGGCAATCGCATACAGGTTCACCCAGTCGATCACCGACAGCGGGTCGGACAGCGTGCGTTCGGCCTGCACCGTGAGCCGTGAATACAGCTCCGCCGCGCGCCGGCGCACGTGGAACGGGCCCGGCAGTTCGCCCTCGGTGCGGCAGCCGCGCGCCACGCACGCCTGCATCACGTGCCAGATGTTGAGCAAGCCGGCGCGCACTTCGGCTTCGGTGCGCCACGTCAGTTCGTTTTCGAGCATCAGGCGGGCGATGGACTTGCCCGTCGATTCGCACATCGCCAGCAATTCCTTGCCGCTGCGGAACGGATGCGGCAACTGGTCGTGTGCGGCCAGCACTTGCGTATTCGGCGCACCGGCCGTGACGACAAAGCCGCCGCCCACCGACAGGTAGCGCGCCTCGCGCAGCCGCTCGCCGGCCGCATCGAAGGCGTGGAACTTCATGCCGTTCGGGTGCTCGGCCATCGCCTCGCGGCGATAGAAGGCGATGTGCTCCTTCTCGGTAAAGCGCACCGCGTGACGGCCCAGCAGCGACAGCGACTGCGAGGCGCGCAGCGCCGCCAGCTTGTCTTCAATGGTGTCGGGGTCGATGGTGTCCGGCGCCTCGCCCATCAGGCCGAGGATGACGCCGCGATCGGTGCCGTGGCCCTTGCCGGTGGCGCCGAGCGAGCCATACAGCTCGACGCGCACGCTGGCGACTTGCGGCATCAGGCCGTCGGCTTCGAGGCCCGAGGCGAACATCAGCGCGGCGCGCATCGGCCCGACGGTGTGCGAGCTGGACGGGCCGATGCCGATCTTGAAGAGGTCGAAAACAGAAACAGCCATGGGGTAAGGCTCCGGGGGGGCGTTTTGCAAAGGGGGCGAGTCGGCTTGTGGCCGCCCGCGCTCGGGTGGTTCAGATGCAAACGGCCGCCCCGTGGTGCGAGGCGGCCGCCTGAGGCGCGGCGCGATGGCAATCGCGCTGGGTCGCCGGCTTTAGTCCTGTGCGTACTCGCTCATCGGCACGCAGGCGCAGAACAGGTTGCGGTCGCCGTAGACGTTGTCGGCGCGGCCAACCGGCGGCCAGTACTTGCGTGCGCGCAGCGATGCCACCGGGTAGGCGGCCTGCTCGCGCGTGTACTTGTGCGACCAGTCGTCCGCCATCACCACGGCTGCGGTGTGCGGGGCGTGCTTGAGCGGATTGTCTTCGCGGTCGAATTCGCCCGAGATCACCTTGTCGACTTCGCCGCGGATGGCGATCATCGCGTCGATGAAGCGGTCGAGTTCCACCTTCGGCTCGCTTTCGGTCGGCTCGATCATCAGCGTGCCCGGCACCGGGAAGCTCATCGTCGGTGCGTGGAAGCCGAAGTCCATCAGGCGCTTGGCGATGTCCTCGTTGCTGATGCCCGATTCCTTCTGCAGCGGACGGATGTCGAGAATGCACTCGTGGGCCACCAGGCCGTGGGCGCCCGTGTACAGCACCGGGTAGTACGGCGCGAGACGCTTGGCCACGTAGTTGGCCGACAGGATGGCCGTCTCGGTGGCGGCGGTCAGGCCCGCGGCGCCCATCATCGCGATGTACATCCACGAGATCGGCAGGATCGACGCCGAGCCGAACGCCGACGCCGACACATTGCCGATGTTCTGGCTGGCATCTTCACCCGACGCCGCGCGGCCGGGCAGGAACGGCGCGAGGTGTGCGCCCACGGCCACCGGACCGACGCCCGGGCCGCCGCCGCCGTGCGGAATGCAGAACGTCTTGTGCAGGTTCAGGTGCGAGACGTCGCCGCCGAAGTGACCCGGCGCAGCGGTGCCGACCATGGCGTTCATGTTGGCGCCGTCCACGTAGACCTGGCCGCCGTGGCTGTGCACGATTTCGCAGACGCGCTTCACGCCTTCCTCGAACACGCCGTGCGTGGACGGGTAGGTGATCATGATCGCCGCGAGGTTCTTGCTGTGCTCGGCGGCCTTCTTTTCCAGATCGGCCAGATCGACGTTGCCGCGCTCATCGCACGCCACGACGACCACCTGCATGCCGGCCATCTGCGCCGATGCGGGGTTCGTACCGTGCGCCGACGACGGGATCAGGCACACGTTGCGATGCGCTTCGCCACGGCTGGCGTGGTAGGCGTGGATGATCAGCAGGCCGGCGTATTCGCCCTGCGAGCCGGCATTCGGCTGCAGGCTCACGGCGGCGTAGCCCGTGGCGGCGCACAGCATCTGCTCGAGCTGGTCGATCATCTCGCGGTAGCCGACGGTCTGGTCGGCCGGTGCGAACGGATGGATGTTCGAAAACTCGGGCCACGTCACGGGCAGCATTTCCGCGGTGGCGTTGAGCTTCATCGTGCACGAGCCCAGCGGGATCATCGTGCGGTCCAGCGCGAGATCCTTGTCGGCGAGACTGCGCAGGTAGCGCAGCATTTCGTGCTCGGAGTGGTGCGCGTTGAACACCGGGTGCGTCAGGTACGCGCTCTGGCGGATGAGCGAGGCCGGATACGCATCGGCGACGCCCGCTTCGGTCTGGTCGAAGTCCGGTGCGGCGGCGTGCGCGGCATGCGCGAAGACTTCCCACAGCGCCACGACATCGGCGCGCGTGACGGTCTCGTCCAGCGAGATGCCCAGTCGCGCATCGTCGATCTGGCGCAGGTTGATGCCGCGCGCTTGCGCCGCGATGTGCAGGTTGGCGGTGCGCGGGCCGGTGGCGACGGTCAGCGTGTCGAAGAAGGCGTCGGATTCCAGCGTGTAGCCGATCGCGCGCAGGCCGGCGGCCAGCGTGGCGGTCAGGCGGTGCACGCGCTGCGCGATGCGCTTCAGGCCTTGCGGGCCGTGGTAGACGGCGTACATCGATGCCATCACGCCCAGCAGCACCTGCGCGGTACAGATGTTCGAGGTGGCCTTCTCGCGGCGGATGTGCTGCTCGCGCGTTTGCAGGGCGAGGCGATAGGCCGGGTTGCCTTGCGCATCGATCGTTACGCCGACCAGTCGGCCGGGCATCGAGCGCTTGAACGCATCGCGCACGGCCATGTAGCCGGCGTGCGGGCCGCCGAAACCGAACGGCACGCCAAAACGCTGCGTGTTGCCGATCACGACGTCGGCGCCCCATTCGCCCGGCGCAGCCAGCAGCGTGAGCGCCAGCAGGTCGGCGGCGGCCACGACCAGGCCGCCGGCAGCGTGCACGGCATCGGTCAGCGCCTGGTACGTCGCCAGATCGCCCAGCAGCGCACCGTTGGCGCCCGGGTATTGCAGCAGCACACCGAACGCGTCGTGCTTGGCAGCATCCGCTGCCGGGCCCGTCACCACTTGCACGCCGATCGGCTCGGCGCGCGTGCGCACGACTTCCAGCGTTTGCGGCAGCACGTCGTCGGCCACGAAGAACACGGTCGACTTCGACTTGCCAATGCGCTGCAGCAGCGTCATGGCTTCAGCCGCGGCGGTCGCTTCGTCCAGCATCGACGCATTGGCGATGTCCATGGCCGTGAGGTCGATCACCATCTGCTGGAAATTCAGCATCGCTTCCAGGCGGCCCTGCGAGATTTCCGGCTGATACGGCGTGTAGGCCGTGTACCAGGCGGGGTTCTCGAGGATGTTGCGCAGAATGACGCCCGGCGTGTGCGTGCCGTAGTAGCCCTGGCCGATCAGGCTCTTGACCACGCGGTTCTGCCCGGCGATGCCGCGCAGCTTGGCGAGCGCCGCTTCTTCGGTCAGCGGCTGCGTGAATTCGCCCAGCGGCATGCCGTCCTGGCGGCGGATGGCCGGCGGGATCACGGCGTCGATCAGCGCGGCGCGGCTGGTGTAGCCCAGCGTGCCGAGCATGGCGGTCTGCTCGTCGGCAGACGGGCCGATGTGGCGGTGCGCGAAGGCGTCGCGCGCCTCCAGGTCAGCCAACGTCGGGCGTTCGGCGGCAAGCGCCGAGGAAGCGGGGTGCGGAGCGTTCATGGCAAGGGCTCGAAATTCAGGCGATGCAAGCAATGGCCGATGCGCGGCGCAGGTCAGGGCGCGCGCACCGGCCGGAGGACCGGCTTAGCCGATCTTGGCTTCGTAATCAGCAGCCGACATCAGGGCGTTCACGTCGTCGGCGTTGGTCGGCTTGATCTTGAACAGCCAAGCCTCGTAGGCGCCTGCGTTCACGGATTCCGGCGCGCCGGCGGCATCAGCGTTGTTGGCGACGATCTCGCCGGCCACCGGGGCGAAGATGTCGGATGCGGCCTTGACCGACTCCACCACGGCAATCGCTTCGTCCTTGGCGACGGCGCGGCCGGCTTCCGGCAGTTCCAGGAAGACGATGTCGCCGAGCTGTTCCTGCGCGAAGTCGGTAATGCCGATGGTCAGCGTGCCGTCGGCTTCAACGCGGATCCACTCGTCGTGTTCGGTGTACTTCAGATCGGCGGGGACGTTGCTCATGAAAGGTTTCTCCGGAAGATGGGTATTTGGGAATGCAGATTCGGTGTTCAGCTGACCAGCGCCTTGCCATTGCGCACGAACGGCAGTTTAACCACAGTCGCGGTCAACTTGCGGTCGCGAATTTCGACCTGTACGTCGGTGCCGATGGCCACGTCCTTGGGCAGGCGCGCCAGTGCAATGGACAGCGACAGGCTCGGGCTGAACGTGCCGCTGGTGATCTCGCCGTCACCGGCGGTGGTGATGACCTTCTGGTGGGCGCGCAGCACGCCGCCCTTGTCGCGCAGGATCAGGCCGACGAACTGTTCGCGCTGGCCGCCGGCTTGCAGCGCGGCCTTGCCGGTGAAGTCGCGTTCGCTTTGCAGATCGACCGTCCAGGCGAGGCCGGCGTCGAGCGGCGAAACGTGCTCGTCCATGTCCTGGCCGTAGAGGTTCATGCCGGCTTCCAGGCGCAGCGTGTCGCGCGCGCCCAGGCCTGCCGGACGCACGCCGGCCTGCAGGAGGCGCTCCCAGACGCCCGCGATCTGCGCGGCCGGCACCACCAGTTCGAAACCGTCTTCACCGGTGTAGCCGGTGCGGGCCACCATGATCTCGCCCACGTTTTCCACGGTGACGAAGCCGGCGTTGAACGGCTTGAGCGCGTCGCCCACGGCCTGCGTGCCGGGCAGCGCGGCGTAGGTCTTGGCACGCGCGTTCGGGCCCTGCACGGCCAGGATGCCGAGCGGCTCGGCGCCTGCGTTGTTGTCGGAGCGGCGCGGCGTGATGGTCACGTCGGTGCCGGCGGCGGCGTTCTGCGCGACGATCCACTCCAGGTCGGTCGGCGCCGTGCCGGCGTTGACCACCAGGCGGAACCAGTCTTCGCGGAAGAAATAGACGATCAGATCGTCGATCACGCCGCCCTTGGGGTTCAGCATGCAGCTGTAGAGCGCCTTGCCGGGCGTCTGGAGCTTGTCGACGTTGTTGGCGAGCAGCCCACGCAGGAAATCGCGCACGCGCGCGCCGGTGAGGTCGACCACGCACATGTGCGAGACGTCGAAGACGCCTGCGTCCTGGCGGACGGCGTGGTGCTCTTCGATCTGGGAGCCGTAGTTGACGGGCATGTCCCAGCCGCCAAAGTCGACCATGCGGGCGCCCAGCGAGCGGTGGATGGCATTGAGCGGCGTGTGTTGGAGCGTCATGGAATCTCTCGGCTGAGTGCGCCGCCGTGGCCTGGGCGCGGCGCATGGATCGGGAACCAGAAAAGCAAAAAGGCCATCCGCGCAGCCTGATGCCTCATGGTGACGCCATGAAGATCAACAAGCTGCGCAGATGGCCCCTCTGTCCTTGGTACCTGAGAGATTGCGAAGCGGTGCGCATAGCGGTGCGCGCCGTTCGTGAGCCCCTTCGGTGGGCGCCCGCAGTGGTCGTGCGGCGCCAGCTCTCCAGAGTGCGGTCGGACGCATGTCCGCCGATCCGCCCGGTCCTGGATGCCTGAGAGTTTTCGGGTGCTACCCCTTCGGCGGCGCCTTGCCGTGTACGGCGGGCACGCTCTCCCGGATGGATGGGCGGAATTTACGGAAGGGGGATGGGATTGTCAATTGGGGTGGACTTGGCGGTTTTGGGTTGGGGGGAGGGCTGGCTTTTTTGTGCTGGTGGTCCACCCCCCTTTCGTTCCCTGCCGGGACCGACCTACTTTTCTTTGTCTTGCCAAAGAAAAGTAGGCAAAAGAAAGGCGCGCCCGAGATGGCGAAAGATTCCTTGAATTTATGTCGCAGAGAGGGGAAGGGAAAAACTCGCTGCGCTCAGACAGTTTCCCTTCCTTTTTCCTCTCTGCAACAGAAATTCAAGGCGCCATCTGGGGCAGGACCGTCAAAGGCCAAAGACAACGGCCACACCGTCGGGGCGCGGGCGGGAGCGCCTTGTTCGGGTGTGGCCGGAGTGCGGGTGTGGCTGGTCTTGCTGGTCTTGCTTTGGCTTACTTGCCGATTTGGCGGCTGACCTGGTTTTCCTGCTGGTTCAGCGTGCGCTGTTCCTGTTTGGTGATGTGCCCACCGTTTTGGGCTGCCATGTCGCGCTCTTCCTGGCGAATCTGGCGGTCTTCCTTGTGCAGCTGGCGCGCCTGGCTCTTGGTGATTTCGCCTTCCTTCACTTCGTTGTGGATGCGCTTGTTCTGGTTGGCGAGCCGGTGGTTGACCTCGGCGCGGCGCGGGTGGTCCTTTTGCCATTGCGTCTGGGCGAAGGCGCCGGTGGTGGCAGACAGGGCGACGGCGCTGATGGCCAGGGCTTTGACGATGCGGTTCATGGTGCGTTCTCCGGTGGGCGACTGACCGATTCAGCCGCTGTCCCATCCATAACGGCGTGCTGAGGAGCGCCGTGTACGGTGTTCGTGTAACGGCGCGTAAGCGATGTAACGCCCCTGCGAAAAGGGAGGGGCGCAAACGCATGCGGTGCGGTATCGGGCACCTCCGCTGGCGCCCCGGTGAAGGGTTTGCCATCTGCTCAATCGACGCAAAAGCGCCGTGCTACCATCGCCCTCCGCTGTCGTTCCCGCCTGCTTTTTCTTCCGCCTGTCCCCATGTCTTCCGGTCTCGCCCACGGGCTCAATGCAGCCCAATCCGAAGCTGTGCACTACCTCGACGGCCCATGCCTGGTGCTCGCGGGGGCGGGCTCGGGCAAGACGCGCGTGATCACGCAGAAGATCGCGCACCTGATCCTCGACAAGGGCTTCGAGCCCAAGCACATCGCCGCCGTTACGTTTACCAACAAGGCGGCCAAGGAAATGCAGGAGCGCGTGGCCAAGCTGATGGACGGCAAGACACGCGAAGACGGCAAGCGCATTCCCATCAAGCAGTTGACGGTCTGTACGTTCCACTCCCTTGGCGTGCAGATATTGCGCGCCGAGGCTGAACACGTCGGCCTCAAGCCGCGTTTCTCGATCATGGATTCCGACGATTGCTTCGGCATGATCCAAGAGCAACTCGCGACGACCGACAAGCAGCTGATCCGCCGCGTGCAGAGCACGATCTCGCTGTGGAAGAACGGTCTCGTCGATCCGGACACCGCGATTGCCGAGGCGCTCGCCAACAACAACGTCGACGACCACCAGGCTGCGCTCGTCTACCGCAACTACGTCGCGACGCTGCATGCGTATCAGGCGGTGGATTTTGACGACCTCATCCGCATTCCCGCCGAGCTGTTCGCGCGCAATGAAGACGTGCGCCTGAAGTGGCAGAACCGCCTGCGCTACTTCCTTGTCGATGAATATCAAGACACCAACGCCTGCCAGTACCAGTTGCTGAAGCTGCTGGCGGGTGGCTCCCACCTGCGTGCGCCGGCCTTCACGGCGGTGGGGGACGACGACCAGGCCATCTACGGCTGGCGCGGCGCCACGCTCGACAACCTCAAGCTGCTGCAGACGGATTTTCCGAACCTGAAGGTCATCAAGCTGGAGCAGAACTACCGCTCCACCGTGCGCATCCTGAACGCCGCGAACGCAGTCATCGCGCAGAACCCGAAGCTGTTCGAGAAGACGCTGTGGAGCGAGCACGGCATGGGCGATGCCATCAACGTGACCAGCGCGAATGACGAAGAACACGAAGCCGAAAGCGTCGTCTTCAAGCTGTCCGCCCACAAGTTCGAGCGCCGCGCGCAGTTTCGGGATTACGCGATCCTGTATCGCGGCAACTTCCAGGCGCGCCTGTTCGAGCAGATCCTGCGCCGCGAGCGCATTCCGTATGTGCTCTCGGGCGGGCAGAGCTTTTTCGACAAGGCCGAGATCAAGGATCTGTGCGCCTATCTGCGGCTGATTGCCAATGCCGATGATGATCCTGCGTTCATCCGCGCCATCACCACGCCCAAGCGCGGCGTGGGCAACGCAACGCTCGAAGTGCTGGGCGCATTTGCGGGGCAGGCCAAGGTGTCGCTGTTTGAAGCGGCGATGATGGGCGGCATCGAAGCGCAACTCGCGCCGCGCCAGCTGGAGCCGCTGCGGGTGTTCTGCGAATTCATCGTGCGGCTCTCGGACCGCGCCGCCAAGGAGCCCGCCGCCACGCTGCTCGACGAGATGATGGAAGGCATCCATTACGAGGCCTACCTGTACGACACGTACGACGAGCGGCAGGCGCAGAACAAGTGGACCAACGTGCTGGAGTTTCTCGACTGGCTCAAGCGCAAGGGCACCAAGCCCGAGAAGGATGACGACGAAGGTGACGACAAAGAGGCCACCGGTTTCGACAACGCGGATGGCCTGATGGACGCCGGTAAAAACCTGCTGGAACTCACGCAGACCATCGCGCTGATCAGCATGCTCGAAGGCAAGGAAGAGGACCCGGATGCGGTGCGCCTGTCCACGCTGCACGCAAGCAAGGGGCTCGAGTATCCGCACGTGTTTCTGGTGGGCGTGGAGGAAGGCATCCTGCCGCATTGCCGCGAAGACGACGATCTGACGGACGAGAAGATCGAAGAAGAGCGGCGGCTGATGTATGTGGGCATTACGCGGGCGCAGCGCAGCCTGCATATCAGCTGGTGCAAGAAGCGCAAGCGGGCGCGGGAGACGGTGGTGTGCGAGCCGTCGCGCTATATCGCGGAGATGAAGCTTGGGGAGGATGCCGGGCCGACGCCGGAGGACACCATGCCGGCGATGTCGCCGAAGGATCGGTTGGGGGCGTTGAAGGGGTTGTTGGCGGCTAAGAAGACTGTGGCTTCTTGATTGGGTTTTTGATTTTTGCCTTGGTGGTCCACTCCCCTTTCGTTCCCTGCCGGGACCGACTCACTTTTCTTTGTCTTGCCAAAGAAAAGTAAGCAAAAGAAAGGCGCGCCCGAGATGGCGACTTCCCCTTGGATTTGTGTCGCGGGAAGGGAGGGGAGGCAAACTCGCTGCGCTCAAACAGGCCTCCCCTCTTTATCCTTCCCGCAACAAAAATCCAAGGCGCCATCTAGGGCAAGGGAAAAGCAAACCATCGAACACGAAGCGAGCCACCAAGGCTCGCTTTTTCGTTTGCACCGGCATACCGAGTGTTTGGCCGTTCCTGCCCTAGATGGCGCCTTCAATTTTCGTAAGCGGGCGGAAAAAAGACGGGGAACTGTCTGAGCGCAGCGAGTTTTCCCCGTCTCCGCCCGGTTACGAAAATTGAAGGAGTCTTTCGCCATCTCGGGCGCGCATTTCTTTGCTTACCTTCTTTGGGCAAGACCAAAGAAAGTGAGTCAGCCCCGGCAGGGGATGAAACAAGGGATGCACCACCAAGGCCAAGGCCAAGACCAAAACCAAAACCAAAACCAAAACCACCCCCCCCAAAACACCCGTCAAAGGCCAGCCCTGTTGTGCCGCCGTGACGCCCCGCGTGCAGCACACAACGCTTTGGAACACGCATTGACCGACGTTGACACACATCAACCCGGCGCTCACATCGCGGTTTTAGGATGAACCATCGCCCCCACTAGAACCGCCCCATGTTTCCGTTCGCCAAGCCGGCCGACCCTCCGTCCGCTGCCAACGACAGCGCTTTCCGCTGGTCAGCTCCCCAGGTGCGCGCGCTCGCGCAGCGTTTTGATACGCACGGCCCGCGCTATACCTCGTATCCGACGGCTGACCGCTTTCACAACCAGTTTGGCAACGCCGATTACCTCGACGCCTTGCACCGCCGCGCCGCGATCGCGCCTGCGCTGCACGCGCCGCTGTCGCTGTACATGCACCTGCCGTTTTGCGCGAACCTTTGCTACTACTGCGGCTGCAACAAGGTCGTCACCAAGGACCGCTCGCGCAGTGCCCGCTACGTTGAAACGCTCGCGCGTGAGATGGCCATGGTGGCCAACCAGATCGGCCCACTGCGCCGCGTGACGCAATTGCACTGGGGCGGCGGCACACCCACGTTTCTCGCGCACGACGAGATGCGCGCCGTGATGGCCGCGACGCGCGAGCATTTTGCGCTGACGGGCGACGCCGAAATCTCCGTCGAACTCGACCCGCGCCACGCCGACGACGCCACGCTCGAAGTCCTGGCCGAGATCGGCTTCAACCGTGCGAGCCTTGGCATCCAAGACTTCGACCCCGACGTCCAGCGCGCTGTTCACCGCATCCAGAGCGTGGAAGAGACACGCCGCGTGGTCGACACCGCGCGCCGGCTGGGCTTCGAGTCGATCAGCTTCGACCTGATCTACGGCCTGCCGTATCAGCGCACCGAAACGTTCAATGCCACGCTGGACCGCGTGCTGGAGATGGCGCCTGATCGGCTGTCCGTCTACAGCTATGCGCACCTGCCGCACTTGTTCAAGGCGCAGCGCCGCATCGACATGCTCACGCTGCCGACTGCAGACCAAAAACTCGACCTCCTTGCGATGACGGTGGAACGCCTTGTCGCCGAGGGTTATGTCTACATCGGCATGGACCACTTCGCGCGGCCCGACGATGCACTTGCCATCGCGCAACGCGAAGGGCGGCTGCAACGCAATTTCCAGGGCTACTCCACGCACGCCGATTGCGACATGCTGGCGTTTGGCGTGTCCGCCATCAGCCGGGTGGGCGATGTATATGCGCAGAACGAAAAGGATCTCGACGCGTACTACGCGCGCATCGATGCCGGCGAACTTGCCGTGCTGCGCGGCATGTCGCTCACGCCCGACGACCACGTGCGCCGCGCGCTGATTGGCGAATTGATGTGCGGATTTGAACTGAACATGCGCGCATTCGGCGTGCGCCACGGGCTGGACTTCAAGCGCACCTTTGCGAGCGAGCTGCGGGCGCTGGCGCCGCTGGAGGAAGCCGGCCTGGTGAGGGTGGGGGACGAGCGTATCGTCATCACGCCGCAAGGGCGGCTGCTCGTGCGCCGCATCGCGATGGTCTTCGATTCGCACCTGCGCCAGGCGGGCACGGAGGGCGCGGTGGAAGCCGAGGGCAAGCCCGTCACCTTCGTCCCGCGCTACTCCAAGGTGGTCTGATCCGCTGACCGACTCGAAGCCCCGTCAGACCGTTGCCGGTTCCGGCTGCAGCGCGGTGGTTTGCGCCTGAGCGCCGACCAACGTCTGCGGCCAGATTTCCGCCAGGCGCAGCAGGTTGGTCGAACCGGCCTGGCCGAACGGCATGCCCGCCGTGATGGCGATCTGGTCGCCCGACACGGCAAAGCCTTCACGCGCGGCGGCGCGGCACGCCGCATCCACCATCTCGTCGACATTGCTCACGTCCGGGCTGACGGTGCTGTGCACGCCCCACGCAATCGCCAGCCGGCGCGCGGTATCCAGTCGCGGCGTGATGCTGACGATGGGCGCCAGCGGCCGCTCGCGTGCGGCGCGCAGGCTCGTCTTGCCGCTGGACGTGTACGTGACGGTGGCCACTGCGCCGAGGATGTGCGTCACGTCACGCAAGGCCGCGCAGATGGCGTCCTGCCGGGTCGGCAGCGGCGGTTGGTGTTGCGCGTCGATCAAGTTGCGGTAGAGCGGATCGCGTTCGGTCTCGGCAATGATGCGGTTCATGATGCTGACCGCCGCCACCGGATGCTTGCCGCTGGCCGACTCGGCCGACAGCATCACGGCATCGGTGCCGTCGTACACGGCGCTGGCCACGTCGGAGGCTTCGGCGCGCGTCGGCACCGGCGCTTCGATCATCGATTCCAGCATCTGCGTGGCCACCACCACCGGCTTGCCGTGCTGGCGCGCCATGCGCAGGATGCGCTTCTGCACACCGGGCACGCGCTCGGGCGGCAGCTCCACACCCAGGTCGCCGCGCGCCACCATCAGCGCGTCAGACGCCTGCACGATGTCTTCCAGGTGCAGCAGCGCGGCGGGCTTTTCGATCTTCGAGAGCAGCCCAGCACGGTCGCCGATGATCTCGCGTGCGGCGATCACGTCTTCGGCGCGCTGCACGAACGACAGCGCAATCCAGTCCACACCCAATGACAGCGCGAAGTCCAGATCGCGCAGGTCTTTCTCGGTGAGCGCAGGGATGGGGATCACGGCATCCGGCACGTTCACGCCCTTGCGGTCCGACAGCGGGCCGCCATCGACCACACGCGTGACGATGGCCGTCGGGTCCGCGGCTTCCACGGCCAGGCGGATCTTGCCGTCGTCCAGCAACAGCGACTGGCCCGGCGCGGTCGCGGCGTACAGCTCCGGATGCGGCAGATGCACGCGCGTGACATCGCCCGGCGTCGGGTCGCGGTCGAGCACAAAGCGATCCCCGTTCTTGAGCACGACGCGGCCGTCGGCAAACGTGCCGATGCGCAGCTTCGGGCCTTGCATGTCAGCGAGGATGCCGATCGGCCGGCCGGTCTCGGCCTCCACCGCGCGCACGGTGTCGTAGCGCTTGCGGTGGTCTTCGTGCGAGCCGTGGCTGAAGTTCAGGCGGAAGACGTCTGCGCCGGCGTCGAAGAGGGCGCGGATGGTGTCTTTGTCACTGCTGGCGGGGCCGAGGGTGGCGAGGATTTTGGTGTTGCGGAAGCGGCGCATCGTTGATGGCTCCGGTGGGCTGGCTATTGCTTGCTGCGTTTGCGGACCTGGGTGGTCCATCTCCCTTTCACCCCCTGCCGGGGGCGACTCACTTTCTTTGTCTTGCCAAAGAAAGTAAGCAAAGAAAGGCGCGCCCGAGATGGCGACCCCTTCCTTGAATTTGTGTAACCGGGCGGAGACGGGGAAAACTCGCTGCGCTCAGACAGTTCCCCGTCTTTGTTCCGCCCGCTTACACAAACTCAAGGCGCCATCTAGGGCAGGAACGTCAACGGCCGAACCGTTGGTGTGCGGGCCCTGGTGGCTCTTGTTTGTTGCTGTTGCTGCTCGCTTTGCTTCGCGTTGTGCTGCTCGCTCCTGCTGCAGTCGTGTTCCGATGGTTTGGCCGTTGGGGCCCTAGATGGCGCCTTGAATTTCTGTTGCAGGGAGGAAAAAGGAAGGGAAACTGTCTGAGCGAAGCGAGTTTTTCCCTTCCCCTCCCTGCGACATAAATTCAAGGGGAAGTCGCCATCTCGGGCGCGCCTTTCTTTTGCTTACTTTTCTTTGGCAAGACAAAGAAAAGTGAGTCAGCCCCGGCAGGGGATGAAACAAGGGATGCACCACAAAACCAAAAACATCAATCCATCCCCGCATCCAAATCACTCACCCAGTAATCAAAATCGCCCGAAAGTCATTCACATTAGTCCGCGTAGGCCCAGTCACAATCAAATCACCAAGCGCATCAAAAAACCCATACCCATCGTTGTTGTCGAGCAGTTGCTTAGCCCGCAACCCAAGCGCTTCAGCACGCGCCAGACTATCCGGCGTCAACATCGCGCCAGCGTTGTCTTCCGAGCCATCGATGCCATCGGTATCGCAAGCAATCGCATGCACACCCGGCAAACCATCCAACGCCACGCCCAGCGCCAGCAGGAACTCGGCATTGCGCCCGCCGCGCCCATTACCGCGCACGGTCACCGTGGTTTCACCACCCGACAGAATCACGCACGGCTTGGTGAACGGCTGGTTGCGCGCCACGATCTGCCGCACGATGCCGGCATGCACTTCGGCCACATCGCGCGCCTCGCCTTCAATGCTGTCCGACAGGATGTGCGCCTCGTAACCGAGCGAGCGCGCCTGCGCGGCGGCAGCCTCCAGCGCGTGCTGGGCCGTCGCGATGACGTGGCTGCGATGGCCTTCGAAACGTGCATCGCCGGGCTTGGGCGTCTCGCCCGCGCCGCTTTCCAGATGACGGCGCACCGCTTCCGGCACGTCGATGCCGTATTTGTCGATCACGGCCAGCGCATCTGCGCAGGTGGTGGCGTCGGGCAGCGTCGGGCCGCTGGCGATGAGCGTCGGATCGTCGCCGGGAATATCCGAGATCAGCAGCGTCTCCACACGCGCCGGTGCGCACGCCAGTGCCAGGCGCCCGCCCTTGATCGACGACAGGTGCTTGCGCACGCAGTTCATCTCGCCGATGCTCGCGCCGCTCTTGAGCAGCGCACGGTTGACGGACTGCTTGTCGGCCAGCGTCAGGCCTTCGGCGGGTGCAGCCAGCAGGGCGGAGCCACCGCCCGAGATCAGGCACAACACGAGGTCGTCTTCCGTCAAACCTTCGAGCAGGCCGACCATGCGTTGCGCGGCGCGTTGGCCGGCTGCATCGGGCACGGGGTGCGAGGCCTCCACCACTTCGATGCGGCCCTGCGTGCCGGGCGCGCGGCCGTGCTCGTAACGCGTGACGACCAGGCCGGACAGCTCGCCTTTCCAGTGCTGCTCCACCGCCTCGGCCATCGCCGCTGCGCCCTTGCCGGCGCCGATGACGATGGTGCGGCCACGCGGCGGTTCCGGCAGGAATGCCGGCAGGCATTGCGCAGCGCTGACCGCAGCCACCGCGGTATCAAACAGGCCGTGCAACAGCGCGCGCGGCGACGGATTGGGCAAGGCGGCGCGCAGGGCGGCCTGGGCAGACTGGTCGTGGTGCATGGCAGAAAGCGGGGAAACAGCAAAAAGACTGCCGCCGCCCGAAGGCTGCGACAGTGCACACAACTTAGGCGCGCATTCAGGCGATGTCGTGGTTCGACATGATCTCGATCGCGCGGCACAGCGCCGAATGGTCCTGCTTGCCCATGCCGTTGGCGGCGCAGGTGTTGAACAGTTCCTGCGCGGTGGCCGTGTTCGGCAGGGCCACGCCCAGCGTCTTCGCACCTTGCAGCGCCAGGTTCAGATCCTTCTGGTGCAGCTCGATGCGGAAGCCCGGGTCGAACGTACGCTTGACCATGCGCTCGCCGTGCACTTCCAGGATGCGCGAGGCCGCGAAGCCGCCCATCAGCGCCTGACGCACCTTCGCCGGATCCGCACCGGCCTTCGATGCGAACAGCAGTGCTTCGGAGACGGCCTGGATGTTCAACGCCACGATGATCTGGTTGGCCACCTTGGTGGTCTGGCCGTCGCCGTTGCCGCCCACCAGCGTGATGTTCTTGCCCATCAGCTGGAACAGCGGTGCCACGCGATCGAACGCAGCCTGCTCACCGCCCACCATGATCGTCAGCGATGCGGCCTTCGCGCCCACTTCGCCGCCCGACACCGGAGCATCCAGGTACTGCGCGCCGGTCTTGTTGATGCGGGCGGCAAAGTCCTTCGTCGCGATCGGCGAGATCGAACTCATGTCGACGACGATCTTGCCGGCAGCAGCGTCCTTGCCGGCATCCTTCAGCGCCTTGGCGACGCCCTTCTCGCTGAACAGCACGGCTTCAACGTGCGGGGTGTCCGGCACCATGATGAAGATGATGTCGGCGCGCTTGGCGACTTCTTCTGCGCTCGTGCAGACCGTCACGCCGGCTTCCACCAGTGCGGCGGGCGCCGGGTTGACGTCGTGCACGAAGAGCGTGTGGCCGGCGGCGCGCAGGTGGCCTGCCATGGGGGCGCCCATGATGCCGAGGCCGATGAAACCGAGGTTGAGATTGTTTGCCATGGTGAGGGATCTCCTTGGTTTGAGTGTTGGTGATTTGGTTGTTTGAACCTTGGTGGTTCATCTCCCTTTCACCCCCTGCCGGGGGCGACTCACTTTCTTTGTCTTGCCAAAGAAAGTAAGCAAAGAAAGGCGCGCCCGAGATGGCGACACCCTCCTTGAATTTGTGTAACCGGGCGGGGAAGGAGGCAAACTCGCTGCGCTCAAACAGCCTCCTTCCTTTTTCCGCCCGCTTACACAAATTCAAGGCGCCATCTAGGGCAAGGTACGGCCACACCATCGGTGTGCTGTCCTCGGTGGCTCTTGTTTGTTGCGGTGTTGCTCGCTTTGCTTCGCGTTGTGTTGTTGGTTCCTACTGCACTCGTGGTCGATGGTTTGGCCGTTGACTTTGTTGCCCTAGATGGCGCCTTGAATTTCTGTTGCAGGGAGGAAAAAGGAAGGGAAACTGTCTGAGCGAAGCGAGTTTTTCCCTTCCCCTCCCTGCGACATAAATTCAAGGAATCTTTCGCCATCTCGGGCGCGCCTTTCTTTGCTTACTTTCTTTGGCAAGACAAAGAAAGTGAGTCAGCCCCGGCAGGGGATGAAACAAGGGATGCACCACCGAGGCAAAACCAAACAAAGAATCAGGCAACCTGGTGCGCGTCACGCCAGCCTAGACCCTCAACCGTCCCAGCCTTAGGCTTGTACTCACACCCAACCCACCCCGTGTACCCAATCTCATCCAACCAACGGAACAGGAACTGATAGTTGATCTCCCCAGTCCCCGGCTCATTGCGCCCAGGGTTGTCCGCCAGCTGCACATGCTTGATCTTGTCCAGATGGCGCTTCAGCGTGCTGGCCACTTCGCCTTCCATCCGCTGCATGTGATAGATGTCGTACTGCACGTACAGGTTGGACGCGTCCACATCGTTGATCAGGTCCAGCGCCTGCTGCGTGCGGTTCAGGTAAAAGCCCGGAATATCGAACGTGTTGATCGGCTCGATCAGCAGATCAATCTTCTCGGCCTTCAGTGCCTTCGCCGCAAACTTCAGGTTCTCCACCAGCGTCTTGCGCGCAGCGTCTTCGCTCACACCTTCGGGGCGGATGCCCACCAGGCAGTTGAGCTGTTTCACGCCGAGCACCTTGGCGTATTTGATGGCTTCGCCCACGCCGTCCTGAAACTCGCTCACGCGGTCAGGGAGGATGGCGATACCGCGCTCGCCGCCGTCCCAGTTGCCGGCCGGCAGGTTGTGCAGGACGAGGTCGAGCTGGAAGCGGTTCAGGCGATCGGCAATCTGGTCAGCATGAAACGCGTAGGGAAACAAGAACTCCACCCCGCGGAAGCCCGCACGCGCGGCGGCTTCGAAGCGGTCGAGGAAGGCCTGCTCGTTGAACAGCATGGTCAGGTTGGCTGCCAGCTTGGTCATGGTTTCTCCTTGTATCGGACGGTGAGGGAATGGCGCGCCGTCTTTATGCGGTGGCGCCTTCGGCTTCCGTGAGGGTGTCTTCCAGGTCGAGCACTTCTTCAAACTCGACCACGTTGTCGATCTCCGTGCCCATCGCGATGTTGGTCACGCGCTCGAGAATCACTTCCACCATCACCGGCACCGAGAACTCCGCCATCAGCAGGCGGGCCTGCGCAAAGGCGGGTTCGATGTCTTCGGGCTTGAACACGCGGATCGCCTTGCAACCCAGGCCTTCCACCACCTTCACGTGGTCGACGCCGTAGCCGTTCAGCTCGGGTGCGTTGACGTTGTCGAAGGCGAGCTGGACGCAGTAGTCCATCTCGAAGTTGCGCTGCGCCTGGCGGATCAGGCCCAGGTACGAGTTGTTCACCACCACATGGATGTACGGCACCTTGAACTGCGCGGCCACCGCCATCTCTTCGATCATGAACTGGAAGTCGTAATCACCCGAGATGGCCACCACGTCGCTGTTAGGCGAGGCCACCTTCACGCCGATGGCGGCGGGAATCGTCCAGCCCAGCGGGCCTGCCTGGCCGCAGTTGATCCAGTGGCGCGGCTGGTTGACCGACAGGAACTGCGCAGCGGCGATCTGCGACAGGCCGATCGTGCTCACGTAACGCACGTCGCGCGGGAAGTACTGGTTCATCTCGCGGTACACGCGCTGCGGTTTGATGGGCACGTTGTCGAAGTCGGAGCGACGCAGCATCGTGCGCTTGCGCTTCTGCACGTCGGCGTTCCAACTCTTGCGGCACGGCAGCTTGCCGGCGGCCTTCAGCTCGCGGGCGACTTCAATGAACTTCTCCAGCGCCGCCTTGGCGTCCGACACGATGCCCAGGTCCGGACCGAACACGCGGCCGATCTGGGTCGGTTCGATATCGACGTGAATGAACTTGCGGCCCTTGGTGTAGACGTCGACGCTGCCGGTGTGGCGGTTGGCCCAGCGGTTGCCGATGCCGAACACGAAGTCCGACGCCAGCAGCGTGGCGTTGCCGTAGCGGTGCGACGTTTGCAGGCCGACCATGCCGGCGTTGAGCGGGTGGTCATCGGCCAGCACGCCCCAGCCCATCAGGGTCGGGACGACGGGTACGTTCACCAGCTCGGCAAACTCGACCATCAGCTTGGCCGCATCGGCGTTGATGACGCCGCCGCCGCACACCAGCAGCGGGCGCTCGGCCTGGCACAGCATCTCGATGGCGCGCTCGGCCTGCGCACGCGTGGCCGCGGGCTTGTAGACCGGCAGCGGGCTGTAGGTGTCGGGATCGAACTCGATCTCGGCGACTTGCACGTCGAACGGCAGGTCGATCAGCACCGGGCCCGGGCGGCCCGAGCGCATCAGGTGGAACGCCTGCTGGAACACGCGTGGCACCAGCGCCGGCTCACGCACGGTGACGGCCCACTTCGTGACCGGCTTGGCGATCGATTCGATGTCGACGGCCTGGAAATCTTCCTTGTACAGGCGGGCGCGGGGCGCCTGGCCGGTGATGCAGAGGATGGGAATCGAATCCGCCCAGGCCGAGTACAGGCCGGTGATCATGTCGGTGCCGGCGGGGCCCGACGTGCCGATGCACACGCCGATGTTGCCCGGCTCGGCACGGGTGTAGCCCTCGGCCATGTGCGAGGCGCCTTCAACGTGGCGCGCCAGCACGTGGTCGATGCTGCCAGCCTTGCGCAACGCCGAATACAACGGGTTGATGGCGGCACCGGGCACGCCGAAGGCCGTGGTGATGCCCTCTTTTTCCATCACCGCAACTGCGGCATCAATCGCTCTCATCTTCGGCATGGGGGTCTCCAGGAAGGGGAAGGTGGGAATACGTTGGAGCTGATCCTATTCCCGCATGCCGATATGGATAAACGCAGCTTTCGTCATTTGATTGCTAACTCTGTATATCGAATCGTTTTGCGTGCTGCACCAATCGCGGGGCGATCAAAAAGCTGAAAAACCGCACCATGAAGCGGTTTTCCCGTGATTTTGTGCGGCGCAAAATATCGACGTGAGCTGGCTGCACCGATCACATCGTCCTTCGCCATTTTTGCCATTCGTCACAAGTGATATGCGCCAGAAAGCCGCAATCCGGGTACGGAATGCTCACTAAAATGGTCAGACATTGCGAACTGGAATGATGGAATGGACAAACTCAAGCAGATTGAGGCGTTCATCGCCGTGGTGGAACACGGCAGCATGGCCGCCGCCGCGCTCACGCAGGACGTGACGCCCGTCATGATCGGCCGCCGCATCAACGCGCTGGAGGCCCGGCTGGGCGTGAAGCTGCTGCACCGGTCGACCCGCCGCATTGCGGTGACCGAGCAGGGCGCGGTCTTCATGGAACAGTGCAAGAAGGCGCTGGGCGAGCTGGACCGCGCGGAGCTGCTCGTTGCCGAAGGCCGCCACAAGGCGACCGGGCACCTGATCGTCTCGGCCCCCGCAGCGTTCGGCCGCAAGCACGTCGCGCCGCATGCGCCGGACTTTCTGCGTGCCAACCCCGACGTGCGCATCTCGTTCAACCTGACCGACCGCGTGGTCGACCTCGTGCGCGAAGGCTACGACGTGGGCATCCGCATTGGCGGCGCGATCGATCCGAACTTCGTGGCGATTCGCCTGGCGTCGAACAAGCGCGTGGTGTGCGGCACGCCCGCGTACTTCGCCAAGCACGGCGTGCCGCGCACGCTCGACGACCTCGCGCGCCACAACTGCCTCGCCTTCAACCTGCAGGGCGGGCAGCAGCGCGGCTGGTATTTCCAGCAGAACGGCAAGGCCGTCACCGTGAAGGTGAACGGCAACCTCGACTGCAACGACGGTGAACTGCTGCACCGCTGGATGGGCGAAGGCCTGGGCCTGGGCTGGCGCTCAACGTGGGAGATCCAGCCTGAGCTGGAATCCGGCGCGCTGATGACGGTGCTGGACGACTATGCGCTGCCCGACTACGACATCCTTGCCGTGTACCCGCAGCAGCGGCCGGTGCCGGCGAAGATCCGGTTCTTTATCGAGCACCTGAAGTCGGTGTATGGGCAGGCGGGGTATTGGTCGCGCGGCGGCTGAGGCGCAACTCACAACGCGGAACTTGCAGTTCAGTCCGCGATGACAATGCGCCCTTGTGTCAGATCCCGCAACGCGACCCGCGCCGCCGCCTCGTCCGTCACCGGCAACCGGACCGTCAGCGTGACGCCCGCATCGTACGCAGCATCGACGAGCGTGTAGCCGCCATCGTCGATCCAGCGGCGGATGCGCGCCTCATCGGCGTAATCGGTGGAGAGGGTGAGCGTGGTGCTGGCGATGCGCTCCACGCGTTCGGCGTGCATGAGCGCGGTGGCGATGGCGTCCGTGTAGGCGCGCACGAGGCCGCCCGCGCCGAGCTTGACGCCGCCAAAGTAACGCACCACGGCGCCAAGCGTGCCGTCCAGATCGTGATGGCGCAGCACCTCCAGAATGGGGCGGCCCGCCGTGCCGGAGGGTTCCCCGTCGTCGGACATGCCGGACTGGCCGCCCGCCAGTAGCGCCCAGCAGACGTGCGTGGCGGCGGGGTGCTCGGCGCGCAGGCGTGCAATGACGTCCATGGCGGCCGCCCGGTCTTCCACCGGCACGGCCAATCCGATAAAGCGGCTTTTCTTGATTTCCAGCTCGGCCGAAACCGGCGCGCGCAGCGTATACGTCGGCACGCGCGGTCAGGCGAGGAGGGCGGCTACGAGATCCGTCGCGCGGCCGCCCGGCGATTCGAACTTGAGCGACGCCTCGGTGTGCGCCATGTGCTCTTCCATCAGGGCGATGGCGCCGTCCACGTCGCCGCGCTTGGCGGCATCCAGCAGGGCCGTGTGCTCCTCCGACGAGCGCACGGCGTCGTAGGTCGACTGGTACATCATCGTGATGACCGAACTGCGCGCGGAAAGCTCGTACAGCATCTCCTTGAGCACGCTGTTGCCGACCACGTCGGCCATCAGAAGGTGGAAGTCGGCCATCAGGCGATTGCGGCGCGGGACGTCCGACAGGTCGCCGCTGGCCGCCACCTTGTGCTCTTCGGCCAGGTGCTTCTCCAGCCGCTTGTAATCGGCGGGCGTGGCTTTGGCGATGAACTCGCGCACCAGCGCGACTTCCAGCACGCGGCGTACGGCAAACACTTCGCGCGCTTCGGTTTCATCCGGCTTGGCGACGAACGCACCGCGATCCGGCTCCATGCGGATCAGCTTGTCCTTTGCGAGCATCAGGAGCGCCGCGCGAATCTTGGTCCGGCTGACGTGGTAGACCCGCGCCAGCGCCTCTTCGCGCAGCTTGGTGCCCGGCGGCAGCCGATGCGCGACGATCGCCTGCGCGATGTCATCGGCAATGCCTTCGGAGGAGATGTCGGCGGCGGTGGTTTCGGTCATGGCGCCGATTTTACCGCCGTCCGACAACAGCGCGGCTTCAGGCATGCGGCAGCGTATGGGCTGCAGGTGCCGCCACGCCAAGGCCGTGCGGAATCGCTTCGCCTTCCTCGGTGATGTCGATCTTCCCGTCGAGCACTGCATTGGCGCGCACGCGGTCGATGTCTTTCTCCCACGCGGCGATGACCACCGTGGCGACGCAGTTGCCGATCAGGTTGCCCAGCGCACGGGCAATGCCGATGAACCAGTCGACGGAGAGCACCAGCACCAGGCCGATCGCCGGAATGGCCGGAATGACCGACAGCGTGGCCGCCAGAATCACAATGGCCGAACCCGGAATGCCGTGCGCGCCCTTGGAGGTGACGAGCGCCACGCCCAGGATCAGCAGCAGATCCTGCAGCGCCAGCGGCGTGTTGGTCGCCTGCGCGATGAACACGGCGGCCAGCGTCAGGTAGATCGAAAACGCATCGAGGTTGAACGAGTAGCCCGTCGGGATGACGAGGCCGACCACCGAGCGCTTGATGCCCATCTTCTCCAGCTTGTTCATGATGGACGGCAGCACCGCGTCGGACGATGCCGTGCCCAGCACCACCAGCAGTTCGGCGCGCAGGAAGCGGATCAGCTTGAAGATGTTGAAGCCCGCCACGCGCAGGATCGTGCCGAGCACCACAAATACGAACAGCGCGACGGCTGCGTAGAACAGCAGCACCAGGAAGCCGAGCTGCTTGAGCGAGCCGGCGCCGTACTTGCCGACGGTGAACGCCACCGCGCCCAGCACGCCCAGCGGCGCCAGGCGGATGATCACGGCCATCATGCGGAACAGCACATGCGAGAGCTGGTCGATCAGGTTGACCAACGGCTTGGTCCGCTCACCCAGCAGCGACAGCGAGCAACCGAACAGGATCGACACCAGCAGCACCTGCAGGATGTCGCCCTTCACAAAGCCGCTGACAAACGTATCGGGAATCAGCTTGAGGAAGAACGCCGCAACGCCGGTCGATTCCACCTGCTTGGCGGTGGTCATGTACGACGCCATGGCCGCCGGATCGAGCGATTTCGGATCCACATTCATGCCGTGGCCCGGCCCGAACACATAGGCCAGCGCAATGCCCAGCGCGAGGGCGATCGTCGTCACGATCTCGAAGTAGATGACAGCCTTGCCGCCTACGCGCCCGACCTTCTTCAGCTCGCCGGCACCGCAGATCCCGACCACCACCACCGAGAAGACGATCGGCGCGATCAGCATCTTGATGAGCTTCAGAAAACCATCACCGAGTGGCTGCAGCTTCTGCGCAAATTCGGGCGCCCAGATGCCCAGCGCGATGCCCACCGCCAGGGCAATCAAAACCTGCCCGAACAACGGGCGCGTAAAGCGTTGCATGGTGAATCCTCCTTTGGATTACTGGTGTCTCAAGCCCCGCTCAATCGTCTGATTTGGTCTGCTGCGATTGTCGTCAGGGCTTTGTTTCGCTCACTGCAGTGCAACAAATTGTCGCGATGAATTGTTGAGCGTTGACGGCATCATAGGCGATCCAATTTTTGTATGCAATTTTTGAATTCACATGCTAGGATCGACCCATGCAGTCCCGCGAAGCCTCGTGCTTCCGCCATTTACGCTGCACTTCCGGCGTTCCCATCGCCAGAGTTTCGAGTGTCCTGACTCGCCGTTTTTGTTCGATGGGCTGGCCGTATAACATCCAGAGACAAACACCAAGGAGTTCCACATGGCGATGCCTACGCTCGATCCGAACGCGCCGGATTTCACGCGCCGATATCCGAACCTGGCGGACCCCCGCCTCGGCGCAGAGGCCACGTTCGCGACCGACGAATTCTTCGCGCCGAAAGACCGCATGCTCAACCCCGAGCCGGCGGTGTTCATTCCGGGCAAGTACGACGACCACGGCAAGTGGATGGATGGCTGGGAAACGCGCCGTCGCCGCAACGGCGGCTATGACCACTGCATCGTCCGCCTGGCCCGCCCGGGCGTCGTGAAGGGTGTCGATCTCGACACGAGCCACTTCACCGGCAACTTCCCCCCGGCCGCCTCCATTGAGGCCGCCTACCTGCCGGATGGCGAGCCGACCGAGGCCACGCAGTGGACTGAAATCGTTCCGTCGACCACGCTGCAAGGCAACAGTCACGCCTACGTGGCCGTCGCCAACCCGCAAGCCTTCACGCACCTGCGCCTGAACATCTTCCCGGACGGCGGCATCGCGCGTTTGCGCGTGTACGGCCAGCCGCAAGTCGACTGGAAGGGCGCGGACCGCACCAAGCTGTTCGACCTGGCCGCCATGGAAAACGGCGCCTATGTGGTCGAAGCCAACAACGAACACTTCGGGCCGGCCTCGCGCATGCTGATGCCGGGCCGTGGCGTGAACATGGGCGACGGCTGGGAAACGCGCCGCCGCCGCGAGCCGGGCAACGACTGGTGCGTGATCGCCCTGGCCAACCCGGGCCGCATCCGCAAGATCGAAGTCGACACCGCGCACTTCAAGGGCAACTTTGCTGACCGCGTTTCCATCCAGGCCGCGCGCGTGGTGGGCGGCACCGACAGCTCGCTGAAGACGCAAGCCATGTTCTGGCAAACGCTGCTGCCCGAGCAGAAGCTGCAGATGGATCTGCAGCACTACTACGAAGCGGAAATCGCCGACCTCGGCATCGTCACGCACGTGCGCTTCAACATGTTCCCGGACGGCGGCGTGTCGCGTCTGCGCCTGTGGGGGGTGCTCGAATGAGCCAAGAGACCGCCGCACGCATTGCGCTGACCATCGAGCCGCTCACGCGCGAAGCCTTCGCGCCGTTCGGCGACGTGATCGAGCTGGAAGGGGCCAAGCAATTCCCCATCAACCAGGGCACGACCATCCGCTTTCATGACCTTGCCAACGTCGATGTGGGCGAGGGCGGCCGCGCGCTGATCAGCCTGTTCCGTGGCCAGCCGCGTACGCTGCCGTTCGAGGTGAAGATGCTGGAGCGCCACCCGCGTGGCAGCCAGGCCTTCATCCCGCAGAACGACAAGCCGTATCTGGTGGTCGTGGCCCCGGCCGGCGAGCTGGATCCGTCGAAGTTGCGCGCGTTCGTCTCGCGCGGCTGGCAAGGCGTGAACTACGCGCGCGGCGTGTGGCACCACCCGCTGCTGGCCCTGGGCGAGGTGAGCGATTTCATCGTCGTCGACCGTGGTGGCGAAGGCCACAACTGCGACGAGCAAGACCTGGCCGAATCGGTGTGGTTGACCGCCGAGGCCATGCAAGCCGCGCTGTAAGCATCGCGCCACCCGCGCCGATCCTGAGCCCCCGCACAACGGGGGCTCAGTCACTTTCAATCTCCGTCCCACCACCGTCAGCGAGACATCGACATGACCCAGGCCCAACTCGCCACCCCCGGCATCGATGCGGACATCCGCGCATTTGTCGACGCTGCGCATGCGCAGCAGATTGATTTCCTGCGCGAGCTGGTGAAAGTGCCGTCGGACAACCCGTCCGGCGATTGCGCCCCGCATGCCGCGCGCGCCAAGGCGCTGCTGGAGGCGCTCGGCCTGACGGTGGAAGCGCATGCCGTGCCGCAGGCGCAGGTGCACGCCGTCGGCATGGTCAGCGCCACCAACCTGATCGTGCGGCACACGTTCGGCAGCGGCGGCCCCACGGTCGCCATGAACGCGCACGGCGATGTCGTCCCGCCTGGCCTTGGCTGGACGCACGACCCCTACGGCGGCGAGATCGTCGAGACGGAACACGGCCCGACCATGTTCGGCCGCGGCGTGGCGGTGTCCAAGTCCGACTTCGCCACCTACACGTGGGCGCTGCTTGCGCTGATCGAAGCGGAAAAGCGCGGCGCCAAACTCAACGGCACGGTCGAACTGCACTTCACATACGACGAAGAAACCGGCGGCGACATCGGCCCCAAGTGGCTGCTGGATCAAGGCCTGAGCAAGCCCGATTACGCCATCTCCGCCGGCTTTGCGTACGGCATCACCTCGGCGCACAACGGCTGCCTGCACGTGCAGGTGACGGTGCGCGGCAAGCAGGCGCACGCCGCCATGCCGCACACGGGCATCGACGCCATCGAAGCGGCCACGCACATCCTGCAGGCCGTGTATGCGTATCGCGCCGAACTCGCTGCGCGCAAATCTGCCGTGCCGGGCATCGACCACGCAACGCTCAACGTCGGGTTGATTCAGGGCGGCATCAACACCAACGTCGTGCCTGATCTGGCGACGTTCCGCGTGGACCGCCGGATGATTCCTGAAGAAGCCGGGCGCGATGCCGAAGGCGAACTGCGTGCGGTGATCGAGCGTGCCGCGGCGGAACGGCCGGGGATCGAGGTTTCGGTGGAACGCATTCTGTTGGCGGAGCCGCTTGCCGAACTGCCGGGCGTGGATGCGCTGATTGGCGCGTTGCGACGGAATGCATTGGCGGTGTTTGGGGGCGATGTGCCGGTGCATGGCGTGCCGCTGTATACCGATGCGCGGCATTACACGGCGCATGGCGTGCCGACGGTTCTGTATGGCGCGGGCCCGCGGACGTTGATGGAAGCGCGGGGGCACAACACGGATGAGAACCTGCGGTTGAATGATTTGCGGGGCGCGACTGTCGTGGTGGGGTGTGCGGTGGGGGAGTTGTTGGGCGGGTGATTTGGGGGTGTTTTGGTTTTTGCCTTGGTGGTCCACCTCCCTTTCGTTCCCTGCCGGGACCGACTCACTTTTCTTTGTCTTGCCAAAGAAAAGTAAGCAAAAGAAAGGCGCGCCCGAGATGGCGACTTCCCCTTGGATTTGTGTCGCGGGGAGGGAGGGGAGGCAAACTCGCTGCGCTCAGACAGCCTCCCCTCTTTTTCCTCCCCGCAACAAAAATCCAAGGCGCCATCAAGGGCTCAACGTCAAAAGAGAAAGGCCAACCCATCGCGCGGTTGGCCTTTTCGTTTGGGCCTGCGCATAGATGGTTTGGCCTTTGTCTTTCCTGCCCTTGATGGCGCCTTCAATTTTTGTAAGCGGGCGGAAAAAAGGCGGGGAACTGTCTGAGCGCAGCGAGTTCTCCCCGCCTCCACCCGGTTATGAAAATTGAAGGAGTCTTTCGCCATCTCGGGCGCGCATTTCTTTGCTTACTTTCTTTGGGCAAGACCAAAGAAAGTGAGTCAGCCCCGGCAGGGGATGAAACAAGGGATGCACCACAAAAAACAAAAAAGCACGAATCCCCCCACAACCAACAACGAAACCCCCATCCAACCCCCACCCCTTAAGATTGCACCCCACCCCATCAAGCCAACACAAAAGCCCAAAAACCATGCAGATCTACCACAACCCCCGCTGCTCCAAATCCCGCACGGCCCTCGAACAAGCCCAATCCTTCGCCGCAAAAAACGGCGAACAACTCGAGGTCATCGAATACCTGGCTACGCCGCCGACG
The DNA here is from genome assembly GCF_040544795.1 of Ralstonia sp. 1138. NCBI lineage: Bacteria > Pseudomonadati > Pseudomonadota > Betaproteobacteria > Burkholderiales > Burkholderiaceae > Ralstonia > Ralstonia sp. 1138. The sequence goes on along the minus strand of NZ_JBEPKQ010000002.1, from coordinate 168,821 downwards.
CTGGCTGACCTCAAAAAGCTCGCAGCGCAACTCGACACCCCGCTGCGCAGCCTGGTCCGCGAAAACGAAGACGAATACGCGCAGCTCAATCTGGCCGATGCATCGGACGACGCACTGCTCAAGGCCATCGCGGCCCACCCGAAGCTGCTGCAGCGCCCAGTGCTCGTGCGCGACGGCCGCGCCATCATCGGCCGCACGCCTGAAGCGCTCGATGCATTCCTGAAGTAATTCACCGCGCCCCACAAAGTTGAACGGCCTGCCGATTTCCATCGGACAGGCCGTTCAGGGGTGGCCGTATCTCGCTCTGCGCGAGGGCCGGGGCTGCGTCCGTCAAGACGCGCAAGGGCACCGGTTCATTCCAGGCCCATCCATCGGGCCATTTCTGACCCGAAACCAACGGCCAGCAGGGCGGCGAGCACCACTGCCAGCGCCGCCGCGGTCGAGACCATGGCGACTTTCATGACTTCTGCGTCGTGGTGCGCGCTGCTGTGCGTGTGATGCAAGTGCTGCAGATGCTGCGCACGCATGCTCAGCGGAACCGCCTTCGCAGAGGATTTGCGATGCCAATGCAAGCGCTCCGTCATCGCTCGCAAGTGTTGCGTGTCAAACGCGTCACGGGAAAATCGCACCGCGGTACCTCCCGTTGTTGGCTGATAGCCGACGCCGGCACGCACCGGCGTCGGGGGCACGTGCGGCCCGAAAACGATACGGCAAGCAAATGGCGTATGCGAGTGGCTTTGCTTGTCGGCGCCGGGTGGCGCAGTCGTCTGGTCGCTCGCACAAGCCCAGCGTAGACGCGGGTTTGCGAGCCCGCAAGTTGCGTTGCGGCATGGTGCGCGCATCACGCGGGCAAGAGGCAAACCGCGTGCGGATCTTCGTGAAATGCGTGACGCGTCCGGCGCTCAATCCTGAGCAGATTGCTGGGCCACTTGTGCGGCGGCGCGTTCGCCTTCGCGTTTGCGCAACTCGGCGAGCATGTTGCAGAAGAGGGCGCCTTGCTCCTTCGCGTCATCCAGCGCGATATGCGTGTGCGGCAGCGGGTCGTGCCAGTGCTCGGGAAAGGCCGCTTTGACGTTGCGCCGATACGGCATGCCTGTGAGCGCAAAGGCCAGCGTCTTGATGTCGAGCGCCGCCCAGCCAAACGGTGACCGCCCGGCAAAACGCATCATGTACCAGAACATGAACGTGAAATCGAAGCCCGCCGGAAACGCCACGAACACCGGCTTGCCGGGCAGGCTCTCGACCCACTCCACGTAGCGCGGCAGCGCCACCTCGGGCGCCTCAAGATTGGCGCGGCACGCGGCCCACGCCTCCGGCTGCGTCTTCCACCATTGCATCTGCACCGGATGGCCCTCTGCGCCCGGCAGCGTTTCCAGGTTCGCTTCAAACGTGCCGACGAGCGTCTTGTCGGCCAGGTACGCCGCGCTGGCAAAGCTCAGCATCGAGTGCGGTCCGGGGATGGGGCCGTCGGCCTCGATGTCGGTGCTGACGTAGATTTCGGGCCGCGTGTCGGGCGGCTGGTTGCCGCGCTTGCGGCGCGGTTTGTCGGCGGGTGCGACAGGTGCGGCCGGCGCGGTGTCGGCGAAGGTGTCGTCGCTGTCGTTGGCGCTGTCGTTGGTGTCTGTGCTCATGCCGAGCCTTCGTTGACAAACAGGCGATCTGCGACGTACGGGTTGCTGGCCCGCTCATCGCCAAAGGTCGAAACCGGTCCATGGCCTGGCACAAACGTGACGTCGTCGCCCAGCGGCCACAGCTTCGTGCGGATGGCGTTGATCAGGTCTGCATGGTTGCCGCGCGGGAAATCCGTGCGGCCGATCGAGCCTGCAAACAGCACATCGCCGACGATGGCGACGCGGTCTTCGGCGCTGAAGAACACCACGTGGCCGGGCGTGTGGCCCGGGCAGTGGAATACCTGCAGCGTGCGGCCGGCGGCTTCCACGGTGTCGCCGTCTTCCAGCCAACGATCCGGCACGAACGCCTTGGCCGGCGGAAATCCAAAGCGCTGGCTCTGCATCGGCAACTGGTCGATCCAGAACGCCTCGTCCTTCTGCGGCCCTTCGATGGGCACGCCGAGCTGCGTGCGCAGGGCATCGGCGGCGGCGCAATGGTCGACGTGGCCGTGCGTGAGCAGGATCTTTTCGATGCGGGCACCGTGCTGCTCGGCGGCGGCCAGGATGCGGTCGATATCGCCGCCCGGGTCGGTCACGGCGGCCGCGCCATCGTCGCCAATCAGCAGCGTGCAGTTTTGTTCAAACGGCGTAACGGGGACGACAACGACTTTCATGTGATCTTTGGTGCGCATTTGCACGTGGCAGGGATAACCCGATTGTATCGGGCCGAGCCCGCGCCAGCACTGGGCTCGCGGGGTGTGCTGTTACATCAGAAAGAAAATATTACAAAATTGGCGCGAGATGACAGCATGATGTGATCGTTTTAATAGGAAATGTAAATAAACGATCGAAGCATGCATGTTAGACTCGCGGCCATGCTCAAGTTGACCCATCCGATTTCCTGCCTTCCGGCCGGCCGCACGCTGCGTGCCTGGCTGACGCACGGCACCGCGCTGCTGGTGCTGGCGGGCTGTGCCGCCGTTCCTGGCGAGCCGCCCGCGGGTGGGCAATCCGGCCTTCAGGCCAGCAAGCCCACCGCACCCGCGTTGAAGGTGGCCGACCCGCGCGACAACCCCGACGCTTGGGGCACGCTGTCGTTCCGCGGGGTGCCCGATTCGAGCAGCCTCAAGCTCGACGAGAACACCGATACGAGCCCCGGCCTGCGCGCTGATCTCGGCACCTTCGAGCAGCGCGGCCTGGCCTCGTGGTACGGCCGCGGCTTCCACGGCCGCCGCACTGCCAGCGGCGAGCGCTTCGATATGAATGCCTTCACGGTGGCGCATCCGTCGCTGCCGCTGCAAAGCTGGGTGCTGGTGCGCAACCTGTCCAACGACCGCGTGGTCGTGGCCAAGGTGACGGATCGCGGCCCCTACTACGGCAAGCGCATTCTCGACATGTCGTATGCGGCAGCCAAGCGGCTCGACTTCGTCAAGCGCGGTTCGACGCAAGTGGAAATCCGCCGACTGTCGCGCGCGGAAGTTGAAGCGCTGCGCCCTGAGCTGACGCAGACCGATGTCGCCAGCAACGATGGCGATGCCGATGTGGGTGCCGATGAACCCGCACCGGTCAAGAAGAAAGCGGTCAAGCGTCGCGCCAAGCGCCGTTGATCTGCTGATCCGGCCGCCTTCCTGCTGCCTCAGTCCTTCCCTTCGTTTTTCAGTGCCAGCGCGCTTTGATACAGCGCGTCCACCGAAGCGCCCGTAATCGCGCCGGCCAGCTTGGCCGCACGCTTGGCGGGCAGTTCAGCCAACAGCAGACGCAAGACCTGGTCCGCCGCCATCGCGGTCGGTGCCGCGTCTTGTGCGCCCGCGCCTTCCACCACCAGAACGAATTCGCCCTTGCCATGCGAGGCATCGGCGGCAAGCCACGCCGGTGCATCCGCAGCCGGCAGCACGACGATCTGTTCGAACAGCTTGGTCAACTCGCGGCCGATGAGAATGCGTCGCGCCGGCAGGTGTTCCGCCAATGCAGCGAGCGTGGCTTCAATGCGATGCGGTGCCTCGTACAGAACCCACGCCGGCCCGTGCGCGGCCCATTGGCGGATGGCCGCGTCGCGCTGCCCCGCCTTGGGCGGCAGGAAGCCGACAAAGGTGAACTGCCCACCGGACGTGTCGAGCAATTCCCCGGCAGCAGAAAGCGCCGTCACCACCGCGCTCGCGCCCGGCAGCGGGATCACGCGCTGGCCCGCCGCGCGCACCGCCTCGACAATCCGCGAGCCCGGGTCCGACACGCCCGGCGTGCCCGCATCGGACACATACGCGATGCGCTCGCCCTGCGCCAGGCGCGCGACGATGCGTTCAGCGGCCTCGCGCTCGTTGTGTTCGTGCGCGGCGAGCATCGGTCGCGACAGCCCCAGCCGATTGAGCAACTGCCCGGTGTTGCGCGTGTCTTCGCAGGCCACCGCGTCGACGATGCCCAGCACGTAGCGCGCCCGCAGCGACACGTCCGCAGCGTTCCCGATGGGGGTAGCCACCACATATAATGCGCCGGCGGGATAGTGCTGGTCGTGCGCCAGCAGGGTCCAGTCAGGATCACTCACGAGAACTTCTCTCAGTTACTTGGTTCAAACCGCGAATGCATGCGCCGCAGCCCATCACAGCCGCCACCGGTGAAGCCGGTGAGGACCGCGCGCTGCGTTACCTGCAAGCGCGCGGGTTGGCCGTCGTCAGCCGCAATTATCGCTGCAAGGGCGGCGAAATCGATCTGGTGATGCGCGACGCGGCCGGCGCGCTGGTGTTTGTCGAGGTGCGTGCCCGCGTGGCGCGTTCCACGCAGCGCTTCGGCGGGGCGGCCGCGAGTGTCACGCCCGCCAAGCAGCGTCGCCTGATTGCCGCGGCTGAAGATTTTCTCGCGCGGCAGGTTGAAGATGTGCCGGCCTGCCGCTTTGACGTCATTGCCATCGACGGTGCGCGTATCGAATGGATGCGCGATGCCTTCGGCGTTGATGCGTAAATCCGCATGAACCTCGCTCTTCTTTCTTCCGGACTTCATTCAAGGACAGCATGAAACTCTCGTCGCCTACGTTTGCCCGTTTCCGTCGCACGGTCACGCGCACCGCCGTGCTGGCCGCCCTGGCCGGCATTACCGCAACGCAGTTGACCGCCTGCTTCCCGCTGTTTGCGGGCGCCGTGGCTGGCGGCGTGGCACTTGCCACCGACCGTCGCCCGACCGCCACCCAGACCATCGACCGCGGCCTACAGATGGAAGCCGAGAACACGCTGATCTCGCGCTACGACGGCCGTGCCCACGTCAACGTGACGGTCTACAACCGCAAGGTCCTGCTGACCGGCGAAGCCGGCACCGAGCAGACCAAGCAGGAGATCGGCCAATACGCGCAGAAGCTGCAGAACGCGCGCGAGGTGGTCAACGAGATCGTCGTGACGCCGGAGTCGAGCACGTTCGGCTCGCGCACCAACGATACGTACATCACCACCAAGGTGAAGAGCGTGCTGGCCGGCACGGAAGGCGTGCCCTGGAACTCCATCAAGGTGACCACCGAAGCGCAGACCGTCTTCCTGCTCGGCGTGGTGACCGAGGCCGAGGGCAACAAGGCCACCGAAGCCGTGCGCACCGTGAGCGGTGTCAACAAGGTCGTGAAGGTGTTCGACTACGTGACCGAAGACGAGCGCAAGCGCCTGGACGCGAATGCCTCGTCGACCAACCCGTCGACGGCGCCCGACGCGTCGCAAGGCACCCCAACGCGTGCGCAGGGTACGCCGACGGCCACGCAGGCACCGGCGCCCGTCACGTCGGCCTCGCCGGGCGTGACCGTGTCGCCCACCACCTCGCCCGCGCTGCCGCCGGGCAAGCAGCTGCCGTAAGCGGCCTCGGCCACATCGCAATGCAAGAAACGCAGCCACCGCGCTGCGTTTTTTGTTGGCTGCGCGCATCACCGGGCCCACGGCGCGCCGTGCGTGTTAGCGTATGACGCTTCCGCGACTTCGCTGCCCCCCGATGCCCGTCGTCCACCGCCTTGCCGCCGCAGCGTTGCTTGCGGCGCTGCTGACGGCCCCCGCGCCCACTGTGGCCCATGCGGCCGATCTTCCCCCCACCAATCTGCAGGCCCGCACCTGGGCTGCCACGTGCGCCAGCTGCCATCACGCCGATACCGCGCCCGGCGCCAAGTTGACCGCGCAGACGCTGCCGCCGCTGGCCGGTCGCTCGCAGGCCGAGTTGATCGACGCAATGCAGGCCTTCCGCAGCGGCGCGCGCCCCTCCACGGTGATGGGCCAGATCGCCCGCGGTTATGACGATGCGCAGATCGCCGCCATTGCCGGCTGGCTGTCACGCCAACCCCAGGAGGCGCCATGAGCGAATGGCTGCGCAAGGATCGGCGCGCACTGCTGCGCGCGCTCGGGGCCACTGCGCTTGCCGGGCCGCTGGCCGCCTGCGCTTCGCTGTCGGGCGTGCGCAACGCGCGCGTGGTGGTCGTGGGCGGCGGCTATGGCGGCGCAACGGCGGCCAAGTACGTGCGCGTGTTTTCCGGCGGCCGTGTCGATGTCACGTTGGTCGAGCCGAACGCCGCGTTCGTCTCGTGCCCGCTGTCGAACCTCGTGCTGTCGGGCGACCGCGACATGGCGTCGATCACCGTGCCGTATGACGCGCTGGTCGAGCGCCACGGCGTGCGCTGGGTGCGCGACCGCGCCTCGGCCATCGACCTGGACGCAAAGCAGGTGCGGCTGGCCGGCGGCGGCACGCTAGACTACGACCGGCTGATCCTCTCGCCCGGCATCGACTTCGTGCCGGGGGCGATTCCCGGTCTCGCCAATGCGGCCACCGCTGCGCAAGCGCCGCACGCCTGGAAAGCCGGCACGCAGACGCTGGCGCTTCGCCATCGGCTCGAAGCCATGCCCAACGGCGGTACGGTGGCGATCAGCATTCCGCTGGCGCCGTACCGCTGCCCGCCCGCGCCGTACGAGCGTGCGTGCCTGATCGCCAACTGGCTGCAGCGCGCCAAGCCCGATTCGCGCGTGCTCATCCTCGATGCCAACGACGACGTGACCTCCAAGGGCGCGCTGTTCAAGCGCGTCTGGGCCGAGCGCTATCCGCAGCACATCGAATATCGCCCGCAATACAACGCCGTCGACATCGATGCCACGGGCCGCGTGCTCAAGTTCGATGTGCAGGACGACCTGCAGGCCGATGTCGTCAACCTGATCCCGCCGCAGCGTGCCGGGGCAATTGCCGTGCAGGCCGGGCTGGCCACGGCCAACGGGCGCTGGTGCGAAGTGGATTTCCTCTCGTTTGAATCCAAGGTGGCACCGGGCGTGCATGTGATTGGCGATGCCATCCAGACCGCACCGCTGATGCCCAAGTCGGGCCACATGGCCAATCAGCACGGCAAGGTGGCCGCCGCCGCCGTGGTGGCGATGCTGGCCGGCCACGCGCCCGACGCATCACCGCTGTATACCAACACCTGTTACAGCTTTGCCACGCCCGACGAGGCGATGCACGTGGCAACCGTCCACCGCTACGACGCGGCCGAGCACACCATGGTGTCGGTGCCCGGCGCCGGTGGGCTTTCCGATGCACCTTCCGTAGCGGAGGGCAAGCTGGCGCAAGGCTGGAGCCGTGCGATCTGGTCGGACATGCTGGGCTAAGGAAGGCAAGGCCGAGGCGCCGGCACAAACAATGCGCAAGATTGTGCAAGTCGCCTAGGCGGCCGGCGCCTACAGTGCGTCATGTGGCCGCACGGGCGGCCGTCTGAACCTTCCGATCATCATGTCTCCCAAGGATCTGCTGCTGGCCCTGACCGTTGTGCTGGTGTGGGGCGTCAACTTTGTCGTCATCAAGGTGGGCCTGCACGGCGTGCCGCCCATGCTGCTGGGTGCGCTGCGCTTTGCGCTGGTCGCGTTCCCGGCGGTGCTGTTCGTGCCGCGCCCCAAGATTGCGCTCAAGTGGCTGGTGGCTTACGGCGCCACCATCAGCTTTGGGCAGTTCGCGTTCCTGTTCTCGGCCATGTACGTGGGCATGCCGGCGGGGCTGGCCTCGCTGGTGCTGCAGTCGCAGGCGTTCTTTACGCTGACGATTGCCGCCATCGTGCTGCGCGAGCCGATCCGCTGGTTCCATCTGGCCGGCATGGCCGTGGCGGCGGGCGGGCTGGCTGTCATCGGCATGGCGGGCGGCGGTGCGGCCACGGGCATGACCACCGCCGGCTTCCTGCTGACGCTGTGCGCGGCGTTTTCGTGGGCCAGCGGCAATATCGTCACCAAGCGCGTCGGGCCCGTGAATGTGGTGAGCCTGGTGGTGTGGGGCGCCGTCATTCCGCCGGTTCCGTTCTTCCTGCTGTCGTACTGGCTGGAGGGGCCGGAGCAGATTGCGCATAGCCTGGCGAACATCAGCGCATCGAGCATCGGCGCGATCGTCTACCTGTCCTTTGGCGCCACCATCTTCGGCTACAGCCTGTGGAGCCGCCTGCTGGCGCGCTACGCGGCCAGCCAGGTTGCGCCGCTCACGCTGCTGGTGCCGGTGGTGGGGCTGGTGTCGGCGGCCGTGCTGCTGGGCGAGCGCCTGGTGCCCGCCCAATGGCTGGGCGGCGCCGTGGTCATGGCCGGGCTGCTGCTCAACGTGTTTGGCGGCCGGCTGGCGGCACGGCGGGCGATGGCCTGATCGCCGCATCCCCAAACCAAGCGCCCGGGCCGAAAGGTACCGGGCGTTTTGCTTTGCGGGCGACATTTGCGGGCGACATAGGATTTGGCCCGTTTCGGGCACAATACCGGGTCCGATTCCCGCCATTTCGCCCGCACACGCATGCGGGCAGCCTCGTCTTCTGGAGACCACATGAAGTTCGCCCCCACGCTCGCCGCTGCGGCGGTGCTGGCCGGCCTGGCGCTGTCCGCCACGCCCGCGCTGGCTGCCGTTGATGCGGCACGCGCCTTGTCCATCGCCAACCAGAACGCCTGCATGGGCTGCCACGCTGTGGACCGCAAGCTCGTCGGCCCGGCCTACCGGGACGTTGCCGCCAAGTACAAGGGCGATGCCGGCGCGCAAGCCAAGCTCATCAAGAAGGTGCGCGAGGGCGGCATGGGCAACTGGGGCCAGATCCCGATGCCGGCCAATCCGAAGATTGCCGAGGCCGATCTGAAAACCGTGATCGACTGGGTGCTCGCGGGCGCCCCGGCCAAGTGAGGAACGCACGATGAATGACGCAATCAACCTGAGCCGCCGCGACGTGCTGCGCGCTGGCGCCATGATGGCGCTGCTGGTGTCGGCCGGCATTGCCACGCCAGCCCAGGCGGCCGAGTGGAACAAGGCCGCCTTTGCCGTGAAGGGTGTGAACGACGTGCTCAAGCAACTGGGCGGCGGCGCGGTCGACAAGGGCGGCGCCGGCATCCAGCTCACCGCACCGGACATCGCAGAAAACGGCGCCGTGGTGCCGCTGGTCGTGACGAGCACGCTGCCGGGCACCGACCTCATCGCCATCCTGGTGGAAAAGAACCCGAACACGCTGGCCGCTACGTTCGCCATTCCGGCCGGGACCGACCCGTTTGTCAGCACGCGCGTGAAGATGGGCGAGACCTCGACGGTCTACGCCGCCGTGCGTGCCAATGGCAAGTGGGTGCTGGCGAGCAAGGAAGTGAAGGTCACCCTCGGTGGCTGCGGCGGTTAAACATCAGGAGAACAACATGGCAGACCCGATGCGCATTCGCGCGATGGAAAACGGCGGCACCACCGACGTGAAGATCCTGATGAAGCACGACATGGAAACCGGCCAGCGCAAAGACGCGTCCGGCAAGGTCGTGCCCGCCTGGCACATCACCAACGTGACGGTGCAGCACAGCGGCAAGACCGTGCTCGACGCGCAGTTCGGCCCGGCCGTGTCGAAAGATCCGTTCCTCAACTTCAAGTTCAAGGGCGGCGCCAAGGGCGACAAGGTGACGGTCACGTGGGTGGACAACCACGGCGACAAGCGCACCGACGAGACGGCAATCCAATAAGGTCGATTCAGCAAAGCCTCGGAGGCTCAAATGCGACGCAGCTTCTTTCGTGTGACCGCCGCACTGGCGGCCCTGGGCGTGGCCGGCAAGGCCGCTGCCCAGAACGCCCCGCGCGCTGGCGGCGCCGGTGCCCGCTACAAGGTGGTCTACCAGTTGAGCGAAGGCATCGACCAGGCCGTGCGCGCCATCGGCAACCTGCGCAACCACCTGAACGGCGCACCCGGCACGAAGATCGTGGTGGTGGCGCTGGGCCACGGCATTGATTTCCTCGTTGAAGGCGCCAAGGACGCGCAAGGCCGCTCGTTCGATGCACCGGTGGCGGCGCTGGCCAGCATGGGCGTGGAGTTTCGCGTGTGCCACAACTCGCTGATGGCCTTCAAGGTGCCGGAAGACAAGCTGCTGCTCGAAGCCAAGGTGGTGCCGGCCGGCGTGGTGGAAATCACCCGCTTGCAGCAGGAAGAAGGTTTCGCCTATATCAAACCGTAGGCGACCCACGGAGGGGACCGTGAAACACAAGACATGGACGATGGCGCTGGCTGCGGCATTGGTTGCCGGCAGCGCCGTCATGGCATCCGCGCAGGACGCCAAGGACAGCACCGCCGCCGGCATCGCGCAGTACCGCGAGATGCTGGCCGACGGCAACCCGGCTGAGCTTTGGGAAGCCGCCGGCGAAGAACTCTGGAAGAAGCCCGCCGGCCCCAAGCAGGCCTCGCTTGAAGCGTGCGACCTGGGCCTTGGCCCCGGCGTCGTGAAGGGCGCCTACGCCAAGCTGCCGCGCTACTTCAAAGACACCGGCCGCGTGATGGACGCTGAACAGCGCCTCATGCATTGCCGCATGACGCTGCAAGGCCTGACCAAGGAAGAGGCATCGGCCCGCCCGTTCTCGTCGCCGGGCAAGGCGTCGGACATTGAACGGCTGATGGCGTACGTTGCCTCCGAATCGCGCGGCGCGGCCATCGACATTCCGCTCGCCCACCCCGAAGAAAAGCGCGTGTACGAACTCGGCCGCCGCATGTTCTTCTACCGCGGCGGCGCGTATGACTTTGCCTGCGCCACGTGCCATGCCCAGCCGGGTTTGCGCATCCGCCTGCAGGAGTTGCCTGACTTGCTGACCGCCGACGGCGCGCGCTTTGCGTATTCCACGTGGCCGGGTTATCGCGTCTCACAGGGCGAGGTACGCACGATGCAGCACCGCCTGTACGACTGCCTGCGCCAGCAGCGCTTTCCGGAACCGCTCTACGGCAGCGAGGTGATTACCGCGCTGGAGATGTTCCTTGCCCGCAACGCCAACGGCGGCAAGATGGACGCGCCGTCCATCAAACGATGACACGATGAGGCCACGCATGACCCGACTGACCCCCATCGTTCTGACGGCACTCACATTGGCCCTGGCTGCCGGCACCGCCCACGCAGCCGACGCCGCCAAGGCCGTCACCCCACCCAAGCCCGAAGCCAAGGCCGACGCGGCACTCGCCAAGGTCATCCAGGAGAGCTTTGTCTCCAAGGGCCCCGCCACCGTGGAAGGCGTGACCGAGCGCGACGACGTGCAGAAGGTCTGCAGCCAGTTTGCCGACCGCAACGCCGTGCCCGCTGCGGTTGCCAAGAAGCTGGAAGACGCGCAATTCAAGACCATCCATTACCCCGCAGACAACAAATGGCTGGGCGACTGGAAGGAAGGCGAGAAGACCGCGCAGAGCGGCCGCGGCATGCAGTTCTCCGACCCGGCCGGCGGCGCGAACGGCGCCAACTGCTACGCGTGCCACCGCCTGTCGAAAGACGAACTGTCTTACGGCACCATCGGCCCGTCGCTGTATCAGTACGGCAAGCTGCGTGGGGATTCGGAAGCGATCCTGCGCTACACGTGGGGCAAGATCTACAACTCCAACGCGTATGCGGCGTGCTCCAACATGCCGCGCTTCGGGCACAAGGGCATCCTGACCGAGCAGCAGATTCGCGACGTGATGGCGCTGTTGTTCGACCCGGCCTCTCCAGTGAATCAGTAAGCCAGTAACGCCATGCACACGCTTCGACGGTTCCTGATGTGGGCGGCAGCGGCGATGGCGTTTGCCGCAAGCACCGTGCAGGCCGTCGAAGTGGGCGATGTGGTGGCGCTGCCCGACGTGCAATTGCTCGACGGCACGCGCGTGCCGGGCGATGCGTGGCGCGGGCACCCCGTCATCATCGCCACGTGGGCGTCGTGGTGCCCGTTCTGCGCGCTGCAGAACCCGCGCCTGCAAAAGCTCTACGACGCCACGCGCGGCACCGGCCTGCGCATCCTCACCATCAGCATCGACGCCAACCCGCAGCTCGCGAAGGATTACGTCGCCAAGCGCGGCTTCACCTTTCCGGTGACGATGGAAACCGATGCGCTGTGCGCCGCCACCGGCCCGCGCAAGGGCCTGCCCGAACTGCTCGTGCTCGACGCCAAGGGGCGCGTGGTGCGCAAGGAAGTCGGCGAGATGCTGGAAGACGACGTAGCCGACCTGGCCCGCTACGCTCACAGCCCCAAACAATGAACCGTCGCGAATTCGTTCAAGCCCTGGCGATTGCCGCAGCCGCCGGCCTGCGCCTGACCGACGCCCACGCCGATACGTTCAGCTACGACGTGCCGCGTTTCGGCAACGTCCACCTGCTGCACTTCACCGATTGCCACGCGCAGCTGCTGCCCATTGAATACCGCGAGCCCAGCGTCAACCTGGGCGTGGCGCAATGGGCCGGGCAGCCGCCGCATCTGGTCGGGCACGCGCTGCTCAAGCGTTACGGCATTGCGCCGGGCTCGCGCGCCGCGCATGCCTTTACGGCGCTGGACTTTACCGAGGCCGCCCGCCGCTACGGCCGCATGGGCGGCTTCGCGCATCTGGCCACGCTCATCAAGCGGCTGCGCGCCACGCGCCCCAATGCGCTGCTGCTGGACGGCGGCGACACCTGGCAGGGCTCCGCCACCGCGCTGTGGACCAACGGCCAGGACATGGTCGACGCGGCCCTCGCGCTGGGCGTGGACGTCATGACCCCGCATTGGGAGATGACCTACGGCGCCGACCGCGTGCGCCACGTGGTCGATCACGATTTCAAGAACAAGGTCGCCTTTGTCGCGCAGAACATCCAGACCGCCGACTTTGGCGACCCGGTGTTCGACCCCTACGTGCTGCGCGAGCTGAACGGCGTGCCGGTCGCCATCATCGGGCAGGCGTTTCCGTACACCCCCATCGCCCACCCGGCCGATTTCACGCCCGACTGGACCTTCGGCATCCAGGAAGAACGGCTGCAGAAGATGATTGACGAGGCGCGCGGCAAGGGCGCCAAGGTGGTCGTGCTGCTGTCGCACAACGGCATGGATGTCGACCTGAAGCTCGCCTCGCGCGTGCGCGGGTTGGACGCCATCCTGGGCGGCCACACGCACGATGCGGTGCCCGCACCCGTCAAGGTCAGCAACCCAGGCGGCGTGACGCTCGTCACCAACGCGGGCGCCAACGGCAAGTTTGTCGGCGTGCTCGATCTGGATGTGCGCGGCGGCACCGTGCGCGACATCCGCTATACGTTGCTGCCCGTGTTTGCCGATCTGCTGCCGGCCGACCCCGCCATGACCGCGCTGATTGACCGCGTGCGGGCGCCGTACAAAGACAAGCTGGGCGAAACGCTCGCCACCAACCGTGGCCTGCTGTACCGGCGCGGCAACTTCAACGGCACGTTCGACCAGCTCATCGTTGATGGCCTGATGCACGCGCAGGGCGCCGAGATTGCCTTCTCGCCCGGCTTCCGCTGGGGCACCACGCTGCTGCCCGGCGAGGCCCTGACCATGGAAGCGCTGATGGCCCAGACCGCCATCACCTACCCGGCGACCACGCTGACCGAGATGACGGGCGCCACCATCAAGACCGTGCTGGAAGACGTGGCCGACAACCTGTTCAACCCAGACCCGTACTACCAGCAGGGCGGCGACATGGTGCGCACCGGCGGCCTGCGCTACACCATCGACCCGATGAAGCCCATGGGCCAGCGCATTACCGACATGCGCCTGGGGCCGGGAAGCGGCAAGCCCATCGACGCCGACCGCCGATACAAAGTAGCCGGCTGGGCCGCCGTATCGCCCGAAGCCCGCAAGGCTGGCGGGCGCCCCGTGTGGGACGTGCTGGCCGACTGGCTGCGCGACCAGCGCGAAGTGACCGCAAGGCCGCTGAACACGCCGCGCATTGTGGGCATGGAAGGCAATCCGGGCATGGAAAACGGGGGTTAAACCCCCGATTGAAAGGGCTCCGGAAATTCGGCTAAACTTTGTCGCCACGGGCCGATAGCTCAGCTGGGAGAGCGCCGCGTTCGCAATGCGGAGGTCGGGAGTTCGATCCTCCTTCGGTCCACCAAGTTACTGGCAGCGTTTGATGAGCGATGCCCGAAAAAAAACCCGCGAAGCGTAGAGCGTCGCGGGTTTTTTGTTGCCGGTGTGGCGTGGCTTAGATAGGCGGGCTGCGATCAACGAGAGGGCGATAGATGGCAATTCCACGTCGATCATTCATTGCAGCCGGTGCGCTGGCGCCGTTCCTGGCATCTTGTGCAACCGACCTTTCCAAGTTCGGCGGCGAACCCTTTCCAGCTCTCGCTCATCGGCTCCGTGTTTGCGCGGCAAGCTACGCCATCCTCGCGGCTGGAAAGCCCAGCACCGCCACGGTGGTGTCAAGTTGCTCGCCAGATCGCCCCATTCAGCCTGGCGCTGTCTATCAAGCGGCGTCTCTGACCAAGCCCGTGACCGCGTTTGTTGCGCTGAATCTGGTGCGCGAGGGGCGGCTCGATTTGCAGGCGCCGGTTTCGCGCTATCTGCCGGATGGCTACGAACACCGTCAGCACCCCTTTAACCCCCAAAAGGCGGCCCTGGTCGATCTCGTCCCTGCGAGCACATTGGCGCAGATTCCTGTAGCAACGCTGCTGAATCACAGCTCGGGTCTACCAAACTGGACGAGCGGCAAACTCGTTCCTGCGTTTGAGCCGGGCACGCGATGGCAATACTCGGGCGAGGGCTATGTGCTCTTGCAGGCGGTGATCGGTGCCGTGACTGGCGAGGCGTATGAAACCTGCGTGTCGAAGTCTGTTTTCCAGCCGATCGGCATGCGCCATTCCGCACTGCATCTGACGGACACCATTCACGAGCGCCTGGTAAACGGCAGTTCACGCACCCAGTTGGTGTTCAGCGAGGCCAACGCGGCTGCGTCGCTTTACACCACGGCGGAGGACTACGCAAAGCTCATCTCGGCACTGCTGGCCGACACCGCCTTGCTGGACCTGACCCTCGCCAAGCCCATCGACGTTGACCCTGCATTGGGCCTGACGTGGGGGTACGGATGGGGCATCGAGACGACCAACCACGACGCATACCTCTGGCATTGGGGAAACAACCCCGGGTATCGCGCATTTGCCATGGTGTCGCTGTCATCTCGGAACGGATTCGTTCTCTTTACCAATAGCGCGGACGGAATGCCATTGGCCGCTCCGCTCGCGCAGGCCACCATTCCGGCAGAGCACCGTGTCTTTCGTTTTTCGATGCTTGGCTGAGAGCCAGGGGCTGGACAGCGAAGGCCTGAGTTCTACGCACAGTCACAAGCTGCCTAACCCATTTGATTTACGACGAGACTAACGCCAGCGAGGAGGCTCGTGGTTCCGGTCACATAAGCACACGGCGCTTTCCCCTTAAAAATCAAAGAGAAACATCGAAGCGGGCGAACAGCCGGGGAAGGGCGTTCGGCAGTTGCAAGGCCTTATCCATTTTTGAGCCTTAGCAAAGCGAGCGTTCGACACCCCAATTTGTGGCATTTCGCGCCGAATAAATTCGTTGTAGCGTAGGTCCTCGCCGGGAGCAGGTGCACCACTTATATCTGGCCAGCGGATTATGTCCGGCACGGTTCCAGCAAATAACAAACAAGCCGCCATAGAAAGGGGTGAGGGTCGTGGGAGTACAAGATCGCGATTGGTTCAGAGACCGTCGAGAGCCGCAGCTGCGCAATCCCGACTGGCAGAAGGAATACGCCCGCTGGTATGGCAAGCCACCCCAGGGCGCCAAGCAGGGTGTGCACTGGATTATTTCCTTGATGGTGTGGGTGGCCGTTCTTTTGGTCGTCTACATCGCCGCGAAGCAATTGCGGCTCACTGGCAACGGCACAGCCGTGCCGAGCCAGCAGGCTGCTTCAACACAGCCGGCCCCCACCGCGACGCCGCCACAGCGTCAGCCGGTGCCCACCGTGCAGCAACCCACAGCACGGGCCACCACGCCTCCGGCCGGCGTCAACAAATGCGTGATCAACGGACAGACGGTCTACACGGAAGCGCCGTGTGGGCAGGCGATGCGCGCGCTCGTCGGCAATGTGCCCACCGAGGCACCGGGCAACGCTCGTCAACGTGAGATGGAAGAGGCTGCGGCAGCGGCGAAGCGCGCGGAAGAGCAGCTTGCGCGGCAGTGGGATCAGAGGACGGCGCAGCGGGATCGGGACTTGGCGGCTGAGGCGGTTGCGGTTCAGCAGCAGGTCAGCAGTGTTAATGCGGAGTGCGCGCGGCTTAAGGCGGATCGAGATGGGATTTTGCGGCTGTCTGTGACGACGCAGCAGATGTCGCCGTGGCGGGACAACTTGAATTACATCCGTAAGCGGATGAATGAGTTGCATTGTTGACACGTTAACCCCGGCAATCACACATGCGTGAACCGAACTTCTCTGAATCGCAACTCCAGCAAGCCGTGAATACAGCTTTCATCCGCAAAGTTTTTGAGCATCATGGCCACTGGGCTTTCGCCCATGTGCCGTCCCTTTTCGCTGAATTTGATCTCGGATGGGATACGGCTTTTCATCTTCCATGGTTGCGCCACGCGCCCATGCCAAATGGCGAAGGCTGCAATTTCTTCCTTCAATACAAACTCTCCGGGCAGCTTACGAGTCAGGGCGCAAAAGAGTGGTCGCACTGGGGAAGAGAGTACTTTCGCTTCAAGATTCCACACAGAACTCGTGATGCCTCTGGTGCGTTCATAGATGACTTCCATCAATGGGATAGATTGAAAGAACTTGCTGACAATGGGTACCCGACCTTTTACGCCACGAATTCAACCCTGAGCAAAGCCGAACTCCAAGCCAAGTTCGATTCTGGTTCTCTGCTTGATTACGTTCCTTTGTTGGACGTGAGAACTATTGGTGGTGTGCACAAGCATGTGACTTTCACACCAACGTCGAAGATCTTTGCTTTGCATAGCGAGAAAGAAGAGTCCAAGAAGTCGAGTTTTACGCGGGTGCTCGGCCTTCTCGCAGATGAAGAGCAATCGTCTCTGTGGGAATCCACGGAGAAGCTGCTTGAGGTACTAAAAGACATGGGGGAAGACGATGAAGGCTGGCGTCGCGACCTCGCTCGGTGGCGCGGCGATCCAAATCGATCAAGGCGAAATGACTTTTGGACTAAGCGATTATTCCTCGCTTCATTCCTGCGCAGACACGTTGGAGTTCAACTCCTATGGCTTCCGAAAGAGGAGTAGGCGCGAAGCGTTCTGGAATATACAAACCGGGGTAGAGCTTGATCGACGCCTATCGGCAACGTGATTCGTCAGAGACAAGTGAATACTGCTTGGACGGGCGAGCGAACCGCGCAGATTTCTTCGCCCCAGTTGGTAGCCCTTTGGCCATCAACTCACTGGCAGAGTTGAGACGCCACCATAATTGGGGCGCCACAAAAAAAAGCCCGCGAGCCTCTCAGCATCGCGGGCTTTCTCACATCTAGGCCACCATCAAACCATCAGCAGCCCCTCACCTCACTCCCCAACCACCTCCTCCGCCTTCTTCCGCGGCCCCCGGCTAAACCGCGCCGACAACGTACGCCGCGCCGAATCCAACCCTTCGCCCTTACCCGCAACCTTCAGGTACGTGTAACCCTCCAGCGCGGCCGTCATCAGATCACTGCCCATCGCCAGTTGCGAATCCTGCATTCGTTCCAGCAACTTCTCCACGCGGGCGAGGCGAGGGCGGAGGGTGTCGAAGCCCACCAGGTCACGTCGCATTTCCTGCAGGTTGAAATTGGCAGGAAGCACGCTGGGGTTGTTGCTCAGCAGTTCCACGGCCTGGCGGCAGAACGCTTCGGATTTGTCGCCCATCTTCATGAGCGTGCTGCGTTGCTCGACTGACAGGCCGATCAGGCCGACGAGCTTCTCTTCCAGTGTCTTCAGCGCACTGTCAATGGCGGTCAGGTCGGTGGCGCTGGGTTGAAACGAGATCAAGTTCTGAGACATTGCGTTCCTTCTAAAGCGGATATCAACGTCATGCCGATTGGCACAACCCGATGAGGTTGGCTACCGCTGCGGCGTATCGCAATGCTGTACACAACTTTTGACGGAAACCGCTGGCACATGGGGCGGGCACACCCGCCCACGCCGTTCGAGTGTTGGAACGTGAAGCGCGAGCCTCGGACAGTCGAATTCGACTCTCTGACGCTGACACTCGACCCTCAGACAGTGGAGCGTGACCCTCAGACAGTGAAGTTCGAGTGTTTGAGGCTCAAACGCGACCCTCAGAGCGTCGAATTCGACTCTTTGACACTGACGCTCGACCCTCAAACAGTGAAACGCCAGTGTTTGACCCTCGCGTTCCACTCTCTGAGGGTGAAGCGCCACTGTTTGAGGCTGGAGCGGGACCTTCCGACCGTCGCTCCCGACGAATCAAGAATCCAACTTTTGGCGCCGGCCGCATCGCTATAATCCATCCCGCTGCCGCACCAACGGCAGTCGGGTCTGGCGATTCGACATACTCACAACGAGCGTCCGCTTGGCGGATACGCTCGCGCACACTCGCGCATGCCTCCTATGGCGGGCCGGGTGGGGAGACCGCAAGGTCTGCCGGTTGCCGTGAGTACCGGTTCGCCAGCCCCGCCGTCAGGCCCGCCACCTTCGTCTGGCGACGAGAAGGCGGACCTCCGATCAATACTCACGGAGGCTCTATGCCAAATAGTCCAAGCGGGAACCGCCCCGCGTCGTACCCATCTCCACCTTCAACACCCCCCCACGGGTCTACGTCTTCCCGCGCGAGCGGACTCACCAAAAACCACGTCTACCTGAACGGCGCACTCGAAGCACGGGCGTATCTCAAACTAATGAAGATGCACCGGCCCGGTCTGAAAGACATGCGCGTGGTGGGGCGGGCAGTAGCGACGACGCTGTGCTTGACTGCGGCCACGTCCGCTTTCGGCACGGATTTCCGTCCTTTTACTACCGCACTCTCACTGCCCCGGGATGTTGCGGCTAACACGGTTGTGGCCAGAGACTATTTGACGCCTCAAAAGTTATGTGGCGAGGGCACATGCAGGTTGGTGAATTTCCTTCCTTTTAGCCAGATGCACTTCCTCCCGAGTGACGTACAGGGCGTGGCGGTGACCGGACCGATCGTTGCCACGGAAATCAAAGGCTTGAGGATGCAAGTCCTTGTCAATGGGGAGCCTCAGACAAGATTGAATGAAGATCAGTCGCCCATCACATTCTCTTCGCCCATCGAAATTCAATTGCTGAGGGACAGTACCCCCGAGTTGATTAACGGAACAACCGATGCCATTCAGTTCTGGTTCTTCACAAAGACAACGTCGGGATCCGACAGGATCATTAACTACATCCGCCTTAACACGAGGCTGACCCGAGTCGAAGGAAGCTGCTCGGTGCCAAGTCAGACCGTAGAGCTGCAACCCACCCGCGCAAGAAGCTTGACTGGTATCGGCGCAACGGCCGCCGAGCGCAGCTTCCAGATCAGCATTAACGACTGCCCGAAGGGATACAACAAGATCTTCTACAGGCTCAAGCCGGTGGGCGACACGATCGAGACTTCGGCGGGTGTATTGCCGCTTTCGCCCGAATCGACCGCCAAAGGCGTGAGGATCAAGGTAACTGACGGTGCGGGGGCGCCTGTTGTATTCGATACGTCCACCAGAATCGATGACTACAACAAGGA
The DNA here is from genome assembly GCF_040544795.1 of Ralstonia sp. 1138. Classification (NCBI taxonomy): domain Bacteria; kingdom Pseudomonadati; phylum Pseudomonadota; class Betaproteobacteria; order Burkholderiales; family Burkholderiaceae; genus Ralstonia; species Ralstonia sp. 1138. Next base: position 149,327 of record NZ_JBEPKQ010000002.1, on the reverse strand, counting down.
CACCGGCGGTTCGTTCTCAATCCCGATGCGGGTGTCCTACGTTCAGACCGAAGCCAACGTCACGCCCGGCACGGTGAATGGCGCCATGTCGGTGCTGATGGAGTATCAGTAACGAGCGGCGGCGCGGAGGCGATCGACTGTAAGCGCCGCCAACAAAACCGATCGACGAATCGGCAGCAGATGACGGCGCAAGCCAGAGTGAGCAAAGCGAGATGAGTATCAAGAGGGCGCCAGAAGGAGACGCTCATCTCGCTTCGCGATCTAGCCGCCATAGAGCGGCGTGGCTACAGCCAATAACAACAGATTGACGCATTCCCGTGACGGGCGGGAATGCCTGGGTAAGGCGGGCGTGACAGTTGGGCATTCGCTGCTGGATTTGCTCGCTTCCAGTCAGAAGCGGTCCCTCCAGAGGAGCAGCCTGACTGCCGTGCTGGCAGCCAGACCTTCGCCAATTATTGGCGGTTCATCTCCACTACAGTCGGTTGGCCATTGACCATATCAAAGACCGCCATCACCTTGTCTCCTTCCTTGAAGTTCTTGAGTGCAGCCTTGTCCTTGACGGCAAACGTCATCGTCATGGCGCCCATGCCGAGGTTGTCGATATCACCGTGCTTGAGGGTAACCTTGCCGGTGTCGGGGTAGACCTTGCGGACTTCTGCTGCGACGGGCTTCGGGCCCTGGCTGGACTGACTGGCCTGGGCCGCTGTCTTCATGTCCATACCTTCCATGGGCGTGGCTGCCAATGCAAGGGGCGACGTGGCCAGCGCCAGAGTAAAAGCCAGAGCGGATGCGTATGTCATTGTGAGACCTCGTGTTGAACGTGGGGTTGGGAAGAGGACCGTGTGCCGCGCCTGCGCAGTAGCAGGTAAACAGCAGGAACAACAAATAGCGAAAGCAAAGGCGCGGTCACCATGCCGCCGACCATCGGCGCGGCGATGCGTTGCATAACTTCGGAGCCCGTGCCGTGCGACCACATGATCGGGATCAGGCCAGCCAGGATGACGGCTACCGTCATGGCTTTGGGGCGCACGCGCAGCACGGCGCCTTCCTGGATGGCATCGAGCAACGCGTCCGTGGTGGTCAGGCCCCGCTCTTGGCGCTCGGTCCAGGCCTGTTTCAGGTAGAGCAACATGATGACGCCGAACTCCGCCGCCACGCCGGCTAGCGCAATGAAGCCGACCACACCCGCGACCGACAGGTTGTAGCCCAACGCATACAGCAGCCAGAACCCGCCAATCAACGCCAGCGGCAGCGTGCCCATGATGAGCAGCGCCTCGTCGATGCGGCCGAACACCAGATACAGCAGCACGAAGATGATGAGCAGCGTGAACGGCACGACCACCTTGAGCTTGGCGCTGGCGCGCTCCAGATATTCGAACTGCCCGGACCAACTGAGCGCATAGCCGGCGGGCATTGGCACCGCCTTGGCTATCGCGGCCTGCATGTCGTGCACCGCCGATCGCAGGTCGCGCCCGCGAATGTCGACGTACACCCAGCCCGAAAGTCGCGCGTTCTCGCTCCGCAGCATCGGTGGCCCTTGCACAACCCGAATGTCGGCCACGTCGGACAGCACGATCTGCTGGCCACGGTCGGTCACGATCGGCAGACGGCGCAGTTGTTCGACCGAATCCCGGTAGTCGCGCGGGTAGCGTAGGTTGATCGGGAAACGGGCCAGCCCGTCCACGACTTCGCCCACGTTTTCACCACCGATGGCGGAGGCCACGATGTTCTGCACGTCGTCGATGTTCAGGCCGTAGCGGCCGGCTGCCACACGGTTGATGTCAACATCAATGTAGCGCCCGCCTGAGAGCCGTTCGGCGAGTGCCGAGGTCACGCCGGGAACCGTTTTGACCACCGCTTCGATCTGCGTAGTAAGTCGGTCGATCTGCTGCAGGTCGGTGCCCGCCACCTTGATGCCGACCGGGCTCTTGATGCCGGTAGCCAGCATGTCGATGCGGTTTCGGATGGGCGGCACCCAGATGTTGGACAGACCCGGCACCTTGACGACGCGGTCCAGTTCTTCGACCAGCTTGTCGGTCGTCATGCCGGGGCGCCATTGGTCGCGCGGCTTGAACTGGATGGTGGTTTCGAACATCTCCATTGGCGCTGGGTCGGTGGCGCTGTCAGCACGGCCCGCCTTGCCGAACACGGTAGCGACTTCTGGCACGGTCTTGATGAGCCGGTCCGTCTGCTGCAGCAATTGCGCCGCCTTGCCGGCCGACAATCCCGGAAGCGCCGACGGCATGTACAGCAGGTCACCTTCATCCAGCGGCGGCATGAATTCGCCGCCCGTACGCAGGATCGGCCAGGCCGTGGCTGCCAGCAATACGAGGGCAATCGCCACCGTCGCTTTCGGGTAGGTCAGAACGCGAGCCAGCACCGGCTGGTAAAGGCGGATCAGCCAGCGACTGAGCGGGTTCGACTGCTCGCTGGGGATGCGCCCGCGAATCAGATAGCCCATCAGCACGGGCACCAGCGTGACTGACAATCCGGCGGCGGCGGCCATCGAATACGTCTTGGTAAAGGCCAGCGGTGAGAACAACCGACCCTCCTGCGCCTCCAGTGTGAACACCGGAATGAACGACAGCGTGATGATCAGCAGCGAGAAGAACAGCGCCGGCCCCACCTCTGCAGCCGCTTCACCGATGATGCCCCAGCGCTCATGCCCGGTGAGATCGCGCTCTGGATGCGCCTCGTGCGAGCGCTCCAGATGCTTGTGCGCGTTCTCGATCATCACGACCGCCGCGTCCACCATCGCGCCCACCGCGATGGCAATGCCGCCCAGCGACATGATGTTGGCGTTCACGCCCTGGTAGCGCATCACCAGAAACGCGGCCAGCACGCCCAGCGGCAGCGAGACGATCGCCACCAGCGCAGAGCGCAGGTGGAACAGGAACACCGCGCACACCAGCGCCACGACGATGAACTCTTCGATCAGCTTGTGCGTGAGGTTGTCCACCGCGCGGTGGATGAGCACAGAGCGATCGTAAACCGGCACGATTTCCACGCCCGCCGGCAGGCTTTTTTGCAGCGTGGCGAGCTTGGCTTTGACAGCGTCGATGGTCTCCAGCGCGTTCTTGCCGGAGCGCATCACGATCACGCCGCCAGCGACTTCGCCCTGGCCGTCCAGTTCGGCAATGCCGCGCCGCATCTCGGGCCCAAGCTGGATAGTGGCGACATCGCCCAGCCGCACGGCGATGCCGTTGTCGCTCGTCGTTAGCGGAATCTGCCGGAAATCGTCGAGCGTTCTCAGGTAGCCACTGGCGCGCACCATGTATTCGGCTTCGCCCAGCTCAAGCACGGAGCCGCCGGTTTCCTGGTTGGCGCCCTTGAGTGCCACCAGCACCTTCGCCTGTGGCAGGTTGTACGCGCGCAGCTTGTCCGGCTGCAGCACCACCTGGAACTGCTTGACCATACCGCCCACGGAGGCCACTTCCGCCACGTTCGGCAATGCCTTCAGCTCGAAGCGTAGGAACCAGTCTTGCAGCGCCCGCAGTTGAGCCAGATCGTGCTGGCCCGTTTTGTCGACCAACGCGTATTCATAGACCCAGCCCACGCCCGTCGCGTCCGGGCCCAGCGCCGGCTTGGCCGCTGCCGGCAAGCGCGACTGCACCTGATTCAGATACTCCAGCACGCGCGAGCGCGCCCAGTACAGGTCGGTGCCGTCTTCGAACAACACGTAAACGAACGAGTCCCCGAAGAACGAATACCCTCGGACCGTCTTGGCGCCCGGCACCGACAGCATCGTGGTCGTGAGTGGGTACGTGACCTGGTTCTCCACGATCTGCGGCGCCTGCCCGGGGAAGGGCGTGCGGATGATGACCTGCACGTCCGACAGATCGGGCAGCGCGTCGAGCGGGGTGCTCCGTGCCGCCCACAGCCCCCACGCCGTCAGCAAGACGGTTGCGAGCAACACCAGGAAGCGGTTGCGGATGGAAGCAAGAATGACGCGCGCGATCATGGTTTGCCTCCAGCGTCGCCTGCGGGTTCCACTGCGGAAAGGACCGCCATGCCGTCCTTGTCGAGATGGAAACGGAAATGCACCCGGTCGCCCGGCTTCAGCCCCTTGGGCAAGCCATTGGGCGGCGAGGCAAAGTCCATGGTCATTGCCCCCCAGTGCAGTGAGGGAATCGGCCCGTGCGAGAGCGTGAGTCCATCGCCGTTTACGGCTTCAATACGGCCGGTGCCCTCGTGTTCGTTGGTGGCTGCGGCGGGCGCGGAGGCCACTGACGGCGTCGTCATCCGTTCCGTGGTGCCACGCAGGCTGGCTTCGGAGTCGATCAGGAACTGGCCGGAAGTGACGACCTTCTGCCCCGCCTGCAAGCCATGCAACACCTCAACCTTGCCGTCGACTTCGCGCCCGGTTCGGACCTCCGTAGGCACGAAGCCGGCCTTGGCATCATCGACCATCACGATGCTGCGCTCGCCGGTGCGGATCACCGCTTCAGACGGGATCAGCAGTGCTTCCTTGTCCTGTCCGCCGTCAAATCGCACGGTGGCGAACATGCCCGGCACGAGCCGCTTGCCCGGGTTCGCCAGCACGATGCGGACCTTGACCGTGCGCGTAGCCGTATTCACATCGGGCAGGATGGCGTCCACCTTGCCCGTAGCCGGATCCATCAGGGCGGCGGCGGTGACCTTGACCGGCGTGCCCGGTTGTACTGTGCGCACCTGGGCTTCCGGCACTTCCGCAACGACCCACACACGGCCGAGATCGGCCAACCGGAACAGCGTCATCCCGGGTGAGACCGTCATGCCGTCGCGCACGGCGATCTCCGTGACGAAACCGTCGATCGGGCTGGTGATGGCCAACGACGGCTGCAGCTTGCCCGACGCACTCACTGCGCTGATCTGGCCCGGCGTCATACCTGCCTGCAGCATGCGCGCCTTGGCTGCTCCCACGAGATCGGACTGGCCATGTGCAGCTTGGCGTGACACCGCCAAGTATTCCTCTTGCGCTGCCACCCAATCCGGCGAGTACAGCGACACCAGTGCCTGCCCGCGCCGCACCGGATCGAACATGGCGCGCACCGACACCTGCTGCACGAACGCGCTCGTGCGTGCCTGGATGACTTGCACGCTGCGCTCATCCACAGCCACATTGCCCGGCGCTTCCAGCACGCCGCCCAGGTGGCCGGATTGGACCTCAGCGGTGCGGATGCCCAGGTTCTGCGCGACGCGGCTGTCGATGGTGACGCCACTGCCGCCCGCGTCTCCATCTGCGTAGACGGGCACGAGCTGCATATCCATGAAGGGCGATTTGCCCGGCTTGTCGAAGCGCTGGCCGGGCACCATCGGGTCGTGCCAGTACAGCACCTTCTTGCCGGTTTGCGGGTCGATGTCACCCGCCTTGAGACTGGACGTATTCGACGCAGACGTTGCGGCTGGAGCCACCTGCATACCGCGCGACAGCCCGACGCGATAGCCGCCATAGGCCACAGCGCCGATCATCAGTGCACCCGCCACCGTGGCGATGAGCGTTTTGTTCATTGAAGGCTCCCGATGGAGGATGCAGCGGGTTCGGTCTGGGCAGTAGGTAGCGGCACAAGGAAGGCCAGGTCGGCCCACAGCTTGGCCGTCTTGGCTTCCAGCGTCAGACGTTCTTGTGCAATGTCGATGGCGCGGTGATTGGCCTCCGCCACGGCCGAGAGCGAGCCGGTGTTGCTGCGATAGGCCGTCAGGGCTGCATCCGCCTGCGCGTTGGCCAGCGGCAGCGTCGTCTCGTCATAGCGCTTGAGACGGTCCAGGTTGCGTCGCAGTTCGGCCAGCCGGGTCGCGACAAGCGCTTGCGTATTGCGCCGCAGGATTTCCCACTTGGCACGCGCCTCTTGCGCTTGGGCGAGCTTGGCCGCCACCTCTCGGTCCTGCCGGTTGCCTTGGTCCCACGGCACGGGGAAGCTGATGTTCAGCGACCCCATGTTCGAATACGCGGAGCCGCGCTGGCTATACATCAGCTCGACTGTCACGTCGGGTTTCTTAGATTCGGCCGCCGCGCGGATTTCCGATTCCGCCAGCGCAACGTCGCGTTGGGCGGCAGCTACTTCGGGCACTTCATCGAAGGCGTCTGCCGCGAGGCGTTGGGTGGATGCAGGTACCTCCAACCGCGGGCGGTCGCCCAGCGGGCGGCGTGCAGCTGGGCCAATCCAGCGCTCCAGGTTTGCCGTCGCAATTTCGATCGTCGAGCGATTTTCATCCTGGCGGTCATGCAGCTTCTGGACTTCAAGATCGGCGGCCAGCACGTCGGCGCGCGTGCCACGGCCGCCGCGGTAAGCCGCCATTGCCGCCTGGCGAGTCAGGTCCAGCGGGTGCCCATGGTGGCTGAGCAGCACGTCGGTCTGCTCGGCGTACCAGCGGTCCAGCCACGCGGCGACGGTGTTGCGCTGCACCTCTGCAAGACCGGCAGTGCGACGCGCTTCGGCGGTGGCAGCTTCGGCGGTGTAGCGGTCAGCCTTCGCGCGGCGCTTGTCCGCACGCGTGAACTCCTGCATCACGCTGATGGAGCGCTGCGTCATGGAGTCTCGGGTGAGCGAGAACTGATCCGATTTGTTGAGCGGGACGTTATCGAGCCCAAGTTTGAGCACCGGGTCTGGCAATTGACCGGCGGCGACGGCCATCTCATTGGCAGCCTGAATGGGCGCGCGGGACGTTTCTGCATCGGCAGAACGGGCCGACGCGAGGCCGATCGCCTCTTGTAGGGAAAGCGTGTCAGCGGGCTGGCCGTGCGCCAGTCGACTGCTGACAAGCAGGATGGCAGCAAGCGCAAGCCAGCGCCCGCCGCATGGGGAACAACGCAAAAGCATAGAACCTCCGCAAAGCAACGATCACCCCACCGCGCAGGCGGCAGGGCACGAAGAACGCGTTGCTTCGGAGGTTAATTTCGGAAACAGCAGTGAAGGATGGACAGCGGTGGGGGCGGCGCCCGCGCAATGGGTTCGGCTTGCGCCAGGATGAGGGGCACCGTGGCTGCAATCGGTGTCGGCTCGATCTGTCTAAGCAGGACAGGGAGGAAAGTTGGAATCTGCGGCGAGACGTGGTCTGCCGTTTTGCTACCTGCCTGGCAATGCTCCAGGCAGAGTCCGTCGTGCTGGCCGTTGTCCTGCGTCGCATTCTTCGCCATTTCGGGACACGACTCGGCCATGTCCGCCATGCCGGTCATCGCCCCCATGTCCAAGGCCGCGCGTACCGCATACCGGCCACCCGCACAGGCGTAGGCGGCCGCTGCCAGTTGCACGGTCAGGAATGTCAGGACGAGAAAGCCAGCTAACCAGAGCCGGCGCTGATAGCGGCGCACGTTGCGTATGTCGAGAGTCGCGAAATGGTATCAGTGCGTACTGCGAATGGTGCTCGCGAGATGCCTGCAGAGATGCCCATTGGCAGCGCTCCCATGTGCCACGCTAGCAGTTCCGCGCAAGTATGTTCCTTCCCACCATGGGAATGTCAAGGGCCTTCTACCCGCCGTCCCGGCATATCAATACCGATGCTCCGAATATGCAGTCATAGTCGACTTCCGTCGGAACCGTCGTTGATCGCCTGTCCCGCCACCTCTCAGCCTTTCACCCTCAGCCCGTCAGCCAAACTTGCGCGCCGCATCGCGCGCCAGGCCGGAACCGATCCCGCCGAACAGGTCGCCCTCGACGCGCCGCGCCGACGGTAGCACTTGCGCCAGTTGTTCGCGCAGCAACGGCACCCCGCTGGAGCCGCCGGCAAAGAGAATGGTATCGACCGCTTCCGCTGCAACGCCTGCCGTTTTCAGCATGGTCTGCACCGTCGAGACCGTCTTGCCGACCAGCTTCCCAATCGACTGGTCGAAATCCTCGCGCGTGACGGGCTGCTTCAACTCGGGCGCGATGCGGTGCAGGTCGATCTCCGCCACCGGAGCGTCCGACAGCGCGATCTTCGCGGCTTCCACCTGAATGGCCAGCCAGTGGCCGGCGCGCTCGCGGATCAGGCGGATGAGGCGGTCGAGTTTTTCGGTGTCGGCGGCATCTCGGTAGTTGTCCATCACCACCGTCCATGCCTTGCGCGTGTACACGTGGTTGATGGTGTGCCAGCTTGCCAGGTCGAAATACTGGCCGGACGGCATGGCCTTGCCGTTGCGCAGCGTGCTGTTCAGGCCAAGCAGCGGCATCACGCTGGCCAGGCTCAAGGCGCGGTCGAAGTCGGTACCGCCGATGTGAACGCCGCCGTTGGCGAGGATGTCTTCGCGGCGGTCCAGGCGTTTCGCGCGGTCGGGCGACAGGCGCACGAGGGAGAAGTCCGACGTACCGCCGCCAATGTCGGCCACCAGCACCAGTTCTTCACCGCTGATGCCGGCCTCGTAGTCGAACGCGGCGGCGATGGGCTCGTACTGAAAGGCGATCTCGTCAAAGCCGGCGTCGCGCGCGATGTCCGCCAGCGTGTCTTCGGCAAGCTGGTCGGCCTTGGGGTCTTCGTCGATGAAGAACACCGGGCGGCCCAGCACGGCGCGGCGGAATTCATGGCCGGCGGCATGCTCGGCGCGCCGCTTAAGTTCGCCAATGAAATGCGCCAGCAGCTTGCGGAAGGGCATGGCCTGGCCCATGACCTCGGTGCTGTCGTCCATCATCGAGGTGCCGAGCAGGCTCTTGAGCGAGCGCATCAGGCGGCCCTCGTAGCCAGCCAGATAGTCGGCCAGCGCGGCACGGCCGTAGCTGACCGTCGGGTCTTCGGCGTGAAAGAAGATGACGGAAGGCAGCGTGGCCTTGCCGTCTTCGAGCGGCAGCAGGGTGGGGGCGTCCGGTCTCAGCCAGCCGACGGTGGAGTTGGACGTGCCGAAATCGACGCCGCAGGCGTTTGACATCATAGGATTGTGGCTTCTGAAGTGCAGCGGGAGGCATGCGCCTGCACGGGATATCAGGCGCGGGTGCCACCGGCGAAGGGGCGCTATTGTAGTGGCTTTGTGCGACGGATTGCGGCGGCATGGCACTCGGCGCCGCAACCTATCCGCGTCGACGGTAGCCACGGGTTGCCGGCACACTTACCTACCGCTTCCGGCCATAAACGGCCACCCAGTATGCTGCGGGGTATCACCCGAGAAGAGAGGACGGGCCGTGGCACGCGTAGACGTCGTAGAAATTGAACTAGGCGACATTGAGTCGACCGCGCAGTTGCATGAGCGGCTGATGGACCAATTGCAGTTTCCAGGTTGGTACGGAAAAAACTGGGATGCATTCTGGGACGCAATCGTCGCGCTTGTAGAAATGCCGCGCGCTCTTCGGCTCAAAAATTGGCGCGCATTTGAGCGCAGATTCCCTCGCGATGCGAAGTTGATGGCAGATTGCTTGAGCGACATGGAAAAGCAGTTCCCTTCGCTCGCTGCGAAGATTGAGCGTGTATGACCGACGCCGACCATATAGTGAACCCATCAATGCCAGACTCGTTTCACCTCATAGCGATCTACGCCGAAGCCGAAATGCAGTCGATTGCGCGGCAATACGTTCCAGATTGCGCTGTAGCGGCGCTTGAACTTGCGCTGGCGGGACCCTGGTTCCTGATAAAGACAACGACAGATGCAGAGCGCGACCTTCTGCAAAGAGACCCCACGCTCCTAAACGCGTTCAAGGCAGTGTTTCGGGCGCGAGCGTGCCCGGAGGCCCTCGTTGAACGTCTTACGTTCACTTTCCAGTCACTTGAAACCGTGGAGCGAGACTATGCGGGCAACTGGTATTGGGCATTGAAGTAGCGCGGGCTATGAACGTCTGGCTTCCGGTCGAAAACAGACGTTCGACCAACAACACAATCCATCTATCACGACGCCAATGACTGCTCAGGAACGTCTGCACGCCGCTCGAATTGCCGCCCAGGAGGGACGATTTTCCGAGGCTCTAAGCGAATACATTTGGTTCCACGAACATGCGCTTGAAGAGCGGCCATCGTTGAGTGGAGTTCGACTGTCGTTCGCGCTTGGCTATTGGATTGAGTTGGCCGAACAATATCCGCCGGCCCGAGCAGCGTTGCAATCCATCCTGATCGAGAAGACCGCACGTTTGGAACAAGGCGACCAGGACTGGGAGCTCTTCAACGATGTGACCGCGATCAACCGGGAGTTGGGCAACGACGAGGCGACCTACGACTTGTTCGTCTTGATCAACAAGGCTGCCCCCGCTTTTTCGGCGCGGTGCGCCAGGGTCGCAATGCCCTCAATCGTCAAAGCCGCTGACTTCACGCTTGCGCGCGGATTTATCCCCGACCCGGAGAAGTCAGTGGAGCAACTCGCATCTCGATTCATTGAGGGCATTGGGTGGACAAATCGCTCATTGCCCCCGGAGAGGCAGGCTGACATCACCAATCACAAGATCCGCATCTATTCCGAGGAAGTGGGAATGCTGACGCAGATTGTCCGCATGTCCGGAGAGGGTGAACGGGCGGATGCGCTGGTAGAGCAAGCCATTTCCCTTGTAGGAAATCCGGAACTGCAGGATGCCGTTCGTGCATCGCTCACCTCACCCTGATGCCATCTGCAACGACTTCGAGAACCAATCGAATGCGCTCTCTGACGAGTGATGCAACCGTAGGTCAGCGTGCGAAGACGCGTCAACGCAATCGTCCAAACGTTGAGCATTTTTGAGGGACTGACCGCCAGCCAGCGACGGAAGGCATCAGGAAACGACGTGCGGCCGCGCCAGCATGCGGATAACGGGCAGAACGCGGCCACTGTAGATCTATCCGGAAATACCTAGAAAAAAAAGAATCCTTTTGCACTGGCTGTGCCTCTATGAAGCCATCACCAGCACACCAGAAGGATGCGTCCCTATGTTCTATCTCAAGCGGAATCTGCCCACCCCCGAGCGATGGATTCGCGCTTCCCTGGGGCTGTGCACAGCCGTCGCTACAGCAACGTTGGCCGCTACGCCGTGGGGCATGATTGCCGGCTACGCGGCCGCAGCAATTCTTGCGGGCACAGCAGTTGTCGGCTTTTGTCCGGCCTGTGCGCTTGTTGGAAGAACGCCAATAAAGAACTGAAATGATCCGTCCGTCTGATGCGCTTATTGAGGCGGCTTGCGCTGGCAACCAGGCCGCAATCTCTCAACTGTTGACGGTTTGCCAGCCGGATCTAAAGCGGTTTGCGAGACGAACGTGCACCAATAGCGAGGACGCTGAAGACGCGGTGCAGATCGCCTTATGGCGGGTGTCTCGAAAAATTGGCGCGCTACGAACGGCGGCGGCCTTTGCGAGCTGGCTATTCCGTATCGTCGAAAGGGAATGCTACCGATTCTTTACCCGGGGAAAAGCGTCCATTCCCTTGTACGAGGCCGATTTGGATGCGGTTCAGGCACCAATGATCCCAAGAGATTTGCGAACGGATCTCACCGCCGCGATCCAGACGCTTCCTCAGAACTATCGCGTGGTTCTCATCTTGCGCGATGTGGATGGACTGACGGCGCCCGAGGTGGCGGCCGAGCTAGGCCTGACCGTTGAAGCCGTCAAGAGCCGACTGCATCGTGCCCGCTCCATGGTGCGCGAGAAACTTGTCGCAAGCGGATACTGGAATTCGGCAATGGATTCGCAAAATGAGCGGTAATCCAAAACAGCAGGTATGAATGATGAGTGAATACCAGTCGCCCAAGGACTTCCAGAACATTCCAAAGCTTCTTGCCCTTGCGAAGGAGGAAGGCAACGCTTTTATGGCCTTCGATCATGCCGCGAAGCGCGCTGATGGTCTCATTCCGCCCAAGGTCAGGGAGTTCATCTCGCTCGCCGTTGCGCTGACTACGCAGTGTTCGTACTGCCTTGATGTCCATACGAAGGCAGCCAAAAAGGCCGGCGCTACTGCTGAAGAACTTGCAGAGTTGATTTCAATTGCAGCAGCGGTCCGAGCCGGCGCAACCATGGGACATGGCCTGATGGCGCTCCGCCTGTTTGAAGAGGCATAAAACCATCCACAGTCAGCGGCACCTGACGTCGTACCCCGCCACGTGTGGGAGATCGTCCTCGCCGACGGTGGTCACGGTGAGCTTGCCTGCGGGGCCAACGTAGTTGAAATCGCAATAGGCCAAGCCCGTGCCGGCGCAGGAGTTGGCCTCGCCGATGCCGCGCTTGACCAGCGCAGCCTGGCGAGGCTCGGGGCTGGCGCCACCCTTCACAGGCTTCCAGCCCTTGTCGGCGAGCGCCTTGCGCGCTTTGTCGATCGGCATGTTGTAGACATTCGGCACGTGGGCGCGACCCTGGCAGACGGCATCCTCGTCGGCCACCTTGCTCAGCCGCAGCGTGCCATCGCCGTCAACCCGCAGGTCGCCGACGGGCAGGGGAGAAATGTCACCATCCCACACGCGCACGGCGCCGCCTTCCAGCGGGGTCAGTGCGCCAATCGCGGTGTCTTCGGCTGATTTGCCGTAGGCCAGCGCGACGAGCTTGTCGTTCTGAAACACCGCTACGTTGCCTTGCGTGACGTTGCACGTGCCGCTGGTCGCGGCCTGCATCTCGCCGGCAAAGCTGACAGCGCGATAGGCGCCAAGCGGTACATCGGCCATCACCGCCCAGCCTTGCGCGGCCACCTGTTTCGCGGCCGGCGACTTGGGCTTGATGACAAGTTGCGGGCAACTGTCGCGGTCACTGGCGTCGCTACCGGCCTTGGGCAGGGCGGCAACCGCCTTCATGCGAATGTCTTTCAACTCAGACACGACCCGAAGCGCTGGCACGCTCGTTTGCGCGGCAGCCTGCAATGTGAGCGCGAGACCGAGCGTCAGCGCCGTGCCATGCAGCACGTTTGAGGCGACGGTCCTTGTGAAGGCGGAGAAGGAATGGCGAGGCTGCATACGAGGGAATGACGAGCGGCAGTTGAAGAGGCCTTCCAGACGCGACGTGTCACGGCGGTGGCCGGCGTTGCGGGAACGGAGTCGCTGCATCGAGCGACTGCGGCGGAGAATATTAAGAAGCAGAAACACATCGCCGTTGCTTCTACACCAGCATGGCGCGAATGCTGCGCTCCGGATTCTAGTCAAGATAGATCGACTGGTACATCGCCTGCAGCCTGCGTTTAATCGCTCGCGAGCGCATCTTCACCGGTGCTTGCCGATGGACAAAGGCATTGGAGGCTCCAGGCGATGGCCAAGCAGGCGGCGCTTGCTCCGCGCTTTCAGGCTGCGCTGCAAGACGCGGGTGGGCGAATCCTGCATTTCGGCCCTGTCGCGCAGGTGCTGGAGGGGGATGAAGACCCGTTGCCGATGGCCGGTATATTCGAGTTTCCGACGCTAGCCCAAGCGCTGGCTTTCTACAATTCCGAGACCTATGCGCCGATCAAGGCCGATCGGCGGGAAGCTCAGCAAGCGCGGATGTTCATCGTCGAAACGCTGTCGTGACAGACCGCTTCCGGTCAGGAGCGCCTGTTATCGGTACGCTGGAAACATGCAAGCCACTGTGGAGGATGGAAGGATGCCGACCAACTGCCGGAGCTACGTCCAGACATGACGGTCGACGAGCTTCATACCTTCTTGAGTAGCACGTTCGATTTGGTCACCGACCCAGCGGAGCGAGGCGGTGCCAGCACGTACTTCCTCGGCAACGTGGTGTGGCAGCCCGCGGCGAGCACGCGCATCCTTCATGTGGGGTGCGGTGCCGACAACCACGTCAGCCATATCAAGCGGTGCGTCTCGTCGGACAACAATCACAGCGTGCTTGTGCGGTTACCCGTGACTTGGCCGGAGCTTGAGCGGATCGTGGCCAACGAGATTTCACTGCATATGCGGAGCCGGCTGGTACATGCCAGGGGGTGACGCATTCCGCTGACGGCGGGAATGTCGTCGCCAGGCGAGCGGTGCGGGCGCAACGCGCCCACCGCGCCCACCGCGTGCACAAGGCACGGGCGGGCGCATCGCCGGCTGACCAACCCGCCCACCCCATTACTTCAACCGCGCCTTCAGCTCTTCGCTGGCTTGATGCAGCGCTGCACGGGTTGCCGGCACACCGGCCAGCGCATTGAGCAGGCCGAAGTCGTGAATCATGCCGTTGTAGCGCGTGGCGGTCACATCCACACCGGCCGCGTCGAGCTTGCGTGCATACGCTTCGCCTTCATCGCGCAAGACATCCTTCTCGGCGGTAATCACCAGCGCGGGCGGCAGCCCCTTCAACTGAGCGGGCGTGGCCAGCAGCGGCGATGCGTAGATCTCCTGACGCTGCGCCGGATCGGTCGTGTAGGCGTTCCAGAACCACTGCATCATCGGCTTGGTCAGGAAGTGTCCCTGCGCAAATTCGTCGTACGAAGCGTTCTCGAAGTTGGCATTCGTGACCGGCCAGAACAGGACTTGCGTGCGCAGTGCGGGCGTACCGTGCGCCTTGGCCATCAGGGCCACCACGGCCGCCATGTTGCCGCCCACGCTGTTGCCGGCAATCGCCAGCCGCTTGCCGTCTACGCCGATCTGGGCACCGTTTTCTGCCACCCACTTTGTGGCGGCGTAGATCTGGTTGATCACCACCGGATAACGCGCCTCGGGCGAGGGCGTGTAGTTGACGAAGACGGCGACGGCGCCGGAGTCGGCCACCAGGTCGCGCACAAAGCGCTCGTGGGTGGGGAAGTCGCCCAGCACCCAGCCCCCGCCGTGAACGAAGATGAAGCCGGGCAACGTGCCTTTCGCGCCGGCCGGGCGCACGATCGTCAGGCTGATCGGCTTGCCGTCCACGGTGATGGTTTTCTGGCTGACGTCGGCGGGCGGCAGCGACACCTTTGCGGCGGCTTGCGCGCCCACCAGCACGGCGCGGGCATCGGCGGGTGACAGGGTTTCCAGCGGTTGTCCACCGCCGGCGGCCAGGGCGTCGAGGAATGCCTGGGTGGTGCGCTCCACGCCTGGGCTGCCCGCAGCAAGGGCAACGCTTGCTGCCACAGAGAGCAGGGTGCCGGCGGCAAATTTGGTCATGCGGTTCATGGCTGGGCCTCTAATCGTGTGTTGTGCGAAGGATTGGAAGGGTGCGGATGTTGGGGAAGGGCGTACGGGTCAGATCAGGCTCAGGCGTACGTCGATGTTTCCGCGCGTCGCGTTCGAATAGGGGCAGACGATGTGGGCGCGGTCGATGAGCGATTGCGCTTCGGCCGGGTCCATGCCGGGCAGGCTGATCTTCAGGTCCACTTCAATGCCAAAGCCGTTCGGAATGACGCCGATGCCGACGCTGCCCTGCACGGACACATCCGCCGGCACGCGGATCTTGTCGCGCGCGCCCACGAACTTGATGGCGCCGAGGAAACACGCGCTGTAGCCGGCGGCAAACAGCTGCTCGGGGTTGGTGCCTTCGCCGCCGGCACCGCCGAGTTCGGTCGGCGTGGTCAGGCGGACGTCGAGCCAGCCATCGTCGGTGATGGCGCGGCCATTGCGGCCGCCGGTGGCACGAGCATGGGCACGGTAGAGGACGTTTTCGATCGACATGGTGGTTCTCCTTTGAGAGGGGTGGTGGTGCAGGCATCGGCTGTCGAGGCTGATGCCGCATTGCTTACGATTAAATAGCACGCTACTTAATCGGTTTAAAAAAACGAGCGCGATCAGGCGCCCGTCGGGCATACGTCAGTGCTCAGGCGGCGTTCTTGAAGAGCCGTCCTCGCAATGCATTCAACTGTGTGCGCAGTTCTTCCAGCTCGCCGGGCGCACACTCCATGGCCGTCGCCATGCATGCCGGCACTTTCTCGGCGCGCTTCTCCAGCTCCTTGCCGGCCGCCGTGAGCGAGATGATCACGCGCCGCTCGTCCTCGGCCGAGCGTTGCCGCTCGATCAGGCCCGATGCCTCCAGCCGTTTCAGCAGCGGGGTCAGCGTGGCGGAGTCGAGGAACAGGCGCTCGCCAATCTGCGACACCGTCTGGCTGTCTTGCTCCCACAGCACCAGCATGACGAGGTACTGCGAGTACGTCAGGTCCAGCGCCTTGAGCAGCGGCCGATACGCCTTGTTGATCCCGATCATGGTCGAGTACAGCGCAAAGCAGAGCTGCTCGTCCAGGGCGAGGTCGCGGCGTGCGGAGGAAGGCTTGCGTGTGTTCATGGAGGCAAATATATATAGCGTGCTATTGAATTGCAAGCTAATTTTTTAGACGGGTTGTTCGGGGGGCGGGGCTCCGATTGGCGTCGAAAGGTAGCGCTGTTGCCTCAGTACCCCCGTCTGGGGGACCATGCCCCAGATAGCCCACATCGTGGAGGGACCGAGCGACATAACACTCAAGCGAATGGACAACGTGCTGATCGTTGTGGACGACCTTGAAGCGGTGAAGAATTTCTTCATCGAGTTGGGCCTGAAGTTTGAGGGCCAAACCACCGTTGAAGGGCCTGCCGTCGGAAGCCTCATCGGGCTTGAAAACGTCCGAGCCACCCTTGCGATGCTGCGGACTCCCGATGGACAAGGCATTGAACTCGACAAATTCCATACGCCTGATCCGATCAGGTTCGGCCCCATAGACACACCAGTGAACGCCCTTGGTCTACGTCGCATCATGTTCGCCGTAGACGATATCGACGAGGTGGTTGCGCGAATGCAGACCAAAGGCGCCGAACTCATCGGCCGGATGGATTACGAGAAATCGTACCGGCTGGCCTATCTTCGAGGGCCCGAGGGCATCATGGTCGGGCTTGCCGAGCAGTTCGACTAGTCGATCGTTTCGGCACAGGCCGGGACCTTCTTCGATGTTATGCGCCAGTTTTCGCAGCCTGGCGATCTACGACCAGCCGAACTACAGTCGATTGCTCGACCCAAGAGAATTCCGACTGGCTAGCAACCTCACATAAAAGAGCAACCATGAAGCGCCGCTACGTGACAGCCGACGTGTTCACTGACATCCCGCTCCAGGGCAACCCAGTCGCGGTGGTGCTGGATTGCGAGGGCTTGTCGACCGAGCAGATGCAATCGATCGCGGCTGAATTTGGTTACACCGAAACGACGTTTGTCTTTCCGCCCGGAGACCCCTCGCACACCGCGTGGGTACGAATATTCACGCCATCGCGAGAGATTCCGTTTGCTGGCCATCCCAACATCGGGACGGCCTTTGTGCTGGCCACGAAAGCCGTAGAAGCAGGCGAGCCGTTACCGAACACCCTGGTCTTTGATGAGGCGGCAGGCTTGGTGCCGGTTCGGCAGCTCCTGGAAGGCAACACTGTCGTCGGTGGTGAACTTGTTGCGCCGGAGCAGTTGTCGCTGCGCTCCGAAGTTGCTGTCGACAGCGTTGCCGCCTGCCTCTCGCTTGATGCCAACGACATTCAGGTTGACGTCCACCAGCCGATCGTCGCATCGGTGGGGCTGCCGTTCCTCATTGTTGAACTCCGCTCGCGAGATGCACTGCGCCGCTGCGTACCGAACCCGGTGGCGTACAAGGCGACCTTGCCGCTCGATGGCGCCGTCTCGATCTACGCGTACACGCGAGACATCGGGGAGGACGGCATCCAGGCAGGCTGCGATCTGCAATCGCGCATGTTTACACCGCGCATGACAGAAGACCCCGCAACGGGCAGCGCAACAGGTGCAACGGTTGCCCTGCTGGCGGCAGCGCGCTCAGTGCCTGAATTGACGTTGCGCGTGCGGCAAGGCGTCGACATGGGACGCCCCAGCACACTGCTCGCGTCTTGCGAGAAGACAGGCGACACATCGACAGTCCGTGTCGGCGGAACATGCGTGGCCGTCATGGAAGGTACATTCTGGCTGCCGGTGTTGCACTGACTTGCTGGCGGCTACCGCTCATGTGAGCGCAGGATGAAGCGACACCAATGAACACCAGGAGAACCGCATGATCAAAGTGACCGTGATGTACCCCTACGCCGAAGGCGCACGCTTCGACCACACCTACTACCGTGAGCGCCACATGCCGCTGGTGAAGGCGCGACTTGGCAATGCCTGTGTGTACTACACCGTCGATAAAGGCCTGGCCGGCGGAGCACCCGGTACGCCACCTGCCTACGTGGCGATGTGCGCATTCATCTGTGAATCGGTCGAAGCCTATGAGGCCGCCATTCAACCGCACCGCGCCGAGATCCTGGGCGATATCCCCAACTACACCGACATCGTGCCGACGGTTCAGGTGAGCGAGATCGTCGTCGAGCGGTCTGGTGGTTGAGCGCAATCACGACACCTTGCCTGCATGCCACGCCACCATCACCACGTCTACGTTGTCGAACTGTCGCGGGAAGTGCTGAGCGAAGGGCGCTTCAAGAAAGCCAATCCCGATTACATGGGTGACAAGCCTTGCGTTTATGTCGGCATGACAGGGCAGTCCCCGGACGTGCGCTTTGACAAACACAAGGCGGGGCTGAAGGCGAACCGGTACGTGCGTGAGTACGGCTTGCGCCTGATGCCCGAGCTGTACGAATGCTTCAACCCCATGCCGTACGAGGCAGCGCGGGAGATGGAAGTGGAACTCGCGATCGGGCTGCGCGAGGAGGGGTATGCGGTGTGGCAGGCGTAGCTCGCAAGCGGGCGGAATGTGAACGGTCCAATAAGAGAGGGCGACCCGCTGGCCGCCCTTGTCTCGGGCTTACGACGCCGCACTCGCCTCCCGATTGGCCGAGCTTTCCGCCAGACGCGTCAGCTTGGCATCGGTGGCCTTCTCCTCGTCCAGCGTGCTGACGATCAGTGGCACCGCCTCATGAAAGCCGACCTCCTTGGCAAGCGCGGCCAACGTGCCGTATGAGGCGATCTCGTAGTGCTCGACCTTCTGCGCCGCACCGATCAGCCCGGCATCCAGCACGGGGCCCTTCGGTATCTCTTCGATCAGCTCGTTCGCCTCTTCGATCAAGCCTTCCATGGCAGCGCACTTCATGCGCTTGAGCTTGATGGCGCAGGTCTCGACGATCTGGTCGATCCGCTCGATCTGGCCTTGCGTTTCTTCCAGGTGGCTCTTGAACGCCTCTGAAAGTTCTTCGTTCTCGGCGGTGCGGGCGAGCTTGCCCAGCGCCTTGGCCAGCTGCTTCTCTGCGCTGTAAATGTCCGACAGCGAGTGGATGAACAGGTCTTCAATGGTCTTGCGGGTCATTGGTATCTCCGAATTGGGGGCAGGCGAAAAGAGGATCAGCGCTTGGCTTCCACGCCGGGCGTTTCAGCGCGCGTCAGGAACGTCACCGTGACGCCTCCAAGGTGTTCAGCCAGCCAGGCCGCCATGGCTTGCTCCTGCGGCAGGATGGCGTCGCATACGCGGACGGTTTCGACGTCGCCGCAATGCTCGGCAGCCGCGCGCAGGCTGGTGTAGGCGGCAATCTCCATGTGCTCGAAGACGTAGCCCGCCATGGAGCCTTTGACGACTTCGTCCGAAACCGCCATGCCGCTCAGCCCCTGCGCGAATGCCGCGATGCGGGCCGTGAGGTCCTTGATGACAGAGGTACTCCCGCCGAGGCGGCGGATACAGGAATCGACAAGGCGCTGCTGCTCCTGCGTCTCTTCAATATGCCGGTCGATTCGGGCCTTGAGCTGTGGATAGTGTTCGAGGCGGCCGGATTGTGCGCGCAGCATCTGCTCGGCTTGCTGTTCCATCGCGTGGGCGTCGCGCAGCCAGTCGAGCAGGTGCTCCTGGGCAGAGGTAGTCATGTTCGCTCCTGAGTAGGTGGAGCGAACGGCAACGCAACGAACGCGCCTGCGGGCGGAATGTGTTGCCTTTGGTGGGGAGATTCGGGGGGGGCGCTCGCAAAAGCACGGACTAGTCGGCCTCGTGGCAAGCCGGTCCCGGTGTCGCGTGTTCCTGGCGGTCAACCGCATTCAACGCCCGCAGGACGGAGCGCCCGGTATCGGTGAGCCGTGCACGGTGACGGTGTCCTTCGGCAGAGCGTTCGAGCATGACCAACTGCCGCTCGAGCAACGCATCCAACTCGGCGCGGTTCATGTCGACCTGCTCGGGCGACTGACTGACCAACATCAGCGTGGCAAATTCGTGTGCACTCAGCATCTTTGTCTCCTAGTAACAAACAACCGTAACCAGGGGGCACGGTGCCAAATGCAGGCGCGCAAGGGGCGCGCCCGCTTGCAAGGCAAAACGAGGGCCGGTGATGGGCTCAGCCAGCCTGGACTTCGATACGCCGCGGCTTCGCCTCGTCGCGGCGCGGGATGGTCAGCTTGAGAACCCCGTCGCGCAACTGGGCGTCGATGCGCGAAGCGTCAAAGTCGGGGCTCAGCACAAAGGTGCGCGAGAAATGCGGGTGCCGAACTTCGCCGTGCTGCAGACGCAGGCCCTGCGGCGTCGGCACCATCAAGTCGGCATCGACCGTGAGCGTGCCGTCCTGCACGCGCACATCGAGCTTGTCGCGCGGCACGCCCGGCAGGTCGGCAAACAGGGTAATGCCCTGGCGGTTTTCAAAGATGTCGACAGGCGGTGCCAGATGCGTCTGGCGTGTGGCGGGTTGCTCCGCCGGCTGCTTTGCGACCGTGGCATGGCCCGGCTGGGCGTGGGTCGCCAATTGTGTGGTGTCGTTCATGATGTGCTCCTTCATGCTTGCGCAAGCTGTGGCTCAGCCTTGCACGGTGATCTGACGCGGCTTCGATGCCTCCGACTTCCCGACGCTGATCGTCAGGCAGCCGTTGACGTACCGTGCATTGACCTTGTCGGGGTCGACGTCCTGTGGCAACTCGATCACGCGGCGGAATGCGCCCGTGAAACGCTCGTCGGCATACACGCGCGTGTCGTCGGTCATTTCGAACTCCGGGCGCTTGCGTTCGCCGCTGATCGTCAGCAGCCCCTTGTCGATCGACACGTCGATCTGCGCGGGGTCGAGCCCCGGGGCGAAGGCGACGATCTCGACCGAGTCGTCGGTGCTGCCAATGTTGACGGGAGGAAAGGTGCCGATGCGCGTTGCGCGCAGGCTTGCGGGTGCGCCCGCAAAGAGAGTGGCCATCTGCCGGTGCAGGCGGTCGAATTCGCCCAGCAGATCGGTGCCAAAAAACAGATCGCTCATGGCTGGCTCCTGGTGGGGCCCGCTCGGAGACTGAACCGAACTACGCGCTCCAGTTCATCCGTCCGTGGCGGGCCACTGACAAACAAATCGAAACACGCAGCGCGAGAACCGCGACTGCTTGACGACACCTAAAATAGGGAGGCAAGCGGAAATTTCAAGAGGCCATTCGATACGTCATTCGGAGGTTTCATGGACCTTTTCAACGCAGTGCACGAACAGATGGATGCGGTGCGCCTGCCGTTGGTCGCGGTCACCGTGACGGCGGCCCGCCGACCGAATACGCCGCTCGTGGCGATCCTGCATTGGCACGGATTCCGCCGCGCCAGTCCGCTCGTGTTACCGGGAATCGACATTCCGCCGCGCTCCGTGCCGGGCTCGGCCATTCAACTGACGCACGCCTGGCATAGCGTCGAAGCCGTTGACGAGGCGCTGCTCGATGCCGCCTGGCAGCTCGGCGCATGGGACTTGGAGCGCGTCGAGCGACGCGGTTGCAACGTGGTGGGCGCCTCCGCAGGTGAGGCGCTCGCATGCCGTCAGGCCTTCGGCGATTACGAAGGCGCTTCGGCGGACGAGGCGCTCATCGACGGCGCGCCCGATCGCGCCGAGCTGATGCAGCTTGCCGCCAACGCAGGCTACCTGCGCTGGCTGTTCCGGCCCGTCAAAGGCGGTGTGTGGCGGCAGCTGGATGAGCCGGACGACACGCTCGGCCCCGATGGCGGGCGGCAGCCGCCGTGTCCTGTGCTGCCGATACCGCCGATAGCGCGCCAGCGGCCGGCGCGCAGCCGTACGGTCTACCGCCTGGGAGCCGTCCGGCGCATCCTTTTGCCCTGAAACATTTTGTTACACACTCGGTGTTTTTTCGCCTCTTGAACTCGCGGCGGGGCGCTTCTATTTTGCATTCCGCCAAGTCTTTGGCACGGCTTGCCTGCCCTGCCGGGCGCCCTGCTTGAACGGCGCGCAAGTCGGATTCCCTTTTTTGGTGATCTATCGCTCAGGAGATGGAAATGAAGATTCGTCCCCTCTACGACCGGGTTATCGTCAAGCGAATCGAACAGCAACGGACGACGGCCTCGGGCATTGTGATTCCTGATTCCGCCGCAGAAAAACCGGAGCAGGGTGAAGTCATCGCGGTCGGCACCGGCCGCCTGCTTCAGGACGGCACGCAGCGCGAACTCCAATTGAAAGTCGGTGACCAGGTGCTGTTCGGCAAGTACGCCGGGCAGACCGTCAAGGTCGATGGCGAGGAACTGCTCGTTATGCGTGAAGAAGACGTCATGGGCGTCATCGAAAGCCACGCCCAGGCGGTTGCCAAGGCCGCCTGAAGCCTCGAGCCGCTCGCGGACACTGCCGGACATGACACCGCAACCAGCCCGGTTGTTCGCGACGTGTTGAGTCAACGACTTATCCGGAGCAACAAACATGAGTGCAAAAGACGTCAAGTTCCACGACAGCGCGCGCGTCCGTATCGTCAAGGGCGTGAATGTTCTTGCCGATGCCGTGAAGGTGACGCTCGGGCCCAAGGGCCGCAACGTGGTCATCGAGCGCAGCTTTGGCGCCCCGACCATCACCAAGGACGGCGTGTCTGTCGCCAAGGAAATCGAGCTGAAGGACCGCTTCGAGAACATGGGCGCGCAGATGGTGAAGCAGGTCGCGTCCAAGACGGCGGACATTGCCGGCGACGGCACCACCACGGCCACCGTGCTGGCCCAGGCCATCGTGCAGGAAGGCATGAAGCATGTGGCCGCCGGCATGAACCCGATGGATCTGAAGCGCGGTATCGACAAGGCCGTGGCCGCCGTGCTCGACGAGCTTCGCAACCTGTCGAAGCCGATCTCGACCAACCGCGAGATCGCCCAGGTCGGGTCCATCTCGGCCAACTCGGATGAGGCCATCGGCAAGATCATCGCCGAGGCCATGGAGAAGGTCGGCAAGGAAGGCGTTATTACCGTCGAGGATGGCAAGTCACTCGACAACGAGCTGGACGTGGTTGAAGGGATGCAGTTCGACCGCGGCTACGTCAGCCCGTACTTCATCAACGACCCGGAAAAGCAGGCGGCCTATCTGGACGACGCGCTGATCCTGCTGCACGACAAGAAGATCTCGAACATCCGCGACCTCCTGCCGATCCTGGAAGCCGCATCGAAGGCCGGCAAGCCGCTGCTGATCGTGGCGGAAGATGTGGAGAGCGAAGCGCTGGCCACCCTCGTCGTCAATGCGATGCGCGGCATCCTGAAGGTTGCGGCCGTGAAGGCGCCCGGGTTTGGCGACCGCCGCAAGGCCATGCTCGAAGACATTGCCGTGCTGACCGGCGCAACCGTCATCTCCGAGGAAACCGGCAAGCAGCTCCAGAAGGCCACGTTGGAAGACCTCGGCCGCGCCAAGCGCGTGGAGGTTCGCAAGGACGACACGATCATCATCGACGGGGCCGGTGACCAGGCCAGCATCGACGCGCGCGTCAAGTCGATCCGCGTGCAGATCGACGAAGCCACGAGCGACTACGACCGCGAGAAGCTGCAGGAGCGCGTGGCGAAGCTTGCCGGCGGCGTTGCCGTCATCAAGGTGGGCGCGGCGACCGAAGTCGAGATGAAAGAGAAGAAGGACCGCGTCGACGATGCGCTGCACGCCACGCGCGCGGCCGTCGAGGAAGGCATTGTGCCGGGCGGCGGTGTGGCCCTGCTGCGCGCGCGTTCTGCGGTGCTGAACCTCAAGGGTGCGAACAGCGACCAGGATGCCGGTATCCGGATCGTGCAGCACGCGCTGGAGGCCCCGCTGCGCGCCATCGTCGCCAACGCCGGTGAAGAGCCGTCCGTCGTGATCGCCAAGGTGTCCGAAGGCAAGGGCAACTACGGCTACAACGCGGCCACCGGCGAGTACGGCGACCTCGTGGAAGCGGGCGTCGTCGACCCGACCAAGGTCACGCGTACGGCGCTGCAGAATGCCGCGTCGGTCGCCGGGCTGATCCTGACCACGGATGCGACCATTGCGGACGCACCGAAGGAAGACAAGCCCGCGCAAATGCCGGCGCCTGAGCTGGACTACTGAACTACGCAGTTGTGCTGCCATCGACTGGCCGGTTCGCCGGCCAGTGCAACTGCATTTCGGCACCGCACGCGCTCGCTGCGGTGCCGACTTTTTCAGGTTCGATCGCCACCATGAAGCTACAACTCACCATTGACGCGAAGCATCTGGACGTTGAGATCGATGATGTCGTTGCGGGCTTGCTCGCAGCACGCCTGGGGCTGCCGGAAGGTGCCGATCACCGCGATGCGATCGCGCGGCATCTCAGCGAGGTCAGCGCTCCGTGGGTGCTCGACGATGAACACATGCGCAAACGCGTGTTGCGTCGCCTGATTCTCGAGATTGCCGATCCGACGCTGTTGATGCGCCATCTGATGACGGATTGATCCGCTGCCTGCCGTCGCGCAGCCTTCTCTTTTACAGCAGCCCCAGCGCCGACGCTTTCAACGTCGCGGCAGCACGTGTCGAACATTCAAGCTTGCGAAAGACGCTTTCGATGTGCGTGCGGACGGTGCTCGGGCTCAGGTCCAGTTCGCGCGCCGCTTCCTTGTTGCTCGCGCCGCGCCCAATCGAGCGCAGCACTTCGGTCTCGCGCGCAGAAAGCCGGACCGTCGGTTGCCGGGGCCGGCTCACACGCGATGCCGCATCCCGCGCCTCAACGAGTGCTGCCACAACGGCGCTGTCGAAACGACCTTCGCTTGCTTCGCTCTCCAACCGTTGCTGAACTTCACTTGCGGGCAGTGCGTCGCGCCATGGCCGCTTCTGGCCCAGCGCCACAAAGGCGACTGACGCGCTCAGCACGCGCGCGTCGAGCGACAAAGCCTGCCCGCCCACACCGCGGAAATACCCAGAGCCGTCGAGCCGCTCATACGCGTACGAAGCCAGCTCCGCCGCCTGCGCAAGCGTGCCGGTTTGCTTGCCGGCGCGACCGGTCCAGTACGGGACGAGCCGTACTTTTTCCCAGTCGGCGGCGGAAAGGCGCTGTGGGGCGTTCCAGATCGCATTGGGCACAGCCGCACGGCCCATGCCGTGGATCAGCGCCGCCTTGTAGAGACGCGCCGCGCTCGCATCGTCGGCGCCCAGCGCTGTGCTGCAGGCAGACGCGGTGCGCGCGACGGCGCGCGAGTAGCCCGTCATCCACGGCAGCTTCAGGTCGATCACGTCGCCAATCAGTTCGGCCGAGGTCGTCGCCTGCATGTGCTGGGTCTGGATCGACTCGTCGATTCCGGCCGGGTCGCGCGACGCCAGCAGCTCCAGCCACGGCGCCGCCCGGGCGGCCACCAGTGCGGCCAGGTCGGCCGGATACCGCGTGCCGGCCTGCGCGGCGATCATGTTGAGGGCGCTCGGCAGGCCGTAGACGCGGCTGAAGATATCCAGATCGCCTGCCAGCGACACCACGTACACCGCACGCGGCACCGCCGTACCGGCCAGTCCGTCAGGCATGCCGGTGCCGTCCCACGCCTCGAAGATATGGCGCAGCGCCAGTTCAGTGTCGGCTGTCAGGTTCAGGATCCGCGCAATTTCGCCGGAAACCTCGCAATGAATCTGCGCCAGCGGGCGCATCGTGCCGGCAATCGCTTGGGGGTCGAGCCCGGGCATCGGCACTTGCCGCCGCGCGAGCATCGCCTCGCGGCCGGCCACGTCATCGCCCAGCACATCAGCGAACTCCGGCGCATTGGCCGTGCAACCCGACCACCTCAGCAGCGCCACTTGCGCGGCCGTCTCTACCGAGGCGTCACCGTCGCCGGTTTCGCGGGCCAGCTGCGCTGCCAGCCACGCCGTTCGCAGGGAATGGTCGGTCGGCTGGCCCATGCTGAGATCGCCCACGAATGCGAGTGCCCGGACAGCGTCGTACACGCTGACCTGTGCACGTTCGCCCGGCGCGTTGCTGTGTCCGTTCACTGATCCACCAATAGAAGCGCAGCGTTGATTGCGCCCGACTATAGCGCAGCGCGTGCCGGGCTGCGTGCTTGCATGAGGTCGGTCATTTATCCGATACCGGTGCCGTGCGCCGGAGGCGATCCTTCTTCCCACGCCAATGCACCACGGTTCAACGCTTGGCGATGTTACGAGGACGTGTCTTTGAAACGGTCACCAATTCATCCCGCCTGGGTGCGCATCTTCCACTGGATCAATGCCGCCGCCGCGATCGCCATGTGCCTGAGCGGCTGGCAGGTCTACGATGCATCGCCGGTCTTCCCGGCCATCACGTTTGCGCCGTCCATCACGCTGGGCGGCTGGCTCGGCGGTGCGCTGCTTTGGCACTTCGCGGTCATGTGGGTCCTGGCGGCCAACCTGATCGCCTACCTCGTCCTGGGCGTGGCGACGGGGCGGTTGCGCAGCAGGCTGTTCCCCATTGGCGTGCGTGCCATCGTCACCGACACGCTTGCAGCGCTGCGGGGCAGGCTCAGTCACGGCGATGCTAGCCAGTACAACGCCGTGCAAAAGCTGGCGTACCTGGTCGTGATTGTCGATATCGTGCTGTTGGTGCTGTCGGGGCTGGCCATCTGGAAGCCGGTGCAGTTGCCGGTTCTGAGGACGTTGATGGGCGGTTTCGACAACGCCCGCGTCGTGCACTTCTTCGCGATGTGCGTGCTGGTCGGCTTCTTCATCGTGCATGTCGTGATGGTCGCGCTTGTGCCGCGCTCGCTGCTGACGATGATTCGGGGGCGCTGATCATGACCACACCAAAACGTTTCCTGACGACCACCCGCACCTTGTCGCTCGACGCGCCATCCATCGTCAAAGACGCGCAAAAGGAACTCGCTTCATCGCAGCGCCGCCTGTTCGGCAAGCGCATGCTGACGCTGGGCGGCTTGATGCTGCTCTCGGGCTGCGACCTGACGAACGACGCGTCGGTCAATGGCATGCTGCGCAAGCTCTCTTCGTTCAACGACGACGCCCAAGCGTTGCTCTTCGATCCGCGCAAGCTGGCGCCGACGTATCCGGAATCGATGATCGCGCGCCCGTTTCCGTTCAATGCGTACTACGACATCGACCAGGTGCCGGAAATCGACGCATCGAGCTATCGCCTCGAACTCAACGGCCGCGTGCAGGGCAGGCGCGTATGGACGTTGGATGCACTGCGCGCGCTGCCGCAACAGAGCCAGGTGACGCGCCACATCTGCATCGAGGGATGGAGCGCCATCGGCAAGTGGGGCGGTGTGCGGTTCGCCGATTTCCTTCGGTACGCCGGTGCGGACACCACCGCCAAATATGTCGCCCTCCATTGCGCCGACAACTACTGGACGAGCATCGACATGCCGACGGCGCTGCACCCGCAGACGCTGCTCACGTTGACGTACGACGGCGGCATCCTGCCCGCGAAATACGGCTTCCCGATGAAGCTGCGCATTCCGACCAAGCTCGGATACAAGAACCCGAAACATATCGTCGCCATCACCGTGACGAACACATTCCCCGGCGGCTACTGGGAGAACCAGGGATACAACTGGTTTGGCGGATCCTGAAGCCACAAGCCTGCTGACCTGCGCCGGCTGCCTACGCCGGTAAAACCGTGAAACACAACCGAACTCAAGGAGTCTCCATGTCCATCCGACGCCAACTCGCCGTTTCCGTTGCGGCGCTGACACTCGCGGGCGCCGCGCTCGCCCAATCGCCCGCCGCAAAACCCGAACGGATCCGCGGCGAGATCGTCTCGTTTTCTGACAACAGCCTGAAAGTGCATCGCCGCAGCGGTGATACCGTGCTGATCAACGTCGACCCCGCCGCCAACCTGAACGCGGTGAAAGCCATTCAGCTTTCGGACATCAAGCCGGGCTCATACGTTGGCGCTGCAGCCATGCCGGGCGCGGACGGCAAGTTGACGGCGAAGGAAGTGCTCGTCTTTCCGGAAGCGGCGCGCGGCATGGGTGAAGGCCACTACGCCTGGGATCTCGGTGCAAAGAGCACGATGACCAACGCCAACGTGGAATCGGTGGTCCAAGGCACGAACGGGCGCGACCTCAAACTTTCGTACAAGGGCGGCAGCAACACCATCATCGTGCCGACCAACGTGCCCGTCGTGACGCTGGTGCCGGCCACGCGCGCCGAATTGTCGGCAGGCAAGAAGGTCTTCGTGGTGGCGACGCCGGAGAAGGACGGCTCGTACAGCGGGCGCCAGATTGTGGTTGAGAAGGACGGTGTGGCGCCGCCGATGTAATCGCCAGCCGTCGGCACGCATCCCGGTGCCGACGGCGGTTCACCATCACGTCGCGGCGATCGTTTCGCCGTGCGCGAAGGCGAGGGCGCGTCAAACCTGCGCCATCCCCCCATCCACGAACAACTCGATGCCGTTGATAAAGCTGGCGGCGTCCGACGCAAGAAACGCGACAGCCTTGCCCACTTCGGCCGGCTCGCCCAGGCGGCCCAGCGGTACCTGTGCGGCGAGGAAGTCGAACAGGCCCTGGCGCGTTTCATCCGAGGCCAGGCCGCCCAGGCCGGGCGTGCGAATCGGGCCCGGGCTCACCACGTTCACACGGATACCGCGATCCTTCAGGTCCATCACCCACGAGCGGGCGAAGTTGCGTACCGCCGCCTTGCTGGCGCTGTAGACGCTGAAGTTGGCCGTGCCTTGAACGGACACCGTGGACGACGTGAGGATGATCGATGCGCCGTCGGTCAGCAGCGGCAGCGCCTTCTGCACCGTGAACAGCACGCCGCGCACGTTGGTGCCGAAGATCCGGTCGAAATGTTCTTCGGTGATGGCGCCCAGCGGCATCATGTCGCCGCCGCCGGCATTGGCGAACAGGATGTCCAGCTTGCCGGCCATCTTGGCGATCTGGGCGTAGACGGCGTCGAGGTCGGACAGTACCGATGCATCGGCGCGCAATGCGGTGGCGCCGGCGCCGATCTCTGCGACGGCGGCATCCAGTTCCGCCTGACGGCGGCCGGTGATGAATACCCGCGCGCCCTGGGCAGCGAGTTCCTTGGCGGTGCCAAGGCCGATGCCGCTGCTGCCGCCCGTGACGAGTGCGATCTTGCCTTCCAGTTGCTTGCTCATGATGTGCTCCATGTCGTGATTTCAGGTTTGGATGAATGACCTCGCGGCGGCTTGTGCCTTGCCTTGCTTTGCTTTGCGTGGCGCCGTCGCGTTGGGCATGGAGGCACTTTAGGGGCTGGAAACTTTTCGAAAAAGCGCTGCAAATAGAATTACTATCCACAGTTGTGGATAATTTGCGCGGACATTCGGATGGATCAACTCCTGACAATGCGCTCTTTTGCGCGGGTGGTGGAAGCGGGCAGCTTTACGCGGGCGGCCGATTCGCTCGACATCCCCATCGCCACCGTCAGCAAGCAGGTGCAGGAGCTGGAGGCCCACTTGGGCGTGCGCCTGCTGCAGCGGACGACACGGCGCGTGACGGTCACGCCCGAAGGCGAGGACTACTACGCCAAGAGCACGCGAATCCTGCGCGACCTCGAAGACATCGACGCGTCGTTCAGCGTCGCACGCGGGCGGCCGCGCGGGGCGTTGCGCATCGATGTCGGCGGCTCGACTGCGCGCGACGTGCTGATTCCGCTGTTGCCCGAGTTTGCTGCGCGCTATCCCGAGATCAGGATCGACCTGGGCGTATCAGACCGCTCGGTGGATCTGATCGCGGACAACGTCGACTGCGTGATTCGTGGCGGCCCGCTGGACAGCGCGTCCCTGGTCGCACGCCACCTGGGCAACGCACCCTTGATCACGTGCGCCACGCCGGGATACCTCAAGCAATACGGCACGCCGGCGTACCCCGATGAACTCAAGAATGGCCACCGGCTGGTGAGCTACGTCTTCAGCCAGACAGGTCGGGCGGTTCCGTTCCGCTTCGAGCGCGACGGCGAAAAGACCGAGATCAAGGTCGAGCACCGCATCGGCGTGAACGAAAGCAATGCGCATCTGGCCGCGTGCCTGGCGGGCCTGGGCATCGTGCAGACCTTTGGCTATGCGGCGCAAGCGCCGATCAACGACGGCGCGCTGGTCGAAATCCTCAAGCCGTGGCGGCCGGCGCCTTACCCGTTTCACGTCGTCTATCCGCAGACGCGCCATGTCACGCATCGGCTGCGAGTCTTCATTGACTGGCTGGTGGAGGCGTTCCCGGCGCGGCTTGCGTGGGCACCGAAGCGGTAATCGGGCGCATGCTCGTCATTGTCGCTGTGGACATGTGGATATGTGGATAAGCACGTGAAGAACTTCAGGGACAACTGTGTTGGCTGTCCGGGGTCAGGTTGTCCACAGCACGGGAATAACTTGGGGGGTTGCCGAGAAGGTCTGGCGCGCTCTGCACGAGTCATCCACGCCACGGCACACGCTGTCCGAATGGTTGTGCAGTCCGCAAGCCGTTGACGCGAAAGCGCTTTCGGCAGCTATCCACAGAAACGGTCCACCGTTATCTACTACTACTATTTTTATATACAGAAGAAATAAAGAAGACAGCACAGACGGGGCAACGCGAACGCCCACGTGCCTGATCGTTCGACGTGCGTGACGTCTGCTACGTGAGCGCACCGGGTGCAGGCTGCGCGGTCATCACCAGATTGCGGCCCGCCGCTTTGGCGCGGTACAGCGCGGCATCGGCGGTCTCGACGAGCGTATCGATGGAGAGCGCGCCGTTGCCCGGCACGGACGTGGCGCAGCCGGCGCTGACGGTCACGTAGCGCGACGGCGCAGTTGCCTCGATGCGAAGGCGCAGCACGGCTTCACGCGCGCGTTCCGCGAGGGCTTGGGCTTCGTCTGCGTCAGTGGCGGGCAGGACGACGACGAATTCCTCACCGCCGTAGCGGGCGATGAAATCTGCCGGGCGGCGCACTACACCGGCCAGTGCATGTGCCACGGCGGCGAGGCAGGCATCACCCTTGAGGTGGCCGAAGGCGTCGTTATAGCGCTTGAAGTGGTCGACATCGACCATCACCAGCGACAGCGGCTGTCCGCTGCGTTGGGCGCCGCCGATCTGGCTGACGATCTGCTCGTTGAAGTAGGCACGGTTGTACAGCCCGGTCAGCGCATCACGCACGGACGCCTGCCGCAGCGACACGTGCGCCTCGAACAACCGCCGGTACAGCGCGGTCACTTCCCACACCAGCACGCAGACCAGCACGCCGGGCGCGAACATGCTGAACAGGCGCGCCACGTACCAGCCCACGGTAAAGCGGTCGGTGCTCAGCAGGTTGAGGGTGGTGTCGGTCAGGCAGGCCAGCGCCGCAATGGCCAGCCACACGTCGAGCACCGCGCGCAGGCGGCCGCTGGCCACCACAGTGAGCACGGCAATGGCGTTGATGGCCCACAGGACGACGGCGACAGGGTTGTCGCGATTGTTGGCATGCAGCGGCGGCGGCAGGTTGGTCAGCACGGCAAAGCTGCACAGCAGCACACCCACCACCACCGGCCCGCCGATCAGCAGCCACGCCCACAGGCTCACGCGGCCAGTGGCAATGGCGTCGCGCGAGAACCGATCGCGCATGAGCACCGCCACGATCACAAACAGCGGAAAGCCGCCGTGCCAGAACACCCACATCCAGCCCGCGCTGGTGGGGCGGGCGCCAAACAGGCCCGTCGGTGAAAACACGCCGGGGAACATCAGCAACTGGAGCGCGACCGCCAGGGCGGTAAAGGCATAGGCACCGCCCAGCGCACCGAGCATCGGCTGCCGCGTAACGATGAACTGCGCGCCCAGCAGAAACGCCGCGATGCTGGCGGTAGTGAATACCGTCAAGGCGCACATCGGCATGAAGGGGTTGATCGCCGGCCATTGCAGGCCCGCACGTGGCGCGGCCACGGCCAGCGTCAGCAGGATCAGCAGCGCGATCGCGCCGGCAAGCGTCGCCTGCCGGCGTGTGGCCCGCTGAATGAGAAAGCTGTCCATCCACCCCCCGGGGTTCGAGATTGTGCGTATCGGCCTGCTCGCGTGCCGTTTGCGCCTTTCATCATAGGCAGCGGCAGGCGGTGGGAAAAGCCTAGGCAAGGATCGAGGGGAGCGGGGACATCGCTATGGAAGGCCTAAGTCGGCCGGCCCAGGCTGATCCGCGGGCGCGTTCCAAGGAAATTGAAGGAAATGTTCCGTAGTGTGGGCCGGGCATCTCACCGTTGTTGAATCACTCGGGCCCTGGGCCGCTGCTGTATGGAATCACTCAATCACACGCTGTTTCTCTGGATCAACGCGCCGGCCGACCCTTCGGCCACCACCGTCTGGCTGGCGATGGCCTTTGCCGAATACGCGATCTGGCTGGTGCCGCTCACGCTCGTGGCCGGCTGGCTGTGGGGCGAGCCCACCACGCGGCGCCAGGCCTTGCAGACCGGCGTGGCGGCCGCGTTGGCGCTGTCGATCAACGTTGCGTTCGGGCTGGCGTGGTATCACCCCAGGCCGTTTGCGATTGGCCTGGGCACCAATCTGCTGCCGCACGCACCGGATTCGTCGTTCCCTAGCGACCACTTGACCGCGCTGTGGACCGTGGCGTTCAGCCTGATGTGGAACGCACGCCTGCGGCGCGTGGGTGTGTTGCTGGCGCTGCTCGGCGTGCCGATGGCGTGGGCGCGCATCTACCTGGGCGTGCACTACCCGTTCGACATGCTGGGCGCGGCGGCCGTGTCGGCCTTATGCGCCTGGCTGTGCAGCGGGCGCGTGGCGCATACGCTGTCGGAACCGCTGCACCGCTTCGGGCTGGCCGTGCATGGCGTGCTGCTGGCGCCCTGGGTGCGGCGCGGCTGGGTGCGCAAGTAAGCGAGGCTCAGGCGTGGCGGCGCCACGCACGCCAGAACAGCACGAACGACAGCACCGTCGCCCCCACGTTGTAGAGCGTGGCCAGCGCGAACGCGTGGCCGTAGTGCGCGGCGTGGGTGGCCGCGTCCGCCGCCACTGCGCCATCGGCCCCATCCACCTGACCGAGCAGCGAGAACAGCAGCACGCCCACCACCGTCACGCCCACCGCGTTGCCGACGGCCTGCATGGTCGTGACCGTACCGGCGCCCATGCCGGCCTGGGCGGTCTCCACGCCGCTCAGGATGGTGTTGAGCGACAACGGAATCACCATGCCCTGCCCAAAGCCGTTGAGCATCAGCGGCAGGATCAGCCAGACGGTACCCGCGCCAAGCTGCGCCATGGTGGCCAGCACGACCATGCCCACGGCGAAGATCGCCACGCCGAGCAGCAACGCGCGCTGCCCGATGCGTTCAGCCAGGCGGGGCGCCGTCAGCGAGCCGGTAAAGAACGCCATGGCGGCCGGCGTGAACACCAGCCCCGCAGCCAGCGCCGACAGGCCGCGCCCGAACTGCAGCAGGATCGTCAGCGCCAGGAAGTACGAACTGATGGCCGTGTAGAACAGGAAGATCGCCAGCACGCCCAGCACGAAGCTGCGGTTGCGGAACAGCGCCATTTCGATGATCGGGACCCGGCCCGCCGCCGACAGCGCCTGCTCCACCCGCACAAAGTGGCGGAACACCAGCAACGAGGCGAGCGGCAACACCCACGACCACCACGGCCAGCCGGATTCACGGCCTTGCATGATCGGCACCAGCAGCATCGCCAGCGCCACCGCGCCGGCCACGGCGCCATGCACGTCCAGACGGGCCGCCACCGGCGCACGCGATTCGGCCACGAAGGCCCGTGCCGCCAGTAGCGCGGCGATGCCGATCGGCACGTTCACCAGGAACACCGCGCGCCAGCCCGACACGCCGGCCGCCAGCGGATGCGCAATCAGCCAGCCGCCGATGATCTGCGACACCGACGCCGCCACGCCCTGCACGGCGCCCATGGTGCCGAACGCCCGGCGCCGCGCATCGCCGTCAAACAGCACGCGCAGCGAAGCCATCACCTGCGGCATCAGAATGGCCGCGCCCAGGCCCTGGCCGACGCGCATGGCAATCAGCATCCACGGCGTGGTTGCCAGCCCGCACAGCGCAGAGGCGAGCGTGAACAGCGCCATGCCCGCCAGAAACATGCGTTTGCGCCCGAACAGGTCGCCCAGGCGGGCGCCGTTGAGCAGGAACACCGCATACGCCGCGCTGTAGCCGACCATCACCAGCTGGATTTCGGCAAAACTGGCGTGCAGGCCTGCGCGGATGTCCGGAATCGCCACATTGACGATGAACAGGTCGAGAATGGTGACGAAGTTGCCGGTCAGCAGCGCCGCCAGCGCCGGCCAGTGCCGTTTGGCGGGGGAGGCTACGCTACCGGCCGAAAGGGATTCCGTTGACATGGAGGGATCTCGGTTATTAATATACGGTCGTACGTATACTAGAGGGCGATGGGCCCACGTCAAGGGCCGATTATGTTGACCCCACTCACCGATAGGGCATTGCCATGAACGAAACCGACGGCCGGCGCCAGCGCGGCGAACGTGCGCGCGCCCAGGTGCTCGAGCACGCCACCGCCATCGCTTCCACCGAGGGGCTGGAGGGCCTCACCATCGGCCGCGTGGCCACCGACGCGGGCGTGGGCAAGGGCAATATCCAGGTGCTCTTCGGCGACAAGGAAACGCTGCAGCTCGCCA
Source organism: Ralstonia sp. 1138 (assembly GCF_040544795.1). Taxonomy (NCBI): domain Bacteria; kingdom Pseudomonadati; phylum Pseudomonadota; class Betaproteobacteria; order Burkholderiales; family Burkholderiaceae; genus Ralstonia; species Ralstonia sp. 1138. The sequence continues at coordinate 114,993 of NZ_JBEPKQ010000002.1, read as the reverse complement.
CGCTGGATGCGGGCGTCGTGCATTACCGCGCGATGGTCGTCGAACCCGCGCTTGCGCTGGAAAGCCCGCTTGCCCGCCTGCGTGCGCTGACCGACGGCTGGTTCGACTACGTGGCCAGCGGGGCATCGCCGGGTGGGTGCTTTGTCTGCGCCGCCAGCTACGAATACCGGGCCCGCCCGGGCGCGATCCAGGACCGCGTGCGCGGGCATCGCGAATCGGTCCGCGCGCGGTTTCGCGAGACGATCATCGCGGCACAGGCCGCTGGAGAATTGCGCGCCGATGTCGACGTCGATCAGCTCGTCTTCGAGATCGAATCGTTTCGCTCCAACGCCAACGTGGCGTTTCTGATGGGCGACATGGCGGTGTTCGAGCGCGCGCGCCGCAGCACGCAGGCGCGCATCGACGCGGCGCTGCCCTGAGCGGACTCCCCAAGACGACGCGCGCGTGCAACGCCCGCACGTCGCGCCGGCGCTCCCCTGGTGCCACCTTTGGTTACACTTGTGCGCAATCGCAAAAAGACACCAAGTACAAGAATCCCGGGGGGAAAGGGTATGACGAGCCGAACGATTGCTGCGGCCATCGGAATCGGGGGCGCGCTGTGGCTGACCGGCTGCGCGGCCCCTTACACGGAGCCGCCTGCCGGCGCCAAAACCGCCACGGTGGATTTTGTCCGCCCGCTGACCAGCACCAGCGCGACCATCCTTGCGTTTGACGACGCCAAGCACTGCGGCAATCCGCGCACTGCGCTCAAGCCGACCGAAGCCACGCGGCCGATTCGCGTGCTGGCCGGTGTGCCGACCGCGCTGGGCGCGAGTTTCATCCGCACCTCGGGCACGCTCATCTATCGTTGCGGCGTGTCGGTGACGTTCATCCCACAGGCCGGCAAGCAATACAAGATGACGGCCAGCTACCCGACCAGCGCGCATGTGTGCCGCGCCGGCGTGGCTGAGTCCGACGACGGCCGGTCGTGGCACGCCATCAATGCCCGCTATCGCGCCTACCGCATCAACCCGTCGTGGGGCACCGGCAGTTGCCCCGACCTGACCGATGCAGACGTGGCCTTCATGCGTGACAAGACGCGCTCCGAAGACGGCTCCACCACGCTGAGCGACCTTTCCGATTTGCTGACACCGCAATGATCTGTCGCCCAGCCTTCATGATCCGCACGTTCGCGGCCGCTGCCGCGGTACTGGCCGCGTTGCCGGCGGCCGCGCTGGAGCCGGCCGAAGTGTTCGCCAAGGTCGCTCCCAGCATCTGGGAGGTGCGCGTCACCAACGCCGACGGCCAGCCGACGGCGTTGGGCAGCGCCGTGGTGATCGGCGACGGGCTGGCCGTGACCAACTGCCACGTGCTGCGCGGCGGCAAGCAGGTCACGCTCAAGCGCGGCAACGCCAGCTTTGGCGCGCGCCTGCTGTATCCCGATGTGCAGCGCGACCTCTGCCAACTGCGCGTTGCCGATTTCCACTATCCCGCTGTCAGCATCGTCCCAAGCAGCATGCTGGTGACGGGACAGAAGGTCTACGCGATCGGCAACCCGCTCGGGTTTGACCTGACGATCAGCGAGGGATTGATCTCGTCGCTGCGGCATGACGACAACGGTGTGCTGACCGCGATCCAGACGTCGGCGGCCATCTCGCACGGCTCCAGCGGCGGCGGCCTGTTCGACAGCAATGCGCGGCTGGTCGGTATCACGTCGCGCATGGTCTCCGCGGTCTACGGGCAGAACCTGAACTTTGCCGCGCCGGCCGAGTGGATCAACGATGTGCCGGCCCGTGCGCAGAAGGCGCTGGCCGAGCGCGCTGCTGCAGCGTCGGCGGTGTCGGTGAACACGGCTTCTGCCACGACGGCGGCTGCCGCCGCGCCGCAGCCGCGCAAGCGCGGTGAGCTGGGCCCCAAATCCCAGGCCGGATTTGCGGAGTATCTGCAGAAGCCCTGGCCGAAGGTGTTCGTGGCGGCCGACGGCGATGCATTCCGCTACGCGTGGGGGCAGAACGCCGAGTTTCGCGCGATGTCGTGGTGCCAGGAACAGTATCGGAACTGTTCCGTCTACGCCCGCGACGACACCATCGTCGAAGCCAGGTAACTGGCCGTTGCAACGCGCGGAATGCTATTAAGATGTCGGGCTCCGCGGCACCTTGAAGCCCTCTTTGTGCTGCGCGCAAAACACGTCGAGAGGAGCCTGCCTACATGAACTGGACCGCGACCCGGCCGATCCGCGTGGTCGTGCTCGATGACCATGCGGTTGTCCGCCATGGTCTGGCTGCGCGCCTGAAACAGGAAGCCGACATCGAGGTTTCCGGCATGTTTGCCTCGGGCCGCGACATCGTGCGGGCGCTCAGGGACGCCACCGTGGAGGTGGACGTCCTGCTGATGGACTACTCGCTCGGGCCGACCGAGATCGATGGGCTGAACCTGATCCGCCTGATTCGCGTGCGCTACCCGGACTTGAAGATCCTGGTGGCGTCCGCGCATCACAACAAGGCGACCGTCGGCATGGTCATGCATGCCGGTGCGCGCGGATTTGTCGGCAAGGAAGAAGACCTGTCGGAACTGGTGCGCGCCATCCGTACCGTGGCCGCGGGCGGCAAGCGCCTGAATGCCGCCCTGGCGGCCGAGATGGAGCGGGATGCGCTTTCCACCGATGCGCCCGCGCCCGCCGCCAACAGCACCAAGCTGTCGGCGCTGCTCGACCGCTCCGAACTTAGCCCGCGCGAGCGCGAGGTGCTGCGCTGCTGCCTGGACGGCATGTCGGTCACGGACATTGCCGAGAAGTTCGCGCGCAGCATCAAGACGATCAGCTCGCAAAAGCAATCGGCCTTTCGCAAGCTGGGCATCCGCACCGATACCGAGCTGTTCAAGATCAAGCACGAGCTTGAGGGGCAGTGAGCGCTGAACCGCGCCCGCGCCATGCCGTGCGCGTCCGCAACGCCGTCGGCCAGCACGGCGCCGCCTGCCCAGCCGCCAACGCCTGAACCAGTCAGGCGTTATGCAGCACGCGCAGCAGCAGGTTCTCCAGCTGCTTGACCTCGGTCTGCGAAAACCCGCGCAGCAGGTGGTTCAGCACGTCGATGATCAGCGGCCGGATCTCCGGATACAGCGCACGACCCTGCTCGGTCAGCGAGACCACCACCGAGCGGCGATCCGCATCGCTGGGCGCGCGCTTGACGATGTTCTTCTTCTCGAGCCGATCGATCAGCCGCGTCATCGCGCCCGGATCGTAATGCAGCAGGCGCGAGAGTTCGGCCGGCGTGGTGGCCAGGTCTTCAGCCAGGTAGATGACGACCGTCCACTGCGCGGCCGTCAGGTCCAGCGAGGCCAGGGCACTGTCGATGTGCGTCACCAACGCGTGTCGGACTCGATGCACGAGCCGACCGATGTTGGTATCGCGGTCCATGGTGTCAAGCTGGTAGGCGCCTTCGGTGGTGCTGGCGTGGGCGGCCTCAGGTGTCTGTACGTCGATGCTCATGGTGGTGCTCCCCGTTCTGCCGGTGATCCGGCTTGTAAGGCACACCGCGTTCCCGTAACGCTGGCGTGCTTCATTGCACACTAATCGTCGCTTGCCCAGGCCGTCAAGCCGGGATCGACACCAACGCCGATCGTCAAATCTCGTTGGATACCGCTGCAAAACGATTGCGGCTGCCAAGGGGCGAGGTGCTTCGTATCATGGTTGAAACGCCGACGCCGTAACCCACGCGCACCATGTGGCGCGGCGTGCTCGTCCTCCCCCATATTCCTTTTTTGAACGCCATGAACCTCCACCTTCAGAACAAGCTTGCTCTCGTGACCGGCTCGACCAAGGGCATCGGTCATGCCATCGCTGTAGCACTGGCCGCCGAAGGCGCCCGCGTGATCGTCAACGGCCGTACCCAGGCGTCCGTGGACGACGCGATTGCGCGCCTGCGCACCGAAGTGCCCGACGCCCAGGTCGAGGGCTTTGCCGGTGACCTGTCCAATGCGGGACAGGTCGACGTGCTGCTCGGGCGCTTTCCCAAAGTCGACATCCTGATCAACAACCTGGGCATCTTCGATCCCAAGCCGTTTGAAGAAATCGACGATGCCGAATGGCAGCACTTCTTCAACGTGAACGTGCTGAGCGGCGCGCGCCTGTCCCGCGCCTACCTGCCCGGCATGCGTGCGCAGAACTGGGGCCGCATCGTGTTCATCAGCAGCGAGAGCGGCGTGCAGATTCCTGTGGAGATGATTCACTACGGCGTGACGAAGACCGCGCTGCTGGGCCTCTCGCGCGGGTTGGCCGAGCTGACTGCGGGCACGGCCATCACGGTGAATGCCGTGCTGCCGGGGCCGACGCGGTCCGAGGGCGTGGATGAGTTTGTCGAGAAGCTCTCGGGCGGCCAGAGCTTCGACGCGTTCGAGAAGACCTTCTTCGAGACGGCCCGCCCGACTTCGCTCATCAAGCGCTTTGCCAGCACGCAGGAGGTGGCCAACTTGGTCGCCTATGTCGCGAGCCCGCTGTCCTCGGCCACCACGGGTGCGGCGCTGCGCGTGGACGGCGGCGTGGTGAAGTCGGCGTTCTAGAACGCCAGCCCTGACGAACGCACCATTCCGGCGCACGGCCCCGGCTTTTACGCTGGCCGTGCCGCTGGTGCATGCCGGCGGGACCAGCCGGCAGCGTGTCTGTTCACCCGTATCGTCAAGAACGCAGACCAGCCAGACCGAGCGTGTCCTCGCCCGTGCGTTGGCGGCATTCCTTCCACACCTTCGGAGTGATTGCCATGTCCCACTGCAAAGTCTACGGAACCAAACCGGATAACGGCCCGGGCCTGCTCGCCGCGCAAGCCGCACGCGATCGCGTCAACCAGGCGCATGCCACCTGGGCAGTCACGCTTGCCTACGACAGCGGCACGACAACTGCTGTCTACACCTCCGCAGTCGCCAGCGCCGACAACCTGGAGAAGGCGTTCGAAGCGGAATTCCCGCAGTACTCGGTGGTCGGCTACTGAGCCGCGTACGCCTGCCATGCGCACCCGAGGTGCCCTGGCGGGCACGCAGCGGCCCCAAACATTGCAATCGGACGACTGCCCGACACAATAAAAGTCGGATCGACTTTTCGAGGACCGGGATGCAGGGCAGGCAGGCGGTGGGCAAGAAGCGGGTGTGGCGGTGGGCACGGCGGTGGCCCGCGTGGCTGGGCACCTGTGCGTTGGCGTGGGTGTTTGGCGTGGCGAACGCGGTCGCCCAGCAACCCGCAACGTCTTCTTCCGCTGATCCGCAGATCGCCTTCTACTACGGCCGCGATGTCCCCGTGGCTGAACTGCAAGCCTTCGATTGGGTCGTGCTGGACCCGGCCACGGCGGGCAGCTTCGATCCGAAGCAGCCATCGCCGACGCTGTGGTTCGCCCGTGTAGACCTGACGCAGCAGACCGACGCAATGCGCGCCAGCGCGTGGCCCGCCAATGTGATCGACCAGGTTTTTGCGCCGCTGCTGGCGCAAGGCTATGCGGGCTTCCTGCTGGATGGGATCGACGTGCTTCAGCACAGCGCGCCCGACGCGGGCAATCGTATTGCGGCCCTGGCCCAGGCGCTGCACGCCCGCGCGCCGCAGACCAAGCTGCTGGCCGGCGGCACGGCGTGGCTCGAGACGCTCGCACCGCGGTTGTCCGGCGTGGTGACGGCGGGGCTGGTGCGTGAGCGCACCGGCGGCGAGGGCTTGCAGGATGTGGCCGATGCCGACCGCACGGCGCGGATTGCCACGCTGCGCAACATCGGCACGCAGTACCACCTGCCTGCGGTGGCGCTCGATTACTGCCCCAACTACAACCGGGCCTGTCTGCGCGAGACCGCCAACGTGGCGCGCGCGGCGGGCGTCAGCAGCTACGCGACCACACCGGGCGCCGACTTCATCGGCATCGGCCGGCTGGAGGTGATGCCGCGCCGCATCCTGCTGGTCGAGCCGCAGGAGCCCGGCACCAGCACCAACACCGCGCCGTCGGTGCTTTATCTGGCCATGCCGATCAACTATCTCGGCTATCGTGTCGAATTTGCCGACGCCAACAAGCCGTTGCCGGCCGTCACGCCCGACCGCTATGCCGGCGTCGTCACGTGGTTCGATGGCGTTGCATCCCGGCCGGGCGCGTGGGCGTCGTGGCTTCGGCGGACGATGGGCGCCGGCGTCCGCGTGGCGATGTTCAACCAATTCGGGCTGAACATGGATGCCCCCACGGCGCAGATGTTCGATCTGCAAGCCGTGTCCGGCACGCCGGCAGGGCCGCTCGCCGTGGTCTCGCGCGATCCGATCATGGGCTTCGAGTTGCAGCCCCATCCCGACCGGCGCATGGCCGTGGGGGTACAGGTCGATTCCAGCGTGGCAGGGGCGCAGTCGCTGCTGCGGCTGTCGGCCGGGAGTTACGCCTACGACGCGGCGGCCATCATGCCGTGGGGCGGTTATGTGCTGCAGCCGTTTGCCGTGTTCCGCATGCCCGAGGTCGACCAGGCGCGCTGGGTGATCCAGCCGCTCGATTTTCTGCGCCGCGCGTTGCAGCTGCCGGCCATGCCCGTGCCCGACACCACGACGGAGAACGGCCGCAGGCTGATGACCGTGCATATCGACGGCGACGGATTTGCCTCCCGCACCGAATTCCCGCCGAGCGAGTTTTCCGGCCAAGCGCTGCTGCGCGAGATCCTGGACCGCTACAAGGTGCCGACCACCGTGTCGATCATCGAGGGCGAAGCGGCGGCCGACGGCGTGTACCCGAAGCTCACACCGCAACTCGAGCCGATCGCGCGGACCCTCTTCGCACAGCCTTACGTGGAACTGGCCAGCCACACGTTCTCGCATCCGTTCAACTGGCTGCGCACCACCAATCCGCCCGATCCGGCCTCCGCCGCAACGCCCGAGGGCAGCGACACCTCTTTCTCGTTGAGGATTCCCAACTACCGCTTCAGTTTCGACCGCGAGATCGCCGGCTCCATCCAGTACATCAACACGAAGCTGGCGCCGCCAGGCAAGCGCGTGAAGGTGCTGCTGTGGAGCGGCAACGGCCAGGTGCCGCCGATTGCCGTGCAGAAGACGGTGGAGGCCGGGGTGTTGAACATGAACGGCGGCGACACCTACATCACCCGCTCCAACCCGAGCTGGACGGCCGTGGCGCCGCTTGGCGTGGACAAAGGCGATGGCCTGTTCCAGGTCTTTGCGCCAGACCAGAACGAGAACATCTACACCAACCTCTGGCACGGCCCGTATTACGGGTTCTCGCGGGCCATCGAAACGTTCGAACTGACCGACAAGCCTTATCGCTTCAAGCCGATCGGCATCTACTACCACATGTATTCGGGCACCAAGCTGGCTTCGCTCACCGCCTTGCGGCAGGTGTACGACTGGGCGGTCGCCCAGCCGGTCATGCCGATCTACGCGTCGGACTACATCCGCAAGGTGCTCGACTTCCGCGCCATCGCCGTTGCGCGTGACGGCGATGCCTGGGTCGTGCGGGGCAATGGCGACCTGCGCACCGTGCGCTGGGCCGGCTCCGGTGTGCCGCGTCTTGCGGATGCGCGCGACGTGGCGGGCTACGCTGCCGGTCCGGGCGGCACGTATATCCACCTGACCAGCGGCTCGGCGCGCTTTGCGCTCGACAGCGGCGGCCCAACGCTGCCGTACGTGCGCGAGGCCAGCGGCCGCCTGTCGAACTGGCGGCGCAGCGCGGACGGCCGTTCGCTTTCGGTCGATGTTGCCGGCTACACGCGGCCGTTCATCCGCTTTGCCAACGCCGGACGCTGCCGCGCCACGGTGGAGGGCCGCGACGTGGGCGCCGCGCGCGGCGCTGACTGGCGCATCGAACTCGGCGCCGGCAACCCCGCCAGGCTCACGCCGCAGCATGTCGAGCTGACCTGCGACCGGTGACGTCCGGGATGGCAGACAGTTGTCTGGTTTGCCAGACAAAGCTGTTTGTAAAACGTTTGCGCTCAAGGTTTTCCCGGTCGATCCGTTGTTAACCCGACTGACGACCCCCAGGAAAAAAAGTATGAGAGCGTCTGCGCCCCTGTCCGAAGTTTCACAATCGCCAACGAGCCTTGGCACCCGTCTGGCCGTGATTGGCTTGATCGCCCTGGTGGCGGTGTTCGGCATGTTTGCCTTGGCCAACTCGCAATCGAGCCTGCGCATGCTGGAGGCCAATACGCAGTCGGCCATGCACAACCAGGAAGCCGCCATGCGCGACATGATCAGCCTGTTCGACGGCACCATGCGCACCGAGGCCGACCGCTTCCTGACTGCCTTTGCCGACGCGGCGCCCGGGCCGTACAGCGTAGATCCGGCGCAGACCGTGGAAGTGGCCGGCAAGCCGACGCCCACCTTCAAGAGCGGCGACACGGTGCTGAACCTCAACTTCACCGTGCCGGACAAGTTCTTCGCGCGCACCGGCGGCACGATCGCCACCGTGTTTGCCCGCACCGGCGACGATTTCGTGCGCGTGACCACCTCGCTCAAGAAGGAAAACGGCGAACGCGCGATCGGCACGCTGCTCGACCGCGCCCACCCGAGCTACAAGGCGCTGATGGCCGGCGAGCCGTTCCGCGGCCTGGCGTGGCTGTTTGGCGTGCCCTACATGAGCAAGTACGAGCCCGTGCGCGATGCGTCGGGCAAGGTCATCGGCGCGCTGTACGTGGGTGTGGACGTGCGCTCGGAACTGGCGCTGCTCAAGGACAAGATCCGCTCGCACGGTATCGGCAAGACGGGCGGCTATTTCGTCATCGACGGCAAGCCCGGCGCAGACCAGGGCAAGGTGCTGATCGACCATGCGCAAGACCGCGAAGGCAAGAATCTGCTCGACGCCAAGGACACCGGCGGCCAGGCCTGGGTGCGCGAGATGATCGCACGCAAGGACGGCACGCTGCGTCACGTGCTGGCCGACACGGAAGGCGGCACCGCGCGCGAGCGCCTGACCGTCTTCACGCAATATCCCGACTGGCAGCTCGTGATTGCCGGCACGGCCTACGTAGACGAACTCAACGCCGACCTGGTGGCCGCCCGCAACCGGTTCCTGCTGCTGGGGCTGGCGCTCGGCGCGCTGCTGGCCGGCGGCTTGTACTGGATGCTGCGCCGCGCCGTGAGCACGCCGCTGGCCGAGGTGGTGAACGTGGCGCAGCGTGTGGCTGCAGGCGACCTCACGCACCGCCTGCCCACCACGCGCCGCGATGAGATCGGCCAGGTCATGCGCGCCGTCAACGGCGTTGGCGACGGCCTTTCGGGCATCGTCGACAAGGTGCGCGCCAGCGCCTCCACCATCGCATCGAGCACCGGCCAGATCGCCGCCGGCAATGCCGATCTTTCCGCCCGCACCGAAGCGCAGGCTGGCAACCTGGAACGCACCGCATCCAGCATCGAGCAACTGGCCGCCACCGTGCGCCAGAACGCCGAGAGCGCCCACCATGCGCACGACATGGTGCAGTCCGCCAGCGAGGCGGCCAATGCCGGCGGCCAGACCGTCGAGCGGCTCGTCGGCACCATGTCGGGCATCCACGCCACCGCGCAGAAGATTGCCGACATCACGGGCATCATCGACGGCATCGCGTTCCAGACCAACATCCTCGCGCTGAACGCCGCCGTGGAAGCCGCCCGCGCCGGCGAACAGGGCCGGGGCTTTGCCGTCGTGGCCGGCGAGGTGCGCAGCCTCGCCCAGCGCAGTGCAGCGGCCGCCAAGGAGATCAAGGAATTGATCAGTCGCTCGGTCGAAGAAGTGCAGGCCGGTAACGAGGCCGCCCGCGGCGCCGGCGATGCCATGCAGGACATCGTGACGCGCGTGGAGCGCATCGCCGGCCTGATGGGCGAGATCAGCCACGCGTCGCGCGAGCAGTCGCAAGGCATCGAAGAGGTCAACCGCGCAGTCACGTCGATGGACGAGGTGACGCAGCAGAACGCCGCGCTGGTCGAGGAAGCGGCTGCTGCGGCCGAAAGCCTGCGCCAACAAGCCCAGGAACTGCGCGGCGCGGTGGACGTGTTCCGGCTCGCCTGAAGCGGTTTGTGGTCGGCTGAATGAGAAAAACCCGGGCCGAAACCCGGGTTTTTTGTTGACGCCTGCGCCGCGCGCTGCGGCCTAGTGCAGGATCACGCGTCGCACCACGGCCACCAGGGGCGGCCGGATCGAGCGCTCGAACCCAGGCCGCAGGCGCAGCGGCTTGAGCAGCATCTTGGCGGCCATGTCGAGCGGCAGGTATGAGCGCACCAGGGCGCTCACGCGCGAGTTCAAGGCGCGGACATCGGCTTCGGGCACATCTTCCTGGCCGCGCTCGATACGCAGCACATTGCGCAGCGCGATCATCGAATCTTCATTCTTGATTTCACGCAGGCGCGAGGCGAGCGCCTTGAGCACGCGCGCGCGGCCCACGCCCTCGCTCGCGTTGCACTCGTTGAAGAAACGCAGGAAGTGTTTGTAATGCCGGACTTCATCGGCCGAGATGCGGCTGGCGAGGTCGCGCAACACGGGTTCGTCGGCGTCGGCCGCGGCCTGGGCGATAGCGCGATAGAAGGTGGCCGTGCCCATTTCGACGACGCAGCGCGCGACCATTTCCAGCGCCTGCGTGGGCTCGAACTGGTCGACCGAACACGTGACCGAGTATTCCTCGAAGAAACGGGCGTAGCCGCGCTCCCAGTCGAACTCGGGCCAGACGGCTCCAACGTAGTGGCGCAACGCGCGGCCGTGCTGCAGCTCTTCACGCTCCCAGTGGTGGGTCAGCCAGTGCGCGGTTTCGGGCCGATCGGCGTAGTACTGAGCGAGGTTGCCAGCGTAGAGGTCGGAGCCGCTCTCGACAAACGAGGCACTCGCAACCAGGTAGAACAGCGTGCGGTTTTCGCGCACGCGCGCAACGTCGATGCTGCCGTAGCTGATCTCTTGGATCGACCACGGCATGCGCTCGCTCGCAGATGACGTTTCCAGATGAACCTGTGACAAGGCGTTTCCTCCGTCGGCAATCTCGCAAAAAGCGGGCCGGTCATCCTATGAGAATGAAACATCACGTCCCATGTTTCAAGACAGATGTGCGCTTGCAAAGGTTCCGAAAAGCAATCTTGTGCCCACAAAGTGGTGAATGCGTCATGGCAATTGCGTCACCTTGGGACGCGACGCAGCCGCCGGGACGTTGCGTTTTTGCGCGTTCCGCAAGCCGTAAACGAAGGCCGCCAATGCGACGAGGGCGGCTCCGACCATCGCCCACTCGACTGCTGCATAACCACCGCTGGCACGCCACAGCAGTGCCCCCAGCCATGGCGCGCTGGCCTGCGCAAGCAGCACGGGCGTCATCATCAGGCCGTTGAGCGTGGCGTACTGATTGCGTGAAACCAGCTCCGGCATTGCAAGCGCGCGGACCATCGTGTTGATGCCGTTCGCTGCACCATAGACCAGCGCAAACACGAGGAGCAGCGGCCCGCTGGAGAGTGCCAGCAAGACAAGCGCAACCGCCATGGCGCCGTACGTCCAGGGTGCGATGCGCAGGGGGTGCGCCGGGCGTGAACGCATCATTGCCAGCCGCCCGAGCACTTGGGCGGGGCCGATGAGCGCGGCGATCAGCAACTGGCGACTGGTCGGCACGCCTTTCTCCGTCAGCAGCGGAATCAAGTGCGCGCCGAGCACGGTGGCGATCAGGCTGGTGGCCACGAAGGCCAGCACCACCGCCCAGAACACAGGTAGGCGCAGCACCATGCGCCATGCCGAGGCATGCACCGGTGCTGTCGGGTCGAGCGCATCGGCTGGCGCGTGCAGGGGCGGGCGCACACGCACTCGCGCATGGATCGGTAGGCAGATCAGCACATGCGCCAACGCAAAGAATTGCAGCGTATGCCGCCAGCCGAGGTGTTCCACACCCCACTGCGCGAGTGCAATGCACAGCGTGCTGGAGAACCCCGCGATCAGCGTGAGGCCGATGATCGGGCGCTGATACCCATCGCCAAACGCTTGGCGAAGCACAACGAAGGCGGGGTCGTAGAGCGTGGTCGCCATCGCAAGGCCCATCGGTAGCCAGAGCAGCAGGAAGGCCGTCTCACTCGAGACGAAGGACCACGCCAGCAGGCCGGCTGCCGCAAGCAAGGTGCCTCCGCCCATCACGAGGCGCGCGGGCCAGCGGTCGAGCGCGCGTCCGACCCAGAACGAGCACAGCGCCCACACCAGCAGCCCAAGCGAAAACCCGCCCGCCAGAAACGGCCGCGCCCAGCCGAGCGTGCTGTGCATTGGCCCCAGAAATACGGTGAAGGTGAAGTACAGCGTGCCCCACGAAACCATTTGTGCCAGGCCCAGCAACAACACAAGGCGCCGGCCTTCAGGCGAGCCGGCCGAGAACATGGGGTTCATGGAGATGGTGGCGGTGGAAGGGGCAGATCTGCGCGGGAAAAATCCATTTTATCGGCGCCGATTGTGGCGCGCGTGCCCCGTGCGCAGGGCACGCTCAGGAAGCGTGCCCGCCCATCAGCCTCCGCAAAGCTCCCGCATCGACGATCTCGACGGTCCGGTAATGGCAGCGGATCCAGCCCGCGCGCTGCCACGCCTGCAGGTACTTTGAGATCGTCTGCCGCGAGCGGGCCAGCATGCGGCCGAGTTCTTCATTGCTGGCGGCCACGGAGCGGCCATCGCCGGCGCGGGCGAGCTGCAGCAGTCGCTGGGCGAGGCGGGCGTCGGCGGGCATTTCGCTGGCGTGCTCGAACTCGTCGAAGATCAGGCGGATGCGCTGGCAGAGCTGCTGCATCAGCGCCCACATGCCGGCCGGGTAAGCCGACACCACGCGCGCAAACGCCGCGCTGCCCAGCAGGACGAGCGTGGTCGGCCCCTGTGCATGGGCGCTGTGCGTGCGTCCGCCGCCGTCGATGAGCGCGATCTCGCCAAACCATTCGCCCGCCCGCAGCACGCCGTAGACGAGTTCGCTGCCGCCGTCGGTGGTCCGGCTGATGCGCACGCGGCCGCGCACGATCAGGAACATGCCCTGGGCGGGGCCGCCGTGCGGGTGGATGCATTCGCCGTCGGGGTAGGTGATCAGGCGTGCGGTGGGCGCAATCTCGGCCAGCAGATCGGCGGGGGCGTCGCGCAGCCAGCCCTGCGCGAGCTGTGCTGGCGTGGGCGCGGCGGCGGTGTGGGTGGCGTCTGCGGGCATGGCGGCAGGATGCGGCGAGGGCGGTCCGATCATTGTCAAACGCTTGACAGTCTGCATGCAAGCGGCGGGCAGAGAATGGCCCGCTAGCCGCGCACTCAGCCATTAAGAAATACGACGCGGTACCGACGCGACCATTCCGGCGACGAAGGAGACACTCCAATGACCGATCCGCAACACACCGCTCCGCGCGCGACGTTTTCCCATATGGAGCACGGCACGCGCGAAGACTGGGCCGCCATCTCGGCGGAGTTCATGCCTTTTGCCCGTGCGCTGCCCGACCGGGTGCTCGCGCACCTGAAGCTGCTCGACGGCGATTGCGGCGGCTTCCCGATCGACCGTCTCGCGCATTCCCTGCAAACCGCCACGCTCGCCCACCGCGACGGGCGGGACGAGGAATACGTCGTCTGTGCGCTGTTGCACGACATTGGCGACACGCTGGGCAGCTTCAACCACCCGGACATCGCCGCGGCCATCCTCAAGCCGTTCGTGAGCCCCGAAAACCTGTGGATGGTCGAGAAGCACGGCATCTTCCAGGGCTACTACTTCTTCCACCATCTCGGGCTCGACCGCAACCTGCGCGAGCAGTACCGCAACCAGCCCGAGCTGTTCGAGCGCACCGCCGAGTTCTGCGCCAAATACGACGCCGCGGCCTTCATGCCCGATTACGACAACCTGCCACTGTCGTTCTTCGAGCCGATGGTGCGGCGCGTGCTGGCCAGGCCGCGCAACTCCATCTACGTGAAGGAAGGCGAGAGCGAACTGTCGCAGCCGAAAGCCGCGGCCTAGGCCTTCACCACATTGACGGGCGCGCCTGCCGCCCACGCCGCCACGTTCGCGAGCGTGGTGTCGGCAATGCCCGCCAGCGCTTCGCGCGTGAAGAACGCCTGATGCGCGGTGACGATGACGTTGGGAAAGCTCAGCAGGCGCGCGAGCACGTCGTCCTGCAGCACGTCGGCGGAGCGGTCTTCGAAGAACAGATCGGCCTCTTCTTCGTAGACGTCCAGCCCGAGGTGGCCGAGCTGGCCGCTCTTGAGCGCGTCGATCAGGGCGGGGCTGTCGACCAGACCGCCGCGGCTCGTGTTGATGAGCATCGCGCCCGGCTTCATGCTGGCGAGCGCGCTGGCGTCGATCAGGTGGTGTGTGCCGGCGTTGAGCGGGCAATGCAGGCTGACGATATCGGCCTGCGCCAGCAATTCGGGCAGCGGCACGTAGCGCACGCCCAGCGCCGTCAGCGCCGCTTGCGGAAACGGATCGAATGCCAGCACGTGACAGCCGAAACCCGCCATGATGCGCGCGAACACCTGGCCGATCTGCCCCGTGCCGACCACGCCGACGGTCTTGCCGGCCAGGTCGAAGCCCAGCAATCCGTCCAGCGAGAAATCGCCTTCGCGCGTGCGATTGCAGGCGCGGTGCAGCCGCCGGTTCAGCGTGAGGATCATGCCGACCGCATGTTCTGCCACCGCGTGCGGCGAATACGCCGGCACGCGGACCACCGTCAGCCCCAGGCGCTGCGCGGCCGCCAGGTCGACATGGTTGAACCCTGCCGAGCGCAACGCGATCAGCCGCGTGCCGCCTGCAGCCAGCGCCTCGAGCACTTCCGCACTGAGCGAATCATTGACGAACGGACACACCACTTCAAAGCCAGCCGCGAGGGATGCCGTCTGCGCGTCGAGGTGCGCGCGCTGGAAGACGAGGTCGAAGCCGTGGCCGCCACGCGCGAGTGAGGCGCGGAAGCTGTCTTCGTCGTATCGGTGGCTGCTGAAAAAGAGAATGCGCATGGCGGGTGGGGCAAGCGGACGTGATGCCTGCAGCTTACTCGCACCGCCGGGTGCCGGCGCTCAGAGCGTCAGGACGATGCGGCCATCCACCTTGCCGGCCTTCAGATCGGCGAACACTTGGTTGATGTTGTCGAGCTTGTCGCGGTGAATGTGGGCGCGTACCAACCCCTCGGCGGCAAACTGCAGTGACTCCTGCAAGTCGCGCCGCGTGCCCACAATCGAGCCCCGCACGGTGATGCCGTTGAGCACCGTGGAGAAGATGGGCAGCGGAAAATCGCCCGGCGGCAGCCCGTTGAGCGAGATCGTGCCGCCGCGCCGCACCATGCCCAACGCTTGCGCAAAGGCACTGCGGGACACCGCCGTCACCAGCACGCCGTGCACACCGCCGATCTCTTTCTGGATCACGGCCGCCGGGTCTTGCTGTGAGGCATCGACGACGAGCTTGGCCCCAAGCTCCCGTGCCAGCGCCAGCTTGTCGGGCGCCACGTCGACGGCCACCACGTGCAGGCCCATCGCAATCGCGTACTGCACCGCCACGTGTCCCAGCCCGCCAATGCCCGAAATGGCGATCCACTGGCCCGGCCGCGTATCCGTCATGCGGATGCCCTTGTAGACCGTCACGCCTGCGCAGAGGATCGGCGCGATTTCTTCGAAGCTGACCTGTGCGGGCAGGTGGCCGACGTAGTTCGGGTCGGCCAGTACGTATTCGGCATAGCCGCCGTTAACGGAGTAGCCGGTGTTCTGCTGCTCGTGGCAGAGGGTTTCCCAGCCGCTCAGGCAGTGCTCGCAGTGGCCGCAGGCGGTGTAGAGCCAGGGCACGCCCACGCGGTCGCCTTCTTTGACGGCGGTCACGCCTTCGCCCACGGCTGCCACATAACCCACCCCTTCGTGCCCGGGGATGAACGGCAGGCTGGGCTTGACGGGCCAGTCGCCATCGGCGGCGTGCAAGTCTGTATGGCAGACGCCCGAGGCCGCGATCTTGACAAGAATCTGTCCGCGCCCAGGTGTGGGAATCGGCACTTCCTCAATGCGCAAGGGTTCGCCAAACGCATGGACTACCGCGGCTTTCATCGACTTGGCCATGAGACATCTCCGGGTTGGGGGAGATACCAGTCTGGTTGACGCCTGCCCGATGCGGGTTGATGTGAGTCAACCGCCAAGGAGGGCGAGCGGGATGGGCAACACTGTTAACATGCCGGCATCTTCAGTGTTTTCCAGCGAGCCGCTGCCTTGCCCGTCACTCCCACCTTTCTCTGGCACGACTACGAAACCTTCGGCGCCGTGCCGCGCCGTGATCGTCCCGCGCAGTTTGCCGGCATCCGCACCGATGCCGAACTGAACGAGATCGGCGAGCCGGTCGAACTGTTCTGCCAGCCGTCCAACGATTGGCTGCCCGATCCGGTGTCGTGCCTCATCACCGGCATCACGCCGCAGCAATGCGCCCGGCAAGGCATTCCGGAATACCGCTTCGCCCAGGCCATCGAGCGCGAACTCGGCACGCCCGGCACCATCGGCGTCGGCTACAACACCATCCGTTTCGACGACGAGGTCACGCGCCACCTGTTCTGGCGCAACCTGATCGACCCGTATGCGCGCGAGTGGCAGAACGAATGCGGACGCTGGGATCTGCTCGATGTCGTGCGCACCACGTGGGCCCTGCGCCCGGAAGGCATTCAATGGCCGACCCACGAAGACGGCCGGCCGAGCTTCAAGCTGGAGCATCTGTCCAAGGCCAACGGCCTCGTGCACGAGGCGGCGCACGATGCGGTGTCCGACGTGCGCGCGACGATTGCGCTGGCGCGCCTGATTCGCAATGCGCAGCCGCGCCTGTTCGATTTCTGCCTGGCGCTGCGCAAGAAAGACCGCGTGGTGGCTGAGATTGGCGATGCGCCGCGGCCGTTGCTGCACATCTCCGGCATGTACGGTGTGGAGCGCGGCTGCATGGCCGTGGTGTGGCCGCTGGGTGGGCATCCGACTAATAAGAACGAACTGATCGTGTGGGACCTGGCGTTCGACCCGTCCGAGCTGTTCCACATGGATGTGGCGACGATCCGCGAGCGCATGTTTACGCGCACGGCCGATCTGGCCGAAGGCACCACGCGACTGCCGATCAAGTCGATCCACATCAACAAGTCGCCCATCGTCATCAGCAACATGAAGACGCTGCAGCCCGCGCAGGCAGAACGCTGGGGCATCGACTTCGCCACGATCGAACGCCACGCCGCCATCGCCCAAGGCGCGCCCGACATGCGCGAAACATGGCGTCAGGTGTACGCCCGCGAACTGGAGCCGATCGAAGACGTCGACCAGAACCTCTACGGCGGATTCGTCGGCAACGACGACCGCCGCCTGCTCAACGAGCTGCGCACGCTCAGCGGCGAACAGCTCGCGCGCTTGCACGCGGAGTTTGCCGACGCGCGCCTGCCCGAACTGCTGTTCCATTACCGCGCACGCAACTTCCCCGACACGCTGAACGAAGAGGAATACGAGCAGTGGGAGCAGTTGCGCGCCGAGCGGCTGTTCGAAGGCCGTGACGGCTACATGACGTTCGAAATGTTCGGCGAGCGGCTTCAACAGTTGGGCGCGGAAGCGGCAGAGAACGGCGACACGCGTGCGCAGAGCATCCTGCAGGATCTGTACGACTACGCGCAGCAGATCGTGCCGGGCTGACGAAGCCGACGCATCAAGAAAAACGGAGGCCGAAGCCTCCGTTTTTTGTTGGCGATGCCGAACGCTTAGCGCCGATCAGGCCGCCTGCTGTGCCCCCGCCGGATCGCGCCACTGGGCCAGCAGCTTGTTCCAGCGGATGCGCGCCGCAGCCAGGTTGGCCTCCTTCACATGGCCGAAGCCGCGAATGTCCTCCGGCAGGCGAGCCAGTTCCACGGCTTGGGCCAGCTTTTGCGCCGTCAGGCCCTTCACCAGTTCATCGACCAGCGCGCGGTATTCGCCGATTAGCGCGCGCTCGGTGCGCCGTTCTTCGGTCTTGCCGAAGATGTCGAGCGCCGTGCCGCGCAGGCCCTTGAGCTTGGCGAGCAGCTTGAAGATGCGCATCGTGTTCGGGCCAAAGCGTTGCTTGACCAAGTGGCCCTTCTCATCACGCTTGGCCGTCATGGGCGGCGCGAGCCAGAAGTTGAGCTGGTAGTCGCGGCCGGGTTCGCCTTCGAACTGCGCGCGCAGCTTGTCGAGGAAGGCCGGATCGGTGTACAGACGGGCGACTTCGTATTCGTCCTTGTACGCCATCAGCTTCGACAGATTGCGCACCACGGCTTCCGTGAACGCCAGCGGTTGGCCGGCACCCACCACGGCGGCCTCGGCTGCACGCACGCGCTCGACCACCGCGCGGAATTCAGCGGCATACGCGGCGTTCTGGTATGCGGTCAGCAGATCGACACGGCGGGCGATCAGCGTGTCCAGCGAGGGCAGGGCGATGACGTCGGCCTTGGCACGGGGCGCATCGCCGGCGAGCTTGAGCACCGCCTCGCGGTCTTGCGCGAGGTGGCGGCCCCATTCGAACGCGGTCTTGTTCTTCTCGACGGCGACGCCGTTGAGTTCGATCGCGCGGATGAGCGCGTCGTGCGTCAGCGGAACCCAGCCCTTCTGCCATGCAAAGCCCAGCACCAGCGGGTTGGTGAAGATCGCATCGCCCAGCAGGCGCACGGCCAGCGTGTTGGCGTCTTCAAACGCGCAGGCGTCGCCGACAGCCGCGCGGATGTCCGCCTCGGCCGAGCTGCCCGGGAAGCGCCAGTTCGGGTTCTTGATGAAGTCGGCCGTGGGCGATGCGGTGCTGTTGATGATGGCGCGCGTCTGGCCGTGCTGCACCTTCGACAGCACTTCGTCCGACGCCGACACAATCGCGTCGCAGCCGATCACGAGGTCGGCCTCGCCCATGGCGATGCGCGTGGCGTGGATCGAATCGGGGCGCTCGCCGATCTGCACGTGCGAGAGCACCGCGCCGCCTTTCTGCGCCAGGCCCGCCATGTCGAGCACGGTCACGCCCTTGCCTTCGATGTGCGCGGCCATGCCGAGCAGGCCGCCGATGGTCACCACGCCTGTGCCACCGACGCCGGTCACCAGCACGCCATACGCGCGGTGGATGGCCGGCAGCTCAGGATGCGGCAGCAGCGGCAGGCCGTCCATCGACACGCCGTGCGACTCCGGCTTGCGCACCTGCGCGCCTTCTGCCGTCACGAAGCTCGGGCAGAAGCCGTTCACGCACGAAAAGTCCTTGTTGCACGACGACTGGTTGATCTTGCGCTTCGTGCCCAGCTCCGTTTCCAGCGGCTCGACCGACAGGCAGTTCGACTTGACCGAGCAATCACCGCAGCCTTCGCACACGGCGTCGTTGATGAACGCGCGGCGGGCCGGATCGGCCATCGTGCCGCGCTTGCGGCGACGGCGCTTTTCCGTCGCGCAGGTCTGGTCGTAGATCAGCACGCTGGTGCCTTGCACTTCGCGCAGCTCGCGCTGGATGGCATCGAGGCGATCGCGGTGATGCACCGTTACGCCTTCCGGGAGCTTGATGGCGGCGTTGTACTTCTCGGGCTCGTCCGTGACGATGACGATGCGCGACGTGCCTTCGGCGTAGACCTGCGCGGCAATCTGCGGGACGGAAAGCGGGCCGTCGACCGGCTGGCCGCCCGTCATGGCCACGGCGTCGTTGTAGAGGATCTTGTAGGTGATGTTCACCTTGGCCGCAATCGACGCGCGGATCGCCAGCAGGCCCGAGTGGTAATACGTGCCGTCGCCCAGGTTGGCGAACACGTGCTGGTCGCCCGAGAACGGCATCTGGCCGATCCACGCCACGCCTTCGCCGCCCATCTGGCTGAAGGTGTCGGTGCGGCGGTCCATCCACACGGTCATGTAGTGGCAGCCGATGCCGGCCAGCGCGCGCGAGCCTTCCGGCACGTTGGTCGACGTGTTGTGCGGGCAGCCCGAGCAGAACCACGGCTTGCGCTCGGCGGTGATGCGCGGCTTGGCGAGCGCTTTTTCTTTGGCGTCGATGATGGCGATGCGCGAGGCAATGCGCGCGCGCACGTCCGACGGCAGCTCGAACTTCTCCAGGCGCGTGGCGATGGCGCGCGCGATGAGCGCAGGCGACAGTTCGTAATGCGCCGGCAGCAGCCAGTTGGCCATCGGCACCGACCATTCGCCGCCGGCGTTGTCCTTCTCGTCAAACTTGCCGTACACGCGCGGACGCACGTCGTCGCGGTAGTTGTACAGCTCTTCCTTGAGTTGGTATTCGAGGATCTGGCGCTTTTCTTCCACCACCAGGATCTCTTGCAGCCCTTCGGCAAAGGCACGCGCGCCGTGCGCTTCCAGCGGCCACACGCAGCCGACCTTGTACAGCCGGATGCCGATGCGGCGGCAGGTGTCCTCATCGAGGCCGAGATCGACCAGCGCTTGGCGCACGTCCAGGTACGCCTTGCCGGCGGTCATGATGCCGAAGCGCGCCTGCGGCGAATCGAGCACCACGCGGTCGAGCTTGTTGGCACGCACGTACGACAGGCCGGCGTACCACTTGTAGTCGAGCAGCCGCGCTTCCTGCACCAGCGGCGGATCGGGCCAGCGGATGTTCAGCCCGCCCTGCGGCATGACGAAATCTTCGGGCAGGATGATCTGCGCACGGTGCGGATCGACGTCCACCGAGGCCGACGATTCCACCACGTCCGTCACGCACTTCATCGACACCCACAGGCCGGAGTAGCGGCTCATTGCCCAGCCATGCAGGCCGTAGTCGAGGTACTCCTGCACGTTCGACGGATACAGCACCGGAATGCCGGCCGCCTTGAAGACGTGCTCCGACTGGTGCGCCAGCGTGGACGACTTGGCGGCGTGGTCGTCGCCTGCCAACACCAGCACGCCGCCATGCGCGGACGAGCCGGCCGAGTTGGCGTGCTTGAACACGTCGATCGTGCGGTCGACGCCCGGCCCCTTGCCGTACCACATGCCGAACACGCCGCTGAACTTGGCATTCGGATACAGATTGACCTGCTGCGAGCCCCAGACCGCCGTGGCGGCCAGGTCTTCATTGAGCCCCGCCTGGAAGACGATGTTGTGCCCGGCCAGATGCTTCTTGGCCTTCCACAAGGCCTGGTCCAGCGCACCCAGCGGCGAGCCGCGGTAGCCGGAGATGAAGCCCGCCGTGTTCAGCCCAGCGGCGCGGTCGCGCTCTTGCTGCAGCATCGGCAGACGCACCAGTGCCTGCGTGCCGCTGATGTAGATGCGGCCACGCTCGAGCGTGTACTTGTCGTCCAGGGAAACGGTTTCGAGCGCGCGGCGTAGCGCGTCGTTCAGAGGGGCATTCATGCGTGCTCCGTGTGGGTGTGCCGGGATCACCGACAGCAGGTCTCTTTTGGTGCCGCCTGCGCCGCTTCTTGTGGAAACTGGCAGACGGCCGTGGGTCGAGGCATCGTAGCATCGCGTGACATTCGGAACACCGTGCAACGCAGCAAGAATGGGGGTGGGTTTTCCCTTGGTTGTGGTGTCCGATGCACGCATGCAGAGGGACGGAAGCGGTGGTTGCACCGGTTGTGCGGTGCATGCAACGTTTGCGGCTAAATCGGCAAACTTCGGTGAAGAAGCTGCGACCAAGTCACGCGATCCCTGGACTTTCGCCAGCCGCGCCGCCATCCTGCGCAGTTCCGCCCGAATTCCTCAATCCACGATCGTGATCGCCACCGCTTTCGCCGCCGCCCGACCCCGGCACACGCTGCCGGCAGACGGTGCGCGCCTGCGTGGTGGCGCTTGGCGCGATCGGCTCAACACGCACGTCGCCCTCCGGCACTTCCTGCTCGCCCGGCTTTCGTAAGCCGTGCGGGGCGCCGCCACAAGCTGGCGCACCTGCCCCGTACGGCACGCTCCGCTCCCGTCTCCCTTTCATTCCGGCTTGGCGCAAACACGCGCCGGCGCCGGTACGCCTGCCATCGCCGGATGCAACCCGGCGCGGCGGCGCAGGAACCGTCATGGAACTCACGCAAAACTTCGTCAAGGCCAAGCGGCCTTGCGCGGATGGCTACCGCTGGTACATCCGCAATCGCCACAGCGGCACCGACTACCAACACCTGCTCGACAGCCTCGTACGCGAAGGCCGCATTGGCGATGCGATCTGGCTGCTCGACAACTTCGGCCCGACCGATGCCGTGCTCGATGCCGACGACATCGAAGCCGATGCGCTCGTCTTTGCCGGCACCATCGTTGTACGCGGCGGCATTCACGTCGACGGAGTGTTGCGCGCCGGTCAGGCCATTCGCGCCGGCGGCGGCGTGCGCGCGGGCGAGTCGATTACCACCGGCGGCGATCTGGAAGCCAAGGCCGGTCTTTATTGCGACGGCGCCGTGCATGTCGGCGGCGACCTGCGCGTTGGCTGGGGCGTGACCGCCACCGGCGCATTGCATTGCGGCGGGCTGGTGCGCGTGCATCGCGACTTGCATTGCGATGCCGGCATCGACGCGGCCGCGGATTTGCTGGTTGGCGAGGCACTGGCGGCGCGCGGCAACGTGCGCTGCGGCAAGGGCCTGCGCGCTGGCGGCGAGGTGATCAGTGAGGCCGGCATCGTCAGCGCGAACGGCATCTTCGCCGGTGGCGACCTGTGCGCCGACACGCATCTCGAAGCAGGGTGGGGCATCCGGGCGGGCGGCGACATTGAAGCGGGCGGCGCTATCCGGGCGGGCGAAGGCGTGGAGGCCGGCGGCACGATCGTGGCCGGGCCCGGCTACGGCGTGTATGCCGGGCTGGCGGTGCGCATGGCCGACTGGCCCGTCAGCGCGCGCGTGTATGCCGTTGCGCGTCCTGACGGTCTGGTCAGCGGACACTGGGGTGCGCGATGAGCTGCGCGCTGCCCATCCCGCCGCCCATCGATTGGCCGACGCTGCCTTCCGTCTTGCAGCAGTTGCAGCACTGGCTTGCACCGCTCGGCTTGCGCATCGACGTCGAGCACGGCAGTGAAGACATCGAGCGCGAACTCGACACGCTGTACGAGCGCATGCAGACGCCCGGCACGCCGCTGCACGGCATGGCCTGCGACGATGGCACCTTGCCCGGCTTTCGCCTGCACACACGCAAGGCCGACGGCGAGATTTACGTCTACGTCCAGGATGTGGCCGCGCGGCGCTTTGCTGGCGTCACGGTGTTCAACCGGCTGATTGAACTCGACAAGCGTGCCGACCGCATCCTGCGTGCACCGCATTCGAAATATGCGGCGCGGTATCAGCGGCGCGGGCTGGCATCGGCGGTGTACCGGCGCGCGCTGGATGGCGGCATGTGCCTGATGAGCGGGGCGCGGCAGTCGACGGGCGCGCACGCGCTGTGGCAGTCGCTGGCGGCGCGGTATGCGTCGGGTTACGTGGAGGTGCGCGACAAGCGCTTGCGCTATCTCGGCGATGCGGTGGGCGGCGACGTGCTCGACGCCTTGCACACGCGCCGCGTGTTGTTGGGCGCCGGCTGGACCATCGCGGCGTTGGCGGCCGCCACGAAGATGACCGCGTGAAAATCAGCCGGCGACGCTCTCGATCACGTCGCGCATGCGCTGGGCCAATCCGTCCATCGCGTCGGCCGGCACGTTGCCGTAGCCGAGCACGAGGCCGTTGTATTGCGCGGTCAGCGTGCCGGGCAGGCAGAAGCGTGACAGTGGCCGCAGCACCATCCCGCGTTCCCGGGCGACGCGGCTGACCTCGGTGTCGCGCACCGGTGCATCAAGGCGCGTGGAAAGATGCATGCCGCCTGCTCCGCCCGATACGGTGACGATGCCGGCCAGGTGTTGCTCGATTGCGGTCTGCAGCGCATCGCGGCGCTCGCCATACAGGCGACGCATGCGGCGCAGGTGCCGCGTGAAATGTCCCGCCTCGATGAACTCGGCCAGCGCGAGCTGCTCGGCCACGCGCCCGCGCAGCATCAGCGCCCCTGCCGTTTTTTGGAGCACGGGGGCCAGTGCCGGCGGCACCACCATGTAGCCCAGGCGCAGCGCCGGGAACAACATCTTGCTGAACGTGCCGAGATAGATGACCGGCGCATCTTCGGTCAAGCCTTGCACGGCGGATAGCGGCGCGCCGGTGTGGCGGAATTCGCTGTCGTAATCGTCTTCGATGATCCACGCGCTGGCTGCGCGTGCATGCTGGATGAGCGCAAGACGGCGCTCCAGGCTCATCACCGCGCCCAGCGGGTATTGGTGCGACGGCGTGATGTAGATGAGCCTGGGCGGCGTGTCGCGCCAGTCTTGCTCACGCGGCGCAAGGCCATCGGCGTCGACGCTGATCGGTACCAGACGCATGTCGGCGGCTTGCAACGCGGCGCGCGCCCCGTAGTAGCCGGGATTCTCGATCCATGCGGTGTCGCCTGCATCGGCCAGCGTGCGGGCGCACATGTCGAGGCTGTTCTGCGTGCCATCGGTGATGAATACCTGCGTCGCATCGCAGCGCACCCCGCGCGAGACGCGCAGGTATTCCGCCACGGCTTGCCGCAGCGCGACGTTCCCTTCGACCGGGCCGTAGCCCATCTGTCCCGGGCCGATGCGGCGCCACCCGCGCTCCATGCAGCGGCGCCATTGCGCCAGCGGGAATTCGTCCAGCGCAGGCGTGCCGGGCAGGAAGGGCAGCAGGTCGCTCATTTCGCCGCGCGGGCGTTCGAGGTCTTTCACGCGGTGCGACAGCTCGGGCGCGGCTTCGGGCGCCTGCGCGGGCGTCTGCTGCAGGCCGACGCGCGCCACCACTGTGCCTTGCCGCCGGCTGAGCACAAAGCCCTCCGTGGCGAGTTGCTCGTACGCGTAGAGCACCGAGTTGCGCGCGATGCCCAGCTCTTCGGCGAGCGTGCGCGATGGCGCCAGGCGCGTGCCTTCCTCGATCTGTCCGCTCAGGATGGCCGCACGCAGGCAGGCATACAGACGATGCTGCTGCGAGGTGCGGGCTCCGCCTTCGCCGTGCATCGCCGTGCGTTCGTAGTTCGACAGCAGGACGCCGTAGTCCATCGTGGCTCCAGGATTTTGGATTTTTGTGGGTCTATGCATGGTGCCACGGTTTTTTTATCGTCGGCATATCGATTGACGATTCACGATTCGGAGCCGCCGCATGTCCACCACAGAACCCACATCGCCCAGCGCCCGCACCCGCGTGCGCCGCATCGCGCACCGCGGCCACTATGACCGCACCACGCTGCATGCCATCCTCGACGAGGCTTACGTCTGCCACATCGCCTTCGCCGACGAGCACGGCGTGCATTGCATCCCGACCGCTTGCTGGCGCGAGGGCGATCATCTGTACATCCACGGTTCCAACGGCAGCCGCATGCTCAAGCTGGCCGGCAGCGGGGCGCAGGTCTGCGTCACGGTCACGCACATCGACGGTTTGGTGCTGGCGCGCTCGGCGTTCAACCATTCGATGAACTACCGGTCGGCCGTGATCTACGGCGCGTTCGACGTCGTGCCGGATGGGCAGAAACCTGCGGTGCTCGATACCTTCATGGAAGTGCTCGCGCCGGGCCGTTCGCGACAGGCGCGGCCCGGGAATGCCAAGGAGCTTGCTGCTACGACCGTGTTGCGCATTCCGCTGGATGAGGCGGCGTGCAAAGTGCGCACGGGCGGGCCTAAGGATGATGCTGAAGACCTTGACCTGCCTGTGTGGGCTGGGGTGCTGCCGATGGCGCTGTTGCCGTTGCCGCCGGTGGTGGAGGCTGCGCCGGCGGGTACGCCGGATTACGTGCAGGAGTGGAGGGACAGTGCGCGTGGGCTGGTGGGGGATGTGGTGGTGTCGTGATGGCTGTGGGGTAGTCGATTGGTTTTGTTTTGGCCTTGGTGGTCCACCTCCCTTTCGTTCCCTGCCGGGACCGACTTACTTTTCTTTGTCTTGCCAAAGAAAAGTAAGCAAAAGAAAGGCGCGCCCGAGATGGCGACTTCCCCTTGAATTTGCGTAACCGGGCGGAGGTGGGGAAAACTCGCTTCGCTCAGACAGTTCCCCACCTTTTTTCCGCCCGTTTACGAAAATTCAAGGCGCCATCAAGGGCTCAACGTCAAAAGAAAAAGGCCAACCCGTCGTGAGGCTGGCCTTGTCGCTTGGGCTTGCGCCCAGATGGTGTGGCTTTTGTCTTTTGACTTTCCCTGCCCTAGATGGCGCCTTGAATTTCTGTTGCAGGGAGGAAAAAGAGGGGAGGCCTGTCTGAGCGCAGCGAGTTTGCCTCCCCTCCCTCCCTGCGACAGAAATTCAAGGAGGGGGTCGCCATCTCGGGCGCGCCTTTCTTTGCTTACTTTCTTTGGCAAGACAAAGAAAGTGAGTCAGCCCCGGCAGGGGATGAAACAAGAGATGCACCAAAGCCCCAAAAAACCCCCTCAGTGCACCAACTGATTAATCTCAATAATCGGCATCAACACCGCCAACACAATCAACAACACCACCACACCCATCGTCAAAATCAGCGCCGGCTCAAGCAAGCCAGTCAGGAACAGCGTCCGACGCTCAAGCTCTTGCGCCTCGCCTTGCGCAGCCCGCTCCAACATCGCAGGCAGATTCCCAGTCGCCTCACCCGAGCGAATCAAGTGCACCAGCACAGGCGGAAACTGGTTCTGCGCTGCCAACGCCCGCGCCAGCGAAGTCCCTTCGCGCACGCGCGTGGAGGCGTCCTCGACGTTGGTCTTGAGCGCAACGTTGTTCAGCGTTTCCCCCGCTGCCTGCAACCCACGCAAGATCGGCACGCCGGCACTCGTCAGGATCGCCAGCGTGCTCGCGAACCGCGCGGTGTTGTAACCGCGGACGAGCTTGCCGAACAGCGGCGCAGTCAGCAGCCATTTGTGCCATGACAACCGCAGCGCCGGCTGCTTGAGCAGATTGCGGATCAGCACGCCGATCGCCACCAGCACGATCGCCGCCAGCCAGCCCCAGTTCCGCACAAAATCCGACAGCCACAGCATGATGATCGTGAGCGTCGGCAGCTTTTGCTTGGTGTTGGCAAATACGCTGACCACCTGCGGCACCACGTACGACAGCAGGAAGATCACGATCGCAAACGCCACCACCGTGACGATGGCGGGGTACGTGAAGGCCAGTTTGATCTTCGAGGTGAGCGCGTTGCGGCTCTCGATGTAGTCGGCCAGGCGCGAGAGGACGAGGCCCAGGTTGCCGGAGTGCTCGCCCGCTGAAACGAGGGCGCGGTAGATGTCGGGAAAGTCCTTCGGATGCTGCGCCAGCGCGACCGACAGCGAGCTGCCGCCCACCACTTCCGCGCGGATGGCGGCGAGCAGTTCGCCGACGTAGGCGCGTTCGGCCTGATCGGCCAGCGCGGCCAGCGCTTCGTCGAGCGGCAGGCCCGCCACGAGCAGGCTGGCGAGCTGGCGCGTGACGAGCGCGTTTTCCTGCGCCGAGAGCCGCTTGCCGAAGCTCGACCCGCCGCGCTTGGTGGCCTGTGCGCCAAGCGCGTCGACCAGCAGCGGCGTCAGCCCGCGTGCGCGCAGCAGCGTGCGCGCCTGGCGGGCGCTGTCGGCTTCGATGACGCCCTTGTCGGTCTTGCCGGTGGCGTCGGCGGCTTCGTAGCGGAAGGCTGGCATGCGCTATTCGTTGATTCGCGTCTTAGTCGCGCGTGACACGCAGCACTTCTTCCAGCGACGTGGCGCCCGTGTCGATCCAGCGCTGTGCGTCCATGCGCATCGTCTGCATGCCCTGGCCGATGGCGAACGCCTTGATCTCGGATTCGGCGGCCTGGCGGTGGATCATCGTCTGGATTTCGGGCGTGACGGTCAGCAGTTCGTACACGCCGGTCCGGCCCTGGTAGCCGGAGTTGCTGCAACGCTCGCAACCGACGTGATGCCACACCGATTTGCGTGCCGGCGTGGCCGGTGCCACACCGTCGGCCACGGGCGTGCCGGCCACGGCTTCCACTTCTGCGGGCGTGAGTTCGAGCACTTCTTCGCGGCGGCAATGCACGCACAGGCGACGTACCAGCCGCTGCGCCAACACACCCAGCAGCGACGACGACAGCAGGAACGGTTCGATCCCCATGTCGATCAAGCGCGTCACGGCGGATGCGGAATCGTTCGTGTGCAGCGTCGCCAGCACCAGGTGGCCCGTCAGCGAGGCCTGCACGGCAATCTGCGCGGTTTCCAGGTCGCGGATTTCCCCGATCATGACCACGTCCGGGTCCTGGCGCAGGATGGCGCGCAGGGCCTTGGCGAAGGTCATGTCGATCTTCGGGTTGACCTGCGTCTGGCCAATGCCGTCGAGGTCGTATTCGATCGGGTCTTCCACCGTCATGATGTTGGTGGACGACGCGTCGAGCCGCGACAGCGCCGCGTACAGCGTGGTCGTCTTGCCCGAACCCGTCGGGCCGGTGACGAGCACGATGCCGTGCGGCTGGTTGATCAGGTGGTCGAAGCGTGCCAGCGTGCCGGCGCCCATGCCGAGCTTGCCCAGGTCGAGCCGGCCGGCTTCCTTGTCGAGCAGACGCAGCACCGCGCGCTCGCCGTGGCCGGTGGGCAGCGTGCTCACGCGCACGTCCACCGGGCGGCCGCCCACGCGCAGCGTGATGCGCCCGTCCTGCGGCAGGCGTTTCTCGGCAATGTCGAGCTGCGCCATGATCTTGATGCGCGAAATGAGCGCGCCGTGCAGCGCCTTCTTCGGGCGCACGACGTCGCGCAGCGTGCCATCAACGCGAAAACGCACGACGGAGGCATTCTCGAACGGCTCGATGTGAATGTCCGAGGCGCCTTCGCGCGCGGCCTGCGTGAGCAGCGCGTTGATCATGCGGATGATCGGTGCGTCATCTTCGGATTCGAGCAGGTCTTCCACGGCCGGAATGTCCTGCATCAGGCGCGAAAGGTCGACTTCGCCTTCCACTTCGCCCACCACCTGGGCCGCGCTGCCGTCTTGCGCGTTGTAGGCCGTCTGCGTGGCGGTGGACAGCGCTGCTGTGTCGAGCGTCACCAGCTGCAGCGCGCCGAACACGCGGCCGAGTTCGGCCAGCGCGGTGCGCGAGGTTTCGGGGCAGACCCACACTTCCAGCGTGTCGACGTCCTGGCGGGCCACGAGCAACCTGGCGTCGCGCGCAAACGCATACGGCACGAGCCGCACGGCCGACTGCGAGGGCGGCTCGAGCGTGCTGACGTCGGTGGTGGGAGCGTGCGTTGCCATGGTTCGTTGTCCGTTGTCAGCCGCCATTGCGCGGCGCGTTGCCGTCGTAGCCGCCCGAGGTGGGCGCCGCGAAATTCTGCAGGCGCGGCTGGCTGCGCGTGGTGCCCTGCGGCATCGGCATCGGGGCGCCCGGGGGCACCTGCGTGCCGGCCGGGCCCTTCGGCACGATCGACACATCGCCGTAGTTGTCGGCCGGGCGCATGGCGTTGGGCGAGGGCAGCACCGGCGTGTCCTTGTCCGATGTGGTCGGCAGCATGTTCGGCGAGACAAAGCCCTGCTGCGTATCGCGCATGTAGTTGTAGCGGTTGTCCGACAGCGCGCCGGTCGCATCGGCCGTGCGCAGGATGATCGGGCGCAGGAACACCAGCAGGTTCGTCTTCACACGCGTCTTGTTTTCCGAGCGGAACAGCGCGCCCAGGATGGGGATGTCGCCCAGGCCCGGCACCTTTTGCTCGCCGTCCTGATAGTTGTCTTCCAGCAGGCCACCCAGCACGACGACCTGGCCGTCGTTGGCCAGCACATTGGTCTCGATCGAGCGCACGTTGGTGGTCGGGCCCTGCGTCGCATTCTGCGTGCCCGGCACCACGGCCGAAGACTCCTGGAAGATCTGCATCTTCACCAGCCCGCCGTCGGTGATCTGCGGCTTGACGCGCAGCGTGATGCCGACGTCCTTGCGGTCGAACGTCTGGAACGGCGTGACCGAAGCCGCGCTGCCGGTCTGCGCATAGGAGCCGGTTGTGATCGGCACGTTCTGGCCGATGAGGATCTTGGCCTCTTCGTTGTCGAGCGTAATCAGGTTGGGCGTGGACAGCACGTTGACCGAACCGTCCGAACC
The DNA here is from genome assembly GCF_040544795.1 of Ralstonia sp. 1138. Classification (NCBI taxonomy): domain Bacteria; kingdom Pseudomonadati; phylum Pseudomonadota; class Betaproteobacteria; order Burkholderiales; family Burkholderiaceae; genus Ralstonia; species Ralstonia sp. 1138. The sequence continues at coordinate 85,189 of NZ_JBEPKQ010000002.1, read as the reverse complement.
CAGCGCGCTGAGGATGGCGCCCAAACCGCTGCCCCTGTTGAACACCCCGAAGTTGCCGCCGTTCAGTTGGCCAACGCTATTTGAGAGCGTGCCGATGGCCGTCTGTGCGGCCGTACTGCCGATGCCGCCGCTCGTGATGGTGGCGATCGTGCCCGCCAGGTTGATCAGGTTATTGGCGCCGGTCCCGAAGTTGGTGCCGCCGCCAAAAAACGTGGTCGGCCCGCCCCCACCGGCCATCCACTGGATGCCGAGTTGCGATGCCTTGGTGGCCGTCACCTCCACGATCATCGATTCGATGTACACCTGCGCGCGGCGCGCGTCGAGGTCGTCGATCACGGCGCGCAGGTTGCGATAGACCGGCTCGCTGGCGGTGATGATCAGCGCGTTGGTGGCGGGATCGGCTTGGATGATGCCGCCGGTGGTCGGCGTGTTGTTCTGCCCGAAGGAGGCGCGGAACGACGAGCTGCCGCTGCCCGAGCCGCTGCCCGAACCCGAGCCGCTGCCGTAGTTGGTGTTCTGCGTGTTCTGATTCTGCAGGTTGCTCACGCCGCCGGCCGGCTGCGAAGTCGCACCTTGCGCGGCGCTCTGGCCGCCCGGGCCGGTCGATGCGGAGGCCGACAGCGTCGCATCGGCCGCCACGATCGCGCGCAGCGTCGTCGCCAGCTGCACCGCGTTGGCGTTCTTGAGCGGCACCACCCAGATGTTGCCGGGGCGCGCGTTCGGCACGTCCAGCTTGGCGATCAGTTGCTTGGCCTGGGCAAGACGGGCCGCACTCGACGCACGCACCATCACGCTGTTCGAACGCGGCTCTGCCACGACCGACGTACGCAGGCTTGGGTCCGACAGCGCCGCGCCGGCACCGGCCGCGCCGCCTGCACCACCGGCCGACGGATCGAGTAGCTTCTGCAGCGTGGCCGCCACGTCGATGGCCACGGCGTTCTTCAGCGGAATCAGTTCGGTCTCGCCGGCCACGGGCGTGTCGATCGACGCGATGATGCGGCCGATGCGGCGCAGGTTATCGGCGTAATCGGTAATGACGAGCGTGTTGTTGGCCGGGTAGGCGGTGATCGTGTTGTTGGGCGCGATCATTGGGCGCAGCACCGGCACCAGGTTGTTGGCCGATTCGTGCTGCAGGCGGAAGACCTGCGTGACGACCTGCTCGCCGCCGCGCGCGCCTGCCGCGCCGACGCTGGTGGGCGAGCCCTGCAGCTTGGCATCGGCTTCCGGCACGACCTTGGTGAAACCGTTGCCCTCGACAATCGCGTAGCCCTGCATGCGCAGGATCGAGCCCAGCGATTCGAGCGCCTGCGCGCGCGTCACCGGTTTTTCGGTGACGAGGTTGACGGTGCCCTTCACGCGCGGGTCGACGATGAAGTTCTTGCCGGTGGCCTGGCCGACGGCCTTGACCACGGAGTCGAGATCCGCGTTGACGAAATTCAGCGAGACCTCATCCCCTGGGTTGCCGGCGGCGCCGTTCTGGGAGGATGCCGCACTGGGCGGGGCGGCGAAGACTGGCATCGAGCCGGCCACCATTGTTGCGCAGCATGCCAGGACGATGGCGCGAACGGTGAGTCGGGAAGAGGCGTTGTACATGGTCTCGTTCATGGTTGTCGGCACGCTGGCTCGCGCGCCGGCTTGAGGATCAAAAGCGGAGTCGATGGAGGGACCCGTCGCGCGGGCCCAGCAGACTCAACAGGCCAATCAATTGCGGTTCCGACTCCGGCGTGGCACTGGCCACCCCGTCAAAATGCGCGCCCTGGCCAAGGGTACCCCGGCCCTGCAGGGTGAGCGGCCCGGCCAGTGTCGACAGCGACAACTGCATCGGCGCACCGCTCACGCCGCCAAACGACACCACCGCCTGGTAACTGCCCAGCGGCCGTACCCGGCTGAGGCTGGATGATACCTGCTCGAGCGTGACAGTCAGCGCGCCCTGGGCGGTGTTTGGCTGGCCCTTTCCACTGCCGAATTGGCCCGAGAGCGGCGTCCACTGCGCCCGCAACCGGCCATCCAGCTTGAGCGTGTTGAAGGGCGCGCCCACGCCTTCCAGCAACGATGCCGGCAACGCGATCGCGCCGGCCTCTGCCTCCCAATGCCCCGGCGTGACCGTCAGCGTGACCGGTTTCTCCAGCGCGCGATCGTGCGCCAGGTGCGCGCGCAGCGTGCCCGTCAGCAGCGGCAGCATGTCGATCGACCAGGACAGCCGGCCGGGCAGCACGGTCGCATCGGCGCCGCCGTTGCCGGCGGTCAGCGCAAGCGTTGCACTGCCGTGCCAGAGACTGCCCTGGCTGTCGGCCAGCAAAACACGGTGTCCCGTGGCTGCGGCGATGCGCTCCGCCGCCCACGCGGCCGGATACTGCGCCACCACGGTTGCGCCCACGGCCAGCAGCGCCACGCCACACCACAGCACACGCCAGCCGAGGCCCGTGCGCTCGTCCGGCCCGGCACGGCGGCGCAAACGCAGCGGCGGCAGCGATTCAATCCCCATCGGCACGATCGGACCCGTCAGCGGCCAGCGGCGGCGGGGCCTTGCAGCGTCGCCGTCACGTTGACCAGGGCCGTCGCGCCCACGTATTTGATGTTCGTGTCGATCACCTTCATGCGCTGCGCCTGGCGCACCTCCTGCAGCCATTCGGCGACGGCGCCGAAGGGCACCTTGTCCAGTTGCACCTGCACGCTCTCGCCCGACATCGCCATCCGCGTGGCCTTCAGGCCGTGGTTGGTCAGGCTCGTGTTGAGCGCCTGCTGCAGTTCCGCACCGCGCGGCACGGGCGCGGCGGCAATGGCCGACAGGCCGCGCGCTTCCTGGCCCAGCGTTTCCATCTCGGCGAGCTGCGTACGCATTTGCGGCAGCGCTTTCTCGATGCGGCGCTGGCCTTCGAAGGCCGGCTCCCACAGCACGAGGTAGACGATCACAAGCAGCAGCACCACGCCGCCACCGGCCAGGATGCGGCGTTCGCGCGGCTCGCGCTGCATCCAGAACGTCGTGGCAGCGTCGCGCACCGAGTCCGGCACGCCGATGCGCGGCAGGCGGCGGGATGACGATCGGGAAGAGGAAGGGGAGGAAGTCGCCATGGAGGAAGCGTTATTGGGCGATGGAGACCGTCCAGCGCGAGCCCGGTACGGTCGCCTCGGCACCGCGCGGGGCCTCGGCGGTGTCCATGTTCAGGCCGACATTGCGGGCGGCGGTGCGCAGGCTGGCGGTGTCGGTGCCGTCCTTGAGCGTGACCGTGAGCGCGCGGCCGTGGTAATCGAGCGCGAGCAGCGCATCGGGCGCGAGGCCGGTGGCAGCCTGGGCAAAGCGGTCGGCCAGCGGCAGGAAGTCTTCGGGCGCCGATTTGCCGGCGGCCAGCCGCAGCTGCTCGACCTGGCGGCGCATCTGCGCGGGCGGGTCGAGAATCACGGGCGTATTCGGGAATGCCGTCTGCAGCTGCGCGCGCATGGCGGTGTCGAGCCGCTTCTGCTCGGCGCGCAGCGTGAGCCAGCGTGCGTTCATGCCGATCAGCTGCACGACCACGATCAGCACGGCCAGCGCGATGGACAGGCGCCAGAGGCTCCAGTCCATGCCGGCCACGCCGCCGCGTGCAAAGTCGAACTGGCAGAGATCGGCTTCGCCTGAAGCCAGCGCATCGCGTGCGCCGACGGCCCAGGTAGGCCAATCGAGCGTGGCGGTGGCGGGGTCGGCCGACAGGCCGGGCGCCAACTCGCGCAGTGCCGGCGACACCATCAGCGTGGCCGGCGTGGGCGCAATGCCCAGCCAGTTGCCGACGTTGGCCGGCAGCACGCGCAAGCCGTAGCCCTCGGCGCGGCCGGTGCGTACGGTGATGTCGATGGCCACGGGCGCGTCCGGGTCGGACGACGGCGCCGCGTCGAGCGCGATGGTGGCCGGTGTGACCACAGTCACGGCTTCAGCCGCAGGCAATTCGACTACAGGCTCGGCGGCAGCGGAAGCATCGAGCGACGGCTCCGCGCGTTCGACGGCGTTTGCCGATTCTGCAACCAGCGCTGCCGCTACGGCAGGCGTTTCAAACGGCACGCAAAGCTGCGCAGGCAGCAGATGGCAGGTGCGGTGCTTGTGGCCGGCAAAGGTATCGAGGATGAAGCGGACCCAAGCGCGGTCGGCAATCATCAGCGCGCGCGATTGCGGCTCGCGGGGTGCCCGCCAGCCACGGGCCGGGGCATCCCCCAAGCGCGGCCCAAGGGCGATATGGCATTGCTGCGCGTCCTGCACGAGGCGGTCTTCCACCAGGTTGGGCAGGGCCAGACGCAGTTTGGGCAGCGCGAGCGGCGGCACGTTGGCCGGCACCAGCAGCACATCGGCGGCGGGCAGCAGGAGGACGAGACGATCGGCCGCGGGCAGCTCGTCGGTGCGCGACGTGCCTTCGCGCTGAACGCGTTGGGCCCCAAGCGCGCCTTCTTCACGCACCAGCGCGAACGGCACAGAGGCAAGCGCGCCCGCCGACCAGCGTTCGGGCGATTGAATGGGCCGGTGCGGCAGGCGCACGTACAGGGAGGTCGTCAAACCGCTCCTCTATTGATCTTGAGAGTGTGAATGCGAACTGCCAACGGAAGCGCCGGATTGCGCAAGACCCGCGATGCTGAACGATGCGGATGACAATACGGCGAAGGCCAGGGTCTGTCTACAAGCGGCGCGTACGCACGTGGAGGGGTGTTGCGCCGCTGTCATGACGGAATCTCGTCGATGCGGCGGATCCAGACGATGCGGGTCGCGTTATTGTTGATCGGATCACCACGTGAAACAAGCGCCACTTCTCCGATCCGGGCGCGCTCGTGGCGGGCCATGCCGTAGACCAGGAAATAGTGCGTCTGCACGTCCAGCAGATTGGCCGCGGCGGTGGTGTCGACCCCGGGCGCGATGCCGCGCAACTGATTGGTGACGTCGCCGATATTGCGGAAGTACGCGCGGTCGCGCGCCTGCACCAGGGCGCGGGCGCGGTCCAGGCTCAGGTTCGGGATGACGGCGGCCAGCACTTCGGCGCTGGCCGTGTTGGCGTTGATCTGCGTGCGGGTGGGCAGCACAACCACGTAGGGGCGCAGCTTGGCGATCATGTCGGCCGTGTAGCCGGGAATCGTCAGCAGGCTCGCCACGTCGTCGAGCGGTCTTGGGCCGTTGCTGTTGGCGCCACTTCCGCCGCTATCTTCACCGCCTTGCTGACCGCCCTGCATGCCTTCGATCGACTGGAAGCCGCCCAGCATCTGCGCCAGGTACGTCGCCGTGACATTGGCCAGGGCGGGGTCGATGCTCAGCGACTGCAGCAGCAGGCCGTAGGCCTTGATGGCGTCCTTGTCGCGGCCCGTGATGAGGGTGCGCGAGCCCAGCGTCTGCGCCGTCAGCAGGTTCATCAGGTTGAAGCGCGCCTGGGCATCGAAGATGCGGCCCGAGAGGTACGACTCCTCGCCGGCGGTGTCCGTGCGCAGCGAGCTGCCGAGAAAGTCCGACAGCTTGGTTTCCTGGATCGGCACGGCCCAGATTTCACCCAGGTGGTCGACGGCGCCGGTGCGGCGCTGGTCGTCGCGCAGGATGAGGCGCGCCCAGTCGATGCCCGCACGCGCGATCCACGTGGCCTGCGCTTTCAGGCGCTGATTTTCTACGGCGCGAATTTCTACTTGCTGGCGCCACAGCATGCCCGACACGATCACCACGGCCAGCGTGACCACCAGCAGCGCCGTGATGATGGCCGCGCCGCGCTGGCGTGCATTGCGTTGAGAAGGTCGACGGGAGCATCGCGCCATGTCAGAGCCCCGTCATGCAGATGCGTGTGAAGCGCTGCGGCGCGCCCTGCGGCGTCATGCGCACGAGCAATGCCAGTTCCACCGCGCGCACCGACGCGGCCGGCACCACCACGCCCGGGCTGTTGGCCGACGGCGCCGACGCGCTGGGCGAGGAAGCCGACGGCAAGCCGGTGAGGGTGGTGGTGTTGCTGCCCGCCGGGAACAGCGCCGCCGACAGCGCGCCCGTGTTGTCCATCCAGCCGCCGGGTTCGATCCAGGCGCGCGCGCTGATGCTGTCAACGTTGGCGGCGAGCAGGTAGCGCGCGGCACCCACGCCGCCCTGGCGCAGGTTGTCCATCGCGTTGCGCAGGTCGCCGCGGTTGGTGATCGGTTGGGTCTGGAGGCGCTCGAGCCGGCCGTCGACGATGCGGTAGAGCACCACTTGCCACGCGGGCGGCTGGCCATCGTCGCGGCGGTCGCGCACCATCAGCACGCGGTTGGCGTCCACCTCCACCGGCGAGCGCGACAGCGTGTTCGGATCGGCCAGTTGGGTGCAATCGGCATCGAACTGGGCGTAGGCGGTCTTGAGTGCTTCGATGCGTTCGTCGCGCTGGGCCAGCGCTTCGTGCGTGCGGGTCATGCTGTCCAGCCCGCGCCAGGCGATCACGGCCAGGATGGCCAGCAGCGTGATTGCCACCAGCAGCTCGAGCAGGGTGAAGCCGCGCGCGCCGATGTTCGCGGGGCGATTAGAAGACATTGCGCGCATCGTTCGGCAACAGGGTCACGAGCCACGCCAGCCGCACGGATTTGGAGGCATCCGGGTAGACGGACACTTCCACGCGGCGGAACACCGGATTGGGCGTGCTGGCGATGGTCTCTTCGCACCACAGTTGCGTATCGCCTTGCGGACACGCAAAGCCGCGCGCGCCCGGATCGGGGAAGACGCGTGCCAGGCGCAGGTTGGCGAGGTGGTTTTCGGCGCTCCAGGTGGCGATCATGCGCGTCTGCAGGGAATCGCTGGCGGTGGTCATGCTGCCCATGGCGCGCATGGTGGCGGTGAGCGCCACGGCCACGATGGTCAACGCCACCAGCACTTCGAGCAGGGTGAAGCCGCACGTGCGCACGCCGGATGCAGGGCGGAGGAAGCGGCGCGTCATTGCGTTTGCGCCTCCGTCAGCACGCGCGGGCCGCCGTCGGACACCACGTCGACGCGCGCACCCTGCGAGGTCAGTGCCACGCGCCACGGCAGGCCGATGGCCTCACGACCGAACACGAGGCGCTGCGGGGCGCCGGGCACCGCAGCGGCACCTGCGACGATCTGTACGTTGTCCATGCCTTGGCGCCAATGGCCGGGTGCGAGCACGTCGCGGTTGAGCACGCGCCAGCCGGTGGGCGTCGATTCGTAGAAGCGCCAGCCTTGCGCATCGCCCTCCCACGCCACGGGGCGGGAGGTGAGCTGTGCCTCTTCCTGTGCGAGTTCGATCAGGCGAGCCAGCTTCTGCGCGTCATCGGCCAGTTGCGAGCGCGGATTGGGCGTGGCGTTCACGGCCACCACGGCCAGCACGATGCCGATGATGACCACCACCACCAGCAACTCCAGCAGCGTAAAGCCGAGGGGGCCGCGACGGCCGCGAGGGTGCCGGCGGCGGCGTGGTGGGCCGAACATGGCGCGCGGGTGGCCGGGGCGACTGCGGCGGCTTAGTTGTCCCAGTTGCCGATATCGGCGTCGTTGCCCGTGCCGCCGGCTTGGCCGTCGGCGCCGAAGCTGAAGACGTCCACTTCGCCGCGCACGCCCGGGTTCAGGTATTGGTACGGATGGCCCCACGGGTCTTTGGGCAGGCGTTCCAGATAGCCGCCGCCTTTCCAGTTGTTGGGGATGGGCTCGGTGGTCGGCTTGGTCACCAGCGCGCTGATGCCCTGCTCGGTGGTCGGGTAGCGGCCGTTGTCCAGGCGATAGAGCTTGAGCGCCTGCGAAATGGAAGCGATGTCCTGCTTGGCGGCGATGATCCGCGCCTCGTCGGGGCGGCTCATGATCTTCGGCACCACCAGCGCGGCGAGGATACCCAGGATCACCACCACCACCATGATTTCGATCAGGGTGAAGCCGCGCGCTGCATGTCGGGCGAGGGCACGCTGGCGGAAGGAGGAGCGAAGTTGGCCTTGCATCATGGCGACAGAGTTGGCAATAAGGGGAAGAGACACAGTATATCCGTGAGATATGACCATATATTGCGCGGCAGGGTCATGCTGTGTTGGCTCTAGAGCCGCCCCTCCAAGCTGTTCACCGAACCGGCATGAAGGGCGGATAGAATCGGCATATTCCTACGGTGCCTCGCCCCATTTCATGAACGCTCGACAGTCGTCCCGCCTGCTCAGCCTTGTACTGTTTGCTGCCCTGTGTGCGCTCCTGACGCACTGGGTGCTGACGCTGTCGTCGCTGCGCTCGCTCGGCGCGCCGCGTGAGGCCCGCGTGGCGCAGACCGATGCGCTGGAGACCGGCGCGGCCGTCACGCTCTTCGGCGGCGGTCCGCAGAATGGCCCGCGCGATGTGCAGGTGATGGGCGTGGTGGCCGATCTGGCCGATGGTTCGGGCGCGGCCATCGTGTCGGTGGATGGCGGCGCACCGCAGGCCGTGCGGGCCGGCAAGTCGCTGTCGTCCAATCTGAAGCTGGTGGAAATCAAGGCACGCTCCGTGGTGATCGAGCGCAATGGTGCGCGCCAGGAGATTCCGCTGCCGGCCAGCGCCGTGGCAGGCGTGTCGCCGGCCAATCGCAATGCGCCGGCCATGCCGCTGCCGCCCGCGGGTGCTGCAGCACCAATGTCTACGCCGCCAGCGCCTCCCGCACCGGCGGTGGCCAACAACCCGGCCAACACCGCCATGCCGGGCGCCATGCTGCCCATCGCCCCCGCACAGATCAATACAGGCGACGAGCCTGCCAACCAAGGCGGCGGCATCGTGGGCCCGCGCCACCGCGCAGCGGCCGCTGCACGCAAGGGCGACACGCCCCAGCCGGGCGCCGACCAATAAGCATGGCGCCCGTGTCGTGACTGGCCATGCGCGGGCGGGCGCATATTACAGCGGGTGTCAACGGGGTAACAGCGTGTAAAAGCCGGCAACGCGCCGGCATTGTCGGGTTCTAATCGGCTACACAGTCCATGTGAAAAGGAGCTGACCATGACCAACAAACGTGCTGTCCAAGCCTTCCTCGCCACCTCGGCCCTGTTCCTGGCCATGTCGGGCATGAACGCCCGCGCCCAGGATGCCAGCGCCCCCGCCGCCAGCGCACAAGCGCCGGCCACCGCCGCTGCGCCGGCTGCACCGCAGAATAGCGCCCGCGCAGGCAAGCCGGGCCACCACGGCGGCTTCAAGGCCATCGACACCAACGGCGACGGCCAGATCTCGCGTGACGAGGCCAAGGGCCATGCGTGGCTCGAGAAGAACTTCGACCAGATTGACGCCAACCACGACGGTCAACTCAGCAAGGACGAGCTGGCGGCGTGGCACAAGGCCCACAAGGGCGAGATGCATGAAAAGATGGCGCAGCGCTTCGACGCCAAGTTCAAGGCGGCCGACAAGGACAACGACGGCAGCCTGACCAAGGACGAAGTGCAGGCCGGCATGCCGCGTCTGGCCAAGAACTTCGACCAGATAGACGCCAACCACGACGGCAAGATCACCGAAAACGAGATCCGCGCTTACATGAAGGCCCGTCACGACGCCCGCAAGGCGCAGATGAATACGCCGGCGGCGGCAGCCATGCCGGGCGGCCCGTCGGCGACCAAGGGCGAGTGACGCCTCGTTTGAATCTCCGCACGCAAGCGGCGCCTTCGGGCGCCGTTTTTATTGCCTGTGCCCATCCGTATCCTCAATGCATTGCAAGACCGGCGTGGGTCGGTTTGGCGACGGGGCCATGTCAGCGCCGCATGCGCGCATGCCGCAACGCCCATAAAAAACACCCCGATGGCGAACCATCGGGGTGCGGGTACAGCACGCCTGAAGCTTGAGGGTCTTCAGGCCGGCTGATCGTCGGCCTTGAGCACGCCGCGGCGCATCTGGTCGAGTTCGATCGACTCGAAGAGCGCCTTGAAGTTGCCCTCGCCAAAACCTTGGTTGCCCTTGCGCTGGATGAACTCGAAGAAGATCGGCCCAAGCTGGTTTTCCGAGAAGATCTGCAGCAGCAGGTCGCCCGGCGCGCCATCGATGAGGATCTTGCGCTTCTTCAGTTCCGCCACGTCTTCGCCATGGCCGGGGATGCGCTTGTCGACCAGTTCGTAATACGTGTCGATCGTGTCGAGCAGCTTGATGCCCTTGCTGCGCAGCGCGTCCACCGTGTTGAACAGGTTGGTCGAACCGAGCGCGATGTGCTGGATGCCCTCGCCGTGGTACATGTCCAGATACTCCTGGATCTGACCGGCCTTCTCCGTCCCTTCCTCGTTGATGGGGATGCGGATGTTGCCGCACGGGCTCGTCATCGCCTTGCTCTTCACGCCCGTGACCTGGCCTTCGATGTCGAAGTAGCGCACTTCACGGAAGTTGAAGAAGCGTTCGTAAAACTCGGCCCATTCCTTCATCCGGCCACGGTAGACGTTGTGCGTCAGGTGGTCGATGTAGGTCAGGCCGTGCCCGGTGGGGTTGGGGTTGGCGCCCGCGATGGGCACGAAATCGACGTCGTAGATGCTGATGTTGCCGATGTCGCCGGCCTTGGCGTCGTTCTTGCCGGTCCAGCGGTCGACCAGGTAGATCAGCGAATCGCCGATGCCCTTGATGGCCGGAATGTTCAGCTCCATTGGGCCGCTGTGGGTGTCGAAGCCCCAGGCGCCCAGTTCCAGCGCACGCTTGTAGGCGAACGCGGCGTCCTGCACGCGAAACGCGATCGCGCAGATCGACGGGCCGTGCAGGCGCGCAAAGCGCTGCGCGAACGAATCCGGCTCGGCGTTGATGATGAAGTTGATCTCGCCCTGGCGATACAGCGTCACGTTCTTGTGACGGTGCTTCGCGATGGCGGTAAAGCCCATGTTTTCGAACAGCTGGCCCATGGCAACGGGGTCCGGCGCGGCATATTCGATGAACTCGAAGCCGGCGGTGCCCATCGGGTTTTCCCAAGGCGTGAATTGCATGGTGAGTCTCCTGCGGGGCGGGCGCCGTTAGGGCGCTCAGGTCTTTGACGATCCTCGCAGTGTAGGAGTGTCCGTCCAAGCAAAAATTGCGAAGTTGTGCCCACCTTGCTAAATTTGCGCAAGAAAATTGCCGAATTAATTGGTGCGGAGCAACAAAATGAATAAAGTAGAACTCGACAAGATCGACCGCAAGATCCTGGAAGTCCTGCAGAACAACGGCCGCCTCACCAATCTGGAAGTCGCCGAGCGGGTGAATCTGTCGCCCAGCCCGTGTTTGCGACGCATCCGGCGCCTGGAAGAGTCCGGCGTCATCCGCCAATACGCCGCGCTGCTCGACCCGACCAAGATCGGGCTGGGGCTGTCGGCGTACATCAACGTTCGGCTGGAAAAGCAGGGCGGCGCGCCCAAGGGCAAGGGGCCCTCAGACATCTTTCGCGCCGCGGTGGCGACATGGCCCGAGGTGGTCACGTGCTACGCCATGACCGGCGAGATGGATTACCTGCTCAAGGTGTTCGTGGAAGACATGGAGCACTTCGCGCGCTTCATCCGCGATCAGCTGCTCGCGCACCCGGCGGTGATCGATGTAAAGAGCAGCTTTGCGTTGGAACGGATCAAGGATACGACGGCGTTGCCGGTGGTGGTTTGAGGGGTTGCCGTCTGTGACGCCACTAGGGCATGTCAACCCGAATGTTGTTCTGCGAGTCGATTCAACTCAGCAAGGTAGGAGCCGGGCGCTTGTTGTAGTTCACCATCGGGGCCGAGCACGCCGATGAATCCATCGATTGCAACTTGCAGGCCTGCCGGTATCGCGAAAAAACGAATCAAATCGGGCCGATCGATCCCGAGCTGATACAGCGAGATGCGCACGTAGTTCTCAGGGCTGTCGGCGTCGGATGTGTCCTCCAAGTCAGTGATCATCCAACCCGAATCGGCATCTCTCGGCTCATACCTGGTCAAAAGCAGTCGGCGAGCCGTCTTGTAGCTTTTGTGTACGACCGCACTTTGCTGTAGCGATGGGAATGCAATCTCCTGAGGCGGACGCAAACTTTCGACGATGTCTTTCTGATTGCGCAGGTGTGTCAGCGTACTGTCGATCGATTCAACGAATCGAACGGGGATCACCTGCATGTCAGGTTCGGTCACGCGCAGCAGCCCGTCGGACCCGTCTTCAATACGGGTGATCATCCAGCCGACTTGCAGTGTCTGCCCGACGCGGAACTGAGTGCCAGCCGCAACGCGCGCTTCAAGAAATTGGAGGAACCAGGCAATGTCACCCGGCAGCACAGCGCTGCTTGATGCGTTGACCTGAATCTCGGGATGACCGAATCGGGCGCATGCGGAAGTTGTGTAGAGCATAGTTTCTCAGCGCGGATTCGAGTCAGCCATCACCAAATTCGCATCCCGCACCAACCGCCACTTCCCATCCGCCTCTTTCCGCAGAATCGTCAACGTCTGCCCCGAGCGCCGCATCTCCTTTCCATCCGGCATCGTGATGACGATGCGCAGCGCGTTGCGCAAGTAAGCCATGTCACCAAACACCTGCACCTCCTGAATATCGCTCGTGCCGTCGATGTGCACGTCCTTCATGTCGCCCGACATCTTGGCGAAGGCGTCCTTGCCGAAGGGCGGTTGGCCCGGCGTGAGAAACAGCACGTCATCGGTCATCAGGCCGAGCACGGTATCGATGTCGCCGGTTTTGCTGGCGGCGAGCCAGGTGTCAACCACGTTGCGGATGGCGCGTTCGTCGTCGGTCATGGCGATGCGGGTGTCGGTGAAGGAGGCGGCTTTCACTCTACACCGCAGGTTCGACCGGTGGCGCCACGCGGCGCTTGATGAAGACGGCAGGCGATAACACCGGGATATGCCGGGCGCGCAGCGTGACAAGCCAATCACCCTCGGCGTTTTCGCAGGTCAGGCGGAAGTGGTTCCCGTCGATCCACTCCACCTCATCCAGCCAGAACGTGTAGTACGCCGCACCGATGGTGCCGGTGCTGATCGCGCGCGAAAGGTCGGGCGCGATGAGCGTGATGGAGACGGCCTCTTCAAACGGGCAGTCGTAACTGGTGATGAGGACGAAGCCGAGGTCCGTCTGGTATTGCCGCAGCAGCTCGTAGCCGGGGATGGTGAGCGTCGGGTGCGGAACGCCGTCGACGATCACGCGGGTGCGCATGGGCCACTGCTCATACGGGCCGCTGTGTTTCTCCAGGGCGAAGCGTTGGAGCGGCTGCATGGCGGCGGCGCGTTGGCTGCGCTATTCCTTGCGCATGCCGCACAGGGCGACTTGGCGTGCGGGATCAGCGGAATCCTTCCAGCCGGGATCTTCGCGCTTCTGGTACGCCTCCATCGTTGGGTAGCCCTTTACGCTCCACGAGAACTCGCTGTAGCGGGAGACCTCGATGACGGCCAGGCCGCAGCGCTTGTGGCGGTCTTCAATCTTGAACGCCGCATGCGGATGCTCGCCCGACAGGTCCTGCTCGATCACCTTGTAGCGCGCGGGGCCGCACTTGAAGAAGCTGGCATTCCACTCGATGGTCTTCGGGCGGACGAACAAGGCGCCGTAGCAGGCACGGCCATCGCCGCGGAAGGTTCCGGTCAACGCATCTGCGGCCATGGCCGATTGCGCGGCGAGCAGCGACACGGCGATAAGGAGGCGGCCTACTTGCATGCGGCGGTTCCGATCTTCGGGATGAGCGTGAGCACGTAATCGAGTTTCCGGATGTACGCGGCGTCGCCGTGGTTGTACAGCACGGCAATGTTCTGCGTCGTCACGGGCCGCCAGCCGGTAATCACCTTGCGCATGGCGGCCTTGCGGTATTTGACCACCTGTCCGGGTTTGAGTGTTGCGGCATTCGGATTGAGCGCGCGCATCTCCGCCAGGGTCGAGCCCTGCGCGCGGGCGATCTTGTCAAAGCTGTCGCCTGCCTTGACGGCGACTTCGTAGACCTTGTCGTCGGCATCGCGCACGCTCCGGACGTCGAACTTGGCCATGCGCGTGAGCAGGTAGCCGACGCCGGCGCGAATGTTCCACGCCGGCACCGTCCGGGCCAGGCCCGCGTTCAACCGGGTGCGGATGGCGGGCGGGACGATCAGGTCGCTGCCTTCTTCGCCGCGCAGCAGGGTATTCAAGGCGGGGTCGCCCAGGTTGCCGATCTGCATTGGGCAGGTGGACCACGCTTCCGAATCGGCACCGGTCTCGACCCACACCATCGCCTTGACGATCTGCCAGTCCAGCGGCAGATAGCCGGCGTTGCCCATCAGGTGGCGGTTGTATTCCGCCACCGCAGCCCGGATGTCGCAGTCGTAGCCATTCCAGCGGTCGGGGTGCTGGGCGGCCGTGTTGATGTAATCCTGCCAGCGCTCGAAATCGGTTTTGGGCTTCGCCTGGGCCTGGGTGACCATCTGCCCCTCCGTGGTTGCTTGACCTGTGGAGGGGCATGGTAGCCAGCGCCCGGCCGCCGCGTGTTAACGGCTGTTTATGTACCTTGCCGGCCGCTGGCAATCATCGACGCTGGCGCGTCAGGCGTTACTGCTTGGCCGACGGATCGTCCTGCGGGTTGACGTATTTGACGTCCAGCGGCCCCGTGCCATGAATCTGCACCACCGTTGCCGTCTTGGTGAAGGCGTAGTGATGCATGCCTCCTGGCAGATTGTGAAAGCCGCCGGTCTTGAGCGCATGCGCGGCGCCCATGTCCATGGTGTCGCCGCTGCCCAGATAGAGGGTGCCCGAGATCACCGTGAGGTTCTCCGTCTGGGTGTGCCAGTGCGGCGGCACCTTGTAGCCGCCCGGCGCTTTCAGGCGGACGACATAGGGGCCGTCCTTGCCCGGGTCACCGTAGAGCACGGCCAGCTTGGCGCCCTTGGGCAAGCCGGGCGGCGCGTCGACCCACTTCAGGGCGGAGGGGTTGATCATCGTCATGTCGCCCATGGCGGCGTCCTGCGCGGCAGCGGGCGCAGCGCCCAGGCAAAGCAGCATGGCCGTGACCAGCAGCATCGATTGCGCGGATGGTGTCTTCATCGTCGTCTCCTTCTTGCCTCGGCATCGGCTCGCTGGCGACGCTGATGGCCGCCGCTGGAGAGCGAGAGGTGCCGCATCCTCATCGTAGGGAAGGCACCCGCGCGGCTGACAAGCACGCAATTGCCCTAGGCGGTGGCAGTCGGATCCGGATAGGCACGGATCTCCAGCGCGTGGCCGTCGGGATCGTCAAAGTAGATCGATGCGGCCATGCCGCGCGCGCCAAAGCTCTGCCCGACCTGTCCACTGCGCCGGTCGAACGGCGAGCCGCCGTACGCGATGCCGCGTTCCACCAGCCGGGCGTGGATGGTGTCGAACAACGCGCGGCCCATGCTGAAGGCGAGGTGTTCGCTCTGGAGTTCGTCGACCTCGCGCAAGTCGAGCGTGAAGGTGTCGTTCACGCGCACGACATCGAAAGGGCCCATCTGCCCCTCGTGCGCGAAGCCGAGCACCTGGGTATAGAAGTCGACCGCGCGGGCCGCGTTGCGTACCCGCAGGATGGTGTGATCAAGCACAATCATGGCGAACCTCCTTCAGCCGACATAACGGGCAATGACCATGCACACCAGGGCGACAGCCAACAGCGGCGCTGCAACGCGATGCGCCAGGGCGGGTCGCTTGCGCAGTGCGCCTTGCACGCCGGCCGCCGCAACGGCCGCCAGCGCGCCGATCATGAGCACGGTGCGCGGCCAGCCGAGCAGCCCGGCGTGGACCATCGCGCCGAGCGCGAGACCTGTCAGCACGGCCATCGTTGCCGCGCCCATCTGCGGGCGAAACATGACATCGGCATTGGCACCGCCGGTGCGGGCGAGCATGAAGGTGGAACCGGTCCAGAACACTGTGGCCATGGCGTGAAGCGCAATCAACAGAATCCAACTGAATTGCATGGTGACTCCTGATTTGAACTGCGGGTTGGGCAAGCACTCGGGGTCCATCTGGCGCGGACCATTCTTTGACATCGAATGATTCGATATCTATCATAGGCCAACATGAAGCCAAAGCAAGCCCATGGCACCCCTGTGGGATTCCTCCTCGCCCAGACCGCCAAGACGACGGCCCGCGCGTTTGACGACGCATTGCAGGAGCGGGGCGGATCGCTGCCGATGTGGCTGATCCTGAAGGCGCTGATGGCTGGTGAGCACCGTACCCAGGCTGAGCTGGCCGCTACGGTGGGCGTGCAAGGGCCCACGCTCACGCATCATCTGAACGGCATGGAAAAGGACGGCCTATTGATGCGAAGCCCGCTGCCCGACAACCGCAGGGTCCATCAGGTGGCGCTGACGGATGCGGGGCGGGCGCTCTTCTTCAAGCTTCGGGATGCGGCCATCGCGTACGACGCGCGTTTGCGCGCCGGTATCGACGTGGCCGATCTGGAGCGCTTTCGCGCCGTGCTGCAGCGCATGTCAGCCAATGTCGAAAGCGCCGCGGGGGCCGATGAAGATAATGCCGCTGGGTGACACCTGACGGTTCACCCCAAGCACTGCCGCTTACACAGTGCGCTTTTGCGGCACCAGTGAGCGCCAGAAGCGCTGGCCGAAACGGCGCACGTCACGCAGGTTGCGCTTGAGCATGTAGTCGAGATCGGCGACTTGTTCGTCGATGGCTTCGGTCAACAGGCTCATCGTGTCAGCGGGCGGCAATTCCAGGTAGGCATCGGCCTCGCCGTAGGCGTATTGCACGCGCATGCCGGCCTTCTTGGCGATGTGCATCATGGCCGCGTTGCGCGACAGGCAGTGCATGTACAGCGTGCGCACCTTGGTGTTCTGGCCATGCATGGCGGCACGCTGGAACAGCGCGCTGCCCACGCCCTTGCCGCGCGCCGATTCCGACACCGACACGCCGAACTCCGCCACGCGCCCTTGCGGGTTGTCGCGCAGGTAGGCGAGGTGGCCCACGCCGGTCAGCTCCAGGCGCTCGTTGTAGACGCCGAAAACCTTGTCGTGGTCGAAATCGATGCTGTCGACGTACGCCTCGATGACGTGATCCCGCACCACCTGGCCGAAACGCAGCAGGCGGTCTTCCTCGCCCAGGGCAAGCAGGTGTTTGAGCAGGCGCGACCGGTGGTGCGCAGCAAGCTCGCGCACCAGTACGGTGGAACGCGGCGCGCCTTGCGCAGCTTCCGTTTTGTCGATGTCGTCCTGAGTGACGACGCCGATGGCCTTGCTCAGTTCGAGCGGGTTCACGACACGGTTCCTGTTCTGATCGCGCCCGTCAGTAGAGGGCGGCAAAGTGGTGAGTCGGAGGTGCGGATGGCGCCCCCGGGGCACTCAATGGGGTGCAACTGAGTGTTGTGCAATGCACCATGCTATTGTAGTGCAATCAGGGTTTCCCCGTAAGTCTGGCGTCAGACTTTCCACGGGATTTCCCGATAAATCATTGATTTAGCGCAGCCGGGCGCAGCTCTCGGGGTTGTGGCGTTCTGACAACGTCGATGCTGCGTCGCGCAAAAAAGCGCGCAAAGCAGCGCTTTGCCAGGTGCCATCTCCGTGGCGGCACCGTGCCAGCCGCC
Source organism: Ralstonia sp. 1138 (assembly GCF_040544795.1). Lineage (NCBI taxonomy): Bacteria > Pseudomonadati > Pseudomonadota > Betaproteobacteria > Burkholderiales > Burkholderiaceae > Ralstonia > Ralstonia sp. 1138. Next base: position 67,820 of record NZ_JBEPKQ010000002.1, on the reverse strand, counting down.
GTCCCGCCCGTAACGCCGCTCAACAATAGCCGTGCGAAGATGCGCCATCAAGCCGCCCCAGCCTCCTGATTTTCCATGACGTCCTCGCCCATTCTTGTGATCTACGCGCATCCTGCGCCGCGCCGTTCACGCGCCAACAAGCCGTTGGCGCGTGCGCTGGCCAGTCTGCCCGGCGTGGCCATGCATGATCTCTACTGGCATTACCCCGATTTCGACATCGACGTGCGCGTCGAACAGGAGGCGGTGGAGGCGGCGGAGCTGATCGTCTTCCAGTTTCCGGTGCAGTGGTACGCCACGCCGTCGCTGCTCAAGGAGTGGATCGACGTGGTGCTCGAGATGGGCTGGGCCTACGGGCCGGGCGGCACAGCGCTGCGCGGCAAGCATCTGATGGTGCTGGCCACCACGGGCGGCCGCGCACATTCCTATAACGCCGACGGCATTCACGGCCACACGTTCGACATGTTCCTGCTGCCGCTGCAGCAGACGGCAGCGCTGTGCGGCATGCAATGGCAGCCGCCGCATGTGCTGCACGACGCGGACGATGCATCCGCCGAGACCATCGATGCCCATATCGCGCAGGTCCGCGCCGCGCTGCAACCCTGGCTCCCGGCCGACGCCGACGCCTGACGTTTCCCGATCTCTTCCCTGCCCATGCAATCGCACGATCTGCTCGTTAATTTCGTCATCTACCTGGCTGCCGCGGTGGCGGCGGTGCCGCTCGCGCGTCGCCTGGGGCTGGGATCGGTGCTCGGGTATCTGCTGGCCGGGGTCATCGTCGGGCCATGGGGCCTGCGGCTCATCACGAATGTGCAATCGATTCTGGATTTCTCCGAATTCGGCGTCGTGCTCATGATGTTTGTCATTGGCCTGGAGCTGGAGCCGGCGCGGCTGTGGTCGCTCCGGCGCAGCATCTTCGGATATGGTGGGCTGCAGCTCGTGGTGTGCGCGCTGGCCGTGGGGCTGGCGGTCATGGCGGTCGGCCACCCGTGGCGTGCGGCGGTGGTGGCCGGCCTGGGGCTGGCGCTGTCGTCGACGGCCATCGCGCTGGCGACGCTGACCGAGCGCAACCTGATGCGCACGCCGGCGGGCACGGCCAGCTTCGGCATTCTGCTGTTCCAGGACATCGCGGCGATCCCGATGATTGCGCTGCTGCCCCTGTTGGCGACGGACGCCGGCGATGCTTCCGGCGGCCATAGCTGGGTAGCGGCGGCCAAGGCGGTGGGCGTGGTGGCGGCCGTGATCTTTGGCGGGCGCACGTTGCTGCGGCCCGTGCTGCGCGCGATTGCTCGCACCAACATGCGCGAGATGTTCACTTCGTTCTCGCTGCTGCTGGTGGTGGGGATTGCACTGCTGATGCACAGCGTCGGCCTGTCGATGGCGCTGGGTGCCTTTATTGCCGGCGTGCTGCTGGCTGATTCGGAATACCGTCACGCGCTCGAAACCGACATCGAGCCGTTCAAGGGGCTGCTGCTCGGCCTGTTCTTCCTGGCCGTGGGCATGTCGATCGACTTCGGTGTGCTGATGCGCCAGCCGTGGGCCGTGATCGGCCTGGTTGCGGTGTTCCTCGCCGTGAAGATCGGCGCGCTGCGTCTGTTGGCCACGCGCTTTGGCATTGCGCGCGGACAGGCGTGGCTGTTTGCCTTCCTGCTCTCACAGGGCGGTGAGTTCGCGTTTGTGGTGTTCGGCCCCGGCGTGGCCGGCAACGTGCTGGGCGACGAGACGGCCGCCGCCCTCAACCTCGTGGTGGCGCTGTCGATGGCCGCCACGCCGTTGCTGCTCCTGCTGCACGACAAGGTGCTGGTGCCGCGCATGATGGACGGCAAGAAGCGCGCGCCCGACGCCATCGAGCCGCAGGACAACCAGGTCATCATCGCGGGCTTCGGGCGTTTCGGGCAGATTGTCGGCCGCATGCTCTACAGCCAGGGCTATAGCGCCACCGTGCTCGACCACGACCCGGACCAGATCGACATGCTGCGCCGCTTCGGCTTCAAGGTCTTCTACGGCGACGCGACGCGCATGGACCTGCTGGAAACCGCCGGCGCCGACAAGGCCAGCATGATGGTCGTCGCCATCGACGACATGGAAACCAACCTGGAAGTGGTCGACCGTGTGCGCGAGCGCTTTCCGCACCTGAAGCTGTACGTGCGGGCGCGCAACGTGTCGCACGTCTACCAGCTGCGCGACCGAGGCGTAGAGGTGATCGAGCGTGAAATGTTCGAAGGCTCGCTCATGCTAAGCCGCCACGTGCTGGAAGGCCTGGGCAAGGAGCCGTACGAGGCGCACCGCATCGCTCAGACGTTCCGCCGCCACACGCTCAATTCAATGGAGCAGGTCTACCCGGTTTATCGCGATCAGAAGAAGCTCGTGTCGCTTGCACAGCAAGGGCGTGACGAGCTGGCCGAAATGTTCCAGCGCGACCGCATGCAGCGCAAACGCCTGCGCGAATCCGGCATGCCGTGGGGCGAGGGGGATGTCCATAGCGACGTGGAAGACGCCCAGCCCGATGGCGATCTTGCCAACGAAGTTGATGGCGGCGATGCGGAAACCCCGATCGATTGCCCGGCGCGCGCCGGCATCCGGCGCGACGGCTGAGCCGCTTCGATGGCGAATGGGTTTTAAGCGCAAGCGCCGCGACCCAACAAAAAAGGAGCGCTTTGGGCGCTCCTCGGGGCAGACGGGCAGGGCTGTGTAGCGTCTAGACGGCCACGCTCACATTGCGCCGCAGCTCGCAGGTGCTGAGCGAATCGGCCTCGCCGCGCAGCAGCAGTTGCCCGTTGCCGACCAGTTCGCGGCAGCGCCAGAAGACAAACCAGTCGCTCGCGAGCAGTCCGTCGATGGCGCCCATGATGCTGCCCACCACGTCGCGTGCGCTAGCCCAGTCGGTCGGAACGTGCTCCAGGATCACTTCATCGACGGTGCCGTACGACACCGGCACCAGCGTGTTGCCCTTCCACAGCCGCGTGTCGGCGTTCTCGCGCACGGTCTGCTGCCATTCGTAGGCCAGGCGGCCGATGCGCAACACCGACACCGGCGCGATGGTCGAAAACCGCCGCGCCAGCCGGGCGCCCGAATACATGCCGATGGTCGTCAGCGGGCCTTGACCGTTGGGGGCCTCAAGTTCGCGCACATCCATGCCGACTTCATTGATGCGCTGGGGCGATTGGTGCAGATGGAACGCCACCCGGCGCAGCATGAGCTGGTCCGACGCGCTTTGGCCGTGCCAGATGGCGACTTCCGTGGTGGCATCGCGCAGGTCGGCGAGCGACGCCAGTGCGTCGCGCATCTCGGCGGCGAAGTCGATGTTGCTGTTGGGCGCCACGCGCTGCCAAAAGCCGGAGCGCGCCATGGCGACACTGTCGACGTCGACCAGCGGCCCGACGGCGAGATCGTCGCGCAGTACGACTACGGAATCGGGGCGGCCAGCCTGTGCGAGCGCCTGCTTGAGCGTGGCGCCGGCAACATCGCCGTTGACGACATGGATGTATTGCATGGCAGCAATTGTAGCGAGAGTGTCAGCCCAGCGCTTTCGTTTTGCGCATCTCTATCAGTATTCCTTTGCGCGGTGTCATGCGCCTAGCCGAAGGGGGGATGGCCCTCGGGCAATCCTCAGGCGGGCGTGAGAAAATCGCGGATTTGTTGCAGACCATAACTAAGAACAGGTGAGGAAACATCCATGAGAGCCCCGTTGTTGCCCAAGGGCGTGCGCCCTGCAGTGCTGGCCGTTGTCGCATTGGTGGGGGCGCTGGCTGCAGGCCAGGCCGCCGCCGTGCCGCCGGCTGAAATCTACAAGCGCGCCCAGCAGGAAAAACCCGCGCTGATCGACACCATGAAGACATTGGTCTCGATCGAATCGGGCAGCAAGGACATCGAGGGCCTGGACAAGATTGCCGGCGTGATCGCCGAGCGCCTGCGCGGCATGGGCGGCGACGTCAAGCTCATCGACCCGAGCGACCAGGCCTACCGCATGGCCGACACGCCCGAGAAGATCGGCAAGATGGTGCTCGCGCGCTTCAAGGGCGAGGGCAAGCGCAACATCATGCTGATCGCGCACATGGACACCGTCTACCTGAAGGGCATGCTCGCGCAGCAGCCATTCCGCATCGACGGCGACCGCGCCTATGGGCTGGGCATTGCCGACGACAAGAATGGCGTGGCGGTCATCCTGCACACGGTGTCGATCCTGCAGGCGGTCAACTTCAAGCAATACGGCACGCTCACGGTGCTGATCAACGGCGATGAAGAGATCAGCTCGCCGGGTGCGCGGGCCATGCAGGCCAAGCTGGGCGCCGAGCAGGACGCCGTGTTCTCGTGCGAGGGCACGCGCGTGACGTCGGACAAGCTGTCGCTGGCGACCAGCGGCATCGGCGCGATCCTGCTGGATGTGAAGGGCAAGGCTTCGCACGCGGGCGGCGCGCCGGAGCAGGGCCGCAACGCGCTGTACGAACTGGCGCACCAGGTGCTGCAGATGCGCGATCTGTCCAAGCCCGAAACGGGCCTGAAGGTGAACTGGACGGTGGCGCAGGCCGGTACCAACCGCAACGTGATCCCGGCCGTGGCGAGCGCCCAGGCCGATGTGCGCCTGCTGCGCGCGGCCGACGCCGACAAGCTGGAAGACACCGTCAACGAACGCATCAAGAACAAGCTGATTCCGGATACGCAGGTCACGGCCAAGTTCGAACGTCGCCGCCCACCGCTGGAAGCGACGCCGGCCTCGCGCGCGCTGGCCGAGCACGCCCAGAAGATCTACGGCGAACTGGGCAAGACGCTGGAGATTGACGACAAGGCCGAAGGCGGCGGTACCGATGCCGCGTTTGCCGCCTCGAAGACCAAGGCGCCCGTGATCGAGCGTTTCGGCCTGGCGAGCTTTGGCGCGCACTCGAACGACGCCGAATACGTCGACCTGAACTCGATCGTGCCGCGCCTTTACCTGCTGACGCGCATGGTCATGGACGTATCGCGCGATCGCGTCGGCGTTACCAAGTAACTGCACTGCAACGCGGCGCGTAAGCCTTACACGCGCCGCAGCACATTTCCTGCGCGAAGCCGCTGTCCTGCGGCTTCCCACCGCCCGGGTGCCGGGTATTCCGCTTGCTTTCCCCTGACGCATGTCCCCAGCGACGGCCGCCCGGCCGGTGGAGCGCGCGTCATGTCCGAACATCCCTCCGCAGCCCCAAACGATCCCTCCCGCGAATCGGATGGATCACCCGCCCGCCCCAGCCGGCGTGGTTTTTTGCAGAGCGCGGCGGCCGCGGCGTCGGCGTTGGCGCTGCCGCATGAAGCCGCCGGCGCACGCCCTCCGGCGCAGGGCGCGGCCCGCTCCGCGGCGTTGGCGCCGGCGCGGCCGGTCTCGCTCAATATCAATGGCAAGCCGTATGCGTTGTCGCTGGAGCCGCGTGTCACCTTGCTCGATGCGCTGCGCGAGGTGCTGGGGCTGACCGGCACCAAGAAAGGCTGTGACCGCGGCCAGTGCGGCGCATGCACCGTCCTCGTGAACGGCCGGCGCATCAACAGTTGCCTGACGCTGGCGATCATGCACGAAGGCGAGGCCATCACCACCATCGAGGGCCTGGCGCACGCGCACGACGGGGTGGTCGACCGTGCGGCGCTGCATCCCGTGCAGGCCGCGTTTTTGGAGCACGACGCGTTTCAGTGCGGCTATTGCACGCCGGGGCAGATCTGCTCGGCGGTGGCGGTATTGGAAGAGGCGCGGCGCGGCATGCCGAGCACCGTCACGTCGCCCGAGGCACTCGGCGCAGACGGCCCGGTTGCGCTGACCGAAGACGAAATCCGCGAACGCATGAGCGGCAACCTCTGCCGCTGCGGTGCGTACCCCAACATCGTGGCGGCGATCCGCGTGGTGGCTGCCAAGTCCGGCAGCACGGTTTAAGGAGCCGCCATGCAATCGATTGCCTATGACCGCGCGTCTTCCGTCGAGGCTGCCGTGCGCTTGGCCCAGGAGCCGGGCGCACGCTATATCGGCGGGGGCACGAACCTGCTGGACCTGATGAAGGGCGGCGTCGAGCAGCCGCAGCGGCTGGTGGATGTCAGCCGTCTGCCGCTGGCGCAGATCCGCGCGTTGCCCGACGGTAGCCTCAGACTTGGTGCGATGGCACGCAATGCCGATACGGCGGCGCATCCGCTGGTGCGCTCGCGCTATCCGCTCCTGACTGAGGCGATTGTGTCGGGCGCGTCGGGCCAACTGCGCAACATGGCCACCAACGGCGGCAACCTGATGCAGCGCACGCGCTGCCATTACTTCTACGACACGGCGTACCCGGCGTGCAACAAGCGGCAGCCCGGCTCCGGCTGCGCCGCGCGCGAGGGCTTCAACCGCATGCACGCCATCCTCGGTGCGAGCGAGGCCTGCGTGGCGACGCATCCATCCGACATGGCCGTCGCGCTGGCCGCGCTGGACGCGACGGTGGTGGTGCACGGCACGCATGGCGAGCGGCGTATCCCGATCGAAGCGTTTCATCGGTTGCCGGAAGCGCATCCCGAAATCGACACGACGCTCCGGCCTGGCGAGTTGATCGTCGCCATCGATCTGCCGCCGCCCGTGTTCGGCTCGCACGTGCATTACCTGAAGGTGCGCGACCGCGCGAGTTATGCGTTTGCGCTGGTGTCGGTGGCTGCGGCGCTGGCTTTGCAGCCGGATGGGCGGACGATCCGCGAGGCGCGCATTGTGCTCGGCGGTGTCGCACACAAGCCGTGGCGTGCGCATGCGGCCGAGCAGATGCTGGCGGGCCAGGCGGTGGATGCGCAGTTGTTTGCCCAGGCGGGCGCGCTGGCCGTGCAGGGCGCCCAGCCGCTGCGCGACAACGGCTTCAAGGTACCGCTTGCACAGCGGGCGGTGGCCCGGGCGCTCGCCATCGCGGGCAATCTCGCCAATCCCGCCAAGCCGACAGGAGGTGTGGCATGAGCAACGTCGGCCAACCGCTGGACCGCACCGACGGTCTGCTCAAAGTCACGGGCCAGGCGCGCTACTCAGCAGAGTTCCAGGTGCCGCGCCTGGTGCATGCGGTGCTGGTGCAGAGCACCGTGCCGGCCGGTCGCATCACGCGGGTCGATACCCATGTCGCGCAGGCCATGCCCGGCGTGCTGCTGGTGATGACGCACGAGAACGCACCGCGCCTGCCAAACGGCGGCAAGCCTGCGCTCGAGCCGCCGGCTGGGCGCGTGCTCTCGTTACTCCAGGATGATCAGGTGCACTACAACGGCCAGCCCGTCGCGCTGGTCGTGGGCGACACGCTGGAACACGCGCAGGCCGCCGCGCGCATGGTGCGCGTGGAGGTTGCCCAGCAGCCGGCGCGGCTCGACTTCGAAACGGCCCGCGCCGATGCGCACTCGCCCGGCAAGGTGCAAGGGCAATCGGCCGACACCGCCCGCGGCGACATGGCTGCGGGCATGGCGCAGGCGGCGCAACGCATCGAGGCCGTCTACGGTACGCCCATGGAAACGCACAACCCCATGGAGCCGCACGCGACCATCGCCGTGTGGGAGGGCGATTCGCTCACGCTGTACGACAGCACGCAGTACGTCTCGGGCGTGCGCCGCACCGTTGCCAAGACGCTTGGCTTGTCGCCGGACAAGCTCCGTGTGGTGTGCCCGTTCGTGGGCGGCGGGTTCGGCTGCAAGGGCTCGGTGTGGTCGCACGTGGTGCTGGCGGCGATGGCTGCGCGGCAGGTGGGGCGGCCCGTCAAGCTCGTCCTGGAGCGGCCGCAGATGTTCGGCCCGGTGGGCGGCCGCCCGCGCACCGAGCAGCGCATCGCCCTGGGCGCCGCCAGCGATGGCCGCTTCACCGCCATCTCGCATGACTCGCTGACCACCACGTCGATGATCGAGGACTGGACCGAGCCCTGCGCCATCGTCACGCGCATGCTTTACGACACCCCGAACCAGCGGACGACGCATCGGCTGGCGCGTCTGAACGTCGGTACGCCCACCTTCCAGCGCGCACCTGGCGAAGCCACCGGCACGTTTGCACTGGAAGTCGCGCTGGACGAGATGGCCTACGCGCTCGGCATCGACCCCGTGGAGCTGCGCCTGCGCAACGATGCCGCGCAAGACCCGGAAAAACGCATCCCGTGGTCGAGCAAATCCCTGGCTGCCTGCTACCGGGCGGGCGCCCAACGCTTCGGCTGGGCGCGCCGCAACCCGCAGCCGGGCAGCATGCGTGAGGGCAACACACGCGTCGGCTGGGGCATGGCCACGGCCACGTACCCGGCCAATCGCAGCGCGGCCGCTGCCACGGCGCGCTATCTGCCGGACGGTACGGCGCAGGTGGAATCGGGCTCGCAGGATCTGGGCACCGGCACCTACACGGTGATGACGCAGGTGGCGGCCGATGCCATGGGCATGCCCGTCGACCGCGTGCACTTCAGCCTGGGCGATACGCGCATGCCGGAAGCGCCGGTGTCGGGCGGCTCGCAGAGCGTGGCCAGCGTCTCGCCCGCCGTGCAGGCCGCCGGCCAGCAGGCGCGCGATGCATTGATTGCCGCGGCCATTGCCGATGCCAGTTCGCCGCTGCATGGGCTGGCCGCTGGCGACATCACGGTGGCCGATGGTGTCCTCACCGCACGCAGCGGTGCGCGGGAACCGGTGGCTGCCGTGGTTGCCCGCCATGGCCGCCCCATCGAGGTGACGGCCAAGGTGCAGCCGGGCGAGGAGAAGCAGAAGTTCTCAATGCACTCGTTCGGCGCGGTGTTTGTCGAAGTGCATGTCGATGCCGACCTGGGCGTGGTCCGCGTCCCGCGCATCGTCGGCAGCTACGGCGTGGGGCGGTTGCTCAATGCCAAGACGGGGCGCAGTCAGCTGATGGGCGGCATCGTGTGGGGGATGGGCATGGCGCTGTTCGAAGAGAGCCTGCTCGACACCCGCTACGGCCGCATCGTGAACAACAACCTCGCGGAGTACCACGTGCCCGTCAACGCCGATGTGCCCGACATCGACATCCTCGTACTCGACGAGGCGGACGCGTACGTCAACCCGCTGGGCGCCAAGGGCATCGGCGAGATCGGCATCACGGGCGTGCCGGCGGCCATCGCCAACGCCGTCTATCACGCCACGGGCCGGCGCGTGCGCGAATTGCCGATCACGCTCGACAAGCTCATCTGAGCGCGCATGAAAAAGCCCCGCTGGCGCATCACCGGCGGGGCCCGAGTGGGCCAAGAGGCGGAAAACGGAGGATGCCTGGAGACCGGCCCGTAACTGACCAATGCGTAACGGCTGCGTGACGAACGCGGTGAATGCCGTTCAGCGCATCAATTCGGAACCGGATACCCGTAGACCGTACCGCCGCCCTCGCGGGCGCGGCCGGCCGGGTCGCTGCGCATGCCTTCCGAATACGGATCGAAGCGGCCTGCGCGCGCGCCTTCTGTATACGTGTCGAAGCGTCCGGTGCGGGCACCGTCGCTGTAGACGTCGAACCGTTCGGCGCGTGCATCCTGCCCGAACACTTCCACGCGGCTGGCCTGCGCCCAAGCGCTGCCCGCCGCGAGGGCCCCGACCGCCAGCATGGCGGCCAATCCCATCTGCTTGAGTCGCATGGCGAACTCCTTCTTCAACTGATTTTCGGTGCTGTTTTTAAGCGTGGTCATTTGATGTCCTGCCACGGTCTACAGCCTAGGTCAGGGGACATACCGTATCCACGGTGGTGCGACGAACGGTTCGTTGTCGGCGCCGAAATGATGCAAGTCAGCGTGAACGGCGCTGAAAAGCGCGCCAATGGCGTAACGCGTCCTGCAATCCCCCAACCTTTTTGTCTAATCAAGAGATGGGGTGAAAGCCGGCGCTCGGCGTTGATGCACCACAGCAGGGCGTCACGAGCCGGCAAGCCTTGCCATAGGCCGATTTGGTGCAGTGCATTAAGAGCGATGCGCGCTTACCACACTTGGTAGAACGATTCCGTGAATTGCTTTGCCGCGCATATGGGCTTTTGTTAAATTTGCGCGGCACTTCCGACACGGAAGTTAAGGAAACGGAGGAGCCCAACCTCATGCACACGGGGTCGGGCGGTTTGAGACAACTCTTTTATTACGAGCCCACATGAAAAAGTCTGCCATTCTGGTTGCAGTTGGCGCCCTGTTCGCAGGTTCTGCCTACGCCCAATCGAGCGTGACGCTGTACGGTATTGTCGATACCAGCATTCACTACATCAACAACGCCAACCAAGCTGGCAACAGCGTGACCCAGATGGAAAGCGGTGCTGTGTCGAACAGCCGCTGGGGCCTGAAGGGCTCGGAAGACCTGGGTGGCGGCAACAAGGCACTGTTCGTGCTGGAAAGCGGCTTCAACTCCGACTCGGGCCGCATGAGCAGCACCGGTACGCTGTTCAACCGTCAATCGTTCGTGGGTCTGTCGAACAAGGACCTGGGCACCATCACCCTGGGCCGTCAATACAACTTCGGCTTCACGACGGGCGGCAACTTCGACCCGCTGGGCGTGGGTAACTACGACGGCAACTCGTGGATGTACTACGGCCTGACCGGTCTGCGTGAATCGAACATGCTGAAGTACGAAGGCAAGTGGAACGGCCTGTCGGTCGGCCTGGCCTACGGCTTTGGCGAAGTGGCTGGCGCTGCTAGCCAGAACTCGTACGTTGGCGGCACGGTGGCCTATGAATTCGGCCCGGCCTACATCGGCGCATTCGCACAGCAGCACAAGGACGTTGCTGGCAACAAGCAAACCGTTTGGGGTATCGGTGGTAACTACACCATCGCTGCAGCCAAGCTGTTCGCAGGCTACATCGACAGCAGCGACGCCACGGGTTGCGTGAACAGCTCGGCTAACTGCGTCGGCGGCAGCGCCTTCGGCCTGAATATCTACGGCAACGCCACCTCGGGCGCTGGCCTGACCCCGGGCGCCACGAAGCGTCGTGACCACGTCGGCATCCTGGGCGTGACGTACAACATCACCCCGGCCCTGGCTCTGACCGGCGCGTTCTACTACGACAGCATCAAGAACGCCGCTCTGACCGCCGGCAACGACGGCAAGCGCTACACCGGCGTGCTGCTGGCCGAGTACGCCCTGTCCAAGCGCACGCAAGTGTACGGCACGGTCGACTACAACAAGGTCAAGGACGCAGCTCTGCCGGAACTGTCGGGTGGCGGCAACGCAACCGGCGTTGGCAAGTCGAACCAGACGAGCGTTGGCGTGGGTATCCGCCACATCTTCTAATCGACACTGTCACGCGATTGGGAATGGAAAAGGCGCCTTCGGGCGCCTTTTCTTTTGCCTGCTGTTTTTGTACGTCGCCAGGGCGAGCTTGCCTGGGCATCGGCCTACAATGTTCCTTTCCGTTTCTCCCCCCTGACATTGCGCCATGACTTCCGCACGTACCGCCCGCCGTCGTCTGATTGCTTCTGCCGTGCTGCTGTGCGCCGGCCTGCCGCTGCTGGCCACCGTGCCTGCCCAGGCGCAGGACTATCCGGCCAAGCCGATCCGCATCATCGTCGCGTATCCGACTGGTGGCATTTCCGACAACGTGGCGCGTGCGCTGGGTGAAAAGCTGTCGGCGCAACTGGGCCAGCCGGTGGTGGTGGAAAACCGCGCCGGTGCCGGCGGCAGCATCGGCATGGACGCCGTAGCCAAGTCGGCGCCCGATGGCTACACGCTGGGCTTCTCGTCGGTCAGCCCCCTCACGCTCAACCCGCATTTCGGCAAACTGCCGTATGACCCGCAGAAAGACATCGCGCCCGTGGCCAACGTCATGTACGCACCGATGATCCTGCTGGGCACGCCGTCGTTCACCGGCAAGAGCTTTGCCGACATGCTGAGCCAGTCCCGCACCAAGCCGGGTTCGATCCGCTGGTCGACATCGGGCCTCGGTACGGTGGGGCATCTCGCGCTGGAGCAGATCAAGTCGCAGGCGCGCGTGGATATCACGCTCATCCCGTACAAGGGCGGCGGCCAGCAATTGACGGATGCGCTGGGCGGCCAGGTGGAAGTCATGTCGACCAACGTCGGTCCGACCTTGATGCAACACATCACCAGCGGCAAGCTGCGCCCGTTGGCGGTGGGTGCGCCGCACCGGCTCGACGCGCTGCCGAATGTGCCGACCTTCACCGAACTCGGTTACGCCAAGGCGAACATGGCCTCGACCTTCGGCGTGTTCGCGCCCGCCAAGACGCCAGCCCCCGTGATTGCCCGATTGAACGCCGAGATCAACAAGGCGCTGGCCGCGCCCGATCTGCGCGAGCGCCTCACGCAGGCCGCCGTGGTGCCGGCGGGCGGCACAGCCGAGCAGTTTGCCGCGGCCATTCGCGCCGAATACGACAGCAACGGCCGCATCGTGCGCGCCGCCGGCATCAAGGAGCATTGAACCGGCTTATGCGGTGAAGCGGTACCCGACGCCGACTTCGGTCAGCAGGTGTTCGGGCCGCGCGGGGTCGCGCTCCAGCTTGTGGCGCAGATGGCCCATGTAGATGCGCAGATAGTGGCTGCTGTCGGAATGCGCGGGGCCCCAGACTTCGCGCAGCAGCTCGCGGTGCGTCATCACGGTGCCGCGTCGGCCGAGCAGCACCGCCAGCAGCCGGTATTCGATCGGGGTGAGATGCACCGCCTCGCCGTTGCGGCTCACCAGGCGGCGCGCCAGGTCCACTTCCACCTCGGCGAAGCGGATGACGCTGCCGCCATCTTCGCCGCGCTTGGCGTGCCGCCGCAGCAGCACGCGCAGGCGCGCAACCAGCTCGCCCACGCCGAAGGGTTTGGTCAGGTAATCATCCGCCCCCGCATCGAGCGCCTCGATCTTGTCGCGCTCATCCACGCGCGCCGAAAGCACGAGCACCGGCACTTCCGTCCAGGTGCGCAGCTCGCGAATCAGCTGCATGCCATCGCCATCGGGCAGCCCCAGATCGAGGATCACCGCGTCCGGCTGACGTGTGCCCGCTTCGATCAGGCCACGCTCGACGCGGTCGGCTTCATGGACTTCGCAGCCTTCCTCCTCCAGTGCGGCGCGCACGAAGCGTCGGATGTGCGGTTCGTCGTCGATGACGAGGACGGTGGGCGTGAATGTGAACGGCATGGCACGCATTGTAGAGCGAGTGCCCATGAAAAAACGGACCCCGCAGAGTCCGTTTTTTCATGGGTGCGATACCGCTTCGCTCAGGCTTTTTTGGCCCAGGCGCTGCACCAGCCCTTGTTGGCGACGTCCTTGCCGGCGAACAGCGGACAACCGCCTTGCGCAGCCGCACCGCCTTGGTACAGGGCGCAGTTGCCGCAGTGCTGATCCGGCGTGTGCTTCTGGAACTTTGCCTTGTCGGCCTTGGTGGTGTCAGCCACGTAGCCCAGCGCCTTGGCTTGCGGGTCGCTTTCCGCCACCATCGGTGCAGCCAGTGCCAGGTCCGACATCGACATGACGGCGCCCGCGGCGGCCACGATGGGGATGCTCTTCAGGAATTGACGACGATTGGACATGCTGATTCCTTTTGTGGGAGTGTGTTGTGTGGCGTCCCGTGCCGCCCGCGCAGTGCTCAGGCTCGCCCTAGGGGACAGCGGACGGCGTCGGCGCGCCGTTTACCCGCTCGTGCATTCTGGCACAGCAATTGGCCGCCGGCATCTGCGTACGGTCAATGTTCCCCATACCTGCGCGCAGTAATCGCTGACTTTCGCGGCCCTCCATCCACATCGCGCCCTGCCGCGCATGCACCGTGTGGTCGGGGCCTGCAGCCACCGGCGTGGGGCGCTGTCCACCGAACGGCGGGCGGACCCCGGTGGCAATTTGCCGCAGACGCCCACGTACTTATTTCAGCAGTCCCCGCAGCGCATTTAAGAATGCGTCGCATTCATCGTCGGTGCCCACGGTAATGCGCAGGTGCTGGTCAATGCGTGCGAGCTTGAAATGGCGCACGAAGATGGCCTGCTCTTTCAGGCGCGCCGCCAGTGTGGCCGCATCGTAGGCCGGATGCCGCGCGAAGACGAAGTTCGCCATCGACGGCACGACTTCGAACCCGAGGGACTGCAGCGATTGCGTCAACCGCGTGCGGCTCGCCATCACGCGTGCGCACGTGGCGCGGAAGTACGCATCGTCTTCGTAAGCCGCTTGCGCCGCGGCCTGCGCGAGCCGATCCAGCGGGTACGAATTGAAGCTGTCCTTCACGCGGTTGAGCGCTTCGATGAGCGCCGCGTGCCCGAACGCAAAGCCCACGCGCATGCCCGCCAGCGAGCGCGACTTCGACGTCGTGTGCACCACGAGCAGATTCGGATAGCGGTCGATGAGCGCAATGGCAGACTCGGCCCCGAAATCGACATAGGCCTCATCCACCACGACCACCGACGACGGATTCGCGGCGACGATCCGTTCGATTTCTGCCAGCGGCAGCGCGTGGCCGGTCGGCGCGTTCGGGTTCGGGAACAGCACGCCGCCCGCGTCGCCAAGATAGTCATCGGCGCGGATGGAGAAGTCGTCCGCCAGCGGCACCACTTCGCACTGCACGCCGTACAGCCGCGCGTAGGTCGGATAGAAGCTGTACGAAATGTCGGGAAAGCGCAGCGGCTTGTCGTGCTTGAGCAGCGCGTGGAAGACGTGCGCCAAGACTTCGTCCGACCCGTTGCCCGCAAAGACCTGCTCGGGCTTGAGGCCGACCTGCGCGGCGACGGTCTCGCGCAGCCGCCGCGACAGCGGATCGGGATAGCGACGCAGGCTGTCGCCTGACGCTCCCAGCTCCGCAGAGATGGCCGCTACCACGCGCGGCGACGGCGGGTATGGGTTTTCGTTCGTATTCAGCTTGATGGGCCGCGCGATGGCCGGCTGCTCGCCGGGGACGTAAGGCACCAGCTGCTGAACGATATCGCTCCAGTAACGGCTCACGGTTCGACTCCTGATGGGGGATTGTCAGCGTGCCCGCTGCGCGATCGAGAAATCGATATGGCAGGGAGCAGGAATGGTTCGAAAACAGGCAAACCGCCACGTCGCGGCAGAAGCGCGGTTCTGGCAGGGAAAGCCGTGCAGGGTTGGGTGAATCTTTGATGTGTGGCGCGCCCGGCTGGGATCGAACCAGCAACCCCTGCCTTCGGAGGGCAGTACTCTATCCATTGAGCTACGGGCGCATATCGGCACAGAACGTACCGAAAGAGAAGCCCCGCAGGATAGCGCATTTGGGCGAAACCGTCCATCGGCCGCCCGTGAACGGCCCGGTACGGGGCGTGCTGCTGCAACGTTTCGTTGGGTTTTTGACGCAGGTCGAAAAGCGGCGCCTAGGGCTGTCCCGCGTGTCAAAGGCCCAGGCATTGCGGATATAATCGCGCGTTATTTGCCAGAAGAAAGACGGGGACAGGTCTGTCTGGGCCGACGCGGCGACTCAATCGCCATGGTCTTCCTGCCCTCATCGCGATCCAATGCGGCCCCCACGCTCTGCCGGCGATGCTCGTGACCTTGCCGGCGGCGCTCCGAGGGCTCCAAGAGCGGTTCCACCATCCTGAGAGTTGAGCATGAGCGACGCGCAACACGACGAACACGAGCCTCTGATCAAGACCCCCAAGCAGCTGATCATCGCGGTGATCGCCGCCTTTGCCGTTCCCATCCTCATCATCATCCTGCTGGCCAATTACGTTGGCCTGGGCGCCAAGGAAGGCGCGGGCGGCTCCGGCATGTCGGAAGAGGCCGTCAACGATCGCATCAAGCCGGTTGCGCAACTCGAACTGAAAGATCCCAACGCACCGCGCGTCTACAAGACGGGCGAGCAGCTCTATAAGGAAGTCTGCGCGACCTGCCACGCGGCAGGCGTGGCTGGCGCGCCCAAGTTTGGCGATGCGGCCAGCTGGGGCCCGCGCCTGTCGCAGGGCCTGGATGGCCTGACGAAGGTGGCGCTGGCCGGCAAGGGTGGCATGCCCGCACGCGGCGGCACGTCCCCGGATGATGTGAGCGACTATGAAATCGAGCGCGCCATCGTCTACATGGCCAACTCCGCGGGCGGCAAGCTGCAGGAACCGGCCGCCCCGGCCGGCGCGGGCGCAGCACCGGCTCAGGCAGCGGCACCGGAAGCATCGGCCCCGGCGGCTGCACAGGCTCCGGCCGCTGCTGCACCGGCACCTGCTGCGGCGGCACCGGCCGCGCCTGCCGCACCGCAAGCAGCTGCAGGCGAGGTTGGCAAGAAGGTTTACGATTCGACGTGCCAGATGTGCCACGCCGCTGGTGTGGCCGGCGCGCCGAAGTTTGGCGACAAGGCCGCCTGGGCGCCGCGCATTGCCGAGGGCAAGGCCAAGATGTACGACATCGCGCTGCACGGCAAGGGCGCAATGCCGCCCAAGGGTACGTATGCCGGGTCCGACGACGACGTGAAAGCCGCCGTCGACTACATGGCCGCCGCTGCCAAGTAAGCCGTCCCGCATCCCCGAAGAAGCCCGCCCCGTGCGGGCTTTTTTGTTGTCTGCCGGGGCAGCGGCGCACCCCGGGGCATGCCGTTTGCTACGTCCAGCTTGATGTGCGGAGAACGATGCAGTGGTGCTGCCACGCCGCACATACGTCTGTGCAATCAGGCAAACGGAGGTTGTGATGCGAACGGAACGAACGACGCTGATCTGCTGGGTGGCTGCTGCGCTGGCAATGGGCAGCTCGATGGCCATGGCGGCCGACAACTGGGTCAAGCTGGCCCCGCTGGCCAACAACAGCGGCTCGCTCTATCTGGACAAGGACTCCATCGAGCGCAACGCGGATGGCACCGTGCGCGCCACGACGCGCGACGCCTATGACGCGCCGCGCAAGCTCTCAGACGGCAAGGCGTATCAGTACGATACGCGCACGTCCGTCTACGACTGCAAGGAGGGGCGCATTCTGCCGGTCAGTGCGCTGATCCAGGATAGCCAGCACGGCACAGTGCTCACCAAGACCATCGACGGCCCCCGCTGGGAGGCCGTCGTGCCGCGCTCAGAGGGCGAGGCGATCCTGCGCGCCGTCTGCCAAAAGTAGTGCGCTGACGATGGCGTCACTGGACGGCCGCCGCCGGCGCGAGGTCGACGCGCAGCGTGCCGTCCGCGTCCATGCGCGTGGTGCCGCGCGCGGCGGCCTCGCGGTAGTGGTACAGATCGAAGCGCAGCGGCCCACGCGTTGACGTATCGGTCACGAGAATGCGGCTGTTGGCCACCAGCACGTTGTACATCTTCAGGTCGCCGGACTGGATCCAGATGCGGCTGGCGGCGTCGGTTGGCGCAGGCGCGCACATGGCGGGCGCGGGGCCGAAGCCGAGCACCAGCCCGTCGGGCGTGACACGCGCCGTCTTCATCTGACCGATCAGGCGCGGCGGCGGAAACACTGTGTGTTGGTCCAGCACCATATCGTTGCCGTCGAGCTTGGCGCCGGGGCGGTTGAGCGGCGCAAGCTGCGACAGCTCCAGGCCCATCCCTTTGAGCAGCGCCAGGGTCTGGATGCCCATCACGCGTGCCTCGGTGGGCGTGTAGACAAGGTAACGCGATTCCTTGAGCGCCAACGTGCCGCGCATGCCGAACGGCAGCCACACGCCAGGAAAGTGATTGCGCAGCTTGAGCCCGCCCGACACGTCGAGCACGCCGTCGCCGGGTGTGAGCGACAGCGCGTTGAGCGAGCGCGGCGAATAGTCGAGCAGATACCGGTTGAACAGCGCGTCGAGCGACTCCTTGGGCACCGTCACTTCGCCGCCGAGGATGCGGATGTCGAACTGGCCCGGGTCGTCCATGTCGACGGGCTGCCCCGGCTTGTGCGCCACGAGCTGCGCGGTCAGTTGATGCACGTGGAAACCGATGTCGCCGGTGATGCGGAAATCCACATCGCGCATCTGCACGACGGGCGGTGCGGTGCCGGAATCGCGCGCGGCGGCCGGGCCGCTGGCGTTGGGCGCGCCCGAGGACGGGTCGCAGCGCTGTGCCCATTGCTGGCGCACCGTGGTCAACTCCTTGCGTTGGGCGTTGGCCATTGGCGGCTCCGCGGCGCGTGCGAGCGCGCTGGCCAGAAGGCCGGTCAGGCCGAGCGTCACCAACGCCAGGCGCAACATCACAGCGGCGAAAGCAAAGGCGGGGGCGATCATGGCGCGGTCCTCTTGGCGAGTTGCAGGGCAGGCTTGCTCGTCTTGGCAACCGCAGTGGCCTTGGCGGCCTTGGCGGTGGCGAGGGTGTCGAACGACGGCATCAGCACGCGAATGCCGCCATCCGGCGAAAAGCGCAGCGACCCCGCCACGAGCTGATCGCGATAGCGGTACAGATTGAAGACGAAAGGCTTGGCCGGGTCGGCCACGACGATATCGATGCGCGCGTTCATCGGCATCGAGCGCATGAAGCGGATGTCGCCGCCGCGGAAGAGGATGTATGGGCGCTGCGCGTCGGCGGCATTGGCCAGCGGCGGCATCTGCGGGTTGCCATCGCCGATCTGCATGAGGAGCCCGTCGCGCGTGACGCGGATGGCGGAGAGCTTCAAATCCAGCGCGGGCGGCGGAAACAGCTTGGGCACCTGCATGACGATTTCGCTGCCGGCCAATTGCACGGCGGGCGTCGATACCGGCAGCAGATCGGCCAGTTCGATATGCGCCGCGCCCATCAGCGCGCCGGCGTCTTGCCCGCGTACCTTGACCACGTTGGGGCGGAACACGATGGTCTGCGGATCGCGCAGTACCAGCGGGCCGCGCAGCTCGATCGGCACCCACGCGCCGCGCCGGCGCATCTCGGCACGCATGTCGAGCGTGCCGTCGTCGAGCGCGAAGCTGAAGCCGCGCAGCGGCGGATCTTGGCCCGGCCCGCGCGCAAACACCACGGTGTTGAACAGCGCGGCCATGCTCTCGGCCGTGACGCGCACCGAACCGCTCACGGGCTGCAGCGTGTACGACGACACATCGTCGAGCCACACCGGGTCGCCCGGTGCACGCGGCACCATGCGCAGCGCGAGCTGATCGACCAGAAAGCCCACGCCGCCATCGAAACGAAAATCGACATGACGCAGATACGAGATCGCATCGGGCTGGCCCGAATCGCGCAGCGTGGCGGGCCGCACCTCGCGCGTGGCGAGATTGCCCGACTGGAATGGCGCCCGCGCCTGCGCGCGTGCATCTTCCAGCTGCTTGGCTTTGTCGGCTTCGATGGCGCCGTGCCCGTCGCCCGCGGTGGCGCAACTCTGCAGCAGCAGTGCCGCCGCCAGCGCGCCCGCAGCCCGCAGCGCGCTATTTCGATGACGCATCATCAAGTCCCACATCGACGGTCTCCTCGTCGTGAGAAACGCACCGGAAACGTTCCGGTCACCGACGCGGTCTGTCGCCGCGCTCGTGTAGAATTTTTTGCATGCCTGCCCGCAAACCAACCGGCGACGCCGGTCCGCCTGCCACTCCGCCCGCCCGCGAGTTCACCATCGACGAACTCGCGCGCGCGGCTGAAACCACTGTCCGCAACGTTCGCTCGTATCAGGACCGCGGCCTGATCGATCCGCCCGAGCGGCGCGGTCGCGTGGGCATCTACACGCAGGCGCATCTGGGGCGGCTCAAGCTCATCAACCACCTGCTCGGGCGCGGCTACACGCTCTCCAACATCCAGGAGCTGCTCAAGGCCATCGTCGAAGGCCATGACCTGCGCTCCATCCTCGGGCTCGAATCGGCCATCGCCAGCCCGTGGTCGGACGAGTCGCCCAAGCATTACTCGCTCCTCGCGCTTGCCAAGCTGTTCGGCCGCGCCATGTCGCGTCAGGCGCTGGCGCGGGCCATCTCGCTGGGCCTGCTTGAACCCGATGGCCTCGGCTATCTGGCGCGCAGCCCGAAAGCGCTGCTGGCCGGCGCGCAGATGGCAAAGGCCGGTTTCCCGCTCATCGAAGTGCTCGACATCATCGAGCGTGCCCGGCCGCATACGCAGGCGGTGGCCGACGATCTTGTCTCCATGGTCGTGCGCGAACTCGACAAATACGGCAGCGACCTGCCGCCGGTCGAAGACGTGCCGCGTCTGGTCGACGTGATCTGGCGCATCCGTCCGCTGGCGCTGGTGGCGGTTGAGGCCGAGCTGATGCGCGCGCTTGAGACGGCCGCCAACAAATACCTGGGCGACCGCGTGGCGCAGGTCATCGAGCACATGCATGAACCGCCGGGCAGCACGCCCGGGCCGGACAAAGGCTAGTGTCTCCGGCGCGCCCATGCGTGGGGCGCGCCTTATCTATTTCTAGTTTGATCCCGATACGACGGGTGCTGCAGGCGTTTTGAATGCCTGCTCAAGATCCGGCTGCACCCGCGGTCGACAGCTTGCGGCGGATCGACGGCGACGGCGCTTCGCCGTTCGCTGCCGCATAGGCTTCGATTTCCGAGATCAGCTTGGGCAGGCGTTCAAGTGCGTCACGGTTGTCTTCATCCCACGGGTGGAATGAGGGCCGGAAGAAGTCGAAGAATTCCGGGATGATCTTGCGCAGCGGCGCCGGGTGAATCCACAGGAAATGGAACGCCTTACCGAGGCCGAGGAATTTGTGCTTGACGGTGCGGTCCGCAAAGATCAGCCGCAAATGCACGTAAAACACCATCGCCCAGAAGGTCACGGTCGTCACCAACATCGTCAGCGTGCGCGTGAGGTAGCGGCCCACGCCCGGCTTGATGGCGAGGTTCCATACGTCGTAGCTGACGGCCTTGTGCTCGGTCTCTTCCATGGCGTGCCACAGCCAGACCTGGCGATAGCCGGGTTCCGAATTGCGGCCCAGGCCATCTTCATGTGAGAGCACCTGACCGGCCAGCATGGCGGTGTAGTGCTCGAGCGCCACGGTCACGGCCAACTGGTGCGACTTGGGCGTGTACTTCCGCAGCACGTTCAGGAACTTGCCGATGAAGCGGTCGATGCGCGTGGCAGGCAGGCCGGCGCGATCGAGCAGATCGTTGTACAGCACGTGTTCGCGTGTGTGCATGGCTTCCTGCCCGATGAAACCTGCCACGGCCTGCTTGAGTTCGGGATCGGTCACCAGATGGCGGTAGTTGCGCACGCTGTCCATGAAGAAGCGCTCTCCGGTCGGGAAGAAGATCGACAGCGCGTTCAGGAAGTGGGTCACGTGCGGGCCTCGCTCGTGCCAGTTGCTGATGCGATCAGCCGGCAGGTGAGGATGCACGTCGCGACGGACTGGCATCATGGGCGGTTCTCCTGGAATGTGGTTTCTGAAAGGCGCGTCGATGCGCGCCCCTGATCGAGGAATGCACAGAGGTCGGTCCCCACGCGTACGGGGTCTTCCTCCATCGGGATATGGCCGAGCGCCGGATACATGCGCAGCGTGGCGCCGGGAATGCGGCGGGCGAATTCGCCGGCATGCGCGGGCGGGATCCACCGGTCGCGCTGGCCCCAGAGGATGAGCGTGGGCACTCGGATCGAGGCCAGCCCGCTGGTATCGACATCGTCAAAGCGGAACTTCGGCACCATCTTGCCGATGGCCTGTCGTGCACCGTCGGCATAGAAGAA
This sequence comes from Ralstonia sp. 1138, assembly GCF_040544795.1. Taxonomy (NCBI): domain Bacteria; kingdom Pseudomonadati; phylum Pseudomonadota; class Betaproteobacteria; order Burkholderiales; family Burkholderiaceae; genus Ralstonia; species Ralstonia sp. 1138. Next base: position 46,457 of record NZ_JBEPKQ010000002.1, on the reverse strand, counting down.
ATCGGCGTAGCGGCGCAGCGTGGGTTCGGACACGCGCGACGGGTCGCCATACACATCGCGCGTGGCGGCGCGGATGATCCCCTCGGGCAGCATCCACGGCGACGTCATCCGCACGCCAACGTGATTGAACAGATCGATGTAGATCGGCAGCTTCATCGGGAAGCCGGCGGAGTCGATCAGCACGAGCTTCTCGACGCGGCCCGGGTGCCGCACGGCAAAATCCCACGACACCATGCCGCCCAGCGAATTGCCAATCAGCGTGAGTTTCGACAGGCCCAGCGTGTCGACAAACGCGTCGATGAAGTCGCGGTACAGCGGCAGCTCCATCGTGCGCGGGCGGCCCTGTGCATCGCGCAGCGGGCCGGTGATGCCGAACGGCGGCAGGTCGAGCCGGATCACGCGGTAGCGCCGCGTGAGCTGGGGCAGCACGCCGTCCCACGTATGCAGCGACGCGCCAAAACCATGGATCAGCAGCAACGTGCCTTCAGAGTTGGCAGCGCCTTCGTCGGTGTAATGCACGCGCGTGCCCATCAACGGCAGGTAGCGCGATTGCGGCTTGGCGTAGCGTGCGATCAGCACATCGCGGCCGATGCTGCGCAGGCCGATGCGGCCGGGGCGCAGCATGGCGCGTGCAACGTTGAGCAGGTTCGCGCGCGGGGGGCTGGCGAACAATTCTCCGGTGGTGGCCGTGTTCATCGGCGGCCTCCTACTTTGCGCGGGCGGTGGCCGGCGCCGTATCGTCGCGCAGCGCCTTCTTGCGCGTGCGGCGGGCTTCGCGCACGACCAGCGCCTGGTAGGCGGCCGGCAGCAAGCGGGCCATCACATCGGCGGCGTGGGCGTCGGGGCCGATCAGCACGCGGCGCTTGTTCTTGCGCACGCCGTCCAGGATCACCTCCGCGGCCTTGTCCGCCGAGGTGATGAAGAATTTCTCGAACTCGGCCTTGCCCTGCTGTTCGTCGCGCACCAGGAAGCCGTTCATGCTCGGCGAGACGCGGCTCGACTTGGCAATGTTGGTCTTGATGCCGCCCGGGTGGACGCACGTGGCCGACACGCCGCAGTTCATCAGGTCCAGTTCCTGGCGCAGCGCCTCGGTGTAGCCGCGCACGGCGTACTTGCTGGCGTTGTAGGCGCCCATGCCCGGCTGCGCGAAGATGCCGAAGATGCTCGACGTGTTGATGATGTGGCCATTGCCCGTCGCCTTGAGCAGCGGCAGGAACGCCTTGGTACCGTGCACGACGCCCCAGAAGTTGATGTTCATGATCCAGGCCAGCTCGTCGTCTTCCATGCCTTCGATCGTGCTGGACAGCGCCACGCCCGCGTTGTTGAAGATCAGGTTGACCTTGCCGTGCGCAGCGGCCGCTTCTTCGGCCCAGCGGTACACCGCGCCGCGGTCGGCCACGTCGACGGCATGCGTGGTCACGCGGATGCGGTCGCCTTCATGCGCACGCACCAGTTGCAGCGTCTGCGCGAGCGCCGCTTCGTTGCGATCGGCCAAGGCGAGGTGACAGCCTTCGCGCGCCAGCTGCAGCGCCAGCGAGCGGCCCATGCCCGACGCGGCGCCGGTGATGGCGGCAACCTGGTTGTTGAATGACTTCATGGCGTGGTCTCCGTGGGGCTGACGCGCGTCAGACGCGGTCGAGCGCTTCTTCGTTGGGGGTGTTTTGGGCGGCCGGCACTGTGCGGGCGGGCACGCGCAGCGGCACACCCTTCGGTACGGTCATCGGACGCGTGCGGTAATCGGCCAGCCGGAAATGCGCCGTCGCACGGCGGAACTGCCACGTGAATCCCGGCCACAGCGTCGTGTTCTTGCCGGTCTTCGGATCGAGGTACCAGCTCACGCAACCGCCCGCAGACCAGATCGCATTCGACAGCCGCTTCTGGATGCCGTCGTTGAAGCGGCGCTGCACGTCCGGGCGTACGTCGATGGCGGCCACGTTATGCGCGCGCATCGACTTGAGGGCGTCGACGATGTACGCCACCTGCGACTCGATCATGAACACCATCGACGAGTGGCCGAGCCCCGTGTTCGGGCCCACCACCATGAAGAAATTCGGAAAGCCCGACACGGTGGTGCCCAGGTAAGCCTCGGCGCCGTGCTTGTCCCACATGTCGACAATGTCCACGCCCTGGCTGCCGAGCAGCACGCCGCGCGGGAACGGGTCCGTTGCGTGAAAGCCCGTGCCGAAGATCAGGCAATCGACTTCGCGCCGCGTGCCGTCAGTGGTGACGATGGCGTTGGGCTCGACGCGTGCGATGCCCGAGGTGATCACGTCGACGTTGTCTCGCGTGAGCGCCGGGTAATAGTCGTTCGAAATAAGGATGCGCTTGCAGCCGATGGTGTAGTTGGGCGTCACCTTCTCGCGCAGCACGGGGTCGGCAATGCGGCGCTTGATGTGGCCGCGCGCCATGCGCTCCACCGCCTTCATCAGCTTCGGGTGGATCACAAAGCCCAGCACGCGCGACTCCAGCATCCAGTAGATGCCGGTACGCATGAGTTTTTGCGTGAACGGCAGGTGGCGGAACAGCCAATGCTCGGCGCGCGAGACCTTGCGGTCGGGCTTGGGCAGGATCCACGGCGGCGTGCGCTGATACAGGTCGAGACGGCCGACCTTCGGCGCAATCTGCGGCACGAACTGGATGGCCGACGCGCCGGTGCCGATCACGGCGACGCGCTTGCCGCGCAGGTCGTAATCGTGTTCCCAGAGCTGCGAGTGGAAGGCTTTGCCCTGGAAGGTCTCGATGCCGGGAATGTTCGGCCAGGCCGGACGGCTCAGGCCGCCCATGCCGGAGATCAGCGTGCGGGCACGGTAGCGGCGGCCGTCGGCCATTTCCAGGTTCCACACGCCTGCAGCGTCGTCGAACGCCGCGCGCGCCAGCTCGTGATGGAAGCGCACATGCGGGCGCACGCCAAATTCATCGGTGCAGCGCTCCAGATACGCGCGGATTTCCGGTTGCGGCGAATACATGCGCGACCAGTCCGGATTGGGTGCGAACGAAAACGAATACAGGTGCGATTGCACATCGCACGCGCAGCCGGGGTAATGGTTGTCGCGCCACGTGCCCCCGACGGAGCCCGCCTTCTCGAAGACGAGGAAGTTGTCGATGCCGTGCTGCTTGAGCTGGATCGCCATGCCCAGGCCGGCAAAGCCCGTCCCGATGATGGCGGCATCGATCAGGGGCGGGGCGTCAGCGCTGTGCGGGGCCGATGCAAAGGCGTCGGCGCGCGGGAAGTCGGTCCGTGCGTTCACGTGGTGTCTCCGTGGGCACCACATGGGCGCCTCTTAATGTGACATTGGTCGATGTCATCGTAGGAGGCTGCCCTGACCGAGTCAATCGGCCGATTGGAACGGTTCATCTAAAAGCGGCGCATGCACCGCTTGAAACGCTTTTCCCTTATGAATCCGTCACTTGCGTGCGGTGCACAACGTCGGCGGCGCTGGATTTGAAGGCGCACAGCAGCCCGTTTATGTGCGCCAAAAGCTTCATCATGCGTGCCCCGGCAGTGCGGATGTCGTTCGCATTGCCGTCCTGCACGGCATCGCGGAAGCCTTCCGCTACGGCATCCACGCCCGGGTTGTGCAGCAGCGCAAGGGCACCCCCGGTGCGATGGGCCCAACGGCGCAGCGCCGCACGGTCCATCGCCTCCAGCAGCGGCTGGAGGCGCTCGGCGTCATCGGCCAGCGACGATAGGAAGACCTGCGCCAAACCGACCGCGGCCGGGTCCGTCCCAAGGGCGGCGTGCAGGTCGTCGAGCGAGAGGGTGGGCGGCTCCTCCTCGGCCGCGCCGGCGCCAGCGGGAGCGTCAGCGCTCCACAGCGCAGACAGCGCTTCCTGCAGCGTCGCGAGCGTGGTCGGTTTCAGCAGGCTCGCGTCCATGCCGACGGCGCGGCAGCGTGCGTGCTCCTCGGCCAGCGTCGTTGCCGTGATGGCGATGATCGGCAGGCGAGGGCCGTCGCCCTCTTCGTGGCGGATATGCCGCGCCAGATCGAAGCCGTCCATGCGCGGCATGTGGCAATCCGTGAGCAACGCGTCGAAACGGTGTTCGCGCAGACGTTCGAGCGCGACCACGCCATCTTCCGCCAGCGTTACGCGATACCCCAGCAGGCGGAGTTGCTTGGCGATCAGTTCGCGGTTGATCGGATGATCCTCGGCCACGAGGATATGTGCACCGGGTGCTTCAGCAGGCGCGGCGGCCGGCGGTGTGTGGGCCGCCACGGAGGCCACGTGCGCATGCCCGGCTCGACGCAGCGCGTGCTCGCACGCCCGCACGAATGCGTGCCAGTTCAGCGGATTGACGCTCAGCGCGTTGCCCGGTTCGTCGTAGCCGGCATCGGAGGTGATACGGACCGCGCGACCCTGCGCCTGGGCCGTCGCGGTGAGGAGAATGTCTGCGTCGGCGGCGGCTGCGGGCTGCAGCCCGGCGGCGATCGCCAACTGCGTGAGGTTGTGCCGTACGGCCGCATCTTGCACGTCGATGGCAACGCTGTGCCCCGCCAGCTGCGGCAACGCATACCGCGCCTCCAGCACGGGCACGGCCAGCCGCAGCGTGACGGCCGTCCCGTGCCCCGGGGCGCTTTCCATGACCAGTTCGCCGCCCATCAGGCCGGCGAGCTGACGAGAGATCGCCAGGCCCAGGCCGGTGCCGCCGTAGCGCCGCGTGGTCGAGCGCTCGGCCTGCACGAACGGCGCGAACAGCGTGGCCTGCACCGCCGGCGAGATCCCGATGCCCGTATCCGTGACGGAGATGACGAGATGCGCCGTGTCGTCGGTGACGCGCGCGCATTCTGCTGAAAGGCGCACGCTTCCGGTGTCGGTGAACTTGATGGCGTTCGACAGCAGGTTGAACAGGATCTGGCGTAGACGAATGCTGTCGACCGAGACGCTGGCCGGCACGTCGGCGGCGACAGTCACATGCACCGCCAGCGATTTTTCGTGTGCGCGGCTCGCCAGCAAGCCTACCGTGCCGTCAAAGACCTCGCGCAGGTCAGTGGCCGCCGGCGAGATGTCCAGACGCCCCGCCTCGACCTTTGCGTAATCGAGGATGTCATCGAGGATATGCAGCAGCGCGCGCCCCGAATCCTGCACCAGCGAGACCATTTGCTTCTGCTCGCCCTCGAGCTTCGTCTGCTGCAGCAGTTCGACCAGGCCCAGCACACCGTTCATGGGCGTGCGGATTTCGTGGCTCATCATGGCCAGGAAGCGGTCCTTCGCGTGCAGGGCCGATTCCGCTGCGTTCTTGGCGGCCTCCAGCGCGTCGGCCTGCTCGCGCTCCGTGGTGACGTCGCTCAGGTAGCCGTTCCAGACCGTGCGGCCGTCCGGCTCGCGGTGCGGGATCGAACGTGCGTGCAACCAGCGCACCGTGCCGTCTTCGCAGACGTGGCGGAATTGCTGGTCGAACGGTGTCAGTTGCTGCGCCGAGACGAGCACCGTGTCGATCATGCGTTGCCGGTCGTCCTCATGAATCAGCCGTGCAGGCGTGGACAGGTAGTCCAGCAGATCCTGAGGCTGCGCACCCAGCGTTTCGTGCGCCTTGCCGGCCACGTAGGTGATGCGCCCCTGCGTCTGACCGGGCACCAGTTCGAACTGGTAGACCAGCGCCGGCAGCGACTCGGTCACCTCCCGCAGGCGCTGCTCAAGGCGTTCGGCGCGCGCCTGCGCTTCGCGGATCTCGCTGATGTCGACCAGCGAGGCGACGGTCCCCGCGGGTTGTCCATCCGGCAGGTGGAACGGCTCGATCCAGTACAGCACATTGCGCGATTGGCCATCCGGCGTGTCGATGACGAGTTCTTCGCGCGTGCTTTCGCTGGTCTGCACGGCGCGCTGGTTGATCCCGGATAACGGCGACGCATCGCTGACCGAATACAGCCCGAGTTCCTGCGCCGTACGGCCGAGCAAGGAGGCACGCGTCCGGCCGAACATGTTGCAGAACGCCGCATTCACGGCCACGTAACGGTGGCCCGCGTCTTCCGCCACCAGCGGAAACGGCACGGCTTCCATCAGCGCGCGCTGGAAGCTCAACTGACGCGCGAGGGTTTCTTCGGCGCAGCGGCGCTGATGATTTTCGCGGCGCAGCTGCATCTGCTTGATGAAGAGCGCCACGAGTGCGGCCAGCACCAGCGCCGCCACCGGTCCGAACTTGCCCAGCACGGCCGACGCTGATGGACCGAGCTGGTAGCTGACCGACAGCCACTTGTTGCGGATGCTGACCTGCTCGCCTTCGGGCATGGCGAACAGCGCGCGGTTGATCAGTGGCACCAGCCTGGCGTATCGCGCCGACACGCCCAGACCGATGCTCTCGATCCTGTTGGCCGAACCGGTGACCTTCAGCTCCCCGGGGAAATGATGGCGGATCAGCGCGTCGGCCACCGGCAGATTGATGATGGTGAAATCGGCTTTGCCAGCAGACACCATGGACAACGCATCGTTGACGGATCCCGCGGGCAGGATGCGTATCTTCGGTACGTTTTCCTTCAGCCGGCTGGTCAGCGTGTCGCTGGTCGGCAGGGCGACCGTCCTGCCGGAAAGCTCGTGCAGCGCGGCCACCGTGAGCGCATCGTTGCGCCCGACGATCACCAGCGGTGTGGCGTCGATGGGCTGCGTGAGCGTAAAACCGGCGGGGCGAGCATCCTGGTCCGACATGCCGAGCAAGATGTCGACCTCGCCATCGCGCGCCTTGTCGAGCGCGTCGGCCCAGTCACGCACGGCGACGCGCTCGAAGTGCACGCCCAGCGTTCGCGAGAGGAAGTTCTGGTATTCCGGGAAGATGCCGAGCAGCCCGCCGCCCGTGTCGTCAAAGGTGTACGGCATGTAGTCCGGGTCGGCCGCGTACCGCAACGGCGGCAGCGAGGCCAGCATGGCGCGCTCGTCGTCAGACAATTGCAGTGCCACGGTCGACGCACCCCCTTGTGTGATCCAACGGGCGCGAAGTTGGCTCATGGTGGTGTCGGGCAATTGCGCGAGATGGCGATCCAGGTGACGAATCAGCATCGCGTGATTCCGTGGCGCGGCAAAATGGAGCGCATCGACCTGCTGGTTTGCCAGCTGCACGATCGATAGCCCCCGGTAGCGCGGCCGCGCCATCAATTCCCGGGTGGGGTACGTTATGCCAACGTAGACGTCGACCGTCTCGTGCAACACGGCATCCAAAGCATCGGCAGCGGTGGGCGTGCTCATCAATACGATGTTCGGGTATTGCCGGGCCAGCTCCTGCTCGAGTGAAGAGCCTTGCTCCACGGCAATGCGAACACCGGCCCCGAAGGGGTTCTGCGCTATCTCGGCGTTTTCCGTGCGCGCGACCACAGCGGTGGGGCGTTCCAGATACGGCGCCGAATATTCCAGGCAATGGTCGTATTGAGAACGTGGCGCCACGCTCATGATGATGTCGACATCGCCGCGGCATGCTGCATTGAGAAGTTCGTCGCGCCGACCGAATACGCGAGGGACCACCCGCACTTGATCGTGCGGTAGCAACTGCATGAGGAGATCGCCCGAGAAACCACTGAGCCGGTCCGCTTCGATTCCCTCCAGCGGCATCATTGTGTTACCGATGACGCCCACGATGAGCATCGGAGGAAAGCGGGCGAATCGATACGCCCGCCCTTGCACGGCGTCGTCGGCGTCCTTTTGCCGTGCGTCGCCCCACCACACGAGAATGGCGGCACAGACGAGGGCGCAGACCGCGAATACAGAACGCCTCATCCGATCACGCCTCGCCGGTGCCCAGCAGCCCGTGGCGCACGGCAAAGTCGAAGAGCGCCGCCTCGGTGCCGAGTTCGAGCTTGCGCATGGCCGTCTGCTTTTGCGCGCTGATCGTCTTGACGCTGCGGTTGAGCTGCACGGCAATCTCGCTGACCGTCTTGCCGGTCACGTACATGCGCAGCACTTCCAACTCGCGCTTGCCGAGCTTGTTGATCGGGTCGTCGGTGGGAAGCGGTTCGAGCGTGCGGCGGATCAGCTTGGCATCGAGTTGCGGCGAAAGGTAGATGCGGTCGGTCACCGCCGCCAGCATGCCTTCGAGGATGTGTCGCGGCTCGTCGGATTTGCTGACGATGACTTTGATACCCGCGCGCAGGATGTTGCTCACCAGGACGCGGGTCTCCAGCATGGTGAGCACCATCACGCGCAGATCGGGGTGGCGGCGTGCGAGAAATTCGAGCAGAAAGATGCCGTCGCCATAGCGGCTGCTGGGCATGGCGTAGTCGGTGATGGCGAGGTCGCAGCGCACGCGGCCCAGCACGGCAAGCAACTCATCGGCGTTGCCGGCTTCACCCACCACCTCGAACCCTTCGACCGACGATACGAGATGCCGCACGGCCGCCACCACGCCGGGGTGGTCATCTGCAATGACGAGTTGAATGGGGGCTTGCATGTCGACGTGTCTCCAGCGTGTAACGTGCGGCAACGTGTTTGCCGCATTGCTGAGAATCGCCGATGCGGAAAACAGAGAACATCGGAAAAGTCTTATTAATGCGCCTCGATCTGCGCTCTTCTGGTGCAAATTTGTCGCAGCGCGTTGCGATCGTGGCCATCGGTTCGAACCGAATCGGCGCGTCACTGCGTGGCACAATGTTCGCGATGTCTTTCCCCGCCTCAGCACGCCGATTTCCATGACGCCCACATCCCCGACAACCCTGTCTGCGGCCGCACGCCAGCAGAGCGCCGAACGCTCCACGCTGGTGAGCGCGGGCGTCAATTGCCTGCTCTCGGCGGGGCAGATCACGGCGGGGCTCTGGTCACATTCGCAGGGTCTGGTGGCCGACGGGCTGCATACGCTGTCGGATTTGATCGCCGACGGCATCGTCTTCATTGCCAACCGCAACAGCCACAAGGGGCCGGATGAAGATCATCAGTACGGCCACGCGCGCTACGAGAACGCCGCGTCGCTGGGGCTGGGCCTGCTGCTGGTCGGGGCGGGCGCCGGCATGATCTGGGCGGCCGCGGAGAGCCTGCGCTCGCCGCAGGGGCCGGCGCCCGTGCATGGGCTGGCGCTGGTAGTGGCGCTGATCGCACTGGCCGCCAAGGAGGGGCTGTTCCGCTACATGCTGGCCGTTGCCAAGCGCATCAACTCACGCATGCTGATTGCGAATGCGTGGCATGCGCGTTCCGATGCGGTGTCGTCGTTGGTGGCGGCCGTCGGCGTGGCGGGCAACCTGATGGGTTACCACTGGCTCGACCCCGTGGCCGCCTGCGTCGTCGGGCTGATGATCGGCCGTGTGGGTGTGCGTTTCGGCTGGGAAGCGCTCAATGACCTGATGGACCGCGCTTTGCCGCCCGCGCAGGTGGAGGCCATTCGCGCCAGCCTCGAAGCCACGCCGGGCGTGATCAACGTGCACGACCTGCGCACGCGCGTGACCGGAGACCAGGCATTGGTGGACGCGCATATCGAGGTGGATCCGCGCGTCTCCGTGAGCGAGGGCCATGCGATTGCCGTGCGGGCGCGCACCAACGCGCTGAAGGCGCATACGGCCATGGCCGTGCTCGACGTGCAGATTCACGTCGACCCGCGCGAGCACATCGCGACCGATCCCGTACCGCTGCCCGACCGCGACGCGCTGCACGCCGTGCTGGCACAACTGCTGCCGCCCGGCACGCCGCTCGACGCACGCCATTGCGTGCTGCATTACGTCGATGGGGCGGTGGAGGTCGACCTGGTCTTGCCACCGGCGCTGGCCGGCGAACTCGCCCGCATTGCCGATGCCATCCACGCGCGGTGGGATGGTCTCGTTCGCCTGCGCGTGCTTGTTACCGACGCTTGAGCTTTCGCGCTAGCGGCATTGATCGACCGCATTGGCAGGCTGCGTTTTCGCAGGGTCGAAGTGCAGCTGCTCCAACCCCTTTTCCGTCAGCGACATCCAGTCGATTGCGCCCGACGTGCGCAGCAAACCGGTGCTGCCCACCGGACGCCATTGCACGCGCTTGCCGTCGGTATTCAGCAGCGTGGCCGATAGCGTGAGCGAATCCGGCCCCGCCTGCAGTTGCAGCAGGCGGCCATCGGCGGCGGGCGTATAGGCGGTGTTCTGGTTGACGGTGATGCCCGCTTCGCGCACCGTTGCCGGCATGCACGGAATGGACGCACGCACCTTGCCCGTGGTGTCGATCAAATCGGCAAAGCCGTTGCCTTTGGCCACGCCCACCAGCAGGTACCGCTCGATCGCCGGCATCCACGTGACGTTGTAGGTGTAGTACTGCAGATGCTTGTGCAGCAGCTGCTCGCCCGTCACGCGTCCGCTGACCGGGTCAAAGACGGCGATCTTCAGATTGGCTTCGGTCTCGCCCGGCACGAATTGCTGCCAGGCCAGCAGCGCGTTGGTGCTCCCGCCTGCCACCATGGGCCACCATTCGCGCCGGCCATCGGCAACATCGACGTTGTGCAGGCGGCGTCCGCGCCCGTCGTAGACCTTCAGGTAGACACCGTTGCCGCTGCCGAGGTTGTCGACGCCGCCGCCGGTGACCCAGCCGTCGGAATAGAACACCACGAAGCGGTCGCCCACGGCCGTGATGTGGCCGGAGTGCCCACCGGATTCCACCTGTTGCGGATACGGCTTGATGGGCCGCAGCGCGGCGTCGTAGATGCCGAAGCGCTGGTTCACGTTTTCCGGCGCATTCCAGCCGTCTTCAAACGACACCATCACCTGGCCGGCGCGGTTGCGGGCCACCGTCACGGGCTCCTGCGCTTCGGGCTTCTGGATGAAGATGCGCGGGGCATCGAGCACGCCCGTGTCGGCATGCCACTGCGCGACATAGACATCGTGCGGCCAGCTTCCGCTGCGATCGGCGCCGCGCGGCGGCAGGCCCGAGCTGCTGAAGAACACGTTGAAAGTGTTGGCCGTTGCGCCCGGCACTGCGCCGATGCCATGCATGTATTGACGCGGGTCGGGCGCGCCGGCCGTGGCCACGGCGGGCGCGGCAAGCGCGCACGCAAGGGCCAGCACGGTACGGCGCAGCAGAGACAGTCGAGACACGTGACGTTCCATCTTCATCGTTAGCTAGGTGGCGGTTTCAGAACCGAATTGGGCCACAGGCACCCGCTGAAGTTGCTGCGCGAATGGGGGAGCCCGTTTGGCGGAGTCGCCGCCGTGGCACCCCGTCCGGGGTACCCGGTTTACCCCCCGCCGAGGCAATCAAGTTTCAGTTCCGTGTGCCGTTCTTCACAAGCAAGAGCGGAACCCATTCCGCCAATCCCTTCCCAGCGCGGCCAGAGTGGGCACAAGCCCGCCACCCACCGCGCCAGAACCGACCCGACGAGAACAACATGACCCAGCGACTCGACGCCCGATGGCGAAGCGAAGTGACGGAGGCTCTACGTACCGTGGAGGCGCAGTTCGGCGTGGCACCGCAAAGCCTGCCGCGCGACGCGCTGATCGCGGCCCTGACCGATGCGATCTGGGCACAGCGTGCCGCCTATGCGCAGGTGCGCCGGACGCTGGTTGCGTGTCCTGAGCTGGCAGACGAATCGATGTAACGGCGTGCCCGGTGCCGCCGCTGTTTTTCAAGAAGGTGATGTGATGCGGTACTGCGGTTCGCTGGATCTGGACCATCTGCTGCGCCAGCCGTTTGGCCTCCTGGGCCGCCTGGTGCGCGATGAAGACTCGGGGCAGCCCCTGCCTCCGGTGGAAGTGGCCGCGCGCGCGGTGTTGCTGCGCGCTGCGGGCTACGAGGTGATGCCCACCTGTGGGCACCATGACCGACGTGGCTTCTGTCTCGGCCATGCGGACCGGATCATCGGGATGTAGGCGCCGCGCCTACGACGCATGCGCCACGTGCGCGCAGCCTTGCGCACACGCTGTTGCGAACGCGCATCAGGGGTCGTAAAAACGGTGCGCGCGCGTGGTGCCTGAAGCACCTGTAAAGCGTTGACTGGCGCACCTTTGCAGGCAATCCGTTGCCAAAAAGCAAACGGTAAAAATGACTTACATTCCGGTCCTTTTTCGGCCCATGGTTCTGGTGCATCCTGAACCAAGATAGATCGCACGGATGGCAGATGTGCGACGTCGGACGCAACGTCAAGCCGGAAGTCGGAAGTGAATCGAATCGGCGACGCCTGCAATCTGGGGTCAGGGGAAACAACATGAAGACGCAATATCTCAGCAAGCAAGAAATCTACGACGGCGCAGTCCGTCATCTGTTCGGTCAGGGCGGCGCGGCCATCCTGCCGCGCGGCGGCGCTGCGTACCACGGCCAGGGCGGTCGCTGCTGTCCCATCGGCAACCTGATCGGCGTGCGCGATTACACGACGTCGATGGAAAGCGTGCCGGTGCGCTACATCCTCAAGCCCACCAACGAGATTCCGCGCTACATGGATGCCGGCGTCATCGCGTTGCGCCGTGCGCTCAAGCGTGCGCGCATCGACGTGGACGACCGCGACACCGTCGAGCTGCTCTCCAAGCTGCAGAACGCGCATGACGTGTTCGGCACGTGGGAGTGGAAGGAACGCCTGCAGTCGATCGCACGCCAATTCGGCCTGAGCGGCGCTCTCGTCGATACATTCTGACCGACCGGCCGGTCACAGATCACCCTAAAGAAGGTGACGCCATGAAAGGGAAGGGGACGTTCCTCGCCATCGAGGACATTTTTGAACGCGTGTGCACGCACCTGCTCGCACAGCAATGCCGCTCCGAAGACGCCGACGGCGAGCCGCGCTACCGCGGCCTCGACAACCGCCGCTGCGGGGTCGGCATTCTGATCGACGATGCGTTCTATTGCAGCGCCATCGAGCGCCTGGGCGTGAGCCTGCTGCGCGTGCCGAGCGAGGATCCGCTCGCGCGTGCGCTGCGCAGCTCCGGCGTGAATGTCGACGACGATCAGGTGGTGGAATTGCTGATCGATCTGCAGGACATCCATGATCTCGCGGCCATCGAAAGCTGGCCCACGGCGCTGGAAGACATCCGGCGCCGGTTACCCCGCCTGTTGTCCGATACGCCGCTGGCAGCCTGAACGACGCATCCACTGCGAACCCGGCCCTGCGCCGGGTTTCGTCATTTCAGCGCGTCAAGTTCCGGATAGTGGCGGAAGATGCCCATCGTGTTGAACGGAATGCGACGCGGCGATTCCAGATACGCCGCGATGTTCGGCTGCGCCGCCACGCGGTCGTGCAGCGCTGCCAGATGCGGCAGCTCGCGTTCGTAGCGCTGCATGTGGCGCGGGAACGCATAGCGCAGCCCGGCCACGATCTGGAACAGCGACAAATCCACATACGTCAGCGCATCGCGCACGGCCCATGTCGGGCCAGCGGGGTTGCGGTCGAGCACGCGCTCGAAGTAGTGCAGGAATTTGGGCGCGCGATTGTCGAGAAAATCCTGCGTGCGGCGCTTGGCCTCGGCGCGCTGGTCTTCGTAGTACTCGCACGACGCGATGGGGTGGTGCGTGTCGTGAATCTCCACCACGAAATCGGCAATCGTCAGTTGCAGGCCGTGCGTCCACAGGCCGCCGGCTTCGTCGTGCGGGGCCAGGCCGTAGTGCTGGCCCAGATAAAGCAGGATGTTGGCCGTCTGCGCGATCACCAACGGGCCGGCCACCAGGAATGGCGGCGCGAACGGCGGCGTGGGAATGCCGGCATCGTCCAGAAACGCTTCGATGGCGGCTTCATCTTCGCGGCCGAGATCGGTATAGGGCACGGCGGCCTGCTCCAGCGCGAGCCGGACGAATTCGCCGCGGCCCTGGATTTCGGGCCAGTAATAGAGCGTGGTTTCCATGGTCGGGCGGGGGGAACAAGGTGATGGCTGCGCAGCAAGGCGGATGCCGCGTCGCAGCAGGAACGATGCCTGCGAACGATAATAGGCGCTTGCCTCTGCGCCTGTTTCAACCGCCCGCCGTGAACGCTCCGCTTTCTCCTTCGCCCGCCATCGAGCCCGCCGATCCGTCGCGCTGGCTGGTCCGTGGCCATCCCGGTTATCTGCGCGCCAATCTGGCGCTGTTCGCGGCGGGTTTCTCGACGTTCTCGCTGCTGTATTGCGTGCAGCCGCTCATGCCGCTGCTGGCGCACGACTTTGGCCTCACGCCCGCGCAGACGAGCCTGGTGCTGTCCGCATCGACGCTGCTGCTGGCCTTTGCGATCCTGTTTGCGGGGCTGCTGTCGGAGTCGATCCATCGCAAGACGCTGATGGGCGTGTCGCTCGTGCTCTCGTCGGCGCTCACATTGGCGGCGGCGGTGCTGCCGGGCTGGCACGGGTTGCTGGCCACGCGGGCCTTGCTGGGTGTGGTGCTGGGCGGCGTGCCGGCGGTGGCCATGGCGTATCTGGCCGAAGAGGTGCACCCGCAAGGGCTTGGCATGGCGATGGGCCTGTACGTTGGCGGCACCGCATTCGGCGGCATGGCGGGGCGCGTGCTGACCGGCGCCGTGGCCGACCATTTCGGCTGGCGCGCCGCCATCGGCTTTACCGGCATGCTGGGTTGGCTCGCGGCGCTGGCCTTTCTGTGGCTGCTGCCGCCGTCACGCCGGTTTGTGCCGCGCAAGGGCGTGGCGCTGGGCGACCTGTTCGACACGCTGGGCGCCCATCTGCGCGAGCCGGGACTGCGCGCGCTGTTCGCCATGGGCTTTCTGCTGATGGGCGGCTTTGTCACCATTTACAACTACGCGAGCTTCCACTTGCTCGACGCGCCATACGCCCTCAGCCAGACGGCGGTGGGCGGCATCTTCATGGTGTATCTGCTGGGCATTGGCGCCTCGGCATGGTTCGGCCGATTGGCGGATCGCCATGGCCGGGGCCGCATGCTGCTGGCGGGCACAGCGCTGATGTCGACGGGCGTGCTGATGACGTTGGCGGGCCCGCTGGTGCTGGTGATTGGCGGCATCGCGCTGCTGACCTTCGGTTTCTTTGGTGCGCACGCGGTGGCCAGCGGCTGGGTCGGGCGCCGCGCGCAGCGTGCCAAGGGGCAGGCCGCGGCGCTGTATTTGCTGGCGTATTACCTGGGCTCCAGCCTGATCGGCACGACAGGCGGCAAGCTCTATGCGCCGTGGGGCTGGCCGGGCGTGGTGATGTTGGTGATGGGCTGCATGGCCTGTGCGCTGGGCACGGCGGCCTGGCTCTGGCGGCGGGCTCCGATGCCGCCGGGCGCCAAGCGCTGAGGTTGTGCGCCCCGGGAATTCGCGTATCGTGCCGTGATCGATGTCTGCACGATCGCTTTCCCTGTCATGCGTACTCATTTCCTGTTCTGCACGCGGCGACTGTGGCCGCTCGCATCGTTCCTGTTTCTGCTGATGGCCGGCGTGGCCCACATGGCCGATGCCGCGCCGGTGTCGTTCGCCAAGCTGGCCGGGCTGCCGACTTCCGCCACCAGCGCATCGGCGCCGGCAGCGGACCCGGCGCAGACGCGCCAGTCGCTCGACAGCGTCATCACGCTGCTCGACAACGACCAGCAGCGCACGGCCCTCGTCAATGAACTGAAGCAGCTGCGCGATGGCATGAGCGCGCAGCAGAAGGTACAGGCCGAACAGGCGCCGGGCTTGTTGGGCGCGGTGGCGTCCCTCATCGAGAACGGCTCACTGCAGGCCGATGTGGAGGCCGGTGCGCCGCGCTACTGGCTGCGCCGCATCGAAGCCGCCAGCGGTAACGCGAGCCTGCTCGTCGCGCCCGAGCGGCGCATGCCGCTGGTCGCCGACTTTGCGAGCACCGTTGGCATCTGGGCCGCCATCGCCGCTGGCCTGCTCGGCCTGGGCTGGCTGATCCGCCGCGTATTTGGCCTCACCGCGGGCCTCGGGCCGCATCCGACCACGCGCGCGCTGTTGATCGATGCGCTGCGCAAGATCGGCCCGTGGGCGATCTCCTTTGCCGTCATCATGCGGCTTGACCGAGACGCCTCGCCGGGTTTTGTGCTGGCGCTGGTGCTGGCCTACGCCATCGTGTGGGGCGCGATCATCACGGCGGGCGTGGCGATGCTGTTCTCGCTGTTTTCCGGCAGTGCGCACCGGCGCGTGGCGGTGGAATATCTGTTCAAGCACGGCATGTGGCCGATCTTTCTGACGGCCAGCCTGGGCGCCTGCGGCGATGCGCTGGTCGACCCGCGCGTCGCGTTGGTGCTGGGCGGCTCGCTCAGTCTGCTGCTGGCCACGGTGTGCAATGTGGTGTCTTCGTTGATGCTGGCGGTGGGCGCGTTGTGGGCGCGGCGGCCCATCGGCCAGTTGATCGCCAATCGTCCGCTGGAGCTGCGCAGCGGCGAACACACGGGCAACCAGGTCCGCCGGCTGCTGGCGGCGTTCTGGCCGGTGCCGGTGCTGGTGCTGGCCGGCGCCACCGTCATGGCCACGTTGACGACGCCCGATAACGTTGACGTCGTGGCACGCCGTGCCGTGATGACGTCGCTGCTGCTGGTCGCGGCGTTCTTCCTGTCGGCGCTGGTCCGCCCCCGCGCGAACTGGCGCTCGCATCTACGTCTGGCGCGCAGCTCGCCTTATCTCGAGCGGCTCAAGCATTTCGTCGGTGCGCTGATCAAGCTCGTCATCTGGATCGCGTTCCTGGAGCTGGTGCTGCGCGTGTGGGGCCACACGCTGGTGGAGGTCGCGCACAGTTCGGTCAACGGCAAGCGCATCGCCGATGCCTTGGTGGGCCTGATCGGCACCGTGTTTGCCACCTGGCTGGTCTGGATTCTGCTCGACACGGCGATCTTGCGGGCGCTGTCGCCGGCGTCGGCGCGGGCGCAGCCGAGCACGCGCGCGCTCACGATCCTGCCGCTGCTGCGCAATGGCCTGAAGGTGACGCTGGTGGTGACGGCCAGCATTGGCGTGCTGGCCAACCTGGGCGTGAACGTGACACCGCTGGTGGCCGGCGCCGGCGTGATCGGCCTGGCGGTGGGCTTTGGCGCGCAGTCGCTGGCGCAGGACTTCATTACCGGCATCTTCATCCTGATGGAAGACACGATCAGCGTGGGCGATGTGGTGGACGTGGGCGTGGCCACGGGCTCCGTCATCAACCTGACCATTCGCACGGTGCGGCTGCGCGATGGCACGGGCGCGGTGCTGTCGATTCCGTTCAGCCAGATCAAGACCGTGCGCAACCTCTCGCGCGATTACTCGTTTGCCGACTTTGAAGTGCGCGTGGCGATGGAGGCCGAACCGCAGCAGGCGATCGATCTTGTGCGCGCGGCGGCCGACCAGATTGCGGGTGAGCCGCGCTTTGGCTACACGTTGCTCGGTGGTGCGGAAATCTTCGGGCTGGATCGCTTTGAAGGGGGCGCGATGATCGTCAAGGGGCGGTTCAAGACGCGTCCGCAGAAGCAGGCGGATGTGCTGCGGGCGTTCAACGTTGTGCTCAAGGATGCGTTCGACAAGGCGGGCGTGCCGCTGGCGGCGCCGGGGACGGTGTTGCGGACTTCTGCGGCGTTGGAGGCGTGGATGACGCGGGTTGGGGCGGAGAAAGGGGCGTCGGCTTCTTCCAATGAACCGCCTGCTGCTGCGCCGGCTTAAGGGCGTTGGTGGTTTGCTGGGGTTTCGTCCCCTGCCGGGGCCGACTTGCTTTTCTTTGTCTTGCCAAAGAAAAGTAAGCAAAAGAAAGGCGCGCCCGAGATGGCGACCCCCTCCTTGAATTTCTGTAACCGGGCGGAGAAGGAGGCAAACTCGCTGCGCTCAGACAGGCCTCCTTCTTTTTTCCGCCCGCTTACAGAAATTCAAGGCGCCATCTAGGGCAGGGAAAGTCAAAGGCCGAACCGTCTGGGCGCACGTCTTGGCGCCCAGGCCGTGTCCTCGTTTTAGAAGCCGTGGCGCATGCCGACCATGACGCCGGTCTGCGAAGCCTTCGGCAGGGCGGCTGCCAGGACGGTGCCGGCGTCTTTCTGGTGGGTGTAGTCCATGCCGACGTACAGCCACGTGCGCTTGCTGACCACGTAATTCATGATCGCGTAGGCGGTGTAGCGCAGGCCGTCGGGGTCGCGCTGGCGCGTGGCCATGCCGCCCACGACGAGGTTGTACTGACCGCTGAAGTCGTACTTCACGCCGCCGAGGATGAGATCGTTCTTGGTGGGCGTGCCGTCGCGGTAGTTGATGTAGCCGAGCATCAGTTTGGCCGGGCCGACCTGCACGCTGCCGCCGGTGGTCCAGGTGCGGGTGCCGACCGATTGCAGGTCTTTCTGCTGCTCCCACGCGCCGCCGAACGCGAACGGGCCGCTGGCGTAGTTGAGCGACAGCGCGCTGTAGTTGCCTGCGGAGAACGCGCCCGCCTGCTCGCCCATGCCGACCATCACGCCCGGGCGCCAGCCGTTGAAATCGCCCACGTACTTGACCGAGTTGTCGATGCGCACGCCGGTGGCGGTGACGTGCCACGCCGTCGCGCCGAGGTTGCCGATGGAAAGCGCGTCGTATTGGCCGGCCGTGTTGAAGACGAGGTTCTCCTGCCGGCCGAACGTCAGCGACCCGAACCCGCCTTCCAAGCCGACATACGCCTGGCGCCCGAACAGGCGCGAGGTGGCGGGCGTGGTCGGTTTGTAGCCGCCCAGGCCCATGTCGTTGGTGGAGCCCACGCCGGTGTCCGGGGCGAAACCGCTAACCAGGTGGAACACGGCCTTCAGGCCGTTGCCCAGGTCTTCCGAGCCGCGAATGCCGAAGCGGCTGCCGCTGTAGTAGCCGCCTGCCATCTCGGCCTTGCCGTGGCCGTCGACGTCGTTGTTGGTGCTGTAGCGCAGGCCGGTTTCCATCACGCCGTACAGCGTGACGCTGGATTGCGCGTGCGCGGCACCGCAGGCCAGCAGCGCCGACAGTGCAACGGCCGATAGCGGAATGGAACGGATCGAAGTGGTCATGTGGCTCCCTTATTGTCGTCACGACTGTTGTGTCGGCCGGAACGGGTTTTCCGGCTTGGCTCGGGGGCCGACTCTCAGGCAAGTCTGCGCTGTAAGGGTTGAAGTTACGCATGCACCGGCAAAGCGCCGCACACGTCGCGCCGGTTGGGGCATTGCCCGCTGAAGGGGCATTGCGCGTAAACCGCGGGCTTACAGATTCTTGGGGGTTTTCCCTCGGCCAGGCGGCGCGGGGCGGGGCTGCCGCTACACTGGCGACGCTGATTTCCGTTTGCCGCCCACGTATCCGCCATGCCTTCGTTCTCCGTTCCCCTGCTCAACGCCCTGCGCGACCAGCTGCCCGCGCTGTCGCCGGCGCAGCAGGGCGTGGCGCGGTTGATCCTGGAAGCGCCGGAGCTGTCGCTCGAACAATCCGTGGAGACACTGGCCGTGCGCGCCGGCGTGTCGATGCCGACCATCGTGCGGATGTGCCAGGCGCTCGGCTTTGAAGGCTTGCGGGAGTTCAAGGCCACGCTGGCGGCCGAGCTGGCGCACGCGCAGCCGACGCTGCCGGGTCATGTCGGCCGGGCGGACCCGCCGGCGCTGGTCGCCAGCAAGGTCATCGATGGCGCCACGCGGGCGCTGGCCAAGCTGCGCGAATCGCTGTCCACCACGCAGGTCGACGCCGCCGCCGAACGCATTGCCCGCGCGCGCCGCGTCGATTGCTATGCGGCCGGCGCGGCCTCATCGTTCATGGCGAACGACATGCAGGCGCGGCTGATGCGGCTGGGGCTGGCGTCCAACGCCTACTTCGATGCGCATCTGCAGCTTGTGTCGGCGGCCATGCTGGGCGCGTCCGACGTTGTGGTGGCGTTCTCGCACGTGGGGCGCATGCCGTATCTGCTGGAGTCGATCGCCTATGCGGCCGAGCAGGGCGCGTGCGTGATCGCCATCACCCAGGCGGGCACGCCGCTGGCCGAGCGCGCGCAGATCGCGCTGACGGTGGACGTACCGGAAGATGCGGTGATGCGGGTCGGCACCGAGGCGTACCTCGTGCATCTGACCGTCATCGAGATCCTGATGACCTGCGTGGCGCAACGCCGCGATGAGATGGTGCGCTCGCGCATGCGGGCAATCCAGCGACTGTTGACCGAACGCAGCGTCGATCGCCCGTAAGCAACGGCAACGAAGCCGCGAAGGCAAAAAAAAATGGCGCCACGCGGGCGCCATTCACAACATATTCGGCACTTAGAGCCGCGAGATCGCCAGCCCGATCGCCAGCAGACTCCCCAACCCGAAGATCGTCCAGCCGACCGTGCGGCGCTTGGTGGTCATCACCCACAGCCACAGGCCCGAGATCGACAGGAAGATCAGGCAGCCGGCCAGCGTATCCACCAGCAGAATCCACGGCACCGTCATGCCGACGCCCTTGTGCAGGTTCATCAGCGTGCCGAGGAAGCCGTTGTCGGTCTGGCGGATCGCTACCGAGCGGTTGCCGGCCCAGTATTCGGCCTGGATTTGCGTGGTGGCGCTGCCGAAGTTGAAGGTCCATTGCTCGGGCTGCATCAGCGGCTTGGCGGCCGGTTCGCGCGGTGCGTCGGCGTTCTTGTCGTCCTTGGCGCCTTCGCCCTTGGCCGGGCGTTCGGCCCAGGCCACCGGCTTGGCCTTTTCCACGCGCGTGCGGGTGGCCGGCTCCGGCGTGTTCAGCGTCTGCTGCAGCCAGGCGGCCATCGCTTCGGGCGTGGCGGGCACGGGGTCGGGCAGGGCGATCTGCGTATTGATGCGCTGTTGCGCCACGGGCAGCTTCAACACCGCACGGTGGTTCAGCCAGATGCCCGACACGCCAAAGATCAGGCCCATCACGGCGCCCCACAGGCCGAACCAGCCGTGCGTCTTGCGCAGCCAGCGGACGATCGTGGCGCGGCGGTTGGCCGGGTGTTCGGATTTGGCCTTGGCCGGGCGTGCATTGGCGGCCGGCTCAGCCGAGAGTGGAGGTTGGGACAGGTCGGTCATGAAGCACAAGGCAGCGCACGGGCCGCCGGAGGGAGGCAAATCGACCGGCCAATATAGATGAGAATGATTCTCGTTGCAATCGGGTGAAGTTACAGCGTAATACGCTCCAACGCCCGCCGCGACGCCTCATCCGCCGGATAGAAACACTCGATGCGCATCTCCTGCAGCCCCGCATCGCGCGGTGTGCCCAGCGTGGTGAGCGTGGAGAACAGCGAGATCGTCACGCCGTCGCGCTGCAGTGAGATGGGCAGGAAGGGCGGCGGATCCCCGGCATCCTGCGCGGGCGCGGCGTGGGGTGCCGGCGCATCTGCCGCATCGAACAGCGCCGGTTGCATCGCGCGGATGTCGTGCAGCAGCCGCTGCGTTGCCGGGTCGATGGCTTGTAGCGCCAATTCCTGGCGCACACGCCGGGCCAGGTAGCGGCCGACGGCATCGCGGTTGGCGATGGCCGGCCACAGCGCGGTCGGGTCGAATACCAGCTTCATCATGTTGACGGCACCCGGAGCGCCTTCGGACCGGTCGTCGCCGATGGCCCAGCGCATCAGGCGGCGATGCGCGGCATTGGCGTCGAGCACGTGCCAGAAACGGTCCAGCACGATGGCCGGATACGGCGCCTGCTTGTCGAGGATCAGCTTCACCGCGTGGCGCACCGCCTGCATCATCGGCGAGGTTTCATCGCCCGGCGTGGCGAGGCCCTGTTCGGAATAGGCGGGAGCGAAACCGGCCGCCAGCAGCATCTGGTTGCGATGGCGCAGCGGCACGTTCAGCTCCTCGGCCAGTTGCAGGATCATGTTGCGGCTGGGCGCCGCGCGGGCCGATTCCAGAAAGCTCACATGCCGCTGCGACACACCCGCCGCCAGGGCCAGCGCCAGCTGGCTATAGCCGCGCCGCGTGCGCCAGAAGCGCAGCAACTGCGGGAAGCGCGAGAGCGCCGCTTCAGGCGGCTCAATTGCCGCTTGGGCCGCTTGGGCCGCTTGGGCCGCTTGGGCGCCATGAGAGGCGTGGGCGTCTTCAAGCATGAGGGTGTCGTCGATGGACGAAGTGGAGGCGGAGGCGGGCTTGGTGGGCGTCATGTCACCTATTGAAGCAGAGTCGGGTAGCTGCCGCGATTACCTGTCGCGTAATTGTGACCGCAGCCTGCGCCGCCAATACTCGGTCCATCCCAATTTGAAAGCCCGAGCGGAGTGCCCATGCAGCGCGAATCGATCGACTACCCCGCCGATGCCCTTCCCACCCGCGACGACCACGTCCGCACGGCCGACGGCTGGACGCTGCCCGTGACGGTCACCAGCCCCGGGCTGGGTGCGCACGGCACGGTGGTGATCTGTTCGGCGCTGGGCGTGCCGCGCCAGTTCTATGCGGCGTTTGCGCGGGCGCTGTGCCTGGCGGGCTGGCGTGTGGTGACGTTCGACTACCGCGGCATTGGCGAGGCGGCAGCAACCGGCCCGGGCACGCCACGCTTTGCCGATTGGGGCCGGCACGACATCGACGCGGTGCTGAAATGGGTGCACGACACGCTCGTCCCCGAGGGCTGCAGCGGCCGCAGGCTGGTGGTGCTCGGCCACAGCGCGGGCGGGCAATTGGCGGGGCTGGCGCCGCACATCGTGCACGCCGATGCGCTGGTGCACGTGGCGGTGTCGCTGGCGAACGCGCGGCTGTGGCCGTGGCGCGGGCCGCTGAGCCGTCCGCAGCTCGCGTGGCTGCTGCAGGTGCGGATTCCATTGGCGGTGGCGCGCGCGTGCGGCGGCATGCTGCCGCTGGCGGCCGTCGGCATGGGGCCGATGTCGATTCCGGCCGCCATCCTCGGCGATTGGGCGCGTTTTGCCCGTCGGCGCGGCTATCTCTTTGCGCCTGGCGCGGGGCTGGATACGTCGCGCTATCCGAGGCTGACCGTGCCGCTGCTCGCCTGGGGTTTTGACGATGACCCGATGGCGCCGGCCAACGCCATCGATGCGCTCATCGCGCAGTTTCCTGCCACGCGCGTCACGCGCCGCCAGGTGAGCGGCGCGGCGCTCGGTGCCAAGGGCGTCGGCCACATGGGCTTCTTCCGCGCATCGTCCGGCGCGCCGTGGTGGCGCGAAACCGTGGCGTGGCTGGACGCCCTCGCTTGATTGGCTGCCCGGTCAGAACGTGTAGACGAGGCCCGTACCGCCAAAGTAGCTCTGCTTGTTCTGCACGATCGGGCTCTTGGCCGCGTTGCCCAGCAGGCGCGAGGTGCCCACCGCCGTCTGCACCGCCCAGTGGCGCGAGAACGTATGCGTCCAGGCCACCGTGAGCGTGGCCGCCTGCAGGCCGCTGCTCGCGCTGTACTCGGCAAAGCCGCTGTTGGCCGATTGCTGCGGCGTCACCCCGAAGTACGTCTGCATGTATTTGCTCGAGCCGAAATGCAGGCTCGGGCTCACGGTGATCGTGTCGCTGCCCCAGCTCACGACCGGCGCGGCCACGTCGATGTGGCCAGACCAGCCCCGCTCGCGGTTGGTGATCGGCACTTCCAGCGTGGCGCTGCCCGTGGTGTCGCCGATCAGCTTGCCGCCCACCGTGAACACGCCGAGCAGCGATCCCTTGACCGTGCCCATGCCCTTGAGGTGATCCGAGCCGGGGCGGCCGTAGCGGTTGGTGTCGGAGCGGCCCGGATCGTACGACAGCGCGGCCGAGGCGAACATGCCGTTCAGGAAGCGGAGGGCATAGCCCGCACCGCCCTGCGTCGGGTCGATGAACCAGCCGTTGCCGAAATCTGCCCGGAAGCCCGGGCCGGCCGTCACGGTGTACTCCTTGCTGCCCTGATAGCGCGGCGCCACGCCCGCGTTGAGCGACAGCGAATACGACGATTCATCGGCATACACGGATGAGGGTGACAGCCACATGCCGGACAGCACGGCCAGATAAGCGACGGAAAACCGGGGGGAGAGACGATTGAGCACGTAGGACCTCTTGTTGGACCTCTTGAGAGAGAGCCCGCAGTCTGGCGAGATGCCACGCGCACGTCTGTCTGGAAATTGCCGGGAAGTTGTGCGCAATTGTGCGCGAGTGTCTGCAAGTTTCTCCGCCCCAACCGCTCGCAAGGCCGGCGCCGTACACTGCGCGCCAACACAAGAAGAAACGGGGGTACGGGCGATGACCGCGATGACCGACGCGCCGCTCAAGACCAAGGTGTTGCTGATCGAAGATGACGACCGCCTCGCGCAGCTTGTCGGCGAATACCTGGGCAACTATGAATTTGCAGTCGAAGTGGTGCGCCGCGGCGACATTGCCGTGGCCGCCGTGCGTGAGCACCAGCCCGCGCTGGTGATTCTCGACCTGATGCTGCCGCACATGGACGGCATGGAAGTGTGCCGGCGCATCCGCGCGTTCTCGCGCGTGCCGGTGCTGATCCTGACCGCGCGTGTCGACACGTACGACCAGGTGGCCGGGCTGGAAATCGGCGCCGACGACTACGTGCTCAAGCCCATCGAGCCGCGCCTGCTCGTCGCCCGGGCTCGCGCGCTGCTGCGCCGTTCGACGCCTGTCATGTCGACGTCCGAGCCGGTGGCGCCGCGCGACGACACGCTCGTCTTCGGCGAGCTTGCCATCTCGCCGCCCAACCGCACCGTCACGTGGCGCGGCCAGCCGGTCGACCTCAAGACGGCCGAGTTCAACTTGCTGCTGATCCTGGCGCGTGCGGCCGGCACCGTACTGAGCCGCGACGACATCCTCAAGCAGTTGCGCGGTATCGAGTTCGACGGGCTGGACCGGACTGTCGACTCGGGCATCTCGCGCCTGCGCCGCCGCTTTGGCGACGCCTCGCCCGAGCCGCACAAGATCAAGACAATCTGGGGACGCGGTTATCTGTTCAGCCCCTCGGCGTGGGAGGACTGAACCATGCTCAAGTCGTTACTGAAGCTGTACGCGATGGTCGTGGTGGCGGCCGCGCTCGCGCTGATCGGCGTGAACAAGTCGTTCGTGTGGATGTTCCACGACACGCTCACGCATGGCGAGCGCGAGGTGCGCAAGGGCTACGCCTTCGTGCTCCAGGAGTACCTGGACCGCGCCGACCTCACTGGCCCCGCGGGCCGCGATGCCGCCATCGCGCGCCTGAACAAGAACGCCTGGGAGAAGTTCGACATCGTCGATCCGGACACCGTGCCGAATTTCTCCGCGCAGCAACGGCGCGATCTTGCCGACAAGAAGCTTGTGCTGATGACCAACGGCAAGGATTACTACCTGCCGCTGCGCGACGGCACCGTGCTGCACGCTTACAGCGCTGATATGGACTACCTCGGCATCCAGCTCATGGCCTACGCGCTGATTGCCATTGCCGCCCTGCTGCCGCTGCTGCTCTGGGTCTGGATGCATTGGCGCGACCTGCGTGTGCTGGAAGACGCCGCGCGCGGCTTTGGGGCCGGCAACCTGGGGACGCGCGCCAATCTGCGCAAACGCTCGAACGTGTATGCGCTGGCGCGCCAGTTCGACGAGATGGCCGAGCGCATCCAGGGCTCGATCCAGCACCAGCGCGAGATGATGAACGGCATCTCGCATGAGCTGAAGACGCCGATTGCGCGGCTGGAATTCGGCATCGCGCTGCTGCAGTCGCCGCCGTCGCCGTCCTCGCCGTCGTCAGAAACGCAGCACAACCTGCGGCTCGATGCGCTGCGCCGCGACGTGCGTGAACTCGATGAGCTGGTGAGCGAATTGCTGGCGTTGAGCCGCCTGGAGCAGGGCGCCACACACCTTGTGCTGATGCGCGTGGCGGTGGACGAGTGGCTCGACAGCGTGGTCGCCAGCGTCGCCAATGACGTGGCCGACCGCCAGCTCACCCTGGCCGTGCATGCCGAGGGCGCTCCGGCGCACCACGTCTGCGACCCGCGCCTGCTGGCGCGTGCGCTGCTCAACCTGATCCGCAACGCCGCACGCTACGCCCGCAACACCATCACCATCCGCGCTGAAGCGGGGCCTTCAGGGGCGCTGCGCCTGACGGTGGAAGACGATGGCCCCGGCATTCCCGAGCCGGATCGCGCGCGCGTGTTCGAGCCGTTCCTGCGCCTGGATGCCAGCCGCGATCGCCACACCGGCGGCTTCGGCCTGGGGCTGGCGATCGTGCGCCGTATTGCGCTCGTGCATGGCGGCGACGTCCGCCTCGATGCCGGTGCGGCAGGCGGAGCGCGGTTTGCGGTGCTGTTGCCGGCGATGACGATCCCGCCGCTGTAGGCGCAGCAGGATCGGGGCGTTCCAGGCGCGCTAAGGCTAAGCGTCTTCGCCGCCCGGTCGATGCAGAAACGCGCTCGGGCTGCTGCCGAACGCCCGGCGGAACATCGCAGAGAACGCGCTCTGGCTGTTGTAGCCCAGCTCCTGCGCCACGCGCGACAGCGGCATGCCTTGCGACATCATCGGGATGGCGCTGGCGAGCACGGCCTGCTGGCGCCACTGCGAAAAGCTCACGCCCAGTTCGTCCCGGAAGCGGCGCGCCAGTGTGCGGGCGCTGGCACCGACGTCGCGGGCGAGGGCGTCGAAGGTGAGCGAGGTGCCGGGGTCGGCCATCACGCGTTCGCACAGGGCGCGCAGGCGCTTGTCGGCGGGCATGGGCAGATCCAGCGGCAGCGGTGCGCTGCGGCGCAGCTCATCCAGGATCAGCGTGGCCAGCGCCTGCTCGCGCGCGGCGGGCAGCGGCTGGCGGACGTCCATCGCGGCAATCAGCTCGCGCAGCAACGGCGACACCTCCATCACGCGGCACTGCGCGAGCGTGCCCGTCACCACGGACGGGTCGGCATACAGCGTACGCAGGAAGGCCGCCTCGACCACCCACACTTCGTGCTCGATGCCGGGCGGAATCCAGATCGCCCGCGAAGGCGGCACCACCCAGGCGGTGTCGCCGGCCTGCACGCGCAGCACGCTGTTGTGGCTATACGCCACCTGCGCCCACGGATGCGTGTGGCGCGGGAAGCGCGTGTTGGCCTCCATCTGCCGCGTGTAAAGCCGCACCGGATGCGCCGCTGAGGGCGGTGTGCGGCCTTCGATATCGGTGGGCAGGAGGCGCTGTGGCATGGCGGGTTTGCGACAGAAACGGTCGGGCCAGTGTAAATGCGGCGCCAGGACTTGTCGAAGCCAGACGTCGATGGCAGGCTATCGCCCGGCGCCGATGATGTGGGGCGCCACACTAGAAAGCGGACTGCCGAAGCGGTCTCGACAAAAACGCCGTTGCCCACGAGGCACGCGGCGAAATGGGTGCGAACAATGCAAACGGGAAATCACACGCGTAGCCGGGGGGCGCGCGGGGCGATGGGATGGTTGCGGCCATGGGCCGCGCTTGCCACGTGGGTGGCATGCATGGCCGCGTTGACAGCGCCAGCCGCCCACGCCGACATCAGCATCATCCAATCCTTGCCGCTGTCCGGCACCCAGGCCGCGACGGGGCGGGCGCTCAACGCCGGCGCACGGCTGTATTTCGACTGGCTCAACCTGGACGGCGGCATCAACGGCGAAACCATCCGCCTGGTCGCCCGCGACGACGAGCAGAAGGTCGAGCAGACCGTCCGCAACGTGCGCGACATGGCCAAGATCGACAACCCGGTGGCAGCGCTCACCGTGGTCGGCACCGCCAATGTGGAAGCGCTCATGCGCAACGGCGTGCTGGCCGAAGCCAACCTGCCGCTCGTCGGCCCCGCCACCGGTGCCTCCAGCATGACCGGCGATCCGCTGGTGTTTCCCATCAAGGCCAGCTATCAGCAGGAGATCGACAAGATGGTGGGTGCGCTCGTCACCATCGGCGTCACGCGCATCGGCGTGCTGTATCAGGACGATGCGCTGGGCAAGGAGGTGCTGGCCGGCGTGGAGCGCACGCTCAAGCCGTACAAGCTCACGATTGGGGCCACGGCTTCGTACCCGCGCAATACGGCCTCGGTGAGCGCCGCGGTCGACAAGCTGCTCGGCGCCGATGTGCAGGCCATCTTCCTGGGCGCCACGGCGGAGCCCGCCGCGCAATTCATCAAGCAATACCGCGCGCGCGGCGGTGGGGCGCAGCTGCTCGGGTTGTCGTCGATTGATCCGGGCATCCTGCTCAAGGTGGCCGGCATCGACGCGGTGCGCGGCTATTCCCTCGCGCTCGTGATGCCTAACCCTGGCAAGGGCGTGAACCCCGTCATCCGCGAATTCAACCGCGCACGCACAGCCGTCGGCGCCAAGGATGTCGAACTGTCATTCCGGGCGGTGGAAGGCTTTGTGGCCGCCAAGGTGCTGGCCGAAGCCGTGCGCCGCGCCGGCCCCAAGCCCACGCGCGACCAAGTGCGCCGCGAGCTGGCCCATTTGCGCAACTTCGATGTGGGTGGCGGGTTTGTGGTGGATTTTTCGGACCGCACGCGTCCGGGGTCGAATTATGTGGAGTTGGGGGTGGTGGGGCCGAATGGGCTGGTGATTCAGTAGCGCTCGCGCATGTGGAGCTTGTTGTACTGAATGTCGGGGTTGGAAGTTGGTAGGAGCGGGGGTTTCTTTGTTGGTGGTGCATCCCTTGTTTCATCCCCTGCCGGGGCTGACTCACTTTCTTTGGTCTTGCCCAAAGAAAGTAAGCAAAGAAATGCGCGCCCGAGATGGCGAAAGACTCCTTCAATTTCCGTAACCGGGCGGAGGCGGGGAAAACTCGCTGCGCTCAGACAGTTCCCCGCCTTGTTTCCGCCCGCTTACAAAAATTGAAGGCGCCATCAAGGGCAGGAAAGTCAAAGGACAAAGCCAAACACTCTGGGCGCAGGCCCAAACGACAAAGGCCAACCGCGCGATGGGTTGGCCTTTTTCTTTTGACGTTGAGCCCTTGATGGCGCCTTGAATTTTTGTGAGCGGGCGGATCAAGGAAGGAGGCTGTCTGAGCGCAGCGAGTTTGCCTCCTTCCCCGCACGGTCACACAAATTCAAGGAGTCTTTCGCCATCTCGGGCGCGCCTTTCTTTTGCTTACTTTTCTTTGGCAAGACAAAGAAAAGTAAGTCGGTCCCGGCAGGGAACGAAAGGGAGGTGGACCACCAACAAAAATCCCAGCAAAAACCAAAAACCCAAAAAGCAAAACGCCCCTCAGAGAGATCCCCTCTGAGAGGCGTTCATTCATCCACGAGACCAGTTAAGCCACAGGCGCCGTCCCCGCCCCATGCTCATGCCTGCCCGCCGGCTTCACAATCGCCAGCGTGGCAATCAACCCGCACAGCGCGGCAAACGACACCCACACGCCAGGCATCGCCTTGTTGCCCGTTTCGTGGATCAGCCATGTGGCAATCGCCGGGGTGAAGCCACCGAAGATCGCCGTGGCCAGGCTGTACGCCAGCGAGAAACCCGTGGTGCGCACTTCCGGCGGCATGATCTCGGTGAGCGTGACCACCATCGCGCCGTTGTAGCTGCCATACAGGAACGACAGCCACAGCAGCACGATCAGCATGCGGGCGAACGACGGTGCGCTCACCAGCCACTGCATGGCCGGGTACGCCGTCACCAGCATCAGCACGGTAAAGAGGATCAGCAGCGGGCGGCGGCCGACGCGGTCGGACACCGCGCCCATCACCGGCAGCCAGAAGAAGTTCGACGCGCCCACGCACAGCGTGACGATCAGGCTGTCCATGTCCGACAGGTGCAGCACGCTCTTGCCGAAGGTCGGCGTGTAGGCGGTGATCAGGTAGAACGACACCGTGGTCATCACGACCATCAGCGTGCCTGCGCCCACCAGGCGCCAGTTCTGGCCCATCGAGCGGAACACGGCGCGCAGGTCCGGACGGTGCTTGCGCTTCTGGAACTCCTCGGTCTCTTGCAGCGAGCGGCGGATGATGAACAGGAACGGCACGATCAGGCAGCCGATCAGGAACGGCACGCGCCAGCCCCATGCGCTCATCTCGGACGGCGGCAGCAGGTACGACATCAGCACGCCCAGCAGCGCGGCAAACATGACCGCCACCTGCTGGCTGGCCGACTGCCAGCTCACGAAGAAGCCCTTCTTGCCCGGGGTGGCGATTTCGGCCAGGTAGACCGACACACCGCCCAGCTCGACACCGGCCGAGAAGCCTTGCAGCAACCGGCCGATCAGCACCAGCAGCGGCGCCGCCAGCCCGATGGTGGCATAGCCCGGCACCAGCGCGATCAGCAGCGTGCCGCAGGCCATGAGCGCCAGCGTGACGATCAGGCCCGTGCGGCGGCCGTGACGGTCGATGTACGCGCCCAGGAAGATCGCGCCCAGGGGCCGCATCAGGAAGCCGGCGCCAAAGGTCACCAGCGACAGCATCAGCGAGAGGAACTCGTTGCCGGCGGGGAAGAAGGTGTCGGCGATGGCCTTGGCGTAATAGCCATAGACCATGAAGTCGTACATCTCCAGGAAGTTGCCGCTAACCACCCGGAAGACGGTGCGGGCCTTGGATTCGTTGGGGTTGGAGGTATGCATGATGGGTCTCACTCAACAGCTTGGGTACAACGTGCGGGCGAGCCGGTCAGCGCGCTGCGGGCCGCCTCGTAAAAGGTGGTGATGTGGTACGGCGTGCTTGACGGCATGTCGGCGCGCAGGCGCTGGCCGGCGGGGTCGATCACTTCGTTCCAGCCTTGCGCATGCAGGAAGCGCGCAGACCACGCCGGCAGCAGGCGCGCGAGCATGGCGCCCTGCGTCTCGGTGCACAACGCGAGGGCGCGGCCGTATTCGGTTTGCGCCCAGATACGCTGGCAGGCGTCGCGCATCGTGCCGTCCAGGTTGAGCGACAGACACACGCCCTGCGTGGCCGGGTCCACGCCATCGGCGCAGGCGGCATTCACCGCGCGGGCGAGGGTCTCGGCCAGATGGCGCCCGGCTTCGGACCGCGTAAAGACGTCGGCGTGTGCGCGCACGAGATAGAACCATTCGAACTGGTGACCGGGTTCGATGCGGTTGTCGGTGCTGGCTTCGTCAACGGGCAACTCGGCGATGCTGCCCGTGCGCGTATCGATGAAGCGCGCCAGGATGCCCTCGGCCAGCGTCCGCACGCCGGCCTCGGCCCACGCGGGCGGCTCGTCCAGCGCGGCGGCGGCCAGGTACGCCTCGGTCAGGTGCATCACCGGGTTCTGCGCGACGCCGGCCAGCGTGGTGCTGAACGCGCCATCCATGGAGGCAACCGGCAGCGGCTTGGCACCGGCGCGTGCAAAGCTGCGGGTGATCACGTCGTGCGCGTCGTGCATCAGCGCGGCAGCACGCGGGTCTTCGCTCACGGCCAGCCAATGTGCGGCGGCAAACAGCACAAAGGCGTGCGTGTACAGATCCTTGGTGGTGTCGTGCGGGGCCAGCGCGCTGTCGATCGCAAACAGCCAGCCGCCGTGGATCGTGTCGCGAAAGCGCGTGTCCAGCGCGTGACACAGCGCGGCGGCGCGTTCGGCGCAGAGATCGCGGTGGCGGTTGGAGAGCTGCGTGGCGCGCGCAAAGGTATACAACTGCCGCGCACAGGCCATCGCCCGGTAGCGCGCGGTGGACGCCGGCGCGAGTGCACCGTTGTCGACGACGAGCGCCTCATAGCAGAGACCGGCCTGCGCGTTCCAACCGGGCCCCAGCCACATGGGCAACAGGACGTCGTCGTAGTAGCGGTCGAACGATTCCAGCGCAGCCGCAATCGCGGCGGACGGTTCGGTCGTGGCCGTATCGGGCGGCGGGGGCGTGGAGGGTCGTGAAAGCATGTGCGCCGTGATGATCGTGGCGGGCGTCGACCCGTTCTAGCCAGGCCGGCTGCTCGTATCTGTTCTGTTCACCATAGGCGACGTACATACGTTCTATATGTGAACAGACCCGGGATTGTGCTCCAAGTGGCGGCCCCGCGCCACGCACAACTGAGCCAATCCCGGTCACCGTGCAGGGTTGTGGGTCCAATGAAAGGTTTTTGCCGGATGCTGCCTGGGCGTGGGTTGTGCGAAGATGAATCACCCCTGGCTCATCCCCTGGTCCTGCCCCGATCCATGCACCGTCGCGACCTGCTCAAGCAGTTGGCCGCCGGGCTGCTTGCCCTGGCTCCTGGTTTGTCCCGCAGCGCCACGCCCGGCCCCGCCGCTGGCGCCTCCGAACCGTTTGACGAAGTCCGCCTGCTGGCGCGTGCACGGGCCTTGGCCGCACGGCCCTACCGGCCGCGCAGCACGCAGTTGCCCCCACCGCTGGCCACGCTCGGTTGGGACGGCTATCAATCGATTGGCTATCGCCCCGATCACGCATTGTGGGCCGGACAGCACTTGCCGTTCGAGGCGAAATTCTTCCACCTCGGGCTGTTCTTCAAGTCGGCCGTGCAGATGCACGAGGTGGTGGACGGCCAGGCCCGCTTGATTGCCTATGACCCGGCCATGTTCGATTACGGCAGGAGCGGGCTGGATCACCGGGCGCTACCGGCTGACCTCGGCTTCGCGGGTTTCCGGCTGACGACCAAGGCGGACCCGACGCGCGATGTGGCCGCTTTCCTGGGCGCGAGCTACTTCCGCGCCGTCGGCGGGCAGTGGCAGTACGGCATGTCGGCGCGCGGCCTGGCGATCGATACCGGCCTGCCGCGTGCGGAAGAATTTCCGGACTTCACGGAATTCTGGCTGGTGCGCCCGGCCGCCGATGCCGATACGTTGCGTGTCTACGCATTGCTCGATTCACCCAGCGTGGCCGGCGTCTACCGCTTCGACATCCGCCCCGGCGACACGCTGGTGATGGACGTGGCCGCCACGCTTTACGTGCGCAAGCCGATCGACCGTCTGGGCATCGCCCCGCTGACCAGCATGTTCCTCTACGGCGAAAACGACCGCACCGACCGCGCCGGCGATCGCCACAGTGCCGCGCGCCGCTGGCGTGCGTCGGACTGGCGCCCGGAAATCCATGATTCCGATGGCCTGGCCATCTGGCGTGGTTCGGGCGAGTGGATCTGGCGGCCGCTGGCCAATCCGCCCATGCTGCGCAGCCAGCGCTTTGCCGACGACAGCCCGCGCGGCTTCGGCCTGCTGCAGCGTGACCGGAATCCCGATCACTATCAGGATGACGGCGTGTTCTACGAGAAGCGCCCGAGCGTGTGGGTCGAACCGACCCATGGCTGGGGCGAGGGCGCGGTCGAACTGGTGGAACTGTCGGCCAACGATGAAACGTTCGACAACATCGTCGCGTTCTGGCGGCCGGCCGTGGCGCCGCATGCTGGGCAGGAACTGGCGTTTGGCTATCGGCTGACGTGGGGCGCGCAGCCTGCGGCGGCCTCGCCACTGGCGCGCGTGGTGGCGACGCGCACGGGCATTGGCGGGGTGGTGGGGCAGCCGCGCAA
Source organism: Ralstonia sp. 1138 (assembly GCF_040544795.1). NCBI lineage: Bacteria > Pseudomonadati > Pseudomonadota > Betaproteobacteria > Burkholderiales > Burkholderiaceae > Ralstonia > Ralstonia sp. 1138. The sequence continues at coordinate 13,518 of NZ_JBEPKQ010000002.1, read as the reverse complement.
ATACTTCTCGTGGCGGTTTGTCGTGGACTTTGCCGGCGGCGAGCTGTCGCGGCTGGGGCGCAGTACGGCGGGGTCGACCGTGGAGCCTGTCATCCGCGCGTCGCGCGGGCGGGTGGAGATTGCATCGGCGCGGCCGCTCGCGAGCATCGATGGCGTCCGGGCGATGTTTGATGTGGTGCCGGATGCGAGCAATGCGCCGATTGAGTTGTTGCTGACGTTGCAGTCGGGGGAGCGATTGCTTTCTGAGACTTGGGCGTATCAGTGGACGCCGCCGGTGGATCGAGGCGTGTGAGACGGGTTTCTTGAGGCGTCGGCTTTTATGGCTGGTGCCGGTCTATCCCCTGTTTCACCCCCTGCCGGGGGCGACTCACTTTCTTTGTCTTGCCAAAGAAAGTAAGCAAAGAAAGGCGCGCCCGAGATGGCGAAGGATTCCTTGAATTTATGTCGCAGGGAGGGAAGGGAGGCAAACTCGCTGCGCTCAGACAGGCCTCCCTTCTTTTTCCTCCCTGCAACAGAAATTCAAGGCGCCATCTAGGGCATCAACGGCCACACCGTCGCTGCTTTTGGTCAGTTGGTTAATCGCGGGGCGGGGCCTTGCTGAACGTCTTCGCCATTTCTGCCCAGCCTTCGGGGCCGAGCTTTTCCATCGTCGCGATATTGCGTTCGTAGATGTCGGCTGCGTCGGGGAAGGCAGCGGCGGCGCGGGCGATGCTGTCTTCGCGCAGCAGATGCAGGATGGGGGCCGGTGCGCGGTTGGTGGCGTTGGCGATGTCGTCAGGCTCCGCGTCGGCGAAGACGAAATCGGGGTGGAAGCTGGCCAGTTGCAGTTCGCCTTCGTAGCCGGCCTTGGCGAGTACGGATTCGGCGCGTTCCGTGAGCGAGTGGAAGTCGAGGAAGTCGGCCAGGGCGGGGACGATCAGCAGCGTGGTGTCGATCTGTGCGGCGGGGGTGGTGTGCAGCAGGTCGGCTTCGGCACGTAGGTGGTCGAGCACGTCGCCGTCCATCGTGGCGCGGCTGACGGCGTATCGAACCTGCCGCTTGACGTGGACGGCCTTGGCGAACGGACAGAGGTTCAGGCCGATGACGGCGTCTTCCAGCCAGCGCTGCACGGTCGCGACATGAAGGGCGGCGGCGTCGGCGTCCAAGTTGAGGGCGTCGGCGGGCGGGTCGAGCAGGACGAAATCAGGGGTGTGGTTGGACACGGCGCACGGGAGGGAAGCAACAGCGCGCAGTGTAGTCGATGGGTCGGGAGCGCTTCTTGCGACGGGATGGGTGTTGTGATTTGCAACGTCCGGCGCGCGCCGTTGATGTGCGCCGAGATCACTCCGGGTGCTTCGTGCGCCGCTTATGTGGTCAGTCCATTCCGCGTTTTTGTAAAAGAAGGAGCTCAACCATGATTGAACTGCGCCTGAAAACCGCCCTCGCCGTTGCCGCCACGTTTGCTGCGTCGGCTGCTTTCGCCCAGATGACGCCGGCACCGCAGACTTCACCGCAGACCACCGGCACCGTGCAGACCGCCCCGCAAGGCGGGCCGGCCACTTCGTCGTCTGACCCGCTGGTGCAGAAGCGCATTGACGACAAGGCCGCGAGCGACGAATACAAGGCTCGCAAGTCCGACGCCAAGGCTGCCTACAAGGAAGAGAAGAAGGCTGCCAAGGCCAACCGCAAGGCCGAGAAGAAGGAAGCCCGCGCCAAGCGCAAGGAGGCGATGAGCGAACAAGGCGGGCCCGCCCAGACGCCGAACAGCGAAGGCAAGTAAGCCGCTGGCCGAACCAAGAAAAAAGGCGACCTTCGGGCCGCCTTTTTTTTACCTCGAACTGCCCCTTCAGTGGCCGCGCGTGGTCGGCAGGCGGACCTGGGCGACGGCCATTTCCCACTGGGCGATGCGGTGCGCGGCCTCGTCGCGGCTGATGACAGGGTGGAACGTGCGGGACGCACGCCATTGCTGCGCGACTTCCGCTTCATCACGATAGAAGCCCGTGGCGATGCCGGCTAGGTAGGCCGCGCCGAGCGCTGTGGTTTCGATGATCTCCGGACGGACGACTGGAATGCCGAGCAGGTCAGCCTGGAACTGCAGCAGCAGGTTGTTGGCCGACGCGCCGCCGTCCACGCGCAGTTCCGAGATGGTGGAAACGGCATCGCGCGTCATGGCCTGCAGCAGCGCGGTGCTTTGGAAGGCAATCGACTCCAGCGCGGCTCGGGCAATGTGGCCGATCGTCGTGCCGCGCGACAGGCCGACGATCGCGCCCTGCGCGGTGGGGTCCCAGTACGGCGCACCCAGCCCCGTGAACGACGGCACGAACACCACGCCGCCGGAATCGGGCACCGAGGCGGCCAGGCCTTCGACGTCGGCAGAGCGCTGGATGGCGCGTAGGCCGTCGCGCAGCCACTGCACCACAGCACCGCCCACGAACACGCTGCCTTCGAGTGCGTAGCTGCGCGCCGTGCCGCTCTGGCAGGCGGCCGTGCTGATCAGCCCGTTGTGCGACTGGACCGCCTTGTCGCCCGTGTTGAGCAGCATGAAGCAGCCGGTGCCGTAGGTGTTCTTGGCCATGCCGGGTTTGAAGCACGCCTGGCCGAACAACGCGGATTGCTGGTCGCCGGCAATGCCGCCAATCGTGAGCGAGGCGCCGAGCCAGTCGGCATCGGTCTGCCCAAATTGATACGCGGACGGGTGCACCTCCGGCAACAGGCTCGGGTGGATGTCGAGTGCACGCATCAGGTCCGCATCCCATTCGCCGGTGTGGATGTTCCACAGCATCGTGCGGGAAGCGTTCGATACGTCGGTCACATGCAGGCGGCCGCGCGTGAGTTGCCAGACGAGCCAGCTGTCGATGGTGCCGAAGGCGAGTTCGCCACGCGCGGCGCGCTCGCGGGCGCCATCCACGTGATCGAGAATCCAGCGCAGCTTGGTGGCTGAAAAATACGGGTCGATGATCAGGCCGGTGCGCTTGCGTACCTCGTCTTCCAGGCCCTCGGCGCGCAGGCGCTCGCAGATGGCTTCGGTGCGGCGGTCCTGCCAGACGATGGCGTTGAAGATCGGTTTGCCCGTGGCGCGCTCCCACACCATGGTGGTTTCGCGCTGGTTGGTGATGCCAAGCGCGGCCATGTCGGCGGCGGACAGCTTGGCTTGTTCGAGTGCGGCGCGGCAGGTGGCGAGCTGGCTGTTCCAGATGTCGAACGGGTCATGCTCGACCCAGCCGGGCTGCGGGAAATGCTGGGGAAACTCCTGCTGGGCGCTGGCGACGATCTGGCCGGCGCGGTTGAAGACGATGGCGCGTGAGCTGGACGTGCCCTGGTCGAGCGCGAGGAGGTATTCCATAAGGCAGAAAAGAGTGGCCGCCGGGCACGATCAGCCGGCCCGGCGGCATGTGAAACGAATGCAGGCATGGTAGCCCGCCGGCCCCGTGTTGGCGACCGGCGGACGCGCGCGGATTAACGTACCTTGCCGGCCTTCCAGGCTGCGAGCAGCTTGTCGTAGGCCACCGTCTCACCCTTCGGACGCTCGTTGTCGAGCTTCTTCCACGGGGCGTGTTCGGTCGACAGCCACTTCGACGGATCGCTTTCCGGGTTCAGCTTGGGCGCGCAGTTCTTCATGCCCGCGCGCTGCAGGCGGCCCATCACCTGGTCCATTTCCTTGGCCAGGTTGTCCATCGCGCCTTGCGGCGTCTTCTCGCCCGTGACGGCCGTGGCGACGTTCTTCCACCAGAGCTGTGCCAGCTTCGGATAGTCGGGCACGTTGTTGCCGGTCGGGGTCCAGGCCACGCGGGCCGGGCTGCGGTAGAACTCGATCAGGCCGCCGTACTTGGCCGCGTTCTTGGTGAAGTAGTCGCTGTGGATATCGGAGTCACGAATGAACGTGAGGCCGGTGATGGACTTCTTGAGCGACACGGTCTTCGACGTGACGAACTGCGCGTACAGCCACGCGGCCGAGCGGCGCTCGAACGGGGTGGACTTGAAGAACGTCCACGAGCCGACGTCCTGGTAGCCGTTCTGCATGCCGTCCTTCCAGTACGGGCCGTGCGGCGACGGGGCCATGCGCCACTTGGGCGAGCCGTCGGCGTTCACGACCGGGCCCGGCTTGGTCATCGGCGCCGTGAAGGCGCTGTACCAGAACACCTGCTGGGCGATGTGGCCTTGCGCGGGCACCGGGCCGGCTTCGTTGAAGGTCATGCCGGTCGCCTCGGGCGGCGCGTACTTCTTCATCCAGTCGATGTACTTGGTGAGGGCGTACACGGCGGCCGGGCTGTTGGTGGCGCCGCCACGCGAGACCGATGCGCCCACCGGGGTGCACTTGTCCTTCTCGTCGACGCGGATGCCCCATTCGTCGACCGGCAGGCCGTTCGGGATGCCCTTGTCGGCGGAGCCTGCCATCGACAGCCAGGCGTCGGTGAAGCGCCAGCCGAGCGACGGGTCCTTCTTGCCGTAATCCATGTGGCCGTAAACGCGCTTGCCGTCCAGCTCCTTCACGTCGTTGGTGAAGAAGTTGGCGATGTCTTCATAGGCCGTCCAGTTGACGGGCACGCCCAGGTCGTAGCCGTACTTGGCCTTGAACTTGTCCTGCAGGTCCTTGCGGGCGAACCAGTCGGCGCGGAACCAGTACAGGTTGGCGAACTGCTGGTCGGGCAGCTGATACAGCTTGCCGTCGGACGCCGTGGTGAAGCTCGTGCCGATGAAATCCTTCAGATCCAGGCCGGGGTTGGTGAACTCCTTGCCTTCGCCCGACATGTAGTCGGACAGCGGCATGATCACGCCGTAGCGGTAGTGCGTGCCGATCAGGTCGGAGTCGGAGATCCAGCCGTCATAGATGCTCTTGCCGGATTGCATCGAGGTCTGCAGTTTTTCGACGACATCGCCTTCCTGCATGATGTCGTGCTTGACCTTGATGCCGGTGATTTCTTCGAAGGCCTTGGCCAGCGTCTTCGATTCATAGGCGTGCGTGTCGAGCGTTTCCGACACGACGTGGATCTCGGTCACGCCCTTGGCCTTGAGCTTGGCTGCGGCGTCGATGAACCACTTCATTTCCGCCATCTGCTTGTCTTGCGACAGCGTGCTGGGCTGGAATTCGCTGCTGATCCACTTCTTGGCTTCGGCTTCGCCGGCATGGGCTGCGCCGACTGCCAGGGCGCTCGCCAGTGCGATGGCACTGATCTGAAGCGTCATGCGCCAGGATGTTTTCATCGGTATCTCCTCGTGCTTGGTTAGCTTGTTGTTCTCCCCGCAGCGAAAACATCCGGCATTCCGACGCGGGGAGCGTGGTGGAATGCCTGTGCCCGTACGTCAATTTGGGCGTGGAGGCATCAACCCGTGCTGATGCCTCCGGACCTGCAAATTCAAATGCACCGATGGCGCGTCAGCCGCGCCACATCACGATCAGCAGCACCACCATCGAGGCGATGAAGCCGCCCCAGGCGCTCGTCTCTTCCGACGTGAGCCCAACCCACGCCAGGTTGATATAGGCCGCGGTCAGCAGGCCGATGAAGAGGCGGTCGCCGCGGGTGGTGGCAATGGGCAGGAAGCCCTTGCGCTCCACCGTGGGCCGAACCACCTCCCAGACCGTCATGCTGGCCAGCATCAGGGCGATGCAGCCGAAGAAGATCGCCACTTCGGGCGTCCAGGCCATCCAGCTGAACATGGCTGTGTCTCCCGTTCTTGTTTTAGACGCGGCCCATCGCGAAACCCTTCGCAATGTAGTTCCGCACAAACCAGATCACCAGCGCGCCGGGAATGATCGTCAGCACACCCGCTGCGGCCAGCACGCCCCAATCCATGCCCGAGGCCGACACCGTGCGCGTCATCACCGCGGTGATGGGTTTGGCATCGACCGAAGTCAGCGTGCGCGCGAGCAGCAGTTCCACCCAGCTGAACATGAAGCAGAAGAACGCCGTCACGCCCACGCCGGCCTTGATGAGCGGCAGGAAGATCTTCAGGAAGAACTTCGGGAAGCTGTAGCCGTCGATGTAGGCCGTCTCGTCGATCTCGCGCGGGATGCCCGACATGAAGCCTTCGAGAATCCACACCGCCAGCGGCACGTTGAACAGCATGTGCGCCAGCGCCACGCCCAGGTGCGTGTCCATCAGGCCGACCGTCGAATACAGCTGGAAGAACGGCAGCAGGAACACCGCAGGCGGCGTCATGCGGTTCGTCAGCAGCCAGAAGAACATGTGTTTGTCGCCCAGGAAACGGTAGCGCGAGAAGGCGTAGGCCGCCGGTAGCGCTACCACGGTCGAGAGCACCGTGTTCATCGTCACGTAGATGATGGAGTTGATGTAACCCCAGTACCACGACGGGTCGGTGAAGATGATCTTGTAGTTGTCGAATGTGACGAGCTTCGGCCAGATCGAGAAGCCGGCCAGGGTCTCCTCGTTGGTCTTGAGCGACATGCTCAACATCCAGTACAGCGGCAGCACGGCAAACGCCACATACACCGCCAGCGTGATCGCGCGGGCAATCTTGCGCTTGTGCTCGTTGTTGTTGTTCTGCTTAGGCATGGTCGTCTCCCACGGCCGTGCTGGCGCTGCCCATGCGTTGCATCCAGTTGTAGAGGACGAAGCAGAACAGCAGGATGATGAGGAAGTACACGATCGAGAATGCCGCCGCCGGGCCCAGGTCGAACTGACCGACCGCCTTCTGCGTCAGGTACTGCGACAGGAACGTCGTGGCATTGCCGGGGCCGCCGCCGGTCAGCACGAACGGCTCGGTGTAGATCATGAAGCTGTCCATGAAGCGCAGCAGCACGCCGATCATCAGCACGCCGCGCATCTTCGGCAGCTGGATGTAGCGGAACACGGCCAGGCGGCTGGCACCGTCAATCTCGGCGGCCTGGTAGAAGGCATCCGGGATCGAGCGCAGGCCGGCATAGGCCAGCAGCGCCACCAGCGGCGTCCAGTGCCACACGTCCATGATCAGCACGGTGATCCACGCGTCGAACGAGTGCGACGTGTAGTTGTAATCGATGCCCATCTGGTTGAGCCAATAACCGGCCAGGCCGATATCGGAGCGCCCGAAGATCTGCCAGATCGTGCCGACCACGTTCCAGGGAATCAGCAGCGGCATGGCGAGCACCACCAGCGCAGCCGACGCCTTCCAGCCCTTCGAGGGCATCGACAGCGCCAGGCCGATGCCCAGCGGAATTTCCACCGCCAGCACGCACAGCGAGAAGATCAGCTGCCGGGTGAGGGCGTCCTGCAGATCGCCGTCACGCAGGATCTGGCGGAACCAGTCGACGCCCACGAACACGTGCTGCTCGGGGCTGATGATGTCCTGCACCGAGTAGTTCACCACCGTCATCAGCGGCAGGATGGCGGAGAACGCCACGCACAGGAACACCGGCAGGATCAGGAACCACGCCTTGTTGTTGAGCGGCTTGTTCATCGGCCGATCCTCTCGTCATTGCTGTAATACAGCGTCTGCGGCGCATCCAGGCGCAGCCATACGCGCGATTCCGTTACGCTCACTTCGTTCGGCAGCTTGGCCTTGATGGGCAGGCCGCCGGCCTCGCCGAGGCTGGCGGTCAGCAGCTGGTGCGTACCGAGTTGCTGCACCTGGTGCACGTTGGCTGCCACGGTCCCGACTTCCCCCGGTGCGGCCAGCTGGACGAACTCCGGGCGGATGCCGAGCTTGAGCGAACCGTTCGTGTTCTTGAGCGTGGCGAGCGTGTCGCGCCCGACCGTCAGGCGCTGATCACCCAGTGCAATCACGTCGCCATCCACCGTCACCGGGTAGAGGTTCATGCCCGGGCTGCCGATGAAGTAGCCGACGAAGGTATGGTCCGGCCGCTCGAACAGCGCTTCCGGCCCGCCTTGCTGCACGACCTTGCCTTCGGTCATGACGACCACCTCGTCGGCAAAGGTCAGCGCTTCCACCTGGTCGTGCGTCACGTAGATCAGCGTGAGCTTGAGCTGCTGGTGAATCTTCTTGAGCTGGCGACGCAGTTGCCACTTCAGGTGCGGATCGATGACGGTGAGCGGCTCGTCGAACAGGATGGCCGCCACGTCCTTGCGCACCAGGCCGCGGCCCAGCGAGATCTTCTGCTTGGCGTCGGCCGCCAGACCGGAGGCGCGGCGCTTGAGCGCGTGCTGCAGCTCGAGGATCTCGGCCACTTCCTCCACGCGCTTCTTCACTTCGGCTTCCGGCGTCTTGCGGTTACGCAGCGGGAAGGCGAGGTTGTCGAACACGGTCATCGTGTCGTAGATGACCGGGAACTGGAACACCTGCGCGATGTTGCGCTCGCGCGGACTGGCGTGCGTGACGTCGCGGTCGTCGAAGAGCACCTGGCCTTCGGACGGCGTGAGCAGCCCCGAGATGATGTTCAGCAGCGTGGACTTGCCGCAGCCCGACGGGCCGAGCAGTGCATAGGCACCGCCGTCGCGCCACGTCATGTTCATCGGCTGCAGCGCGTAGTCCGACAGGCTTTGCGGATTGGGGCGGTAGCTGTGCCCCAGGTTGCGGAATTCAATGCGTGCCATGTGCGCCTCCCTGCTTGGGCGCGCTCACCAGCTTGCCCGCTTCGTCGAACAGGAACAGTTCGGCCGGATCGACAAACACCTCCAGCGCCGCGCCCAGTTCGAACTGATGCACCCCCGGCAACTGCGCGACCAGGCCGATGGTGTTCGACTGGCCGACAGCCTGCGCCCGTACGTGCAGATACGTTTCGGACCCCGACAGCTCGGCCAGTTCCACCGTGCCCGGCAGGGCGACCGCGCCACCGTTGCGCGGCGACAGGCGGATGTGGCTCGGACGCAGGCCGATGCGGCAGCGCGTGCCGGCCGCCATCGGCAGCGGACGCGTCCATGCAACGTCGATGCCTTGCGGCAGGCGGATCCGGTTGCCTTCCACCACGGTGGCGTCCAGCACATTCATCGGCGGGTCGTTGAAGATGGCCGCCGCATTGACCGACACCGGCACTTCGTACATGTCGAGCGTCGGGCCGTCTTGCAGCACGCGGCCTTCATGCATGACGACGGTGTGGCCGCCCAGCAGCAGCGCTTCCTGCGGCTCGGTAGTGGCGTACACGACGGTCGTGCCGCCATCAGCAAAGAGCGATGCCAGCTCGGCGCGGAGTTCCTCGCGCAGCTTGTAGTCGAGGTTGACGAGCGGCTCGTCCAGCAGCACCAGCGGTGCCCGCTTGACCAGCGCCCGCGCCAGCGCGCAGCGTTGCTGCTGGCCGCCCGACAGCTCGGCCGGCAGGCGCTGCAGCAGGTGGTCGATGTGCAGCTTGGAGGCGACGGCACGCACGCGCGTATCGATCTCGCCCTTGTTGGTGCCCTGCAGGCGCAGCGGCGAGGCGATGTTGTCGTACACCGTCATCGCCGGGTAGTTGATGAATTGCTGGTACACCATCGCCAGATTGCGATCGCGCACTCCCACGCCCGTCACGTCCTTGCCGTCGACCAGTACGCGGCCGGTGGTCGGCCGGTCCAGCCCGGCCATGATGCGCATCAACGTGGTCTTGCCGGCTTGCGTCGGCCCGAGCAGCACATTGATGGCGCCGGGCGCCAGCCGCAGGCTGGTCGGGTACAGATGCGTCTGCGCCCCGACCATGGCCGTAACCTGGTCCAGTTCCAGAATCAATTGATGTCTCCCGTCTTACTGCTTTGATTTCTTGATGTCTTGGTTCGGGCGCCCAGCCCCTGGTGCTTCAGGGCGCCCGTTCCGCAACTGGAGCGGTCTGGCCTTCCGGCAGATGCCGCGCCAGCCAGCCTTCCAGCCGGCTGCGGTCGGCATCGCTGGCGTGCAGCCCCAGCTTGGTCCGCCGCCACAGGATGTCCTGCGCCGTGCGGGCCCATTCATGTTCGATCAGGTAACGGATTTCGGCTTCATACAGGCCGGGCGTCACTTCGGCGCCCAACTCTTCCAGTCGCGTGGCGCCAGCCAGCAGTGTGTTCACGCGGGTGCCGTACTGGTGCGCATAGCGCAGCCCCAGCTGGGTCGGCAGCCACGGCAAACGTTTTTGCAGGCGCGTCACAAAGTCGTCGAAGGTGTATTCGGCAACCAGTTGCCCCGGCGCTTCCAGATCGCCGCCCGGCAGCGATGCGGTGGCCGTCCACGAAGGCTTGCCGGCCAGCGGTAGATGCGGGGCGAGTTGGTCCAGCGCTTCTTCGGCCAGCTTGCGATAGGTCGTGATCTTGCCGCCCCACACGTTGATGAGCGGCGCGCTGGCGCCGTCGGCCCCGGTCTCGCATTCGACCAGGTAATCGCGCGTGATGGCCGAGGCGTTGGCGGCGCTGTCGTCCAGCAGCGGCCGCACGCCCGAGTAGCTCCACACCACGTCGGCCGGCGTCAGCTGCTGGGTGAAATAGCGGCTAGCCATTTCGCACAGATACTGGATTTCGCCGGCATCGATGGCCACTTGGTCCACCGAACCCTTGTATTCCAGATCCGTCGTGCCGATCAGGGTGAAATCGTTCTGGTACGGGATCGCAAAGACGATCCGCCCGTCCGGGTTCTGGAAGATATAGGCGAACGGGTGATCGAACATCCGCCGCACCACGATGTGGCTGCCCTTGATCAGCCGCAGCCCCCGCGTGCTCGGCAATGCGTGGGCAGAGCGGGCGAATTCCGCCGCCCACGGGCCCGCTGCATTGACGATCGCCTTGGCGCGCACCGAGCGGATACCGTCCGGGCCGGCCAGCGAGGCGTGCCAGCCGTCGGCGCGTCGTTCGGCGTTCAGGCAGCGCGTGCGGGTGAGGATATGGGCGCCGCGGTCCGCCGCATCGCGGGCGTTGAGCACGACCAAGCGGGCGTCGTCCACCCAGCCGTCGGAATAGACGAAGCCACGCGTGTAACCCGCCTTGAGCGGCTTGCCGGCCGGATGCCGCGCCAGCTTGATCGACTCCGAACCCGGCAGAAAGCGCCGACGCGCGAGGTGGTCATACAGGAAGAGGCCTGCGCGGATCATCCACGCCGGGCGTTGCGCAGCATCGTGCGGCATCACGAATCGCAGCGGCCACATGATGTGCGGCGCCATGCGAAGCAGCACCTCGCGCTCCTGCAGCGCCTTGCGCACCAGGCTGAATTCGTAATATTCGAGGTACCGCAGCCCGCCGTGGATCAGCTTGGTCGAGGCCGAAGAGGTGTGCTGGGCCAGGTCGTCCTTTTCACACAAGACCACCGACAGGCCACGGCCCACGGCATCACGCGCGATACCCACGCCGTTGATGCCGCCTCCGACCACCAGCAGATCACAGTCCAGATGCGACGCGTCAGTGAGTTGCATGGGTTGAAATCTGTTGATTTTCGCGCCTTTCCTTGCGAATAGTGACGCGTTGGCGGATAGTTTAGTGAAGGGCGAAAATAAAGCAACATAGGGAATCGCCTAATCCGCTCACATATGTTCGTTTGTGTTCATTTCGTGACTTGATGCTTCCGCGACACCGCCAGATCCTCGAATACGTCCGCCAGCACGGCGATGCCTCTGTCGACGCGCTTGCCCGCGTGCTCGGCGTCACGACGCAAACCATCCGTCGCGATATCCGCCAGCTCGAAGACGAGCGCCTGCTCGCGCGGTACCACGGCGGCGTCGGCCTGCCGTCGTCGGTCGAAAACATCGACTACGACCAGCGCCAGGTCCTGCACATCGACGCCAAACGGCGCATCGCCGAGGTCGTTGCGCGCCACGTCGAGCCCGGCCGCTCGCTCATCATCAATATTGGAACGACCACCGAAGAGGTGTCCAAGGCGCTGGTCGGCCAGAACGGGCCCCGTGGTCTGCGTGTCATCACCAATAATCTGAACGTCGCGTCGATCCTCTCCGGCAGCCCGGACGCGGAGGTCATCGTCGCCGGCGGCCTCGTGCGCAACCGCGACCGGGGCATCGTCGGCGAGGCCACGATCGACTTCATGAAGCAGTTCCGCGTCGATATCGGCATCATCGGCGTCTCCAGCATCGACGAAGACGGCACGCTGCTCGACTACGACTATCGTGAAGTGCGCGTCGCCCAGTCCATCATCGAGCAGTCCCGCGAAGTCTGGCTCGTGGCCGATCACTCCAAGTTCGGTCGTCGCGCTGTTGTCCGCCTGGGCCATGTCTCGCAGATCGACAAGTTCTTCACCGACGTCCCTGTGCCCGAGCCGATGGCCGATGTTCTTCGCGCCGCCGAGGTCGAGGTGATCGTCGCCAGCGAAACGCGCTGACGTTCAATCCTGCTTTTCTCCAGTCTTCGCCCGCTCGACTACAGTGAAATGACAAGGCGCGCACCTTGCGTGCCTCCCCGTCATTCAGACTCGTCACACGGAGAGCATAGTGAGCAAGCACTCACATGCGGCAATCCTCTCGATCTTCGCGGGCATCGTCACTGAACACATTGCCGCTCTGCGCCAGGCACTTGCCAAGCTGGCGGCACCCAATCCCAGTAACGAAGATCTTCACCAGTTCCGTGTCACCCTGCGCCGACTGCGTTCCGCTTGGGTGACCTTTGCCCCGGTTCTGCCGGCCAGCTTTGTCGACCAGTGGAAACCTCGCCTGCGGGCGCTGGCTGCATCGACCGGCCCCGTACGGGAGTGGGACGTACTGCTTTCCGATTGGCTTCCGTCTGTCCGGAAGTCGCTCGTCGACAGTGACGAGGCGGGCCGGGCTTGGCTGGAGGCCGCGGTTATCAAATCCAAAGAGGCCCGGAACCGCGCTTGGGAGGAGTTGCGCACCGAGTTGGCGTCGCCGAATGTGCGCGAAACGCTGCTGGAGCTGGAAGGAGCGGTCACGGCCTTCCATATAGAAGACCAGCCGGAGCGGCATCGTCGCTTTGCCCGTACCCGGGCTCAGGCGCTTCGGGAGAAGCTGATTCGCCGCGGGCGTCGCCCGACGCGTTCGCCTGCGCCGCGTCTGCATCGAGCCCGCATCGCCGCCAAACAGTGGCGCTATCTATATGAAGCCTTCTACCCGGCGCTCGGCGCCCACGCAGCCAAGCGTTACCGGAGACATTTGCGCAAACTCCAGGACGCCTTGGGCGAGGTGCACGATGCATCTGTCTCGCTTGCTTGCGTCGCAGACCTCTTCAAGGCACCGCCCCCGCTGTCCATAGTGAGCGTCTTTCACAAGCGCGCTGACAGCGCGCGGCGGCGGGCTGCCAAGGAACTGCGCTGGGTACGGTCCCATCCAGCCCAGTAGCCCGCCAAAAGTGCAGAAAAGACCCTATGAAAAGAAAGGGCTTGCGCCGTTCGAGAAACCCGCCTATAGTTCGCCCCTCGCTGCAAAACACAGCGCCGAAACGCAAGTGGCGGTGGTGGTGTTGAGTGGTGGAGAAGCAGGTGTGGAGCGGGTTTGCGGTCGATTGGGTGGTAGGTGATCGGCGGTGGACTGGGTGGTGGTTGGCAGCGAGTTGACGGATAAAAATTCTTCGACGAGTTGTTGACAGCGACGAAAAAGCTCTGCATAATCTCGTTTCTCTGCTGCAGACAACGCAGCGACGCGGTGAACAAAGTTGATCGCGAAGTTCTTTAACAAGCAAACAGCCGATAAGTGTGGGCGCTTAATACTGGATGCGGCGGATTTCGATCCGCTAGCTAACAAGTAATGAAGTG